>NZ_FQZT01000042.1 GCF_900142125.1 Malonomonas rubra DSM 5091
ACGGAAAATGCGTCTGCGCTAAATTGAAAAACAAAATCTAAAATTGCGGTGGTGGCCGAACCTTCGCGTCGCCGCCGGTTATCATGAACCGTTAGCTGGCAAGGAATAATAATGATGAAAACGATACTTGAAATTTATGCATTAGCAGTATGCTTTTTTACTGTAGCCTGTTTCGTGATAACACTCGGGCTTGCCCTTTGGAATGTAGTTGAATTGTCAGCACCAGAATTCACCATAAATAACCAAAAATATGAATGTCACCAAACTGACGAAGCGTATAGAGACTGTTTCAGCGATCAATATAAATATAGAAAAAAAGAATCCCCTGAAACATTTCCAACAGGTGAAGTTCTTACCAAAAAGCGTGAATTTGAATACAGTCAAATAATAAAATCAGAAAGACGGGAAGCGCTACAAGGAATTGTACAAAAAAGCATTATCATTCTTGTCGACATTATACTGTTCATCATTCACTGGAAACTAGCAATAAGAGCCAGAGAGAATGCCAGCTAACCAACTAATCAACCGGACGGAAAACGCTTCTGCTTTAGGCCGAAAGACAAAATCTAAATTGTGGTGGTAGGCCGAACCTTCGCGGCGCCGCCGGTTATCATGAACCGTTAGGTGCAAAAATAAGGAGGGGCAAAATGGAATCAATCCAGTTACATTTGTTCAAAGATAGCTTCAGCCCTTTCCTCACCCTTTTAAACGAAAAAGAAGTTCAATATAAAATGCGGGCAGTTCGTTCAGCGGAACCAATGGCCTGCGCGGAAATTATCGAAATATTGAAAACTGACGGTTTCTGGCAAGGCTTAGCGGCAGTAATCGTTGCGTTTATCAAATATCGAAATTCAAGAAAAGTCATCATCACAACAAATGACAATAAAATCATCCACGCAGAAAATTTGACAAAAGAAGAACTCGAAAACATCCTGAAAGAATCGAAAAGCGTAACTGCAATAGAATCAAAAAAGAAAAGCACCTAACAAACTAATCAACGCGGACGGAAAATGCGTCTGTGCAAAACGGAAAAGCAAAATCTAAAATTGCGGTGGTGTGCGAGCATTTCGTCGCCGCCGGTTATCATGAACCGTTAGCTGCAAAAATATGAATGCAATAGAAGCCACAAAAGAAAAATTGAAAAAATTCCCAGAAATCCATT
>NZ_FQZT01000036.1 GCF_900142125.1 Malonomonas rubra DSM 5091
ATTGGCGAGCGCTTCTTACGGGAAATAGTTGCGCTGGTAGAGGAGTTGCCCACCAATCCAGATCGAGGGCGGATGGTTCCCGAATTCAACCAACCATCACTCAGGGAGTTAATCCATCCCCCCTTTCGTATAGTTTATCGTCGAGGAGAACAGCGGATTGCCATCGTTCGTGTCTGGAGAAGTGAGCGGTTGATGAAACTGCCTTAGTGCCCCCCCCTCAGCAGATTGCGTTTTCAAAAATCGCCGACTTTTGACTAGAAATTTCCTCCACCGCTAAGTGGCTGAAAAGAGCGAAACCAGCAAGCTCCGGTCATTGCGGTAGGGCCTTTGGGGAAATACTGGCGACATCCGCTGTAATTCCAGGCAGTTGCTTGGCCGACTCCCATTGCAAATGTCCTGTCACTGAAATCGACCCTCAAAACGGGCTATTTCGGCCTACCGACAAAGCTTAGTTATGCAAAAAATATCCCGGAGGTCTCCAGGGGCATTCGACATGAAACTTACGACTTTTGAGACGCCGAAATAAAAAAGCCCCAGATCAGAGACGTGAGGCTTCATAGGCTTATTTTGCCGCCTCTTACTTCTTTACTTTGCGCCGGTAAAGAGCTAACCCACCGATTCCTGCACCTAGCAGAATTATTGTGCTTGGCTCTGGAACAGGAGCTGCCGCCTCAACGTCTGGTGTTAAAATAAACCCTTGGTATCGGCCGTGAAGAAGACCGTAACCAACTATTTGACCATGAATATTTATATCGAGAGCAGCTGTTAAAAGCCATGAAGAATCGTCTATGAAGCTATTTAGATCAACCATTCCCATTAGACTGTCATAGAGAAAAGCTCGTGTTTGACCATCAGACGTATTTGAGTGACCGACGACTTGACTGCTGTCATTTATCCCATATGCATATGAATAATTTCCACCGATAAGCGTGCCGAGGTCTTGCATTCCATTGGTGTCATAAAGAAAAGCATGATAGCCACTGGTTGTAGTAGTGGAGCCACCGGCAACTTGTCCAATAGCATTAATATCTCTACCTTGGGATGATGTCCCCCCGAGAGTTCCAATATCTTGCATGCCATTGCTATCATAGATAAAAGTATGAAGCTCGCCATTTGCCATACGAGAATAGCCGGTAGCTTGGCCGTAATCGTTTATAGCATATGCTTCTGAGTGATTACCGCCGAGGGTCCCAATGTCTTGCATGCTATTGTTGCCATAGATAAAAGCGTGCGTTTCTCCGCTACTGGTAATTGAACGACCAACTATCAGGCTATTATTATTTATATTGAAGGCATATGATGTCGGCCCACCGAGAGTACCAATATCTTGCATAATATTGTTGTCATAAATAAAGCCATGATCGGTGCCGCTAGATGTCTGCGAATAGCCAACTACCTGAGCACTATTATTTATGTTGAAGCTCACCGCACTGTCCCCAGACAAAACTCCGAGATCTTGCATTTCATTGTTGTCGTAAAGAAAAGCATGATGGGTATTGTTAGCTGTCCGAGAGTAGCCAACCACCTGCCCATTATCGTTAATCCCTCTTGCTACAGTATAGCTGCCACCAAAATCTCCAATAGCAGAAATACTGTAACTTAGAGCGCTAGCAAGGGTCGAAGTTGAAAATAGAAGAATAGCGGCAACAGTTAAGACGTGAAACATAAAGTAACTCCCTCAAATAAGGCAAAAGCAGAATATATGGAGGCCCGAATATGCAAATTTAACGCCCCTTCGGTAACAGTCTAATATTATTAAGGTAGGGAACGGGGGGCAGTTTATTTATTGTTTTTGTAAGGAATCTCGACGCCAAATAGCTGTTTTTGTGATTCATAAGGCGCAGGGACAATTGAGAGCAGGTGTTGAATTTTTCTTGGTATCACCGTTTCGCAAATGTATGGATTGGTGAAACGCGAAAGCCGCCGGAAATGCTCCGACGGCTTTTTAAATAAGTCACAGCATTTGAAACATCTGCCGCTAACGTCTGAAACCTGTTGGCTTGAGTTCTGACCTGGATTTAGAGGTTTTTGCATCCAGCTAAGTGCGTTAAAAATGTGACAAATATAATTTGCGACTGTCTTGTTTTTCGGCAGTTAAGTGGGAAACTGCTATTAGGGTAATATTGAAATTCTAGATAAAGCCAAACCTGTCGTGAGATGGGGACGGAAAGCTGCGGGTCTTATTATTCTTCAAAGAACTAGAAGATAGCCGGGTTGCCAAATGCAATTAATTTGGTAATGCGGCTTTTTTATGTCTACCTAGAATAAAATAATCATCAGATTTATTGCGGTAAAACATATTTGGGAGGGGTGCCTAGAATCAAGAAAAAGTTACTAATTCAGCTTGGCGATTCAGTGACTCTCTCTACTTTTAAAAATGGAGGATAAAATGAGAATGATAACAGTCAAATTTATTCCGATTCTGGTTTTCCTTTTCCTGTTAATCACCCTTGAAAACCTTCAAGCAGAGACACTTTTTAACCAAGATTCAAATTGGGCGAGGACCTATTCTACTTCCACAATGCAATTGGCAGATGACTTTTCTTTAAATCTTGATGCGACAATAACTAGTTTGAGTTGGGCAGGTGGGTACTCAGCTTATGGAGAAGTAGATGAATCAATGGTAGATGATTTTACTATTCGGCTCTATTCTGACTTAAATGGTTTACCTGGAGATTTACTAATCAGCTATTCTGGAGAAACGACAGAGAGTGTGTCACGTGCAATTGATAGTAGCTATAATCTTGCTTATCCCCTTTATTTATTTGAATTTGTTCTTCCTGACCTTTTTGCCGTCGAGGCAGGAGAAACGTTTTGGTTGTCTGTATTTAATGACCCAACAAATGATGGCACTGCAGAGGACTGGGCGTGGCATAAATCTTATGGGGATGTTAACCTCAACGCCAATTTTTTCCCTCTATCTGACAACCCTGTATGGACTGTTCAAACAGATAACAATCAGGCATTCACATTGTCAGGAACATTCAACTCGGTTCCAGAACCCTCAACGTTCCTTCTTCTCTGTAGTGGTCTCGCTGGTTTAGGTTTCTACTTACGAAAAAGGTAAATTACATAAAGTATCCTGACACCAATATTGGCAGTGTAAAGTTTCAAAACGCTCTGAAGCGGGTCTAGAAATGGGCCCGCTTTTCAATTACCCAATCCCGCGATGGGCTGTCAAATATCTGGAGATGTGAAACATCAAAGCCGCTGGGAACTTCCCAACGGCTTTTTACTATGTCACGATATTTTGAATTGATAATTGCTTTTTACAGATTTCCGTGACAATACACTCTTTTTAAAGAAGCTTAGTAGCCAACCATTACTCGGAATATAAAAACTGATAGCACTGATCAGTTGTTGCTTCAATCTGAAATGCGACATCACCATTTTTATCTAGAGTCTTTTCACGTATTGTCACATCAAAATCATTGAGAAGCCTTTTAAAGGATTGCATGCTGCAGTAGCTCTGCATATGAGAATCTTGAAGCGCTTGCCATTTTTCTTTTTCTTCATTACGAGTAAGGCTAATTACTTGGTGATCAAACTGCATAATATTTGTTTCATCGGAAATTTCGGCATTTAAAAGTTTAACTCCTTCGCTTTCCCTAGGAAGGTTTTTAAACGAAGAGCGATGAAGTTCGAAATAATCCTTTTTTGCTTTTGCTTTATCATCTGGGGTCGGGCTGAAGCGTCCATTACAGTTAAAACCGTCGCCGATCCACCTACCATCACCATATGGTCTAATGGGAATTATACAAACCGCTTCGCCAACTGCAAAGCGAACGACAGTATAAGCTCCATCCTTACGCTTATCGATAATGTTGATTGCGTCCTTATGGATGTAGGGCCACCTGTCCTGTAGTGAGTTAATCGCAATATTTTTTATCGATTTCTCATTTGGCCCACTATCGCACCCCACTAGTACAATTGATGCCATTATAATAAGTATCGTCAGTGCTAGCACCTTGAAATTCACAAATCCCCCCTAAGTTTGATGAAAGTTGTTTGTACCGAAATTATGGCAGCTTGCCCACTGAAATGTCGACCCCTTAAGCTATACCAAACCGAAACACTGAATCGCCGTTCGTTTACTCGACACTGTTGAGCATAAACAGAAAAAGTCATTACTCCCAAGAAAACTTGAAAAATAGCTTATCCTTATTACTTATTTTGACCACGCCCCACAAGTAAATATCAGTCCATTCGTTAAGGTTGGTCAAAATGGCTTATCAAGTCAAGATTTTGCTCCTAGGAAGTATGGAGTGATGAAACATGAAAGCCGCCGGAAGTTAACCGACGGCTTTTTCGTAAACTCACAATATTCAAGACATACAGCAGAGGACACTACGGCGTAAGCCTGAGAGGACATAATCTATAGAAGCAACCATGCTCCAGCAGCAATAAACAAACTCATGCAGATGTTCAGCAACAACCCGACACCCCCCCGTGTCAGGATAGTTGTCGCCTCTAACTGAACTCCAAAACAAATCATTGGGGCAGTTCGGAGGAACATGTATTCTAAAGCGTATCGGGC
>NZ_FQZT01000035.1 GCF_900142125.1 Malonomonas rubra DSM 5091
ACAATGAAGTACCGCCCGGAATATCCTTCTCGTCCATTTGCAACGGAGCAGGACGCGCAGAAATGGGTGGATGCCTTTGTTCACTGGTACAACACTGAGCACCTACACAGTGAGATCCGTTTCGTCACCCCAGATGACCGACATTACGGGCGTGACACTGCAAAGCTGAAGAACCGAAAGAACGTTTATGAACAAGCGCGGGAGAAGAATCCGGAGCGCTGGGCAAGACAGATCCGTAACTGGACACCAATAGAGATCGTTCGACTAAACCCTGAACGAAAACGGCCCTCCGAAGAGGGCCTGAAATCAGAAGCTGCTTGAAAAGGTTGAGGCGACAACTACCTTGACACCCGCCGGGTCCGGCCGGAATTTCATTTTCAAAAACGTTTTCCCGACTTCTGAAAACCTCATCTCTCCATTATAGGGCTCTAAGCTCGCAGAGAAGCTCTGATAGATTAGAGCCATTAGAAACTAAAACGAACCCTCTTTTCTTAAACCATCAATCACAATCCTTCTGGCTTTAATTGGGCTAGCAACCTGATAAGCTTTAAATACCTCAATTTCGCCGACTAGGAGAGAAGTCTTGTGTCTGAACGGCGGTTTGAAAGCTACCAAGTTGCACCCATCGGCTAATCTGAATTAGCAAGGAGGCAATCGGATGTTTAAGGCTAAATGGACTGCTGTCGGTATTATTGCCGGGTTGCTCGCCATACTGTTACTGCAAAATACCGAGCCGGTTGAAACCCGGATTTTCTTCACTTCACTGATTATGCCGCGAGCATTCTTGTTGTTTATCACTGCCTCCCTCGGATTTTTTTGTGGCGTCATTTTGACCCTCATGCTGGTAAAAAAAAGAAAACCGTAGACCGTGCGAAAGTTTAATAAACAATCGGAATTTGACCTCTTAAACAACTGGGCTGAAAAGGTGTGATGATGACTGATGAAATTCAAATAAATACAGATTGTTCCGGGGATGGGGTTACGGAAGATGATAATCAGCGAACGAATGAGGGTGCCGTCTGGAAAGAACGATATCTGCGCCTGCTCGCCGACCTAGAGAACACTAAAAAACGACTGGCACGCACCTCAGCCCAAGAGATCGAGGCGCAAAAGGCAAGCTTGTTGAGAGATGTTTTGCCCGTTGCTGATGGCTTGGAACTCGCCTTGCGGCATTCGTCGCAGGATGAGGATAGCAGAAATATTTTGCAGGGGATCGAAATGAACCGGAGCCTGTTGGGGAAGTTTCTTAGCAAATACGATGTCGCAGAGATGGACGTTCTGGGTCAGCCGTTCGACCCCGGTTTGCATGAAAGCATAGGCATGGTCCGGTGTCCCGGTGTCGCCCCAAACACCGTCGTAAGGGTTGAACAGAAGGGTTATCTGCTCAGCGGAAAGCTGTTACGGCCGGCGCAGGTGCTGATCGCATCGCGTTGAGTCGAGAGTCTGGACCTGGCGCTAAACCTTGCGTCTGAATTATCGTGGCCCGCCAGGATGCGACCCAATGGAGGCAGTATGGAGTATAAGGATTATTACAGTATCCTGGGGGTAGATCGCAAGGCGGACGCGAAGGAGATCAAAAAAGCCTACCGCAAGCTGGCCAGAAAGTATCACCCAGACGTCAATCCGGCCAATAGTGATGCGGCGGCCAAATTTCAGGACATAAACGAGGCCAACGAAGTGCTCTCTGATCCTGAAAAACGCAAGCAGTACGACCGCCTGGGTTCCCAGTGGCAACAGTACCGACAAAGCGGTGGAAAGCCCGAAGACTTCAACTGGAGAGAGCGGGCGGCCGCAGGCCAACAGAACTACAGTTATCGAACGGTCAATCCCGAGGAATTTGAAGAACTGTTTGGCGCTGGCGGTGGATTTTCGGATTTTTTTACCAATCTGTTCGGCGGCGGAGCCCGACAGCAAAGCCGTGGCGATACGGGCGACCAGAAATCTTATCAACAGGTACGAGTGCAGCACGGCGGGGATTTCGAACATACACTTAAGGTGAGCCTCTATGAAGCCTACCACGGGACCAAACGGGTATTGGAATGGGAGAACGGCCGAAAAATTGACGTAAAAATCCCTCGTGGTGTCAAAACCGGGTCCCGGGTCAGGGTCAAGGGGCAAGGAGGGGCTGGCACAGGAGGAGGTCGTTCGGGAAACCTGTATCTGACCATTGAAGTTATGCCAGACAAACGATTTCTCCGCGACAATGATGATCTGAAGACCATTGCCTCAGCAGATCTCTTTACGATGATGTTGGGCGGAAAGATCAAGGTTTCCGGCATCGACCGCACGGTAAACCTGCCTATCCCACCTGAAACCAGTAACGGTCGGGTTTTCCGGCTGCGCGGGTTAGGGATGCCGAAGATCAAACATCCAGACCAACGCGGAGACCTGTATGTCACCGTGGAAACGGTTCTGCCGCAAAAACTGACCGATAAAGAAAAGCAACTGCTTGAGCAGTGGAGGTCGATGCGTTAAGCGAAGCGTTCGTGTCCAGTTGTGAAATTGCTGCCCGACCGGTGAGGAGTAGGCTATGAAAAAATATCCGATTGCAGTTTCTAGCAATGATCCTGATGTTCACTATGAATATCGGCTGGTTGCCCGCATGATCAGGGTATCCGAGGAGTTCATTCTCCGCTGTGAGCACGAAGAACTGGTCACTGCCCATCCGATGTTGCATGGCGCAAAAGGCTTGAGTGCTGCGGAGGTCAGCAAACTTAAACTCATTCGCTATCTGCACAAAGAGATGGGACTTTCCCTGGATGCCATTGATTTAGTGCTACGTTACCGAGAGCGAGTCAAGACGATGGAGCGTCAGCTTGATGAAATGGAGCAACGACTCCGAAGAAAAGAACAGGAACACCAGGCTGAGGTCCTGATGCTTTGCCGGCGGATGGCCGAGTTGATGGATGAAGTGTAGTGTAGGCTCATTTTTTTAGCTTCACTTCATTTCACTTCTAGACGAGAAGGAAAGCAAGCACATTTTTTTTCAGCAGAAGTGACCATGGTGAATATCCTCATACTTTTTGTTGCCTTATTTGCGTCCACCCTCACTCTTATGCTGAGCGTAGGAATGCTCGGAACCCTGCTCGGCCTGCGCATGACTCTGGAGGGATTTACTCACCTCCAGACCGGAACAGTTCTGTCAGGGTTTTACTTGGGGTTGGTGATCGGATCATTTATATGTCCATCAGTTGTTCGCAGAACAGGCCATATTCGTAGTTTTGCCGTCTTTGCGGCAATCAACACGGCAACAGCTCTAGTGTATCCGATGTTGGTGTGCCCATCCGTCTGGTTTCCAGCTCGGATTCTTTCCGGCATTTCAATGATGGGGATCTATATGGTTGTTGAAAGTTGGCTAAACGATCAGACCGAAGCCCAGATGCGAGGCAGGGTGTTCTCAGTGTATATGGCCATCTGCTTTTTGGGGTTGGGATTCGGTCAGTTCCTGCTTAACTTGGGAGATATCCGTCGGGATCAGCTTTTTCTGATCGTTGGAATGCTCTCAGTCATTAGCCTGATCCCCGTCTCGATGACTCGTTCCTTATCACCGAAACTTCCTGAGACCACCTCTCTAAAACTGAGAGACTTAAGCCACAGAGCCCCGATGGGTTTACTAGGTGCTTTTACTTCGGGGATCATCGCAGCAGCCTTCTACAGTCTAGCTCCGGTCTATGCAAGCCAGTCCGGCATGAACCTCCAGAATGTCACCTTGTTTATGGGAGCTACTATTATCAGTGGTTTTTTGATGCAATGGCCAGTTGGAAGTCTTTCTGACCATTTTGACCGTCAAAAGGTTCTTGCTGTTTTGGCGCTCATGATTGGGGCATCGAGTATTTTTCTTATTTTAACGACATCCCAGGAGATTACATTGCGGCTTCTGGCAGGAAGCTTATATGGCGGGCTGGCATTTACCCTCTATCCGATCTCTGTGGCCCACACGAATGACAGAATCGAAAATACAGAGATCGTTGCCGCAAGCGCCGCCATGATTCTTTTTTACGGACTCGGGGCCTGTATCGGACCTGTTGCCGCTGCTCTGTGTATAAAAATTTTTGGTCCTGACGGGCTGTTTATACTGACCTCCAGCACAACAGCTCTCTTCTTGATTGCAGTATGCCTTTATATTTATTTTGAAAAGCCTAAAAAGGAAAAAACGGTTCCCTTTGTCCCAGTCCCAAGAACTTCCCCTGTTATTTCCTCTCTTCATCCCCACGTAGAAGAGTGAAGGGCACGAAGCAATTAAGACTATACCAGTATTTGGCAAGGCCCTTTATTACGACAACCACAAGCACTGATTATTTTTCAACTTCTAGTACCAGTAACCTTGCGGGTAAATTGTATGCTTACGCCGATCTTTTTTCACATGTCGAGATTTGCTTTTTGTACGCATTTTATCGCGGCCGACGATAACCCAACCAGCTGTTCTTTTAAAAGACATTATTTGTTTCGTCACAATCAAATATTGCAGTTCATCTCTTGTTGCATTGCGTTCTCTACCATCATTGAAAACCACGGGAATCATCATAAGCATTCCTCCCTTAGATTGTCTGACTTCACAACTTCAGCAACCGTCGGTGGGTTAATAGCCTTATCCTGATCGAGCAAGGATATGATGCCCTCCCTTGTTTTCAAAGGCAGAATTTCCCAGTAATCTGACGACTGCAAAAGTCTGAAGTCTGCTAAAAAACTTCCTCGTTTCTGATTCAGGCGGCACTCAGAATTCACAGCTCTTTCCTCTTGTGTTTTGAGGCTTCGCAAAACAGTACAAAGTTGAATTTTTGCAGATTAGCAAGATATTTCAATGCTCTGAACGTCGTGATCGGCTATCTGTTCGGATTAGTACATAAGGATTGGAATGGTAGCCGAAATGGTTTCCGCTGATTAGTTCTTCGGGGGATTGTCCTGCTGAGTGAAACAGACCAACTGGGTACGGTTACTGACATTTAGCTGCTTAAAAATACGGCTTATATGTGCTTTTATCGTATGTTCGCTCAGGCAGAGCTTTTCACCGATCTGCCGATTACGGTAGCCCTGGCAAATAAGTTGGATAATTTTTTTATCTTGCGGGCTGAGTTTTTTGACCTCTCCGTTTTCTGTCATTGCATTGTTTCGCTTCAGCAAAGCTTTCAATTGTTTCTGATCGACCCAGATTTCCCCTTGGTCAACAACACGAATTGCTTTGTGAAACATTTCAATGGTCGCCTGCGTAGAAATGACGCCTCGCACATTGGAGCTGACCAGCAGGTTTGAAATTTCCTGATCCTGCAGACCGGTATCTAGCAGAATTGGCTTTGCCTCCGGGTACGTTTCTAGCCAAGTTGCCAGATCCTGATTTGCGTCGAAAAAAATAATATCCGGGGCTTCACTCAAAGAGCATTTGGCTAGGGAGACACGGCTTGGAGAAGAATATTCCTCAATGACTCTCTTCAACCCTTCAGCAAGGATATTATTACTGAGAACGATCAGAATTCTAATCGGCTCTTTTTCTGTAGACACAACAGCTAGCCTTCCTGAAAATATTTATCAGATTTCAAAAACACTTTTAATGATACCGCTGTCTGCTGGTTCCTCAAGAATAAATAACCTTTTAGTATGCAAAAGCAGAAACCTGTCTGGGTAAAGGACAAAAAAAGGGGCAGATTAAAAATCTACCCCCAGAAAAACAAAGCATAAAAAATCTTTTCTAATGGATTTTTACCTCAATCTGCTTCGATTTTTCCGCTTGTTTTTTCGGAATCTGCAGATTCAGGATACCATCTTTGAATGTCGCTTCGACATGATCCATCTGCGTGTTTTGCGGCAGGGTGAAACTCCTGCTGAAGCTGCCGTAACGGCATTCCACACGATGGAATTTGCGCCCCTTTTCTTCTTTTTCCTCCTTGCGTTCGCCATGGATGGTGAGGACATTGTCCTCAATGTTAATTTTGACGTCCTCGCGCTTGATGCCCGGAATTTCGGCTTTTATCAGGAAATTATTATCGGTTTCACTGATATCCACCCGAGGTGCCCATTCCTCATCCAGCGTGGGAAGTGTTCCTTGAATCTGTCGTCGCAGTGGCCAACTCAAAGCACGATCGAAAAATTCATCAACATCTCTTAACGGATCCCATCTTGTTAATTTCATAACCTGCTCCTTTTGCAATTTGCGGACAACACCGATGCTGGCGAACCCCACAGTTGATTCGTCAGTATGTTGCCCCCCGTGTCAGGATAGTTGTCGCCTCTAACTGAACTCCAAAACAAATCATTGGGGCAGTTCGGAGGAACATGTATTCTAAAGCGTATCGGGCCATGATCATTCAGAAGGCGATTGGCCCCAATGCTCTTCCCATTGCAGAATTGGCAGAAGAGTTCGACGCCTCTCTTACTTCTATCTACAGATGGATGAAAGCCGCTGCTGCAGAAGAAAACGAGTGTGTCGAACCGGAGAACGAACCTATTTGCTTGCCAGTGCCGACCACGATGAAACGACCACAAGACTGGAGTCCCGAAG
>NZ_FQZT01000034.1 GCF_900142125.1 Malonomonas rubra DSM 5091
CCCCCCGTGTCAGGATAGTTGTCGCCTCTAACTGAACTCCAAAACAAATCATTGGGGCAGTTCGGAGGAACATGTATTCTAAAGCGTATCGGGCCATGATCATTCAGAAGGCGATTGGCCCCAATGCTCTTCCCATTGCAGAATTGGCAGAAGAGTTCGACGCCTCTCTTACTTCTATCTACAGATGGATGAAAGCCGCTGCTGCAGAAGAAAACGAGTGTGTCGAACCGGAGAACGAACCTATTTGCTTGCCAGTGCCGACCACGATGAAACGACCACAAGACTGGAGTCCCGAAGAGAAACTAGCTGCTGTGCTTGAAGCCGCCAGTTTAACAGATGAAGAACTAGGTGCATTTTTGCGCAACAAAGGCCTGCATGAAGCTCACTTACAACAGTGGCGTGAGCAGATGCTAGACGGGCTGAAACCTGTTCCGGTGAAAAACAAAAAGAATGCATCAGAAAGCAAGCGCATCCGGAATCTGGAAAAAGATCTCAGGCTCAAAGAAAAAGCCTTGGCCGAAACGGCGGCGCTGCTGGTTCTCAAAAAAAAAGCCCAAGAAATCTGGGGGGACGAGGACGACGACACCGACAGCTAGAGCGCCAGAAGGTTCTTATGTTGATCGATGATGCGATCTCTCAAGGAGCCCGTTTGAAATTAGCAGCAGAAACCTTGGGTCTTGCGGCTCGCACCATACAGCGATGGCGGCTGCAGAAGGAAGACAGACGACGTGGGCCATTGACCGCTCCCGCAAACAAGCTCAGCGTGGAAGAGCAGAAGCACGTTCTGGCAGTGGCAAACTCTCCAGAGTACCGGGAGCTATCTCCGAAGCAGATTGTTCCCCGCCTGGCTGACAGAGGGCAATATATCGCTTCAGAATCGACCTTTTACCGGATATTGAGGGCAACGAATCAGCTCACTCACCGACAGCGAAGTCGACCGGCCACACACCGCCGCCCGAAAGAGAAAACGGCAACTGGCCCATGTCAGGTGTGGTCCTGGGATATTACATACTTGCGCTCATCGATCAGGGGGCAGTTCTTCTATCTCTATATGATCCTGGATGTCTGGAGCCGCAAGATTATTGCGGCAACGGTGTTCCCCAAAGAATGTAGCCAGAACAGTGCACTGCTTTTTGTTAAAGCGTTCCACCAGTACAGTGTTGATCCGAAAAGTTTAACCCTGCACTCCGACAATGGCGGCCCAATGAAGGGGTCAACGATGCTCGCAACGCTCCAGCGACTCGGCGTTGTTCCATCATTCAGCCGCCCTGGAGTCAGCAACGATAATCCGTTTTCCGAGTCATTGTTTCGAACAATGAAGTACCGCCCGGAATATCCTTCTCGTCCATTTGCAACGGAGCAGGACGCGCAGAAATGGGTGGATGCCTTTGTTCACTGGTACAACACTGAGCACCTACACAGTGAGATCCGTTTCGTCACCCCAGATGACCGACATTACGGGCGTGACACTGCAAAGCTGAAGAACCGAAAGAACGTTTATGAACAAGCGCGGGAGAAGAATCCGGAGCGCTGGGCAAGACAGATCCGTAACTGGACACCAATAGAGATCGTTCGACTAAACCCTGAACGAAAACGGCCCTCCGAAGAGGGCCTGAAATCAGAAGCTGCTTGAAAAGGTTGAGGCGACAACTACCTTGACACCCGCCGTAAAGGTTGCCAAAAACTAAATACCATTTAGAAATTTCTAGGGGCTCTTATCGTAATGCCCATAATTCCCAACGATAAAAGAAGATAGCTTTCTTACTTGATGCCAGCGGTCAATCATGAGAGTCTTTGGTTTCCACGACTATTTGTGGGGATTAGATTTATCATTGTCTAAGAGGGGAGCATCTCATGGGAAGAATATTAATTATATTTGCGCTACTTCTTCTGATGGCAGGGTGTAAATCGACAGGCTCTTCTAATTCTTTACAGCAAGTACAAAGAAATTATGCAAAATACAAATCCACCAGCTCGCTTAAAAACAACGAGCAAGCGTTTGATCTCATTTTACTTATCCAGCAAGGTAAAAGCAGCGAAGCCGTTGCCGGTGCTACGCGGGCCCTATTAAAAAAGCCAGGAGCTGCTTGGGCTTATTTGGTGCGAGGGCAGGCCTATCTTAACTCGGACCAGTTCGAATTAGCTATTGAAGATCTGAGCAAAGCCATCGAACTGGATCCAAGTAACGGAGAATCTTACTTTTTTCGCGCCATTGCCAGAAGCTATATCTGTCGATCTGATTGTGGAACCGCCATTGAGGATTTGACAGTGGCCATTGATCGGGGCACGGAAAGAATAACTATCTATCCAAAAGGAGAAAAACAAACCTTTGATGCCTATCTGCAACGCAGCTTGGAATTTAGAAAAAATGGTCAACTTCACGAAGCATTGGCGGATTTAAATTATCTCATCAAGCGCGCACCAGAGGCTTCATATGGTTATCTCCGCCGCGCTCAATTGCTTGTCTTGATGGAGGATTTCGATAAGGCCTTCGAGGATGCCAAAACCTATAATGCCCTAGCAAATGGCAAGGGTGATGGATACACTCTCATGGGGATAGCGAGGTATTTTCAAGGCAACTTCGCCCAAGCGGAAAAATACTACAATAGCGCCCTGGAAACAGCCCGCAGGGGGAATCACAAAGGCAACGTAATCGCGGTTTCTTTTGCAAATTTAGCTTTGGTCAACTGGGCGAATGGCAAACTAGAGCAAGGCCTGGATTTGATGACAAAAGCCATCCGTCATCAACAAGAAAACCCTGATCCTCTTTTTTATCTTCGCTACGGCGGTCTTCTCCACGAAAACGGAAAAACCCAGCAGGCTGCCGCTGCTTTTTCCCGCGCTCGCCAGCTCGATGTAAACAGCTTAAACCGTTTAAGCAGTATGGAGTCGCGTTATCGGCACACCCAGCAAATGAGCCGATTTTTCGATCGGCAGATGAGTATCGCCAAACATTACCTGGAAAATGATTCAAACGCGCTGTCCGCAACCGATGTTAAAAAAATAGAAAAAGCACAATCCGCTCTGAGCATCACCTCGGTAAGAGTAAATCCATCTCCCGTGACCATTGGGCAGCCGTTCGATATCGGTATCAATTACATCATTACAGGTCCATCTCCGCCGGAAAAAACCGAACTCCTTTTCAGATTTGAAATATTGTCGAACGGAAAAACTCTTTTTACATCTGATCCTATAAACATTCCTGCTAAAAAGGGCTCAAACCAGTGGAAGCAAAACATGCGACCCAGCCAAGCGAGGGGGGAATTTGAGGTCAGAGTATTGCTTGAAGGGGACGGGCTCACACAGTCCTCCACAAAAATGTTTAGAATTCAATGATTGCTGAAGCTTGGAGTCGAGTATGATGCGGATGTTGTTTTTAGCCCTGGCCTCTCTTTTAATATCAGCTCCCAATCTTTTTGCAGGGTCATTACTTGATGATTACCTGCAAAACACATTTGAAGCATATGAAAATCTCAGCCTCCTGGAGGCGATTCAGAAATATGACACATGCATAGCCATCGACACCTCGATCCCTTGTTGGGAAGAACGCTGCATTTTTAATTTTTGTAAAGATGAAAAAAAATGGCTTGATGTTCAGACTGGATGGTGCAATTCGCAAATGCAAGCGATCGTCAACTGTGAGGAAAAACATAGCCCGGAACGGCAGGCTGCCGCCAACGCACGAGAAAAAGAGTGTATTGAGATCAACAAAAAATTCCAGCAGGAGTACAAAAACAAGAACTATGCAGCCTGTTACCAGATCCAAAAAAGAAATCGAAGCTGTGATTCCCAATTTGACTGGCAATGGAGTAAATTGCTCTATTGTCATGAGCTAAGGGAACAGTTTGTCGCAGCGACCCATGACGAGAACATTACTCGCATGAGGGATATTGCAGAAAAAGCCCAAGAGTGTGCTTGGCTAGACACAACCAATACGTCTATACAACAAGTCTGTTTACAAAAAAAGATTCAATTCGAAAATCATTTTAAAAAGGAAAACATTGCTCAATGTCGCGCTTTGATTGATCAAGCAATTGACAGAACCTTTACCTGTGACTGGGTTTATGAGGCAGAATCACGGCTTAACCTGATAGACACTTCCCTTGCCCCCTTCGAATCGGGCCCGGCCGCCTCCCTCAGTGATTGTATGAGCATGGAGGCAGCATACAAGCAAGCCCTCAGTGAGGGAAACAAGACCCTTTGCGACGTATGGCTTGAAATGGCTGCAGGGTGCTCATGGAGGGATTCAATTGTTCAGCTTAACGAAACAAATCCTCCAACTATCGGTCCGGCCCAGGACTCGCTTTTTTCAACGTCCGGCGGTCAATATAGCAATCCGGATAATAGGCCAGAAGATATCTCCCTTTTTGAAACCGATGGTGGACACTACACGACCTCGAATGAAAATGGTTCCGAGCCCCCTTCTCCATCAAAACCGTTTGACTGCAAACAACTAGAGGGTGAGTTCAACTTGGCCATCACTTCAGGGGACGGAGGTTGGGCCCAATCTGTTCTCAGCCGGTCACGCGACTGTCGCTTTTATTCCGCCGGCCATTCCACTGTTTGTCAAATATTTGAGACATCCTTCCGAAACGCTATAGAACGAGAGAACTGGTCATCAGCAGAGGCTTCTTTAGCCCAGGGAGAACAGTGCAATTTCGCATTGAATGGTGCGGCACAGATCCGAACGGCACAGGCGGCTGAGAAGTGCGACAAGATCAGGGAAGAATTCAATGGTCTCATGGTACAAGGGCAGTATATTCTGGCGGAAAGGACCGTAACAAAAGCCCATCAAGAAGGTTGCACCATTCCAAATGCCAATATTCAGCATCTGGACCAAGCGCTTGCAGATCTCGATCAGGAATATCAACAAAGAGTTCAAAATCGAGAAAACCAGCAACAGGCAATGTTCAATACTGTCATGAGCAGTATGGCCATCGCGACGGAAATAAACCGGAGTAGGCAAAATGGCCTCAAAAACGGAACCCGAACCTCAAACGGTTCGTCTGCAGGATCTTCAAGTACACATAATTTTCCGGGCCAAACCTACGCCGGACAGGAGCATTTTGATCAAAACAATAACCCTTCAACAGAAGTGAGCTTAGGTTCGGAAAACGCTTCAGGGCCATCAAGTGGCATAGAGGGTAGTAACCAATGTGGAGAAAAAATTCCGGTTGCACAACTTGATGGTCTCAGCCGCTCGTTTGGCAGCAAGGTTAAAAATTCATGGCGGAAAAAAAGAAACGGAGCTGTCATGGGGTGGCCGGGGATGTATAGTCCTTCAGGCGCTGTCAATGTATTGAGCCAGTACTTGAAAAAAGATCGGTATGAAAAGAATGTAAGCATCTGGAAATCAAAAGTCAGCTGCTACGACGCATGCGTGCAAAGTGTCCCAGAGGGGCAATATAGGTCAAGTATTGGGACGAACTTTCAGAGCTGCATAAAAAAATGTCGGCGCTTAGAATTTGAGAAATGCCCTTGAGCAAACAAGGGACCTCAGCAACCAAAACTGGTTATTATTGTCGGGCCGAGTCAATCAGCCTCCCAAAAAAAGGAATACCAGTTGCCTGAGATATGGCTGTAACCGATGAAACCTTCAACCTTTTTAGCATCGGAAGCCATATCTTCAAGCGTTGGATAGATCTTTTCCTTTCTTGCCGGGTCAATATAGGCGATTCCGGTCCCAAATGCCCCGACGCCGACTCCTCGAATGTGCGTATAATATCGAACGGTCACCGATCCCCCCTGCTGGTAGGAATCAGGCCTTGGTTCCGTTTCGAGCCATTGATAGCCAACGTCCTTATCGGCTCCGGAAGCAATTGCCGTATTCGTCGACAAGGCAGTAAGTATTGCCGCATTTTTTTGTTTGAACATCGCACGTTGCCTGGAAAAGAATTCTTCCATCTCGGCTGTCTTCGGTAACGTGAACTGGCGATAGCCGATGAAGCCAAGGGCAATAATCGAGATAAGCAGGACCACCAGAAGAAGCTTGAACGAGGTTCTCATTACCGCCTCTAGATTGATTAGTGTTTCAAGAACAGGTTCATAGTGAGTTGAAATTTACGCCTTTGGCCAATATTTCCTTTACGATATTGATATCCCCTGCACAGGAACTGAGAAACAATCGCTGTGTCGGCTCACCAATCATACTTTTGTTTTCAGCGTGTGTTTTTTGAAATTTATCTGCTTTCAGCTCATCCATTTGTGGACCAACGACAAAAGCAAAATAGAAAAAAGCCGAAGAGCAAATCAGGCTTATTACTATTATCAGGCTTCTTGTTCGACCGTATTTTTCTGTACGGATCCAGTAACCTGACAGCATCCCCAAAACAGGAATGAGCAAGTAGCCCCAAACCATCGAAGCCTCCTGATACTTTAGGATCGTGTAGGCACACAAGGTAGACAACACGATAAAAATCAGGAAGTTGAAAGAAAAATACAAAAAGCCAAATATCTTTATGGGTCTTTTGAACCGATCGCGATTTTTCATGTCACGTCTTTTAATCTTCTGGCAGAGTCAGTAAATCTCACAGAAAAGGCATACCACAACGATGAAGCCGATTCCCACAAATATCTATGGGAATTAAAACTACCAGACACGTGGACCCTGTAATTTCGGCTGTTAAATGCTTATCCTTAAGTGATCTCAGACGATCAAAGGCATTCAAAACAATCAGCGGTAAAGGTCCAGATGATGATTTCAAAAATCAGAAATTCATTTTTGGAAGGATAGGTATCGAGCAGTCAGCCAGTTTGGCAAATGTAGGAAATTTCGCTTTTGAAAACAGAGCCCCCTTTGGCGGTTGAGCTGAATAGCTCTTAAGGGGGCTATCGGTATCAGGCGGCAGTTTTTTTCATCGCCGCTATACGCCTATAGACGGTTGTTACCGAAACGTTGAATTTTTCTGCCAGCTCTTCTTTGGTCAGTGCCTCTTCTTTAATCCAAGAGGCGAGGGACTTCTCTTCCAACTCTGACAGCTTTGGCTTTCGACCAAATTTGACACCTGCTGCCATCGCCCGCTTCCGACCTTCGTTGATCCTTTCAGTGATCAGTTCCCGTTCAAACTCGCCAATGACAGCCAGAACATGGAAAATCAATCGCCCGGTCGGTGTTGATGTGTCCAGTTCCTGATCAAGAACCTGCAGGTCACAGTTCTTATCCTGGAGCGTTTGAGTGATCTGCATCAGGTCGTGCACAGAGCGAGCAAGCCGATCCAGTTTGGTGACAACAAAAACATCGCCGTTGCGAACGTAGGCCAATGCTTCCTGAAGGGCGGGCCGTGTTGCTCCGCGACGCCCAGAAACTTTCTCTTCGAAAATACGGTCACAATCTGCCAGCTTTTCCCGTTGAATACCTAAATCCTGGGCATTTGTGCTGACACGAGCATAACCAACCTTTTGACCAACAATCATGACATGCCTCCTCTCTCCTTAAGTGTTTAGCCCCATAAGGTGTGGGCGGAGCCTGGAAACGCATATCAATGTTGAAATTCAGAAGAGCATTGGTTGCTTCTACGATTAGCTCTTCGCGGGACTCTTTATCTGCTTTGGCCCTTGCCATGACGGTATCTTTAAAATTTCTAGTCAGGGGAATACTAATCTCCCTTTTGCTCTTTAAGAAATAGGGATATTCTCCTAATGCCGCTTCAGAAATCGATAAACATCCTTTCGATGGCCGACATGGACAACGAGAACCACAAGCACATCTTTCTCAATCTGATAGAGAATACGATAGTCACCAACCCGAACTCGATAGAGAGGCGGATTTTCTCCAGATAATTGCTTGCTGTTCAAAGGGGCTGGGTCTTCAGCCAGCCCCATGATTGCGTTGTCGATCTTTTTTACAAGAGCACGATCACCCTTGGCGAGTTTGACAAGGGTTTTCTCTGCTGCCGGGGTCAGTTCAATTTTAAAAGTCATCAATCAAAGGCCCAGCCTGCTGCGAACCTCATCATATGGGATACGCTCCCCCTGAGATTCTTCAAGAGCCTGCTTGGCAGCTTTTACATCGAGCTGGTCTTCCAGCATCTCCAGCAGTTTTAAGTCGTCAATAGAAATGATTGCCCCCACTTCACGGCCTCGCTTTGTCAGCACAACTCGCTCATGGGTATAGCGGGCGCGGTCTACAACCTCACTAAGATTGTCTCGCGCATCAGAAACACCGATCTTTGTCATGTCAACCTCCAATCTGTACAAATTGTACAATTCGTACAGATTGAAAGCAATACATATTTTGACCATCTATCTCCGCTGAATAATCCCCACAGTCGATTTTTCATTTCCATAAATCCCGGAAATCATTTTTGGCAACAGCCCTAAGTTGTCATCGTCTACTAATGGTTGAGTTTTGACAGGACATTCAACAGGAAAAACAGTCGAAAGCCCCCCTATCGAAAGTCAGGAAAACAGTTTTGGAGTCGGGAAATCTTAGATTCAACCAATACTGCTTAGTTTTGACAAAAATGCCCCTGAAGATTTACAGGGGCATTCGTCTTGAAAATCCACAATTATTTGTGAAAAAACCTGTATAGGTTTTCGTATGTTGTAGATATTTTATTGTCTGAACAATGACCAGACACCTGTGACACCAGTTGATTGTAATCATTGATTGCGGATGCATAAAAATTGCTAATCTTAGAAGTGTAACTACCTATACTAGAATTTTGACTTTTGAGCCTTATATTCATAAGTCGCTGAATGGCCCAAAGCTTATTTTGACCATAAAATGAGTCAAAATTACTTGCATATTTACGCTCAATAAAAATTTCACGAGAAGGCCCTGTTTGACGTTCACTTTCTACAAACCCATTTTCATCATAACGTGTCTCTATTGGGACTATTTTTCGCCCAACAGGATCTTTGATTTTGTTGCTGCAGTAATCTGAGTAGATTTCAATAAAATCATTGTGGAAGAACTTGAGATAGCTTGTATAGTCTTTAAGACGTTCAAAGTTACCCTCGTATAAAGTAGTCAGCAACTCATTATAGTCGCTAATGTAATAAGAATCATCTTTATATTCAAAGAGATTTATTGGTTTTTTTAATGAAGCTTCACTGTCCCAAACTAAGTAACAGTCATTTCCCTCTTTACAGTAGTATTCGTCGGGTACAGGGTCAATTTTGAAATGAATTTTCTTTGCATCAGGACATTCTTTTTTGTAAGCCTTGGCAATATGCATAGCTGCAAAATTAAAGTCTGACATTTCAGGTTTTTTTCCAAACTCTCGCTCAAAGCCTCCGCTGTATTGGGGTGATAGTTGCAATACAGGGTCTTGCTCACATGTCCCCTCAAAATCTATCCCAACCACACTAAAGGGGCTTCTGGCTTTCAGCTTAAACCTTCTTGAACTGTCATAGCTTGTTGCTATAACTCCATCATGTATAGACCAGTTTGAATCTTTAAGCATGGTTCCATCATAAACAAGATCTTTCTGCCTGGGGTCATAGAGTGGATAAAAAGCAAATCTCATTGCTGCTAATTGTTCACATTGTTCAGAAAGAACCTCTCGTATAATGCCCAATTTTTCGATTATTTTTGGCGGCAAATCTTTTCCTGAGTGAGAAGATCTAAACTTGCTAAAATCAAAGTACTTTGTAGCGGCCTTTACCTCTATAGACATAAGCTCAGAGCAGACAGTCGGTGTGTGGTTTTTTAAATTCATTACAATTGTTGGTCTATTATAGACTGACGCTTTTTCCGGAGCCCCTCCAGCAGAAAAGTAAAATTCTTTCGGATCTGCTCCCCTACTCGTTGATTTTAGTAATGTGATTCCAAAATCACCAATCGTTTTATTGATACGTCCATTCTTAGTCTCCCAAACCTTAACCGCATTTTTGTTGGCGGAATATTTGCTCTCTCGTTTGGCATTACCGACTTTTTGTGTTGCGGTGGTGAGACCAGTAGAAACAATTTTCCAGCTTATCTTTTTTGAGGTTATCCCTTTATATGTTGGGGCTCCGTTTACAAATCCGGCGATATTGATCTCTTCTACTTGGTTACATTCTAAGCTCAGGAGTGCTCGTGCTGAGCCCACCAAGCGTTGAACCTCATGGGGCGACGCCGGTTTTCTTGGACACTGATTTGGGATAATGTTCCCGTGTCCAAGGAGATTAAAAATGACAGTAAAGAACCAGAACGAAACCGCTACAGGACCGCTGGCCGAAGGGCAGCGGTGGAGTGCCGCCCGCAAACGAGAAGTTGTCCTGCGCATGCTACGGGGAGAATCTGTTGATGCTCTGTCCCGTGAGCTGAATATCGAAATCTACCGCCTTGAAGAATGGCGGGAGAAAGCTCTGACCGGAATCGATGAGTCGCTCAAAAAGCGCCAGGGTGATCCGGTTCAGGCTGAACTTAACCAGGCCATGCGCCGCATTGG
>NZ_FQZT01000039.1 GCF_900142125.1 Malonomonas rubra DSM 5091
GACTTCAAAGCGCCCTCGGAAATTCGTCATGACTGGCAAGAAAATCGTCAGGCGGCGTAAGCCAAACTTGTGTCCAGGGGACCGGTTCCGCTACAATTAGATTTTGCTCGATTAAATAAGAATGGGGGAGAAGGCATATGTTTTGGGGGGGCACAAATCTTTTAAAGGCGTTTCTGATTCTCATCGGTCTTTCATTTGCCACTGCGGCCAATGCAGATAATTGGAAACAGAACCGGGACTATTGGGGATCATGGGAGACGACCCAAGCTAGCGTGAGATATTCTCATGCCTCGAAGATAGAACTGGAATTGTGGACATCTAAAGATGGACTACCCGAGGGGTTTGCGACTTTTCTAAACGGCCATCAATCTTGTACGGGAATGCTGACGGTCAATAACAAATCACAACGGTTGAATTTCAGTGCAATGGAAGGAGCCTCCTGCGAAAATTTCGATGGAGGATATTTCACAGACTTCAGACCGGCTAGACACAGCATGGTCAGGGTGGTTTTCGTTCCACCCGATATTCAATACACTAATAATCTCTGGCTTAAATATGCATCGACCTATCGTAAACTTCCACAACCAACAAAAAGTCTAAAATCCTATGTCGATGCTTATCAAAGCGACACACTAACCCTGGCACAACAACTCAATCAGTATGTGCAGCGACAGTCTGATCATGACAAACAAACTCAGCAGATCCGTGACCGCTTAAATCATTTTGAAGCAGATCAACTTCAAGATTCCGATCTCATTGGTGTTTGGCGTGGGGAATTCGTCGACCAAAAATCAACTTATCCCGCTGAAATTATGCTGTGGTCAGCAAGTCCATACAAAGTTCGACAAGTCGTAGGAATAGTCCGCTTCGATGATGATCAGTGCACTACGGGTATGATAATGAATGCCTCTGTCGCAGAAGAGAGCGATAAGAAGACTATTGGCTGGATCATGAATCCAAGTTACTTAACTTCAACAGGAACGGCTTGTCAAAAGGTGCATGCGTTTGGCTCGGTACAGATGGATACTTCTAAAGACAAGATTGCTCTCTATTTCGATTCGCAGTTGAAAAGTGCCGATGGAATAAGTTACCCAAACTGTCTTGAGGAAATTTCTATTGGGGGTATGAAAGCGTGTGTAGCTGTAGGGATTTTCAACAGATCTGAAGCAACGCCGGAGCTCAATAGCGCTTTAAATTCTATTGATTGGAATACCCTTCGAGCTCCTTTTCCAGAAGATCAAAGGATCCTTCTCGCACAGACAGAATCTCTTGATATTTTAAGAAAAGATCATCAGGTTGCAGCCGCGCAAAATAGTGACATTCTTCAAAGGCAACAGCGCGAGCGTGATGACATAAGGGAGAAACTGGCCCAGAAAGAACGTGAGAACTACGAAAGGTTACACCCTCCGGAAATTAGCCAGGCTGAGCGCATACGTAGAAACAAGGCGCGATGGGAGGCACAATCGGGTGGAAGAGTCGTGGTTAACCACCCCAATATCTCGGGGCCATTTGACGGCTTGCCAGGAGCCAGTTTTTTAAATGCCATATACAAAGGAAACTCTGCTGCCATAGAACAACACAACCTCGCCTACCAGAGTGAAAAAATGCAACGACACAAGAGTTTTATGGGAGATGAACCGCATTGGTCTGATGTCTTTATTAACCCCGCCATTGGAGCCGTTCAACTTGTTGATACGGTTCGTGCGATCTATCTTTTTCAATTTCAAGATCAATATGCTTCTTGTCTGAAGAAGGATTCTGTCACTTTTGAAGTGGTTGACCAGGTTCCAGATACTTCTACGAAAAATCTCCTTGGGCAGGAAATTGCTCGTTCTTACGGATACACATATCGACAGCACTTCAGAGTAAATAGAGAATTCATACCTATTTTTCGTCGGGTAGGACGATCAAAACCACAAGGTATTTTCCAGGCTATTACTGATTTTGCTTATAATCAGGGTGGAACAGATTTGAGGATGGATTTGATTACTGGCACAAAACAGTTGATGCGGCAATTTGATTGTCACAGTCCAGAGGCTCAGCAATTTGAGCGAAATTTAACAAAATCATATTAGACCCACCCCTCGATGAATGGCGAATAAAGGGGACTGGTTATGTTGCCTGGCGTTGAATAAATGCTTAAAGTGGCAGCACCTGAATTGTTACCTTGGTGCGCGTTCTGAGCTACTGACTGTATCAAGGATATGGACATTCAAAGAAGCAAAGTGGAGCGCTTGGGTCATTTCAAAAATCAGAAAATTGCTTTTGGCGAAATTGAATCTGGCTGATCGGCCAATCGTCAGATATTGCAATTTTCGTTTTGGCAGGGTCGTTACCGCTCGATCCGGCAATTATCAAATCTAGGAAATTGCGTTTTGGTAGGTGCGCTGGTGCCAGTCCACTGATTTCCTAATAGGCCAACACTCAGTCCACTTAGGTGCCCTTGACTGGTCTCC
>NZ_FQZT01000032.1 GCF_900142125.1 Malonomonas rubra DSM 5091
GCAAGTTCGCGCTCAAGTCGCTTGATTTTCTGGGCGGGAGTCTCTTTGTCTTTGGGTGATTGGGGCATAACGTGCCTCACAGGCTGGGTCCAGTCCATCTTTCCATGCTTTCTCAACCATGTTAGCACGGTTGAACGCCCCTGAATGCCATAGATCTTCTGAGCTTGCTTGTAGCTCATGTCGCCTTTTTCTACGGCATCAACCACCTTCAACTTAAAGCCCATGGTGTAATCACGCTGAGTACGTCTCTTTCGCTGTCTGTCTGACTTGTCCATCATAAGCCTCCAAGGTGTAAACTTATTTCAGGACGGGACATGCAAAAATAAAAGGCCATCCCACTGCGGGATGGCCTTTTATTTTCAGCTCTGGAAAACCGAAGGAGTCTCGGTTCCCATGATTTTGCTTGTCACTTTTCTCTTTTACTTGCCGTGATCCGGCTCAACATCATGACACTGGGTGCAATCCATCTTGGTGTTGGTATTCTCCAGCATGCCGCCCTTGCCATGGCAGCTACGGCATTCCTGAACAGCCGCAGGAATCGCATACTGGGGCTTGAAGCTTCCAGCCAGCTGCGCATTCAGCAGCTCCGCGGTTTTGCGAGCGGTATCAGCAACCAGGCGGCAGCAGCGGTCACCCCGCTCCGGGGTGAAGAATTTGTGACCGGACTCATTGCACCACTTGGTAGTCGAGACGTGACAAAGCGGAGATCCCGATACAGTCGAAATGATTTTGAAGTTCGGATTTTTAGGCTTTACCGGCTGATAAACTGGCAAACTGCTTTGCGAATACCAGTTATAAACCTCATCGATCAAAGGCACAGGGTCCTTCGACACCAGGTACATGGTCGCAGCCGCACCATTAACAGCACCACAGAGGGTCCCCCAGTGCATAACGCCAGCAGCGCCATAGCGGAACATATCGACAGGGAAGGATTTCCAGGGACCGCCGACTTTTTCTGCCAGCATTTCTGCGATAGGAGCGATAACCCCGTACATGCAATGACCTTCGTAGGTCGCCCAGTAGGCTCGTTCAGCCACCTCATCAAGGTCGAGTTTGGCATATTCATACGGGAACCCGGCTTTCAAGTTCGGCTTTGCCGAAGCCATTGCCTCGCCATTTAACAGGGGCGAAAAGAAACCAGCTCCAATCATCCCGGCAACACCGGCTGCGCCACCCATTTTTGCTAACATCTCTCTGCGTGTCTGCATTTTCCTTCTCCTCGAATTCGTGGAATAACGTGCCGGCATGGCACAAGAATGAATGTTCATTCTTGTGCCAAATTAGCAACCACTCTAATTTATCGCAACCATTCTAATTCGATTTTGTCAAGCCAATGATTTCACAGGAGAAAAGGTGTCAGGCCTTAATGGCGGCCCAGGCATTGCTGATCAATTCTTCGGCGCGATCACTCAGAGAAACGTTGATAACGCCCTGGATACGCAGCTCTGCCGCACGGATGATGACTCCGGTATAGGAAACCGCGGAAACAAGGTAATCACCATCCCGCAACTCACCATTTTTGATTCCTTCAGCAACAATTTGCTGCACTTTGCGGAAAGGCTCGGTGGAACAGATAGGGAAACTTTCTGAAAGGAATTCACCATGCTTCATGAACAGCATGTACTCCATCAGTTCAGGTTCTTCCTCGGTAATCTCGATCACCAGTTCAGCGAAACAACGCAGCTGATCATAGGTGCTGGTCAGGTTTTGCAGCCGCGCACTGAAGCGCTGCTGAAAAGAATTCAACGTTTCGGTGTGGATGTATGCCGCAAGGCCTTCTTTGTTGGTGAAGTGATTATAGATCGTACCGGTGCTGACCCCAGACGCTTTGACAATCTGCGGAATCGAAACGTTGTGATATCCCTTTTCGACAAATAGGCTCCGGGCCACACGAACGATCTGGTTCATCTTACCATCGGGATCAATTTTTCGGACTTTTGCAGCCCCTGCTCTGACAGCCATTACTGATTCGCCTTCAACGTGTTGATAAACTGATCTGCTTCCTTGATCGAAGCTTCCATTTCCCGGATCAAACGCGATACGTCGGTTTCGATACTTCCCAACTCGGCCTGCAGTGAAGAAATGGCTCTTGCATTCAGGTTATGTTTGAGGAAAAGGACCTGATCACGAAGCGGGTTGAGAACCGGGTCAATCTTGGTCTCGGCTTTTTTCATGGCACCAATCAGCTTGTAATACTGGCTGCGGGTCTGTTTCAGTTGATTCTCACTGCTGCGGCGCATGCTGGCGCTTGAGTACTGGTCCAATTCATCTTCCCATTCATTGAACAGAGCTTCAGCGACATCTTCTACAGCGGCAATCCGCTCACGAACATCTTCTGCCTGTTTTTCGCTGTCTTCCAATACCCATTTCAGGTCATTGTACTTGGTCTCCAGCTCCCCTCCGTCAAAAGCCAGCACCGATTTGAACTGCTCCAGCGCCGAGGAGAACTGCTCCTTGGTCTCCATCTGGCTGTCACGCGCCGCTTCAACACGGTCAACCAGAATATCACGCTTATGGATGCCGATCTTTTCCATGGCACCGTAGTAAGCAGTACTACAACCGGCCAAAAGAAACAGGAGAACAAACAGCAGACGTTTCATCATCAATCACTCCTCAACGGAAATTAAATTTCAACACTGTGCAAAGAATAGCTCGCGCGAGGCCGTTGATCAAGTTCTGCTGAGCAGATCAAGCATCTGAAGGCGAAATTTGCCAGCTCCTCCATTAGCCGGATGCCTGACCTTGGTGGCAGGAATCTGCAACTGCTGAAGCTGAGAAAAGGACTTTTCACCAACCGCGACAACCTGCTCGAACTTGCCCAGCTCCAGCATCTGATGCAGCATGCGATGACCACTGAGAAGTTCTTCATCGGTCGGAGTACGGTTGCTGAGCAAGCCTTTTTTGAGGTGATAAGGGTGCCATGGGAAAGCGTTCCAGAGAACGACGGAGCGAGGGTCGATACCCTGATCAACAAGAAAGCCCCAGACGATAGTTGCAGTCGGCTCGGTAAAGCCGTTCGGCCGTAAATCGGGCCGGCTGGTTCGCTGCGGCTCAAGATCATTAAATACCAACTCCGGCCCCAAACTTTTGTGCTTCAAGCCGCCCAGCAACAAACGCTCCGATGTCATCGGGATTCCGCTGAAATGCCCACCCTGATAACCGATCGCTTCAGCCAGCAATAGGGTTTTCGCGCGGCCGATACGTTCGCGCAGGTAGTGCAGCAACTGCCTCCGCCTTGTTTCCGCTCCCTGCTGATCGAGATCGTGCTGCGGATCGCTTTCCCCCCAGGGATTGAAAACTGCTTCAGCGCGATAATCACTCAACGCAGCAGTAAAGTTTTCAGGCATGGCTGACCGGCTGAACCAGAATGAAAGGCTGAACAATCAACACCCGAAATGGTTTCTCCAGTTCAGATTCCCAGGCTTCGGCTTGTTCTGCTGTCGGTTTCACCAGCTGACCTGCTGTGATCCAACCTTCGACCTGTGGCTTATTATCCTCGGCCACCGCCAGGGCGACAGTCACAAGATCGAGGTCATCAGCCACAATGATAATCGCGTCGCGCTGCAAATGAATGCGTAAATCTTTCCAGGGCACTTCGGCCAGATCAGTTTTCAGACGATCAAGCAACTCTGACATTGTTTCCTCCTCTATGAAGCTTGCAGGAGAATAGCGGGAGCAACGGCCGAGGTCAATGATTAGAAAAATACAACCATATGTGAAAAAACTAAAGATTTCACTTTGTCGGGCCGATAAAACTGTTATCTTTAGCAAAAAGATAGTCAATACTTTCTATTAAAAGAGGCTCAGCCCAATGGCGTCCCAGTCAGAGAAGAATGTTGAAATCGGCACAAAAGTCATCAGCGAAATCAACGATGATGCTTATGACCTGCGCGTAGAATCGCATAGAAGTCAGCTCGAGTGCCGACTCAGTATCACTGTAAAGGACACGGAAAACAGCATTGCCCCTGCCGAATTGATCAACCTTCTGAAAATGCTTGATATCTCCGAGAGCGTCGATTTGGAACAACTGGCCATTTTCTGCACCGAGGCCGCCAACGGGTCAGACCCGCAAAGCTTCCTCATCGCGACCGGCACAGAGCCAACCGTCGGCAAAGATGGTTACTTCGAGCTGTTCGTCGATACGGGTGAGGACGAAATCGAGCTTCAGGAAGACGAATCGGGTCGAGTCGATTTTAAAAACATTCAGACCTTTACTAACGTCGAACCCGATCAGTTGCTCGGCACCATCTATCCACCAGAACCAGGCACACCCGGCAAGACGATCACCGGCTTAGCGATCCCGGCGGTTGAAGGACGCCCGGCCAAACTGAGAGCAGGTGATGGGGTCGAGTTGCGCAACGGCGGCACCGAAGTCTACGCCACCAAGCAGGGACGGGTTTCCATGGAAAGAGAGATCCTTTCCGTGGTGGAAGAGTTTGTCGTCAGCGGCGACGTCGATCTGAAAATCGGCCACATCAACTTTAACGGCTTTGTCGATATCAAAGGTGATGTGCTGGACGATTTCAATATCAAATCGACCAAAGGGATCAACGTCAACGGTTCGGTCGGCGCCTGTATTCTCGAATCGGACGGGCCGATCACCGTTGGTTCCATGGCTGGACTCGGTCTCGGTAAGATTATCGCGAAAGGGGATGTCAAGGCGCGCTACATCAACCAGGTCACCATCGAATGCTGGGGCAATGTCTTCATCGAGAATGAAGTCAGGAACTCGACCGTGAAAGCAACCGGTGTGGTCAGCGTTGCCAAAGGACTCATCACAGGTGGACGGACCGTTGCCCTGGAAGGGGTTGAAGCGAAGCTGTTCGGCTCGAAATCGGGCATCAAGACGCAAATAACCTCGGGAGTGTTCTTCCCGGAGGAGGACCGGCTCGGCTTCCTGCGGACCCGCCTGAAGAGCATCGCCTACCAGCTGAAAAAGATCGAAACCAGCCTGCCCGCCCTGCAGCGCAAACCGCTTGACCAGATGCGACCTGCACTTCGGGAAGCGATTGAGTTGCGCATGAAAATCCTCGGTGATCGCCAAGTCGGCATAACCAGTGAGCAGGAAGAACTCTCAAAAGAACTGGCCGCCTTCCAGAGCGACGATCACCCGACCGCCAATGCAAAAATAAATGCCTTGACTTCAATTAAGGAAGGGGTTGTTATCAGCCTCGGCGAAACAAACTTTGAAGTGAAGCAGGAGATAAACGGTCCGGTCAGTATCATTGAGAACAGCCAGGCAGAGGGTATCCGTCAGCTGACCATGTCGCCGTTGAAAATAAGCGCCGAGAACCTGGAAGACGACGCTCTTCAGGACGCTGCCAACGGCTCCTGACTCAGGACCCCGACAATGCACGACGAAGAATTGAAACAAGCACTGCTGAAGATGTTGCAGGCAGAGCTGGCAGCAATGCACTATTACCAGCATGCCAGCCAGTTCCTCAAAGACAACGGCGCCATCTACCATTTCAATGTTCTCGCCCAGGAAGAGCTGGAGCACGCGCGCACCTTCTACTCGGTCTACCCGGACGAAGACATCGCCTCATTCGATGAGCTGTCGCAATCTCTGTCAACAAAAGACGCCCTTCTGAATACCGTAGATCCCCAACTGCTCGGTCGACTGAACGAGCGCACAGCACTGAAACTTGCGATGAAGATGGAAGAGGAAGTCGCCAGAAGTTTACAGCGGATGTTGAATGATGTCAGCTCTCCGGCCGCGCGCACGGTGATCAAAGAGAATATCGATTCGACCCTCGGTCACCTGGAAGTGATCAAAGAGGATTACCAGCGAATATTTGCGGAAGAATAGCGAAACGAAGCAGGTAAAAATAAAAAACGGGGCTGTCCGCAAGGGGCAGCCCCGTTTTTTTGTCGCAAAAGAAACTGTCAGGTCCGATTCTGCAGTTCCGTAATGACCTTCTGGGCCGTCAGGTTTGAAGCATTGACACAATCATTCAGGCCGACACCGGCGAAAGCATTGCCGGTCAGGAAAAGGCCCGACTCGTTTTGCAGCGCTGACTCGATCGCCTCAACCCGGGCGGCGTGACCGCGGGTGTACTGTGGGATAGCGTTCGGGTGACGGAAAATACGAACGAATTCTGGCTTGGCGGAGATCCCCATGATCTGCCAGAGATCATCTTTGGTCTTTTTGATGACCTCCTCATCCGAAAAATCGATGGCTCCCATATTGGTCGCTCCTCCCATCATCGAACGCAGCAGCACATGGCCTTCCGGCGCCCGGTTAGGGAAGATGCTTGAATCCCACAACGTGCCGAGAGTACTGCGCCCTTCCGCTTTCGGGATCAAGTAGCCGAAACCGTTCAGGTCGTGACTGATGCGCTCGCGCTCGTAGCCGAAACAGATCACGTTCATGGTGGCATAGGGGATATCCTGCAGCAGCCCGGCAGCCTTGCCATTCATCCGATCAAGCATCTTGGCCACAGCATAAGCGGGAACCGCGCTGACCAGAATCTCCGCCTCGATCTTTTCACCATTTTCCAGCGTCAGCAGGTAGCCATCCTTTTTTGATTCCACTTCGACCACGCCGTTACCGAGCTTGACGTCTCCTTTCAAACCCTCACCAACGCCATCAGTGAGTTGCTGAATCCCCTCCTGGAAAGAGGTCAGAATCCCACCGGGGCCAGCAGCACTGGCAACCGCTTTACCCTCCTTTATCTCCTGCTTTTTCTTTTTGGCCAGCTTGATCATCGCCTTGATCAAACCACCATACTCCTGCTCCAGCTCATAAATCCGCTTGAAGCAGCTCTTCAGGCTCATTGTTTCCGGGTCGCCGGCAAAGATACCTGAAACCATTGGGGCAATCAGCTTATTTAACGCTTCATTGCCGAGACGCCGACGCCCGAATTCGGCCAAGGTTTCGTCACTCGGATCGGTCCGTTTCGGGATCAACGGCTCACAGGCCAGGCGCAGCTTGCCCGGCCAGGAGATCAGGTTCGATTTGAGAAAAGAAGGGCCATTTTCGGGTAAACGGTGAAGCACAGTTTCCGAATAAATAAAGCGCTTGCGCGCGTTGTCGTCGGAGCGCATCAACTGTTCACTGATACCGAGGGATTCACACAATTCCAGCGTCATCGGCTTGTTGTCGAGGAAACCGTTCGGTCCCCACTCACAGAGGTAGCCCTCTTCGCGACGCGACCAGATTTTGCCGCCGGTGCGCTCCTGCTTTTCCACAACCAGGGTATCTACGTCCAGTCCGGCCTGTGCCGCCAGCTGCTCGACCGCGTAAGCGGTAGCCAAGCCGGAGATACCGGCACCGATGATCACAACACGACTCATATCAACTCCAGGAAAAAGATAGTTAAAGTCTCACTAATCTTGCGAGATACTACTCTGTAAACATGGGCTGGTCAAGCGAGCGACAGGCAAAATTTCCCGCAGCTTCTGCTTGACGCTACGGCGCACGCTTCATATATTCTACGCTTGAAATTATACCTGTCGCTGAGAATGGTTTATGCTTATTCCCTGCTTCAGGTTTGACAAGGAGTAACAGTTTCATGGCACAGGATTATTATACAACTCTCGGTGTCGACAAAACAGCCGATGCCGCAACAATAAAAAAAGCCTACCGCAAGCTGGCACAGAAGTACCATCCGGACCGCAATCCGAACGACAAAGCCGCTGAGGAAAAATTCAAACAGATCACTGAAGCCTACGCCGTCCTTTCCGACCCGGAAAAGCGACGCCAGTACGATCAGTTCGGCTCCAGCGGATTTCATCAGCGCTACAGCCAGGAAGATATCTTCCGCAACATGGATTTCGGTGACATCTTTGGCGGATTTGGCGGTGGCGACGATTTGTTCAGCCAGCTTTTCGGTGGTGGAGGTCGCACCCGCGGCCCCAGTCGGCGGGTGGCCAAAGGGCAAGACTTCTCGATGCAGATAAGCATCCCGTTCCGCTTGTCGATTCAAGGCGGGGAGCGGCGCATCGATTACCGTAGCGAAGGCCGGGTCGAACAGATCAAGGTGCGTATCCCTGCCGGGATCGAGTCTGGCTCGAAGCTGAGAGTCGCCGGCAAAGGTGGCCCAAGCCCGGCAGGTGGCCCAAGTGGCGACCTTTTCCTGCAGATTGAAGTTGAACCGGACCCGCTCTTCAGCCGCGAGGGCAACGACCTGCTGGTACGGGTTGAGATCCCCTATAGCGGCATCTGCCTCGGCACCAGTGCAGAAGTCCCCACCCTCGACAAACCGAAGCGGATTAAAGTTCCCGCCGGAATACAACCAGGACAGAAGATCCGCTTGCGGGGATTTGGCGTACCAGGATCAGGCAGAAGACCAACTGGAGACCTCTTTGCCGTCATCCAGGTTGCAGTCCCGAAATCACTCAACGAGCCACAGCAACAACTGATCGAGCAATTAAAGGAACTGGGTCTATAACCAAAAACTCTGTAATATCAAAAGACTCAGCAACACAGAAAAGAATTCACCGCTAACTGAGAAAACAAAAAAATCCCCAGCACGTGCAACAGGCATTTCGCTTGCAGGAAATCCCTGTTGCACGTTATAGTGCCGTTTCTTATCCCGAGGAAATACAGGCAATATTAATGAACGAACGCACGCAGATGACAAACATTCTCATGCTTTCGGTTCTGTTCGGCATCCTGCTGATCAGCGGTAGCCTGCAATGCGCCTTCGATTGCCTGACCCGTAATGACGGCCTCCACACCGGCCCATCGCTCTCCTTCAGTGAACGGATCGACAGCTGTCACTTGTCGATTAACCACACCGCTCCGACGGTCAGCTGCCTGAACAAGGCCTGCCACCAGCGAATGCCCTACCAACGCGACCTCGGTAGCCCGGAGATGTCTCAGCTGGTCTCCCAGGCCCAGCCGATCAGCGGCACCAGTCGCCAGCCGAGCCCGAGCTTCCGTGCCGGTAGTGCCATCATCGTCACCATCGCGGAACAGCATCCGCAACTGCGCATGCTGAGCACCGCTCCCGAATCACAACGACAAAATCTCACCAGTATCCGCACCACGGTGCTGCTCTGTTAGCTAAGCCTGTTTTCGTTGGTTGACCCCGGTCGGCCTCGCCGACTATAGTTACCAAATTCGTCACCTTTACCACGGAAGGCGAACTGAAGACAGGAGACATCCGTTTTGTCTGAGAAACAAACAAACACAAGCTTAACAGATCGCATCTGGGACTTTTTCTGTTCTCTGAAACTGACCATTATCATCCTGCTGCTGCTGGCGCTCACCTCGGTCATCGGCACACTGATCCAGCAGAACGCTCCGGCAGAGGAGTATATCCGCGAGTACGGCCAGGCTAACTATGAACTGTTCGTCAAACTACAGTTCATCGACATGTATCACTCCTGGTGGTTTATCGGCCTGCTCGGTCTGTTTAGCATCAATCTGATCTGCTGCTCAATCAAACACTTTCCACGCGTCTGGAAATTCGTTGCTGATCCTCAGCTGGTCGCCAGCCCCGGCACTCTGAAAAACTCAGCGAACCGGGCTGAATATGCTGTAAAAGAAGATGCCGCCCAGGTTTCCCGTCGCCTGAGTGAGCTGCTGAAGAAAGAATACGGCAAAGTCACAGAAACCGAAAAGGACGGCAAAAGCTACCTGTTTGCGCAAAAAGGCATCTATTCGCGCTTCGGTGCTTACGTCACCCACCTGTCGATTCTGATCATCATGGCCGGTGCCATCATCGGCAATCTCTGGGGCTACAAGGCTTACGTCAATATCGTCGAAGGCACCTCGACAGATAAAGTCTGGTCACGCAGCGGCCAGCAGCCGGTCGAACTGGGCTTCACCGTCCGCTGTGATGACTTCGATGTCAGCTACTACCCGAACTCGCGTCGCCCGAAGGACTACACCAGCGACCTGGTGGTCCTGGAAAACGGCAAAGAGGTGCTGAAAAAAACTATCGAGGTCAACGATCCGCTGACCTACAAAGGCATCACCTTCTACCAGTCGAGCTATGGCCCGGCCGGCAATGCTTTTTTCAAAGTCAAAGTCACCGAGAACGCCACCGGCAAGGTGTTAAACCTGGATGCTCGCCAGGGCGAACATGTTAAGCTTCCGAACGGCTACGCTTTCGCCATCTCCAACTTTACCGAAAACGACCGCCAGTTCGGCCCGGCAATGCAACTGAGCGTCAATGCGCCTGACGGCAAACCTGGACGGCCTTTCGTCGTCTGGAAAAACTACCCACAGTTCGACGTCAAACGCGCCGGTATTTTCAGTTTCGAGTTGATCGACTTTCAGGAACCCCAGTACACCGGCCTGCAGGTTGCTAAAGACCCGGGCGTCGAGATCGTCTGGCTCGGCTGCTTCCTGATGATGTTCGGCTCCATGTCTGCGTTTTTCTTCTCGCATAAGCGGGTCTGGGTTTGCCTTGAAACTGAAGCAGGTAAGACCAAAATTCAGCTGGCAGCCAATGCACACCGTAATCAGGCCGGATTTTCTCTTGCCTTTGATGAGTTCAAGCAGAAACTGGACGCGACTATTGAAAACAAATCCCCTGAGAAGGAGGGATAAGAATTATGGATAGCGGAACTCTTTTTAATTTAGTCACAATTGCTTATTTTATCTCCATGGTGCTGTTCTTCGCCTACTTGGCGGCGCGCACTAACAGCGTCGGCCTGGCCGGCAACCTGACCGCCTTGGTCGGTCTTATCCTGCACACCGCTGCCCTTGGCATGCGCTGGTATGAGTCCTATCAGATTCTCGGCGGCGATGGCCGTGCCCCCTTGACCAACCTGTACGAATCTGTGGTTTTCTTCACCTGGTCGATCGTCCTGATCTACCTACTGCTCGACCTGAAATACAAGCAGCGCACCGTCGGTGCCTTCACCATGCCATTCGCTCTGTTCGGCCAGCTCGGCGCGCAGATGTGGCTCAATGACAGTATCGATCCCCTGGTCCCGGCACTGCAGAGCAACTGGCTGACTTACCACGTTATCACCTGCTTTATCGGCTACGCTGCTTTCGCGCTGGCCTGCGGTGTCTCGATTATGTACCTGATGAAGATCGGCAAGGAAGAGTCGTTCGAAGGGGATAAAAGCAAGATGCCCGGGCTGCTGGGCTTCTTCCCACCGACCCGCGTCTTGGACGACATCAACTACCGCGCCATCATGATCGGTTTTCCGATGCTAACCCTCGGTATCGTCACCGGGGCAGCCTGGGCCAACTACGCCTGGGGCACCTACTGGAGCTGGGACCCGAAAGAAACCTGGAGCCTGATCGTCTGGTTCATCTACGCCGCATTCATCCATGCCCGTTTCACTCGTGGCTGGGTCGGACGTCGTGCTGCCTGGTTGTCGATCTTCGGTTTTGCCGCCACCCTGTTTTGCTACCTCGGCGTCAACCTGGTTCTCTCCGGTCTGCATTCTTACGGCGGAGCTTAGAGAAGATGGGATAATGTCACGTCCTAAAATACGTTGACAGTTTTTTCCTAAGCCACCTCCCCCATGGAGGTGGCTTTCTTATGTACTTCTTCCGGTGTTTGCATATTCAAACTAAGGTGTGGCCGTAAGCGGTTGTAAATAGCGACCGATTCTCGAACCAACCCTTTCAGCTCTTGCAAATTACGGCATTTGTGGAGCAGAAACTCTTGCTTCAATATGCCGTTCACTCTCTCTGCCAAAGCATTCTGATAACAATCGTAACCATCTGTCATTGATGGCGTTATGCCATGACGCTTCAGTTCTTGCTGATAGACCCCTGAGCAATACTGTAAGCCTCGATCGGAATGGTGCAGCAACG
>NZ_FQZT01000031.1 GCF_900142125.1 Malonomonas rubra DSM 5091
CTGAATCGCCCCGGTTTTCCCGGAGACAGTTTTCGTTTGAGTCAAGCCGCCTTACTTGACTCCTCCAGCCGATAATACTCTTTCTCTTTTTCTGCAGGTGGAATATTTCCAATTGATTCCAGCAATCGGCGATTGTTAAACCAATCTACCCATTCCAAGGTTGCGTATTCAACAGACTCACGACCTTTCCAAGGGCCGCGATGGTTGATAACTTCCGTTTTGTAGAGGCCGATGATTGTCTCGGCCAAAGCGTTGTCGTAAGAATCTCCAGTTGTGCCGACAGAGGCATTGATTCCGACCTCGGACAGACGTTCTGTATAGCGAATCGAGAGATACTGACTGCCCCGGTCGCTATGATGAATCAACTCCCGGCGGTTCTTGCGTGCCCACAGTGCCTGCTCCAGTGCGTCCAGAACGAGCTCTGTCTTCATCGATGTCGAAACACGCCAGCCAACAATACAACGTGCGTACACATCAATGACGAAAGCAACATAAACAAAACCGGACCAGGTGGCGACATAGGTAAAATCAGCTACCCAGAGCTGATTCGGGCGACTCGCCTTAAAAGTCCGTTTCACCAGGTCAGGGGCACGGTTCTGCTTTGGATCGCTGATCGTTGTGATCTTTTTCTTGCCGCGCACAACCCCTCGCAGCCCCATCTCACGCATCAACCGTTCAACGGTACAGCGGGCGATCGGTATCCCTTCGCGGTTTAACTGCCGCCAGACTTTACGAACACCATAAACCCGTAAGTTCTCGTTCCAAACCCTCTGAATCTCAGGTTTCAATAATTGATCCCGCCAGTATCGTGACGGAACTTTGCTAGGATCGTCTTGGCGCGCCTTGTGGTGGTAGTACGTTGATGGGGCGATCGGTAACTGGCGACAGATCGGCTCGACCCCGTATTGGCTTCGATGCTCATCAATAAAAAACACCATTACTTCGGTTTGCGGTCGAGCTCCGCCTGGGCGAAAAAAGCAGCAGCTTTACGCAGGATCTCATTGGCGCGTTTCAGCTCCCGGTTTTCCCGCTCCAACTGCTTCAATTGCTCTTGAGCCGTTTGATCCTTAGAGCGGCTCTCTTGAGATCCCCCCGCTTCTTTGCACCATCGACGTAACGTTTCTGGCGTACACCCTATCTTTTCAGCAATAGAACAAATCGCTGACCAGCGGGAGGAATATTCTCCCTGCTGTTCCGCTACCAATCTGACCGCTCGCTCTCTGACCTCAGGACTGTATCTCTTGTTTGTATTCATGACCCCATACTCTCAAAGTTTGGAGTCTCCGACAATCCCGGGGCGATTCAAACCGTTTAACCTGCTGGAAATTGACAATTAATTCAGTCGGTCGAATTTTTTAAATGTTTTTTATTGACATGTATGCGAGGTCGTGTTCTTATTTTTCTGAGCAAAAGACCTGTCGGAGAATTATAAAGTTTTATCCGTGACAAAGTGCCTCTCCTAAATGTCATTTGCTGTTTCTAAGTGATTTAGTGAAACTAATGTTTTTGTTTAGACAATGGTGTCTTTTCACTTAGAGGCAGGGTAATGACTCTTATCTCAAAAAAAACTACAATTCCTGAAGTCACAATCTCTGCAACGCGAGTTGGAAAAATTGCGCTTATTGCCGCTATATCAAATGAAAAAGAAGAAGAAAGTATCAAGCAAGTAGTTGATGGGTTGGATGATATTAAACTCGCAGTCACCTTTGTGTCCGGCAAGACAAACAAGGTTAAAGACACCTTCATCCAGTCTTTGATCGGATGTGCGCTGCAAAATAAAATTATTACCAAAAAAGCGGGCCACGTTCATGCGACAATTCATGCTGGACTTGAAGCTCTAAGTGGCTTGTCTTCAAGTGTACCTGTTGATGCAAGTTTAAAAATAAAAGTAGCTATCGCAAGAGATCGTGAATGGGTAGCTGTGGCGATTTATGGTGAGTCTGCGTTTTATCCAACCACAAATCATGAACGTTCCTGTATGGGAGTAATGCATTTATAAGTCTTAAGACTTGATCGCTTTCGGGAAAAGTAACACCGTGACTATTGTGAGTTAGAGCCTCCCCGAAAGTCATTGTTGAATCCTAGTGAATGAGTGACGCGCATTTTCGCGCACAAAAGCATTCGTTTGCATGGAGTCAACAATATGTTTTCATTTTTTAGCAAGCTTCTCCTCTTCTCAGACCTCAATCAGCTTTGGGCTAGTTCGTTTTTTCAGCCCTCCATTAATGCTGAGCACTCTCAATCAAGTTTATTAAATCTGCAAAAGCCCAGCATGTGTTCGGTCCGTTCGGGGTCGAGCTATATGCGTCTTTCCTGCCAGGAAAATCAATTTAATTTCAGAGCATTTTGTGTGTCGGCTTTTGCCGGGGAGGGGACCTATGGTTGCTAGAGGGAACGTGGTCTCCATTGGCCAAATCGCACCCAAACATTCAAGTGAAGTTTCATTCTCTGTTGATCCTGTTTCTTGGGAGATTGGATCTCTTCTTCAGCGGGGCATGTTGCTGGAAGTTGCAACCAGCAATAAACCGGGCCTGGTATGCCCTCAAAGTAACGGCTGTCATGAAGATATGAGCTTGATGACCTTTATGGTCAGCTCCTCTGTGATTTTTCCTGCCTTGGTTATGTGCACACAGGCAGGAAGAGATCATGAGGGGGATCTTCCCTTGCTTTTGCCTGTAGTGCGAGGAATTGGAGCACCTTATGAGAAGGAGTTATTTGCGGCCACCAAGGGAGTAAATACCCAAAAAGGTGCTTTGTTCTCAGCGGCAATCTTGGCTGGTGCGGCTGGCTATTTGTCGCAGAAGTCTCGGCATTTTCAGATCGGAGAGTTGTTTGAGGTTGTTGCTGCGATGACTAAGGGGATAGTGCGAAGAGAGCTGAATCCTTCGGTGCTTGAGAAGAAGGAGTCGCTTTCCAACGGAGAAAAACTATATCTCCGTCACCAAGTGCCTGGCATCAGAGGGGAACTTGAAAGGGGCCTTCCGAGTGTTAGGGACTACGCAGTGCCTGCACTTAAGTATGCACAAGATTTAGGGGCGTCGCTTGAAGCTTCCTTTTTGCACACTCTTATAACTTTGATGTCGCAGGTGGATGACACAAATATCATTTCGCGTGGAGGTCTGGAGTCACTGAAAAAGGTGAAAACCCTTTCGAAAGAAGTTTTAAAAGAAGGGAGTATTTTCAATAAAGAGGGGATTGATAATTATTTTTATCTTGAAAATTTTTGTATCGACAGAGGCTTAAGCCCAGGTGGTTCTGCTGATCTATTAGCAATAACTATATCAGCATATTTACTTTCTGAAGAAAAATTTAAATGCAAGATAATGTAAAGGATTTCGATATGAATGTTTATTTGTACTCTTTGTTTTGTTACGGACTAACTGCTGTAATTTCATTTCTTGTCATGGGAGTAATTGTACTAGTCAGTAAAATTATTCATGGTCGAGGAAAGAGAATCATGCCTCGCCAAGATGAGTTAAATTAAAACGATAGTCATATGAATAAGTTATTATATTGGAGAATATTATGGAACAGTTGATGTCTCTTTTTCCTGCAATAAGTACTTTGTTTACCCAAGATCCTGTCATTTCTATTACGCGAATTGCGTTAATTATTTTTGGATTTTTTCTTTCTTACTTTGGCTTCAAAAGGACACTAGAACCCCTGATTATGGTTCCAATGGGGTTGGGTATGATTGCTATCAATGCAGGTGTTTTGTTCCTTGAAGCTGGTGTTGTCGGAACAATTCACCTTGATCCCTTAGTCAGTGAGCCATCTGTTCTGGTAAACCTGATGCAGGTTAACTGGCTGCAGCCTGTATATAACTTTACCTTTAGCAACGGTCTGATCGCCTGTATCGTTTTCTTCGGAATTGGGGCGATGAGCGATATCAGCTTTATCCTGATCCGCCCGTGGGCAAGCATTATCGTTGCCCTGTTTGCTGAAATGGGAACTTTTGCGACCTTGATCATTGGTATCAAGATGGGGCTCCTTCCGAATGAAGCTGCTGCAGTGGCTACAATTGGTGGAGCCGATGGGCCGATGGTTCTGTTTGCATCGTTGATTCTTGCAAAGGATCTTTTTGTCCCAATTGCCATTATCGCCTACTTGTACCTGAGTCTCACCTATGCAGGCTACCCATATCTTATTAAACTTCTGGTGCCCAAAAAGTATCGAGGGCTTGAAGTTGAGATGGACTTCCCTGAGGTCTCCCAGCGTTCTAAGTTTGTTTTTTCAGTTCTCGCTTGCATGCTTCTGTGCTTGCTACTGCCTGTTGCCTCTCCGCTAATCCTTTCGTTCTTTCTGGGGATAGCGATTAAAGAAGCCCAAATCGAACCCTTTCAGAACCTCCTCGAAACCACTCTTACCTACGGATCAACTTTGTTCCTTGGGCTGTTGCTCGGTGCTCTTTGTGAGGCCAAAACTATCCTCGATCCCAAAATTAGCTTGATTGTTGTGCTGGGGATAACGGCTCTCCTTATTTCCGGTATCGGCGGTGTTTTGGGTGGGTGGATTGTCTATTGGTTCAGTAAAGGGAAGTTTAATCCAGTAATAGGGATCGCTGGTGTTTCATGCCTGCCCACCACTGCAAAAATTGCTCAGAAAACTGTGACCGAAGAGAATCCGTATGCCGTCATCCTTCCTCTTGCAATGGGGGCAGGGGTTTGTGGACTTATCGTCTCTGCAATCGCGACAGGCGTATTTATCTCAACACTTTTTTTGCTGAACTGACCTGAGGCTATAGCAGCTTGGTTCGCATAACAGCCGGGCTTCATAAACCATAATAATGGAGGAAAACATGCAGAAAGAGAAAGTTTGGGACAAGCTCAGCACCGACACCGAAGAAAGGATGAATGCAGCAAACGAGCTGTTTTCAGATCGGAAAGTTGTGCCTTCCCAAAATGGTGTCGCCTTGCTCGAAGCCGTTATTCGTGCAGGAGACAGGATTAACCTGGAAGGAAATAATCAGAAACAGGCCGATTTCCTAGCTGAGTGTTTAGGTTCCTGCGATTCCGAAAAGATTAATAATCTTCACATGGTTCAATCCGCAGTCCCCTTGCCGATTCACTTGGACATCTTTGACAAGGGCATCGCAAAAAAGCTTGATTTCGCTTATGGCGGACCAATGGCCGCAAAGGTTGCGGAGTTTTTACGTGAGGGCAAGTTAGAGCTTGGAGCGATTCATACATATCTTGAGCTTTTTGCTCGCTATTTTATGGATCTCACTCCACGAGTATCCCTGATTTGTGCCTATGAAGGTGACAAGGATGGAAATCTCTACACCGGCTTTAATACGGAAGATACTCCTGTAATTGCAGAGGCAACCAAATTCCGGCAAGGGATTGTCATTGCGCAAGTCAATAAGCTGGTAGACAAGGTTCAGCGAGTTGATATCCCAGGGGAATGGGTCGATGCAGTTATTGAATCACCAAAACCGTTCTACCTTGAACCTCTCTTTACCCGTGACCCGGCCAATATCACTGATACTCAAGTGCTGATGGGCATGATGGCACTAAAGGGAATCTATGGTGAGTACGGTGTTCAGCGACTTAATCACGGGATCGGTTTTTTTACTGCCGCAATTGAACTTCTGCTTCCGACTTACGGCAATGAACTTGGGCTAAAAGGCAAGATTTGTAAGCATTTTGCTCTGAATCCACACCCAACAATGATTCCCGCAATCGAAGATGGCTGGGTTGAGTCTATCCACTCATTTGGTGGCGAATTAGGAATGCAGAAGTACTGCGAAGCTCGGCCCGATATTTTCTTCATAGGACCAGACGGAAGCATGCGTTCCAACCGAGCGTACAGCCAAACAGCAGGACATTACGCGACAGATATGTTCATCGGCGGAACGTTGCAGATAGATAAGTATGGAAATAGCAGTACCGCTACAGCAAGTAGGGTTGCTGGCTTTGGTGGCGCTCCCAATATGGGATGCGATGCAAAAGGCCGTCGCCACGTAACCGACTCCTGGCTGAAGTGTGGAGCTGAATTTGAGGACCAGGCTGCATTATTGGGGGATATGCCTCGTGGCAAACGGCTAGTTGTCCAGATGCAGGAAACCTTTAAAGAAAAGATGGACCCGTCTTTTGTCGAAAAGCTGGACGCATGGAATCTAGCGAAAAATGCAAATCTCGATCTAGCTCCCGTCATGATCTATTCCGATGACCTGACCCATATCGTTACCGAAGAAGGTATCGCATATCTTGCCAAGTGTCGTGGTTTAGAAGAAAGAATGGCTGCCATCAGAGGTGTCGCTGGTTATACCGAGGTTGGTTTGTCCGCCGATCCAAAGGAAACAAAAACACTTCGTGAGCGTGGGATTGTTAAAACGCCAGAGGATCTTGGGATTGACCGAAGTAGAGCAAATAGATCGATGCTGGCAGCAAAAAGCGTAAAAGACTTGGTTGATTGCTCGGGCGGTCTGTATGAGCCGCCTGCCCGCTTTGTTAACTGGTAGATCGAAAGGGAATGATCATGGAAGGTATGTTGAACGAACTTAATTTCAAATTTAAGTCTGAAAACCCAGTGGATGTGGTGTTGCCCAAACATCATTACGGTGTCGTAGGCTCTGGCGATCTTGAAGTCCTTTTAAAGAAGCATGAATTGGAGGGAGCGGTCGAAATCAGGGTTGTCTCACCCGTAAGGGGATTTGATCACGTATGGGAGAAAGTTCTAGAGAAAGTTATTAGCGATGCTGAAGTGGGGAATGTCGCTATCGAAATCAACGACAATAACGCAACTCCTGTTGTTGTGGCATTGCGCTTAGCGCAAGCACTTTCTGAAGCTAAATCCGCAGAACAGTCAGTCAATTAAGGGGGCCAAGTTATGGCGAAGTGGACAGAGTTACAAGATAAAAGTTTTTTGGAAGCAACGGCCCGAGAAAGAGCTGTGGGGATTGTTGATGAAGGAACCTTCACTGAGTTTTGCGGACCTTTTGACAAGATCTACAGCCCGCATTTGCCTTTAATGGGAGAGGCAATTGAATATGACGATGGCTTGGTGGCAGGCGTTGGGAAAATTGGCAAGAAGCCAATTTTTGTCATTTCTCAAGAAGGTCGTTTTATCGGCGGCTCTATTGGTGAGGTCAGTGGGGCAAAAATGGTTAAAACGATCCAGCTTGCCTCCGACCTTTACGAAGAGATGGTGTCTGAGAAACCGGATCTTCCTGAAGAAATGCGTCCTGCAGTAGTTATTTCGTTTGAGACTGGTGGGGTGAGACTTCACGAGGCTAATGCAGGGCTTCTGGCGCATGCAGAGGTCATGGATCAAATACAAAATTGCCGTGGCCGTGTCCCTATCATTTCGTTGATCGGCAGTCGAGTCGGCTGCTTTGGCGGGATGGGATTTGTTGCCGCAGCTACAGACGTCATCATAATGAGCCAGTTTGGTCGTTTGGGGTTAACTGGTCCTGAAGTTATTGAACAAGAGATGGGCAAGGATGAGTTTGACGCTTCAGATCGTGCGCTTGTCTACAGGACAACAGGTGGCAAGCACAAATACATCATTGGCGACTGCAACTATTTGGCCGCTGACTCCATCCGATCATTCAGAGAAACAACCACAGCAGTGTTGCAAAAACCTATGGAGGAAATTGAGACATTCCGGCGGATAGGTTCGATGGAAAAAATAAAAGAGCAAATAGAGCTGGTCAAATTGAGCGTCTCTCTCAAACCTAAAGACTCTATGGATGTCTGGGCACATGCTGGAAATGAAAATCCTGAAAGTTTAATCAATATGACTCTTGATGAGTTTCTGGCGCAGGCCAAACGCTTAAAGGCATAACCAAAAGAGGAGCTAATAATGGAAATTATGATGGGGCAAGGGCGGCTTGCGATTGAAAAAATCGTAGACCCAGAGTCGTTTAAAGAAAACACGATCGGTGAATCTTCTTTTGAAGATAACGAAGTAGGACCTGGAGCAGTTGTTGGAACTGCGCAAATAGGAGACCAGGACTGCACAATAATCGCCAGCGATGCAATGGCAATGAATGAAAGGTTCCCTGTTGTTTATGCAGGCATCATCGGTCTCGAAGAGGGCTACAAGATGGCCATGGCTGTCTATAAAACGATCGAAGCAGACAAGGAGAAGAAAGGCACAGAGAAACGCCCAATTCTGTTGATTGTGGACACTCCAGGGAATGGCCCAGGGAAACAGGAAGAGATTTTTGGGATGAATAAGTCAACCGGAGCTTACCAGCTAGCATTGGCGGAAGCGCGTAAGGCAGGTCATCCTATCGTTGCTATGGTCATTGGCCGGGCAATTAGTGGTGCCTTTCTGTGTCACGGTTTACAGGCAGATCGTATTCTTTCTTTGTCCTCAAAGTTTGAGACCATGATTCATGTTATGCCTCTGACTAGTGTCTCAGTAATCACAAAGCTCGACATTGAGAGGTTAGAGGAATTGTCCAAAACTAATCCTGTTTTTGCTGCTGGCCCAGACTTTTTCTATCAACTCGGTGGGGTTGAAGAGTTGGTTGAAGAGGTTGATGGCATGAGATCATGCATTCTCAAGCATATTGCTGAAATTCGCGAAATGAAAGCAGCGGGAGAAGAAGCCCGGCTTGGTCCCTGGGGGCGTGGGGCTCTCGGAGAGCAAAGAGGCGGCCGCATGATTCGAGGAAAGGTGATGGCTATGATGGATAAACAGTTTTTTGCCTTTGCGGAACAGAATCTCTACTAACAGGGGATAAGTCATGGCAGAGCAACTAAAAGAGTTGGCTGAAATGGTTGAGTCATTTGGTACGGCACCAACTATGGGAGAAATGCCGTGCCGAACGTTGGCGACAAAAGGGATTAATGGTCCAACGGCTGCCCATGTTATCGAAGAAATTCATACTCCATTCAATCTAGCCTACGTGACTTTTACAACGGGATCTACGGCTTTTCAGAATGTCGTTGGGGTAACGCACTCAGAGATCGATGGAAGAGTGCGAGCCTCTTTAGCTGCGTTTGATATGGCTAACGTTGAGCGGCATGGGAAGTTTTTAGTGACTTACGCTCCGCTTGTAAACGTGTTTTCTGCTGAAGCACTTAAAATACATGGCTTGGATTGGTTTTTTTTGCAGCGGTCAAGTCGTGATGCCTTTCTGTTGTCTCTCTGTCAAGAAAAGCCAAATGTACTTATTGGCGAGTCTACTTTCATCCGTTCAGCATTAGAGGATGCATCGGTTTTGGGGCTCAGTCACTCGATCCCCCAAGGGGTGATAGCGTTTACAGCCGGAACCCCTTTGGATCTGGATCTTTTGCAGGTTGCAGAGAAACACAACTGGAAAATTCATGATCTATACGGCTGTCAAGAATTCGGTTGGCTAACTCTGGATGGGGTTCCATTGAGGGCAGATATTACATTAATCCCATCCCCAAAGGGATCTGATTTCCGCGAATTTGTTGTCGGTGGCCTCCCAATGGCAGATAGCTTCCCTTATGCAGAAAGTGGTCATGTGTGTAATCCCGAGGGGAAGATCATTACGTACCGCAGAGCTAGGACGAATCCTGAATATGAAGTTATCGTCAGGGAAACAAAGCTGTCCTCAAAAGAAACAACTGAGCGCGTTGCTCGTACGATCTTACGAATTAAGGGGCGCGTAGTTAAGGTTGATCCAGCGCTCAAGGTTTCTTCTACAAAAACAGTTCTGGATTTAGTCCCTAGTGTTTCAGCAGAAGGGAAATCTACATCGGAAAGTTACCGGATTGAAGGGGATGACAAAACCTTTTTGTTTGAAACCTTGATCGAAGCTCAGTTGGCTTTACAACAGACAGCAAAAACAGACCAAGTTTGGAAAAAGACACGATGAAAGCAGCTCTCAAATATATCGAAGAAGCAGAACATCAAATAGATGAGCATCCTTTCCGGAGGCATGATCTGGTTCATCTGTCATTTGATGGCAGTCAGGCAGCTTTTCAGAATATTAGTCACGAGTTTCGTGATCGTGAAAAGCGGGAATATATCAAACAGATAATCACTGACAGCATTGAAAATGCAATTGTGCCAGGAATTGTTAGACGCCCCCTAAGCCCTCTAGCACCAGGAGAAGTTGCTATTGGCTACACCTCTCCTAAGAAAGTTAATGGGGTAAGGCTGCAAATTCCTACTATCGTTCATCGGAATGACATACTAAGTGTTGAAACACCATTTGATGTCATCCGTCGCCCCTATAAAGAAAGAACTATTTGTTTAAAAGTTCTATCAGAAGCAAAAGCAGAAGCTGATCGCCTCGGAATCAGACTCGGAATTTGGGGGTCGGCAGCTCTTGAGCTTGCGACATGCCTTCCATATACAACTGATCAATCTGATTTAGATCTGAATACGGATTCTAGAAGCCTTTCTGCTTTAAATGAGTTTTATGGGGTCCTAAAGCGACTCGAAGAAAAGTTTTCTATTCGGATTGATATGGAAATAACACTTCCTCAAAAAGAAGATGTTCTAATCAAGGAACTATTCTCAAATTCAGAAAATATTCTTTGCAAAAGCCCGAGTAGTGTAAGGATCGTCGAAAAAACAGAAGTTATTCGAACTTTAAAAAACTAAAAGGAGATGACAATGGAAATTAAATCAAAAATGCCAGGATCTATCATTGAAGTAAAAGTTAGTGTTGGGGATAACCTTGAAGCAGGATCTCTTATTCTCATTATGGAAGCATTAAAAATGAAGCAAGAAATCAGGTCGCAAGAAGGTGGTGTAGTAAAAGAGCTTAAAGTTAATACGGGTGACAGGGTTAGTCCGGGTCAAGTTTTAGCCATAATTGAATGATAAATATTCATTAACAACATAGTTATAAAAAGGAGTCTGAAATGGTCATCTATGGGGTAGCGCTACTGTCGGGTTGTTTCTTGGTTGGTAAAGTGACGGGTAGTTGGCTTGGGGCTGCCATAGGCGTTAAGGCAAACGTTGGTGGTGTTGGTATCTCAATGCTTTTGCTGGTTATTGTTTGCGACATTCTTATTAAGAAGGGGAAGCTCAAGCAACTTTCTCAAGATGGGATTGGTTTTTGGAACGCGATGTATATCCCGATTGTTGTAGCAATGGCAGCCAAGCAGAATGTTATTGGTGCTATTGATGGTGGCTGGCTAGCCCTTTTGGCTGGAGGGGTTGCGACTGTCGTTAGTTACTTCATGATTCCGGTAATTAGTAAGCTGGGACAAGGTACTAAAGTTCCTGCCATTGAAGAGCCAAGCTCTTAATTGATTTATAGAGGAGATAATGCCATGTGGGATATTTTAGTTGCTCAACTAACCCAAAATGGACTAATCACATCTTTCGTTATTGTTGGGGTGACAATGTATGTCGCCTATATGCTTTCCGCAAAGCTGACAAAAGGCAAATTTCATGGGTCTGCAATTGCAATTATTTTGGGCTTAGTACTTGCTTATGTCGGTGGCGCAGCAACTGATGGAGGCTCTAAGGGACTTGCCAGCATTCCAATGTTTGCGGGAGTTGGCCTGATGGGGGGGTCGATGCTGAGAGACCTTGCCATTGTCGCAACGTCTTTTGGTGTTGACCTCCGTGAGGTCAAAAAGTCAGGTTTAAGCGGAACGGTATCGCTCTTCATGGGGATTTTTGTTTCGTTCTTTATTGGCGCTGGAATGGCCATTGCTTTCGGCTATACCGATGCAGTGAGTATTACAACGATTGGAGCCGGAGCAGTAACCTACATCGTGGGGCCAGTTACTGGTGCTGCAGTAGGGGCGGATTCAGCCGTTGTTGCTCTTAGCGTTGCAGCGGGACTTGTTAAATCTATCCTCGTCATGACTTCTACACCATTATTTGCCAAAATTGTTGGTCTTGATAACCCAAATTCAGCCATGGTTTTTGGCGGACTTATGGGGACCACAAGTGGTGTGACCGCAGGTTTGGCAGCGACTAATCCAAAACTTGTTCCTTATGGTGCGATGACGTCTACCTTTTACACCGGGCTAGGTTGTCTTCTTTGCCCATCCGTACTGTTTTTGCTTATGAAGGGCATTTACGGATAGAAGCTAATAGACTCACGTTGCCTTGCGGGTCCAATTGACCCGCAAGGCACGGAATGGAGTGTGGCCATGCCTTATCTTACGATTATGACATTTGTCTGGGCCTTTTCTTTTAGCTTGATAGGCGTTTACCTGGCTGGACAAGTTGATGCCTATTTTTCAGTTCTGATTCGTGTGTCGCTTGCTGCATTAGTTTTTTTGCCCTTTATGCGTTCAGTGTCTTTAAAAATTGCATTAAAGCTAATGGTTTTGGGCGGGATTCAGTTGGGCTGCATGTATGTTTTTTACTACCAGTCCTTTTTACTGCTTACCGTTCCCGAGGTCCTGATTTTTACAATTTTAACACCAATTTATGTCACGCTTATTTTTGACTTGATGCAAGGGTGTTTTAGTCATAGATACCTTCTTACTGCTGTCTTGGCGGTTGTTGGAGCTTTTATAATTCGTTACAGCAACGTAGGCGATAATGTTCTGGCGGGCTTTTTTGTTGTGCAGGGAGCAAATATTTGTTTTGCCCTGGGACAGGTTGGTTACAAATTATTGATAGAACGGGAAAAGTTGGAATTGTCTCAACGTTCCGTGTTTGGATATTTTTATCTAGGAGCCTTGATCATTGCCAGTACTGCATGGGCAATATTTGGAAACCCGGAAAAACTCCCAGCGACTTCATTGCAATGGGGTATTCTTGTCTATTTAGGTGTTATTGCTTCTGGGATTGGCTACTTCCTTTGGAACAAAGGTGCTACCAAGGTTGACACTGGTGTCCTTGCTATAATGAATAATGCACTAATTCCTGCTGGGTTGATCGTAAATTTATTGATATGGAATCGAGATGCGGATCTTGTGCGGCTTTTCATTGGAGGGAGCATCATCGCCCTTTCGTTAATTTTGCATGAATTTTGGGGAAAAACTAAGAAACTCAGATTTGCATAGTGTCTTAGTATGAGATGTTTTCAGGAGAAGATTATGGGAAGAAAAACAGGCAACCCTTCTAATAATATTATTGCTTTTAGAATTAATGATGAAGAAATGAGACATCTTCAAAAAAAAGTAACAGAAAGCGGTGTGAATATTTCTTCGTTCATGCGCTCTGTTTTGAAACAATCATTTGATTGTCAAATAATGCATGATGAATACCTTGATCACTAACCAAAGATATAGTTCACTTTTTAAGTGAAGAGACTATTTAAGTTTTAAAAATTCTGAATGATTATTTTTTTTAGTTAAAAACTAGGTTGGCCCCGCCTTTGTTCGGGGCATAACCTACTTCAGCATCATGTTGAATTGAGTCCGTTTTGAAACGAGTTGAAAAGTGCCTTAGGATAATTTCAATAAATGGATTGGCTTGACTACCTTTTTATTTTGATTGCCTATTTGGTTGCTGCCTCCATTAAGGGGCTCACTGGGATTGGTTTCTCTACCTCCTGTCTACCGATTATGGCCTTACGTCTCGATCTGAAACTGGCGATTCCGCTTGTAATCATTCCGTCGATTGTCAGCAATATCGCTGTGATGATCCAAACAGGCCGTTTCAAACAGGCGATCAAACGTTTTTGGATGTTTTATCTGGCCAGTATCCCAGGGCTTTTGCTTGGCTTATTGCTCCTAGTGGGTATGCAAGTAGAAGTGGCAAAGGCAATTCTTGGTCTGGTACTGATAATTTATGCCCTCTGGGCGTTGGTGAACAAATCGGCCTCTTTGCCAGAAAAATGGGAGCGCAGCCTTAAAATTCCTGCTGGTTTCAGCACCGGCTTTGTCAACGGTTTGACTGGGTCACAGGTGATGCCCTCTCTCCCTTATCTTCTTTCGCTTAAGTTGGATAAAAGTGATTTCATTCAAGCGATCAACATTTCTTTTACCCTGTCTAGCTTGATGATGCTCTTGGGAATGAACCGCCTTGGTTATCTGTCTCCAGACCTTTTATTCCTGGCTATATTGGGATTAGTACCGGTTCTTGGCACTCTATACATCGCAGGGAAGCTACAAAAAAAATTGAGCGGAGACTCTCACCGTAAGTTTGTATTAGGGGTCTTGTTGGTCATGGGAGTGATGTTGTTGTTAAAGCTGATTCGATAATCTTTAAGCGCCTGAGAAGGAAGACAAATCAGCGTCCAGAGTGTACCGGGCTTCTTAATTTTTACATCTACAAAGTAGCAAGTTTCATGACGAATGCCCCTGAAAAGATCAGGAGCATTTTTTTTGCAAAAATAAGCTCAGTCGGTAGGCCAAAATAGCCCGTTTTGAGGGTCGTTTTCAGTGACAGGACATTTGTAAAAGGCAATCGGCCCAAGCAACTACTTGGAATTACAGCGGATGTAGCCAGTATTTTCCCACAGGTCCTGCCGTAGTGACCAGGGCTTGCTGGTTTCGCTCTTTTCAGCCACTTAGCGGTGGAGGAAATTTCTAGTCAAAAGTCGGCGATTTTTGAAAACGCAATCTGCTGAGAGGGGGGCACTAAGGCAGTTTCATCAACCGCTCACTTCTCCAGACACGAACGATGGCAATCCGCTGTTCTCCTCGACGATAAACTATACGAAAGGGGGGATGGATTAACTCCCTGAGTGATGGTTGGTTGAATTCGGGAACCATCCGCCCTCGATCTGGATGGGTGGGCAACTCCTCTACCAGCGCAACTATTTCCCGTAAGAAGCGCTCGCCAATCTC
>NZ_FQZT01000030.1 GCF_900142125.1 Malonomonas rubra DSM 5091
TCGGTCTCATACTCAACGTGAGCGGTGGCGATGGTGATACCGCGCTCGCGCTCTTCCGGAGCGTTGTCGATCTGATCGAAGGCCTTGACTTCACCGGAACCGGAAGCTTCTGCCAGAACCTTGGTGATTGCTGCAGTCAGAGTGGTCTTGCCGTGGTCAACGTGACCGATGGTCCCGATGTTGACGTGCGGCTTTGTCCTCTCAAATTTCTCCTTGGACATGATTCGTCTCCTCTTTTCCGGCCTTAACCGTTGACCTTGGCGATGATCTCGTCACCGATCGCCTTGGGTACTTGTTCATAATGATCAAAAGTCATTGTATAGGTCGCGCGCCCCTGGGTTGCGCTACGCAGATCGGTCGCATAACCGAACATACTCGACAGCGGCACGTGGGAGTTAACAACCTGAGCAGCACCGCGGGCTTCCATACCCATGACCCGGCCACGACGGCTGTTCAGGTCACCGATTACATCACCCATATACTCTTCCGGCACCACAACCTCGACAGCCATGATCGGCTCGAGCAAAGTCGGGCCAGCCTTCTTGGCGCCTTCCTTGAAGCCCATCGAACCGGCGATCTTAAATGCCATCTCCGAGGAGTCAACATCGTGGTAAGAACCGTCGTAACAGGTAACCTTAACGTCGACAATCGGGAAGCCGGCCAGAACACCTTGCTCGGAAGCCTCTTCAGCACCCTTACCAACAGCCGGGATGTATTCACGCGGAATAACGCCGCCCTTAATCTCGTCAACAAAAGTGAAACCATCGCCCGGCTCGCCCGGCTCCAGTCTGAGCCAACAGTCACCATACTGACCGCGACCACCTGACTGGCGGACGAACTTACCCTGAACCTCAACGGTCTTGGTGATCGACTCGCGGTAAGCAACCTGCGGCGCACCAACGTTACACTCAACCTTGAACTCACGCTTCATCCGGTCGACGATAACGTCAAGGTGCAGCTCCCCCATACCGGAGAGAATGGTCTGACCGGTCTCTTCGTCGGTGCGAACACCGAGGGAAGGGTCTTCCGAGAGCAACTTCTGCAGGGCAACGCCCATTTTTTCCTGGTCGGTCTTAGTCTTTGGCTCAACGGAGAGGTGAATAACCGGCTCCGGGAATTCCATCGACTCGAGAATAACCTGGTTGTTCAGGTCGCACAGTGTATCACCTGTGGTGGTATGCTTCAAACCAACAGCAGCAGCGATATCGCCGGCATAGACCTGTTTGATCTCTTCACGTTTATTGGCATGCATCTTCAGGATACGGCCGAAACGCTCTTTCTTGCCCTTGGTCGAGTTGGCTACAGTCGAGCCCGACTCGGCAACACCGGAATAAACCCGGAAGAAGCTGAGCTGACCAACGAAGGGGTCGGTCATAATCTTGAATGCCAGTGAGGCGAACGGCGCATCGTCAGCTGCCGGACGCGCTATTTCTTCACCTGTATCCGGGTGGATACCCTTAATAGCCGGAACGTCGAGCGGCGACGGCATGTAGTCGACAACAGCATCAAGCAGAGTCTGGACGCCTTTGTTCTTAAATGCACTACCACAAAGAACCGGAGTAAAGTTGAGATCCTGAGTACCCTTACGGATCGCAGCCTTGATCTCATCAAGCGTAAGATCTTCGCCACCGAGATACTTCTCCATCAACTCATCGTCGTGAGAAGAGATCTCTTCCAGCAGCGCCTCGCGAGCCATCTCGACATCGTCAGCCATATCAGCCGGAATATCGATGACGTCGTACTTGGCGCCCATGGTTTCATCGTCCCAGACGATCGCTTCCATGGTGACCAGATCAACCAGACCACGGAAGTTCTCCTCAGCACCGATCGGCAACTGCAGCGGCAGCGGGTTGGCACCGAGACGATCACGGATCATATCGACGCCGTTCTGAAAGTTGGCACCGGTCCGGTCCATCTTATTGATGAAGGCGATCCGCGGAACGTTGTACTTATCAGCCTGACGCCAGACAGTTTCCGACTGCGGCTCAACACCGCCAACCGAACAGAAAACAGCCACAGAGCCGTCGAGAACCTTCAGTGAACGCTCAACCTCAATGGTAAAGTCGACGTGTCCCGGAGTATCAATAATATTGACCCGGTGCTCACGCCAGAAACAGGTCGTCGCAGCCGAGGTAATAGTGATACCACGCTCCTGCTCCTGCTCCATCCAGTCCATAGTAGCTGCGCCATCATGAACTTCACCAATTTTATGCGAAACACCCGTGTAGTAGAGAATCCGCTCAGTCGTCGTCGTCTTACCGGCGTCGATGTGAGCCATAATCCCGATATTACGGGTTTTTTCCAATGCAACCTTGCGAGCCACAACTTTCTCCTGAACTTACGTCTGGGCTTACCAGCGGTAGTGAGCGAAGGCCTTGTTTGCCTCAGCCATGCGGTGCGTATCCTCACGCTTCTTGACAGCAGAACCGCGGTTATTAAAAGCATCCAGGAACTCGCCAGCCAAACGCTCGCGCATGGTTTTCTCGCTACGCCCCTTGGCATAGGTCACCAACCAGCGCATTGCCAGGGCAGTACGACGGGACGGGCTAACCTCAACCGGAACCTGGTAGGTCGAACCACCAACACGGCGAGACTTAACCTCAAGCACCGGACGCACGTTCTCCATGGCAGTCTTGAAGACTTCCAGCGGATCATTGCCGGTACGCTCAGCAACCAGATCAAAAGCACCGTAAACGATCTGCTCAGCAGTGCTCTTCTTGCCGTCAACCATGACGTTGTTGACGAATTTTGCAACCAGCTGATCGTGGAACTTCGGATCAGGCAGGATAACGCGCTTAGGTACTTCTCTTCTTCTAGGCATAACGTCCTCTTCCTATTACTTCGGGCGCTTGGCACCGTACTTGGAACGGCCCTGCTTACGGTCCTTAACCCCAGCGAGGTCGAGAGTACCGCGAACGATGTGATAACGAACACCCGGCAAATCCTTTACCCGGCCGCCACGAATCAGAACCACGGAGTGCTCCTGCAGGTTGTGGCCAACACCAGGAATATAGGAAGTGACGACAATACCATTGGTCAGACGGACCCGGGCTACTTTACGCAACGCTGAGTTCGGCTTCTTGGGAGTCGTGGTGTAAACACGGGTACAGACTCCACGTCTCTGCGGGCAATTCTTCAGCGCAGGCGCGGTCGACTTGGTGACCTTCTTCTTGCGCCCTTTACGAATCAGCTGGTTAATTGTTGGCATCTAACTATCTCCCAAATCTCTTTAATATTAAGCCTGCCTAAGCTCAGCTTGATTTATGCGTCTTTCTCAGGGGAAAAAACCCGCAGAGATTATCAATCGACCTTACCTTTGTCAAGCTCTTTTTTCTTACGCAAAAATTACTACTTATGCAGCAAGAAGGCCCCTGAATCAGGGGCCTTCGTACCACTCTATTCATCCATTTCGGAAAGCTCCGTTTCCGACTCATCTATTTCTATCGGTTCTTCCAACTTGACCTCCGGTTCGGGCGTCATCAATTCTGCTGCCCGGTACTTGGCAACGCCGGTACCGGCAGGGATCAAGCGGCCCATAATGACGTTCTCCTTGAGACCACGCAGCGAATCGACCTTGCCCTGAATCGCTGCCTGAGTGAGAACCTTGGTGGTCTCCTGGAAGGAAGCCGCCGAGATGAACGATTCGGTCGAGAGCGACGCCTTGGTGATGCCGAGCATGATCGGTTCACCGATCGCCGGCTGGCCACCTTCAGCCATGACCTTCTCGTTCTCCTCTTCGAAGATCCAGCGCTCGACCTGATCGTCAGTCAGGAAGTTGGTATCACCAACCTCTTTAATCTGAACTCGACGCAGCATCTGGCGAACAATGGTCTCTATGTGCTTATCATTGATCTTGACACCCTGCAGGCGGTAAACCTCCTGTACCTCGTCGACCAGGTACTTGGAGAGCTCCTTGCTACCAAGAACACGCAGGATATCGTGCGGGTTACTGGAACCGTCAACCAGTTCCTCCCCGGCACGCAGATAGTCACCTTCGTGAACCGAAATGTGCTTACCCTTTGGAATCAGGTATTCGACCGGCTCGCCGAACTCCGGGGTCACGATAATCTTGCGCTTACCCTTGGAGTCCTTACCGAAGGAGACAACACCGTCGATCTCGGAGATAACGGCGACCTCTTTCGGCTTACGCGCCTCAAACAGCTCGGCAACCCGCGGCAGACCACCGGTAATATCCTTGGTCTTGGTCGTTTCACGCGGGATCTTCGCCAGGATGGTACCAGCGTGAATCTCGGCACCCTCCTCGACGGAGATGTTAGCGCCAACCGGCAGCATGTAACGGGCCGGGGCACCATTTGGCAATTTAGCCGTTTTGCCGTCTTCACCCTTCAGGGTGACACGCGGACGCTTGTCAGCCGACTTCGCCTCGGTGACAACCTTACGGGAGAGACCGGTGACTTCGTCGACCTGCTCTTCCATGGTGATACCCTCGGCGATATCGCCGTAGTGGACGGTACCACCCACCTCGGTGATGATCGGCACAGTGTACGGGTCCCACTCAGCCAAGACGTCACCCGCCTTGACCTCCCCGCCCTCCTGACGGGTCAGGTGAGCACCGTAAACAACGGCGTAACGTTCCTTCTCACGCCCGGTGCTGTCGACAACTGCGACCTCACCTTTGCGGTTCATGACCACCGGCATGCCCTTGGTGTCATCAACCGTGATCAGGTTGATAAACTTCAGCGTACCGTCGAAGCGTGCCTCGAGAGCTGTCTGCTCAGCGCGACGCGATGCCGTACCACCGATATGGAAGGTCCGCATAGTCAACTGGGTACCAGGCTCACCAATCGACTGGGCAGCAATAACGCCAACCGCTTCACCAAGGTTAACCAGATGACCGCGAGCCAGGTCACGACCGTAGCAGAGGGCGCAGATACCACGCTTACTCTTACAGGTGAGAACCGAACGTATCTTGACCTTCTCGATACCCGCCTCTTCAACCTTGGCGACCAGGTCTTCATCAATCAGCTGGTTTTCTTCCACCAGCAGCTCGTCGGTGATCGGGTCGACGATGTCCTCCAACGCAACCCGGCCAAGTATCCGGTCACCGAGACGCTCGATAACCTCTCCACCCTCAGTAAGCGAGGAGACAGTAATACCATCGAGGGTATCGCAGTCCTGCTCAGTAATAATCGCATCCTGCGCAACATCAACCAGACGACGGGTCAGATAACCAGAGTTCGCCGTCTTCAGTGCGGTATCGGCCAGACCTTTACGGGCACCGTGGGTCGAGATGAAGTACTGCAGAACAGTCAGACCTTCACGGAAGTTCGCGGTGATCGGTGTCTCGATAATTGAGCCGTCCGGTTTCGCCATCAGACCCCGCATACCAGCCAACTGGCGAATCTGCTGAGCAGAACCCCGGGCACCGGAGTCGGCCATCATGTGGATGGCATTGAACGAGGAAACCTCGACCTCTTCACCATCCTCAGACTTGATCTTGTCGACCGCGATATTACCGAGCATGGTTCCGGCAATATCCTCAGTACATTTGGCCCAGATATCGATAACCTTGTTGTAACGCTCGCCATCGGTGATCAGACCTTCAGTGTACTGCTGCTGGATGTCTTTGACCTCCTCGGCAGCAACCTTGACTCGCTCTTCCTTGGACTCCGGAATCTCCATGTCGTCGAGACAGATGGACACACCCGCCAGTGTCGAGTAACGGTAACCAGTCTCCTTGATCTTGTCGGCAAGGATAACGGTCTCTTTGTTCCCGGCCAGGCGGAAGGAGACATCGATCAAGTCACCAACCTGCTTCTTACCCATGACCTTGTTAACATGCGAGAACGGAATCGACATCGGCACAACGTCGCGCAGCAAGACCCGGCCGACCGTCGTTTCGACGATCTGCTCTTCAGCACCCAGCTCCGGAATCATCCGCACCTTGATAGCTGCCTGCAGATCAGCTTCGCCGGCGTCGTACGCCATACGAACCTCGTCTTGCGACATAAAGACATTACCGGTACCGGTAACGAACGGGCGAATACGGGTCATATAGTAGAGACCCAGAACCATATCCTGCGACGGCACGATAATCGGCTTGCCGCTGGCCGGGGAGAGGATGTTGTTGGTCGACATCATCAGCACGCGGGCTTCGATCTGACTCTCGATCGACAACGGCAGGTGAACTGCCATCTGGTCACCGTCGAAGTCAGCGTTGAACGCGGTACAGACCAGTGGGTGCAGCTGAATCGCTTTACCCTCAATCAGGACCGGCTCAAAAGCCTGAATACCGAGGCGGTGCAGGGTCGGCGCACGGTTGAGCATAACCGGGTGCTCCTTGATAACCTCTTCGAGCACGTCCCAGACCTCAGCCTTCTCTTTTTCCACCATCTTCTTGGCGCTCTTGACGGTGGTCGAGAAACCTTTCTCTTCCAGCTTCTGGTAGATGAACGGCTTGAACAGCTCAAGCGCCATCTTCTTCGGCAGACCACATTGATGCAGTTTCAGCTCGGGACCACAGACGATAACCGAACGGCCGGAGTAATCAACCCGCTTACCGAGCAGGTTCTGACGGAAGCGACCGCCCTTACCTTTGAGCATATCGGAGAGCGACTTGAGCGGACGCTTACTCGGGCCAGTGATAGCCCGGCCGCGACGACCGTTATCGAACAGGGCGTCAACAGCTTCCTGCAGCATCCGTTTTTCGTTGCGGATAATGACTTCCGGTGCACGCAACTCGATCAGGCGCTTGAGACGGTTGTTTCGGTTGATGACCCGGCGATAGAGATCGTTCAGGTCGGAGGTCGCAAAACGACCACCATCGAGCGGCACCAGCGGACGCAGTTCCGGTGGCAGTACCGGGATGGTCTCAAGGATCATCCACTCCGGGCGGTTGCCCGACTGGCGGAAAGAGTTGATAACCTTCAGGCGCTTGGAGACCTTCTTCCGCTTCGCCTCGCTGGTCGCCTCTTTCATCTCGACGCGCAGGGCCTCACCTTCTTCGACCAGGTCGATTTCGGCGAGCAGCTCACGGATCGCTTCAGCGCCCATACCGGCAACAAACTGCCCGGCGAATTCATCCATCGCCTCAGAGTATTTGTCTTCCGGCAGCAACTGACCGCGCTCCAGCCCGGTATCGCCAGCGTCTAACACGACGTAGGCCTCAAAGTAGAGAACCTTCTCCAGATCCTTGAGAGTCATGTCGAGCAGCGCGCCGATACGGCTCGGCAGCGACTTGAGGAACCAGATGTGAGCTACCGGGCAGGCCAGGTCGATGTGACCGAGGCGCTCGCGACGGACCTTGCTCGGGATAACCTCGACGCCACACTTCTCACAAACGATACCGCGGTGCTTCATCCGCTTGTACTTGCCGCAGTTACATTCGTAATCTTTGGTCGGACCAAAGATCTTGGCGCAGAACAGGCCATCACGCTCCGGCTTGAAGGTCCGGTAGTTGATGGTCTCCGGCTTCTTAACTTCCCCGAAAGAACGCTCGCGGATCTTCTCCGGCGATGCCAGCGACAGCTGGATGGCGTTGAAGCTCAACGGATCCTTCGGACGTTCAAACAAACTGAAAATATCTTCCAAAACGCATCCTCCTTGTAGGATGAGTGTTCAGTTTTTACAAACTCGGCCTATCGGCCACGAGAGCCAAGGACTGTTAAATCAGTCCTCTTCCTCCAGCAGATCGACATCAAGACAGAGTGCCTGCAGCTCCTTGATCAGAACATTGAAGGACTCAGGCAAACCGGCTTCAAGGGTATGCTTGCCCTTGACGATCGCTTCGTAGATCCGGGTCCGGCCGGCCACGTCGTCCGACTTGACGGTAAGGAATTCCTGCAGTGCGTGTGCGGCGCCGTAGGCTTCCATCGCCCAGACCTCCATCTCCCCGAGACGCTGGCCACCAAACTGCGCCTTACCACCAAGCGGCTGCTGGGTAACAAGACTGTAGGGACCAATGGAACGAGCATGGATCTTGTCATCGACCAAGTGATGCAGCTTTAGCATATACATGATGCCGACAGTGACCTTCTCTTTGAAAGGATCACCGGTCTTCCCATCGTACAGGGTCATCTGACCGCTGGTACTGAAACCGGTCCGCTCGAGCTCGGCCTTCATCTGCTCTTCAGCCACACCCTCGAAAACCGGCGAGGCCATCGGCACACCACGCTCAAGGCGGCGAGCCAGCACCTTCAGGTCGTCTTCGTTAAGCGCGTCAATGAAGCCATCCAGCTCTTTGTCCTGATAAGCTTCCTTGAGCTGCTCCTTCAGCGCCTTCTCTGAATACTGCTCGTTGAGCACTTTCTGGATCTGGTCTCCTAATCCGCGCGCCGCCAGCCCCAGGTGTGTCTCGAGGATCTGACCGACGTTCATACGCGATGGAACACCGAGCGGGTTGAGTACGATCTCAACCGGACGACCGTCTTCCATATACGGCATATCTTCCTGCGGCAGGATGCGCGAAAGAACACCCTTGTTACCGTGGCGACCAGCCATCTTGTCGCCAACCTGCAACTTCCGCTTGATGGCGATGTAGACCTTGACCATCTTGATCACGCCCGGCGGCAGGTCATCGCCACGCTGGCATTTTTCAATTTTATCTTCGAAGACCGCTATAATCAGCTGCTCGCGCTCAGCCAGACGGTTGAGTAGGTTGCTGACCTTTTCTTCGGTCTCCGGTTCGCCGACGACCGAAATTTCCCGCAGTCGACTGAAAGGAACGGCATCAAAAGTCTGCTGGCTGATTTTGGATTTCGCTGCCAGCAGAATGTTGCCATCCTCGTCAGAGATTTCGACCGCCGAAGTCAGGCCAGTCAACAGAGAACGGATCTTGTTGCGGGTCGAGGTGCGCAGGATACGAATTTCATCGTCCTGGTCCTTGAGCAACTTCTCGATCTCGCGGGTTTCGATCTGCTCGGTTCGGGCATCCTTGTCGGACCCCTTACGGGAGAAGACCCGGGCGCCGATAACAACACCTTCTTCGCCCGGCGGCACCCGCAGCGAGGTATCGCGGACATCGCCCGCCTTCTCGCCGAAGATAGCACGCAGCAGCTTCTCTTCCGGGGAAAGCTGGGTCTCACCCTTTGGCGTGATCTTACCGACCAGAATATCGCCCGGCTTGACGCTGGCGCCGATGCGGATGATGCCCGACTCATCGAGGTTCTTCAGCGCATCTTCGCCCAGGTTCGGGATATCGTCGGTGATCTCTTCCTTGCCCAGCTTGGTATCACGGGCGACACACTCGAATTCCTCGATGTGGATCGAAGTATAACGGTCTTCCTGCACCAGCTTCTCGGAGATCAGGATCGAGTCCTCGAAGTTGTAACCGTGCCACGGCATGAAGGCGACCATGACGTTCTGGCCCAAAGCCAGCTCGCCCCACTGAGTGGACGGGCCGTCAGCAATAACATCACCCTTCTTGATCTTGTCACCAACCTTGACGATCGGCTTCTGATTAATACAGGTGTTCTGGTTCGACCGGCTGAATTTCAGCAGGTTGTAGATATCGACCCCAGTTCCGGTCTCATCCATATCGGCATCGTCGATCTGAACAACGATCCGACCGGCATCAACGTTCTCGACCACGCCGTCATGGCGGGCGACAACCGAGTTACCGGAATCATGAGCAACAACCCGCTCCATGCCGGTACCGACCAGCGGCGCATCGGCACGCAGCAGAGGGACAGCCTGACGCTGCATATTCGAACCCATCAGCGCACGGTTGGCGTCATCGTTCTCGAGGAACGGAATCAGCGCGGCGGCAACCGAAACCAGCTGCTTCGGCGAAACGTCCATCAAGGTGATTTCACTTGGCGGCAGCAGCAATGTCTCACCTGCTTTACGCACGTTGACCAGTTCGTTGATGAACTTGCCATCATCATCGATCGGGGCATTGGCCTGAGCAATGGCGTGCCCTTCTTCCTGAAGTGCCGAGAAGTAATTGATCTCGTTGGTCACCTGCCCGTCTTTAACAATACGATACGGAGTCTCAACGAAACCGTACTCGTTGATCCGTGCATAGGTCGACAGCGAGGCAATCAGACCAATGTTCGGTCCCTCCGGGGTCTCGATCGGGCAGACGCGACCGTAGTGAGTCGAGTGAACGTCACGAACCTCGAAGCCAGCACGCTCTCGCGTCAAACCACCCGGTCCGAGAGCTGAAAGGCGACGCTTGTGCGTGACTTCCGACAGCGGATTGGTCTGGTCCATGAACTGGGACAGCTGCGAAGAGCCAAAGAACTCTTTGACAACCGCAGAAACCGGCTTGGAGTTGATCAGATCGTGCGGCATCAGGCTGTCGACATCCTGCAGGCTCATCCGCTCCTTGATGGCACGTTCCATCCGCACCAGACCAACACGGTACTGGTTTTCCAGCAGTTCACCAACGGCACGCACACGGCGGTTGCCGAGGTGATCGATATCGTCAATGGCGCCCTTACCGTTACGCAGATCAATCAGGTAACGCACCACCTCAAGGATATCTTCCTTGGTCAGGGTCGACTGCTCCAGCGGGCTATCGAGACCGAGTTTGTGATTCAGCTTCAAACGACCGACAGCGGAAATGTCGTAGCGATCAGCGTTGAAGAACAAGCTCTCGAAAAGAGTCGTTGCAGTCTTCAGGGTTGGCGGATCACCGGGGCGCAGACGACGGAAAATCTCGATGATGGCATCGTCTCCAGTCTCCACCTTGTCAACCTTGAGGGTATCGCTCAAATAGGAACCGACATAGAGGTTATCGATAAACAGAATCGAGAACTCGTTGACGCCCTTTTCGCGCAACTCCTCCAACTTGGCCTCGGTCAGCTCACCGTTGCATTCGAGAATGACCTCACCAGTCGACTCATCGACGATGTCACTGGAAACAATCTTGCCTATCAAGCCTTCAGCTGCCAAAGGAATCGATTCAACATTCTCTTCCTTCATCTTGCGGATAGCAGCGCGGGTGAATTTACGGTTCGCTTTAACCAACACCTCACCGCTGGCCGACACAACATCGCAGCTGGCGCGCTGACCGGAAAGCAGATCGTAGTTGATCGCCTTGCGGTACTCTTTGCCGTCCCACTTGATTTCTTCCAGATCGTAGTAGTAGTTGAGCAACTCTTCGGTTGTGTAACCAAGAGCCTTCAACAGTACGGTCGCCGGCAACTTCCGACGGCGGTCGATACGCACCCAGAGAATATCTTTATGATCGAAGTCGAAATCGAGCCAGGAACCACGATAGGGGATCACCCGGGCGTTATACAAAATCTTGCCACTCGAGTGACTTTTGCCTTTGTCGTGATTGAAGAAAACACCGGGGGAGCGATGCAGCTGGCTGACAATAACCCGCTCGGTACCATTAATGATGAAAGTCCCGTTCTCTGTCATCAGCGGGATTTCACCAAAATAAACTTCCTGCTCCTTGATGTCGCGGATCGACTGAGTGCCGGACTCCTTGTCCACATCCCAGGTCACCAGACGCACCTTCACCTTAATCGGTGCCGCGTAGGTCATACCACGCTGGTGGCATTCCTCGACATCATACTTAGGCGTACCCAGACCATAAGAAACATATTCCATGGAACAGGTATCGCTGAAATCGCGAATCGGAAAGACAGAACGGAAAACCGCCTCAAGTCCGCTCGGCTTACGCGCCGAGGAAGGCAGGTCCGCCTGAAGAAAACGTTTGTAGGAAGTTTTTTGGATATCGATGAGGTTAGGAATATCTATGATATTGCTAACCTTTGCGAAGTGCTTCCTGAGAAGCGGATTATTCGCAAACGAATAGGCCATGATTTCTCCTTCGGTTCAGGATCATTGACTGTCCGAGCCGGCAACTCTCTTTGCCACGCCCAGCACCAGCACCCTAAGGCCGTGTTATAACAGGTAATTACCGAATTACAACCAAACGCTGTCAGGGGTCAGACAAGCCTGACCCAACAGACAGTTCCGCCCCGGCGTTGCCACCGAGGCTGAAAATGAACAATAGCCAAGGCCGCACAAAGCGACCTTGGCTAGGGTTTTACAGTTGGTCGAAGTGACTACTTCAGCTCCACGCCGGCGCCAGCTTCTTCCAGTTGCTTCTTGATGTCTTCTGCCTCGTCCTTGGAAGCAGCTTCCTTGACGGTGTTCGGTGCGCCGTCAACCAGCTCCTTGGCTTCTTTGAGACCAAGACCGGTGATAGCACGAACAACCTTGATGACGTTGATCTTCTTGTCACCAGCGCTGGTCAGAACAACATCAAACTCATCCTTCTCAGCAGCAGCTTCGCCACCACCTGCAGCAGGAGCAGCAGCAACTGCAACCGGAGCAGCAGCGGAAACACCGAAGATCTCCTCGAGTTCTTTAACGAACTCGGACATCTCCAGAACGGTCATACCCTTCAAAAACTCAACAACTTGCTCTTTAGTTACGTCAGCCATTTTTTCCTCCGAAATCTATTCTTTGATTCGTAAAATTGTTTGTTTTTATGCTGCAGTTAAGCAGCCTTGCTCTGCCCAATGGCGTTGAGCACCTGAACCAGCTGGCGCGGAATCGCAGCCATGACACCAACAAAGTTGGAAGCCGGAGCATTCATCGAGCTCAGCGCCTTGGCGATCAGCTCTTCCTGGCTCGGCATATCGGCCAGCGCAGAGATTTCAGCAACCGTCAGCATTTTGCCACTGAGAGTGCCAGCCTTCAGTTCGAACGCTTCAATTTCTTTAGCGAACTTGCTGAGAATTTTAGCGGGAGCGACCGGGTCATCACCCGACATGGCGATAGCGGTCGGACCGGCACAGAATTCAGCCAGGCCTTCAGACGGAGTGCCTTTGGCAGCCAGCTTCAGCAGGTTGTTTTTGACAACACGATACTCGACACCTGCCTGAGTCAGTTCACGACGCAGTTGCGTGGCCTGCTCGACGTCGATACCACGGTAGTCAGCGAGAAATGTCGCAGGAGTATTCTGCAGACGTTCCGCCATTTCCTGAACAAACTGTTCTTTTTCGGTTCTATTCAACGTTTCTCCTCCTTTCGTTAAGATCTGGGACTATTCATCCCGCTCAAGTCAAGGTGAAGGGAACGACAAAGTCGTCACAAGTCCATCAGCCTCGGCAGGTGGCAAAGCCATTAAATGTCAATCATGCCTGCTGTCTTTGACCTTGAGCCTGTATCTCAATCAAGTGTGATTACTTGATCAGAGCTTGAAGTTGGGGGATATCGATATTGATACCGGGGCCCATAGTGCTAGAAATCGTAATCTTCTTCAGGTAAGTGCCCTTGGCTGCCGAAGGCTTGGCCTTGATCAGGACGTCCATCAGAGAGACGATATTCTCTTTAAGCTTTTGCGCATCGAAGGAAACCTTGCCGACCGGAGCGTGAACGATACCGGCCTTCTCGACGCGGTACTCGATCTTACCCGACTTGGCTTCCTGAACAGCCTTGCCGATATCCATGGTCACGGTGCCAACCTTCGGGTTCGGCATCAAACCACGGGGGCCGAGCAGGCGACCAATCTTACCGACAGTGCCCATCATATCCGGGGATGCGATAGCGGTATCGAAATCGAACCAGCCACCCTGGATTTTTTCAGCCAGGTCGTCCGCACCGACGAAGTCAGCACCAGCAGACTCTGCTTCCTGAGCCTTTTCGCCTTTAGCGAAAACCAGAACGCGGACCGACTTGCCAAGGCCGTTCGGAAGGACGACAGCGCCACGCACCATCTGATCAGCCTTACGCGGATCAACGCCGAGGCGAACACTGATATCGACAGTCTCGTCAAACTTGGCGAAAGCACCGGATTTCAGCAGTTCGAGCGCCTCATCAAGGCTGTACAGCTGGGAACGATCGATCGCTTCTTTTGCTTTTTTGATATTTTTACCTGTTGCCATGATCTATCTCCACAAACTCGCCAGCTTAGGCGATTTCAATTCCCATGCTGCGCGCAGTACCCTTGATGGTCCGAACTGCAGCTTCCTCGGAGAAAGCATTCAGGTCGGGCATCTTCAGACGAGCAATTTCCAGAACCTGGTCTTCGGTCACCTTGCCGACCTTGTCCTTGTTCGGCACACCGGAACCCTTCTGCAGCTTGGCAGCGCGCAGCAGCAGGACAGCTGCGGGCGGGGTCTTGGTGATGAAGGTGAAAGACCGATCAGCGTAAACAGTGATGACCACCGGGATGATCAGACCTGCCTGCTCCTGGGTCTTGGCGTTAAATGCCTTACAGAACTCCATGATATTGACACCGTGCTGACCGAGCGCGGGGCCGACTGGAGGCGAAGGGTTCGCCTGACCAGCGGGAATCTGCAGTTTAATCTGTCCAATAATCTTCTTAGCCATTACTGACTCCTTAACGAACTAAACGTTCAGCCAACTCTATCAGCTGGTTTTTTCCACCTGGATAAATTCGAGCTCAACCGGCGTGACCCGGCCAAAGATACTCACCATAACTTTCAACGTCCCACGATCGGGGCGCACATCTTCCACCAGACCGGTAAAGTTGAGGAAGGGGCCGTCCACAACACGGACAGTCTCACCAACTTCAAACTCAACCTTCGGCTTCGGTTTCTCGACGCCCTCCTCCATACGGTTCGTGATCTTCGCCACTTCTTCGTCCGGGATTGCCGGCGGGTTCTGCCCACCCCCAACGAAGCCGGTTACCTTGGCGGTACCGGTCACCACATGCCAGGTTTCGTCGTTCAACTCCATCCGCACCAGAATGTAGCCGGGGAAAAACTTCCGGGTCGAGGTTTTACGCTCACCCTTCCGCATCTCAACCACGGTTTCCGATGGGATCAAAACTTCTTCAAACTGATCCTCAACCCCCATCGAGCGGATCCGCTCTTCGAGATTGAGTTTCACTTTATTTTCATACCCTGAATAGGTATGTACGCCGTACCATCTCATCGACATGAAATAACCCTTACTACCCGAGAACCAGACGGATCAGGCGCGACAGGATCATGTCGACACCCCCCAGAAAGACTGCGGATAACAGAACCAGAACAATGACAATCGTGGTCGACGCATAGGTTTCCTTCTTTGCCGGCCAGGTAACTTTTTTCAGTTCTGCTTTAACGTTGGCAAGAAATTCGCTAACTTTTCCCATCGTATCCTCAGCCTCCGTAAAGAGGTATTTCTGACAAAAACTGGCAGGCCAGGAGGGATTCGAACCCCCAACACCCGGATTTGGAATCCGGTGCTCTAGCCGTTAGAGCTACTGGCCTGCATCAAATTCAGCTTACCGCTGACACCCGCTACTTGGTTTCCTTGTGCGGAGTGTGCTTGCGGCAGAAGCGACAATATTTGTTGAACTCCAACTTGTCCGGAGTATTTCTCTTATTTTTCGTGGTGGTATAGTTCCGCTGCTTGCACTCGGTACAAGCGAGGGTGACGATATCACGCATAGCGCTTTCCTCAAGATGCCCTCCCGACCGAAGTCGGGAGGGTGGATCTTACTAAAGTGTTTCCAAGTCTTACTCGACGACTTCACTAACGACGCCGGCGCCGACGGTGCGGCCACCTTCGCGAATAGCGAAACGCAGTTCCTTGTCCATTGCGATCGGGGTGATCAGCTCTACGCTACAGGCGATGTTATCGCCAGGCATGACCATCTCAACACCCTCAGGCAGAGTCACAACACCGGTCACGTCGGTGGTGCGGAAGTAGAACTGAGGACGGTACCCCTTGAAGAACGGGGTGTGACGACCACCCTCTTCCTTGGTCAGGATGTAAGCCTCAGCTTTAAACTTGGTGTGCGGCTTGATCGAACCCGGCTTACACAGAACCTGGCCACGCTCAATGTCCTCGCGCTTCACGCCACGCAGCAGGATACCGACGTTGTCGCCAGCCTGACCCTGATCGAGCAGCTTGCGGAACATCTCAACACCGGTAACAACAGTCTTGGCAGTCTCTTTAATACCGACGATCTCGATTTCCTCGGAGACCTTGATAATACCGGACTCAACACGACCAGTGGCAACAGTACCACGACCGGAGATCGAGAAAACGTCCTCGACAGGCATCAGGAACGGCTTATCAATAGCACGCTCCGGCTCCGGGATGTACTCGTCAACCTGAGCCATCAGTTCCATGATCTTGTCTTTACCGATCTCGTCATCGCGGCCCTCAAGGGCAGCCAGAGCAGAACCGGCAATGATCGGAATATCGTCGCCTGGGAAGTCGTAGCTGGAAAGCAGCTCGCGAATCTCCATGTCGACCAGCTCGAGCAGCTCTTCGTCGTCAACCATGTCTGCCTTGTTCAGGAAGACAACCATGGCCGGAACACCAACCTGACGAGCGAGCAGGATGTGCTCACGGGTCTGCGGCATCGGGCCATCGGCAGCGGAGACAACCAGGATAGCGCCGTCCATCTGCGCAGCACCGGTAATCATGTTCTTAACGTAGTCAGCGTGACCCGGGCAGTCAACGTGTGCATAGTGACGTGCTTCGGTCTCATACTCAACGTGAGCGGTGGCGATGGTGATACCGCGCTCGCGCTCTTCCGGAGCGTTGTCGATCTGATCGAAGGCCTTGACTTCACCAGAAC
>NZ_FQZT01000029.1 GCF_900142125.1 Malonomonas rubra DSM 5091
TAACGGTTCATGATAACCGGCGGCGACGAGAAGTTCAGGCCACCACCACAATTTTAGATTTTGACTTTTGGCCAAAAGCAGAAGTATTTTCCGTCCGGTTGATTAGTTTGTTAGACAGCTTTTCTTGATAGCACAAAATTAAGTGTGAAGCTCATGGCGAGCAATATTGCAACTGCACCAGCGAAGCCAATTGTATTGGCCTTTATGTAAATAAACAGTACGTCTAAAAACACTGCGCTTAGAATTGCGGCAACGACTGCCAAGGGCAATGAGTTGGTTCTATTGATTTTTTTTAAAACCAGTGAACTTGCCAACGTGCCAGCGCCAACAAATAAACCATAAACCGTATGATAAATGATGGTGACGATCCAGGCCCCCGATTCACCAACATCGCCCACTAATCCTTCCCAGTTCGGTAGGAACCTGTAAATTATTGGGCAAACAATAACTACAGCCACGAGGCTGAATAGAACCAATTTGAGTTCTTTATTGTATTTCATTCTTTGCTGTCTAACAGGGATTAGGTGGCAGCTGGTATATCGAATATGCCGGCTGCCAGAATATCAGTTGTATTTGCTTGTAAATACAGTATCTTATTTTTGTTCTGTTTTTAATCGTTTTTTCTGCGTCTTTTGGGAGGGGGAGCATGAAAAAATCATTGGGGGAGTCCGCCCTCGGTTCTTCATTTTGGCTATCATACGAGGATTGTCTGACTGAAATCTGCATCAATCCTAAACATATCCATTGGTACGTGATCTGGTGCAAGCATTTCGTCAAGTTTGTTGGGCGATTGCCTCTGGAGGATTGCCGCCCGGAGCATGTTTCGGCTTTTCTTGCATCCCTGGAGAGTCGGGAGTCGATCAAGGATTGGCAGTACCAACAGGCACGCACCGCGTTGTGGTACTTCTTCCGAGATTATCTGAAGGTTGCTTGGGCGGCTGGTGGAACGGATGACCGGCCACCCGCGAAAGCGCGTCAATATAATTCTGATTCTCTGTCTTCCGCCCATCAGGCCACTTTGGAAAAAATGCGATCCACCCTGGTTGGCCGTCAATATGCGAAAAGAACAATCACCGCATATCTCGATTGGGCGGCTCGTTTTCTGGGGCACTATCCACAGCGGAAGATTGACGATCTCGATGCTACGGCCGTGAGGGCCTATTTAACCTGGCTGGTTGAAAAGCAGAACGTGGCGGTCAATACCCAAAAGCAGGCTTTGAACGCCCTTGTGTTTCTGTTTCAGGAGTCTGAAGAACGCTCGTTAGGGGATTTCTCTGACTTTACCCGGGCGAAAAAGCCAATCAGGGTTCCAGTGGTCTTGAGCCGGGAAGAGGTTGCAGCGCTGCTGGCTGAAATCAATCCGCCTTTTACCCTGATTTGCCATCTGCTCTATGGCGCTGGGCTGCGGTTGATGGAGGTCATTCGGCTGCGGATAAAGGATGTCGATTTCGCTCAGAGCCAAATTCTCATTCGTGATGGTAAGGGGCGTAAGGATCGCATCACCATGTTGCCGGAGACCTGCCGAAAGGCGCTGGAACAGCAGATTGCCAAGGCACGGAAAATTCATGCCGAGGATGTGAAGCGAAACTATGGTGAGGTTTGGTTGCCGTCTGCCTTAAGTCGGAAGTTCCCTGGTGCTTCTGGTGATTGGCGTTGGCAATATGTTTTCCCTGCCAGCAGGCTGAGTGTCGATTCGGAGAGCGGTAAAATTCGCCGGCACCATTTTCATGATTCGGCGGTGCAGCGAGCGGTTCGAGAAGCTGCAAAGAGGGCGGAGCTGAGCAAACGGGTGACGCCGCATACTCTACGTCATTCGTTTGCGACTCATTTACTCGATTCTGGCTACGATATCCGGACAGTGCAGGAATTGCTGGGGCATGCAGATGTCTCAACGACGATGATTTACACGCATGTGCTGAATAAGCCGGGCCTCGGGGTGCGCAGTCCCATCGATTGACGCGTGTTTGCTAGAGGTCTGGACTTTCTTCAGTCCTTTTCCGGCTCGATCTGCAGGGCGACAAGGTAGCGGCTGACCATGTTGTAGCTGGCGATAACGCCGATCAGTTCGTTCAACTGCTGCAGGTCCGGCAGTTCGTTTTTTACTGCGGCGAAGGAAGCGTCTTCGACCTGAACGTTAAGCGTCATCTCGGCCACCAACCTCAGCACAGCCCGTTCGCCGCGGGTGAAAACCTTCAGTTCATTTTCATCGCCGGTGAATTTTTTCAGGGCGTCCAGTTCCGCTTCGCTGCCGCCTGCTTTGAGAAATTCCGGCGCATGATGATAAAATTCGTAATCGGCACCGTTCAAAACCGCGATGGCGCAGATTGCCATTTCCTGCAACCGGGGTGACAGTGACAGTTTGCCGCGCACCTGGCGCAGCAGGCTGTTCCAGCCACTGGCGAAGGCGGGGCTGTGCAGCAGCATGCGGTCGAGGTGGAGTAGTTTGCCGCGCCGCCGCGAGCGGATATCATCGACCAGTTCGCGCGGCTCGTCGATATCCTGTGGCAGGTAGGGAATGCGGGGCATCGGTGTCTCCTTTGACGATTATCTCTTTGTTTGTTCCAAAATTCTTTCCAGCAAGGCTTCACTCAGATAAAGGTCGTAACGGGCGTTGATTTCCAGGTTGCGGGCCCGGGTCAGCAGGTACTGGGCGTCGAGCAGGTCGACGGTGGTGGCCTGCTGTTGCTGAAAACGGTTCTCGGTCACCCGGTAGTTCTCTTCCGCTGATGCCACGCCGGTTGCCGCTTCCAGCAGACGGCCATCGGCAATACGCAGGTTCTGCAGGGCTGTTTCCAGTTGCAGCTGCAGGCTCGCTTCCAGGTCGCGCAGTTCAGCGGCGACAGCCCGCGCCCTGGCCGTGCTTGCCGCAACCGCTTTCTCGCGGGCGAAGCCGTCGAACAGGCTCCAGCTGGCCTGAAGCTTAAGCAGGTTGTCGTCATCGTCGGTTGGCGATAAGTCATCACCGTATTCTTCGTGTGCCGCAGTCAGGTCGATCCGCGGCAGGTAGTCGCCTTTATTCGCCCGCCGCTCGCGGTTGACCGCGGCCAGTTCAGAGCGCAGGTAATTCAGCTCGCTGCGGTTTTCCAGCAGCAGCTCGCGGTAGCTCGCAGACTGATCCGGGTCAAACTTCGGCAGGCAGCTTTCCGTGAGTTCGGCCGGCGTTTCATCCACCGGCAGTTGCATGCCGATGGTTCTTTCCAACTGCCGGCGGGCGATCCGCTGCTGTCCTTCGGCGCTGAGCAGGTCCTGCTTGGCGCTGGAGAGCTCGACGTCAATACGCAACAGGTCGTTGCGGGCGAGCAGGCCATACTGGTATTTCAGTTCGGTATCCCGTCTCTGCCGCTGCAGCAACTCAACCCCTTCGCTCGCGGTGGCAACGGAGCGGGCAGCGCGCAGCACTTCGATGTAAGCCTGTTCGGTTGCCAGGACAATGTCGGCGCGGGTGCCGCGTAGCCGGTAATTGGCCCCTTCGGCCCGCTTCTGCGCAGCACGATAGCTGTGGTAATCAGTCAAACCGTTGAACAGGTTGATCGAGCCGGAGAGGCCCAGGGTCGAGGATTTGTCGCCTAGAGAGTACGGGTCTTCGTCACGCTCCAGGTAATTGTAGCCCAGGTCAAGTTTCGGCAGAAAAGCGGCTTGGGCGCTGCCGACGGCCGCTTCCGCCTGTTCGACGCCGGCACGGAACTGTTCGATCCGCTGGTGATTCTGCAACGCGGCATCGATCGCTTGCTGCAGCGTCAGGGCAAAACTGCTGCTCGCAGCGATCAGCAACAGGAGAGTTGTCAGGATATATCTCATCGGTTTGCCTCCTGCCGCAGTTTTGGTTCTTTACGCTTTTCCATGCGGATGACAAAAATCAGGATTGCCGGGATAACGAACACGGTGAACACAGTGGAAACCGCCAGTCCACCAAGGATGACGCTGCCAAGGCCGCGGTAAAGCTCGGAACCTGCGCCGGGGATCAGCACCAGCGGCAGCATGCCGCAGATACTGGTGGTGGCGCTCATGTAAATCGGCCGCAGGCGGCTGCGCACCGATTCGAGCACGGACTCTTTGTAGTCCATGTTGTTGTCGTGGAAGTTGTTCAGCGCCTGGTGAACGATGAGGATGGCGTTGTTGACCACTACGCCGATCAGGATGACGAAACCGAGCATGGTCAGCACGTCCATCGGCTGCGGGGTGATGAAAATGTTGAGCAGCTTCAGGCCGATAAAACCACCGGCACCGGCCAGCGGCACGGTCAGCATGATGATCAGCGGGTAGATGAAATTGCCGAACAGCGAGGCCATCAACAGGTAGGCGATCAAAATCGCCAGCAGGAAATCCCACTGCAGCACTTCACGGGTCTCGACCAGTTTGTCGGCGGCACCGCTCATGTCAACCTGGAGTCCTTCGAGCAGGCCCATTTTGTCGACTGCAGGGATGATCTGGCCGTCGATGATCTCCATCGCTGTCTGCAGCGGCATCGATTTCGGCGGTGTCACCTGCAGGGTGACCGTCCGTTCCCGCTCCAGGTGGCGGATCTGCGCCATGCCGGTGGTCTCCTGCAACGAGGCGAGCGAGGAGACCGGCACCAGCTTGCCGCTTGGCGTGGTCAGGGTGGCGTTGTAGAGCGCCTGCGGGGTATCGATTTCGGCAGCAGAAGCTTTCAGCACCAGGTCGATCTTCTTTTTGCCCTCCTGCTTGAAGTCGCCGACTACCCGGCCATCCATCAAGACATCGAGAGCTGTTCCCAGGTCGCGGGTGCTCATGCCGTTGGCTTTAAGCCGATCGCGGTCGGGGATGATACGGACTTCCGGGTAGGTCAGCTCGATCGAGGGGACCGGCCGCACCTGGCTGTTTTCGATCTGGCCGCGGATCATGCCGAACATGGTGCCGGTAGCGGCGACGATTTTGTTCAGGTCGTTGCCGGAGACATTCAGCTTGATCGCCCGGCCTTCACCGATGCCCGATTCGAACACACCCGGTTGCAGGCTGACGCCGAACATGCCGGGAATGCTGTAGATCGAGCGGGTGAAGAAGGGCAGCAGGTCGCCGGCTTTATCGAAGTGTTCGCTGATTGCCCCGGCAATCATGAAGCCTTCGGAACCGACGTAAAACATATTCTCGATCGCCGGGACGCCATCGATATCGGCGCCGATATGCGGTTCGGCCATGGCGTGGAAGCGGTTGCCGATATCGATCCGCTCGGCGGTCGACAGCCCCGGTGGCGGCACCAGGATGTTCAGCACCAAGTTGCGGTTGCCTTGCGGCAGGTACTCCATCTTAGGGGTCAGGAAAAAGACTGAAGCCAGCGCAATGCTGATCAGGATCGTCAGGGTTGCGATGCGTGTGATCCAGTTGCGGATCGCCAGTGAGACCAGCGCCATCAGGAAGGCGGAAATTTTCTGGCCGATCTGATCGAGGATCGGCAGGTTCTTTTTGCCGCTCGATTTTTTTGCCGAGAACAGCTTGTGCGAGAACATCGGGATGACCGAGACCGAGACGAACAGGCTTAAAGAAACCGCGGCAACAACGGCGATGGCGATGTCACGAAACAGCTGGCCCGCTTCTTCCTGGATGAAGACCACCGGCAGGAAGACGGCAACCGTGGTGATGGTCGAAGCGAGCACTGCGCCCCAGACTTCCCTGGTCCCGTCGAGTGCGGCGTCGAAGGCTTTTTTGCCCATCAGGCGATGGCGGTCGATGTTCTCGATAACGACGATGGCGTTGTCGACCAGCATGCCGACGGCAAATGCGATTCCGGCGAGCGAGACGACGTTGAGATTACGCCCCAACAGGTCGAGGAAAATGAAAGTGCCGATGACGCTGATCGGGATGGCTGTGGCAACCACGATGGTCGCCCGCAGGCTGCGCAGAAACAGCAGCAGTACACCGATTGCCAGCAGGCCGCCGAACATGATGTTCTGCTTGATCTGGTCGATGGCACCGTTGATGTAGAAACGCTGGTCGTAAACCCAGTCGAGGTGGAGGCCTTCCTCCTTGAGCTTATACTCGTTAAGCCAGAGGTATTTTTCCTCGGTCAGGTTGGTCATCTCCAGAATATTGGTGCCCGCTTCCGGCCGCACACCGATAGCAATGCCGGGCACGCCGTTCTGCAGCACCACCGAAGTCTGTTTTTCGAAACCCGGCCTGATCTCGGCGATGTCACCGAGCAGGATGCGCTGCTGGCCGGTTGAGCGGAGTACGACTTGGGCTATGTCTGCCGGTGAGTTGAATTCGCCGGTGGTGCGGATACGGAAGTCACGACGACCGACGCCAAGGGTGCCGGCAGAGACGTTGATATTCTCCCCCTGGATCGCGGCGATGACATCGTTGGTGGTCAAACCATAAACGGCGAGTTTTTCCGCCGAGATGATGATGTGCATTTCCGCTTCGGTGCCGCTGCCGATGAACAGGTCCGAAACACCCTTGACTCGTTCGATGTGCTGGCGGACTTCATCTTCGAAAAAGGTTTTGTAATTCTGAATCGGCCGTTCGTTGCCGTCGAGAGTTTTCAGGATCATCCAGATGACCGGCGAAGCGGTTGCGCCGGAGGCGTTGACGACCGGGTTATCGACCCCGCTCGGGTAGTCCGGCACCTCGTTGATTTTGTTGGAGACCCGCAACAGCGCTTCCTCGACGCTGGTGCCGACCTTGAAGCGCAGGGTCACGCTGCCCTGACTGTTGCGCGCCTCGCTTTCCATTTCGATCAGATCGGGCAGACCCTTGAGGGTGTTCTCCTGCTCCTCGATAATCTCCCGTTCGACCTCGTAGGGCGTTGCCCCGCGCCAGGTGGTGGTGACCTGGATCTCTGGTTCGATGACCGTCGGGCTGAGCTGGTACGGCAGCCGGTTGAGGCTGATAACACCGAACATCAGCACCATGATGATGCCGGCGAGGACGGTGACCGGTTTGAGGATAGAAAAGCGGATGATATCCATGGCTAGAACCTTATTCCCTGGCCGTCACGGATCCGCTCGTTCCCTTTGACCACGACCTGTGCTCCCGCTTCGAGACCCTCTCCGGCCACAGCGACCTTCATCCCCTGATAACCATTGATCTGCACCGGAACCATTTTCGCGGCACCTTCAACTGCGAGGAATACGACATCCATGCCGAACTGCTTGATGACCGCGTCACGTGGCACCAGCAGGCCTTGCAGGCGTGGCCCGTTCGGCAGCTGGGCCTGGGCCTCCATCCCCTCAATCAAGCCCTTGGCGTTTTTCAGCTTGAGTTTGACGGTGAATGTCCGGGTGGCCACGTCCCCTTGCGGGATGAAGTTGATGAAACTTGCAGAATAAGTTTTCCCTGCTGCGCGGACTTGCAGCTGTTTGCCCGCTTGCAGGTAGCCGAGCAGGTTTTGCGGCACATCGATGTGCGCTTCCAGGTCACTGTCGTCAGCAATCACGGCAACCTGCCCGCCGGTCGAAACCCATTCCCCTTTTTCCACCAGCTTGGTTTGGACCAAGCCGGAGAAGGGGGCTGGAATGCTTGTTTTTTGCAGTTCCAGCTGCTGGCGATCAAGACTGGCTTTGAGCGCTGCCGACTGTTTCTCGAGGGCTTGTACGCCGTAATAGCTGTCATCGTAGACAGATTCCGCGATCGATTTTTCCTGGTAGAGTGCGCTGATCCTATTCAGGTCTTTGCGGGCTTTTTCCAGTTGAACCAGGACCTGCTCGTAGTTTGCTTCCGTCCCGGCCAACGCTGTCTGCAGCAGGTCGCTGCGCAGTTTAACCAGCGGCTGCCCCGCTTTGACGCGACCCCCTTCTTTGAAGTTGAGCATTTCGACGATGCCGCCAACCTCGCTGGCGACCCGCGAAACCCGGCCGTAACGGATACTGCCGACCAGCTCGACCATCGGCTCAGCGGTGCCTTCAGACACTGCAGCGACCTCGACCAGCATCGGCGGAGGCCCTTGTGGTTTTTTCTGCTCTTCGGCAAAGGATGCTATTGGGATTAGCAGGCAGATGAGGAGGTATGTAAAAAGTTTCCAGCACTGATGTTTCGGCATGATGATGCTCCGTCATGAGAAAGAAGTCTTAGCGAGACGATACGTGTTGAAGAGCAGGTGTCAAGGGATATTTTTTCATGAAAGGGGAGGGGCGCGTGATATGTGCTCCCCAAAAAAGCGGAGGTCGCGGGGTTGCGGCCCCGCACGCCGCCTTACCCTTTTGTCACGCCCCAAAAGAGTAAGCAGAAAAGGGCGCCCGAACTCCTTGCCCTTCGGGTTCCCTGCGCTTCATTGCGTTTTGCAGCTCGGAAAAAAACTCGCTTCGCTCATACAGTTTTCCCTCGAAACCCTGCAACACTCAACGAAGCTCCGGCTGCGTCACACGGGAAAGTGGGATCGCGGTTTCGGTTCACGAAGTTGAAAACTGTTGTGAACTGAAACGGGCTAGGGTGGGGCAGAACCAATCGCACATCAGCGCATTGCGAGCTTGCTCGCTGCGATTCAGCCGGTTTTTCCCGAAAGGGAATGCAGCAAGTTAATCAGCAGCAAAGCGGATGAACCCCACAGCAGCTCAAATCATTACACATAAAAAGAGCATTTTTTGCTTCCTTTTTGTTGCGATTGACAAAAAGGAAGGCGTCTGGCGGGACGCGACCCGCCGACTTTGCTTATGAATTTAAAATAGAAAAAACTACTCCATCCAATCCCTCTTCCCAACCCGCACAATCATTGTCGTCATGTAACTCAACTCCCCCGGCTCCCAGCCAAGCAGGCTATCCACCAGCAACTCGCCATCCCCCTGCTCCGCGCAACTGACCAGCTTGCTTGCCCCACGCAGGCCACGCCGGTCGAGCAATTCCAGAAGTTGATCAATCACTCCCGCCGCTTTATAGAGGACCAGGGTCTCGCAGTGGTCGAGAGCTTCCGCAACTGCATCAATGTCAGTTGCTGACATCAGGGTCAAACGGTCTTCCTGCAACGTCAGCGGATCATGAAAGCGGCTGGCGCCGATCTGAAAAGCGCTGATGCCGGGGATCAAGTGGATGTTGTCTTTTTCAATGAGGTCTGCCAGCCCGTAGAGCAGGTAGCTGGTGGTGGCAAAGATCAGCGGGTCGCCGATGGTGATCATGGCTACCGATTTTTTCTGTTGCAGTTTCTCCCGGACCTGCAGGGCGACCGCGTCCCAGCGTTCTCGTGTGCTGGTGCCGTTGCGCTGCATCGGGTAGTTGACGGTCATCACCTCCTGGTCTTTGAGGTATGGCTCGATCGCTTTCAATGCCAGCGAGCGGTTTGTACCCTTAGCCTGCGGAGTGAGGATGATGTCGGCCGATTCAATGATTCTGACGGCACGGACGGTGAGCAGGTCGGGTGAACCGGGGCCAATGCCGACGGCGTAGAAATGTCCGGGTTGTGCTTGCATCTTTAATTCTGTCTTTCGTGAAAATATGTGTTGAGTTCGAGGACGTTGTCGAAGCTGCGGGTGTTGGCCCGCGAAAATTGCAGCTGGTCGACTTGCAGATAGTCGGCCTGCAGCAGGCGATACTGACCACGTTCTGCTGGTGGTGACGGTGCCTGGTTCATCGGGCCGACCTGCCAGATGTAAAGATTCGGCTTTTGGGCCAGGATTGCTTCCGGGTTGAAACGGAGCATTTTCCGGTGGCCGGTGTTGATAAAGATGCCACCTGCCGCCTTGATAATATCGGCAATAATATTTTTGCTGCCGGCAACCGTCAGCGGCACTTCGGTGATTTCGTAGATCACTTTCGGTTTGTTTTTAATCGGTTCAAGCCGTTTTAGCTTTTGCCACTGGGCCCCGATCAGTTTCAGCGCCTGATCTTTTCGATCGATCAGCTGTGCCAGCTGGCTGGTCTGCTGCAGAATCTCTTCCAGCGTTTCCGGGGTGTAGTAAAACAATTCGGCATCAATCTTTTTCGCCATTTCCTGCGAAAAGAATTTGTTAGAGGAGATAATCAGCAGATCCGGGTCGAGCGCCGTGATCAATTCCAGGTTCGGCCGGATATGCGAGCCGACCTTTTGTGCCTGTGGGAACTCTTCGACATTACGGGTTTTGCCGACCACCATTTCAGACGCATCCAGTTTTTCGATGATGTCGGCCGCCGCCGGGGCCAGTATGACTATCCGCTGGGCCGCGAAACTACTGGTGCTGAAAAGTAAAAGCAGCAGTGCCGCAAGTAACTTGGACATCGTAGGTCTCCGTAAGCAGTTCCGGGGTCAGTTGATCGCCTGTTACATCGGCCAGCAAGCGGCCATGTTTCAGTAGCAGGAAACGATCGAAAAACCGCTCAGCCAGGTTGATATCGTGTACCGGCGAGATGACAGTTTCGTTGCGCCCGCCCAGAAGCTCGAAAATCTCCAGCGTGTGGCGAATATCGAGGCTGGAGTTCGGTTCATCCAGGTAGATGATCGGTGCCTGCTGGTTGAGCACCCGCGCCAGCATCACCCGGCGTTTTTCCCCGCCGGAGAGCTGGGTGAATTGACGCTTTCGCAGATGCAGCAGGTCGAGTTTTTCCAGCTGCTGCTCGCTCAGTTTTTTATCCTCATCACTGAAGCTGTTCCCCTGCGCGTGGGGGAAACGGCCGAACAGGACCACCTCTTCGACGCAGAAAGGGAAGATCACCTCGGAGAATTGCGGTAGCAGGGAGAAAAGTTGCGCCCGCTTATTAAACGGGATTTCCTGCAGCGACTGGTTATTGTAGCTGATTGTGCCATGGCCCTGAAGCAAACCGCAAAGCAGTTGTAACAGGGTGCTTTTGCCGCTACCGTTCTCGCCGAGAATTGCCACCTTTTCACCCGATTTGATCTCTACCATATCGAGTTGTAAACGGAAATCGTCACGCGAAAACTGAAGGTTTTCGACCCGCAACTCAGCCATGCCAGAACCTCTCGCGCCGGGTCTGCAGCAGGTAGAGGAAAAAAACGCCGCCGAGCAGGGCGGTGATGATACCGACCGGCAGTTCGGCACCGCCGGGTATGATTGAGCGGGAGGCGGCATCGGCCAGCACCAGCAGCAATGCTCCGAGCAGGCTGGAAAAGAACAGGTTGTTGTGCATGTCGCTGCCGAACAGAGAGCGCGACACGTGCGGTACGATCAGGCCGACAAAGCCGATAATGCCGGTGTGGCTGACCGCTACAGCGACCAGTGCCGTGGCGACGACAAAAGCGACCGTGCGCAGACGATCAACGTTGATGCCAAGGCTTTGCGCTGAATGTTCATCCAACGCCAGCAGGTTGAGCTGCAGCGCTTTGCCGGCGAACAGCAGGTAGGCGAACAGCAACACGACAGCGCAGAGAGTCAATTTGCCCCAGTCGACAACGAAGAAGCCGCCCATCAGCCAGAAAACAATGGAAGAGAGGGAGTCCTCGAAAAAATACTTGGCAAAGCTGATCACCGCCGAGGCGACGATGTTCATAACCACCCCGGCGAGGATCATGGTGACCGGGTTGATGACGCCGTTGGTTTTCGACAGCCGGTAGACGGTGAACAGGCCGATCAAGCCGGTACCGAGGGCGATGAGCGGCACCAGAGGTAGCGGCAGGCCGAGGGCGATGGCGAGCACCGCGCCCAAAGCCGAGGAACTGGCGGCGCCGGTGGTGAAGCTGTCGGCCAGCGGATTTTTCAAAGTAAGTTGATAAACGCTGCCCGACAATCCGAGCATGGCGCCGATGACGGCGGAGAACAGCACCCTTGGCAGGCGCAGGCCAAGCAGGATGTCACGTTCAACCGGAGAGGGGGAAAACGGGTTAATCGCCGTCGAGCCGATCAGGCAGGAGGTGGCCAGCGTGATGACAAATATGAGAATGAGCAGTTTTTTCAAATTTCCACCTTGGCCACAATTCGCTTCGCCAGAAAAAACAGCACCGCCAAAATCGCCACCAGAACCAGATACAACCAGGCGTTCAATTCCGCTCCCGGCGTCAGCGTTGCCCGGATCAGCTGAGTTGAGTAGGTCAGCGGGAAAATGCTCGCCACCGCGCGAATCGCCAGCGGCATTTGGTCGACCGGAAAGAATGTGCCGGAAAGGAACATCATCGGCGTGATCAGAAAAGCGTTGATGGTGGCCTGGTCTGCGTGGCTTTTTACGATCATCGCGGCGATAAAGCCGAGCAGGGCGAAGATCGCCAAGTGCAGCAGCAGGGCGAGCAGAAACAGCGGGCCGAATTTTAAGGTGACGCCGGTCAGCAGGCTGTAAAGGCCGATAATCAGCACCGGGATGAAGCCCTTGGTAATGCCGTAGCAGGTTTCGCCGAGGATAATCTCCCAGCGCTTGATCGGTGCCAGCAGGAATTCCTCGAACACTTTGAAATAAAAGCGGGAGATGTTGATCTCGGTGGCGATGCCGTAGGCCTGATTCATGCTGCTCATGGTCAACAGGCCGGGCAACAGGAAGGCGAGGTAATCGACGCCGCCGACCTGGGCGCCGCGGCCGACACCGTAACCGAAGGCGAGCAAAAACAGGGCCGGGGAAACTGCCGAGGCCATAAGGGTTTTGATCATCTTTCTGCGCAGGATCAGCATTTCGCGCAGGTAGATGGCTCTTGCTCCGTACAGCATCAGTCCATCCTCTTGCCGGTCAACTTGAGAAAGACATCTTCCAGGGTGGTTTCACGGATACGCACCGAGGTGTCGAGCTGCTCCAAACGTTGCATGGCAGCAGGGCGCTGCTCGAAGAATTCGTTTTGAATGTCCTCTTCGTTGTAAATGTCGAGAACGTAGTTGCCGACTTTGGCTTTCAGCTCTTGTGGTGTCCCGCCAGTAACCAGTTTCGCCTGATCGATGATCAGCACCCGGTCGGCCAGGGCTTCCGCTTCCTCAATGTAGTGGGTGGTGAGGAAAACGGTGCAGTCCTGTTCCTGGTTGATGCGTCGCAAAAAAGCCCACATTTTGCGGCGACTGTGCGGATCGAGGCCGACAGTCGGTTCGTCCAGAAACAGGATCTGTGGCTGGTGCAGCAGGGCACGGGCGATCACCAGTTTGCGCTTCATGCCGCCGCTCAGCTTGCCCGCGGGGGTGTCGCGTTTTTCAGTGAGATCGGCGAATTCGAGGCAGGTATAGATCCTCTGTTGCAGTTTGCTCCCGCGCATACCGAACAGACGGCCGTGGATCAGCAGGTTTTCCGCTGCGGTCAGTTCGCGATCGAGGTTGTTGTGCTGTGGGACCACGCCGATCAGTTGTTTGACGTTGAGCCGTTTCGGGTCGAACAACTCGCCGTGGTAACGCACTTCGCCGGCATCCGGTTTGAGCAGGCCGGTGAGCAAGTTGATGGTGGTGGTTTTGCCGGCACCGTTGGGACCGAGAAAGGCGAACAGCTCTCCCTGACCGACATTGAAGCTGATGTCATCGACAGCGACGGTTTTGCCGAAGCTGCGGCGCAGACCAGCGACCTCGATCTCGCAAGGTCGCTGGTTGCAGCTTAAGGCATCAGCGCAGCTCAATCCCGGCCTCCGTGGCGGCATCCTGCAGGTGGACGATGAACCGTTTGCGCACCGCCGGATTGTTGCCGAGGCCTTCGAGCACCGGGGTGACGTTGAACCCCGCTGCTTGCAGCAGAGCTTTCCAGGAATCTTCTTCGTCGCTCGCCATGTCATTGGTGGCATGATCTCCGGCGACGATCATAAGTGGTTTCAGCATGATCTTTTTATTGCTGGCAGCTTTGGTTTTCACCAAGACTTCATCGAAATCGGGGTGCCCTTCGACCAGGCCAATGACAGTTTTGACCTGCGGGTAGAGCTTGTTCATCTCCATCTCCAACTCGTAATAGAGGGCGGTGGAGAGCAGTTCGTTGCCGTGGCCCATGTAGACCAGTGTCGCGCCTGCTTTTTGTGCTGCGGTGACATCGCTCTTAAGCGCCTCAGCAAGCTTGGTGATGTCTTCCGGGTAGGGGAATTGCGGCCCCCAGGTACCCATCAGTGGGCGACCAAGAGCGATCTGTTTGAACGGTTGCCAGTGCTCGCGGACGGTTTTGATTGAACGCAGACCTTCGACGTAGGCTTCGAGATCGAGGTACTCCTCACCATGAGTCAGGTGGGTCGGCTGTACAACGATGGTTTTGTAGCCCTGATCCTGAAAATCGGCCAGGGTGCCGAGGACGTTTTTGATGTTGTAGAAGTATTCAGGCACTTCCGGGTGGGTTTTTCGATAATCTTGATCATTGGCCCGACTGTGCCACTTTTTGCGGATAATGTTGGAGGTGAAGGCGAGCTGTGTCGGGGTGTGCGGGTAGCTGGTTTCAATATCCCGGACAATCGCCAATAACGAATCGACGGCGCTCGGGTAGGTCGTGCCGAAGGCTGCGACGACAATGGCGGTTTTTTCTGTTTTGCTTGTCGATTCTTGCATAGCCGAACTTCCTCCGCACAACAGCAGACTGACAATCACTAACATTAACAGGGTTTTCAGGGTGCGGTACAACATTTTCGTTTCCTCCTCGTGGTTCGAAAAAAAAGCCTCCGGTCAAAAAACCGGAGGCGTGGGTGCACCCATCCCTCCAGCTGTTTTTACCATCAACAGCCGGTTAGGATTATCAGGCAGGCTTTCTGGCTTCGGGATCGTTCCGGACCTTCCTCCCTTCCCGTCGGATTTGTCTCTGTGGAACATCCGGCAGTGGGTACTGCGTTGAAAGGTCAGTCCCCCGTTACAGCGGCGGGTCCGCGGGAGCTTTTCACTCCACTTTCCTTGCACCTGATAATCGGCAAAAAAGAAGCCCGCACATGGATCGAAAAATGTGCGGGCTTCATCCGTTTTTTAGAAGCTCTATGCAAGCCTTTCCCAAAATCCCGGGGAAATTTGTGGCTTTGTTTGTCCGGCAGGTCTTCTGGCTCGCGATTCATCCTCTGGGCTGCCTTCCCGACAGTTGTTGTCAGTGGCATCGTCGCCCATTGTCCTCGCTTACAGCGGCGGGTCCGCGGGGGATTTTCACCCCTCTTCCCTTGGCCGGACTAAGCTCAATTGTCGAGGGTCGTTATACGGCAGGTCCCCGACTGGAGTCAAGCTTGGGGTTTATTCCTCGACTTTGAATCCTACGCCCGATTCGAACGGAACCAGCACGATTTCAGTACGCCGGTTTTCGGCTCGTCCCTCGGGGGTTTCATTGTCAGCGACCGGCTGGTATTCGCTGTAGCCGCAGGTTGCCAGGCGTTCACCCGGGACCCCGCCCTGATCTTGCAGGTAGTGAACAATGTTCGTTGCCCGTGCCGTCGAAAGCTCCCAGTTGCTGGGGAATTTTTCGATCAGGCGGCTGCTGATCTGGACATTGTCGGTGTGGCCTTCGATGCGCAACGCCTTGTCCGGGAACTGGTTGAGGACGCCGCCAAGACTGCTCAGCACTTTTTTGCCTTCCGGTTTGACTTCGGCTTTGCCGGAATCGAAGAGGATCTTGTTGAGCATGTTGACCGACAGCTTGCCCTCCAGGTTGGAGATGGTCAGTTCGCCCCGTTCGATTTCTTCTTCGAGGGCACCGACCAGCTGATCGTAGGTGTTTTTCACCTTCGCCAAGCGCGCTTCCTTGGCAATCCGTTCTTTTTCGACCTGCTGCTGCAATTCTTCAATGGTCGCCAGCAGGTTGTCGTTGGTCTGCTGCATGTCGTTTAACTGGTCCTGCAGCATGTTGATGCGTTGCTGGTGACGGCTGATATCGCCCTCTTTACGCTCCTGTTCGGCACTGGCTGCCAGCAGGCTGCGCTGTAGCTTGGAGTTCTGTTGCAGGACTTCGACCAGGCGAGCGTTCAGTTTTGACATGTCATCCTGCTGCTGTTTTTTCTCCTGCTGCAGCGTGGCGACATCGTTTTCCAGTTGGGCGACATCCTGGCTCAGTTGATCGGCTTCATTCACCTTTTGCTCGAAAGTGTTTTTGCTCACGCAGGCGCCAAGCAGCAGGCTCAGGCAGATCAGCATGACGGGGAAAAATCTTTTCATTTCAGCCTCCTTCTACGACTTGCTATTTCAGTCCTTTTCATCAAGCCTCATACATATCACAAGTTGTGGAAATGTAAAGGGGATTTCCGTAGCGATGACGGCTGTTTTGCGGTTGCGGCATGAGAGAGCGGTATGCTATAGATTGAGTTCATTTGCTGATGATTGAATTGTAATTTTTACGGCTATGGGCCGATCTGGAGTGTTTGATGCAATTTGAAATTGAGAGGATTGTCCGAACTGCGCTGGAAGAGGATATCGGTCTCGGGGATATTACCACCGAGGTGACCGTCGTTGCCGATACTGTTGCCCGCGCACAACTGGTCGCCAAGGAAGATTTTACCCTCGCCGGCATGAACGTCGCCGAAGCGGTGTTCAAGACCCTGGACAGCACTATCGGCTTCGAAAAGCTCCTCGAAGATGGTCGCCCCGTCAAGCGCGGCGAAGTGCTGGCCTGGATACGCGGCACTGCTCCGGTGCTGTTGCAGGGCGAGCGAACCGCTTTGAACCTGATGCAGCGGATGAGCGGCATTGCCACCTTGACTGCCCAGTATGTGGAAAAGGTCAAGGGCACCAAGGCGACCATCGTCGATACCCGCAAGACCGTCCCTGGGCTGAGGGCCCTCGATAAATATGCCGTCCGCATGGGCGGTGGCCGCAATCACCGTATCGGCCTGTTTGACGGTGTGTTGATCAAAGAAAATCACTCCGCCGCTGCCGGTGGCATCACTGCCGCTGTCACCCGCGCCAAGCAGAAATTGCCCCATACCCTGAAGATTGAAGTTGAAACCCGCAACATGGAAGAGGTGCAGGAAGCTCTCACTGCCGGGGCTGACATCATCATGCTCGATAATATGAGCTACGATGAAATGCGTCGGGGGGTTGAGCTGATTGCCGGCAAAGCGCTGGTCGAGGCATCCGGGGGGGTGAGTCTGGACACGGTACGTGACATCGCTGAAACCGGTGTTGATATTATTTCCGTCGGTGCGCTGACCCATTCGGTCAAAGCAGCCGATATCTCGATGTTATTGGACGATTGATTCCCCAGGAGCGCTTTTGACCTCACGCGACAAGATTCTCAGCCTGTTTCGCAGTCATCCCGATGCTTTTATCTCGGGCCAGGAAATCAGCCAGCAGCTGAATATTTCCCGGGCCGCAGTGTGGAAGCAGGTGGAGTTGCTGCGTGAGCAGGGCTTCGAGATCGAGGCGCAACGCTCCAAAGGATATCGACTGGTTGATGGCCCCGACCTGCTGCTGGCGGCTGAAATCGAAAAAGGCCTGAACTGTAGTCATCTCAGCACCACTTTGATCTGCCTGCCGGAGCTCGATTCCACCAATGCCCGTGCGCGCCAGTTGGCCGAGGAGGATGCTGCCGAGGGAACGGTTGTTATTGCCGATCGGCAAAGCGCCGGCCGTGGCCGTCTCGGTCGGTGCTGGGAATCCCCATCGGCAGTCAACCTTTACTGTTCCATCCTGCTGCGACCGCAGATTCCGGTACAGCAGGCTCCGCAACTGACCTTCCTTTCCGCTGTCGCGGTTGCAGAAACCCTTCAACAACTCTATCGCATTGATGCCAAGGTGAAATGGCCTAACGACGTGCTCGTCGATGGGAAGAAGATTGCCGGGCTGCTTAACGAAATGAATGCCGAGACTGAGCAGATTCATTTCGTCATCCTTGGCATCGGCGTCAATCTGAATATGAGTACAGAACAGTTCCCGGAGGAATTGAACTATCCGGCGACTTCGGTGCTGATTGAGACCGGCCAGCAGGTCGATCGGCCTGCTTTTGTCCGGGCGCTGCTACAGTTGCTGGATGATTATTATGGCGAGTTTCTGCAGCAAGGCTTCGTATCGATCCGCAGGCGCTGGGAAACGTTGTGTGACATGATGAGCCAGCGGGTCAGTGTCGATAACAGCATGTTCGGGACCGTGGTCGGTCTCGATAGCGATGGTGCTTTGCGTTTGCAGCTGGACGATGGCCATATAGAGCGGGTGATGGCAGGGGATGTGCGCCCGCAGTAAATTGAGTAAAAAGGATATTGTAACGTGCTTTTAGTCATAGATGTCGGCAACAGCAATACCGTTCTCGGGATATACCAGGGCGCTGAACTGAAAAAGGACTGGCGGGTCGGCACCGACAAGAACCGCACCGTTGATGAGTATGCCATGCTGATCAACAACCTGTTCAGTCTCTCCGGTCTGAAGTTTTCCGACTTGGATGATGTGATCGTCTCTTGCGTGGTACCGCCGATGCTGGCAACTCTGGAGCGGCTCAGTAAACAGTATTTTCAGCTCGATGCTTACGTGGTTGGCCCCGGCATCAAGACTGGCATGCCAATTCAGTATGACAATCCAAAAGAGGTTGGTGCTGACCGCATCGTCAACGCAGTCGCCGCTTACGAGAAATGCAGATGTGCGCTGATCGTTGTTGATTTCGGGACTGCAACCACTTTCGATGTTATCTCCGTGGAAGGAGCCTACCAGGGGGGGGCGATTGCCCCCGGCGTCGGTATTTCGGCGGATGCCCTGTTTGCGCGGGCCAGCAAATTGCCGCGGGTCGAGTTTGCCCGCCCGCCGCATATCGTGGCGAAGAACACGGTCAACAGCATGCAGGCCGGGATCTTCTTCGGCTATGTCGGGCTGGTCGAGGGGATTGTTGGGCGCATGCAGAAGGACCTCGATGGCAAGGCCAAAGTGATTGCAACCGGCGGGCTGGCTGCACCGATTGCCGAAGCGACGGACGCCATCGATCAGGTTGAACCCTTTTTGACTCTGGAGGGATTGCGGATTTTATATCAGCGGAATAAGTAGTTTTTTGCGGGATGCCATGCCCGTAAAGCTTATGGTCAGGGCGCATGAACCCATCCTTGGGGCTTAACCGTCGCCATCCGGGCGACAGATACCCTGACCATAATCTTCACGGACCCGAAAAGTACAGTCAGCACGGCTTGTATGTTGCGGGAAGTTTGTATCGGTTTGCGACGTTAGTTAGTGGTATGGCACTGAGCGTTGTTCGTCAGGAGTTTTAAAAAACTCCGTTGAAGGTTCCATTCTTTATCTGGAAAAGGAGCGATTCATGGGAAAGTACGACACTGCAAAACTGAGAAACCTGGGGATTGTGGCGCACAACAGCGCCGGTAAAACATCTTTGGTCGAGGCCATGCTGTTCAATACCGGCATGACCAAAAAGCTCGGCAAGGTCGACGATGGCTCCTCGTCGATGGACTTTGAAGAGGAAGAAATCAAGCGGCAGGCGACCCTGTCCGCCAGCCTCAACCACTGCATGTGGCAAGACCACAGCCTGCACCTGGTCGACACGCCGGGGGTGAGTAACTTCCTGCACGACACCCGCCGCTGTCTGCGTGTCCTCGGTGGCGCCGTGGTCATCGTTTCTGCAATTTCCGGCACCAAGGCTCAAACCAAACAAATCTGGGGCTGGTGCGACCAGTTTGAAGTTCCCCGAATCGCTTTTGTCAATAAGATGGACAAGGAACGGGCTAACTTTCTCAAGGCGGTCGACGACATGGAGAAATCTCTCGGCGCCCGTGCCGTGGTCGTGACCATGCCGATCGGTGCTGAAGAGGATTTCAAAGGCACCATCGACCTGCTGACGATGAAGGCCCGTGTTTATAAGTTCGACGAAAAAGGTACCTACGATGAAGTCGATATTCCGGCCGAGTACGCGGATGAGGCTGATCGCCTGCGTGAGCAGTTGATCGAGGCGATAGCCGAGTCGGATGACGAGTTGATGGAGAAGTACCTCGAAGGTGAAGAACTGACCGAGGAAGAACTCTATCGTGGCTTGCGTGAAGGTGTTCTGACCAACGTTTTCACCCCTGTCTTCTGCGGTAGCGCCATCGCCAACATCGGCATCCGTCAACTGATGGACTACATTGTTGCCTGCCTGCCGTCGCCGATTGACAAGGGTACCCAGTACGGCGTCAAGCCGAACACCGACGAGCAGGTTGAGCGTCATCCAAGTGAAGACGAGCCGTTCTCGGCGATGGTTTTCAAAACCATCAACGATCCCTACGCCGGCAAGCTGAGCTTGATGCGTATCTATTCCGGGACCCTAAAGCCAGATACCGTCGTCTACAATCCGAACAAGGATGAAAAAGAGCGGATCGGCCACATCCTGGAGATGGAAGGCAAGAAGCAGGTGCAGATCGAGCTGGCCGCCGCTGGTGATATTGTCGCTGTTCCGAAATTGAAAGTGACGGCAACTAGCGATACCTTGTGCGATCTGAAAGAGCAGATCATGTACGAGCCGCTGATTCCGCTGAAGCCGATCATTTCTTTTGCTCTTGAACCAAAAAATAAAGGTGATGAAGACAAAATTTACAGCGGTCTGCAGCGCCTGATGGAAGAGGATCCGACCCTGACCATCAACCGCGATGAAGAAACCAAGGAGATGGTTCTCTCCGGCATGGGGCAGATCCACCTCGAAGTTGCGGTTGAGCGGCTCAAGCGTAAGTTCGGTGCCGAGGTTGTCCTGAAGGAGCCGAAGGTTCCGTACCGCGAAACCATTCGCGCTTCGACCAAGGTGCAGGGCAAATACAAGAAGCAGTCGGGCGGTCGCGGCCAGTTTGGTGATGTTCATATTGAGGTCAAGCCGATGCCACGTGGCGGAGGTTACGAGTTCGTCGACAAGATCGTCGGCGGAGCCATTCCGCGCAACTATATCCCTGCTGTCGATAAGGGGATTCAGGAAGCGATGCGCACTGGCCCCCTGACCAAGAACCAGGTGGTTGATGTGCAGATCACCCTGTTTGACGGCTCCTATCACTCGGTTGACTCCTCCGAGATGGCCTTTAAGGTCGCTGGCTCGATGGCTTTCAAAAAGGCGATGGAAGACTGTAAGCCGATCCTGCTCGAGCCGATTATGGCGATGGAGGTTACCGTGCCTGACGACTGCATGGGCGACGTTATCGGTGATCTCAACTCCCGCCGCGGCAAGGTCAACGGTGTTGAACCACAGGCAAACAGCCAGATCATTCGCGCCGAAGTGCCGATGGCTGAAGTGCTGCGCTACGCACCGGAACTGCGTTCCATGACTTCGGACCGGGGGATGTTCTCGATGGAGTTCAGCAAGTACGAGGAAGTTCCTTCGCATCAGACTGCCAAGATTCTGGCGGAGATGGCGGAAGACGCTTAAAATAAAAAAGATCAACGGGGGCGCCTGCAGGCGCCCCCGACTTTATCGGTTCAGGAGAAAAATTGAATGGCGGATCGGGACGAACTGTCGACGGAAAATGTTGAAAAGACAACTGCAGAGACCCCGGAGGAAACAGCATCAAATATTGCCGAAAACGGGGATATTGCCGGGGATGGTGTCGGCAGCGGGGAAATCCGCGCTGTGCAGAAACAACAACGTTCGGGAAATGCTGCTTTGCTGCTTGGACTGTTGCTGCTAGTCGCCCTGATTGGCGGGGCCTATTTCC
>NZ_FQZT01000027.1 GCF_900142125.1 Malonomonas rubra DSM 5091
CTGGTTCCATGAAAGATCGTTCCCGCAGTCACTGAGTGATGATGTTCGCAATGCCTGCAGAGATAAAGTCCTCTGGAACTCATCCAGTATTTATCGTGGCCGCAGCGGGTGCATTTAAATCCATCCGGCCAGCGAAGTTGAAGGAGATAGTCGAGACAGGCTTCTTCAGAATGGAACCTGCGGTCAAATTCAACTTCATTGTTTGGAAAATCTTCTATCATGGCTGGCCTCCTCTTTAAGATGAGACCAGTTTGTACCCACTACGTGACAGCTAATGTCTCAACTGGAGCGAAGTGGATAACCAGATTTAATTTTAACAAAAAAACAGATAGGGATTGATGGCATACGGGCCCCATAGAGGCTCATAATTCTTCTCGGTATAAATTTGTTATTGGTCTAATGCAGGGTTCACAGCCTTCTGGTGCGTGGTGCCGCTGTCCTGATTTAAGCAAAGTCTTCTTCGGCGTTCAGCCAAAACTCAAAACTCTCACGGGCACTGCGTGACATAATCCGCTGAAAAGAGATGGGATTGTGGAGGTAAAGGCAGTGCCGGATTGCTGTGTAAGGGCTGAAGTTGCGCTCAGGATCGGCGGCAAGAAACTCGGCTTGGTACTCGCGAACCGTTTTCAGGTTTTCTACCAGGCTCTGATGCAGGTCACTTTTCTCGAAAGTATTATTCAATTTGAGAATGTCCTGCACAAAACCATCGACCTTGTAATCCTCAAATTCAAAATCACGGAAAAAGTGCCCGGCCACCCGCAAAAAATTAAACGCGTTGATCACCTTGTCGCTGCCTGAGACGGCCTCGACGGTTGTATCCTCCTCTTCATCAACCGGAGCGACCGTCGCCTTCTCAAGTAGTTCATCAGTCGCGTCGCGAATTTCCTTGAATTCTCGATCAGCCAGTTCAAACAGGGCGGAAAGAACATTGATCCGCCTGCGCAGATCGTTTGGAATCGACTTCTTGTATTTGATCTTGTGGTCCAGCACGCTCCAGGCATCCTGAATCAGCGAACGGATCTGCACTTCAATCGGCAACTCGGCAAAGGGGCTATATTTTTCCTCTGCAGCCAACTGATCGCTTAAGGCCAGATCTATATGCAGCCCTTTGTAGCCGAAGGAATCCTCGGTACTTTCCACCGCAGAAATTTTGTCGGTAACATCGATAATCCGGAAATGCTGCTGCAGAATTTCTGACACTTTGGCGATCTGATCTTCATACAGGCAGATGATGCGGATGCCGATCAGGTCGGAAATATAGTCCTGAATGCGGTAGGACTGTTCTGCTGCTTCAAGTTTGTTCTGGTACTTGCGATGAAATTTTTTGATACATTCATCTTTGCTTTTGATCCGTCCTTCGATTTTTGTCACCTCGCCGCTTTTTGACTGCCTAAGCAACGAGGAGATGATGCTGATAGAGGCGTTCTTGGCTTCCTCAAACAGTTGTCTATTATTGTCGTAGTAGTGGAGGAAATTACGACGCTCCAGTTCAAAATCGAGCGATGGCACAGGCAACTCCTTTTCAGGTGGAATATTAGAAGAAGTATAGCAGCGAAGAAACAACCTGCTAGGGCCCGGCCCAATATCACTCACCATCAATTCCCTAAGAAGATCGCACAAACGACTCACCGAATCTCCGGCATTAGATCAAGGAAGATGGATCATTTCATGTTTTTAATAGTCTGCGTCATGTGCCTTAAGTCACAATGAGTCCTCGACCCCATCTGAGGGCCGGAGATGCCACGCTAAATTGATTTTTTGAGTGCTGAGGGTAAAGATTGCTTTGCAGGTCGTGCACCGGTAATCCTGCTCGAAATACCCCTCCCCATCACCTGCCCCCACAAAATCTCTTTGCTCACCCGTCTTCTGAAGGTGCGTATGCGCAGACCCATATTTCGACTTTTCGGTTTGTTTATTACAAAGATAGCAGATCGTCATACGGTTGATCTTCATGGATTACCCTTCTCATTATTCATCGTTTGAGGGCAGGATTTATTAACCTTTGCCACAAAGGGAGAGGTCATGGAGCGAACCAGCGCACTGTAGTTCAGTTGAAAGGTCACTTCTTTGCCGACCGGCAGCTTCTCGTCATCGGTCTCCAGGATCAGATGATCGCTGCTGGCCCCCATCACCTGGGTCCCTGCCGGTGGCAGCAGGCCGCACGGATCGGTATCCTGCTGCCCGATAGCGAGGATATTCTGTCTGACCTCTCCCCGATCGATTGCGGCGGGCGCTTCTCCAAAGGCGGCTTGGGCGATCTGACCGGTCGGTTTAGATGGTTTGGTTTTCGCTTCAATCACTTCAGCGGTCAGGGTTATTGCATCGGTGTGCAAGCCGTCGATCGGCTGACGATAGAGGGTTTCACGGCCAAGCAGGATCGCTTCTCCCAGACGCAGGTCATTGATCCGTCCCGTTTTTGCGCCACTGAGTGCCCACTGGAGGTTGGCGGAATTTCCTCCCGAGACAATCTCGACCTTCAGGCCGAATGTTGACTCGATTGCGGCGACCAGCTCGGATAGCAAGGCCATGTTTTTTTCATCAGGACAAACCCCGCTTCGACAGGCGAGATTGGTCCCGAGACCTTTAAAACAAATATTCGGCAAGCTGAGCATTTCACGCACGGTGCCGAGCAGATCATCGGGCATGATGCCTTCACGAAGGTCGCCCAGTTCGATCATAAGAACGACTCCGTGAACGCGAGCAGCCTGTTTCGCTGCACGGGAAAGCCTTCTGATGACCTCGATCTCTGTGTTGAAGCTGATATCGACATGCCTGACGACCCGATCAACCTGGCTGAGCATCGGCGACCGAATCAGCACCATCGTCGCCGCAAGCTGCGCCTGTCGCATCGCTTCAATATTTTCAACCCGCGAATCACCCAAGGAACTTATGCCTGCCCGCAACATCGCGGAGGCAATCTTGGCAGAGCCGAGGGCCGCCTTGGTGATACCTGTCACCGAGATGCCACGAGTGGCAAGGCGCTCAACCAGAAAAGAGGCGTTGTGGTGAAGTTTGCCAAGATCAATATTCAGCCGCGGTGCGTCTATCATCCGGTGACGGCCAGTTTTTCCTTAAGTTGCGGAAAGGCGGCAAGAACCATTTCCACCAGTCGCTCCGGCGGCCGCGTAAGCGCATCGGTGGACGGGATACCGAGCTTCTGCTCGTACTGATCGATTACTTCGCTGACCTCACCATCGTCCATTTCTTCATGATTAATGGTCAGCCCGATGATTTTTGTCTTGGCGAAGGTTTCGATCAGGTTGATTTCACTGGCCGGTGTCGGCATCTCCATCCCTTCAAAATCGCAGCGCTGCTTGCGCTTTGGCGCATGCTGCAAAATGACCCCGTCAGGACAACTGCCGCGGAGAATGAAGGATGTGGATGAAAAAGCCGGGTGACTCAAAGCCCCTTGCCCCTCAACGACAATAACAGCAGGATTTTCAATCTCGAACGCTTTGACGATAATCGCTTCCAACTCGCCAGCGCAAAATTGTGATGGTACCGCATCAATGGCGACACCGTATCGGGCCCCTTGGATGAGCCCGGTTTGCCCGGTGCCGATCATGACCGTCTTAATGCCGGCAGCATTGAGCGCCCGGGTCAGCACGGTCGCTGTTGTCCGCTTGCCGATGGCGCAATCGGTGCCAAGGACAGCGATAACCGGACAAGTAACTTCAGCGATCTGCCCGCTGAACAATTGCAGATCTTTTTTGTCGCGAGGCTTGCGGATATCGAGAATCTCAACCTTATTTGCAAGGCATGCGGCGGCAAAAACCGGATCATCGTTCAGAAATTCGTGCAGCCCGTTGACGATGCTCATGCCATGACTCATCGCTTCAAGGACGAGAGCTCGTTCATGCTTTGACAACATGCCACTCGATGGAGCCATCCCGAAAATAAAGAAATCGGGAACGGAACCAGCTTGTGCCAATGAGTCAGTCAGGTCACGGCAGATAGGAATCGAGTTTGGTTTATTATCAAGCACCATGCCACTGTCCAGGCCGGCTTGTTTGCTATCGATAACGGAAAGAATTTTGTATTTCTCCGAACGCCTGATAAGACCGTTAGCGGTTTTTCCATCGATATCGCCAAAATTAGCTTCACAATAGACGATCGCACTAGCGGTACCCGGCTTACCTGCCCGTGATTTGGATGACATGGGCATCACGGTTTTGTTTTTGACAACAGACTTAACAGGGATTTCGAGCGCATTCGCAGACACGGCGGGTGGAACGATTAACATAGCTACTCCTTTGAGCAGAAATCTCAGAGGAGGCGACGGGATCGTGCCGACCAGTATTAGCCGATATTCAACGAGTAGTCCCAACTAAGGTTGGTTGCAGTGGAAATGAATTCTCACTGGGCGAGCTTAAGAATTTCATACTACCACGTCGAGGAGACAATCGGCTAAGAGATAACTGATAGAATCAAATTAAATTGAAAGGAGCCTGTGCTTTTGATCCTTTACGGATTTTTACATTCCAATAGCAATTATAACTTTGGGGCGATCTTAAGAAAAATCTGCGTCATTAGATGTAGAGCGACTCACATGAAGATGGCAACTGTCATTTTGAACTGTATGCTTCGTCATAGCATTTATTTCCTATGTATGTCCTGTCATAAGAATTGTTTCCCATTCAAAGGAATCAAACCTTATGACAGCTAAAAATCAGGCTAACTAATTTCAGATAGTTAGCCCTGTCCACCGGTCATAAGATTTACTTCGTCGTCCGACCCGCACAAGGAAGTAAAAGTACCTACATCTCCCTGAGATTTTCAGAGGTATTTTTTACGCGGGCAAAACACTGGATGTTCAATATGCGGCAGCGCTCTACTAAAAAAGCGGATGACGTGAGTAGTCGCAACAGCTGCAACTGATGCACTGTCAGCCTAGGTCGGCAAAAAAACTTTGGTCTTCAGATACTCTGAAGCCATTTCTTTATTCATCGGGTAGCTGATAAGAAAACCCTGAACCTCGTCACATTCCTCATTTTTTAAAAAACCTAACTGACCATCAGTTTCTACGCCTTCGGCTATGACACCTAAATCAATACCTGAAGCCATCGCTATAATAGCTGTCAGGATGCTGCGATTTTTCAGATTATCATCAATGCCGCAGACAAATGAGCGGTCAATTTTTAATTGGTTTATCGGCATCTCTTTAAGCCGGCTCAAGTTTGAGTATCCGGTTCCAAAATCGTCAATTGCTATCTGCACCCCCAGTTCATTCAGGCCTTTTAAGGTCTTGGCAATATTGACAGTTTTACTCAGCAGCAAGCTTTCGGTGATTTCAATCTGAAGGAATTCTGCAGGGAGGCACGTCTCGTTAAGGATTTCACGAACTGTTTCAAGGAAATTGGCCTGAGTGAACTGGCAGATAGAAACATTGACTCCGATTCTCGGTATTGACAGGCCATCATCAATCCATTCTTTCGCCTGCTGACAAGCTGTCTTGATGACCCAATCACCGATCGGGATCATCAAACCGCATTCTTCAGCGACCGGTATGAATTCCATCGGAGGTACTTGTCCAAGCTCTTGGCTATTCCAGCGCAACAGCGCTTCAAAACCACTTAGTTTGCCCGTGCCAAGATCGATCTGGGGCTGATAGGCCAGTGACAATTCATTCGAATCCAGCGCTATCCTTAAATTTTGCTCCACGGTTAAACGTTTCAAGGCATCAGCATTCATCGATTGCTGGTAGTAATTGAAGCTGTTTGAACCATTTCGTTTGGAAAAATACATCGCCAAGTCGGCATTTTTCAGGATATCGCTGATATGACTCCCATCATCAGGAAAGATTGAAATCCCGATGCTCGGTGTGACCAGAACCTGATGCTGGTCAAGCTCTATAGGTTTTGAAATCGTGTTAATAATGCGTTTGGCGATTGCTGATATGCTGTCGATGGTATCAAACCGGTCCACTAAGACAGCAAATTCATCGCCTCCCAGCCGCGCTGTGATATTGGCGGAATCGAGACTTCCAGGCCGATCTGAGATGGAGCTTCTGACACACTGGGAAAGACGCCGCGCAACGATCTCCAGAAGATCATCCCCTGCGCTATGTCCTAAAGTGTCATTGATACGCTTGAAATTATCGAGGTCAATGAAAAATAGCGCCCCCCTATTCCCATTATCGAGGCTTCTGTTCAAGTGCGTCAGGAAATGATCACGATTCGGCAGCCCGGTTAAACTGTCGTAGTAAGCAAGCTGATGCAGCCTCCCCTCGATTTCTCGAGACATTGCCCATTTGCAGCTCAAAGCGTGGGCCAGTTGCATAACTTCAACGTTGTCGAACGGTTTTTTCAGGATGACGAGGCTGTCCGTTTCACCCAATGATTTTTGGATTTCATCCCACGAATAGTCGGCATAGGCAGTACACAAAACGACCTGTAAAGCTGGACTGACTTTCCAGATGTTTTTGATCGTTTCAATTCCATCCCAGCCCGGTGGCATACGGCCATCGATAAAAGCAACAGAGTAAGGTTTCTCCTGCTTTTCCGCCTCAATGACCATTTCGAGTGCTTCTTGGCCTTGAGAGGCAAAATCGACGTCATACTTCAGCAAATGTTTTTTGGCTGTAGCTTCACCAAAGAGAGAAGATTCAAGTTCATGTAAATCATCACCAGCTGGATCGTTACCAACCAATATCTTTTTAAAGTCGGCATGAATTGAAAAGTTATCGTCAACAACGAGAACTCGAGGGTTCGATTTAGATTTATCAAACAACATGTACATCCTCCCGCTTGGTAGGAAGAATCAAAGTAAAAGTAGCCCCTTTATCAATTCCATCACTCTGAACAGTCAAGGAACCACCTAGCTCTTTAGCAGTTATCGCTCCACTGTGGAGCCCGAAGCCATGGCCGTCTTTTCTCGTTGTGAAGCCATGATGGAAAATCTTCGTCAGGTTTTCAGGCTGAATACCAACACCGTTATCCTGCACCTGGAAAGCAACAAAATCGTTTCCATGGGCCGACAAACGAACCGTGACTATCTTAGTGGCATTTTTGCTATAGCTACAAGCGTATGTCGCATTTTGAACGAGATTTAGCAGAACCTGTAAAACCCGGTGTTTGTCAGTAACAATCAACTCGACTTTTTCATATTCACGGTTCACTGTGATTTCATGCTTCAGTAAAGAATCTTCGTTGAGACGCAGAGCGTCCTCCATCAGAATGCTCGGAGTAATGGACTCGTAAACGCCATACACTTGACCGTAGTTCTGCTGCATACTGACGATTTCTTTTATATGATCGATACGTTCACGCAAGCTGGCCGTCTCATTCGCAATCAGTGAATGTTCTTTTTTCAGAACGGGTGCCAGAGAAATCAGATACTCAGGTATCTGGCGGCCACGCTCATCGGCCGTCAAGTACTGGGCAAGGTTCTGTTCGTTCTCTTTTATCAGCTCAGCAACCTTCTCGACGTTTTCGACCCGCGATTTATTCAGCTGTTCAACAATCAGGTTACAGGACACGTTGACACTGTTGAGCACGTTGCCAACATTATGCAGAACTCCGGTTGCGACTTCGGCCATGCCTGCAGCACGCGACATTTCGACCAGAGAGCTTTGGGCCTCTGCGAGCTCATCCAAAGCCTGTTCTTTAGCTTCCACCTGCCTCTTCAATTCGAAAGTACGCTGTTCAACCCGTTCTTCTAGATGTTGCTTTGCATCAACCAGTGCTGAACGGTCCTGCTGCCGAAGAATCGTTGTTCCAAGGATTTCTGCAATCGCCAGAAGGCTGTCTAACTCAGCGCCTGTCCATTGGCGTTTCTCGGCTGAATCAACCCGGAGAAAACCGAACCAGTTCTCTGCGACATGGATGGGAGCAGCAATGAAAGATTGAACACCGCAGCTTTCCAGCAAAGTTTTCTCTTCTTCACTTAATTCATCAACCTGGCCCCAGAGGCACTGTTTTTTCTCGAAACTCTCAAGCCAACTAGTAAGTCCGGCATCCGGGTATGATTTCATTTGTAGGTCGGGCATGTTCAAACATGAAGTTCCTTTTTTGCCATGCCACTCGCACCTCAGGTTCAAAGTTGCTTCCCCGACTGAATCAGCACCATTCAGAAAAAGGCTGACGCGATCCGCTTCTGTTGCCTTGCCAAATTTTTCCAGCACCGGATCAATGGCATCCTCCCAGAAATGAACCTGCATGAAATGCTGTGCGCTGAAGCGAACCGTTTCCAGAACCTGATTCCTTCGTATCAGGTTCGTGATCATGGTGTTGACCGATGACGAAAGGCTGCCAAGCTCATCCTTTCGATTTTCTTCCGCACGTACCGAGAGATCCCCACCTGCAACCTGCTCAACGATATGACGCAGGTTCAGAATGGGACGAACCAACTGCCGGGAGAAAAGAATCGCACACAGCAGACTGATAAAAATGCAAGCCAAGGTCAGGATCAGCGTATTTCTGTAGAGCAATTGAACATGTTCATGGTAGCGATCCAGAGACAAGCCAACATGAATCCAACCCCACTGGATACCTGAATAGTCAAACGGCTTTGAATAGTGATAGGCCTCTTGATCAAGCAGAGGAACAGTGACTATATTTCCTTTAGCGACGCGATTTTGCGGAACCCAGAAGTCACCGATTTCCGGTTCGACCCGCCAACCGGACTGCTGGTTTACCAGAGAGAAACCATCATTTTTAGTCACGATCAGGAAGCTGATTTCCGGGTCGCCGTTAAGTAGCGTTTGACAGGCACTGACAACGCTGGCCAGATCGTCATTGATCGCCGCGCCGGCAGCAACGTCATAGAGAGAAACGGCAACACTGTTCGACTTGGAATTCAAGCTTTCCAGATAGTTTTTTTTCTGTTGCGGTATTGTCATGGCAACAAAAATAAACAGGGTAACCAGGGCAATAAGCCAGGCCACAAAAGCAATTTTAGTGGCGATCCCGATGTGAAGTTTGCCGTTTCCGCTTGGCTGCATCGTCATGATTTATTCACCCGATTCAAAGCACTCTTCAGCTCACGTACGGTGTCAAGATACTCAGGTTTGAAAGGCACCAACTGGCTCATCTTGAATAATGTCATCATCTGCCTCCCGGCAGGTTGCAGATGCATCTCCTGCATCCCCTTGATGAGAACCTGGTGGAAGTGTTCCGATTCCCAGCCCTCTTTCTTCATACAAATGACCCCTGGAACGAATAGCTCTGACGACGCAAGCCTCGAAAGCTTATTCATCTGCGGATTCAATTCTGCCATCAGGTCGAATTTATTCTCTGGAATCACCGCCAGATCCTTTTTGCCGAAAAAGACCGGCAGGATAACCTGTATAGGGTCATTGTTTTCACTGACCACACTGAAGAACTGATCCATCCCACGGTTAAACTTTGAATAAATCAAGCTGTCCAACCAGCGGCCAGCCAGCCGGGAATTCGGACCGCTGAACACGTTTACAGAACTTCCCTTGAGCAGCGAAATATCACTGTTGTCTTCGAACTTTTTGGAGACAAGCAGGTAACGCTCCCCCACCTTCCCTTCATCAAAAGTGACCAGCAGGGGCTCAAGATATGAATCATCTGCCAGCCCGATCCAGTTCCAGATTTCAAAAAAAACAACATCCGGCTTTTGTTTCTCTTGCAGGGACGTAAATTCTTCCTCGTCTGCGAAATAGAAAACGTCGATGTCAACATCATAGCCATAGGTAGCACCAACGGTTCTGACATAAATTTTGAACGCTGCCTCGGCGTCGTTTTGCGAAATATCATCAAAAGCCGTGTCGATCAGTCCGACCACTAAATGCTTCTTGATGAGTTCTCCCTCGTTATTTTCGAGAGCACCCCAAACAGTGCTTGCAAACAGCAGCATAAACAGCCCGCATTTAAGCAATGAAAATGTTGTTTTTCTTATGTCGTTCAAGCTTTGCACTTCCCTGTCTTCTTTCCCACAATCAGCTTCCGCAGCTAAAGGAATTTTTCAACCGCCGTACCGAGTCAAGATATTCAGGCTTGAAAAGTTCCTCCTGATCCATTTTAAAAAGAGTGAGAATCTGCTTGCCTGCCGGACTCAAGTGAAGATCTCTCAACGCTTCGAAGACATGCTGATGAAAGGTCTCCGATGGCCATCCTTCTTTTTTCAGACAGGTCACACCACTGACCAGAGGTTCCGAAACAGCCACTTTTTTTAACCGGTTCAGTTGCGGATTCAACTCCGACATCAGCTCGAATTTAGGTTCAGGAATCACCGCGACATCGGTTTTGCCGAAAAACACCGGCAGGATTGTCTCCATCGGGTCACCACTTTGGCCAATGTTCGCAAAGATCTGCTCTATCTGCTTGCCTGTCTGACTGCAAGCAAGGTGCTTCAACCAGTTGAGGCCAAGCTCGGAATTTGTCCCAAAATAGATATTGATCGAGCCACCCTGCACATCATGCAGACTTTCAACGTTGCTTTTCTCATTTGTGACCAGCAAATAACGATTGGCGACATTCCCTCGATCGGATGAAACAAAAACCGGGGCGAGCCACTCGGTATCAGTCAAATCGAGCCAGGTCCAGCTTTCGAAAATAACCACGTCCGGTTGGACTTTCTTTGACAGTTCATCGAATTCAGCGGCATCGGCAAAGTAGGTAAATTCAACATCGATGTTGTATCCATAGGTTTGCCCAATCGTGTTTGCCAACACCTTGAATGCCGCTTCTTTATCCTTAACGGAGACACCCTCAAAGGCAGTTTCAATAAATCCGACCTTTAAGATTTCGTCTTTATAGACGTGACCGTCGTCCACTTCATTTCCCAATGCGAGGGATGGTAACAGCAGGGACGAGCAAAGAAACAACACCACGATCGTCAGCATGCGGCCCGTAACACGAGTCCGATGCTTGCCCAAAGTAGCGCTGGCCTGTTCCTTTATGCTGCACATTTTTATCAATTGAAAACCTGCTTATTGCAAAAGCTGATGATGCCGTTTAACGAACTCAAGAGTTGGGAACAGGGTCTCTACAGAAAGTTTTTCCATCCGCGAGCTTTGGAACACAGTCAAAACCTGTTGCCCGCCGGGCGTTGTATGTAACTGGCTGAGCGCCTCATCCATGACGTCTGCCGAACGCCCCGTCCAGGTCGACCTGAAAACAAAGATGCCTGGAATAAGAGGCTCAGACTGTTTCAGAATCAGCAGATCTTTTCCGAGCTGGGGATTCAGCTCAACAGCCAAGTTGAAGGCCTCGGCTGTCACGATTGCGGCATCGGCCTGACGGAAAAAAACTTTGAAGATGGCGTTCGAAACCTTTTCTTCGGGAACGATCTCCAAATTGTGAATACCTTCTTCGATCAGTAACCCATCAAACCACATGCGTCCGAGGCTCATCCGCTGTCCTTCAAAAAAGGCAACCTTGCCGGAACGAACTTTATCAAGACTCGTGGCCCCGTTTTTATTCACCAGAATGATATATTGCACTTCCGGTTTATTGTTGACGATCGGCAAATAAACAAACTCTGGAAGAGGATGGATTTTCAGCATTTCATCTGCATTTACGGTCGCGCCGTCAAGCTCTTTTGCCGCGAACCTTTGCTGAACCTCCTCGACAGAATCAAAGACATTGATGGTGACCTGATCGTGTATGCTACGCTCTCTGGTCACAGCTGAGGCCCAGGCCTTAAGCGCTGAGGAGGCATCGTTTCGATCAGACTTACTGAAAACGTTTATTGTGAAGCCGAGACGAATCATCCCCGATTCCGCCAGGCAGGAGAATGGCAGGAAGGAAAGAACCAATGAAATGAGTATGTTCGCCAGGAGATATCTCATAATGGCAAGTTTTCGTGTTTTTCCAGCATGTCCAAAGCTAAATCCAACTCCTCACGTGGTCGTTCTTCAATACCATCACTGTTGAAAAGATTTAAAATCTGCTGACCGGCGCTCGACTGATCCAGTTCGTTCAGACCGGCAACCAACTCCTCTAAAAAGGTTGGTTGGTAGTCTTTCCTGAATACGAAAATTGCGGGCACGACATCTTCTGATTCAGCCACAACCATCAAAGCTTGTCCCAGTTGCGGATTCAATTCGGTCATCACATCAAAACCGCTGCGAGTGACCAGGCAGGCGTCGACCTGACGGAAAAATACAGGCAGAACTGTATTTGCGAGCTTTTTATGCTTCTGCAGCGAGCCCGCAAGCTTTTCCAAACGTCCCTGCCCTTTCTGGTACAACGTATTATTCAGCCAGACAGTCGCTAAAGAAGTCCGGGCGTTTTCGTAGACATGCAGGTTGCGGCCGTTAAGGTCCGCTAGGCTTTTGACTGCGCCGTCCCGATGAGCCAAAAGGATAAATTTTTCCGTCAATGACCCTGAATTACGGGTCACAAAAAAACGGGCAAGCTCAGTTTTTTTGTAAATCTGGAAATATTCGACGGTCGTGATCCCGACTGCATCGATCTGACGGGACTGCAAAGCAGCCAGGACGTCATCAGCTGAATGGTAGATACTTGCATCTGCATCGATGGGAATATTTCGGGCTTTACCGACCACTTGCCCCCACACTTTCATCGCCGCCTTGGCGTCGTTTTCATCGACATCAGTAAATAGTGATGTCGAAAAGCCAAGCCGAAATAATTCGTTCCCGGTACTGGTTGCATTTGCAAGCAACACCGGGGCTGAAAAATAAAGACAGAATAAAAGTGCGAGAAGCCGGACAATCATGCGGATGTAGAATCCCCCTCCATCATTTCAACATGAGCTGTTACTGCCCTTTCAGCTGATTTTCCCACTCAGTTCCGACAATCAGGTTAACCTTGGAACATAGTGCAATATGGTCGTAACGGACTTTATAGTGCTGCGCCTGCATAAGAGCTTCGACAAGCTGCGCACGGATAACTTTTTCCGTTTCCACCAAGCCGTGCTGATAGGCACGGGTATTCAGATCGCGGTTTTCTGTCGATGCTTCCATGGCCGTTTGAGAGGCATTGAAAGCCTTTTCGGCAGCGTTCAAAGAAAGGAAAACATCTTTCAGCTGAAGGCCGATACCTTCTTTGAGCAGCATCCGCTGCTCTTTCAACTGAGAAACACGAGCTTTCGCTTCTGCAACCTTATGCTTGGTCAAAAAACCGCTGAAGAGAGGAATCTGCACGCCGAAACCGATGGTCCAACCTTCGCGGTTTTTGTCGGTCGACATGCCACCGTCATAATCGTTCCACCACTTGAACAGTTCACCAGTGACTGCAACCTTCGGATAGTGACCACTCTTCGCTGTCCGCACCCCTCCTTCTGCCGCACGCAGGGCAGATTCGAGTTTGCCCCAGTCGGGACTGAACTGATAAGAAGAGCTGACCATCTGATCCAGCTCGCTGCCAAAGGGAGTATAGAAGAGTTCGCTGTCGATCGGCTTGACGCTTTCGTGCCATGGGCGTCCGATAACGTTGGCCAAGGCCGCCTGGGCCATCAACTCGTTTTTCTCCAGCAGTGCCACCATCGAACGGATCGATTCGACCATGACCTTATTGTCGAGCCAGTCGGTCTTTTTCACCGAACCGCTGCCCTCTTTGTACATGGTCTCGGTCAGGTTGAGGGTTGCTTCCATCCGCTCAAAAGTTTCTTTGCCGACGTTGTGCAGCTTGGTCGCGAGCACCGCACCGAAGTAGTAACGCTTGACTGTGTCGATGAGTTCCAGATCAGTGCGACGTACTTCCTGCTTCATCATCTCGACAAGGCCGGCGGTCTGCTCACTGTAGCCCTTGCGCATGCCACCGTCGTAAAGCAGCCACTGCGCTTCCAGCGATGCCTTCCAGGATTCGTTGTCCATCAACTTGACGTCCTGCACAGGAACTTCAATCGAATCGAGAGGAAGCGCACCAAGCCCAGGAATAGTAATAGTCGGTAACGAAATATTGGATGCCGGAAATATAAAGTTCGGATCGTCGTCTTTTATTTCATAGCCACCCGTGGCACTGACCTGCGGCCAATAAGCAGAAAGCGCTTGTTTATGCTGCGCTTCAGCCATGGCAACAGCGTAGCGGGATGCAGGTCTGGAGCGGTTATTTTCCAGAGCCTGATCAATACTTTCTTGCAGTGTGACGTTCTGAATTTCAACGCCTTGCTGAGAGCCAAAAGCCAACGAGCAGTTGAAAACGAGGGAAAAGCAAACGGCGATCCAAAACAGATAGTTTTTCTTCATGCGTGTCCTCTCGAGATATGTATATAGGAATTTGCATAATATTACCCTTCTCTAAGATTTGTCAATGCTCATTATAGGTTATTAGAAAGCTAGCTAACTGTCAGAATTTTAAGTAATATGCTAATTTTCACATTGTCACATCCTTTCTGAAGGGAACCGACAGATGACATGTAATGATAAGAAAAACCCCTCTCGTATCATTGTTGTCGACGACAACCTTTCAATTCACGCCGATTTCAGGAAAATCTTATGTGGGGAAGACTTTGTCGATGCCCTGCTTTCCCTCGAAGCTTCTATTTTAGGAAAATCAAATTCCCCCCATACGCCAAATAAGTACGAGGTTGATTTCGCCTCTCAGGGGCAAGAAGCTCTCAAAATGGTTGTTGAAGCTGAAAAGCAGGGGCAGCCTTACTCCGTTGCTTTTATTGATAGCCGCATGCCACCGGGCTGGGATGGAATTGAAACGATCAAAAATATCTGGAAAGTCAGTCCAGCTTTACAGGTCGTTTTGTGTACTGCCTACGCCGATTATTCCTGGGAAGAGATCCAAAAATCTTTAGGTGAAACGGACAGCCTCATTATCCTGAAGAAGCCTTTTGAAAATGTTGAAGTCATGCAGCTTGTTCACGCCTTAAGCAGCAAATGGCTTATGTCTCGTGAGATTGAGTTGGACCTGCGTGAAACTATCAAGCAGCGAGACCTGTTATATCATCAAGCCCCTGTCGGTTACGTGACTCTGGATAGCAAAGGGTGTATCCGGGAGCTCAATGAAACTTTTGCCAGTTTTTGCGCTGGATCAATTGCAGAACTGAAGAATAGTTTTTTGGGCGACCTTTTGTCTGAGAAATCTTCTGCAAATTTTCTGCAGCAACTAAATTCATTTTTTTATAAACCTGAAGGCCAGGTATTATCTGTTTGGCTTAAAGCCAATCGTAAAGATGAAATTTATTTGAAAATTCAAGGTGAGCGAAAAACTTATAAAGATTATTTAGCCTGTACCCTTATTGACACAACAAACGAAAAAAAGGCCACAGAAGAAATTAAAACACTCCGGGGTATTTTGCCTATCTGCATGTATTGTAAAGGAATCCGTGATGATAAAGGATACTGGAATAAGTTAGAAAAATATATATCTGAACATTCTCTTGTCGAATTTAGTCATGGTATCTGCAATGAATGCATGAAAGAAAAATATCCTGAGCAATATGAAAAATTATGTGATAAGAAATAGTTTTTTATAAAATTTATGGCAGATGGAAATTTCTCAAGTAGAATCGTTTTCCCCGGTATTCCGTCATCGTAATTTTCTTTTCTTTCATCAAACCATCGATGACTTCAGGGCCAGCACTGGCATCACTTAATAACTTCGCAACTGCCTCTTCACGTAAGGGGTGAACAGAAGTGATTCTCAGCATCTCATCTCGAATATTGCCTGCAGCGACAAAATCTTCACCTTCATATTCGATCAGACACTCTGTATTCGAGATCTTCTCTTGGAATGTTTGATAGGCTGAAAGGAAATTTTCATGGCTAGGCGGTTTGACCCATTTCTCCGCTGGAGGTCTTGTCGGTATGGCCAGATACGCTTTCTGTGGAGAGAGGTTTGCTATAAACTCAGCAGTTTCAGTTAGAGTATCCACTTTGTCATTAAGGCCCTCCAGTAGCATTGTTTCGCTGACGAGGGTACCTTCAAACTCGTCTGCAAATACTTGAATCCCCCTCAAAACCATATCTAATTGCAACTGTTTGGGAGGACGGTTAATTTTTCGCCAAAGCCTCGTGTCAACTGAATCAATCTTTACCGAAACCCAATCCGCCTTTAATTGAGCCCTTTTGACCATTGGTTGTCCAAGAAGAGATGCGTTCGTGATAACGGCAATTCTGATCCCAAGAGGTCGGAGAAGTTCAATAGTTTCCTCAAGCCGATTATCCAGAGTCGGCTCACCATCGGGGACAAAGGTGAGATAGTCGACTCTCTCACCTTGGCGGCAGAGAGAATCAACACGTTTTTCTACCTGCTGTGAAATTTCTTTTGGATGAAAAAAGGTGCATGGTTTTGTCTCTCGGCGAGAAGTAAGACCCACCTGGCAATAGACGCATGAGTAAGAACATATTTTGGGAGGGATGTTGTTAATCCCAAGGCTACGACCGAGGCGCCGAGATGGGACCGGGCCAAATGTAATTTCAGATAGACTCATGGTTAAATAACCCTCTTTTTCATTTTCCTGCAAGGCAGAGATAATAAAGTAGGCAGATCAGGGCAGAGAAAAGCGGCTTGCGGGAATATACTCTTCAGCCTTGATCAATCCCTCTGCGTACTTGTCATGCCAGTCTTTCGACACAGGTATTGTTTTATAGAGTTCAGTCCTTTCGGCCTCAAGAAGAAGACGTTTTCTGCCCATAAAATCAGCTGCGCAAAAAACCTTTTTCCCGGCTTCCGCTGAAAGGCTGTCCAACCATTTGGGCCCTTTCTGGTCACGCATCAGGTGGTGGTCAAGGATCAAAACATCGACATTTTGCGCCAAACGCAGGGCCTGATTCCTTGCCGCGGTTCGCTGTTCGCTTGTGAGCGCCTCAAGGTAAAGAGGCGGCCCGGCTGCGAGGACGATATCAACCTGCCAGTCGAGGATAAAATCGATGGTCTCCGCATCCAACAACTGGATATCGGACGCATGTAGAAAGACTTTGCTCCCCAGATCAATCCGGGTCATCATCACCGCTCCTTGTCGGCTCCCCTTGATACCGTGCGGTACCGCGGGTGAAAAACTCATCGGCCCAACCGACTGCCCTTCCGCCGCATGCAGGGACAGCCCCAGCAGCTCTTCCAAGTCCTGGGCGCGACGCGCCATCTTTTCGCCAAGGTCATCAGCTGATTTGCTCCAAACAGCAAGGGACTGTAAGGTCGTCGGTAGTTCCCTTATTGCCAGCTGGTAAGGGTTCGCCTCGCGCAGAGGGACATGGTCGCCATGGAAATGGCTGAACACCACATCGGTTGTCTCCGTTAAAGCGGAAATGATCCTGCGCCGGACCCTTTCCCCCTCGGCAACTTGACGTGGATGAGGGAGCAGTCCGAGCCGGCGATATCCCAAAGCCACTCCCGGATCGATCAATACTCGCCGGTCTTCCGTTTTAACCAAACAACACAAACCACGAACACCCAATGATTCAGCACCGATAATTTCAACCGAGTCATCCAGACCTATTCGGTCGCTTTTCTGCTGTGAGAACTGATTATTCTCAGCCATTCAGATTTCCCGGCAGCTCATTTAATTTCTTCTCTAAAACTCCGGCGAGTGTGCAGATCGCCAACGCAGCTGGGGCTGCGGGATAGGCGCAGACAACTGGCTGAGCCTTTGCCAGCGCCAGCGACATGCTTTTGTCGTATGGAATCTCAGCCAGAATGGAAAAGCCGTTGTTCCGGGCAAACTTTTTAATGGTCCGGTTCGATTCCAGGTGGATATCGGCCTTGTTCAGTACAATTCCCAGTGGTATTTGAAAATGCCTGACGACCTCGATTACCCGTTGCAGATCATTGAGCCCTGCCGGGGTTGGTTCGGTCACCAGAACGACATAATCAGCACCTTTAACCGAGGCAATGACCGGGCAACCGATCCCCGGCGGGCCATCGGTAATAACCGTTTCTACTTGGAATTTCTCTGCCTCCAGTCTTGCCCTTTTCTTGACTGTATCAACCAGTCGTCCGGAACTGCTTTCTCCGATATGTAGAGCTCCGGCGACCAGCAACGTGCCTCCAGCGTCAAACAGGTTAAGCTGTCCATTGACGACTTCTTTTATCTCGATGGCGTCCGCAGGGCAGCTGATGGCGCAGGCACCGCAGCCTTCACAGGAATATGGAATGATGATTGGCTGCTCATCGCCGATAACCGCAGCAAACTTGCAAACGTCCCGGCACCTCATGCAACCGAGGCATTTGTCATAATCGACAAAAGCCTTAACTGATGCTGCTATCTGCTCGGAACCTCTCAGTTTTGCCCCCAAAACCAGGTCGAGGTTGGGGGCATCGACATCGGTATCGGTCAGCAATACTTTAGAATTGCGGGCAGCGAGAACCGCCAGCGAAGCCGCGAGGGATGATTTGCCGACGCCTCCTTTACCACTGAGGATAACGACTTCTTTCATGGCAGAAACTCCCTGGAAATCTCATCAGCCAAGCGAGAAAAAACCGTTGCGCTATCAGACTCCGGTGACATGGTCACAATCGGTGTTGCAGACACATAGCTTTTGATCAACAAGTCATCGCTGTTGAGTTCCGCAGCGATAGCGACCTTATGCTCCTGCGCAATACGTTGGATCATGGCCTGCGGCGCAGCCAGGTCGGCCCGGTTCAAAAAGGCTGTGCCTTTGAGCTGGAAGACATCCAACAGTTGCAAAATAAGTTCAAAGTCGTGGGCTCCGAGGGGCGTCGGTTCGGTGACAGCAATAACGCGATCTGCCCCCTGCAAGGCGAGAATGACATTGCAATGCGCTCCGGGCGAGGTGTCGATAACGATAATGTCAAACTCTTTTGCCTCAAGAAACACTTGCTCTTTGAGTTTTTTGACGACAATTGCACTTTCCTCCAGCGAGGGCAGCAACTCACCGGTGTAAAGAGTCAAATTCCCCTGCGTGGTCTTATAGATCTTACCCACGTTTTTTTTACCGCGATCGATAGCATTCGACTCACAAACCAGCAGGCAGGCTTCACACCCGTTACAGGCTCCCAGCAGCACCGGCGTTTTTCCTTTGGGAAGGAATAAGGCATTAACGCGGCAAGCTGCCACGCAGGCACCGCAAGAGGTGCATTTATCGGCATTAAAAAGCGGCACTGTAGTCGTTACGTCGCTGGCGTCTGTTAAGGCCATCCCCAGCAATATGGCTGCATTTGGAGCGTCAACGTCTGCATCTACCAGGGCGACCGTATGCCCCTTGTCTGCCAAAGCGCAAGCAAGATTGATCGCTACCGTAGTTTTGCCGACCCCGCCCTTGCCACCGGTTACTCCGATAACCGGCGTCGAAAAGGATTTTTCGTGATAGGCCGCAATAACTTCGGCGCTCAACTTCTCAAAAGGAGCTACCGACATCTTCCTCTGCCTCGCCCCAAACCCCTGCCCCGTCCAGGACCTAGTCCCCTTTCTGGCCCGCAGGGAAAGGTTGCTGCAGGCTCTGTTAGTTCGCCATATTCATCTTGCTTGAATTTGGCCAAAGCTTCCTTGACAGTGTCCTGAGAAGAAGCGCCGACAAACAGCTTAATCCCGGCAGTTCGAAATGCATTGAGTGCATTGCCGCCAACATGGCCAGTGAGAACCCCGTCGACAGCTTTGTCCGCGACAAGTTGAGCAGCGGCAATCCCCGCTCCTTGCCCTTGTCTGGCAGCGGTATTTTCAATAAGCTCCATTGCATTGGTATCCGTATCGATAATCTCAAAATAGGGTGCCCTGCCAAAGGTGGGATCAACCTTTGCGTCCATCTCTTTACCTGTTGACGTTATACAGAGTCTCATTTTTGTCCTCCTTTACTTATTCTATGCTCTTCCCTTGATACAATATTCCGCCCGATGGCTAGAAAAGTTTGTCCGATCTCAGACTCGGGCTCCGAGACCATCAGCGGAATCCCGTCATCACCACCGGTCCTCGCCAGATGAAAGCTTGGCCCTCTTTGGCGATCATGCCCAGTGACATGATTTTAAGGTCGAATTTGCGAATCGGAATAATCATATTGTTTTCTCGACCCGGGCTTTCATCCAGATCCAACATGACTGGAACACTCGGCCCATAGACATCCGCATCCAAAAGTCCCACGCGTTGACCTAGCCGGGCTAAAGCAAGAGCGATGTTCACTGCCAGGGTCGTCTTACCTACCCCACCTTTGCCACTGGCTACGGCCAATACATGCTGCACTTTTTCCAGGCCAACCAAAGAGCCGCGAAGCGCTTCGAATGGTTCCCGTCCTTTTTTCTCAGAGGACATATGTTTCTCCTTTCACAAAGACATGATGTGAAATGCTTTGCTTCTTACTGCAAGAATAAATTTTATTGTCATCAGCAGCAGCATATGAGTAACCATGGTGAGCCACGCCATTTTTTCATCAGGTTCCATATTTCTACCAACCTGTAAAGAAGCCAATCATTCCGGCCAAAAGGCCAACCAACAGGTTGATCGCTTTTACCTGAAAAAAATCTCGCCGCGAATCGGCTAGTAGAGGCAGCATGCCGTGGCCGTCCTGAACGATAGAGCTTGCTAGCAACACGCTGAAAGGAACCGCTCCTTGTGTGTATAACGTGAGAAAAACCAGATGCGGTCCTGACTCCGGTACCAACCCGACCACACAGGCGGCCAGCAGCATCAATAAGCGATTCGCTTGCATCCAGTCACCAAGCTGCAGTTGATCGACCAGCAGATGCATAAGCAGTAACGCACCAAAGGTCCATGCAAAGATCCGCGGAACATGCTGCCTGGCGACATGTTGCCAAAGGTGCCTTTCCAGAAAATGATCCGGCACGGTGGCAACAATAAAAAGTCCCACTGCAGAAGTCAGCAACAAGGTGATGCGAATCCAGTTCCAGACCTGCGGCCCGAGTTGCCCCGTCAACAAACCAAATACAAATAGTGCCAACGCAACAACCAAAACAGCCCTCGCCAAGGTACAGTTTCGCCACTGTTGAGCAATCTGGCCACGGGGAAAACAGTTACAAGTTCCCTGCTGATGATGGACAAACTCGTGGCCATCACCGGCCTTACAAAGGCTGTCGCCTGCAAGTAGAAGATCTGTCAAAATCCCTGCTGTCAAACCCACCAGGAGCAACAGCAGGAAAACCACACCGGCAGTCCCAGGAATCAGCGTCAGCATAACGAACGACTCATCGCCACTAGTGGCGATCATCGCTGTGACCAAAGCACCCAACGAAACAGTACGATGCGAATAGAGGGCGACCACCGCAAAAGCCCCCATACAGCCAGGTGTGGCGCCAAGAAAAGCTGCCAGCAGGTACTGTTTCCAGCGGCTGCCACGCAGTCCCTGTTTCCACAGCCCTTGACTGAGCACGTTCAGGTACTCGATCACCAGCATCATGACAAAGACAAAGCCGGTGATCATCAGGGCGTGAGTCAAACTTTTAATAAACATCGCGCTCATGCCCACTCCTTATGCCCACAAGTAGTTCCCTGGGAGAAACCGGGAGAAATCAGTGAACCTTGATTTTTATTTCCTTTTCTTTGGCTTCTTCGGTTTTGGGCAGTGTAATTGTCAGGATTCCCTTATCAAAACTGGCATCGACCTTGTTGCTTTGAACGTTGGCGGGTACCCTGAAAGCCCTCTTGAAGGAACCACTGTGTCGCTCTATGCAATGGTAGTGCTTGCCGTTTTCTTCCCGTTCAGTTTTCTTTTCCCCTTTAATCGTCAACATATCACCGGACAGATTGACTTCGATATCCTTGGAGTCCATTCCCGGCAGCTCGGCCTCAATGACGAGGCTGTCTTTGGTTTCAGCGATGTCCATTCGGGGTAGCCATCCTTCCTCCCCGAAACGGGCTGGTAGCGCTTCCCCCAAAACACGGTTGATAAGACTCTCCATTTCTCTGTGAAATGGCTCCATTTCCCGAAACGGTTTCCATGGCATAATTTCCATTTTTGTCTCCCTTTGTCTTACTGTTGATATCCGGTTCTCCCAGGTTCAAAAAACGCTGTGCTTCTTTTTGCATCCAAAGATGGTTTCTTAACCTTCTTTCTGTTTTTCAAATTCCTCCAAAGAATCGAGTGCATCCAATGCTTCTGACCCGTAAACGGCAGCTGGGCCTCCGCCCATGAGTACCGCCACGCCGATCGTTTCAATGATTTCCGACCGCGTTGCTCCTGCGGCAAGCGCATCATGGACATGAAACGCAATGCAACCATCACAGCGGACAGTGATTGCAATAGCCAAGGCAATAAGCTCTTTACTTTTAGTATTTAATGCACCTTCTTTGACTGCAGACTGATGCAACTGGACAAAGCCTGACATTGGGCCAGGCAGCTCTTTCCCCAAGTTGTTCATAAGATGGTTAATTCGGTAGTAGTATTCAGCGTAGTTTTTGTTCATTTCGCCCCTCTTTCTCCGCAAGAAAATTTGGCGGCATGCACCAATAAACCCTGTTTATATACTAATTTTCCTACTTTCTAAGGTGATCACAATGCTCGATAGGGATCTATTTCCGTAGTCAGAAAGGGCAAGACGAAAGGATAGGAGATGATAGCCAAAAGGGTTATTGGCCAAGCATGACTATGGCAGGATATAGCAGCCGTTTAGCACGTTTTTCGATCCAAACGAAAACATGCCCATCCACGAGCTACGAATGGGCATGTTGGTGGCAACTTCTACACGGCGGCTGGCACTCTATGTGAAAGGATTCCGTAAAATTAATGCGAGGTACGCTTACTGATGTCGAAGGAATCGCCCGGACTGAATCTTCTTACCAATTCATGCTCGGCAAGCATGGTCAGAACATTTTCTCTGGTGTGCTCGGAGAGATACTTCCAAAAATCACTGTCGATCAGACTTCTCAGCTCCACTTCCACTATCTCCCTTCGTCTGGCATCAGGGCTCATTCTGCCTTCTCCTTTTTTGTGTGAAATGCTGTCTGTTATTCGACGAGGTCTAAACCAATCAATTATTCATACTCATGTTGAGGGTCCATACCGCACTCCAGAAACAGGCTAACCAACTGGGTGCGGCGGTTGATGTTCAACTTTTTAAATATACGGCTGATGTGAGCTTTAATGGTGTGTTCACTCAGATAAAGTTTCTCAGCAATTTCTCGGTTTTTCAAACCTTGGGCGACCAACTGAACAATTTTTTTATCTTGCCGACTGAACGTTTTAATATGATTACTGACAGCCATAGAATTGGTGCTATTCAACAGGCATTTAAGGTGCCTGTTATCGATCCAAACTTGGCCGCTGTTAACCATCCTGAGCGCTTTAAGGAACAGATCCAAATCTGTATCTGGTGTGATCACGCCTTCAATTTTATGATAGAAAAGCAGGTACGTTATTTCCTGCTCTTTTAAACCAGTGTCCATGAGGATAAACTTTGCCTCTGGGTATTTCTCCTGTAAAAATTCGATCGCATTGGCGGAATTAAACAGAACGATATCTGGAGTTAATTTAGATTCAGGGTGAATGTCTGTGGAGCAGGTATAGGAAACCTGCTTGCTGGTCAAGGTATGGCATAAGCTCTCACAGAGTACTTTGTTGCCGATAGCAGCAATTATGTTGATTTGCGGCTTGACAGTCTCCACTCTTCAAATTCCTCTTTAAAGCTTGAATGAAGAATACAAATACATTTAAAATTTACACCTTTTCCATGGGAAATCAATACATGGCACCATGCAGTATTTATAAAAATCGAAAACCACTTTTGGAAAAGTATTCGTGAGATGCGTTTTTTCAAAAGAGGGGATTTTCCCTTGGGGAATTGGCTAGTTTGCATGCTGCTGTAGTTGTGATACTGTGTCGAAAATCACCACTTTTCAGGAGGATGAGGTGTCAGATAAAACCTGTGAAGCATTTATAGATGATAAGCACATCCCAACCGAAGAAAACATGATAGACGGAGTTCCTAAAAACTCTCTATCTAGCCTGCTTCGAGTCTGTATGGACGAACGGAGCGAAAGGTGTGTTTACCATAAGCGGTTGGCTCTGGATACGGAATATTATTTAGCTCAAGTTGACTTATGTTTTTATGCTTATCGTAAAATCTAAATTTTCATTATTAACAATAAAAAACATCTTCATAACTGATCTCACAGCATCAATGAAACTCATCACTGACTTCAGGGAAGAATCGCCTCGCTTTAAGTTCAGCAAGAATCGATAGAGGTCAGGTAGCCAAAAAGATTCGTTTGCGCAGATAATCAGCACCAAAAATAAGAGGAATTCCGCACCAAGCCAGCAGGTAGACCGGCCAGGCAACCGGGGCAGTGCCCAGGATTTTCTGCAATGGTGGGAAATAAAGCAGCCCCCAGGAAAAAACAACCTGAATCAGGATGCCTAAAAGCAGCAGGCGATTGGTCAGCAGCCCCCGGTCTAGCCCGGAGTGGACACGATATCGCCGCCCAACCAAATTACCGATCTGCATCAACAAAATAGTCGCCAAAGCAATTCCGGTTGCCGACCGATAAAGGGGATCGTTGCTCGCTAGGTCAGTGCCATATTGCCAACCCCCAGCCAGTAAAACGTAGAAAAACAGAGCCAGCGACCAGAGCGCTTCGAGTAGCCCTAGAAATAGGTAGCTGTGCAGAACCAAGCCACGACTTAGCAGGTGGAACTCCCGACTGCGCGGTGGCTGCAGCATTGCCTCCGGCTCCGGCGGCTCCTGTCCAAGGGCCATCGACGGGATGATGTCGGTACCCAAATCAATAGAGAGGATTTGAATTACCGTCAGCGCCAGAGGCACAGGCAACAACACGTAAAGCAGGTAGGGGAGAATCTCCGGACCGTTACTAACCAGAACATAGTTGGTAAACTTGCGGATATTGATAAAAACAGTGCGCCCCTCTTCGATCCCGGCAACAATCGAGGCGAAGTTATCATCCAGCAGGATGATCTGAGCTGCCGCCCGGGCCACGTCCGTTCCTCCTTTGCCCATAGCAATGCCGACATCAGCCGCTTTCAGCGCCGGTGCATCATTGACACCGTCGCCCGTCATGGCAACAACCCGACCGAGACTCTTCATCGCCATGACAATTTTCATTTTCTGGGCAGGGCTGGTCCGGGCAAAAATACGCACACCACGTTCCAGTGCCTGCTGTATTTCCAGATCACTGGACTGCTCAAGAACGTCGCCGGTCATGACCCGTGACATGTCGTCTTTTTCCTCAATAATCCCGCACTGGACCGCCACACTTGCTGCGGTAGCCGGATGATCGCCGGTAATCAGGATCACGTCGATCCCGGCCCCATGGCAACTGGCAATCGCTGCTGGCACCTCTTCACGAAGTGGGTCTTCAATAGCAATAAAGCCCTCAAGACGTAATTCCCGTTCAAGTTGTTGTTGGCTGTACTGTTTTGTCCCACCTTCTTCCATTCGGCGCGTGGCCACAGCTACAACCCGCAGTCCCCTGCCGGCCAGTTCACTCAAGATCGTATCGATCCGCATCAATTCACGGGTTGAGACCCGGCAGATTTCCTGCTCCGAAATGTAAATTTCCGATATCAATGATCGCAGTACTTCCCAAGCCCCCTTTACGGCAAACAGTTGCTCACCAGAAACTGTACCGAGTCCGGCCGACCGCTTCAGCTCGCTGTCAAAAGGGAAAAATTGCACTGGACCGTCAAAGGAGCCTTCTGCACCAGAGCATTCCTGCTGCAACCTTGTCGCAATGGCAACATCAAGGGGGTCACCGCTGAAACCCTGTTCAGTAGGGTGAACATCTGACGCCAGTAGTGCCACTTGTAGGAGTCGGTGACGGAACTCGCCAGAGTCACTATCTTTTGATGTAAAGGGTACTGTGAGCCGATTTACTGCGAGCTGATTAAGTGTGAGAGTCCCTGTTTTGTCGGTGCAGATGACCTGAATAGCACCAAGCCCCTCGACAGCATTCAGGCTGGTGACCAGCACGTTCTTGCGCGCCATCCGAAGACTTCCCATCGCCAGGGACAAAGTAAAGGTTGGCAATAGTCCTTCAGGAACATTGGCAACAATTATTCCCATCATGAAAACCAGGTTGACCCAGAGCGAGCGTCCACTGAAAACACCATAGAGAAAGAATGCGACGCCGAGGGTAACAGCGATAACTGTCAGGACACGGACCATGTGCGCAGTTTGACGTTCCAGCGGGGATGGATCCCGGTGAATTGCCTGCGAAAGATGAGCGAGCTTGCCGAACTCGGTGCGGAGACCAGTGGCGAAAATGATTGCTTCGCCAGTTCCACGCAGGATTTGACAACCAGCAAAGACTACATTGTTGCTCTCCACCAGACGGCTTTCGCAGACAGCAGAACTGAGCGCAACCGGCTGGGCTTCTCCAGTCAACGGCGCGTTATTGGCCATCAACCCTTCCGCCGCGACCAAACGTGCGTCAGCAGGAACGCGATCCCCCTCTCGAAGCAGTAGCAGGTCCCCCGGAACCAATTCTTCGGCCAGCAGCTTCTGTACTTTCCCGTTACGTTGCACCTGAACCATCGGTGGCAGAAACTGTCGCAACGCAGCCATCGCCTTCTCTGCGCGATATTCCTGCACAAAGCTAAACAGAGCATTGAGTAGTGCTACACCGGCCAAAGCCCACCCCAGGATAGCCATGCTCTCGCCAGGCTGAAGGTGTTCAGCAACAAAACAGATCGCAGCCGAGGCAAACAACAACAGGGTGAAAAAGTTGGTCAACTGACGCATCAGGCTGCGGACCAATCGCCAGGGATCGCGCACTTCGATACTGTTTGCGCCGAGTTCCCGCAAACGCCCACTGGCCTGTTCGTCGCTCAATCCTTTGGGACTGCTCTGCAGGGCGCTGAAGACCTGCTCTGAGGAAAGATGCTGGATTTGTTGCTGAACACTCATGGCGCTCGATATATCCCGATATCACAAGGGGTATCGCGCAGAACTTGCTCGACACCAGCCCCATAAAACATTTTATGTGCCAAGCTGCGTTCGCTGACTCCCAGAAGAATCATTTGCGCCTTTAACCGACTGGCCTGGGTCAACACTGCATTCTGCCAGCCCGTTGCGATCATTACCTGGCTCTCCAGACTGAATTTTTGCGGCAAGATTGCGGTCAACTGAGTGCTGATATCTTCCAGGTAATTTTGTCCTGCAATCAGTAACCGGCGCTCACGAGTAATACTGAGGTGTGCATGACGGAGATGGTTTACCTGTAAAGCACGAAACAAATGCAGTCGGTGCGCACTAGGGATCAAACGCTTGACGATTGGTTCAATTCTGGCGACACCAGACCAGTGACCGGCAAGAGGCAACAGCAACTCTTCCGGCGAACCAAGCAGACCAGGTTGGACAACTCGAATTGCAAGAACCGGACACTGGTGTGTCCGCAGCAGTTTCTCTGCAATTGATCCACGTAAGAGCGTCCTTTTTTTGACTTTGCTGCGGGTGCCAAAAATGAGCAGGTTATTAGCGTTGTGAGGTATTGCTTGTCGCAGACTTCGATATACGCCTTTGCCAAGAGGAAGCAACTGGAAGGAAAAATCAATCTTTCGTTCTTGGCATAAGGTAGATAGCTGGGCGAATTTGGCTGAAACAACCTCTGCGCTGACCGTGTCGTCAAGCACATGCAAGGCGAGAAGCTTACGGTCTTCTTCAGCCACGGCAAAGTTAACCGCGTAGCAGCTAATCCAATCCCCATAAAGAGAACCGTCATGGGCCAATATGATCATTTATTAGCCCCCCCTTTCTCAGATCAATTTTAAAATCTGGTTATCCACTTCGCTCCAGTTGAGACATTAGCTGTCACGTAGTGGGTACAAACTGGTCTCATCTTAAAGAGGAGGCCAGCCATGATAGAAGATTTTCCAAACAATGAAGTTGAATTTGACCGCAGGTTCCATTCTGAAGAAGCCTGTCTCGACTATCTCCTTCAACTTCGCTGGCCGGATGGATTTAAATGCACCCGCTGCGGCCACGATAAATACTGGATGAGTTCCAGAGGACTTTATCTCTGCAGGCATTGCGAACATCATCACTCAGTGACTGCGGGAACGATCTTTCATGGAACCAG
>NZ_FQZT01000040.1 GCF_900142125.1 Malonomonas rubra DSM 5091
CAGGTTGTTGAAAAACAATTAGCTCAACCCCTTGATTTCACTAGGGACGGCTACACGAATTTGTTATAATTACGCGCATAACCATCCGATATTTCAGGAGAAACGTTATGCGCGGTGATGACCAGAACCAACAGGCCATGTTCAGTTATGTCTCACCGGAACAACGGGTTCCCAAGGATCACCCCTTGCGTCCGGTTCGGATCATGGTTGATAACGCGCTGGTCAATCTGGCTCCTTTATTCAAGGAGATGTACTCACATACCGGCAGGCCTTCGATTCCGCCGGAGCAGCTTCTGCGAGCACTGCTACTGCAAATCCTCTACTCCATCCGCAGTGAGCGGATGCTGGTGGAGCAGCTCGATTACAATCTGCTGTTTCGTTGGTTCGTCGGCTTGTCCATGGATGACAAGGTTTGGGATCATTCGACCTTTTCCAAGAACCGGGATCGCCTGATCGCTCACGATGTGGCAACACAGTTTTTTGTTATCATCCGGCACCAGGCAGAACAAGCCGATCTGCTGTCGAATGAGCATTTTTCCGTCGATGGCACCTTGATCGAAGCCTGGGCCTCGATGAAAAGTTTTCGCCCCAAGGATGGTCAGGATCAAGATCCGCCAACATCAGGGGGCCGCAATGCCGAAGTTGATTTTAAGGGGCACAAGCGCAAGAACGAGACGCATCAATCAACGACCGACCCGGATGCACGGCTGCTCAAAAAGGGCAAAGGCAAAGAAGCCAAGCTCTGTTTCATGGGGCATGCCCTGATGGAGAACCGCAACGGTCTTGTTGTCGACAGTCGCTTGACTCAGGCGACCGGCACCGCAGAGCGGGAGGCCGCCCTGGAGATGGTTGAAAACCTCCCGGGGACCAAACAGGTAACCCTTGCAGCAGACAGAGGGTACGATGTTGCCACCTTCGTCAGCGATCTTCGTAAACTGCGAGCGACACCACATGTAGCCCAGAGAACCAAAGGATCGGCAATCGACAAGCGCACCACCCGGCATACTGGTTATCAAACAAGCCTGAAAGTGCGCAAGCGAGTCGAGGAGATCTTCGGCTGGATCAAGACGGCAGGCTTGCTCCGTAAAACCCGCCACCGGGGCCTTGATCGCGTTGAGTCTACCTTTACCCTGGCAGCGGCAGCCTACAATCTGGTCAGGATGCGCACCCTGATTTGGGGATTGTGACGAAAAGGGAGTCGATCACGCCGATTGCATCGCGATAAATCGCGAAAACGGTTCCAATGGCGCTTGAAAATGGTCAGAACTAACGAAACATAGATTGTCAAAGAGCAAAAAATTCTTCTCGGGAGGATAGAGGCCAACTCCCGGCTAGTTTTTCAACGGCCTG
>NZ_FQZT01000026.1 GCF_900142125.1 Malonomonas rubra DSM 5091
CGGCTTGCAGGCTGAAGGCTATTCTCACAAAGCCATCATTCAGAGCAAGACCGCCGAAAAAGAAAGCGTGCTGCCGGGCGTCCACTTGGTAACGTCACTAGCAAAGCGGGTTATGCTCGGCACCTTCCAGGGGCGCTTTGACCCGCAGTATTTGCAGCGCTACCTGGATGAATATGTCTTTCGCTTCAATCGCCGTAGCTGCAGAGCAGTTGGTAAGCGATTTTGGCGAATCATGCAACAAGCCGCTCAATCAGCGCCAGTTCCTTTGAAGAATCTGGTTCTGGAACCTGCTACTTGAGCGAGGTGGATAACCAGAAAATTAAAAACATAGTTCAAGAGACGAGCTTAGGCAGAAAATGGACAATATGCCATGGATCAGCGCTATTACAAAGCGACCCATATCGCCAATATAATTACTCCCGCCATTGGATTTGCCCTGAGTATCCCCGGTCTGGTTGCCTTAATTGTTCAGGCTGCCCTTAACGGAGAGGGCCTGCATGTTGTAACCTTCAGCATCTATGGATGCAGCCTGGTCATCTCCTACGCGGTGTTTTCGTTGTATCACGTTTTCAAATACGATGCGCGCCTTGGAAAGCTGTTTAAAATCCTCGACCACGCGACAATTTATCTCCTCATCGCCGGAACCTACACACCCTTTGCGCTGGGTTTACTGCGCGGGAACTGGGGGTGGACCTTGTTTGCCACGGTGTGGGGAGTGGCGGTTCTGGGAATTGTTTTTAAAGTGTTCTTTATTTATCGGTTCAAAATACTGGGACCGCTGACCTACCTGGTGATGGGTTGGTTGCTCGTCCTGGTCATCAAGCCAGCGGTTACTTTGATTCCGGTTCCCGGCTTGCTGCTGTTGCTGGCGGGCGGGCTGTTTTACAGCTTCGGATTGATTTTTTATGCCTGGAAGCGGCTGCGCTTTCATCACGCGATCTGGCACCTCTTTGTCCTTGCGGGAAGCACCTGCCACTATTTTGCCGTCTATTACCATGCCATTTCATGATGGGCGGCGTTTGTGGTCCTGCATCCTTGCACATATACTGAAAAAAGAGGAAATGTCTTATCGAGATTCTCCTCTGTCCCCCGCAAGGCTTTGTCCACAATCGCTTTGCCGAACTGGATAACCTATGCAGCGATACCGAATTCTTCATCGCACCTATTATAATTTTTCCGCCTCGGTCCAGCTTAACCCGCATTCGCTGCGGTTGCGGCCCCGGGAAGGGCATGAGCTGCGTATCGAATTCTCGTCTCTAAAAATCAACCCCACAGCGTCCCTGCGGTGGCATCGGGACGCAGAAGATAATTCCGTGGCGATTGCGACCTTTTCCGAACCGGCCAACCAACTCTCCATCGAAAGCAATGTTGTCATCCAACAGTTCAATCAGACCCCACTCGATTTCCTGCTGGCCGATTACGCGACAGACTTTCCGTTCGCCTATACCCCGGAGGACCGGCCTCTGCTGACCCCCTACATGGCCCCCGCAGACAACAGCATCAATGGGCCATTGTCTGAATGGGTCACCAAGCTCTGCCCGGCCGGTGAGCAGATTCAAACCTACGCCATATTGCAGCGTCTGTGCAGCCAGATTCAGCAAGAGATGACTTATCAAATCCGTGAAGAACCGGGCGTGCAAACGGCCATGGAGACTCTTTCTTGCCGGACCGGCTCCTGTCGGGATTTTGCCAATCTGTTTATGGCAGCAGCCCGCATACTGGGGCTTGCCGCACGCTTTGTCAGCGGCTACCTGCATGCTCCACCGTCAACGACCAATTATGGTGCGACCCATGCCTGGGCGGAAGTCTATCTCCCAGGCGCAGGCTGGAAAGGCTTTGATCCGACCGTTGGTCAGATTGTTGGGCGTGAGCATTTTGCCATGGCTGTTGCAAGGCTTCCTGAATCAATCCCGCCAATCGCCGGATCCTTCTATGGCCCCCCAGGAGCAAATCTCGATGTGGGGGTTTGGGTCACCAGATTGTCGTAGTGAAGGGGCATGATTTGAAGGTTGGACTTGATCGATCTTGGGCCATTTTCGCGGATATTGTGAGTTTCACAACGAATCCCCCTGGAAAATTCAGGGGCATTTCCATTTCCAAATCTTAGAAAAGATGCAAATTGTAGGGAGATTTCTATCCAGAAAGTTCGAATTTAAAGGGCTCCGAAGCATTGAAGATGTCGCCAGTTGCTTGTATGCGTATGATGAATCAGCATGTTATCCAGAAAACAGTGAATGGACCTATACGAGGTATTTTGCTGTAGATGCATTTGATAACGGATGGAGGCTTTACAAACAAGCACCTACAATCTGGAAATCATTTTCATATTTACGTTCCCTTGAGCAGCTACCTACTAAGAATGAAATTCCAATGGAATACTTTGCTAGAACCGTCGATTTCCTGCTGACTGAAAAGCTGCAAACTATCAATGATTTCGAGGGGTTTAGTCTCAAGGATATCAATGAAGCCATTATTGAATCTGGGTATATCGAAGGTTCACGTTACCTGGATAGGCCGAATGAAGAGAAGAATAAATGAAAAAAGGATTGGTCGCCCTAGCAAGAGAAAAACGAACTTTCTGTATTAACCCTACTTTATACCTCCCAACGGAGTCTATTTGGAGCGCATTAAACAAAGGGATGTTGTTGAATCAATGTAGATTGCGTGTATATCTTGAACCCTTGGCAAACGTTTCATACCCAACATTAGTTCTCAAATATTCAAAATATGATCTGTATCGTCAGGATGCTCTCAATATTGAAAGGTTTTCACAACTAACCGGACTAAATCCCGAAAAATATATTAATTCAAAACTAGTAGGCTTAATGAAGGATCAAGGGGTAGGTTCTGAGATTTTAAGGTTTTGCCCAAAATGTACAACTTTTGGATTTCACAGCAATCTTCACCAGATAAAAACAATAGGGGAGTGTCCATTCCACAAGGAAAAAATTATAAACAAGTGCATGTCATGTGGAAAAAATATTGAATATACTTTTGCAGACTTATCTAAAAGGCAGCCATATTTTTGTTCTTACTGCAACTCTCCTTTATCCGTAAAGGTTAAATCAAGAGATCTAGCAATTCAAAAAAAGGATATTTCTATTATATTCTCACAACATGAAGAGCATTATGCTAAATTATTCAAATCAACTTTGAATTGTTTTAATTACCAAAATTGGAAAATAAAGACATTAAAAAATAAAAGCGTTTCAATAAAGGAGAAAATAATATTTAAGTCGTGGAGATCTCTTGATAAAGAGTCAAAAAGTGAAATTTCCAACATTGATTACTACACACAAAACAACCATAACTGAACATATTCCTTAAAAAAGAAAAATATATACAATTCTATAAAACGTTACATCTTAAAAAAATATATCAATAAACATAAACCATGTTATTTCAAGATCCTTCATAGCTCAGTTCATAATATACCATCTCTTGGATATCAACCTAACTTAAACACGACTTGTTTATTTTCTTCAGCGTTTATCCTTTGGAGACAATACTGGGAAATGGGTGAATCTGTAAAAGATCTGCTTAGGCATAATTCAGTTCGAAAGCATTATTTATTTTATAAAGACAGTGGTTTTTTTGAATATGCGAAATCTTGGGAAGAGGCTAGAGTTTTTTGTCTTGAGGTGTATTGGACTTTCCTAGAATCTTTATTGATTGTCAAAGAATTGAACAAGCAAAACAAGATGAGATTCGTTCCCGATCTAATTGATAAAAAGTATGTACCAAATTGGCTATCAATGACACGCCCAAAGAATAAAGGTACCTTGCTGCGTACCTGGGCAGGAGATCTTTCCTTATTGGGTAGAATTAAGGAATGGGCAAACTCTGACTGCACGCAACTTGATAAATCACTAAAAGATGCTGAAGTGGAAAGGGTTAAGCATATAATTTTGATGATACCAAAATTAGAGCCATAAATTGCTAATGAATGTTTTTGTTTGGTAGGTACTTTTACTTCCAAAATGAAGGTACTTTTACTTCCTTGTGCGCTCACAAACGAACGCTAGATTCGGGGCAACAAAACTAACGTCGCATAATGTATATTATGTAAACTAAAGTTTGGTTTGATTGTTTCAGCGATATCAGCTCTGTTCTAAGGCAAAAGTAATATCTTCCCCTTTGCTCCAGGCTGCATTACCCTCTCATGGCTCTCTGCTGCTTTAGATAATGGAAGTTCAGTACTGATGACAGGGTTAAGTGTTCCACTTGCCAATCCTGCATGAATCGCCGAGTGCATGCTCGCCAGTTGTTTATGTGTTGCGTTGACTATTGCCATTCCCATGATTGACGCATTTTTTCCCATGGTTGCTCTGGGATTGATTTCTATAGTTCCGCGGTTTCCGATGACAACAACTCTTCCGAACTTGGCTAGAGCGTCGAGATCTTTCTGTAGATTGATATTGGCGAGCATTTCGAGTACGACATTGACTCCTTGGCCACACGTGAGGCCTTCTATGGCATCAAGATAGCCTTCAACTCTATGGTCAAGAGCCGCAATAGCTCCTTGTTGTTTGATCAACTCCAGCCCTTCATCACTGCCTGCCGTTCCAATCGCTCTTATGCCGTTAGCTTTAGCCAACTGCAAAGCAGCCAGCCCTACAGAGCCACTGGCGCCATGAATCAAAACGGTTTCGCCCGGCATCGTGTGGGCCCGATAAAACAGGCCGAAATACGCAGTCGAATACGGAACACCAACCGCAGCTCCTGATGTAAAATCAACATTATCTGGCAACGCAAAGACATGGGCTTGGTCACAAACAGTTTGCTCAGCATAGCTTCCACTGACACTATCGCAGCAGTAAACTCTGTCTCCGACTTTGTGATGTTTAACATCAGGACCAACTGCCGCTATGATTCCAGCGGCGTCTTTTCCAGGAGTGTAAGGCAAATTCGGCAATGCGGGATAAACGCCTGCCCGGATATAAGTATCGACCGGGTTTACTCCTATAGCTTTAACCTCGATCAGAATTTGTGATCCTGCAGGTTGCTGAGACTGGATATCCTCTAGTTGCATGGTTTGAGGATCACCGAAACTATGAACGCGAATGGCTTTCATACTGCCCTCCATGTTGACTTTTTTAGTGTGATTTTCATCAGTCTATCAGCCGATGGCTGCTAATTCCAGTCTGCCACCCCAGCGACGAATTAATTCCTGCCGCACAGGTTGCGAATCAGGGGTCTTAAGTTGATTTGTTTTTTCAATATATTCAAAGGCTTCCTTGCGGGCGGATTCCAGTAGACGGGCGTCACGCAGCAGATTTGCGACACGAAAATCGGGCAACCCCGCCTGCCGCGTGCCGAGAAAGTCACCCGGGCCCCTAATTTCCAGATCGGCCTCGGCAATGCGAAAACCGTCTTCAGTGTCGACCATCACTTGCAAGCGCTTTCCCGCGTCTTCACTGTAATGATCGGATGGAATAAGCAGGCAATAACTTTTGTCTGCTCCACGGCCAACTCTGCCACGCAGTTGATGCAATTGTGAGAGGCCGAATCGATCAGCGTGCTCTACCATCATCACTGTTGCGTTCGGCACATCTACACCAACTTCGATAACTGTTGTAGATACAAGGAGTTGAACTTCACCTTTGCGGAATCGTTCCATGACGGTATCTTTTTCCGCTGACTTCATCCGGCCATGTAAAACTCCGATATTGAATTGTGGAAAGATGTCATTTTTCAGGTGTTCAGCAGCATCGATGGCTGCTTTCAAGTCACTTTTTTCTGATTCTTCAACCAGCGGGTAAACGATATAAGCCTGCCGGCCCGCCGCAATCTCTTTTCCAATCAACTGGTAAGCTTTGGTCCGTTGCTGGCCTACGTATTTACGCGTTGTTATAGGTTTACGCCCAGGAGGGAGTTGATCGATAACCGAAACGGATAGATCCCCGTACAAGGTCATCGATAGCGTACGCGGTATGGGGGTTGCCGTCATGACCAGCATGTCCGGATTCTGGCCTTTATGTTTCAACAAGCTGCGTTGTTTGACGCCAAAGCGATGCTGTTCATCAATGATTCCGAGACCAAGTTTGTGAAATTCAACACCTTCCTGCAGCACAGCGTGCGTGCCAACAATAAGATCAACCTCTCCAGTTGCAATCATTTCCAACACGTCACGCTTGGCCGAGGCCGACATGCTTCCCTGCAAAAGCGCTGCTTTCAGGCCCAGTTCACGTAACCAGTTGTCAAAGGTTCTGAAGTGCTGCTCGGCAAGAATCTCTGTTGGTGCAACAACAGCAACCTGTGTCTTGTTTTCGATAGCGATCAGTGCCGACATCAGTGCCACCATGGTTTTCCCGCTGCCGACATCCCCTTGTAACAATCGGTGCATCGGTTGTTTAGAGCACATATCCTGCTTGATTTCACCCAATACCCGGCGCTGTGCATCTGTCAGCTTGAACGGCAAAATTTTACTCAGAGGAAGCGTATAGCGATGTTCCAGACGAAACTGAATTCCCTCTTCCAGTTGAACACCAGCACGTTTAAGGGCAAGACCCAGTTCAAGAAAGAAGAATTCGTCGAAAACCAGAGAGTTGCGCGCACTGTCCGTCCCCTGCCCCAACGCCTGTAGATCGGTTTGATTATCAGGCCAGTGTGATTGTAACAACGCCGTAGCCAGCGGCATCAGGTGAAGGCGTTGTAAGACCTCCTGTGGCATACGGCTTTCGACATAAACAGCATTATCCATCACAAGCGGGTACCAAATTTTTCTGGCCTGTTTCTGGCTAAGCCCTTCAGTCAGCGGATAAACAGGTAAAATTCTGCCGAAATTCAACGGGTCTTTTTGCAGCACCTGCATGGGATCAGCACCGTCCGGCAGCAATTCAACATCAGGATGATGCACTTCGCGGGTTGCGCCGAAATGTTTCACTTCACCGATCAACACAACCTGCCGACCGATCGGTAGCAGTTTCTGCAGCCATGGTTTACGGTAACGAAACCATTTCAGGGCAATCTGGCCACTGTCATCTTCGACAATGACATCATAAATTTTCTTTCGATTGCGAGATGTTATCGACTCTCCGGCGGAGAGAACCCGACCACGGAAAACTTCCTGTCCCCCGGGCCTTAAATGACTGATCGGTTTGAGTTGGCGGCGGTCTTCGTAACGTAATGGGAGATGATATAAGGCGTCTTCGACCGTTTTCAGGCCGAGCTTTTCAAGCTTCGGCAGCATCTTCGGGCCGACGCCTTTGATGCTGCCGATCGTTTTTTCTAATGCTGGGTGAGGTTGCGAATCAGGGGTTTGGGGCATCTGCCCGACTCAGTCAAAAATGGCGTTCAGTGCTTTGACGATTTCGTCAGCATCCAGCCCGTGCGCCTTTGCACCCTGGGCGATCGATTCGTTCATTGCACCCATGCAACCAACACAGCCAAGATTGAATTGACCAAGGATTTTAGCAACTTGAGGGTCCATCTGCAGGACTTGGTGGAAGGTCATGTCTTTGGTGATTTTTTGACTCATTTATTTGCTCCGCTCATCATATTGAAATGTTCGTAATTGAATTTTCAAATTCTCACAAATGGATAGCAAAAAATCAAGAAAAACGGGGCACTGTAATAAAACAGTGCCCCGTAAGATCGTTTTTATTGTCGAATGCAATTAACTGTATTCGATATCTGTCACTTCGTAAACACGAACACCGGACGGAACAACGATACGGACTTCCTCATCAACCATGTGGCCGATCAGTGCTTTTCCAACAGGCGATGTGATTGAAATCTTTCCGACTTTGATGTCGGCTTCGTCCTCACCGACGATTTGGTAAGTGACTTCATTCTCAGTATCAATATCAAACAGGGTAACTTTGGCGCCGAAAACAATCTTTTCACTATCGATCTCGGCCGGGTTGATCACCTGCGCACGAGCAATTTTATCTCCCAGTTCCTGAATGCGTCCTTCAACGAAACCCTGACGGTCTTTCGCTGCGTCGTACTCGGCATTTTCCGAAAGATCGCCATGACTGCGCGCTTCGGCAATATCCTGAACAACTTTGGGGCGCTCGACCCGGATCAGTGTTTTCAGTTCTTCCTGAAGACGCTGATACCCCTCCTGGGTCATTGGAACAGTGTCACTCATTTTTTGTCGCTCCTGCAAAAAAACAGCGGGCGGGAAAACCCGCCCACTGATATGGTTAATCTTTTCAAACGTTATAGTTACGAGGGTGAATAATACTCTTGCAGCGGGCAGACGTCAAGATTTTCTCGCTGCATTGCCAAAATGCCGTCAGTTACGGCTTTAATGCCGGCAACAGTGGTAAAATATGCGATCTCCTGCATCAGCGCAGAACGACGGATAGAGAAAGAATCAGCTACCGACTGCGCCCCCAGAGTCGTATTGAAGACCATACAAATTTCTCGGCTCTTGATTGCATCGACACAATGCGGACGACCCTCTTTGACCTTGTTGACATGCTCGGTGATGACACCATGTTCATTCAGGTATTTTGCTGTGCCTGCCGTCGCCATAATCTTGAATCCAGCGTTGGCAAGTTTTAGCACCGGTTCAACGATATGTTCTTTGTCGGAGTCTTTCACGCTGATAAAAATCTTCCCGCTGGTCGGCAGTTTGACGCCGGCACCAAGCTGGGCTTTGGCAAAAGCCTTACCAAAGTCCATATCGATGCCCATGACTTCACCCGTCGATTTCATTTCCGGACCAAGCAAGGTGTCAACTCCGGGAAACTTGACGAATGGGAAAACCGCTTCTTTTACCGAGACATGTTCTGGAATGATATCACCGGCAACGCCCTGTTCAGCCAGTGATTGCCCTGCCATGACTTTAGCGGCGATCTGTGCCAACTGGCGGCCGGTGGCTTTGGAGACAAAAGGAACCGTCCGACTGGCACGCGGGTTGACCTCGATCAGGTAAATCGTTCCACCTTTGACCGCAAACTGAATGTTCATCAAACCAACAACCTTCAATTCCAGCGCCAAAGCTATGGTTTGACGACGAATCTCAGCGATAATCTCATCCGGCAGAGAATATGGTGGCAAAGCGCAGGCTGAATCACCTGAGTGAATACCCGCTTCCTCGATGTGCTGCATGATGCCGCCGATCACGACCTCGGTTCCATCAGCCAGCGCATCGACATCGATCTCGATGGCATCCTGCAGGAATTTGTCGATCAGAATCGGATGTTCAGGGGATGCCTGCACGGCAAACTTCATGTAACGACGCAGCTGTTCGATATCGTAAACGATTTCCATCGCCCGGCCACCAAGCACGTAGGACGGACGGACAACCACCGGGTACCCGATGCGGCCGGCAATCTTTTCCGCCTCGTCGAAAGAACGGGCAATGCCGTTTTCCGGCTGCTTCAGGTTCAGTTTGTGTAGTAGCGCCTGGAAACGCTCGCGGTCTTCAGCGCGATCGATAGCGTCCGGAGAAGTACCGATAATCGGCACACCGGCTTTTTCCAGCTCAACCGCTAATTTCAGCGGGGTCTGGCCACCGTACTGAACAATGACACCTTCCGGTTTCTCGGTTGCCACGATCTCCAGTACATCTTCCAAAGTCAGCGGCTCGAAATAGAGACGATCAGAAGTGTCATAGTCGGTCGAAACCGTTTCCGGGTTGCAGTTAACCATGATGGTTTCGAAGCCTGCATCAGTCAAAGCGAAAACGCCGTGGACACAGCAATAATCGAATTCGATACCTTGGCCGATCCGGTTCGGACCACCGCCCAGGATCATAATCTTCCGCTTGTCAGTCGGCTCCGCTTCGCATTCAGTTTCATAAGTCGAGTAAAGATACGGGGTAAAAGCCTCGAATTCGGCGCCACAGGTATCAACCCGCTTATAAACCGGGCGAACCTCGTATTTCTGGCGGAGTTCGCGGACATCTTTTTCCGTGACTTCCCAAAGGAAAGCGAGTCGCTTATCGGAGAAACCGTACTGCTTGGCATTACGCAGCAGATCGACAAATTGCTGATCTCCTGCAGCCATCAGTTTTTTCTGCGTGACCAGTAAAGATTCCATCTCAATGATCTGTTCGATGTTGCGCAGGAACCAGGGGTCGATGCCGGTCAACTGATAGATTTCATCGATACTGAAGCCGGCACGGATCGCATCGCCAAGATGCCACATACGGTCGCAGTTCGGTACCCGCAGGTTGGTGCGTAACTCATCCAGCTCACCCTGAGTCAGGGTCCGGCGGTAGTCGCCCGGCTTCTCAAACAGTCTACTCTCGAACCCGTGGGAACCGATTTCCATCGAACGCAGAGCTTTTTGCAGGCTCTCTTTGAAGGTCCGGCCAATCGACATCGCCTCGCCCACCGATTTCATCTGGGTCGTCAGGTGCGCTTCCGCCTGTGGGAACTTCTCGAAGGTAAAACGTGGCACCTTGGTGACCACGTAATCGATGGTCGGCTCAAAAGAGGCCAGGGTTTCACGGGTAATATCGTTCGGAATTTCATCGAGACGATAGCCGACTGAGAGTTTGGCAGCAATCTTGGCAATCGGGAAGCCAGTGGCTTTCGATGCCAGCGCCGAAGAGCGGGATACGCGCGGGTTCATCTCGATAACAACCAGGCGACCGTCTTTCGGATTAACACCGAACTGGATATTCGAGCCACCGGTATCGACGCCAATCTCACGAATGATCTTCAGCGAAGCGTCTCGCAGGATCTGGTATTCCTTGTCGGTCAATGTCTGCGCTGGCGCAACGGTGATCGAATCGCCAGTATGCACGCCCATGGCATCGAAGTTTTCGATCGAACAGATGATAACGACATTGTCAGCCATGTCGCGCATGACTTCCAGTTCGTATTCTTTCCAACCGATGACCGATTCTTCAACCAGAACCTCGTTAGTCGGCGAAGCCTCGATGCCAGCGATCGCCATCCGCTCATACTCTTCCAGGTTGTAAGCGATGCCGCCACCAGTACCACCCAGAGTGAAGGATGGGCGAATGATTGCCGGGAAGCCGACGTGGTCAATCACTTCCATCGCTTCCTTATAGCTATGAGCCAGTCCGGAGCGTGGAACCGCAACGCCGATCTTTTCCATCGCCTGCTTGAACAGGGTACGATCTTCCGCTTTCTTGATCGGCCCAAGTCTGGCACCGATCAACTCGACTCCGTGCTTTTCAAGGATCCCGGCTTCGGCAACGGCAACGGCGGTATTCAGGGCTGTCTGACCACCAAGCGTCGGCAACAATGCATCCGGTTTTTCCTTCTCTATAATCCGCGACAAAACAACCGGATTGACCGGTTCGACATAGGTGCGATCAGCAAAATCAGGATCGGTCATGATCGTCGCCGGATTGGAGTTCAGCAGGACAACTTCGTAGCCCTCTTCCTTGAGAGCCTTGCAAGCCTGAGTTCCCGAGTAATCGAATTCGCAGGCCTGGCCGATGATGATTGGGCCGGCTCCAATGATCAGAATCTTTTTGATGTCTGTACGCTTAGGCATGGGTGTTCCTTATATTTGAAACTTAAAAAACTAATTCTTGTGATTCGCCATCAATTCGATGAAGCGGGCAAACAGGTATTGAGCGTCATGCGGTCCCGGAGAGGCTTCCGGGTGATACTGAACCGAGAACGCCGGGTATTCTGTGTGTCGAACACCCTCGACAGTATTGTCATTCAGGTTGATGTGAGTCACTTCAACATGGTCACCCAAGGAATCGCTATCCACGGCAAAACCGTGGTTCTGCGAAGTAATCTCAACCTGTTGCCGCTGATAGTCAAGTACCGGTTGGTTGCCGCCGCGGTGACCGAATTTCAGCTTGTATGTTTTTCCGCCGAATGCAATCGACATCAACTGATGACCGAGGCAGATGCCAAACAGAGGAACTTTGCCGAGCAACTTGGCAATGTTCTCCTGCGCGTATTTGATCGGTTCCGGGTCGCCAGGACCGTTGCTGAGAAAGACGCCATCAGGGTTCATCACCAGCACATCTTCGGCACTGGTGGACGCCGGGACAACGGTCACATCACAGCCAGCCGACACCAGGTTGCGCAGGATGTTGCGTTTAATCCCGAAATCGTAAGCAACGACTTTATAGTTTCTCTCTTTACCTGTGGCGTCAGCGTAGCCTTCGCCCAGAGTCCAGACCCCTTCGGAGGTTTCGTAAGCTGAGTCGCAGGTCACTTTCTTCACCAGGTCACGGCCAACCAGACCTGGTGCCTGCTTGGCTTTTTCGATCAAACTCTGCGGGTCAGTATCGACCGAGGAAATGATACCAACCTGCGCCCCTTTGGTGCGGATGTGACGCACCAACGCGCGCGTATCAATTCCTTCGATCCCGACCACGTTATTCTCTTTCAGGTAAGCATCGAGACTCATCTCCGAACGGAAATTGCTCGGAAACGGACAGGACTCTTTGACGATGAAACCTGAAAGAAATGGTTTGCAGGACTCGACATCTTCTTTATTGATACCGTAATTGCCGATCTGCGGGTAAGTCATGGTGACAATTTCACCGCAGTAAGACGGATCGGTCAGAATTTCCTGATAACCGGTCATGCTGGTATTGAACACCACTTCTCCGGAAACTTCACCGATCGCGCCGAAGGCTTTACCTTCGAAAACCTTGCCGTCGGCCAGGGCCAGAATTGCTTTCATTGAAACCTCGTATTTCCTTTAAACTACTTTAAATAATGTTTGAAACTATCTGAAATATATAACTAGTCACGGCTAAAAACAACTTCACCCGCACGCAGGGTTTTTACTGCACAGCCCTTCAACGTCTGGCCGATGAAGTAAGAGTTTTTGCTCTTCGAATGCAGACCCTCTTCAGTGACTTCCCACTCTTTGTTCGGGTTGATGATAGCGACATCGGCAACCGCGCCAACCGCCAATGTGCCTCGATCGATTTTCAGCAATTTTGCCGGGCTGCAGGTCATCAGTTCGATCGCCCGCGACAGGTTGATCACTTTTTCCGCGACCAACTTCAGCGTCAACGGCAGCAGAGTCTCCAGACCAACAATGCCATTGGCCGCCAATGCAAATTCGACATTCTTATCATCAATGTGATGCGGTGCGTGGTCCGTGGCAATGGCATCAGCAGTACCGTCTGCCAGCGCCGTCCGGACGGCATCAACATCTTCCTGCGTACGCAGCGGCGGGTTCATCTTGGCGTTAGTGTTGTAGCCGCGAACCGCGTCTTCGGTCAAGCTGAAGTGGTGAGGGGTCACTTCGCAGGTCACTTTGACGCCACGCGCCTTCGCTTGCCGGATCAACTCAAGACTGCCCTTGGTTGAAACATGGCAGACATGCAGGTGTCCGCCAGTCAACTCGGCGATCATGATATCGCGCGAAGTCATCGAATCTTCAGCACAGTTCGGGATCCCCTTAAGGCCCAATTCAGTGGCAACAGCGCCTTCGTTCATCGAACCACCGGCAACCAGCGAGATATCTTCAGCGTGTACGATGATCGGCGCATCGAAGGTGCTGGCATACTCCATTGCCCGGCGCATCATTTCGCCGTCATTGACCGGCAGACCATCATCGGAAAAACCGACACAACCGCCTTCGAGCAGTTCCCCCATTTCGGAGAGAATCTCCCCTTTCTGGCCCTTCGAGATCGCAGCGATCGGAAATACGTTCGCACTTCCTTCGAATTTCGCTTTGTTCATGATGAACTGTACCACCGGCAGGTTGTCGATCACCGGGTTGGTATTCGGCATACAACAAAGAGATGTCACGCCGCCAGCGGCTGCCGCAGCCGTGCCGGAGATAATGTCTTCTTTGTATTCAAGTCCCGGCTCGCGCATGTGGGTGTGGATGTCGATCAAGCCAGGTGTGACAATATTCCCTGCGGCGTTGATCACCTCGGCGTCACCAGCATCGATATTCGCAGCGACCTCGGCAATCTTACCGTCAACGATGAGGATATCGAGTTTCTCGTCGATATTGTTTGCCGGATCAACAACTCTTCCTGATTTTATAAGCATCTTCATAGTAGTCACCTCTTAATCTTGCAACTTTTCGCCGCCACAGGCCAAGTACAACAAGGCCATCCGCACCGCAACACCGTTCTCAACCTGGTCAAGAATGACGTTCTGCGGGCCATCGGCAATCGAGGTCGGCAATTCAACACCACGGTTGATCGGTCCCGGGTGCATGACGATGGCGTCTTCCTTGGCCAGTTTCATCCGTGCGTGGGTCAAGCCGAAGAACTTACTGTACTCGCGAACCGACGGGATCAGCGGCGCGCCCTGGCGCTCACGCTGAATGCGCAGCATCATGACAACATCAGAGCCCTTAATGGCATCGTCGATGTTTTTGTAGGCTTCGCAGCCAAGCCTTTCAATGCCGGGAGGCAGCATGGTACCCGGGCCGGCGACGCGAACCTTGGCGCCCAGTTTGGTCAGACAGTAGATATTGGAACGAACCACCCGGCTGTGGGTGATGTCACCGATGATAGCGACTGTCAGACCTTCAATTTTTCCCTTGGCTTCGCGAATCGTGTAGGCGTCGAGCAGTGCTTGACTGGGGTGCTCGTGCATGCCGTCACCAGCGTTGATAATGGCGCAGTCAAGCCGCTTCGCCAGGTACTCACAAGCACCGGAAGCGTTATGACGCATAACGATGGCGTCCGGATTCATCGCTTCAATATTCTTCGCTGTGTCTTCAAGGGTTTCGCCTTTGACCACTGAGGAGCCGGAAGCGCTGATATTGATGGTGTCGGCGGAAAGACGCTTGCCGGCGATCTCGAAAGATGTCCGGGTGCGGGTGCTGGCTTCGAAGAACAGGTTGATGATGGTCTTGCCACGCAGAGTCGGAACCTTTTTGATATCGCGCCGGTTGATCTCTTTGAAGCTGATGGAAGTGTCGAGAATAAAAGTCAACTCTTCCGGTGTCAGGTCCTTGATACCGATGATGTGCTTGTGATTGAACGTCATTGAACGCCTCCCGTTTTATGCTCGGATCAAATGAACGGCTTGTGCTTCATTTTGATCATCAAAATCGACTTCGATCTGCTCATTGCGCGCCGTCGGCAGGTTGCGCCCGATGTAATCAGGGCGGATCGGCAATTCGCGGTGGCCGCGGTCAATCAGAATCGCCAACTGGATATTGGTCGGGCGGCCGAGGTCCATCAGCGCGTCCATCGCTGCGCGAATCGTGCGGCCGGTAAAAAGCACGTCATCGACCAGAATGACTTTTTGACCGCTGGGGGAAAACCGGATATCGGTCTGGCCAACGGAGAGGTCACTGCGCGAACCGAAATCATCACGGTACATGGTGACATCGATATTGCCGAGAGGAACCACCTGCCCTTCAATCTCGGAAATTTTCTTCTGCAGTTGGGTCGCCAGATAAGCGCCGCCGGTGCGGATACCGACAATGACCAGGTCTTTGATCCCTTTATTTTTTTCCAGGACTTCATGAGCGATGCGGGTGATCGCACGGGTGATACCGTCAAGGTCGAGAATTTCAATTTTTTCAGCAGCCATGGCCCTCCCCTTTTCTGTGGTTTACGCACAAAAAAAGTACCTGTGCGCTCGAGGCATACAGGTACTTCTGGATATATTTCGAATTTTTTGGTGCCACGTTTTCGCTTCCTTGTTGATCTCTCGGATCAATTTAAAGGTTGCAGTTCAGTGCTAAATTTCGCCGACTTTAACAACCGGCAGAGCGCAAAGTCAACAGCTAAATTTTAAAGAATTTGTTAATTGATCGTGCGTCCAATCCTGTTCCAACGAACCTTCTCCAGCAGGTCGGCCTTTGCATCCCAAGACCAGTATTTTATAAATGCCAAGCCCTTGATCTTCGACTTGTGAACAAAGCCCCAGAAACGACTATCGAAAGAATAGTCGCGATTGTCGCCCATAACGAAGTAGCTATCTTGAGGAACCTTGATCGGTCCGGCAAAGTCACGCGGCCCGGCAACTTCAGGGACAACCTGAGCGTCTTTGTGGACCTGCTGAGGAATGCTGTATGGCTTACCGTTAACGTAAACTTTTTTTGCTTTGATTTCGATCAGGTCACCAGGCGTGCCTATGACCCGCTTGATAAAATCACGACGCTGGAAAAAGGACTTGCCTTCGTCATCCGGAAACTCGAAAACAATAACGTCGCCACGTTCCGGGTCACGGATTTTCAGATAGGTCTGGTCGGTAAAAGGGATCTGGGTGCCGTAGATAAACTTGTTGACCAGCAGATGATCACCGATCAGCAAGGTATCGAGCATCGAGCCGGACGGAATCTTGAAAGCCTGGAACAAAAAGGTGCGAATAATCAGTGCCAGGACGACGGCGACAATCAGTGCCTCGGACCATTCGCGATACCAAGGCTTTTTCACTTCCTCGACGAACGTTTTCTTTTTCTTGGTGAAAAGTCCCATGAAATTACTCTTTGACTTTGAGGATAGCCAGAAAAGCATCCTGCGGCAGTTCAACGCTGCCGACCTGTTTCATCCGCTTCTTACCGGCCTTCTGTTTTTCCAGCAGTTTACGCTTACGGGTAATGTCGCCACCGTAACATTTGGCGGTAACATCTTTGCGCAGCGCTTTAACGGTTGAACGGGCAATAACCTTGTTGCCGATCGCCGCCTGAATCGCGACTTCGTACTGCTGGCGTGGAATAAACTCTTTCATCTTCGAAACCAGTTCGCGACCACGGAACTGGGCTTTATCCATATGCACAATCAATGACAACGCATCAACGACATCACCATTGATCAACACGTTTAATCGAACCAGTTTGCTCGGACGGAAATCGAGGTGTTCGTAATCGAGAGACGCATAGCCGCGAGTGATCGACTTGAGCCGGTCGAAGAAGTCGAGAACGATTTCGTTGAGCGGCAGTTCGTAGACTACCATAACACGGTTGGCGGTCAGGTATTTCAGTTCGCGCTGCACCCCACGTTTTTCAATACAGAGATTCAGCACCGCCCCGACAAACTCGTTCGGTACGTGGATCGACGCCAACACGAAAGGCTCTTCGATTTTCTCGATGAATTGAACCTCAGGCAACATGTTGGCGCTCTCAACCTGCAATAGTTCACCTTTAGTTGTGGTGACTTTATAGACAACCGTCGGCGCCGTGGTGATGAGTTCTACATTGAATTCGCGTTCCAGTCGTTCCTGAATGATCTCCATATGCAGCAGACCAAGGAAGCCACAGCGAAAACCGAAACCGAGTGCCAGCGAATTCTCAGGTTCGAATGAAAACGCGGCATCGTTCAGTCGCAATTTTTCCAGCGCATCGCGAAGCGCGTCATATTCGCCGGAGTCGATCGGGTAAAGTCCGGAGAAAACCATCGGTTTGACTTCCTGGAAACCGGGAAGCGGCTTTTCCGCAGGAGCGTGCTGATGAGTGATGGTATCACCAACCTTGGCATCCTCGACAACCTTGATGCCAGCGATGACAAAACCAACCTCACCGGCGGCCAGTTTCGGCAGTTCAGTCGGGTGAGGGCTGAAAGCCCCGACCTTTTGCACTTCGTAGGTCCCTCCGGTCGCCATCAGCTTGATCTTATCGCCTTTTTTGACGCTGCCTTCGACAACCCGGGTAAGAATAATGACACCCTGGTAAGAGTCGTACCAGGAATCGAAGATCATCGCCTGCAGCGGGGCATCGACATCACCACCAGGAGCAGGCACCCTGTTGACCACGGCCTCGAGGATATCGCTGATACCGATACCTTCCTTGGCGCTGGCCAGAACGGCATCGCTGGTGTCGATGCCAATGATTTCTTCAACTTCTTCTCTGACCCGTTCAGGTTCGGCGCTCGGCAGGTCGATCTTGTTCAACACCGGGAAGACTTCCAAATCCTGATCGATCGCCATGTAGACGTTGGCCAGAGTTTGTGCCTCGACCCCCTGTGCAGCATCAACGACCAGCAGGGCTCCTTCGCAGGCCGACAGGGACCTGCTGACTTCATAAGTAAAGTCGACATGCCCGGGCGTGTCGATCAGGTTAAGGATATAATCCAGCCCGTCTTTGGCCTTGTAGTTCAACCGAACGGCCTGGGACTTGATGGTGATACCCCGCTCCCGTTCAAGTTCCATCTTGTCAAGGTACTGGTCCGATTTCTCACGGTCAGAGAGAGCGCCGGTTGCTTCGAGCAGACGATCAGCCAGAGTCGACTTGCCATGATCGATGTGAGCGATTATGGAAAAATTACGAATATTCTTTTGATTCATGCAGTTACAACTGTTTCGAAAAGTGTTTCCTGTTATTTAAAGAACCGCCAATACTAAACTTGTCGGGCAGTTTTTGTAAAGAGGAAAGCGCTCGTCAAAAACCAGCAGGCAAAGACTGTTATTTGCAAGCTGATTTCGCATTTATTTTGTTCTGCAACCGAGCAGAAACCGAGAATATTGCTAGACTCTTGTTCAGCCGTAATCGCTGTGGTATAAGCAGAATTTAGTGCTTTCAAATCTTTTTTCAATTGGAGTATTTCCGCATGGAACGTGGCAAACTAGAACCTGTTGAAGTCATCTGCCCGAAATGCCGCCACACCGAGATTGTTTACCTGCCGATTGAAGATCTGCCCAGATGCCCGAAATGCAATACCCAGATGTCGATCAATGAACTGCTGGATGAAGGAAAATCTTATTAAATCTACCCTGCCGTTGTTTATCGACGGCCCACATTCCTTATTTTTTGACGGAGGAAACAGATGAAAAAAATGAAGTTGATGATTGCCCTGCTGCTGGCTCTTTGCGTTGTCCTGCCGAGCGTCGCTATGGCTGACACTCTGGATGAAATTCTCGAGCGTGGCAGTCTTCGGGTTGGCATGGAACCCGGCTACATGCCGTTTGAAATGACCAACGCCAAGGGCGAAATCATCGGTTTTGATGTTGACATGATGAAGCGTGCCGCCAAGGCGATGGGCGTAAAACTGGAACTGGTCAGCACCGCTTGGGACGGCATCATCCCCGGCCTGCTCACCAAGAAGTACGATATCATTGCCAGTGGCATGACCCTGACCCAGGAGCGCAACCTCAAGGTCTCTTTTGCTGACCCGTACATCGTTATCGGCCAAAGTATCATGATCAAAAAATCACTTGCCGGCGAGATCAAGTCCTACAAAGACCTGAATAACCCGAAATACAAAGTCGCTTCCAAACTTGGCACCACTGGTGAGCAGGCAACTAAGCGCATGATCCCGAAATGCACCTACATTTCCTTCGAAACTGAGCAGGAAGGTGTTATGGACCTGGTCAACGGTAAAATTGACGCTTTCGTTTACGACCTGCCTTACATGGAACTCGCCTACAAGCAAAAGGGCGAAGGCAAACTTGTCCTGCTGAGCCAGCCTTTCACTTACGAGCCTCTGGCATGGGCAATTCGTCACGACAACCCGAACTTCCTGAACTGGCTTAACAATTTCATGGCCCAGGTCAAAAATGACGGAACTTACGACAAAATCTATGGTAAATGGATTCAGGATGATTCCTGGTTGAAGCAGGTACAGAACTAGTTTTATTTAACGATCGGCGGGGAGTGGCAGCAAACGCTCTCCGCCGATTTTAGTTTTTGGATGTTATTGTGAATAAAAATGTCACGAGCTGGTCATGGTCTTTGCTGACGCTGTTGATTCTGTTTGCGCTGGGAACTGGACTTTGGATAGCGACTAAAAAAATAGACTACACCTGGCGCTGGAACCGGGTGCCGCAATATTTTGTTTACTTAAACGAAGACGCAATTGTGGTCCCTGCAGATGCTCGGGTTGAGAAAGTCGATGTTGTCGGTGAGTCAGCAAACGTCACGGTGCTTACGGAATACGATGAAACTCTGACGTATAAAGTTGATGCCGACAACGTTTCCGTTTATCAAGACGAAACCCTGTTCGAGGGGGATACCATCGGCTATATTGCCGAATGGCGCGCCGGTCCATTACTGGTTGGTCTCTGGACAACCTTATGGCTTTCGGCTGCTGCAAGTGTCTTCGGTTTGATTATCGGTCTGGTCACCGGGCTCTGTCGTGTCTCCAGCAATACGACTCTGCGGCAATTGTCGGTTATTTATGTTGAGCTGATCCGTGGTACTCCGCTGCTGGTGCAGATTTTCATTTTTTACTTCTTCCTTGGCACCGTTCTCGACATCAGCCGTATCGTGGCCGGCATCAGCGCCCTGGCCATTTTTGCCGGCGCCTACGTCGCCGAGATTATTCGTGCAGGCATCCAGTCGATCCCGAAAGGGCAAATGGAAGCAGCTCGATCCCTTGGCATGAACGTGCCGCAGGCGATGATCCACATTATCCTGCCGCAAGCGTTTAAACGCACCCTGCCGCCGTTGGCCGGTCAATTCATCAGTCTGATCAAGGATTCATCGCTGGTGTCGGTTATCGCCATTACCGATTTGACCAAAAGTGGTCGCGAGGTCATCACCTCGACATTTGCCACATTCGAAATCTGGTTTATTGTCGCCCTGCTCTATCTGCTGCTGACCTTAAGTCTGTCACAGGTGATTGCCTGGGTTGAACGGAGGCTCGCAGTCAGTGATTAAAACTGTTGATCTGAAAAAAATATTTACTGGTCGTGGCACTGAAGTTCGTGCAGTGGATGGCGTAACCACCCATATCAAATCGGGTGAAGTCGTTGTTGTTATCGGCCCGTCCGGTTCTGGTAAATCGACCTATCTGCGCTGCCTGAACGGCTTGGAGACTTTAACTGACGGCCATATCATGATCGATGGCATCGATCTAGCCGACAAAAAAACCGACCTGAATAAAGTGCGGCGCGAAGTCGGCATGGTATTCCAGCAGTTCAACCTGTTCCCACACAAAACCGTGCTGGACAATATCATTCTGGCACAGCAGGTGGTCCGCAAGAGAAACCGTAAGGAAGCCGAAGACAAAGCCCGTCAGTTGTTGAAAAAAGTCGGCATTGCTGACAAAGAGAGTGTCTACCCTGGACATCTCTCCGGTGGCCAGCAGCAGCGTGTTGCCATCGCCCGTGCCTTGGCGATGGACCCGAAAATCATGCTGTTTGATGAGCCGACCAGCGCCCTTGATCCGGAGATGGTTGGCGAGGTCCTCGACGTTATGAAGCAGCTTGCCCGCGAGGGCATGACCATGGTCGTTGTCACCCATGAGATGGGTTTTGCCCGTGAAGTGGCGGACCGGGTTATTTTTATGGACCACGGCAAGCTGGTCGAAGAAGGAACGCCGGAGCACTTCTTTACCGAACCACGTGAAGAACGGGCGAAAGATTTTTTACGCCAGGTTCTGTAGATCCCGGATTTCAGATAAAAAACGAGACGGGGAGTCGGACACACGTTTGGCTCTCCGTTTTTTTGTGGATACAGTTTTACTCTTTTTTGGCTGCGTAATGTGTCTTGTGTTCCGTAGCCAAATCTTTATTCTTGCAAACCATGAATGCGACCAAAACGAAAAAACAAGCCCTGCGTGAAGGCGCTGCAGCTGCCTGGCCCATCTGCCTCGGTTACTTTCCGATCGGTCTGGCATTGGGCGTGCTGGCACAAAAAGCGGGACTGCCCTGGTGGGCGGTGCTGATGATGTCGATTATGGTCTTTGCCGGCAGTGCTCAATTTATCTGCGTGGCGATGCTGGCGGCGAAAGCATCTGTGCCGAGTATCATCATGACAACCTTCATGGTCAACCTGCGCCACGTGCTGATGAGTTCTGCGCTTGCAGTTTACCTGTCTGGCGTCAGCCGGAGATTTCTGGTCATTTTCGCTTACGGCATCACTGATGAAAGTTTTGCCGTCAATATGACGCGATTTCGTGAAACTGCATGGGGGCGTTGGCGTGCGCTGATTACAAATCATTTGGCGAACGCGACCTGGATTCTTGCGACCGTCACTGGCTCTCTGGTCGGCCAGTTTGTACCTCAAGGGGCGTTCGGTATCGATTATGCCCTCACCGGCATGTTCATCTGCCTGCTGGTGTTTCAGTTGCAGGGACGTATCTATATCATCACTGGTTTGCTGGCAGCAGTCATTTCCGTTTCTTGGTACTTGATGATTCCCGGGGATTCTTACATTGTCGGGGCATCGATGTGCGCAGCAACGATCGGCTACCTGCTGAAACTGCGATACCGGAGGAGCAAATGACCTTCAACGAATATCTGTTCCTGTTTGGAGGCATGGGACTGGTCACCTACCTGCCCCGAGCCCTCCCCCTGCTCTATCTGGCTCACAAAAAGATGCCGCAGTGGCTGATCGACTGGCTCAGCCTGATTCCAGTCGCTATTTTGAGTGCACTACTCGCACCCTCGCTGTTCACTGATTCAGCCACGCGAAGTGTCGATTTTGGCAAGCCTGAGCTGCTGGTCGCAATTCCGACATTGATCTTTGCCGTAAGAACCCGTAGCTTAGGCGCAACCGTGCTGGTCGGCATGTTTTTCTACTGGCTGGCCGGGATCTATTTTTAAGCAGGAGTAAGAATGCAACTGACAGGAAAACAGAATCGCTATCTGCGCGGTTTGGGACATCAATTGAAACCGGTCGTTTTTGTCGGCAAAGAAGAAATCAACGATGCGGTTATTGCTGCAACCGAAGAAGCGCTCGAAACCCATGAACTGATCAAAGTCAAACTGCAGGAAGGCTGCATGAGTGACCGTAAGGAGATCGCCGCGGAACTCTCTCAGGCAACCGGGGCTGCCGTCGCCCAGATCCTCGGCCGCACAATGCTGCTTTACCGACCTTCAAAAGAGCAGAAAATCAACCTGCCGAAATCGTGAAACAATGAAACGGTTTCGGGTAAAACTCTCGGCAAAGAACATTCTGCTAAATTTTGATGGAGAGCACGGCAAGTTCACCTTCACTGCGACCAGAATGATCCGTGCAAAGCACGCCGAAGCCGCAAAACGGATTGCGCTGATTCAGATTCATCATGAAATGAACCAGAACCTCAGCCTCGTAAAAGGGACCAGGGACGCCCCGAAAGTCGAAATCGATTCCATTGAAGAGTTGAAATTCTTTCAATTCATGAGTAAAAAGGTCTGCAGCGGATTTGAATTTTTCAGCGAAGATCAAACTGAAAGTTGATTTATCATGCTGACTTTTGATGTCCACCAATCGCCACCAACACACCACGAAATCGATGCGGAACAGCAGCGCTTGACCGCGTTCAAAAAACAGTTGATTCAGCAGTCGATTGTTTCCGACTGCTTCCACGGCTTCGCTCTTCTGGCTCTCTATCTTTTCGATATCATCAGTGGTTACGGTCTGTTGGCGATTCTTGGACTGGGGACTGTCATCGCCGTCATCTTGGCAACGACAATGAAACGCTTGCGCGCAGCTGATTTGATGACGGTTGCTTTTGTGGCCATTGCAGCGGCATTTGCTGTCGGTGGCACAGTCAACGGCTTGCCTGGTGGGACAGCGCTCGGCAGTGTGCTTTCAGCGCTTATCACCGCAAGCATCATCATGTTCAGCACTCTCATCGGGCGGATGATGCTCCGTGTCTTTACGGGTTTGGAAGACTTGCGTAGCCTCGCCGAGCAGGAAGAGGCTGAGCAGGAAATGCGACAACTTTGCAGAGAATATCCTCACCTTGAGGCTTACCGCCAACAGGCCCGTGACATCCTGCGACCGAACTTGACTTTTGGTGAACTGAAAGCTATGCGTAATTCAATCAAATCCTGACTAAAATACTGTTCTTGTTAGGATTTGGTGAATTCACAAGCCATTCTGGGTGATATCCCCCTTTTGCACTTTCCCCACTGAACTCATCTTTGCTCTGGCAAAAGTTCATTCAAGTTCTTTCTCTTTCATGAGGGCAGTTCTGTCCCGAAATCTTCAATATATTTATTTTCTTCGCATCCACTCATTGGCAAGTCTCTTTGATTCCAAAACAAATTGTTACAAAAGAAACAAACTGGCATTCGATTTGCTGAATGTGTTGGCAAATAACTTCAAAAATGAAAACGTCGATTTCAGGTACCAAGGGGGGGACCTGACCCCAAATCAAAATTCTACACAGGATCTTATTATGCTCCGAACTTGGGTTCTGGGGGTTCTCTGCGTTTTTGTCAGTTCGTTTTTTATCGGCTATACAATCCAGTCGCAAAAAAACGCAACCCTGCAGGAAGCTCGTAATCATGCGGTCAATGATATTCACTACCTGGGGCTCGATATCGATCGCACCCTGTACGGTCTGAATCAAACCTTTACCGGCATTGAAAACCTGCTTCGCACCATTGACCACGTCGACGCAAACAAACCCGGCCTGATCCAGGCCGCGCTGGAAAACCAGCTCGCACAAAACACTCCTGTTTCATCTTTGTTGATTCTGAATACGGCAGGCAAAGCCCTCTACAAGAGCAACTCCCTCCAGCAGGAAGAATTACAATACAGCGATTTTTTCTCTATCCACACGAACCATCAATTGAAACAGCTGTATATCGGCCGTCCAATTGCCGTTACCGGAAGTACTGACCGATGGCAATTCGGTGTCAGTAGAGGGCTGCGCAATTCCACTGGTGAGCTTGAAATGGTCTTGGTCGGGATGGTTGATCTGAATCTGCTTTTCGACCGCTATCAGGCAATCAAGCTGAGTAATGGCGCATCACTAACGCTCTCGTCCCTTGATGGCTATGTCTATACCCACCTGCCTGACCATCAACAGTATGTTGGTAAATTTCTACGCAATCTTGTTCGGCCAGGTGACCTGACGAAGAAAACCATCGTCATGCGCCAACCAGTTGGCACCGATCAGCAGATTCACCTGATTGCCAGTCGTCGTATCGGCAACTATCCTCTGGTTGTCAGCATCTCAGAACCAGAAGGAACCATTCTTGCCAGTTGGCGTAAAACAGCGCTTAACTTTGCTGTTCTGGGTACGGTTGTCAGCCTCATCATTATGTTCATGACATATCGTGTCACCCGATATCAGAAGAAACAACTGCGAATTAAAGAAGAGCTGCGAAACCAGGCCACAACAGATGCGTTGACCGGCCTGGCGAACCGACGCTCCGTGTTGGAACATGCAGAGCATGAAATCAAAAAGGCGCGACGCACTGGCGCCCCGCTTTCGTTCATCCTGATCGATCTCGATCATTTCAAAAAAGTCAATGACACCTATGGCCATGAAATGGGTGACAAAGTCCTGCAAAGAACGGCAAAATTACTCAATAAAATGTGTCGTGAAGCGGATATTGTCAGTCGATACGGGGGAGAAGAATTCCTCTTGCTGCTGTCCAATACCGACCTGGACGGTGCATTGATCGATGCCGAAAGAATCAGGAGAACCCTGGCAAAACAGCCCCACCGATGCCAGAACAAAGTATTTAACGTGACCGCAAGTATCGGCGTTTCGCAATGGGCAGAGCACGAAGAAAACTACATTGAAGCGTTGCGTCGTGCCGATAAAGCTCTCTACAAAGTCAAAAATCTTGGCCGCAACGACGTCGATTATCAATGTACGGCCACGGTAACACCTCTACGAAAAAACCATCTCCGCCTGCAAGACTAATCAGCGAGGTGCGCTTGTCGTCCCATCCGCGACTAGGGTAAAGTAACTATTACTCCGGATACACAAGGATGAGACTATGCGCAGACTACTCCTTTTCATTCTTTTGCTGCTGCCGTTCAATGCAGTGGCTATCAGCAACTACCAATTACAGGTCGAACTTTTCCCGGAAAAACAGGAACTACGTGCGGAAGCGCTCATTTCTGTCGATGCTCCGGGCAAGACAGAGTTGCGGTTTCAGCTTGCAGAAAACTGCAATATCATTTCCGTTCTTCAGGATGGGGAAGCTCTGCCTTACCGTTTTGAAGCAGGCTTACTGAAAATCGACCTACAGAGCACCAAGCCGCTACAGATCATCTATTATGGTGAATTTAGCGATACTGTCAGCACCGTTCCGGTTCATAATGAAGACCCGAGTTATGGTGTGTCGGCATCGATTTCGGCAACAGGAACTTTTCTTTCTGCGGGAGCAAGCTGGTATCCACGGCCGGAAAGTGGTGCATTCCAATATCTTCTGAATGTTTCTGCCCCCAAGGGCTATCAGGCGATCAGTTCCGGTAAACGCCTTGAGTACAGTAGCTCGACAGAAACAAGCCGCTCGAGCTGGCTGGTTGATTACCCGATCTATGGACTCACTCTCAGTGCAGGCCCCTACCAGGTTTTCAGTGACACAAATGGCAACGTGCCGATCTACGCTTACTTTTACGAACAGTCAGCGCACTTCGCTGAAGTTTATTTAAAAGCTGCCCGGGAATATCTGCAGCTTTACGAAGAGCTTTTCGGCTCATACCCTTTTCATAAATTTGCCGTGGCAGAGAACTTCTTCCCGACCGGTTATGGCTTTCCCTCCTGGACCCTGCTCGGCAGCAGCGTGATCCGCCTGCCCTTTATTGTTAAAACCAGTCTCGGCCACGAGATGGCCCACTCCTGGTGGGGAACCGGCGTCAGGGTCGACTATCGACAGGGAAACTGGGCAGAGGGGATTACAACCTACGTTGCCGATTATCTCTACAAAGAACGAAGTTCTGCGGCAGAGGCCCTTGAATATCGTCTGAAAGTTCTGCGGGATTATGCCGTTCTGGTTGACGATCAAAGCGAGTTCCCTCTGAGCCACTTCATGTCACGTCATGACCGGGCAAGCCAATCAATCGGCTACGGTAAAGCCGCGATGCTGTTTCACATGCTGCGACAGCAGGTCGGTGATGACATTTTCTGGGCAACATTGAAACAGATTGCCGAAGAACAAATGTTCCAGCAGATCGGCTGGGCTGATTTTGCCCGCTACTTTTCTGCAGCAAGTGGGAGCAACCTTTCGGATTTCTTCAACCAGTGGCTGCAACGCCCTTCTGGCCCGATCCTCGCGTTGCAGAATGTTAAAACAGAGAAAACAGAGACCGGTTTTAAAACCAGTGGAACATTGAAACAACTCGGGAAAAGCTATCGGCTTCAAATTCCTGTAGAGCTTCAGATGGCAAACGGAAGGATTGATCGGAAGATTGAATTGACAGACAAAGAGCAAAGCTTTGCTATCAGCAGCCCAAACCGGCCAGAAAAACTGACAGCCGATCCGGCAGCAGACATTTTCCGTATTCTCGATGAAAAAGAAATACCTGCAACGGTCAATGCAATACGTGGCAGCCGCAGCCTGTTGGCGATTCATGGTGACAAACTAAAGCCATCGGACGAAGCAAGTCAGACACTGCTTGCGGCTTTGCGTAAAGCAGCATTGATACCCAAGGATATAAAGACGGTTCCGAACGAAGAACTGGCCCAGAATGATCTGCTGATCTTTGGTGCGACCGATACTTTACAGCCACAGGAACTGATTGGCGCCGAGCTGAAATTGGTGGGGAACAAACATACGCTGGCTGGCAATTCAGCATTTCTTGTTCAGACCAACCCGTTAAATGAATCGCGCGTTGTGGCATGGTTTCTGAGTGACAAGAACAGTGAAGATGGCGCTGTGGCGAGAAAAATCCCGCATTACGGGAAGTATAGTTACCTGTTGTTTGCAACCAAAGAGAATAAGCTCAAAGGGACATTCCCGCCGAAAGAGTCACCTCTGCAAGTATTGTTGAGCGATTAGTTCTCCACCGCAGATGAAATGAAAGTCCACAACTGCTCCTGCACATCAGCGGGCAGCTCGGCAAACTCGACACCGAGCGAGCTGCCCTTTTTAACCCAGGAGACAAAACCTTTGAGGGTAAACTGGCGCTCCGTTCCCGGGAGGGTGAAACCGATTTGAATTGGCATTTTTTTCTTCGGCGATATCAGCTGACGTTTGATCTCAAGACATGCGCCCGACATGCTCAGGTTGATCAGTTGCCCCTCACCCGACTGCTGGCCGGCACGAAACTTCACTGGAACCGGTGAGCTGAAATCGATACGCAGATTGTTGCGCGCCCCCGCCATGACCTCGGCCAATGCCTGGGCAAAACGCTCCAGGCTGCGCTTGCCCTCTGCTGACGCCTCCGGGTTCTTGTCAAGCATTTCCCGTTCTTTTCTGATCTCCATCAGCAGGGTTTTGTAGCGGAACATGCGCTTGATCAGATCGTTGCGGTGAAAGGTAAAACCTTCGGCAAACACCATGACGTTGGTAACAGGGACAACCTCTTTACAGTGTTCACAAGGAATTTTTTCTATATCAGAAAGCAGCGCAGAGACGATCATCTCTTCGCATTTCGGGCATTTCATTTTCAGCATTTGCAGGCAGCCTTTTTTAGTCCAAAGAGATGTAGTCGACTTTAACTATTTCGAGTTCTTCAACTCCACGCGGGCTTTTGAATGTGATCAAATCGCCTTCCGAGTTACCGAGAAGCGCCCGGCCAAGTGGAGAAACCCAGCTGATTCGTCCTTTATTGAGGTCGATTTCATCCTCACCGACAATACTTACGGTGCGCTCTTCGCCCTCTTCATTTTCTACCGTGATGGTACAGCCAAACAGCACACGATCGCCAGCAACGTCCCGCTGTTTAACCGGGTCAACGATTTCAGCGGAGTCGAGTCTTCCCTGCAGAAAACGGATGCGACCATCAATCTGGCGAAGACGTTTTTTCCCGTAATGATAATCAGCGTTCTCTGAGCGATCACCATTACTTGCCGCCCAGGCAACCGTATCAACCATTTCAGGGCGCTGTTTGTAGAGTAAATCCTTCAATTCTGCTTTCAGATTTTCAGCGCAGCCAGGTGTCATGTAAATCTTTTTTTGCGTCATCAGATCGTGCCTTAAGCAAACATCAACAAGCTGGACGCCATAACGGCCATGCCGGCAACCACACCGTACATCGCCATGTGGTGTTCACCGTATTTTTCCGCAGTCGGCAAGAGCTCATCTAAAGAGATAAAGACCATTCTGGTTATCCACTTCGCTCCAGTTGAGACATTAGCTGTCACGTAGTGGGTACAAACTGGTCTCATCTTAAAGAGGAGGCCAGCCATGATAGAAGATTTTCCAAACAATGAAGTTGAATTTGACCGCAGGTTCCATTCTGAAGAAGCCTGTCTCGACTATCTCCTTCAACTTCGCTGGCCGGATGGATTTAAATGCACCCGCTGCGGCCACGATAAATACTGGATGAGTTCCAGAGGACTTTATCTCTGCAGGCATTGCGAACATCATCACTCAGTGACTGCGGGAACGATCTTTCAT
>NZ_FQZT01000025.1 GCF_900142125.1 Malonomonas rubra DSM 5091
TTGAATCGCCCCGGGATTGTCGGAGACTCCAAACTTTGAGAGTATGGGGTCATGAATACAAACAAGAGATACAGTCCTGAGGTCAGAGAGCGAGCGGTCAGATTGGTAGCGGAACAGCAGGGAGAATATTCCTCCCGCTGGTCAGCGATTTGTTCTATTGCTGAAAAGATAGGGTGTACGCCAGAAACGTTACGTCGATGGTGCAAAGAAGCGGGGGGATCTCAAGAGAGCCGCTCTAAGGATCAAACGGCTCAAGAGCAATTGAAGCAGTTGGAGCGGGAAAACCGGGAGCTGAAACGCGCCAATGAGATCCTGCGTAAAGCTGCTGCTTTTTTCGCCCAGGCGGAGCTCGACCGCAAACCGAAGTAATGGTGTTTTTTATTGATGAGCATCGAAGCCAATACGGGGTCGAGCCGATCTGTCGCCAGTTACCGATCGCCCCATCAACGTACTACCACCACAAGGCGCGCCAAGACGATCCTAGCAAAGTTCCGTCACGATACTGGCGGGATCAATTATTGAAACCTGAGATTCAGAGGGTTTGGAACGAGAACTTACGGGTTTATGGTGTTCGTAAAGTCTGGCGGCAGTTAAACCGCGAAGGGATACCGATCGCCCGCTGTACCGTTGAACGGTTGATGCGTGAGATGGGGCTGCGAGGGGTTGTGCGCGGCAAGAAAAAGATCACAACGATCAGCGATCCAAAGCAGAACCGTGCCCCTGACCTGGTGAAACGGACTTTTAAGGCGAGTCGCCCGAATCAGCTCTGGGTAGCTGATTTTACCTATGTCGCCACCTGGTCCGGTTTTGTTTATGTTGCTTTCGTCATTGATGTGTACGCACGTTGTATTGTTGGCTGGCGTGTTTCGACATCGATGAAGACAGAGCTCGTTCTGGACGCACTGGAGCAGGCACTGTGGGCACGCAAGAACCGCCGGGAGTTGATTCATCATAGCGACCGGGGCAGTCAGTATCTCTCGATTCGCTATACAGAACGTCTGTCCGAGGTCGGAATCAATGCCTCTGTCGGCACAACTGGAGATTCTTACGACAACGCTTTGGCCGAGACAATCATCGGCCTCTACAAAACGGAAGTTATCAACCATCGCGGCCCTTGGAAAGGTCGTGAGTCTGTTGAATACGCAACCTTGGAATGGGTAGATTGGTTTAACAATCGCCGATTGCTGGAATCAATTGGAAATATTCCACCTGCAGAAAAAGAGAAAGAGTATTATCGGCTGGAGGAGTCAAGTAAGGCGGCTTGACTCAAACGAAAACTGTCTCCGGGAAAACCGGGGCGATTCAGTTTAAGAGGCCACAAAAATCAATAGTTTCCCTGAACGATGCTATCCTTTCGATTGTGTGCCGCTACCATTAAGCCCTAAAACACTCCCGATCTCTGCACCCCTTTGCAAAAATCAACAAATAGTTTTTGCAAAGAGAATTTCGATCAAACCGACCAATTTGCAAATGTAGCAAATTCCGCTTCTTGAAAACCTTCTTTTACCGGGTACCAAAGATGCTGTGAGGGGATTTTTATTTTGTGCAGAATGAGAAGGGTGCTATAGTTATCATCGGATGATAACAAAGGAAGATCCCTGGTGAATACTTACGATCTGGAAAATCTGCTGAATCTGGATGGGGAAATCTATCCCCTTGAAAATGGCCACTGGATCAAGTTTGAGGCCCATCAAGTGGAACCAAGTCCTCAGATTCCTCATGGTATCAGCTACAGCCTAACTCTTCACGACAAACACAATCGCCGGGTTATTGGTTTTGATAATGCGCACGGCATCAAGCCCAAAAGAAAGCGATTTAGGGCAAGAAGAATAACCTGGGATCACGAGCACCGGCTGGAAAAGGTCGTTGAATACGAATTCGAGTCTGCGGGTCAGCTTATTGAAGATTTCTGGGCGGCAATAGAAACATATTTGGGAGAAGGTCATGCCTGAAAACGTTGTAAAAATCGGCATCATGTCCAAAGAAGACTATAAACATCGGACCATCGCGATTGCTAAGGGCAAGTACGTCCCCCGCAACGATGAGCCAAAAATTTGGTTTGAATCGCTCCAATCCATGGCTCAAGTCCTCAACAGCGAGAACCAGAAGCTTCTCCAGCTCATCATGGAAAAACATCCCCAATCTCTAAAGGAGCTGGAAGAGTTGACGGGGAGATCATCCAGCAACCTCTCGCGAACGCTGAATACTATGGCCCGGTATGGGATTGTGGAGCTTGAAAAAAACCAGCGGAAAATTGTTCCGCGAGTCAAAGCCTCTGATTTTCAGGTCGAATTCGGGATCGGGCGACGAATGCACTGAGGCTGTGAATAGACAATTTTCAGAAGTCGCCGACTTTTGACCGGATTTTAAGGGCTCTGCTAACTGCCTGAAAGCAACCAATTGGGTCCGGCCGCTGACTTATGACAGCATATATGCAAAAGGCCTCACCCTAAAGGCTGTCATTACAGGCAGTTAGGCTGACTGGTCTGCCGATTCTGGTGTTATCAAATATCCTACCGCGACTTTTTGCCCTGAAAACGGGCTAAAATGACCTATCTGATCGGCTAATTATTGGAAATTAAGAAGTTCCTGCTTAACCTCACCATCTGTCTCAGGATTGTAATTCGTGGTTTCTTCAAGGCGGAAGTCCCCGAAGTCTTGCTCACGATAGATTTTCCTGAGGAGGTAGTCCTTTTTCCCTATCCACAGAGTCAGGCGCCGGTAATCCGTAGGGTCCGATAGCTGGAAACATTCAACACCATTAACAACTTCATTGTTAACTCGCTTGGGCTTGGATAGGGTGAATGCATTTTTGAACTGGGTCCTGTCCGGCATCAGCATTGTTGGAACCCAACGCGCAGATCCTCCGGAGATTCCAGCTGCTGCAGAAAGGGCCTCACCGAGCGTCTTTGGTTTTATCTGTTGCTGTTCGGGGTCCAGACTCCAATAGGTTTTCAGGCCCTTGCCTATAAGGGAAATAACGAACTTGTCATCTTCCTTGAAAAAACCCTTCTTTTCCCGGAACTCATAGCGAAAACGATCTGGACGGACAAAGGCTGTTGAGAAGGGTTTTTCAACGACCCGTTTTTTGCCCTTATCGATAAACACGCTCGATACCGTGCCTCGATCGACATAGGATTTTGTCGAGGCATAGACCCTTTTCATCTGTTGGAGGATGTCGGCGGCAGATAATGTTTTGCTTTGTGCCAGAGAGGGTAAAATAAAAACCAAACCTACCCCCAACAAAGAAAGTCTTTTAAAAACCTGCATCAGAAAATCCTTTTGCCTTCACGCCGCGTGGGCACGAAACAAGTGGAGACAGGACACTATCATGCCATATCAATCTCCTCTCGGACAATAATCCCGGTCTGCTTCAAGCTCACCATGCCGCTTTCTGGGGATCCGTAACAGCTTACATTTGCAACGGCTTGAAGTCTGTTCGGCTAATGGCGGTTCATTGATCCTCATCCAGCACGTTCCTCACCATGGCGGTCATATCTGGGAGCGAGAACGGTTTTTGAATGAAATGAACGCCCTCGTCCAACACACCATGGTGAGCTATGACATCTGCTGTGTAGCCTGACATGAATAGCCGCTTAGTGCCCGGCCGAAGTGCAAGAACATTTTTAGCCAGTTCACGGCCATTCATTTCCGGCATGATGACATCAGTCATCAGCAGGTCGATTTCGCCTGGGTGCTCACGAGCTATTTCCATCGCTTGGCCGGGAGTGCCTGCCCTGAGCACTGTATGCCCCTGCTCCTCCAGCATCGTCGCAGTTATATTGAGAATGGCCGCTTCATCTTCAACCAGAAGAATTGTTTCATGGCCTCGTAGCGCTTTTTGCTCACCCGGTTGTGATCGCTTTTGAGCTTTCGTCCCGGTAAATAACGGCAGGTAAACCGAGAAGATTGTTCCTTTGCCCGACTCACTGGAAATATCTATGAATCCCTTGTTCTGCTTAACGATACCGTAGACTGTCGCCAGTCCCAATCCGGTTCCTTTGCCTTGCTCTTTTGTCGTAAAGAACGGTTCGAAGATATGGGCCTGTGTCTCCAGATTCATGCCCTTGCCATCATCACTGATTGCCAAGCAGACATAATCACCCGGCGTTGCTTCGGGGTTGGTGTGGCAATAATCAGCATCCACGGAGAAAATATGGGTTTCTATCTCTATCTTGCCGGTATCCTCGATTGCATCGCGGGCATTGACGCAGAGGTTCGCTAAGAGCTGGTCGATCTGTGAAGGATCCATATGTATCAGGCACGTTTCGGCGGCCTGCTGAAAAATCAGCTCGATGTCTTCACCGATCAACCGCTGCAGCATCGTGATCATGTTGGAGATGGCTTCGTTCAGATCAATAACTTTGGGAGTGACAGTCTGCTGGCGTGCAAATGCCAATAGCTGGCGCGTCAGATCCGCCGAGCGTTCAGCACTTTCCTTGATTTGCCGCAGATCAGTACAAACTTTATGCGTTGGATCGAGGCGCTTCAAACCGAGTTCAGCATGACCAAGGATGACCCCCAGCATATTATTGAAATCATGCGCAACCCCACCGGCCAACCGTCCGACCGATTCCATTTTTTGCGCCTGCTGGAGTTGCGATTCGAGCTTGGCTTTTTCTTTTTCAGCACGTTTGCGTGCAGTGATATCCCGCCAGGTGGTATGGAGCATGGTCTGCCCTTTGATGGTAACGGGCATAAGAGAAACCTCAACGACAAACTCGCCCCCTTCGGCGTTGATACAGGTCCAGTCAAACCGGTGCAGGCCCTTACTGTACGCCAACGCGATCATCTCAGACGCAGCCTCGGCTGATCGTTGGCCATCGGGTTGGAACTCCGGCGAGATTCGCGCGGGTGGCAGGAGCAGAAACTCGTCGCGTTCCATCTTGAGGAGACCAAGAGCTGCCTGATTGCATTCCACGAAAACCCCCGTCTCATCGATGAGGAGAATCGCATCAGATGAGTCCTCGAACAGTTTTCTGAATGTTTCCTCACTCTGGCGTAATGCGTTCTCTGCCTGGCGGAGCTTGGTGATATCGCGACCAACACCCAGCACCCCGACGATTTTGCCATCAATATCATGCATTGGCATCTTGGTCGTTAACAGCAAAGCACGTTGGCCATTATCAGCAAAGGTTATCCATTCCTCGTTATCACAGGGCCTATTTGCCGCCATGGCCCTGTGGTCTTTTTCGCGGAAAAAATCCGCGAGTTCTCTATCGATAAAGTCATAATCGGTCTTGCCGACAATCTCCTCCTGTCTGGCCCCGAAAAAACGCTCAAAGGTTGCATTGCAGGACAAATAAACACCCTCTGCATCTTTGAGCCAGATCAGGTCGGGGATGGTATCAACGAGAGTACGAAAATGTTGCTCACTTCGCCTCAAGGAAGTGTTCCCCTCATCCTGGGCGACGAGAGCTTGGTATACCAGGACAAAAAGCAGAGCTGCAGTCACAAAAATAAAAAACCAACCCTTGATCGTCTGCAACTGAGCGAGGTAGTTGGCATCATTGGTAACGAGGAGAAGCAATTGATCCGAGAAAAGAATCCAGAGCAGACCGAAAAGCGCATAAATGGCAGCGATCTTGATAGCACGCAGTGCCAAATTATGAGTTTTTCTCATCGAGGTACTCGCTTCATGGGCATCAACCCAAAGCAAAAGTTTGCTGATCCTAAGAATTCGCTGTTCTACTCTAGCGTACAAGCATTTTCTTGGCAATCGCGCTAGAGCAAATAAACGGCTATTGTTCCCGGAGGAGAAACATCCTTTCGATTTAGTGGAAAGAAAGTTGGCTTGGCAAAAAATATTTACGCATTCACGATCTGTGCAGGCCTACTCAGCAGCTAGTCTTTTGGTCCCAAATTTCGCCGACTTATGGCAGTGAATTGCCCCCCACTAAGTGGTTGGAAATAACTAAATAGCGTGCAACGATCGTTATGTCAGGACATCTGGGAAAGTTCTGATCGCTCAAGTTGTAATTTCAGGTAGTTGCAGGTAATTGCTTGAATCTATCTGCCCAATCAGCCCGCACCAAATGTCCTATCACTAATTTTGGCCCTCAAAACGGGCTAAATCAGCATGCTATCAGTGCTAAGTTTTGAAAAAGGAAATGCCCTTGGAAGTTCCAAGGGCATTCGCCGAAAAACTCACAAATTTTAGAAAGCCTTCCTCCTCCCCACAAAAGGTCAATCTCAGGCTTCTGTGAAGCGACATGCAACCCGACCAAGGACGCCGAAATCGACGGATACCCGGTCACCGCGATTGATTTCCAGGGGTATCAGGCAAGTGCCGGTCGTTACGGTCTGGCCGGATGCCAGTTTGATACCGAGTGTAGATAACTCGTTGGCAAGCCAGGTGAGCGCTTGACGTGGGTCACCGAGCACGTTGGACCCAACCCCCTCGCGTTCGAGATGATTGCCGACGCGGCCGACCACGCGATGCGAGGCCAGATCGAGCTGCCGCCAGCTGGCCGGAGCCTGCGGTCCGAGCACAAAGCGGTGTGCACAGGCGTTGTCTGCAATGAGCTGCGGCCCACCGACCTTAGCAAAGTCAGCGAAACGCGAGTCCGGGATTTCGATAGCCAGAAAAAGCTCCGAGACGGCATCGAGCACTTTGCTCACTTCGTAGCGTCTGTCGCGTGGTGGCAGATCATGTCCCATGCGGAAGGCAAACTCGGCTTCCGCGACGCGCATACGATTCGCGCCGAAGGGGATGGTATCTCCATCGTGATGCACCGTTTCGGCCAGCAGGCGCCCCGCGATCGGCCCGTCGATACCGATATGTTTCTGCCCGGCCGTGCTGGTTGCGGCGATCTTCCAGCCGAACAGCGGCCTATCGCTCAGCGCCTCGATCTGCCGCTGGATGAGATAGCCTTCTTCCCGGTTGGCAGGGCACAGGGAAGTCGGCAGGGCGTCCAGCACCTTGCCTTCACTCCAATGGCGCACGAGCAGTTCCGACGCGGCCTTTGCCGATTCGATCTCCATTTAAGCGCTCCCTCCAAAGCCGGACAGGGTGATTTTGCCGACGACGTGGCCTTCCTCCAGCGCGGCATGGGCACGTCTCAGATTCTCGGCAGTGATGCTCCCATAGCTTGTTGCGGCTGTCGCCCGCAGCTTTCCGTTGTCGACAAGATCGGCCACGGCACTGAGAATGTCATGCTGCCGCTGCACATCGGCGGTGGCGAACATCGGCCGGGTGAACATCGCCTCCCAATGGATCGAAACGCTCTTGAACTTCATGAGGCGCAGGTCGAGGGGCTCGGGGTCGTCGATCAGCCCGATGCGCCCTTGCGGCGCGATGATCTTCGCCATTTCAGCCCAGCCGGCCGTATCGGTGTGGGTGGAGAAGATGCGCGTGACGGGCGCGAGCCCAGGAATGGCCGCGACCTGAGCGGCGAGCGGACGGGAATGATCAACAACATGTTGTGCGCTCAGCGAACGCACCCAGGCCTCGCTTTCCGGTCGCGAGGCCGTCGCGACGACCGTCACGCGGCTGAGCTGGCGAGCAAGCTGTAGTGCCATCGAGGGGACCCCGCCAGCGCCGCCGATCACCAGCAAAGTTTCCCCAACAGCGCCACCCTGCGGAAGCTGTAACCGATCGAAAAGCATCTCCCAGGCGGTCAGACTGGTGAGAGGGAGAGAGGCCGCCGCTGCGTGATCGAGGGTCGTCGGTTTGCACCCGACAATCCGTTCATCCACCAGCTGCAATTCGGCATTGCTTCCCTGGCGATCCAGCACCCCGGCATAATAGACCTCGTCACCAGGCCGAAACAGTTCCACTTGATCTCCGACCGCTTCGACCACACCCGAGGCATCGTAACCGAGCACCATCGACTTCCCTCCCGACGACTCAATGCTCATCCGGCTCTTGATGTCGCGCGGATTGACGGCGACCGCATGGACCCTCACTAGCAGGTCGTGGCCGATCGGCATTTCCGGTTCCGGGAGCTCAAGGTCCAGTAGCGCCTGCGGATCGGAAATTGTCAGCCCCTTTTGCCAATAACCAACAGCTTTCATTTTCATTCCCTTCGGCGCAACTTTCACGATATGGACAACTAGGACTTGACGGCGAAGATCGCTTCGATTTCGACGATCATGCCGCAAGGGAGGGACTCCATCCCGGCCACCGAGCGCGTGTGACAGCCGGCCTCGCCAAAGACTTCGACCAGCAGCTCGGAACAGCCGTTCACCACCTGGGCGTGATCGACAAAACCGGTCGCGGCGTGGACCATGCCAAAGACCTTGATCACCGCCTCGACCCGAGAGAGTTCCCCCAACTCAGCCTTCGCCGCAGACAGGAGTTGTAATCCGGCATTGCGCGCAGCTGCATAGCCTTCCGCGACGGAGATTTCGCGGCCCAACTTGCCAGCGAGAAAAGAACCATCTGCGTTCCTGGGACCCTGACCGGAAAGATAGAGCAGGTTTCCAACCAGACGGGCTGGACGATATTGCCCAGCCGGAAGCGGGGCGGATGGAAGATCGATATTCAACGACGCTAGTTTTTGCTCCGGTGTCATCTGTACTCCTCAAACCTCAGGGAGCAACCGGACAGTTCCGGATACCCGAATGCTAGCGCCGGACTGCGGGGTGATGTCCGCCTGCAGGCGCGAGGGCACTCCCATGTCATCGCCCTGATAGATCTGGATCGAGCCCTCATGCGGCCAGCTAAGATCGCGCAGATAACCCGCCAGCGCCGCCGCCGCTGCGCCGGTCGCCGGATCCTCGTAGACGCCGCCCAGTGGAAAAGGGTTTCGCGCATGGAATAATCGCGGCGATTCTGCATAGAGCAGGCTGAAGGTCACCAGCCCCTCGCGCAGGGCCAACGCCTGTCCCTTTTCCAAGTCATAGTGTATCGCTCTCAGCGTATCGTGGTTCTTGAGGGCCAGAACGAGGTGATCACCGCCACCATGGGCGATCGCCGGTGGTATCCGGGGATCGAGGAGTTCGCGGTCCAAACCGAACAGGGCCAAGGCTTCCTGCAACAGCGCAGGCGACACCGGGCCGCTCCGGGTTGGCGGCGACTGAAAGGACGCGCCCCACTCCGTCTCGGACCAGCGTCCTTCGACGGTGATTTGCGCCTGGTTGAGCTGAAGAGTGAAGATGCCGGAACCTTCCTGACGTGCCAGGGCCGACCCGAGCGCGATGGTGGCATGCCCGCAGAAATCGACCTCGACTTCAGGGGCAAAAAAACGCACTCGCCAGCCACCCGCGACCGGTGCCGCGAAGACGGTTTCGGAATAGCCGATCTCTGCCGCCAGCTTCTGCATCACGGCAGCCTCAGGCAATGCATCACACAGAACGACGCCAGCGGGATTGCCTCCCTGCGGTCCGTTCGAAAAGGCCGAAATATGTTGGACAATCATTGCATCTGCTCCGGTTCGATTTTGCACATTGTTAAAGCTAAAGACGGATGGTCAGGAATCGAGCGGCTCAAAGGATGCGATCAGGTCGATTTCGACCAGCGCCCCTTCGAGCGCGAGCTGCGAAATCACGGTCGAGCGCGTGGGGCGGTGCGCGCCGAAGACCCGAGCGAAGGTCTGGTCGAAGCGCTGAAAATTTGCCCGGTCGGTGAGCCACACGCCCACCTTTACGACATTCTCGGGGGATAGGCCATGCTGAGCCAAGACGGCGAACTGATGTTTGAGGGTCAGGGCGGTCTGGGCTTCAATATCACCGCTGATCCGGCCCTTATCATCGAAGGCGAGCTGCCCCGACAAAAATAGCAGTGAGCCGGTGCGGATGGCAGAAGACAAATGGGGCATGGGCAATGATCCTTTCCGAAAGGCAAAATCTGATATCGCTCCTGGGTGCATCAAGAGTGAGGTTTTATCTTAAGGTAGCTGCGGAGATTGAATCAATTCGGATTTTTGCAGATCATAGCTGCACAGAATGCAGCTAAGTCTTGGTGGGAATGTTCTCTTGGAAGGATACCGGGCCGGTCGCCTTAAGCCCAGGGAATTGGTTGAAAGAGGTCGCTGGCCCAGACCGCAAAAGCGTCGCTTCGCGCAGGGGCGTAGCGACGTGACGGCCGGACGAGGTAGATGCCGCCATCGCCGTCGAAGATCCATTCGGGCAGGATGCGCACCAATCTCCCCGCTGCAAGGTCGCGGGCGAGCAGCCATTCACCGGCCCCCAGGATGCCGATACCGGCCCGAGCCGCTTCGAGCATCGCCATGCTGTCGTTGGTATGTAAGGTTCCGTTGGTGCGCACCACCTCCACGCGTTTCCCGTCAAACAGGCGCCAGATGGGATAGGAGCTGAGGCGCGGATTGCCGATGCAGTTATGGGTTGGCAGATCCGCCGGCTCAAGTGGCAGGCCGTGACGCTCGATATAACCGGGGGCAGCCGCGAGGACGCGTTGATGATCCGCAAGCTTACGTGCCACCAGGCCACTGTCCGTCCGCTGGCCGACGCGAATCGCCGCGTCGAAAACGCCCTCGATGAGATCGACATAGGCGTCGCTATAATGGACATCAAGCTCTAGTTTTGGATACATCGTCATAAACTCCGGCAAGCGCGGGGCGAGCCACAGGCGGCCCAGCGTCGCAGGCAACGCCAGCTTTAAATGACCCCGGAGTTCTTCCGCTGTCTCCGTTGCCTCCTGCTGCGCCTCAGAGATGAGGTCTGTCGCCACTCGCAGCTTATCGACCAAGCGTTTCCCCGCATCGGTCAGTTGCACCTGACGAGTCGTGCGTTCGACCAGGCGCACACCCAGACGCGCTTCAAGCGCCGCGATCCGTTTCGAAATGATCGTCGGATGACGTTCAACAGCTTTTCCCGCCGCCGCAAAGGAGTGGTTAGCGGCGACCGCAAGTAGAGCGGCAATTTCGTCCATGTGGCGGCTGTCTAATTTGGCCATTGGGGATATCCAGTAAATTCGTTAAACCTGAGCTTTAACAGCGCAACAACGCCAACCTTTTTCAGCTGATCCCTTTAGCTCGGCAGCTGGAATTTTCTTTAGATTAGCATTATATACAAAACTTTGGAGATCGAAGAAGACGGCACCGTATAATATCGAGCCCTTTTCAAAAATTACCAGATCACTTTTTGAAAAGAATTTCTGGCCTATTCGGCCAAGTTGCAAATATAGGAAGTTTCTTTTTGCAAAAACAAAATATCCCCCTCTGGAATATGCTCATACCTTGAGCCAAAGGGGGAAGCGGGATCAAGCATCAGTCGTTTGAAGTGCCACAATGCGACGGTAAACAGTGGTGACAGAAATATCAAACATCTCAGCCAGCTCGGTTTTGCTCAGAAGACCTTCTTTGATCCCTGAGACCAGAGCCGCATCTTCCTCCTCAGACAATTTCGGTTTGCGACCAAACTTCACACCCGCCGCCAGTGCACGGATGCGACCTTCCTTGATTCGTTCGTTGATAAGCTTACGCCACCTCTGAGGTGCAATTTCTCAAAACTAACCCACTTATGGCAGGTTCTAAAGATTCTGCTAACTACCTGAAACCAGACAAACTGGATCGAGTGGTGAGTTATGACGGGAGATATGAAAGTCATCGAGGACTGAAGGTAACTATTTCAGGCAGTTAAGCTCGGTGGTCTGCAGAGTCTGCACAATTCAAATGTCCTACCGCTAAATTTGGCCCCCAAAACGGGCTAAATCAGCCTGCTATCAGTGCTAAGTTTTGCAAACAGAAATGCCTCTAGATTTTCCCCAGAGGCATTCGTCATGAAACTTTCAGTTTTGCCCATTGCGCCCTATCAATCTTATGCTTGGCAAGTAACAACACCAGCAGATAGCGGTAGAACTCTATCTCTGGGGGCGTAAAACAATTTGGGTGATTTCGGCTGGCACACCCAAACGACAAGAAAATCCTGCCCACAGGCCAGTGCCAGGACTGACGTAAAGCGACATTCCGCCGATGTCGTAGAGTCCGTTGACCAGACCGCCATTAAACGTCGAGATAAGCCATTGCATGAAAAAAAGATGACCGCCATGCGTATGCCCAGATAGTTGCAAATCAGCGTCAATATTTTCAGAGATTCCATTGGGTCGATGCGCCAACAGGATTCGGGTAGCATCCGGCGCCCCCATTAATGCAGCCCTGACATCCGGACCTTTCCCACCTGAACGAACTTCAGTTTTGTCCGGCACCCCTGCGACGACAAGTTCGGCTCCGTCTTTAACCGTCAAGACCCGGTGCTCATTGTGCAGCATTGAAACACCCAGTTGTTCAAATTTTCGCAGCCATTCGTCGGTCTGAAAGTAGTATTCATGATTACCTGTGATACCGAAGACCCCGTACCGTGAACGAAGTTCTCTTAATGGCTCCATGTCGTTGCCGATGTCAGCGACAGAACCCTCAATCATGTCTCCGGTCAATGCGACAAGGTCGGGGGACAATTCATTTGTCCTTTTAACAACTTCACTCAACCATTCCTTATTCAAGAAGTAACCGATATGGAGATCCGTGAGTTGAACAATGGAAAACCCATCCAAGGGGGCAGGAAGGCCAGAGATAGGCACCTCGACGGTTTTTACCTTGGGTATTTGTAGCGATTGCCAGGTTCCGAAAAGGCCAAGCGTAAGCGCCAGCAGAACAAGCGCTATACTTTGAACACCATAAGAGAAAGGAAGTTGCCAAGCGGCCCCGAACCATCTGCCGGTCCACAACGACAAGGCCGTCACATCCTTGATTAACAGCAAAAAGCACAAGATCAGCAGTGACGTGTAGAGGACCTCCAGCAACAACAGCAACGACAGCGGCAGTTCTGGAGCAATGAACGAACCACCGATTCTTTCATAGATGAGATACTTCTGGCTTATCACCAGCAATACGACCCCAACGGCTACCTTGATCCACGGGCGACAGGGAATCAGCGCCAGCAGACTGACGGCAACATAGAGAAAGATAGCCAAAGAAGGTAGTGCAAGTCGCATAAAGTTTACTTCCTGAGGTGTAACCTCAAATCATTCATCTCTTGGCAGGAGCGTCAACAGCCGAGAAGGCAAGCACGCGGTCGGGCAAACGTTGCCCGTGAACCTCGATCACCCCGACAGCCGCATTCAGTTCGGCGGTCTCGGCGGGTGTGAAGCGAACTTCTGCCGCGCCAATATTTTCCAGCAGGTGCGCCATCACTGTCGTTCCGGGGATCGGCACAATCCAGGGCTTCTGCGCCATCAGCCAGGCGAGTGCGATTTGCGCTGGAGTCGCCTGTTTGCGCACCGCCCAGGTCTTTATCAGATCAACCAACTGCATGTTATGAATCAGGTTCTCCGGTGAAAATCTTGGCGTGATTGCGCGGAAATCGCCAGGTGCAAAGCGGGTGTTCACGTCGATCCAGCCGGTGAGTAATTGGCAGTCCAGCGGCCACCAGGGAACAAAGCCGATTCCCAGCTCTTCGCAGAGCGGTATCACGTCCTTTTCCGGATCGCGGGTCGCCATCGAGTACTCGTTTTGGATCGCGGTCAGCGGCAGCTCGGCATGAGCGCGACGGATCGTCTGCATGCCCGGTTCGGAGAGCCCCCAATGTAGAACCTTTCCTTCATCCATCAGGTCTTTGATCGCACCGGCGACATCTTCAATCGGCACTGCCGGATCGACGCGATGTTGATAGAGGAGGTCGATCCGGTCGGTCCGCAGTCGCTTGAGCGACCCCTCAACGGCACGCTTGATACGTTCGGGGCGGCTGTTGAGTCCGGGGCCGCGCTCGCCCGTATCGGGGTCAATGTTCCAGCCGAATTTGGAGGTGATCCTGACCTTATTTCTAAACGGCTCGATGGCCTCACCGAGAATCCGTTCGTTTTCGAATGGTCCGTATGCCTCGGCACAGTCGAAGAAGGTGACGCCGTGATCGTATGCCTCGCGGAGTATGCTAATCATCTCCGGACGGAACGGTACCGTGGTCGTGAACTTGCGGTGCATGTTCTGCACGCCCATGCCGACGCTGGACACTTCCAGAGTGCCGAGTTTGCGGCTCCCCAGACTCGCGATAGGCTGACCTGTGGCCTCGGGAGAGCGTTGTTCCGCCTGAACGGAAACATGTGGCAGCAATGAGGCCGCCGCCACTCCTGCTCCGGCGATCAGAAATTTGCGCCGATCCAGCTTGGCTGGGTCATTCTCTTGGACATGGTCGTTTTGAGTTTTATTCATAGCAACGCTCCTTCCCTTAGGTGTCTAGTGGTGTAGGATTGCATTGCCGTACTGCTCATCACTGACATGCTCCATCCATTCCGCACTCTTACCGTCAAGATGCTCGACAATGGCGGTATGGGTCATGCCTGAGTCAGGCGTCGCCCCGTGCCAATGCTTCTGGTGCGGTGGAATCCAGACCACATCTCCCTTGCGGATGGTTTCAGCCGGATCTCCCCAGCGCTGCACCAGTCCGGTGCCTTCGGTGACGATCAGGGTCTGCCCCAGGATATGGCTGTGCCAGGCAGTGCGAGCACCTGGTTCAAAGATGACATTGGCCCCGTAGACCCGCGCAGGAGCCTCAGCCCGGAAGCGGGTGTCAATGCGGACCTTCCCGGTGAAATAATCTGCCGAGCCCTCTGACGACTGGTTATCTCGGGTGACCACAATCGGCTTTGCCTGCTCTGCCGGAGGACTGATGCCGAGCCGCTCATTGAGAGCCTTGGCGGCTTTATCTGCGCTCTTTGCACTGACGTCCTGCCGAAGAACCGTAATATAGTCTTCAAGCTGCGATTTGCTCAGCCCGATATTCATGGAGACCCCAAGATGAGCTTTGAGCTGCGGCTCCGTTCCCGTCATCGCGGCCAGCATACTGATGGTCACCAGTTCGCGCTGCTGATGATCGAGAACGTCCCGGTAAAAGACATCGGCAAACAGATGGTCGACTAAAAACTGATCGATAATAGGGGTAAAGACCGGGTAGCCACTGGTGCGTTTCGAGATATCCCTGCCGACAAGGCCATTTCGCACCTTGTGACCGTAGACTGTCCGATCGAAGTCTGCGGGTACGGGGGTTGCTTCCCTGCCAATTTCGTCTTTTATCCCTTGCTCTTTGCGTTTATCCAGAACGGCCATGAAATTATTGATGCCATTCAGGGCGCGTGGAAATCCGGCATAAGCATAGGCGTGAACCAGAATTTCCTTGATTTCATTGACCGTCAGTCCGGCGTCCAGCCCCTTAACAAAAGCGGCTTCCAGCTTCGGCATGTTCCCGCTAGCGGTGGAGGCCGCGATGGGAATGATTCCTTTCTCCTTGGCCGTTAAGGTTTTGTTTTCCTCCGCCTGCGCCTGAGAAAAACTCACGACAGAGACCAATACGACAATCAATGTCGTGATAATTTTTGCGTATTTTTTCATATTCTTTCCTTTTTAGGTCGCCTGTCAGCGACTGATCGTTATGTTCAAATGCTTTTCCCAGAACTGAACCGCAAGTGCCAGCCACCCTTCGGCATCTGTTCCAGTGCCGAGCCCGAAACCGTGACCGGCCGTGCTATAGCGACGATATTCGACCTCAACTCCGGCATCGCGCAGATTCTTGACGCGCCTGTCGACAGACATGACGCTCGCGATACCGTCATTTGCGCTGGTGGTCATAAAGGTCGGCGGAAAATCTTCCGAGAAGCTTGACTGCCCGGTATAGGCGATGACGGCGGTTGCCGGTTTCGGCAACTCATCGCCCCCGTACGCGTCGACGCCGCTTAAGGCGATGTTGCCAACCATCCTGGCCCCGGCGGAACCGCCCCACAACGAGTAACCTGCCGTGCTGACTCCGAGCGCTTCCGCGTTTTTGAAGATCCAGGAGATGGCCGCCGCCAGGTCCTCCGTCGCCTTTTGCTGGCTGCCGATGCGATACCTGATGACAAAGGCGTTGTAGTTCTTTTTGCTGATCTCCGAAGCAAGTGGAAACCCCTCATGCAGGGACCCGACATAGGAAAACCCTCCGCCGGGGCAGACAATGGCAAAGGGTGCGCCCTTTGCCACTCGGTAAAAAAAGAGTCCAGTGTTCTCTTTTGCCGGGTCCGCCCGCTTTTGCTGGTCGCTGTAGAAATCGTAGAAGATCGTCTTGCCGTTGTTGACCTCATCAATCATGCGGTTCAGCGCCCCAACAACGATGTCGGGGTCCACATGGCCGTGATAAGGCATAAGCGAACCGACATTGCTGAGCGGCGTATTGAGGAAACGGCTGTCCTGTTCTCTCGGCAGTATGAGATGACTGAAGCCTTTAAACGCCGGATGCTCCACGATGTCACCAACGGAACCAGCGGTCGTAAGCTGGGCATAAGGTCCTTGCCCGCTTCCTTTCACGCTCATGAGTGCACCTGCCTTTGTCTCCGCCATGGCGACATCACCCGTGATACCGGTCAGAAATAGCATCAGGATGACTACGAGTCTGCTCATTGCTCCATATCCTTGCTAATCCAGCCCTTTTTGGGCCAGCCAGTCAGACATAAGATCCGCGATTTCGAGATTATTCAGATCCGAAAAGGGAAAGTGGGTATTGCCCTGTATCCCTATTTCCGGCAGATGCACGACCGTGGCATCTCCGCCATAACGATTGACCGCATCGGCCCACAATTTCGCCATCGCCAGCCGAACTCGCCAATTGTCCTGGCCGGGGTTCTCGGAAGGTTGGTCGGGGATATTGTCACCGTAATAGATGACAATCGGGATCTTGGTCAGTTTCATAAAGTCTGCCAGCGGCACACCGGACGCCTTGAGCGTTCCTGCTGAACTCGGCATATCTTCAGGAACCTCTCCTTCGGGAAAAATAAAACCGCTGCCCGGTTCGTAAGAAACGACGGCGCGAATATTTGGGCTTTTCAGCACGGTCTGCCAGCCCATGCCGCCACTGTGCGAATGGGTGACGAGGATGCCGGGGCCAATCTTGGCGAAGAGCGCAGCAACTGCATCCGAGTTGACATCTATATCGATCGGCCCCGTATCCGGAGTCATCTGGCGAAAGTATTGCTCTAACGATTCCGGGTCTTGGGCGAACTGGACTCCCGGGAAATACTCGGGCCAGATGCCGACGCGGAAGATATCGAACCATTTCTGTTCATCCGGAGTTGGCGTCAGCGTAACTGGCTGCGTGCTGCGTCCGGCCCGGCCCCGGCGAGGTTGGTCAATCAGATAAACCCCGTAATCGCGCCGCAGGAAGATATTCTGGAATCCTTCACGTCCATCCGGGGTGGTTTCCCAGGTTTTGGCCGATTGTCCATAGCCATGCCACATGACAAGTGGGAACTTACGGGCATTGGTTGGGATCTGGTAAAAGGTATAGAGATGATCGCCGTGTAACGTTTGCCCCTCGGGTGTCATTTTGAAGGGATCGAATCTGCCCGGATTAGTCAGAACGGTTCCGCCAACAGCAAAACTGCCTTGCTGTTGAATCACCAGCGGTTCAAGCTTGCCCGTATGCTGGGCAACCGAGCAGGCGGAGAGGCCCACGCTGACAAAAGTCAGCATGAGCGCAGCAATTAACTTTCCAAACCTTGTCTTCATCGATTGCTCCTTATTTAGAGTGACTTGCCGAAGAACTCAGTCATCTTATCCATGGCTTGCTCCACATATTGCGGTTTCCAATAGGTTTCGATGTGGGTTGCACCGTCAATCAGGAAAAGCTCCTTATTGTTGGAGTTGTGGGCCTCCTTGAACGCATCCAGCGTCATGTACAGGGAGTCGGCCTTGCTGCCTGCCATCATCAGCAGCGGTTGGTTGATCAAATCCATATTGCTGGCGGCATCGAAGCGCATCAGATCGAGCAGACTGCTCATGGTGTAGCGGAACGTTGAGTTCGGGTGAGCGTGCGTCTTGCCATAGTACCCAAACCCCTCTCGATAGAGATCAAACGGCAGCTTGGCGATTTGTTCATCCGTCAGTTTAGCATCGGCGGCATAGAGTATCTCGCCTCCGGCGGCTTCTTGTGCACGAGCATCAGAAGCTTGCTGCAAACGTTTCTGGATAGTGGAGATTTGCGAGTCCAGATAGCCGTTGCGCCTCACCCGGCCGGAATTGAACATGCTCAAGGTGGCAATGGCCTTAAAGCGCTTGTCAGACTGCGCTGCTTTTAAAGAATAGCCGCCACCGCCACAGATACCAAGCAGGGCCAGCCGGTTGGCGTCTACTCCGGCATATTGCGTGATGAAATCAGCCATACCATGAATATCTTCAATCCGGTTGGCCGGTTTATCCACATTACGCGGCAGACCACCGCTGGCTCCCTGATACGCCGCATCCGCAGCGATGGCGATGTAGCCCTGTTCCGCCAAGCGCTGAGCATACAATCCGGCGACCTGCTCTTTCACGCCACCATTAGGGTGAGCTACCACCACGGCCGAATATTTATGACTGGGGTCATAGTTCGCCGGAGTGTAAACGTTGGCGGAAATATCGAGACCATTCAGTTTGTAAGTGACCGGATCGATGTTGACTTCACCTTTGACATTCTCGGTAAGCGCACCTTCGTAGGTCAGGGTAAACGGGTTGAGTTTATAGTCGCTGCCATCGCTCCTCCTACGGAAATGCTGATAAATGTTGCCAATAGCAACGTTACTATTTTCAGACTAGACATTGTTTTCTCCTTCTTTATTTGCCTGTTGTTTATTGAATTCTGGGTTAGCGCCCGACTCTTTTTTGCAGATGGGCTGGATACCTGTCTCCAACCACCTCGATTCTCGCTACGGCACTTTCGATGTTGTCTAAATCTTCCTGCTCCAGTTTCACCTTTGCTGCACCAAGGTTCTCCTCCAGACGATGGAGTTTTGTGGTGCCGGGGATCGGAACAATCCAGGGCTTTTGCGCAATAATCCAGGCAATCGCAATCTGTGCACGGGTCACCTGCTTACTGGCAGCAATCTCTCCGAGTAAATCGACCAGCGCCTGATTGGCCTTACGGGCTTCAGGTGAAAAGCGCGGCACGATGTTGCGAAAATCATTTTCGGAAAATGTTGTGTCCTCGTTGATTGCCCCGGCCAGAAAGCCCTTCCCAAGGGGGCTGAATGGGACAAAACCAATCCCGAGTTCTTCAAGAGTCGGCAAAATGTCTTTCTCGGGCTCACGCCACCAGAGTGAATACTCACTTTGAAGAGCGGTCAGCGGTTGAACCTGGTGTGCACGGCGAATTGTTTCCGCCCCCGCTTCTGAAAGTCCAAAATGCCTGACCTTTCCTTCCCGGATCAGGTCACGTACGGTTCCGGCGACATCCTCAATAGGCACCTCGGGGTCGACTCGGTGCTGGTAATACAGATCGATCACGTCCGTCTTCAAGCGCTTGAGGCTTTCTTCAGCGACCTTCCTGATATGCTCCGGTCTGCTGTTTAAAATTTGCTGCTTGCCGTCGTCGCCAAAGGTAAAGCCGAATTTCGTGGCGACCACCACCTGGTCACGCAGCGGCGCAAGGGCCTCTCCGACCAACTCTTCGTTAGTGAACGGCCCATAAACCTCAGCGGTATCAAAGAAGGTCACCCCTCGTTCAACGGCAGCACGAATCAAAGCGATGCTCTCTTTTTTATCCGTAGCCGGACCATATCCATAGCTCAGCCCCATGCAACCAAAGCCGAGGACCGATACTTCCAGTCCGTTTTTCCCCAATGTCCGTTTTTGCATATCCAGTCTCCTTGCGATTTCTGTCTTGTTCTTAACCGGATACTCCCACAACTTGAAAATACGGAGGTAGACTGATCCTGTCCGATCATTGCCTATTCATCTTGATGCACGTAAAATAGTTGATATCTCACCCCTTGGCGAGTAACGTAAGTTAAAATGCAAAACCCTTAGAAAAGATGGGGAATACAATGAAGAAACAGAAGATAACGCTCGATTTGGCCATGAGCGACTTGGCTGACAGTGTTGCACGATTAACTGAGAATGGAGAATTGCGCACATCAGCGATTCCCGGCCTGTCACTTTTTCGCAGAAGCGAGCCTTCCGAGCCGCTTACCGGAATGTACGAACCGAGTGTCTGCTTGATTGCTCAGGGGGCTAAACGAGTACAACTGGGAGAGGACACCTACCTCTACGATGCAAGTCACTATCTTTTTGCGGGAGTACATCTCCCTGTCGTTGCACAGGTGATTGATGCCAGTCATGAGAAGCCCTATCTGGGGCTGAAGCTGACCTTCGATTATCGCGACATCTGCCAGCTCATGGCGGATAGTCAACTCCCCCCTCCGCAGACCAAGCAAACCGACCGGGGGATGGCTACCGGTAAGTTGACAGTGTCACTGGTGAATGCGTTTCAAAGGTTGGTGAACCTGCTTGATGAAGAGCAGGACATTCCGATACTGGCCCCTGTCATCCAGCGGGAAATCTTTTATCGATTGCTGGTAGGAGATCAGGGGGCAAGATTTCGACAGCTTGCAGCCATGGGAACCAAGAGCCAGCAGGTTGCCCGAGCCATATCATGGCTGAAAGAAAATTATTCTCAGCCGCTACGAGTTGATGAACTTGCAGAAATAGCGAGTATGGGCACATCGACCTTCCATCACCACTTTCGCAGCATGACGGCACTTAGCCCGCTTCAGTATCAGAAACAACTGCGGCTGCAAGAAGCGCGGAAATTGATGTTGACCGATTTTATCGATGCCGCCACCGCTGCGTTCCAAGTCGGTTACGAAAGCCCGTCACAATTCAATCGTGAATACAGTCGTCAGTTTGGTGCGCCGCCCGTACGAGACATCACGAACCTGCGTCAACAGGCTGTAAACGTGGGCGGATAAGTGGAGGGTAGGTAAGCAAAGTTTCCTTTTCTGAAACTTTTACAAGTGTGATCAAGTTGTACAGCAGAAGTATCAAGTTTATGGTCATCAAGGCTGGCGGATAGCAGAGACATTGCCCCTTTACAAAATTTGCAAATTCACTTTTGCACTGGAGTTTCCAGCCAGATCGACCATTTTGCAGATATAGGCAATACTGTGCAAATGCGCAGACATTAAAAGTGAATCCTCCCCTAGAATTTGTTCGGAAAGGCAGGTATTAACCAAGAATTATTGCTCCGGAATTTGTCTTTAGGTCACTGGCATGTCTATAAGCACACTACATACAAGATGGATCACGCGGCTATTTGTACTGATCTATCTGCTGCTTAGCTTTAGCACTGCAAACGCTGCATTCTGGTGCCTGGATGAGCAAAATCCTCCTCACTTGGAAACGAGTCCCATCGGCAAGTGCTGGACCGACTGTGATCCAGAAAACCCAACTCTTCAATCAAACAAGACGGAATTGTTTTGGGCGACCGCAGAAGAGGATTGCCTTGATTCGCCGGTTTATTCTTCGGCGCTGACCTCAACGGCCCGTACCAACTTCGCAAATAGAGTTGCTTTACCCGATATTGACTCGCTCAATCCCCCCCTCATCGCCAATCCTGACTTAGAGGTCTCACGTTTTGTCAATCTGAACCTCCCTTCACGGTTGCCGACATCTCAAGCTATATCAGCCTTACGTACTGTCGTCCTGCTCCATTAAAGCCAGCTTCACCCTCTTAAATTCGACGAAAAACAACCGCGCATGGAGCCTGAGTGGCAAAATTGTTCGCGGAATAATTTTGTCGGCGGGCGGAAAAGTATATTTTCCGGTTGCCTCGTTTTACAAGCTGGACGTAACGATGAAAAAAGAAACTATTTTATTGATCACCGTGGCCTTAGTCGTCGGTCTTTTAAGCGGCGTTATTTTTACTAATGCCAACAAAAAAATGCAGGTCGCAAATCAGGCTGCTGCCACTGCTTCTCCAATCGATTCTCTGCAGCATATCGGACACCTTAAAGAACTGGTCGCCAAAGAGCCGGACAATCGGAATGCCTGGGTTCAATTGGGGCATAGCTACTTCGACTCAAACCAGCCAATGAAGGCGATTGATGCCTACGACAAGGTGTTGGAGATCGACGGCAACGATCCGGACGTATTAACCGACCAGGGGACCATGTATCGCCGGGTCGGCTGGTTCGACAAGGCGATCAACAACTTCATCAAAGCGAATCAGCTCAACCCGCAGCATCTGAATTCCCTGTTCAACATGGGCATCGTCTACAGCCAGGACCTGGGAGAAAAACAGAAGGCTGACGAAGCCTGGAATCGTTATCTGGAACTCAATCCAACAGGTCAGGCGGCCGACAGAGTCCGCACCATGCTCGACCACATGTGGAATGGGCACGGCTAAATCTTAAAGAAAGGTTCATTCATGCGTTATTTGCTTCTGATTGTTTTACTCGTGGTTCTAGGCGGTGGTACCTACATTTACTTTAATATGCCGCCAGCACCAGCGGTAGCCGGCGATATAGCCCCTGACTTCACGCTGGAGGACACCGAGGGGAACAAAGTCACCTTATCCTCATTGCGCGGCAAGGTCGTTATGGTGAACTTCTGGGCGACCTGGTGCCCTCCCTGCAAGGAAGAGATGCCGTCTATGGAGCGGCTGAATAAAATGATGGCCGGTGAGGATTTTGTCATGCTGGCGATCAATGCGGATGACAACGGACGTGACGTTGTTCCTGATTTTTTAAAGAAGAATCCGCATGATTTTACCGTCCTTTATGATGACCAGGGAGCCGCTAAGCAAAGCTATGGCGTCTATAAGATGCCAGAGTCCTTCATCATCAATAAAGGCGGCAAAATCGTTGAGAAGGTCGTCGGTGCCATCGACTGGGCCAGTCCGAAAACGGTCGCCTATATCAAGAATTTGATCAAAGGATAATCAATTGTTGCAGCAAACTGCCGACATAACTTACTGGATCGCTTTTACCGCCGGGATTCTGTCCTTCGTTTCCCCCTGCGTGTTACCGCTGATCCCGTCATATTTAACCTATATTACCGGCCTGTCCTTCAACCAGTTGGATGAAGCCCATCCCGGCGCCAAGGTTCGCCTGACTGTTATTCTCCATACCCTCTGCTTTATCCTCGGGTTTTCGGCTATTTTCATCCTGCTCGGGGCGATCGCCGGTATCGCCTCCGCGCAAATTCAGGCTTTTTTACGAGAGGGCTTGGATTGGGTGGCGAAGATCGGTGGGTTGCTGATTCTGCTGTTCGGTGTTCACATGACCGGCCTGTTTTCGTTTCGTGCCCTGCTGGGAGAAAAAAGACTGCACCTGCATAAAAGACCCGCCGGATTTTTCGGTACCTTCATTATCGGTGTTGCCTTTGCTGCTGGCTGGACCCCCTGTATTGGCCCGATCCTGGCGTCGATTCTGATGGTCGCAGCGACCTCCGGTCAGGTTGGCGAAGGAACCATCCTGTTGACCTTCTATTCGATGGGTTTGGGGATTCCCTTCCTGCTCTCGGGGCTGCTGTTCCACCAATTCCTGGGCGCCTTCAAACGGCTTAAGAACCACATGCGCAAGATTGAAATCGGCACCGGCGTGATGTTGATAGCTGTCGGCATCATGCTGATATTCGGCCTGCTCGGTCCGATCACCATGTTTTTCTACCGGTATGTTCCGGTCATGGGATAGGGAATCTGCTCTTAGCGCCTTCATCATCAGCAAAGTTTGGAGACTTTAGATATGTCACATCCTGACAAAACAAAAAACACCAACTGGACGCTGTTGTTCCTCTGCTGGCTACTGGTCAGCGTCTCGGCAACGATCAGCATCTTTTTCAGTTCCGTTCTCGAATATCAGCCCTGCGTGCTCTGCTGGTACCAGCGGATCTGTTTGTTCCCGTTGATTTTCATTTTTGCCGCGGGCCTGTTCCCCGCTTTCGACAAAAGCGTTATCAAGTATGCGCTGCCGTTGACCATCGCAGGTGGCTTGACAGCCCTTTACCATACCCTGCTCTATGCCGGGATTATCCCGGAGAACATTCAACCTTGCTCGCAAGGAGTGTCCTGCACGGAAAAATACTTTGAACTGTTCGGCTTCATCTCAATCCCGATGATGTCGTTCTTCGCATTTTCATTCCTGACCGCTCTATTAATCATCCTGAAGAGGAGAACATCGAAATGAAATACGCACTCGTCGGTATTACCGTTTTAGTGCTTGCCCTTGGCTTCATCATCGGAACCAACTACTACAAAGACCAGCAGGTTAAAAAGTACGGCTTTATGGCTGCGGAAAACAGAGAGCTCTTTATTCGCGATCATTCGCGCACCCTGGGCAGCGATGACGCCAAGGTTATCCTGATTGAGTTCATGGACCCGGCCTGCGAAACCTGCGCCGCCTTTTCCCCCTTTGTTAAGAAGATCATGGCGGCCAACCCCGGCAAGATCAAGCTGGTGCTGCGCTACGCTCCTTTCCATGATGGCGCCGATAATTTCGTCAAAATTGTTGAAGCCGCCGGAAAGCAGGGGAAGTACTGGGAAACCCTGGAGCTGATGTTTAAAACCCAGGGGATCTGGGCCAACCACGGGCACTGGCAGCCGGAAAAATTATGGGATCTTCTACCGAGAGCCGGGGTCGATGTCGATCAGATCCGAAAAGATATGCACAACCCCGAGATCGCCAAAATCATTGAGCAGGATATGGCCGACGTGAAAGCGTTGAACGTACAGAAGACGCCAGGTTATTTTGTTAACGGTAAGCCGCTGCAGACCTTCGGCTACCGGCAGTTACAAAACCTGATTCAGACAGAGCTTAACCTCCAGTATCCCAACTAATTATGGACCGCTAGACTAGAGGAGCTCAGAATTGAGTAAAAAGAAGAAAAGACAGAAACCGTCCCCGGAGAAGGCTTCTCCACAACATAGAAAACCGGCACCTGATCGGCCAGTAAAACAGGGCAAAAAAAACGCCAGCCGGTGCTAAAGAAAAGGAAGCAGCCCAACTGGCCTGTTGCCGCCCTTGCTGGAGCCGGGATGGCGTTGACCCTCTACCTGACTGTTAACTTCTGGCTTGGCGGGGTTCCTCTGTACTGCGCCGAAGGAAGCTCATGCGATATCGTTCAGCAGAGCCGGTGGGGAACCTTCCTTGGCCTGCCGACAGCTTTCTGGGGATTTTGGGTCTACGCGACTTTGGCCTTTATCGCCTTTAAGGTCCGTAACCCTGAACGCCACTGGAAATCTGCCTGGTTCATCTCCGCACTCGGACTGGGTTACAGTGTCTACCTCACCATGGTGTCGGTATTCGTTATCGATGCGGTGTGCTTTTACTGCCTCATTTCCCTATCTCTGATAACAGTTACTTTCGGGATAATCGTCTCTCAGCGCCCCGAAGGGATGCAGAAGTTTAAACTGAAAACCTGGGTGGCGGAAACCGTCGTCGTGGCACTGGTATTTGTTGGCGGAATGCACCTGCACTACAGCGGCGTTTTCGATCCGGCAGCCGGACCGAAAGATCCCTACCTGGTCGGACTGGCAAAGCATCTCAGTAAAAAAGATGCGGTTCTCTACGGCGCATTCTGGTGACCGGCCTGCAAGGAGCAGAAGTTTCTGTTCGAGTCAGCCGCAGAATTGCTTAACTATGTAGAGTGCACTCCCGGTGGCAGGGGAACGCCAAAGGCAGCAGAGTGCAGAGAAAACAACATCAGCTCCTATCCAACTTGGATAATCGGCGGCCGAAAATTTAAAGGTCTGCTCAAACCCGAGCGATTAGCTGCGATTTCGGGGTACACAGCAGAAAAGGAAGCTCCATAAGGAAGGTAGCTCTGGTTAAAACGGCCAGCTCTCAATACAGAGCTGGCCGTTTTAAGTCTATGTACATAGTAAGGCCGATAGGGGTATTTGCTTTTCCAAAAATTGCCAAATCACTTTTGACAACGGCTTGCACGAGTAAAATTCCAGGTTTGCATAAATAGGTATTTTTGACTGCTATCAAGCCAAGCAATCTACTTTCTAGATTGTTAAAGTTTTTGATGGCCATCGCTGGTCTTGAGACGCGTTACCATACAAAATTATTTTCGTATGGTAACGCGTGAACTACCGAAGTGACAGGGTTTCGACCCAGTGCCCAGCTTCATCAAGTATGGGGAGCCATAAAACGAGACGGCCGATTTCCTTCGTGAAATCGGCCGTTTTCAGTTCCTGGGATTGCTGCAGTTCTTGACAGTTTTCTTTCTCTTCTTGCTTAAGCCCTTAAAATTCAACCAGTTGTCAGGTTCGAGTCCGAAAGGGCTTTGAACTTCAGTGTCAGGGCTGATTTCAGTTGCTGACTGCGTATCCCATCGCTTTGTAGCCACGCAGGCGCTTATTCCACATGCGGGTAAGCTGGGTATGATCATGCTCGTGATAGTCGTAAATATGAACGTCCGATTTATGGCTGTGCTCACGATGCAGTCGCCCGGCGTACTGCTGCAGGGTTCCTTTCCAGGAGATGGGTAAGGCGAGGAATAGCGTATCCAGTGGGGGATGGTCAAAGCCTTCACCAATCAGTCGGCCGGTTGCTAAAAGAATTCTTGGTGCGTCTGCATCTAGGCTCTCTAGCTCGGAGAGTACTGACGCACGCTGTTTCTTCGATAGTCGTCCATGCAGAACAAAACAGTTCTGGAGCTCTGGGCCTAATGCATCATGTAGCAGCGCCAAGTCTTCTGGCATCGGTTGCAGGAACTGCTTCGGAGAAAAAGATCCAGGCATGGGCTCCCTGTCCCGACCGTGATATTTCCAGCGCTGCAGGAATGTTGAGTTCTTGGCAGCTTTGCAGGTAGGAGAGCGCATCCTCCTGCCAGCTTGATTTGTCAAAATCTGTTGCCAGAAAGTAGCAGGTGTCATTTTTAAGTAATGGATAAATGCCGATCGTATGGACGCCGGCAAGATGGTTGTAGATGACACGGTCAGTCATGGGGAGAAACTGACGTTGCTTGCATGCGCTGCACTTGATGCGAGGCTTTCCGCAGACCCCGGGTCGCCATTCTTTCTTGCAAGCCGGTGAATAGCCCGCTCCGCCTTTGCTCGATTCCCAGCGGACCGGATAGATGTCGGTTCGTCCGCGAAAGAGTTGACGAAATAGAGCTATCTTCTCATCGGGGGAATATTCTTGAGGAGGTTTTTCTACGCTAGGAACTAGTTCTGGAGCAGGCTTTTTCTTCTCCCATGGGATTTTATGTTCAGCGAGCAGGCCCTTGAGTCGAGCATTCTCATTTTGAAGCTCTGCGCACTGCTGGCAACTGTTATAAATCTTGCTTCCCATGACCTTATCTCTCTTGCGATGGACCTGTTCTGATTTATTTGTCTCGTGGCGTTCTTATTCCATCAAAAATTGGACCTGCAACGGCTCTTTCTTTATTCTTCCGGAAATAGTCCCGGCATCCACCGTCCCGCGAGCTTTGCAGGGAAAGCGAGTTGAAGAGGGGCACGTGTGCTTTCGGACTGAAGGGCACCGATTTCCAGTAGCGCCGATGTTACCCGGCGCGTGCTTCTTTCTGTGACACCGAGAAGTGTAACGACATCCGCGCGTTTGATCGAGCCTTGCATGAGTACCGCGCGCAAGACCGTATCCGATTTGGGTGGTAGCGTTCCGGCGCGCATTTCTTCTTCGGCCCAGATCAGGATGCGGTCGCGCAACCGGTCAGGCCTCATCAAGCTTTCCATGAATTTGATCTGATCGGCGCAGGTTTTCAGAAAGAAGGCCGCAAAATCAGCAAGAGCCGCTTCGCTTAATGTGCCACGCCCGTCTCGATCACCATGTCGAGGCTGGTCACAAGCAGCAAGGTGTCGTTTGTACTCCGCTTCGTTTCGCGCAAGGCCGCGGGCGACCGACCAAAGCCCCTTTGTGTCTAGCGCGTTTTTTAGCATCGCATAGGACATCAAGCGGGCAACACGACCATTCCCGTCCAGAAACGGGTGAATCCAGAGCAAGCGGTGATGCGCGCATCCTGCGGCAAGAATGGTCTCGATCCGGCCAGCATGCCGGTAGGCACTATGTAGCCGGTCAAGAAAGCGCGGTACAGATCCCGGGCTGATTGCTACATGCTGTCCGACTTCAACATCTCTCGTCCTGAATTCGCCTGGCACCAGAGGTATCTTTTCTCCGGACGAGGGAGCTTCGACGAAGAGCAGATCGGGCGGTAGCAATTCACAAAAGCGCCGGTGGATTTCCATGATCATTTCCGGCGATGTCGGGTTTTCGCCCAGACCCCCTTCGTCGATCCATTTTTGAACAGCGATATGCGCCTTGGCTTCAAGTTGCAGATCACGTTTTTCTGGATCAGCACTGTAGTCATTATTCAGCGCCCGTTCGATATCGGTTGGGTGTGTGTTGTGCCCTTCGATCAAATTGCTGTAATAGCAATTCATTGAGCGGATCAGGTCGGACAATGCATCGGCGATGGATGCAGGCAGGCTGCTGGCGAAACGGGCAGAGGCCGTAGCCAAATCGAGCACCAGGTCATTAAGCTCCGCTCGTTTCGGAGAACTTTCACTGACCATCAAGGGCTCAAACAAGCCTATGGTCTCACCGTTGTCCTTTATGTCTTTGCTGCTCATTTTGTCCGCTTTCTTTTCCGTTTTGATAATAGTCAATATAAAACAATATCAGATAGATAATGTTCGTGTCAGCAGGAATTTGGCCTGCAGGGTGTCCGCTTTTATGTCCGGTTTGTAGTACGAATTGATTTTGCAAAGTTAAGGGAGGATCTTTCTGCGAGACCTTGACGAAGGCGGCACTGGCAAGGTCTCTTCCCAGTGCTGGGTTCTGACCGCCTAAAATAAAGGCACTTACGGCATTGAGCTGTGAGTGCCTTTTTCGTTTTTTGGGGTTGGGTGACAAGAAAGGTGACAAGATTTCGCTGCGTAAAGCGGTTATTCCCACTGGCAGCCCGAGACAGTCAAAGCGGGGAGAGGGATGTATGTCACATTTCTAGGCATTCAATGCAGTTGGGTGGAGCGTTTGCTTAGAGTATTTCAAAAATCAGGATTTCATTTTTGGCAGGGCTGTGCTGGGCCGAAGGCCTTCTTTTCACAAGTAGCAATTTTCTTTTTTGATAACGCTTCGACTGATAGCTTTCACTTCAAAGATTGCTTCCCCATGACAACCCTGATAAAATGCACTACAAATGCAACGCAAGGAGGTTGTCATGAAATCAGCATCAATCCCATCCCTTAGAGTTGAACCTGAGCTGCGTCAAGCTGCTGAAAGCGTTTTGCGCGAAGGGGAAAGTTTATCCAGCTTTATGGAAGAATCTTTGAAGGCTGGGATTCAGCATCGAAAAGCTCAGCAGGAATTCATTGCACGAGGCCTGGCATCCAGGGAAGAAGCCAAAAAAACAGGAGAATATTTTTCCGCAGACGCGGTCTTTGATGAATTAAAAAGCATGCTGCATGACGCAGAGAAAAAGGCTGCTAAGTGAGCTACAGTGTACGTTATACGAAGGGAGCAAAAGAAGACCTCGTTCGACTATATGGTTTTCTTGTTGACCTTGATCTTGCTGCTGCCCGTAATGCACTGGAAGCCATAGAGAAAGGAATCAAGTTCCTCCAAGACTTTCCTTTTACCTGTCGAAAGGCAACACCTGAAAATCCCCTGTTGCGCGAAATGATCATCCCATTCGGTTCAAAGGGCTATGTCGTTCTCTTTGAAATTGAGAACAATGAAACAGTAACGATCTTAGCTGTACGCCATCAGTTGGAAGAGGACTATCATTAGTCGATCATCTTAAATTTGTCAAAATACGCCTACTTTTGACGACGATTCTTACTGCCCGGTAACTGCTTGAAATAACCGTACCCGACCAGGCTATCGACTTATGACAGGACTTGTGCGAAGAAGTGAGCCTGGTTGATAGTGGTTCCGGGCGCTTAAGTTGATCGACCTGCCGATTCCGGCGTTATCAAATCTCCTACCGCAACTTTCGGCCCTGAAAACAGGCTAAATCGGCATAGCTGGATTTCTAAATTTAGTTTTGCTAGGGCCGATCTCTCATGTTCCGCCGATTGTCATAAGTAGAAAATTGCGTTTTGAATAATTCCTGATAGGCCAACCCCTTAGACCATTAAGGTGCTCTTGACCGGTCTTTTTAAAGGTGCTATTAAGGTAGCTAAAGGAGACGCATCATGAGTGTGAAATTTTCAGAGGACATTGTCCCCCTGTCAGATATCAAGATCAATCCAGGAAAAATTGTACGGCGCACCAGCGAATCTCACCGCCCAATTCTCCTGACTAACCGTGGCCGCGGTGTTGCAGTTATGCAATCTATAGAAGATTACGAACAGGCTGAAGAAGAAAAAGCTTTTATGCGTGCCGTGGTAGAGGGTTTGTCCGACCTTGACAATCAGCGCGAACTCAATCTTGACGATGTTAAAAATCGCCTTGGACTTAAATAGCAAATGTCGAAAAAGCTAGTTGTTACATTTGCTGAGTCTGCTGTTTTGGATCTTGAGGATATTCGAGACTATTACCAGGAACAGCACGTCCCAGAGATTGGCGAGCGCTTCTTACGGGAAATAGTTGCGCT
>NZ_FQZT01000033.1 GCF_900142125.1 Malonomonas rubra DSM 5091
ACAGGCGTTGTTCGCGACCATCACCAACGCTAATTTCGATAACGACCGTATCACTGCACTGATCAAAGAATCTTTCGCCAAACGTGATGCGCTGAAAGCCGAACTCGGTTTCAGCAGCAACGAGGACGCTGTCAACTGGAACGGTTCCGAGGCTGAATTCGCTGCTAAAGCAGCCACCGTTGGTGTTCTTTCTCAGCCGAATGAAGATGTTCGCTCGCTGCGCGAGTTGCTGATTTATGGCCTCAAAGGAATGGCTGCTTATGCTGATCATGCCGCGATGCTCGGACATGAAAAAGCAGAAATCTATCAGTACATGGTCGATGCCCTGGTTTCGACCACTCAGGACCTGAGTGTCGATGATATGGTTGCCCAGGTCATGAAATGTGGCGAAGTTGCCGTGACCACCATGGCATTGCTCGATGAAGCCAACACCTCTGCTTATGGCAATCCGGAAATTACCGAGGTCAATATCGGTGTCGGCTCCAAGCCGGGCATCCTGATCTCCGGTCACGACCTGAAAGATATGGAAGAGTTGCTCAAGCAGACTGAAGGCACCGGTGTTGACGTCTACACCCACAGCGAAATGCTGCCGGCTAACTACTACCCAGCCTTCAAAAAATACGACCACTTTGTCGGTAACTATGGTAATGCCTGGTGGCAGCAGGACAAGGAATTCGCTTCCTTCAACGGCCCGATCCTGATGACCACCAACTGTATTACTCCTGTGAAGGACGCCTACAAAGACCGCATCTACACCACCGGCATGGCTGGCTGGCCGGGTGCCAAGCACATCGCCGAGCGCGCCGCAGGCGGCAGCAAGGATTTCTCCGCAATCATTGAACAGGCAAAAACCTGCGCGCCGCCGGTTGAGATTGAGACCGGAAAAATCGTCGGTGGTTTCGCTCACGCTCAAGTCATGGCTTTGGCCGACAAGGTTGTCGATGCGGTCAAGAGCGGTGCCATCAAGCGGTTTGTCGTTATGGCCGGTTGCGACGGACGTCACACCAGTCGCAGCTACTTCACTGATGTGGCCGAAGCACTGCCGAATGACAGTGTTATCCTTACCGCCGGATGTGCCAAGTATCGCTACAACAAGCTCAATCTCGGTGATATTGGCGGTATCCCTCGGGTGCTTGATGCCGGGCAGTGCAACGATTCCTATTCGCTGGCTTACATTGCTCTGCAGTTGAAGCAGGTTTTCGGTCTTGAAGATATCAATGATCTGCCGATTTCCTACGACATCGCCTGGTACGAGCAAAAGGCGGTCGTGGTGCTGCTGGCGCTACTTTCTCTCGGCGTGAAGCACATTCGTCTTGGGCCTACATTACCGGCTTTCCTGTCACCGAATGTCGCCAAGGTGCTGGTCGAGAACTTCGATATCAAGCCGATCGGTGACGTTGAGACTGACGTTGCTGCAATCATGGCTGGTCATTGAGAATTCGCATTCATTTAAACTGACACGAACAAAACAAGCGGGTGACTTTTTCTGTTGCCCGCTTGTTTTTGAACGCTAAGTGAATTGTGATTCACATAAGATGGATAGGCGAATAGGACCAGTACGCGTACAGGAAGAAAGGGCTTGAGATGGGTAGCAGAAAAATCCAGAAGAAAAGCATGATTATTGCTTTGATAATTCTTTGCTTTGTTGTCGTAGCCGGAGGGCTGGTTGTTAAGAAAAAGCAGCAGAGCTCGACAGCTGCGATGAAATCCTCGCGTCTCGTCCCAGTCAGGATGGCAACGGTTGAACGAGGATCGCTGCTACAGGGCTACTCATATTTGTCTGAAGTTGAATCCTGTCGCGTCAGTCACCTGTCAAGCCGAATAACATCTCAAGTCATAAAGATTCTGGTTTCTGAAGGGGATCTGGTCCGCGAAGGCCAACTTTTAATTCAATTGGACCGTCGCGAACTAAGAGCTGGCGTTGCTCAAGCCCGTGCCCAATTGAGAGAAAGCCGCGAGCAATCAACCGCTTTACAGGCAACACAACAGGCGCAAAAAAAGAACCTTGAGTTTTGGCAGCAGGAAGCAAAAAGGAATGCTTTTTTAGCCAGCGAAGGAGCTCTCGCCCAATCTGAAGCGGATGCGACAGCTGATCGTTTGCATGAGATCGAGGGACGCCTCAAGTCAACCGAGCATTCACTCAGGGCAATGAAGGAACGGATCAATGCGGCTGAAAAAAGATTGGATCAGGCCGTCACCCAGCTCTCATATGCTGATTTAATCGCTCCCTTTGATGGAGTGGTTAGAAAACGTTTGGTCGATCCTGGTGACCTCGCCTTGACCGGCATGAAGCTCCTGGAAATCGAAGATGAGAGCTGTTCCAAGCTGGTTTTCACCGTTCCTCAAGAAGAAGCTCTCTCGATCAGAACAGGGATGAGCGTCAAGATTAAAACAGTTGAGACTGTCGAGCAACTTCAGATTTCCAGAATCCATCCAGCTCTGAACCAAGATCGCACCCTGACCGTGGAGATCAACTTGCCGCCCGGTCTGACAATACGGGCCGGTAGCTTTATCCCGGTGGATGTTGTTCTGGAAAGATTTGATGATGTCCTGCTGGTTCCTGAAGATTGTCTGGTGCCGGCACCTAAAGGCAAGAAAGCAGTGTTTATTGTTGAAAATGGCGTGACTCGACCGGTCCTCGTCAAGCTTCTCGCCGCCAAGGACGAAATGGCCGCCATAGAAGGGATCTCTGCCGGCACCTCTGTCGTCCGTACGACGTTTCTAGGCTGGAATCGTCTTTCTGCCGGTGCAGCTGTCGAGGTGATGGAATGAGCCTGCCGGAATTCTCCCTCAAAAACCCTTACGCCATTATTGCCCTGGCCCTGATTATCATCAGCCTGGGAAGTTTTGCTTTCTGGCGGGTTCCGACCGACCTTTTTCCGGACACAGTGCCGCCTCAAGTTGTCATTGTGACCGCCCAACAAGGCGCTGCAGCGCGTGATGTAACGAATAATATTACCAAGATCATCGAGAAAGAACTGGGGAGCTTGTCGGGTATCAAGCGAATTGTCTCCACCTCACGGGATGAGGTCTCGTCGATCAATGTCGAGTTTGTATACGCAAAGCCGATTGGTGAGGCGGTGATCGATGTCCAGAATGCAATCTCCAGGGTCCGCGGCAATTTACCGCAAGATATCGCGGAACCTCGACTCTACAGGATTACTGACGCGACCCGCCCTTTGGTCACCCTTTCCTTGAGTCCTGAGCCGGACAGTCTGAAAAGCCTGGCAGACATCAGACTGCTGGCTGAAAATGATTTGAAGGACCGGTTGCTGTCGATTCCCGGGGTCGGAGATGTTCAGGTGTTCGGCGGCTATCGTCACGAAGTAGAAGTGCGTGTTGATCGCGATGCTTTAGCAGCCCATGGCCTGACGCTTGACGATGTGATCCGCCTGTTGGCACTGCAGAATGTCAGCGCCCCCGGCGGTACGGTATATACCGCTGGCAAAGAACATTTGCTCCGCATTTCCGGCGAGTTCAAGCAGATGGATTCGCTTGGAGATCTCCCCCTGAAAACATCTGTGGGGGGGAGGGTTTACCTGCGCAATATTGCCTCTGTAGAGTTGGGAACAGCGGATCGGCGCAGTATCTATCATGGCAATGGGATCAATGCTGTAGCCATTAATGTGCTGCGTCCTGAGAAAGGGCAAACTGTCGCAGCCATAAACAATTTAAAGCAAGCTCTTCCAGGCATTCAGAAGAGTTATCCCGACATCCATTTTGACATGACCGATGATCAACAGCCTCTGATCAATCTCAATGTCAGTGGTATGCGCTCTTCCCTCTGGCAGGCGGTCGTCTTGACGGTCCTGGTGATATTAGCGTTCCTCTCCAACCTCCGTGCCGCTAGTGTCGTCAGTGTTGCCATCCCCCTGTCATTCCTGTCAGCGATGGTCGTTCTCTGGTTCAGTCCCTATACACTTAATATGGTCACCCTATCGGGCCTTATCGTTGCGGTTGGCATGGTTGTCGATGCATCGGTCGTGGTGTTGGAGAATATCTATCGGCATCATGCTACGACGGCTTCATTATCCAATCGAGACGCGGCAGTCCTGGGGGCTCGGCAGGTCGCCGCCCCGATCACCGCCGGGATGCTGACAACCGTGGTCGTATTGATTCCGGTTCTTTTTGCCGGCGGTTACACCGGCAGAATCATGCAACCGCTCAACATTATGATTATCTCGACACTAGTTGCCTCACTGTTGATTTCATTGACAGTCATCCCAATCATGGCTTCCCGTTTGTTGGGTAAAGCTCAGCAAAGCCGAAAGTTCTTTGCGCTCCTTGCTAAACCGATGATGGTAACACTGGACCTGGTGACGAGGTTTTATCTCGGTTGGGTCAAAACGGCGCTAAACCATAGATTTCTGTTTCTCGGCATCACGGTTATTTTTCTGATCTTCACCATGCGGGTTGTGAAACCATTGCTGGGCGGGGAGCAGATGCCGCCTATGGACACCGGAATAGCTATCATTGAATTTGACACCAGTTCCTCTTTGCCACCTCAACAGGCCGAAGCGGTTTTGAATCGTGTGGAAGATCTGTTGCAGAGGACCCCGGAGGTTGAATCGATTTCAGCCGTTGTCGGCTCAGAGATCGATGCCATCAGTTTCAGTGGTGGTGGCGGAACCGCCCAGGCCGGCAAGATAACCGTTCATCTGTCACCGCGCACAGAACGATCCAGGTCTATCTGGCAGATTGAGGAAGACTGGCGACAACAGTTGCCTTTGATCGAAGGCCTGAGGACCTTTCGGGTTTCAGAGTACGGAGCGACACCGGTTGCAACAACAAAGGCACCCTTCAATATCGTTCTTTCCGGGCCGGACACCCAGGTTTTAGATCGTCTGGCGGACAAGGTTCTGCAACGGTTACGCGGAACGCCGGGACTGCTTGATTTGCGGCGAACATGGTACCAGGACAAGGTTGAACAGCAAGTCGCTGTGGAGCCTGAGTTGGCCCGCCTTTATGCGACTTCTCCGGCATCAGTCGCGACGGTTTTGCGTACGGCAGTACAGGGACGAGTTGCTTCTACGATGTCTTTAGAAAATTTTCTCGATATTCCTATCCGGGTTCGCTATCAAGCTGACCAGGTTCGGAACATCTCCCAACTGAAACAGATTTCGGTTCCAACCACTTATGGACCGGTTCCGTTGAGCAATCTGGCCAGTCTAGAAGAACTCCGTGATCAGCCCTTTCTGACGCGTGAAAATCTCACCAGTACCATCGATATCACCGCAGGAAACCAGGTGTTAACCATTGCGGAAGTCACGCAGCAGGCACAGCAGCGCCTGAAAGATCTTCAGCTTCCGGCCGGTTATACGTTGCAGATCGCCGGCACCTTGCGTGACATGAACGAAAGCGGGCAGGAACTGGGGCAGGCTCTGCTGATTGGGCTGGTGTTACTGTTCATTCTGTTGCTGGCTCTGTTCAGATCCTTTCTGCATCCGTTCACAATCATGTTGTCGATTCCTCTTGCGGCAGCAGGGGGGATGTGGGGCTTGTTGGCCTTCAACAAACCCTTCTGTATGCCTGCTCTGATGGGAATTATTCTGTTGGGGGGGACCATCGTCAATAACGCTATCCTGATGCTGGACTTTATTCTTGAAGCACGCCGCTGTGGAACAGCAAAGGATGAAGCCATATTGCAATCGGTTCAGCTGCGCCTTCGGCCGATTCTCATGACCGCCGTATCAACGGTTGTCGGTTTTTCACCGTTGATTTTCGAAATGGCTGTCGGCCTGGAAAGGATGAGTCCGCTTGGCATTGCCGCTGCGTCCGGACTGTTGTTCGGCACGGTCGTCACCCTGGTCATCATCCCGGTTATTTATTCGACACTGGATTCCTTAACAGAGCGTGTTGCCACTCTATTGAATAAGGGAAAAAGAATTCCTGTCAGCATGGGACTGCTGCTGATCTTCACTTTATTTTCAGGGAATCAGGTTCGTGCCATGCAACTGCCGGCACAACTTTCGTTCGAAAAGGCCGTGGGAATTGCGCTGCAAAACAACCCGGGCCTTGTTCAGGCTCAGGCACAGACCGCTTTACATGAGGGGGGAATACGCGTTGCTGCCGCTCCAGGAAAGCTGCAAGTAAACCTGGAGAGCGGGATCAGCAGTTCAAAAGAGAGTCATGCTGTTGTCCCCGGCTTAGCCCCCGCCAGCCAGATCTTCGACCGGCAGCTTTTTCAGACGACACTCTCCGCTCGTGTTTTGTTGACCGACTTCGGGCGGACCCATGCGGCCGTGGAGGCTGCGACATCAACTAAAAAGGCAAGTCTTTTGCAAGAGCAAAGGCACAAGCAGGAAATTATTTTTGCTGTCGCAAGAGAGTACCTTTCGATACTGGCCCTTGATGATTTGCTAAAGGCTGCAGAAGCCTCTCGCGAAAGCCTCTATGCCTTAGAACAAAAAACTGAACTGCTTATTTCACAGGGAAGAGTTCCAAATATCGACCGGTTAAAGATTAAACTTCAGTTGGCGGAGGTTGAAAATACTTTGGTTGATTACCACGGGATCAAGAGAAAACGAAGAGCCGTATTGGCAGGATTGCTCGGTCTCGAACAGCAGTTGCCTCCTCTTCTGCCGATAACCGAGGAGACTGAGCTGCTGGCGTCTTCACTTTCAGAGAATGTTTCGGACGATACGAACTGGAGAGCGGATGTCGTCGCTCTTGAAAAAGAGCTACAGACGTCGCAGTACCGGGTAAAAGAAGCTCGGCTGCGGTACCGACCAGAAATCGAACTTTGGGGTGTTGCCGGTATCTATGGGGCTGATGATCCCGTGGACTCGACCATGCAAACGGCCGATGAAAAGTGGGAGGATGACGTAACCGTTGGTATTCGCCTCAAGATTCCACTTCTGGACGGTCATTCCAGAAATGGAAAGCTGATTCAGGCAAAGGCCAATCAGAACATCATGAAACAGCAACTTAAGCGCAAACGGATTGCTGTTCTTGAAGAGACCGAAATTGCCCACAGTGATCTCGAAAGCGCTCGGGCAAAGCTTGAAGTGGCCCGCAGAATGGCTGTTCAGGCTCAGGAAGCACAGCGGATTGAGCAACTCAAGTACGAAGTAGGCAAAGGGACCATAACCAACGTTCTTGACTCTGAGGCCGATTTTCTGAAAACGCAAAGCCTCACTGCGGAAGCGAAAGCAACAGTCGGTATCGCTCGGCTGGCACTTTCACTTGCCCGGGGACTTTTAGGGTTAGGCTCAGAAGTTACGGACGTTAAGTAAGGAACTGCAGAGAGCTCTACCAGTAACGCGCAAATGAATGGAGCAGGAAGTCAAAAAGATGAGTACGAAAATGCTTTGGCAAAAAACAACATTTTGGCGAAATCTTGGCCAGTGGGGATTTTTCTGCTGACCTGTGTTGAGTCCTGTCCGCACAAATCTCTCTCCATGTCTCTGGGCGGACTTCGAAGGCCTTTGTTACGTTGGGTGTTTCCGGTTGTTGTATTGAGCATCTACGTTGCCGGGATCAGTATGGTATCCGGTCATTGGGAGAGTGCTCTTGGCTATCAGGATTATCAGTGGCTGGTCCCCATGATTGATCGCTTTAATCATTGAGCAGTTGCAGTATCCGTTTGCTTTGCATGGGAAATCAGCGAAGAAATTGACACATAGATCGTTCTTGACAAACAGAGTGCCACCTAAGTTAAACTTCATCGATGGATGTGAACACTAATTCACAACGATCCGACAAGGTAACGGAACGGCTTGCTACCGAGATCCGACAAGAGCAGATCGCCGCTGCAGCACTGAGTTTGATCAAAGAAGGTGGTATTGAATCGTTCAGCATCGCTGCGATTGCCAAACTTCTAGGCTTGGCACCCTCGGCAATATACCGGCATTTTTCGGGAAAAGAGCAAATCCTCCTGGCTGTCAATCGACTGATTACGGAAAAGCTGCTCGAAAATATTCGGATTGTCTGTGCCGACAGTTCCGACCCTGTCGAGCGTTTGCATCGATTACTGAAATTGCATGTCGCATTTGTTCAGGAAAGCGATGGGGTCTCCCGCTATGTTTTTTACACCGGTGTGTCAGAGTACGGTTGCGAAAGAAAGCAGCAACTGTTTACTGGAGTGCGCCGCTACCTGGAAAAAGTTTCAGAGCTGTTTTCCCAGGCTCAGGAGTGCAGGCAGGTCCAGCGAGATTTAGATCCCGACACCCTGGCCTTCATGTTTCTTGGTCTGATACAGCCGGCTATTTTTTTAAGGCAATTGGGTGATGGTTATTATGATTTTGAGGCACAGACCGAAAGCGCCTGGGAAGTCTTCATCGCCGGAGTACGGAGGGACTAGATAAAGCAATTGCATCCTCGTTTTTTTTTCGCGCCTGATGTGAATCGAGATTCACATCAGGCGCACTTAAACAGTCCATTCAACATCCCCAGCTGAATGGAATACCAATCACACTCGATAAAAGAGGAGGTCAAAGATGAAAAAAAGATTTACGCTGCTGTTCCTGCTTGTCGTTATGTTTACGACTGCAGGGGTGGCAGTAGCCAATGATGCCTGTGTCGACTGTCACAGCAAAACGTCCCCCGGCATGGTCAAGGACTGGCAGGTCAGTAAACACGCTGATATGGGCGTCGGCTGCGCCAGCTGTCACGGGAAAGCGCACAGCTCTGCTGAAGATTATAAAAAAGCTCAACTTCCGGACGAAAAAGTCTGTGCCGGGTGTCACGAAGAACAGTTCACTTCTTTCTCTCATGGTAAACATAATTTTGGATGGACTTCCCTGAACGCGATTCCGGCTACTCATTTTGCACCAGATGAGTTGATCGAAGGTGGCCGCGGTTGCGGCGGCTGCCACAACATGGGTATCAAAACCGATGAGCAAAAAGCTGACCAGCTAGCCAAGGGCTATCGCTATCAGAATAATTCCTGCGATGAGTGCCACACTCGTCATGCTTTCTCTTTGAAAGAAGCGCAGAACCCGAAAGCCTGCCAGCAGTGCCACATGGGCTACGATCACCCTCAATGGGAAATGTGGTCTAGCTCCAAGCATGGTGCCCGCTACTTCATCCAGAAAGAAGGCGGCTTGCCAGAAGGTGCAGCAGCTCCGACCTGCCAGACCTGTCACCTGCCGGACGGGACCCATGAAAATCGCACCGCCTGGGGTTTCCTCGGTGTTCGTCTGCCGCTGCCTGAAGATCCCCAGGAAGCTGCTGATCGTGTAACTATCCTAAAAGCCCTTGGCGTACTCAACCCGGAAACCGGTGAGCCGACCGCCATTCTCGATGCCGTTAAGGCTGTCGACATGGCTCGCCTCGATCAGGTTTCCTGGCAAAAAGAGCGGGACAAGATGCTGAAGACCTGCAACCAGTGTCACTCCGCAGCCTATGCAAAAGAGCAGCTCGACATGGGCGATGCGATTCTGGGCAAAGCAGACCGCCTGATGGCGGAAGCGATCAACACGGTGGCTGAACTCTACAAAGATGGCATCATCAAAAAACCGGAAGGTTATCCCTTCAATTACCCGTTCCTGCTGACCTTCATGCACACGAATGGTGCCGCCTGGAACGAGAAGCTCGACGAACTGTCTTTCATTGACCAGGTTCTGGTTCGCATGTACATGAAGCACCGGATGCGCGCCTATCAGGCTTTCTTCCACGTCAATCCGGACTACGCTTACTGGTATGGCTGGAACATGATGACCGAAGACCTTGGCGAGATTAAAGCCTTGGCCAAGACCTTGCGGTCAGAGCATAAGAAATAGATTTACTAAGCAATGACACAGAAAGGCTGTTCCTTATGGGACAGCCTTTCTTGTTGAGCCGTATTTATTAAGTAAGCAGCTGTGATGAATGGCCGGATAAGGATTCTCTCTCTGGCTCTTTTGCTTCAAAAAGGAAGAATTAATGCGAGCGCACTATCTACAGCATGTCCCTTTTGAAGGGCTAGGAAGCGTAGAAGCATGGCTTGAACATGCTGGATATGAAATAACGAGCACCCAGCTCTATAAATCTATTGAATTCCCTGATCTTGGCTCTATCGATATGCTCATCATCATGGGCGGCCCCATGAGCGTAAACGATGAAGATAAATTCCCCTGGCTGGAGCTCGAAAAAACATACATCCGAAATGCTATCAAGGCAGGTGTACCTATCATTGGAGTTTGCCTGGGGGCTCAACTCATAGCGAATTCGTTGGGAAGTAAAGTTTTTCCCAATGCCGAAAAAGAAATCGGCTGGTTTCCGATTCAACCGGTTGCCACTGCTGACGAAGCTACATTCCAATTTCCGGAAGAAATTAACGTTTTTCACTGGCATGGCGAAACATTCGATCTGCCTCCAGGGTCCGTTCGTATTGCCTCAAGCAGTGCCTGTCGTAATCAAGCATTTCAGGTAGGAGCCAATGTAATAGGACTGCAATTCCACTTAGAGACAACCTCAGATTCAGCGCAGGCCATCGTGACAAACTGCAGGGATGAACTTGTTGAGGGTGAGTTTATTCAGGCTGAGGATCAAATTCTTGCGGCTCCATTAGAGCAATATAAAGCAATAAACAAATTGATGGGGACCGTTCTTGATTTTGTAAGTGGACCTAATTCGCCAGTGCACTAGGGATAACGAACTTGGTTTTCTGCTGCATGGCTACATTCCCGCTCAAGGTGTTACCAATCTGTAGTATGAGAGTTTATAGATGTTACTCGCAGAAAATAAAGCAAGCATGCGCAAAGCTATATATTTAAAGATATACACTTTTCTCTGCGTGGCGGTTGCTAGTCGGAGAAGTTTTGTTAAAAAGAAGAGAGCATCCCAAGCATGAGGAGGAGGTTACATGGGAGTAAACTATGATATCGGAAAGCAAGCTAAAGCGCTTTCTAAAACGCGTACCATTAACAGCTGTGGCCAACAGCGAGAGGAGGCACTATGAGAGTTGTGGCCATCTGTTCTGTTGTGGCGGTGATCGGCATGTTTTTTTACTTGGTTGCCGAATCGAAGATGCTCTCCTACCTATCAGGAGAACCTGAGGTCTGCATCACCTGTCACACCATGAACACTCACTATGCGACTTGGCAACACAGTTCACATCGCGGACGGGCGACCTGTGTCGACTGCCACCTGCCGCGTGATTCCGTTTTCAATAAGTACATGGCTAAGGCAAGGGACGGCTTCAATCATTCGATGGCCATGACCTTCAAAACCTACGGCTATAACCTGCGTGC
>NZ_FQZT01000024.1 GCF_900142125.1 Malonomonas rubra DSM 5091
GCCCGATACGCTTTAGAATACATGTTCCTCCGAACTGCCCCAATGATTTGTTTTGGAGTTCAGTTAGAGGCGACAACTATCCTGACACGGGGGGGACCCACCATTTTTCAAAAATAGGTATTTTTGCCAAAGGCCACCCGCCCCCTGCAAACAAGACCGGTTTCTATTTTTTATTTTCCAGAGCTTGCGATTTCCAGAAATTTTATCCGCTTCTCAGCTTTCCCCAATGCCTCGCGAAGGTCAGATGATTTTTGAGCTGAAGCCGCAGCACGCTTCTCAATCTCCAGATTGGTTTTTTGCAGTTTTTGCACGTCATCGTGCAGCCGGGCAATTGTGCTTTCGGCATTGCTTGCTGACTCTTCGGACCGCTCAGCCCGCTGCTCAGCTTTGGCAAGATCAACTTTGAGCTTTTCGATCAGTTCGTTTTGCTGCTTACGCTCTTCGTGGAGTTCGATAACGGTTTTCTCAAAGCGGTAAATCGTTTCTTCAGAAACCGCCTGAGCTGTTGCCGCTTCTTTTTTGAATTCTTCTGCCTGCGCCTTAACGGCCTCAAGCTCAGTCGCCTGATTCTGGATGACACTTTCGGTATCTGAGAGGGCCTCCAGAAGCTCCCTTTCACGGACTTCGCCTTCTCCCATCTGCTCTTGATATTTTTTCGTTGCGTGCTTCACTTGTTCGCCAATTTCCTGCAGAATCATTTTCTGCAAGGCGTCCGAAATACCGTCTTTGGGGGCGAGTTCTCGTAACGAGTCCAACGCTTCTAGTTCACTCATCAATTTATGGACGGTGGACATGCCACCCCCGGTCAGGCGCCGGACATTTCTCCGGCTGACACGTTCACCGTGGTCGCGAAGAAGCTCTATGGCCTTTTGCACACTTTCGCGATTAACACCTTGCTCCATCGTCCTGTTCCTCCACTGTTCCAGTAACGTTACAGCTGTAACGTTACTGGAACCTCTGTCTTTGCTAGGCCGCCTTGCGCCGATCCAAACCGGCACTCAACCGGTCACAGCAGGCAACTATTTCCGCGATATCATATGTTGGAACCTGTGAACTCAGCTTCCAGGTCAGGGCACACCGCAATTCCCTGGCTCCTTCCGGCCACTCTTTTTCAAGGTGCTTCAAATAGGGCGCAAGAATTTCCAAAGTCAGCTTGTCATGTTCAACAGAGCAACCAAGGGATGTGATCTGCATATCCGCACTCAATGTCTGAATCTTGCCGATATCATGAAACAGGATGGCAACCAGTCCGATTTCGTAACTGTCTCGTGGCAATTCACGGAATCGCTCAACCATTGCAAAGGCTTCGAGACTATGGTCCAACAACCCACCGGGATAGTTATGGTGGTAGTTCAGACTGGCGGGCACGTTCAGAAAAGCAAAAGCAATACTGTCATTGGCAAACACTGACAGGATAAAGTTGCGCAATGCCGGATGGGTAATCTGGTTCAGCGCCGCCTGTAAACGCGGCAGCAACATCGGCAAAGGACAGAGACTCAGCGGCAACAGTCGGATAACGTCATCCAGGTGCCTGTATGCCATCGGCCTAATGTCATCGACATCGATCTGAAACTGACGATTCCAGCAGCGGGTTCGCCCGGCAACACGGACGAGACTGTAATTTTGCAGATAACATGCCCTGTGAAGATCTTCTCTCCACACATAAGCCGGGACTGCCCCACTGATATCTTCCAGCATGAATTGAAGATACGGCTGGCCATCACGGGTTTCATGGCAAGCGACGTCCCGCATGCGAACGTCTGCGATAAATGCTCCGGGAGAATGCAGCTGTAGGGTTTGCAGATCACTCATCCTAACGATCTCCTTTTACACGCGTGGCCAGCAGGTTCTCAAATGCGGAACCGTCACGCCGGGTCAGGTTGGGGACAAAGCGGGAATAGACGGTGAACAGCATGGTGGTCGAGCTATGCCCCATCTGCCGAGCGATCCACTCCGGGTTCTCGCCGGACGCCAGCCACAGCGTTGCCATGGTATGGCGGGTCTGGTAGGGCCGCCGCCGCTTCAGGCCAAGCATCTCCAGGGTGGGATGCCAGATCCGCTTGGTGATATTGGTATGATTGAAGGGTTCGCCCCGCCGGGTACAGAAGACGAAATCGCTCTTGTTGCCAGTAACTTCCCACTGGGCCTTCAATGCGTTATAGACCGGCTCCGACATCTGGATCTCGCGAACCGAACCGGGAGTTTTGGTTGTTTCCTCCCGCATACGAACCAAGGCTTCGCGAATCAGAATCTCCCGCATACGAACCAAGGCTTCGCGAATCAGAATCTCCCGCCGGTTAAAATCGACATACTTCCACTTCAGCCCATCGATTTCTCCGGTCCGCATCGCGGTGAAAAAACGTACCGTATAGTAATTCCGGAAATCTTCCCGGACGTTCTCCAGAAAGAGTTGCACCTCTTCGATTGTGAAGGGATCAATATCCGATTTGGGCACTTTCAGCGGTTTGATTCCACGAAAGGGCGTGATAAATTGATAGCGGTCGGCCGCATCACTCATAATCATACGAATTGACGACATGATGTGATTAATCCGCATAGGCGATAACCCCGTCTTGTTTCCGATCTGGACTTTGGCGAGTGAGGACCGGAATTTAAGGATGTCACCCTTGGTGATGTGGCCGACTTGCATCTCTCCAAACCGGGGAAGCAAGTGCTTGTTCAGAATCCCCCGAACTGTCTCCTGATGAGACAGTTTCCAGCGAATCAGGTTTTCATCGAACCACTCTTCAGCGAAATTGTTAAACAGAGGTGTTTCACCGCATGCAGGCTGACAATTGGAAACCTCAGCAGCCAAACGGCCTTCTTTTTCAGCAACCTTTGCTAGATTCTTGCTGTTCGGGAAATACTTCTCATAATCGAAGTCCCCCTGCTTAATCTCCTTGTCGATCTGTTCCATAAAAGGCTCAAGCTTGCGGCGATTTTCAGGTGTGTCATCAAGCAACGTTTGCTCGCGGCAACGAATACCTTTATAGCGAAAGTCAAAAAACAGAATTTCGTTACGGCTACGAATACTACCCATTGAAAACCCCTCCCCTGGCCATAGGAATAGAATCCATCTCTTCCTGAGAAGCCTTAACCATGTCCTTTTCAATTTGCTCCCAGATGTAAAGCACACGGCGACGGCCAAAGGGACGGATGTAATGGATGCCCTCAATAAAGACCGAGTCTTTGAGAGCGCTACGAATGTAACGAGGATCGTAACGTAAACGGTTAGCCAGCTCTTCAGTTGTCATGTAAGTTTTTTGCTCCATTGTAGTCTCCTCTCTACGTTTGATGTGTAACTACATCATATATCGCTTTAAAGTGACCGTCAATCACATTTTTCATTTTTATTCTACATTCAGCTCGGGGGCGCAACAGTTGACGCTTGCTGTGTGCTTGCCGATGGGGTATTTTGATGTGGTTATGTACCGAACAATGAAGGGAGCGAATAGTGATCCGCTATAGGTTGAGAGAACTGATGTCAGACTATCAATTCCGAACGGGGAATAGATTGACGTTTGAGGAAATAGCAAATCAGACAGGAATCCACAGAACTACCCTCTCAAAAATTGCCAATCAGCGTAATTACAATACGACGACTGACAACATCGATAAGCTCTGCACATTCTTTAAATGCCAGATTGCTGACTTGATGGAGCACCTAGAGGATGTGAGCCCAGAATAAGACCGAGAGTCAAAATTAGCCATTTTCTAGTGGAAAAAAAACAAGATAATTTTTGGCACATTTCTTTGTTTCATAACTTACTGAAATCAAGAGGGCACGGTGCCCAAGGAAAGCCGAAAGTCAAAAAAAACCGACCATCGGTTTGTGGAATGCAGGGTTTTAGACAGACCGGCGGTCAAAATCCAAAATCATGGGCACAGCGCGGGCACAAAATGGGCACAAAAGAAAAAAGCACCTAACCGAAATCGGCTAAGTGCTTGTTTCTTTTTGGCGTCCCCAGGGGGATTCGAACCCCCGTCGCCGGCGTGAAAGGCCGGTGTCCTGGGCCAGGCTAGACGATAGGGACTTATAACTTCTAGTCCCCGCGGGAAATGTCCCCGCAGGTCGTTGGGTTCGGGACGATCTTTCTACCTTAAAGTGTTGTTCGGTGCAAGAAAAAAATATCTATCCCGCATACGACTAGCCGATGCTGCCGAGGCTGGCCAATGCCATGACGCCATTCAAGGAAACCGGCTCATCACTGAGCACCATCAATTGATTTGAGCCTCGCCTTTCAAACCCGCTGGTTCGCAGCACTAACTCCATTTCAGAGGAATGGAGGACATCAACCAGCAGGTCTTTGCCAGGCGGGGTCCTCGAAACAACCAATTGCAGCAGTTTCCGATTATCCACGACATTGCGATCCGGCGAAAGCCATGGCCCAAACTGCCAGGCATCTACCCCCGGCTGCAACAACCCCATGCTTTTTCCTGCACGGCTGATACTGCCATCATCACTTAACGCATTAATCAGAGGTGAGCGCGATTCGCCCCAGCAAACGGTATCGAGGGCAACCAGGTCAGCGACCGGTGCATCAGCCTCTGCAGGAAGGCCCCCCTGCCCCCCAGTCGCCCAACGATCGATCCGATCGATCACTTTGAAGCCGCGCCGTTCATAGATCGGCTGTCCCGCGGCTGAAGCGGTTAACCAGACCCGTGTCGGGGTAGCCTTCTGCAGGAACTGCAGAGCATAGTCAAACAATGCCGAGCCAAAACCTTTGCCGCGCTCTTTTTCCGGTACCAGCAGGTTGCCGATCCAGCCGCTTTCTTTATAGGCGACTGCAGAAACAAATCCGCGCAGCACTCCTTCTTTGTATAGAGCAAAAAAGTACGGACGCCATAAACTCTGCAGCAGTCGTTGTTCCTGAAACGAAACGCGCCAGTTCTCCTGTGCGGCCCAGCACATAAATTGGCGCCAGTCTTCTTCAGTCAATAGTCGAAATTGCATCTGCTCAACTCAGGCGACGTTACAAAGTCTCAGCAACCCTTGATCGTCGATCGGGCGCTTCTGCTGCTGCGCGACGCATCGTACCTGGCTGAGCAGGGCATCGACATCAAGCTGCTGCGGATCGATATCAAGCTGCTTCAATCGCTGCAGCAGGCCATGGCTACCGGAATGTTTCCCGAGCACCATGTACCTTTGCAGGCCAACTTCCGCCGGGTCGAAACCTTCATAGTTGCGCGCATCCTTGATGACGCCATCTGCATGCAGACCCGACTCGTGGGAAAACACCTTCTCCCCGACCACCGCTTTCCAATCCGGAACCGGATGATGACTCGCCTGGCTGACATAGCGGGAAATTTCGACAAAACGACTGGTATCGATATGCGGGTCACGGCCACATGCGTGCTTCAGTGCCATCACCACCTCTTCCAGCGCCGCGTTACCTGCCCGTTCACCGAGGCCATTCACTGTAGTATTGACGAACCGCGCCCCGGCACGGATACCGGCGATAGCGTTGGCCGTCGCCATCCCCAGATCATTATGGGTATGCACTTCCAGATCGAGTCCGGTTCGGTCGTAAAGATATTTCACCATTCCATAAGTGGCGAACGGATCGAGAATACCGAGGGTATCGCAGAAGCGGAAACGATCAGCACCTTCGTTTTCAGCAATCTGCAGCAGCTCGACGAGAAAATCGAGATCGGCACGGCTGGAATCTTCCCCGCCGACAGAAACGTACAGGTTATGTTTTTTTGCGAAACCGAGCGCGACCTTCAGCTGTTCTTTTACCCACTGGCGAGATTTGCCTAACTTGTGTTTCATATGTTGATCAGAAACAGAAAGGGAGATATCAACCGCCTCCACACCGGTTTTCAACGACGCTTCGATGTCTGAGATAACCGCCCGATTCCAGGTCATCAGCCGCGCGTTCAGCCCCATGTCGACCAGTGCGCGGATCGATGCCTGCTCCTGTTCACCCATCGCCGGGATACCACATTCAAGCTCGCCGACACCGATCTCATCCAGCATCCGCGCGATCCGCTTCTTCTCTTCCAGGCTGAACGCCACGCCAGCAGTCTGTTCGCCATCGCGCAAAGTGGTATCGTCAATCACAATCGCTCTGTTTTCCAGAATATCCATAGCTTCAACTCCAAATAAAAACCCCGCGCCTTTTATGTAAAGGGCGGGGCATCGTTGCCGGTTCAATCATCAGCGCCGTTGCTGATTTGGTTTGACTCCGTTCGAATCAGCAAGGGCAGTGCCAATTCGACAAAGCGGATAAATAGCGGCATCCCCGCTATTGCTGACAAAAAAGTGATCAATTTATGGGCAGAATGCACAGATTTCGCGCCGCAGCTGCCGGCACTACGGGCAAAAGCACGTAAATTCAGTGAGTAACAAACTGGCAAGGGTTTTGCTCTAGAGAAAAGCGAGCTACAAAGTCGTAGCTTCAATTTATCCCTCCCAAAGACGCGTCGGATTTTCATTTATCTTATTCTGGAGAAAAGTCGTGTCTGCAAAACCCAAAATTCGTGAATTGCTCGACGAGAGCGCCTGTGAACACAATAAAAGTAAAAAAGTCGCCTGCAACGCCCCGACGCCAGGAGCGACCACCGGCGGCTGCGCCTTCGAGGGAGCACAGATTTCCCTCTTCCCCTATGCCGACGCCGCCCACCTGGTTCACGGGCCGATGACCTGCCTTGGCTCCAGTTGGGAAACCCGTGCGACTGCAACCAGCTGGCAGGGGCGTGATTTCACCCAGATGGGATTCACCACTGATGTCAGCCTGAACGATGTCGTCTTCAGCGGTGAAAAGAAGCTGACAGACTCCATCGACTACATCATGGAACACTATGCACCGGAAGCGATCTTCGTCTATTCCACCTGTGTCACTGCGCTGATCGGTGACGACCTTGATCTGATCTGCAAACAGGCGGCTGAAAAATATGACGTGCCGATGATTCCGGTGCATGCGCCCGGTTTTGTCGGCAGCAAAAACCTCGGCAGCCGCCTCGGTGGCGAAGCCGCATTGCGCCACCTGATCGGCAGCAAAGAGCCAGAGACAACCACCCCCTTCGATATCAACCTGATCGGCGAATATAACGTCACCGGCGACATGTGGCAGTACAGTCACCTGCTGGATGAGCTGGGGATTCGCATTCTTTCGACTCTTTCCGGAGATGGCCGGGTCGCCGACATCCGCACTGCCCACCGCGCCAAGCTGAACGTCATCGTTTGTGCCAAGTCACTGATTTCTCTCACCCGCAAGATGCAGGAGCAGTACGACATCCCGAGTATCTCTTTGTCTTTCTACGGCAAGCGGGACACCAGTAATGGACTGCTGGCGATTGCCGAGGCTTTGGGCGATGCAGAGCTGATCGAACGGACGAAAAAACTGATCGCCCGCGAAGAGGCAAAACTGGAAGAAAAGCTCGCCCCCTACAAAAAAGTTTTTGCCGGCAAAAAAGCGGTCCTCAACACCGGCGGCAACAAGAGCTGGTCGATCGCCTCGGCACTGCAGGATCTGGGGATCGAAGTGGTCGCCACGGCAGTGAAAAAAGCGACCGAGGCCGACCGCGTCAAAGCCCGCGAGTATCTCGGCGAAGAGGGCGTGCTGATGATGAACCCCGGTGCCGAGCAGGCCAAGCTGATTGACGAAAAAGGTGCGCACCTGCTTCTGGCTGGTGGCCGCTCACTCTACACGGCGATCAAAAAAAGGATCGCCTTCGCCGACGTCAACCAGGAGAAGAAAAAGAGCTACGGCGGCTACAACGGCCTGCTCAATCTGGCGGAAGATCTGAAAAACGCACTGGAGAACCCGGTGTTCAAGCTGGTTTCACGGAGGGCACCATGGGAGAAGTAATCAACAAATCGGGCAAACCGCTGCAGGTCAACCCGTTCAAGCTGAGCCAGCCGATGGGAGCAACCCTCGCTTTCCTCGGCATCGACAAATGCATGCCGCTGATGCACGGCGGCCAGGGCTGCACCAGCTTCACCAAGGTGTTCTACACCCGCCACTTCTGTGAACCGATCGCGATTCAGACCAGTGCTGTCACCGATGCCATCGCCGTGCTCGACGGCGGCGACTACAGCATCGTCGAGTCGGTCAAGAACATCACCAAGAAAGTCACCCCAAGCCTGATCGGTCTGCACACCACCGGCCTGCCGGAAACCAAGGGGGACGACATCCGCGGCGTCGCCGGAAAAGTGGAATTCCCGCTGGTTTACGTCAACAGCCCCGACTACGAGGGCGGATTGGAGAGTGGCTGGGCCTTGACCTGCAAAGCTCTTATCGAGCAACTGGTCGAGCCCTCTGAGCAGATCGATGTAAAAAAGATCGTCATCCTTCCGCACGTCAGCCTGCAGCCGATTGAGGTGGAGAAGATCAAGCAGACCTGTGAGGCCTTCGGTTTTACAACTTACGCCCTGCCCGATCTGTCGACTTCCCTCGACGGCCATCTGGGCGACAAGCAAGCGGCGCTCTCCAGCGGTGGAATCTCGGTCGAAGAGATCAAACACCTCGGCGATGCGACGCTGGTACTGAGCGTCGGCGATTCGATGCAGAAATGTGCCGCTGCTCTGCTGGGAAAAAATTCCTCCATGCGCCATCAGCACTTCTCGCACCTGAGTGGACTGGAAGCAAGCGACAGCCTGATCGAACTGCTGATGCAGGAGAGCGGCATCGAGTTGCCGCAAACCAACATTGTCCGCTGGCGCAAGCGCTTGCAGGACGCCATGCTTGATTCCCATTTTTCCCTCGGCCAGACCCGTTTTCTGGTGGTGGGTGAGCCGGATCAGCTGGCCGGGATTTGCCAGTCGCTGTATGAAGCAGGCGGTCGAGTTGCGGCAGCGATTTCGTCAGTTGATTCACTGCAGTTGGAAAAGATACGTGCTGCAAAAGTGCTCGTTGGCGATCTCGAGGATGCCGAGAAGCTGGCGGATGACTATGACCTGATGATCGGCAATTTCCACTGCGAAGCATTGGCTCACCGTCTTGGTAAAGGCTTGGTAACACGTGGATTTCCCAATTGGGAGCAAGTGGGGAATGCTTTGAAGAATGATGTGCTGTATGAAGGTGGGGCTTACTTTTTGTTTGAGTGCGCGAATGCAGCGGAGGAGTGGAGAACCCACAAAGCGTCTTAAAGTAAAAAACCTTGGGGGAAATGAAAACGATGCAAGGCTATACAGAAAAAATCCGCAAATACGCCGCTGACGAAACCCACATTGGCCTGCTCGACAAACCGGACGGTACGGGTGAGGTCGGCCTGCGCGATCAAGATAAAGGCAACCGCCTTGCTGTACGCTTCACCCTGAAACTGGATAACGAACTGATCAAAAAAATTCGCTACCAGGTCTTCGGCTGTGGCTTCACCATCGCTGCCTGTGCCGCCATTGCCGAGTTGAGCGAAGGCCACTCGCTGCAGGAGAGCATTCAGTGCACCCCAGACCTGATCAACCGTAAACTGGGAGGTCTGCCGGAAGAGCGTAATTACTGCGCCGAGCTTGCTGCTCAGGCCTTTCAGGCGGCCGTCAACAGTGCCCGGAACGGGGCAAAACCGGTCGCAGCGGAAATACAGCCGGAGGCTGAAGAGGATCTCAACCCGCGTGTCAACCGCCGCGATCCTTTTTATCGTGCACTGCTCGACACCGACATCCCGCCCGGAATCTTCTACGAAGATCGACAGATGTTTGCCGGGCTATTGACGCTGGCGAAACAGGAAGGCGGCATCATGACCAATCGGCTGGGCCTGAAGTCGACCGACGTCGACAAAATACTCGCCATCTACTTTCCCGGTTTCGATCGCCGCAAGGTTACCAGCAGCGAACCCCAACCGAAGCAAACCCCGCCACCCGGCATCAACCCGGATGTGCTGTCGATCCTGCTCTCCCATGTCCCCTGCGATCAGGCCGGTCGCAAAGCCCACTTGGCGGAACTGTTGGCAAAAGCCATTGCCTGCCGCGCCGCATTGCCCGGTCACCTGTGGGTATCGATGGGACTGCTGAAACGTCCCCAGTTGACCGCTGCTATCCGCCGTCACCTGCCAACCCTGGCACTGGCCAACAACAAGGGGATGCGCTGGAAGCGTTACCTGTTCAAACAGGCCTGCGACATGAACGGCGGGGTCATGTGCAAATCACCCAATTGTGCAGACTGCAGCGACTATCATCTCTGTTTTGCCCCGGAAAACGCATAACTTTTAAACAAGGATCGAAGCTGAATGACTACAACAACCGACCGTTATGTCACCTACAAAAATATCGACTGTGAAGGCAACTCGAAACGCCTGATGGAGATGTTGCGCGCGCACATCGACGACCCGGAAAAGAGCAACCCCTTCTGGGAAAAATTCAAAGAGATGCTCGATAAAATCGGTAAGCCGGCAGATAACAACGGCCGCACCATCGATGAAATCTTCCTGATACACACTTACATCAATAACCTCTACGAAATCTTCGAAGAACAGGATGACAGCGAAGCGCTCGAACTGCTTGACCAGATCGAACGCGAGTGCTGCTGAAAGGAACAGTAACGTGGCAAAAATCATTTTCTGGGAGAAGCCGGGCTGCAAAGGCAACAGCAAGCAGAAAGAGATTCTACTCGCCTCCGGGCACGAGTTGGATGTGCGCGACCTGCTGACCGATAACTGGACAAAAGACGAGTTGGCAAAATTTTTCGGTGCGCGCCCGGTGGCAGAATGGTTCAACATCACCAATCCGAAAATAAAATCGGGCGAACTTGACCCGCAGCAGATTTCGGCTGATGATGCGCTGAACATGATGGTCGCCGAGCCACTGTTGATCGTTCGTCCGCTGATGCAGGTCGGCAACGAGCGACTGGCCGGTTTCGAAGTCGAGCAGGTACACAACTGGGTCGGGCTGAAGCTGGAATCGGTCGGTGAACGCGATCCCAAAAACTGTCCTTGCGTCACTATTGCCTGCGATGGCACGGAGATTTAAATGCAGATTGAGCCGATCGGCGTTATCCACTCCCCCTTTCATCAGATCGCCGAGATGCCAATCCAGCCGGGCGGTGCCAAGGGAGAAATCGGGCGGATTGAACTGAATCCGGAACTGGTCGAGGGTTTGAGCGATCTCGCTGGCTTCTCCCACATCATCGTCCTCTACCACTTTCACCGGGTAGAGAAAAACAGCCTGACCGTGACGCCCTTCCTCGACCCTGAGCCACGCGGCGTATTCGCCACTCGCGCACCCACCCGACCGAACCACATCGGCCTGTCGGTGCTCAAACTGCAGAAGATCGAAGGTAACATCCTGACCGTTGAAAGTATCGACATCCTTGACGGCACACCTGTGCTCGATATCAAACCCTATCTGCCTGAGTTCGACCAACCGGAAGGGGAAATAACCACCGGCTGGATGCAGCAGGGCCACGAGGGTGTAAAAAATGCCCGTTCCGATAAACGTTTTGCTTAAAAGGACAACAGATGACCGCTTTAGATGAAGCACTGGAAAAATACATCAATGACGACAACGCTCAAGGCGAATACTACGATCAGGTACTGAAAACCGATTTTTACATCCCGATAGTCGATGACGGCAGTGATACCCCGATTGAAGAACGGGAAAGCGTCACGCCGATGCTGTTTGAAGCGGATGAGAAACGTTACGTCCTGCTGTTCGACACCGAAGAACGGGTCAACAGCTGGTCGAAGAAACCGGTCAAGTACATGATCCTGGCCGGCTACGAAATGGTCAAGCACACCCCTGGCGGGATCCACTGGGCGGTCAATATCGGTAGCGAACGGGCCAAGGAATTCGTACCGGAAGAAATCGCCTTTCTGCAATCTCTCCCCTGATAAGTTGAGCCCCACTTGCGTCGATTGACGCCTCCTGCTAAAGTTGACCTAAATAGTCAGCTATTGTACAGAGAGGTAAGTCATGAAAACATTATCAAGTCTCTTTTTTCTGTTTCTTCTGGGCACAGCGACCGCCCTGGCCGGCCAGGTGGTCGACTATCAGGTTAACGGCCAAACCTATGAAGGCTACTACTCCAGCCCGGCAGACAATGCCCCGCTTGTAGTGATGATTCACGACTGGGACGGGCTGACCGATTATGAAATCAAACGGACGGAAATGCTCAACGAACTGGGCTACGCCGTATTCGCGGCGGACATGTTCGGCAAAGGTGTCAGACCGACAGCCGTTGAAGATAAAAGGAAAATGACCGGATCCCTCTATAAAGACCGCGCCAAAATGCGCAGCCTGCTGGATGGAGCCGTCGCCGCAGCCACCTCTGTTGGCGGCAATACCAGCAACGCGGTCACCATCGGCTACTGTTTTGGTGGAGCCGTTACCCTGGAGCATGCCCGCAGCGGTGCGAACATGAAAGGTTTCGTCTCCTTCCACGGCGGGCTCACGACGCCTGAAGGCCAAGACTACAGCCAGACCAAAGGGACGGTTCTGGTCCTGCACGGGACGGCGGATGCCGCAGTAAGTATGGATGACTTCGCCAAGCTGGCGGTCGAGATGGAACAGGCCAAAATCAAACACGAAATGATCACTTACAGTGGCGCACCACACGCCTTTACCGTGTTCGGCAGTGAGAGATACCGCAAAGACGCGGACGAAAAATCCTGGGCCAGGTTCGTGCAATACCTTAACGCGACCCTCAAATGATCCGTTACTTACTCGGTGGTCTCTTGCTGATGACTTTGCTGACCGGTTGCAATAACCGCGACTGGCGCACCGCCAGTCGCGAATCGGCCGGGATTGCGCCCGATCCGCAGAGCACCAGTGAAGCGATCGTTCAGGTTTATGGCGCCAAAGCCTGGGGTTGGCGCGGCTGGTTCGCAATCCATACCTGGGTCGCCACCAAGGAAAATGCGGCGGATAACTATACCGTTTATGAAGTCATCGGCTGGCGGCTTAATCGTGGCATGTCAGTGCTGCGCATTGCCAACGACCTGCCGGATCGGCACTGGTTTGGCGAAAAACCGGAACTGCTTGCCGAGCACCGAGGGGAAGAAGCAGAGATGCTGATTGCAGCCGTCGATCAGGCGGCTCGCGACTATCCCTGGCAAAACGAATACCGGGTCTTCCCGGGGCCGAACAGCAACACCTTTACCGCCTGGATCGCCAAACAGGTTCCGGAACTTGATCTGAAGCTGCCATTCCGTGCTATCGGCAGCGGCTACCTGAATTGAACAGGCTCAGCCGAGACGGTTTCGACTATTTTTTCAGCCGCTCGGCGAGGTTGGCAAAGGGGGAATGGGCCAGGGATGAACCTTGCGACTCGGCTGGGGAATCTGCTTCGCGATCACCTTGGATGCCACGGGTATGTTCATGCTCGTGGCAGTAGATGCATAACAGCTCCCAATTACTGCCGTCCGGTGGATTATTGTCATGATCGTGGTCTTTATGATGGACCGTCAGTTCACGCAGACTCTTCCCCTCGAATTCCCGCGTACAACGGGCGCAGACATGGGGGAAAATTTTCAACGCCTGCTCCCGGTAACCAAGCTGGCGCCCCTGTTCTTCCTGCCGCATTTGCGCGACCAGCTGATCGCGCTGTTCGTCCTTGCTTAGTTTATTTCGCTCCGCCATCATTGTCCCTTAAGGTGTACTGAAGCGTTCCGCCCGGTAAAAGCGGAATCCGTACCATTTGCAGAGATGGACGATGGTATCACCATCGAGAGCTGGCTGTTCACGGAACAGTCCTCCGGCGGCTCCCTCCATCAACCTGTCAATTTCCTTTTCCAGCGAGCGACCGCCGGTTCCCTGCTCTTTCGCCAGTGGAACAAATTTTCCTTCTGCCATAAGGCGCTGCGGGTTGTGCTTGAAATAATCGAGCAGTCCCGGCCAGCACTCGGCCAGCACGAAGTAGCGCGCCAGCTGATCTGTAGAGATGCCGTTATCGACAACCGTCGCCAGGTGGGCGTGCATGCGGAAAGAGTTCATAAAGCGTTTCAGGCTGCGCGGATTATCGAAATACACCGGGCCATACTTGACCAGGGCCTCACCGATTTCGGGAGCATCCAGCACTTCTTCATCCTCGGGAGGTTGGATCGCGGGATCATCGACCCGGACAACCTGCGCCACTTCTGCCTGGCTGACCGTCTTGACTGCCGTCGCATCATCCTCTTCCCCGGTTTTTACTGCCAGCGACTTCGGCAGCAGCCTCTCCACCATCCCCCTGATCTCTTCATGGTCATAGGGCGGCACACTTAAGCGCGCCTGGATAACTTTTTCCAGGAAACGGAAACCGCTGCCGTGCTGGAACGGGTGCTGCTTTTCGTCAGTCTGTTCCAGTGCCTGGGCCAATACCGAACCCTCGATCTGGCGGGCGACTATGGCCAGATCGAGACCGAGGACGAAATAACACTTACTCGACACCGTCAGCACCTGCAGCGAACTGATCACCTCCATCAGGATTTTCTCTTCGCAGCGGTCAAGATCATCGATAAACACGACCACGCGCAGATCGTCAGGGATCGCCTCGGCCAGCAATTCCATTTCGTTCTGAAACTGCACCAGGGCACCCGCTTTGACGGAGAAATCCTTCTTCTGCAGATAATCGATCAGACCGAAATCGAGCTTTTTCACCACTCGGTAATAAAAGATCGAGGCAAGGAAAACGGCACCGAAAACACTCAGCAGAAAAGGCAACGTGGAATGATCCGTCAGCAGTTCTTTGGTGTCGGGTCCGATATACTTGCCTGCCATATCGAGCATCGCGGTGCCGCCGAGATCGCTGCAGACGGCGTAAAGGAAAATCCCCAGGGTCGAGAGAATCATCAGCAGGCCAAGCCAGAAACGGATGCCGAAGCCGACCCGCTGTTCCAGATTGTGCCTGAAGCGGCGATAGTGGAATAAAAACCGGTTGCCGCGCGGCAGGGCGTGCAGAATACAGCTGCTGATGTTGGAGACAAAGGCATTCCACAGCTGTTCGGGATCGCTGTAAAGCCAGGGATTGAACCAGGATGAGACAAAACGGGGACCCGCTTTGCGCGGTCTTTCCAGCTCGGTTTCGAGCATGCGCATGAAGGATGTCTTGCCCTGGCCCCAGCGCGCGGTGATGCCGATCGCCAGCGGCGGCCGGGTCTCCTCGGCGGCAAGAAACTGCTGCAGACCGTAAACGTAGGAGGTGAAACCGAGGCTGTCCTGGCTGACGTCCCGCACCGCCCCATCGCTGATGGTATGCGGCAGCACCTGCCCCCTGGTTGCGCTCGCCACCACCGGCTCGCCTGCTTTCTGCTCCGCTGAAGTGGTCGCTTCCTGGCTGACCGGGCCGACCTTTTTGCTGAACTCTTCCTGCATGCCCGGGTTCTGCAACAGATCGAGCAGGATCCTCACCAGTTCGGGATTCGGCTGGCCGGTCGGTTCAAAATCGAGTTTTTCCTGCAGACTGCGCACGGCGTCACTGGTCAGCGGCCCCCAGAAGCCATCATCATTCAAACGGAAGCCGAGACCGATCAGGGCGCGCTGCAACGCTGTCACCTCGGCGCTCTTCCGCCCCATCTGTGGTTTGAAGGATCTGCCCTCTGCCATCAGCCTGAGGGTTTCGATGACGTTATCGTGAACTGGAGGACCTTCCATCTGCTGCTCCTTTTTCATCATCGGCAAACAGAGAAATGTTCATTAAGTCTACAGCAAAGCGCGACTTTCTCCAGTGGTGGCGGCTGCCTCAGGCTTGGTTACGCTGAAACCGTTTCAGCAGCAGCGTATTGAGCATCAGTACCAGATAGGACAGACCGATGGAAAGCAGGCAGAGGGAGAGTGCCCCCGCTTCACCACCCGGTGTGCTGGTGTAATCGTAGATCGCCAGCGGGATGGTCTGGGTAACACCGGGGATATTGCCGGCGAGGATGATGGTGGCACCGAACTCGCCGAGAGAACGGGCGAAACAGAGGGTGCTGCCGGTGATCAGCGCCGGGATCGACAGCGGCAGCACCACCGTACGCAGGCAATCGAACCAGCCGGCACCGAGGGTGCGGGAGGCATGGAGAAGTTGTGGATCGATCTGCTCCATACCCAGGCGAATCGAACGCACCATCAGCGGCAAACCGATGACAGCACAGGCGATCACCGCCCCCTTCCAGTTGAAAATCAACTGGATACCGAACTTTTGCAGCAACCCGCCGAGCGGACCCTGCCTCCCGAGCAGCAGCAACAGCAGGTAGCCGACGACGACCGGCGGTAACACCAGGGGCAGATTGATCAAACCATCGAGTAACGCTTTGAAGCGCAAGCGCCCGAAGACCAGCAGCCAGGCCAAACCGAACCCGACCGGCAAGGCAACCAGGGTTGCCGCCGAGGCGACTTTAGCCGAAAGCCAGAGGGCCTGGTAATCTGTCGGGGACAAAATGAGCATGCTTATTCTTCCGGGATTACAAATCCAAATGTCCTAAAAACGCCTTGGCTCAACGAACTGAAGAGGTAAGCGAAGAACACTTTCGCCTCAGGCTTCCCCGCACCAGTCACAGTCAGCGCCGCCGGATAAACCACCGCCGGATAAAGCTTTTGCGGCACGGCAAAAAGAACCTTCGCCTGCTTCGCCAGCAATGCGTCGGTATGATAAACAAAAGCGCCGTCAACCTCTCCACGGTCTGCATAGAGCAATGCCTGACGCACATCTTTGGCGAGGATCAATTTCTGCTCATTCTGCAAATGAGCATAGATTCCAGCGTTTTTCATCGCCTGCTCGGAATAGCGGCCAACCGGCGTCGCCTTCGGGCTGCCGATGGCGATCCGCTGCAGCCCTGGCAGGTCAGCCATCGATTTCGCAGTTCCTGGCATGCCGACGAAAACCAGTCTATTCTGAACCAGCACCTGCTCTGACGGATCGTCGATCAAACCTTGCTGCTGCAGGTACTGCATCCACTTGGAGTTGGCGGAAATATAGATATCAGCAGGGGCCCCGGCAGAGATCTGTTTTGCCAGGGCTCCGGATGAGGCAAAATTGGGTAACAGTTGGCTTTCGGCATGATTCTGCTGGTAAACAGCGATAATATCTTTGACCGCATCGGTCAAGCTGGCGGCAGCAGAGATACGGATCTCCTCAGCCTCAACGGAAACACTGAAAGCAAAAAGTAACAGAATAAGGCAGAGAGTAAATATCAGCTTTTCTTTCATCAAACCAGCCTCCTGAAGGCAGATGCCTTGATCGCCGCATAGACTGTCATGCCGACATCCATGTTCAGCTCAAGCGCTGCTTCACGCACAATCTGGGCAATCAGCTCCTCGCCATTGCAATTGAGTTTCACCCCGACCGAGCCCCCCTGCGGAATCAGCTCGGTGATTTTCGCCGTCAACAGGTTTCGTGCCGACAGCGCATGTGGATGATTTTTAAACAACAGGATATCTTTACTCGACAACTCGAACAGGCCGGCTTGCGGCTGCTCATGATCGGTCAGCAGCAACTCGTTCTCCCCCCAGCGATAACCGAGCATGCCACCGACTTCGCGCGGTTCACTTAGCTCGAGGTGGTTCAGGTAGCCATGCCGGTTGCCGGTCATCCGCTGGCGGGCCAAGGTTTCGGCATCGCTGGTTTCCTGCAATTGGCCATCGGCAAAACAGAGAACCTGATCAGTGAGCAGCCTCATTTCGCTGAGGGAGTGGGAAATATAAAGATATGGGATTTCGAATCGGCGCAAAGTTTTACGCAGAAAAGGGATGATCTGCTCTTTCAGGCGCTTGTCGAGAGCGCTTAAAGGTTCATCCAGGATCAAAAGGTCGGGACAGGCGAGCAGTGCCCGCCCCAGTGCAACCCGCTGTTTCTCCCCCCCGGAGAGTTTACTGACACTGCGCTTGAGAAGACGACTGATATCGAGCGCTTCGGCAACATCCTCAAGCAGCAGCTTGCGCCGCTCAGCCGGAGTCCGGTGAAAACCATAAAGCAGGTTGCGTTCGACGTTGAGGTGCGGGAACAGGTGAGCGTGCTGAAAAACCACTGACACTCGTCGCTGTTCCGGATTGCGATTTATTTTACTGATGCTATCGAACAGGCATCGGTCATTCAGGTGAATCGTCCCGGCATCGGGGCTCACTAAACCGGCCAGCAGGCTGCTGAGGGTCGATTTACCACTACCGGACGGCCCAAAGATACCAATACGAGCCCCTTCGACCTGGAAGCCGGCGGCAAACTCGAAGCGGCCGAAGGATTTCATGACCTCAACGTTGAGTTTCATTTTTTCTACCTCTGCGATTTCGCAGAATGAGGGTGGCACCTATCGGGTGCGTAAAATCACAATTAACTGCATGGGCAGTCAGTGCAGTACCGGCGGCTTGCAGCCCGCCAGGTGTTTAAGGTCGTGGGCGTGCGGGGCCGAGGCCCCGCAACCTTGATGTTGTCTTTAGCTGGCCAAAGCAGAAGCCGCTTCCAGTGCTTCCAGATCAATATCCTTCCCCACAACCCCAGCCGCATCGGCACGGCACTGCTTACAATGCCGTGCCTGCGAAAGAATCAGTTCGGCCTGGTTGCGCACCATCTCCATGGTGAATTCGGACGGCCGCTCGACATGAGCGAACTTGCCGACCGGAATAATCGGCATGATGTTCATCATGTCAGCCCCCAGGTCGCGCACCTTCACAGCAAGATCAAGGGTTTCATGATCGTTGTAACCCGGGATGTAGACATGATTGACTTTCACCATCATCCCGGCCTTGGCGGCCATCTCCACCCCTTTCAACTGCTCCATCAGCAAAATTTCGGCTGCTTCTTCGCCGCGGATTTTGGTGCCGGCAAAATGAATCCACTCGTAAACTTTGGCCCCGGTCTCAGGGGTCAAGGCATTGATGGTCACGGTCAGGCTGGTGACCCCGGCTTCGACAATCTGATCGAGCTTTTCCGGCAGGCGCAAACCGTTCGTCGACAGGCAGAGCTTCATCTCCGGGAACTTTTCACGCACCAGTCTGAATGCCTCAAAGGTTTTCGGGTTGGCCAGCGGATCACCAGGGCCAGCGATTCCGACGACTTTCAACTCGGCTCCACCCTGCTTTTCCATATGCTGCTTGACCAGTTCAACTCGGCGCAACGCCTGTTCAGGAGTCAGCACTTTGCTGGTAATTCCGGGGCGGCTCTCATTGACACAGTCGAACTTTCGCTCGCAGAAACCGCACTTGATGTTGCATCCGGGCGCGACCGGCAGGTGAATCCGACCTGCCTTGTTATGATCGCCACCAAAACAGGGGTGATCTGTTTCCTGCTTCATCTTCATCATCGGGCATCCAGTTGCCATAGCTCTCATCCTCTCTAAAACACAAAAACGCTTCCGAAAATCATCTCGAAAGCGCCTTTGCTAACTGTTTGTGTAGAAAACCCCGCAGAACGACTCCATGTTCCCGGGGCTTCATTGCCTGTATGTGTTGAGTGACCACGTCGTCACTCGAAATAACATCAATTGTTGCGAATCAATAAGAGCACAGGCCGTGCCAACTTTGAAAGGACGCGAAAACGTTGGATTTCGGGAATTTAACAGAAGGAATGCCTAAGCATTGTGCAGAAAAAGAATGCGATGCCCGCTATTTCTCATTTTATCTTCGTGGGTACCAGAGCTCCACTTCCGGCGCTTTCCGCTCACGTTTCTCCAGGGCCTTGTCAGCAAAGCGCTGCTCTTTGACCGCAATGTTGGAGGAGAGGCCCTTGCCGACTGGCTTGACGTACACACTGTAATCAGCAGAAAAAAAGTGAATCAACATGCCTTGGGTCCCGCCAAGATTGGACGATTTCAGGGGAATATTTTCCCGCTGCAGGAAGTTGCGCAGAAAACGGATATTGATTTCCCCGACGCTGCCTTGACTGTGCAGCCGATTCAGTGCCGGCAGCACATTGGCGCCACCGAACGCCTTTGCCTGCAGATTTTCTACCTGCGCCCCTTTCGCCAGCATGCCGTTAATCAACAGCTCCATAGCATTCACACCATAGCGCCCGGCTTCACTTAAAAAAGGTCTGTTCTCCGGGATATATTTACGTGAGGCGAGCATGAAATGATTCATACCGACGATCCGGTTGACCGGATCATAGAGACAGGCAGCAACGCAGGAACCGAGCAATGTCGTGAGGACAACATCCCCGGTCGCAATGGCATGCTCACCGGGACTTACCTGGTAGCGCTTTTTTTCCTCCAGGGCTGTTTTCAGGTCAACAATCAAAAAATCATCCTGCTTCAGAAAATTATCATTCAATAATTTTCTATTTTTAACATAACAACCATTTCAGTCACAATTCGAAACAAAAAATAAGTGTTCTCTTAAAAACAAAAAACTCCTGGTCGTAAATCAACACAGGAGTTTACTTCTGGCCATGAAAAAAATTGGGCCGAACCGCCCCCTCTGAGCGGTCCGACCCTCGCCAATGGCCATTGCATCTCTGGAAAAATCAGATACTGAATAAATTGCTAATTCACCTCAAAATCAGGCATGCGGGCAATTTCCCTCAGATCGTGCGCCTTTACATCCCCCACTGCACACCGAGTCGTGTGCGAGTTTCAAAGCATCGGCTATCGGACCGGTCGCAATCACCGGAGTGATACCCGCTTTAAGCAGTTCCTGCTTCGGCATTTCACCTATCATCTCAGTGAGCAGGGCTTTGCAGCCATCAAGAGCCTCGGTGATAGCACCGAAGCGCGACTCATGAAAAGAATGGTTCGGATCTGAAGTGCAGTATTTTTCAACCGCAACGGTTTTGAGCGGCTCCGGGCTGCCACCGCCGTAATCGAAAATCAGAAACTGCTCGGCATGGCCAAAGTGTTGATCGACGTCAATACCCGATTGGGATGCGACTGCGATAAGCATGTTCGCCTCCTTTAGGCTTCCATGGTGGCGAAGGTGAAACACTTCTTCGGGCAGGCAACGCCACAACCGGCGCAACCGATGCAGGCATCGCCATTGACGATATCCATCTTCATGTTTATGGTGTCGGTCTCTTCGTCTTCGATCTCGACCGGGCCGAGAACTTTACGCGAGCAGGACTTGAAGCAGCGGCCGCAGCCGATACATTTCTCATGATCAACAGACTCGACGAATGTCGGAGTCCAGCTGGCACCCCCCTTGGTCAAACCAGTAATTAAAGCCATTTTCTATTCTCCTAAGATGTGAGTAGCGGCGATTTTCTCAACCGCCCGTTTTCGACGCGGGCGACTGGGCGCCCCTACATTAATGGGTTCCTTTGAGCATTGCCTTACGCAGCCATGGTGGCGGGGTTCCCTTGAGAACTTCCTGCAGCTTTTCCACCACTTCGGTGATCGGCTCCTTGGTTTTGCTTTTGAGGGGATGGATCTTTTTCGCCACCAGTCGGGCTGCCGCCGGCCCGCCGATCTCGCCGACGTAAACCAGCGCACACTCATCGAGAGCTGCACCACGAGCCTCAATCCGATCAGCAGCGTCGCCCCCTTCTTCGGTCACCTGGATCACGCCGGTAAATTCCGCTTCCTCCGGCCCGATATTCCAGATGTAAAATTCTTCAGCCCGGCCAAAATGCTCATCAATGTGAACCTTGTCGGTGCTGGCAAATGCGACTTTCATGCTTAATCCTTTACTTTCTTTTCCAGATACAATTTCAAATCGACGGGTGCGGATCATCTTTCACCCCCACCCCAGCCCTCCCCCGAAGGGGAGAGAGAGGTTCTACAGGTTTGGTACTCCGTCTCAGGAGCGAGCAATTTTGCGCAAGGTCAAGGAAGGTAAGAAATCGCGCGGAGGCGTAGCAGGGCTACGCCGCACAAGTGGATTTCGCAACCTGACGCAGAGATTGCGTAAAAGGGCCGCTCCCCTATCTCATCATTTCGAACCATTGGTCCTCGCAGGTCTCATCCATGATGTCCAAGAACTTGTTGGCAATCATGCTGAGCATATTGATAGCGCCGGTATAACCAACGACCGGGCTGCGGTGCAGGTTGACGCGGTCGATGATCGGGAAACCGATGCGGAACAGTGGAATCTTGGCATCGCGGGCAACCCATTTACCGTGGGTGTCGCCGATAATGCCGTCGACCGGGTCGGTCATCACCAGGCTGCGCATATGCCAGAGGTCCTTGTTGATGTAGCAGGTGCAACCTTCGCCGTACATGGAGGTCTCGAGCAGCGCGTCCATCTCTTTCTTGAACTTCTTGGTGGCGCGGGACACAACGACGTACCAAGGGCGAGCACCCATTTCGAGCAGGAAGCTGACGATACCGATAACATAATCCGGGTCGCCGAAAACGGCGAGCTTCTTGCCGTGCAGGTACTGGTGAGCGTCGGTCATCGCATCGACGGCGCGGGCACGCTCGTCTTTCAGTTCTTGAGGAACTTCTTTGCCGAACAGCTCTGCCAGTTTGAGAATGAACTCATCGGTCTTCTTGACCCCGAACGGCATCGGCATCACTTCCTTGGCACCGGCATACTCAGCGTTGATGAACTTCATGGTGTGAAGTGTCGAATACTTCTGCATGGCGATGGTCGCCTTACCGTTAATCGACTCGGCTGCGTCTTCCAGCTTGGTCCCACCTGGGTACATCTTGTACTCGCCGTCGCAACCGGAATCGAATACTTCGGAGCTGTCAGCCAGCATGGTGTAAGGGATATCCATCAGGTCGCAGATCCGCTTGTATTCGCGCAAGTTACCGACGTTACCGTCGAAACCGGGGATAATGTTCAGTTTGCCGGTGCACTTGTCCTCAACGCGCTGATCTTTGGTCAGATCTTTGAGGATGCTGAGCAGCATCGAATCGTAGCCGTGGATGTGGGTGCCGTTGAAACTCGGGGTGTTGGCATAGGGGGTAGGAAGATCTTCCGGGATCAACCCTTTCTGCTTGGCGTTCCTGATAAATGAGGTCAGGTCGTCACCGATAACTTCAGGCATACAGGTGGTGTAAACCGGCATCATCTTCGGCTTGTACAGGGTGTAAGCGTTCTCCATACCTTCATGCAGGTTGTTCTGACCACCGAACACCGCTCCGTCCTCAGTCATGGCGTCGCAGGTTGCAGCAGACGGCTCACGATAGTGGCGGGTAAAAGTTGACCGGAAGTAGGACGCACACCCCTGGGAACCGTGAACGAACGGCAGGGAGCCTTCGAACGAGGTCGCGACCATCTGGGCACCGAGCGGCTGACAGGCATGGGCCGGGTTGACGACCAGAGCCTCGCGGGCCATGTTTTTCTCTTTATATTCCTCGGTGTTGATCCAGGCTTTGACCTTTTCGATCTCTTCCGGGGTATGTTCAGTTACTTTTCTTAGTGCTGCTTCGCTCATGGCGATAACTCCTTATCTTGCTGAATGTGAGGCACTGCTCGCAGTGCCTCAACAGAATCATTCCTTAAAACGGGCTCTTGACCAGTCCCCAAGTCGGGGAGTTGATCGCCATGTCGATGTCACGGGCAAAGATCTTGAATCCTTCGTAACCGTGATACGGACCGGAGTAATCCCAACTGTGCATCTGGCGGAAGGGGATACCCGATTTCTGGAAGACGTATTTTTCCTTGATACCGCTACCGACCAGGTCAGGCTTGAATTCTTCAACGTATTTCTCCAGCTCGAATTCGGAGACATCATCGTAGATCAAAGTACCTTTGGCCATCTCAGGAGCAGTCCGATCGTAGTCATCCTGGTGGGCGAATTCATAACCGGTACCGGTAATCTGGATGCCGAGATCCTCATAAGCACCAACAGTGTGACGTGGACGCAGACCACCAACGAACAACATGGCGGTTTTGCCGTCGAGACGTGGCTTGTACTCGTCGACGATCTCTTTCATCATCGGCTTGTACTTCTTGATGACCTTTTCAACGTTCTTCTTGATCTTGTCGTCGAAGCGCTCGGCGATAGCACGCAGGGACTCTTCGATCTTGGTCGGGCCGAAGAAGTTATACTCGAGCCATGGGATGCCCCACTTCTCTTCCATGACTTTACACATGTAGTTCATGGAGCGGTAACAGTGAATCAGGTTGAGCTTAACGGTGTGAGTCGCAGCGATTTTTTCTACTTCACCGTCACCAGTCCAGATCGACTTAACGTTCAGCCCGATTTCTTCGAGGATCGGCTTGGCGGCCCAGACGTCACCACCGATGTTGTAATCACCGATCAGGGCGACATCGTAAGGACCGGCTTTCTCGGTAAACTCGTACTTGCCGATGATGTGGTCGCGGATCGAGTCGTTGGAGATGTGGTGACCGAGAGACTGGGACACACCACGGAAACCTTCGCAGTTACAAGGAACGACCAGCTTGTCGAGCTCTTTTTCCATCTTCTTGGCGACGGCGTTGATGTCGTCACCGATCAGGCCGACCGGACACTCGGAGAGAATCGACAGACCTTTATTCAGCGGGAAGAGTTCGTTTGCTTCACGCAGCAGCTTTTCCAGTTTGGCGTCGCCACCGTAAACGATGTCGCGCTCCTGGAAGTCGGAGGTGAAGTCGAGGGGGAAAGAAGTGACGCCCGGAGTTCCCTGCATCAGGTTACGACGGGTACCCCAGCTGTAAACACCGCAACCGATCGGACCGTGAGAAACGTGCACCATGTCACGGATCGGGCCCCAGACAACACCTTTTGCACCGGCGTAAGCACAACCACGCTGACTCATGACGCCCGGGACAACCTTACGGTTCGATTTAACTGCACAAGAGGAAACAGAGGGCTCATTGGCACCAACGTGCGGTGCTCGCTTTTTCTGAGCTTTCTCCGGCATATGAGCCAGAGTTTCATCAATCAGCTTTTCTGTTCTTTCTATGGTAACGCCCTTGATGGGCTTACGTTCAGCCATTTATAGACTCCTAAATAGTTCAGTAATGTTGAAATCCCAACTTGGCCCATTCAAGGTGGACAAGTCGGCTCCGGATCGAAATGACGCCGATCCGGAGTCAAATCGCCTGCCTCTTACTCGTTTTCGGCTTTACCGACGATGCTCTCGTCTTCAGCTTCCATAATGCCGAATTCCATCAGCAGGTCTTCCAAGTCGTCCATTTCCAGCGGGGTCGGAACGACAAACATTTTGTTTTCGTCGATCTTTTTCGCCAGGGTGCGGTATTCCTCAGCCTGCTTGTGCTCCGGGGAGTACTCGATAACGGTCATGCGGCGCAGCTCGGCGCGCTGAACCTGGTTGTCACGAGGAACGAAGTGGATCATCTGGGTGCCGAGGCGCTCAGCCAGAGCAGTAATCAGATCGGCTTCGCGGTCGGTGTTACGGCTGTTACAGATCAGACCGGCGAGGCGAACGTTACCGGAGGAGGAGTACTTCAAAATACCTTTGGAGATGTTGTTGGCAGCGTACATCGCCATCATCTCACCGGAAACAACGATGTAGATCTCTTCCGCTTTGTTCTCGCGGATCGGCATGGCGAAACCACCACAAACAACGTCACCAAGAACATCGTAGAAGACGAAATCGAGGTCGTCAGTGTAAGCACCTTCTTCTTCCAGGAAGTTGATGGCGGTGATAACACCACGACCGGCACAACCAACGCCCGGCTCAGGACCGCCCGACTCGACGCATTTGACATCGCCGTAGCCCCACTTCAACACATCTTCAAGCTCCAGGTCCTCAACGGTACCGAGCTCGCGAACCTTGTCCATAACGGTTTCCTGCGCTTTAGCGTGCAGGATCAGACGGGTCGAGTCAGCTTTGGGGTCACAGCCGACGATCATGACCTTTTTACCCAGCGAAGCCAGACCGGCGACGGTGTTCTGGGTTGTGGTCGATTTACCGATGCCGCCTTTACCGTAGATAGCGATCTGACGCATTTTTTTGGACTTTTCCATTGTTCTTTTCCTCTCTTTTCGTGTGTGGTTTGCGACTCGACCGGCTCTTCGTCTCCGAGGCGGCATCCCCCTTGATGTGTCTGGATTTCCCGCCGATCTTGTCTTTTCAAAAAAGTGAAGCCCGGCCTGAGTTCATTATTAAATCGAATCAGGCCGGGCTCCGTTGCCCGGAAGCAGCTCCACCCTGGTGCCGCATCCGTTGTTCTTTTGCATATGAAATTGTCGTTGAACAAAAAAAGCCCAAAAGGGGTTTCTGGTGCCTCCACCAGGTTCCTTTTGGGCTTCGTTGCCGTAGTACAAAACCGATTCACTACGTCGTGATTCGCTTTCGTGTTACGCCTTCCCCTAATAGCAGGGGCTATGCCAAGATCAAATTATTTTTTTTAAAATATTGATTTTAAAGGTATTTTTCTTCTCATCGTCAAAATAGCGCCAATCTGAAGACGGAGCTTCAAGCGACATATCTTTTTCTGCATGCTCACAATTTGTGCACAAAAAATAGCCCTGTGCATCTGTTCGCAGCAGCCTAAAAACCTGATCTTTTCAGTCAGTCTTAAACAGAAAAAAGTCGGGAAAAAGCTAGCAAAACAGCAACTAACACATTGAAACCACAAAAAAACATAGTAAAAATTTAAATATGAAATTACTCCGCCTAACGTCCATCAGGAAAAACCTCACCATCCTTGTTGCTCTAGCGGTTTTGCCGGCGTTGGCGATCCTGCTCAATACCGGCATGGAACAACGCCGAGAGTCGATTGAACAGGCAAAAAACAACATTCTCGTGCTGACACATAGCATGGCTCAAGTTCAGGAAGATATCACCCGGTCTTTACAGCAACTGCTGTCTACACTGGCACTGCTTCCCGAAATTCAGGCGATGGATGCTGTCGACAGTCAGGAGCTTCTCTCCACAATCATGGCCAACAGGCCGGATTACCATAATCTGCTCCTTGTAAATCTTAACGGAGATGTCATTGCCGCAGGCAAAACATTCAACGCCACCAATCTGGCTGATCGCAAGCATTTTCAAGAGGCACTAGCCAAGAAAGAATTTGTCACAGGTGAGTTCATCATTACCCGCGTCGGTCCAAAGTCACACGTCTTCCCCTTTGGCTACCCTGTCATCGATAAGCAAGGGCAGATAAAAGGAGTCTTGACAGGTGCTGTCAATTTGAACCTGTTCCAACGTTTCCATGAACTCGCAACCCTGCCGGAAAAAGGCTTTATCGCCTTGACTGACAGTAAAGGCATCCGCCTGCTGTATTACCCGGAGAAAGCAACCAACCCGATCGGTGAACCGATAAATCGAAGCACTTGGGAAATGGCAAGCAGTGCAGAAGAACCGGGTTCCTTCATTCGCAAAACCTCCGATGGAAAGCGGAGCCTCTTTGCCTTCGAGCAGGTTCGGCTTCACCCCGGCTCATCCCCTTATATTTATGTTTGGGCTGGTATTCCTGAAAGCTATATCCTTGAGAACGCCAATGCCGCGCTGGCGAGGAATCTCCTGCTCATGCTGCTGGCGACGTTGCTGGCCTTTGTCATCTCTTTGATTATCGGTCGAAAAACCATTGTTTCGCCGATTAACGAGTTGGTCGATCTGACAAAGAAATTTGCCCTGGGGCAGTTCGATACCCGCAGTGACTTAAGCAAACAGGACACGGAATTCGGCACCTTAACAACAGCCTTCCACGAGATGGCTGAAGCACTGGAAAACAATCAAAAGATCCTGACAGAGAACGAAGCCCGTTTCCGCCTGATCATGGACAGCCTCGATGCGCTGGTTTACGTCGTCGACATGGAAACCTACGAGATCCTGTTTCTCAATGAATTCGGGCGGAAAGCGTTCGGCAATGTGATCGGGGAAATCTGTTGGCAGCACCTGCAGACTGGGCTAAGTGGCCCCTGCCCATTCTGCACCAATAAGTTTCTGCTCGACAAAAACGGACAGCCGGCGGGCATATACAGTTGGGAATTCTGCAATACGTTCAACAATCGCTGGTACTTCATCCATGACCGCGCCATCGAATGGGTCGATGGGCGAATTGTCCGACTGGAGATCGCAACGGATATCACCGAACGGAAAAGAGCAGAAACCCAACTGGCCGAAGAATCTGAGCGACTGGCGATCACGCTGCGAAGTATCGGCGATGGTGTCATCACAACAGATACTGCCGGCAAAATCATTCTGCTGAACCCTGTAGCTGAAAGAATCACCGGCTGGAGCCAGGAAGAAGCCCGGCAAAAACCTTTGCAGCGGGTGTTCGAAACAGATGGCGAAAACAACCTTTCTCTTGCTGAAGATCTCCTGTCGCCTCCAGGAACGAACGGCTTGAGCAAACAGATGACGCTCATCGACAAACGCAGGCAGCAGAAAACAATCGTCAGCAGCGCGGCCGACATCAAAGACAGTGGCGGCGATAAAGTCGGTATGGTCCTGGTGTTCAGGGACATTACTGAACAGTTACGCACTGAGCAGGAGTTGGCAAAAATCCAGAAACTGGAGTCCCTCGGCGTGCTTGCCGGCGGAATTGCCCACGATTTCAACAATATTCTGGCAGCCATTCTTGGCAGTCTCGACATGTCGTTACGCGACACAGAACTCTCAGAGAAAACCAAGCGCCGCCTCAATCAGGCGCTGAATGCCTCTTATCGTGCTCGCGACCTCACTTTGCAGCTCCTTACTTTTGCCAAAGGAGGAGAACCGATCAGAGAGAGCGCCTCACTGGCTGAAGTGGTGATCGACTCGGCCGATTTTGTCCTGCGCGGCGACAAGGTGGCCTGTCACTACCATTTCCCGGATGACCTGATGCTGGTTGATATCGACAAAGGCCAGATCAGTCAGGTGGTGCAGAATATCATCCTCAATGCGGGGCAAGCCATGCCAGGTGGCGGCGTTATCGAAGTCATCGCCTGTAATGCTGACGACACTGAACTCGACAATTTAGCGCTGCCCGCGAACAGGCACTTCGTTAAACTATCCATCAGCGACACTGGAACAGGCATCCCGCAGGAGGTCTTGAAAAAAATCTTCGATCCCTATTTTTCCACCAAGCAACAGGGAAGCGGCCTCGGCTTGGCAATCTGTCACTCGATCATCAGCAAACATGGCGGCACAATTTCGGTGGAATCAGCCATCGGCAAAGGAACCTGCTTTCACATTTACCTCCCCGCCGCCACCGGCAGCCTGACAACTAGCGACCAACCGATACCGACGTTCCTAAGCAAGCGCAAAGGGCGGATTATGGTTGTCGATGATGAAGAAGGTGTCAGAACCATCGCAACGGAAATGCTTAAAGAGATGGGGCACGATGTCTTGACTGCCGACGAAGGACAGCTGGCGGTCGATATCTACCGGAAAAACCTTGAGCAGAAGACTCCGATTGACGTGATGATCATGGACTTGACGATTCCGGGAGGGATGGGTGGCGAGGAAGCCCTGCAAAAAATTCTGGCGATCGATCCGGAGGCAAAAGCAGCGGTTTCCAGTGGATATTCAAACGATCCAGTGATGGCAAAATATGCCGACTACGGCTTCTCCGCGGCGATTGCCAAACCTTACCAGTTTGCCGATATGGCAAAAACCATCAACGAATTACTGGGCTGACCAGTAGCTACTCCTCAGAGTGCAAAGCCGCAGTGATTGCACCGATCCGCGCAGCCAGAGCGATTGGCCCCGGTTCTTTCGGTTTTGAACTGCCGGCGTTTGCTGAGATCGATTCAGCAGAAGCAATAAGCGCCTGGGCAATCACTCCAGCTGACCGCTTGACCACCTTATCATCATCTGCATGTTCGACGACCTGCTGCGCCAAAGCGCCCGACTCTTCCAGCTGCTTATCGCCGGCCAGCAAAAACAACCGATATGAGTCTGCGTAGGGAGCAATCAAGTCGAAAGCATATATCGCCCGTTCAAAATCACCGGAGCTCAAACTTGTATTCGCCTTAGTGTAGGTTTCTTCCAGTTTTTCGAAAGCGGCATCCAGCAACAGGTCATAAATCGGCCCGGAGAACTCAGACTTGCCACGCATGTACTGCGCCAGCTCTATTTTGCAGTAGATTTCCTGCTTGTTCGCCGCCACCTCTTTGATCAGGTCATCGTATCCAACATACACCTGGCGCGTTCTGGGAGTGATCGCGTTATCGTAATCTCGCAAACGGTAGTCGACGTTGAGGTTCTTCAGCAGACGGATAACGCCTCCGACATCAGCCTCTTTGCCGTTGCGGATATCATCAAAAACCTGAGCGCAGCTGTTGCGGTAAGCACTGTTCTGCTTTTCCCGCAAATAGAAATAGTCCTGTTCAGCCGCTGCTGAAAAAGCAGGCAACAGCGATGACAACAGCAGCAGTGCCGGCAAAAACAGCGAAATCTGTTTCATCATTCGTCTCAATCAGTGCACCTTTCACTGAGAAATCAGTGTTACGCCTTCTCTTTCACCAACAACCTTAAATGCGCTGTTCAATTCATCGACCGCAACCTGCTTCTCAAGCTCCTGCAGATCACTGGTCGCGCGGCTTTGCAGATAAGCCTTGCTGCCCTGATGATGGTAACTGACGATAACGTAATGCTGCTCTTTCGGCAGCACGAAGAGAGCCACATTTTCCGAGCTGCGGCAACCAGCGGCGACCAGCTCTTCGGCCGACTGCGGGAACATGCGATGCTGAGCGTAGTAACCTTCAAGGCTGTTACGACACCCGGCCACGTCATCTGCAGCGCGCTGATCGTAACTTTCTACCGACCCGAATCCGGGCAGCATCAGCAAAAGGGTCAACCAGAGCAGCATGACGAGTAATGGCACGCCAATCGACGCGTAATAGATCTTCTTCTCCGGCGCCTGATAAGTGCTGTTGAACTCATCGTCCGGCTTGATGGCGGAGCGGACAAACTCGACCAGCGCAATCACGCTGGGGATACCCGTCCAGAAAAAGAGCGCGTAGAGACCGGCATGCAGATACTTCTTCAGATAAATCTTATGACCACCGGCGCCACCCAGCAGCAGGGTGATCAGCAATAAAGGCAGTCGTCCCGCAGGGACGGCCGAGCCACCAATCGGCATACCGAAACCATCCATCGCTGGTGCAGCATCAGCGACCGGGGCACCAAAGCCATCTACCGCTGGAGCTTGCGCTGGAGCTTGCGCTTCAGCTCCACCAGCACCCCCGGGAGGTCCAGCAGGACCGGGGGGACCCGGTGGGCCTGGAGGGCCTGGAGGCCCGGGAGGACCAGCTGGGCCTTCAGGTCCCGGAGGGCCGGCCGGACCCGGAGGACCTTCAGGTCCTTGCGGGCCCTGCGGTCCTGCCGCACCGGAAATCTCAGCCTCTTCAGCCTCTTCAGCCTCTTCAGCCTCTTCAGCCTCTTCAGCCTCTTCAGCCTCTTCAGCCTCTTCAGCCTCTTCAGCCTCTTCAGC
>NZ_FQZT01000010.1 GCF_900142125.1 Malonomonas rubra DSM 5091
TGAAGGCTATTCTCACAAAGCCATCATTCAGAGCAAGACCGCCGAAAAAGAAAGCGTGCTGCCGGGCGTCCACTTGGTAACGTCACTAGCAAAGCGGGTTATGCTCGGCACCTTCCAGGGGCGCTTTGACCCGCAGTATTTGCAGCGCTACCTGGATGAATATGTCTTTCGCTTCAATCGCCGTAGCTGCAGAGCAGTTGGTAAGCGATTTTGGCGAATCATGCAACAAGCCGCTCAATCAGCGCCAGTTCCTTTGAAGAATCTGGTTCTGGAACCTGCTACTTGAGCGAGGTGGATAACCAGAAAGACCATAATCCCGGCAACGACCGCGAAAAGAAGGCCAAAAACAAAATCATTGAAAAACTGGAACAACAGGAAGAAGCCGATAATGGCCCCGACCGGCTCGGACAACCCGGAGAGAAACGACAGACCGAAAGCCTTCTTCCGGCTGTTGGTCGCGTAATATAGCGGAACTGAGACAGCGATTCCTTCCGGGATATTGTGAATCGCAATTGCACCGGCGATACTCATGCCCAGCGCGGGGTCCTGCAAGCCACCGACAAAGGTCGCCAAACCTTCGGGAAAGTTGTGAATCGCAATCGCCAAAGCAGAAAAAAGTCCCATGCGATGCAACTTCTGACGCTTGAGTTCCTCATCGTCCATTTCATCAACATCACGTATTTCATGTGGGTTTTCATAGCTTGGAACAAACTTGTCGATCAGCGCTATCAGCATTATTCCTGCAAAGAAGGCAAGCGTCGTGTAGAGATAGCCCTGAAATTCTCCCGCAGCCGCAGTGAGAGCATCACGTGCTTTGACAAATATTTCCACCAGCGAGACATAAATCATCACGCCCGCAGAAAAACCAAGAGAAACGGTCAGAAAACGCGTGTTTGTGCTTTTCGCGAAGAATGCCAATGCACTGCCGACACCTGTCGACAAACCGGCAAAAACGGTCAAACCGAATGCGAACAGAACCGACCCCATGTCGTAATTCACGGAGTTCTCCCCCAAAGAAATTTACTGGTAATGAATGAACAGGCAAAAGATTACTTTATCTGTTATAGATTGTAAATAAAATTACATAAGATAATCAGGTGCGTTCAAATGGCTCGTAAAGCCTCTTGTATTCGTCCTGGGCATAACGATCGGTCATGCTGGCAATATAGTCACAGATAACCCTTTGCGTGCCGAATTGATCAAACCTTTGCTGGTATTTTTCCGGTAAAAGTGACGGGTTGCTACTGTAGTTTTCAAACAGCAGCGTCAGGAAGCGTTCAGCCTTTACCCGCATACGCTCGACTTTATGATGGCGATAAAGCTTGGCGTAGAGAAATTTTTTCAACTGTTGGTTTAATTGCTTCATTTCGGGACTGAAGCTGGCGAGATTCTTTGGCTGGATCCGGATATCCGCCTGGCTGCGTATATTAGCGTTATCGATTTTCCGTGCTGTGGTCGCGACGAGATCGTGGATCAATGCACTGATCAGGTAACTGATGGTTTGCAGCGTCTGTCTGCGTTCATCCAATGCCGGGAACTTCTCGCCCACCTTCGCCCAGGTTTTCTGCCAGAGCTCCACCTGCGAAAGATCTTGAAGACTGATAAAACCCGCCTTCAGGCCGTCATCAATATCATGGTTGTTGTAAGCGATTTCATCAGCCAGATCGATAATCTGCGCTTCCAGTGTCGGCCGTTCATCCGGCGCATACGCTTCGATCGCTGAATTTCCGGCAGCATCATAGTCGGAAGAATGCTTGATGATCCCCTCCCGCACCTCCCAACTAAGATTCAAACCGTCAAAATCAGGGTAGCGGTGTTCAAGAGTTTCAACGATGCGCAAGGATTGCCGGTTATGTTCAAAGCCACCGTAATCCTTCATCAGCCGATTGAGAGCATCTTCGCCAGTGTGGCCGAAAGGAGTGTGACCAAGATCGTGTGCCAGGGCCAAGGCTTCAACCAGGTCTTCGTTGAGCCGCAGACTTCGTGCGATACCGCGAGCAATTTGCGCAACTTCCAGTGAATGTGTCAATCGTGTCCGGTAGTAATCCCCCTCATGGTTGACGAAAACCTGGGTTTTATACTCCAGTCGACGAAACGCGGCACAATGGATAATTCGGTCACGATCCCGCTCATAAGCGAGACGGACATCTTTGTAAGGCTCTTCATGGGCACGTCCACGGCTCTCTTCACTGTGGGCGGCATAATCCGCTAATCCGTTCTGACGCATAGCTTTACCTTTCAGTTCTGTGTTTGCACCCTGAATATAATAGCCGCAAAAGACAGACTATGTCACACTAGCCTTTTAGCAGTTTGCCCCCAAGCAGAATCAACATGCAGCCGAGCACACTTTTGATAAGCGGTTGCAGCCGGAGAAAGTTGCCCTGTACTCTGCGGTCGGAAATCACTAACGCCATTAACGCATACCAGCTGAAAGAAATAAGAAACATGCTGATGGCGAGAAAAATTTTCGCCCAGAGTGGAAAGTGATTTTCAATCATCAGGGTAAACAGGCTCAGGTAAAAAGCCCAGGCTTTCGGGTTCGTCAGGTTTGTCAGCAGTCCAGTGTAGTAGGCCGCTTTCGCTGATATCGAGAGCCCACTGTTCGTGGGATTTGTGCTGACCATCTGTTGCCGACAGCTCAGCAGCGTACTGATGCCGAGATAAATCAAGTAACCCCCGCCAAGATAACGGATAAGTGTCGAAAAGTATGGCAGTGTACTGATCAGGACAATCAGCCCCAAAAGACCGGCAATGGCAAAAATCCCGCTGCCGGTTGCGACACCTAAGGCAGAATACAAGCCGGTACGGCGTGAATCACTGAGCGACCGATTGACAACGAAGATAAAATTAGGACCAGGGCTGATAATCGCGACAGTGAAAATCAACAGCATTGAGCAGATGTTGAACCAGATGTCTTCCATAACAGGTGCTTTCGTCAATATATACTTGCACTTGATCAGCGAGTTCGGCAAAGTGTGCCTGTCCAAAAGGAGTCAATAGTAGCATGAGAATCATCAGTGGAACAGCGCGCGGACGCCAGCTGGCTGCTTTTGTCGGCAGCGGTATCAGACCGACACCGGACCGGGTGCGAGAAGCGCTTTTCAGTATCTTGCAGAGCCGACTTGGCACATTTCATGGCCTTAAAATTCTTGAGTTGTTTGCCGGCAGCGGAGCGCAATCTCTCGAAGCTCTCAGTCGCGGAGCTGACTCTGCAATTGCCGTCGACTCCAGCGCCCAATCCTGTAAGCTGATCAAGGAAAATGCGCAGCGCTGCAAGCTGGAAGATCGCCTGCAGATTGTCAGGCAAGATGTCTTTGCTGCGCTCTCGCAGGTATCTGGATATGCCCCCTTCGACCTGATTCTGCTCGACCCACCCTACAACAAACAACTCATTCCACGCGCTCTGCAGGAGATAGAAACCTTGCAACTACTCAGCGAAGATGGAATAATCTGTGCCGAATCGGCCTCTAATGAAGTGATTGATGATTGCGGGAAGCTTACTTTAATTGCCAGCCGCAAGTATGGATCCTCAACGATCCACCTGTTTTCCTGGAATGAGGACTGAAATGAACCGACACATTGCCATATACCCCGGCTCCTTCGACCCTTTTACCAACGGTCACCTCGACATTGTCAATCGTGGCCTGGAAATTTTTGAAAAACTGATTATCGCTGTTGCCTGTAATTCTGAAAAAAATGGGTTTTTCACGTTCCAGGAGCGAGTCGACCTGATCACTGAACTGGTCGCTGACAATCCGCGTGTCGAAGTTGAAGCCCTGGACGGTCTGCTGGTCGATTACGTTGTCAAAAAGGAAGCTCGGGTTATCCTGCGAGGTTTGCGGGCGGTTTCCGACTTTGAATTTGAATTCCAGCTGGCGCAGATGAATCACACCGTCTGCGAGCAGGTAGAAACCCTGTTCATGATGACCTCGCCGGAATGCGCTTATTTAAGCTCGTCGGTGGTGAAAGAGGTCGGTCGATTGGGCGGTGATGTCAGCAAGTTTGTACCGCCGCCTGTCCTGCGGGCACTCCAGAAAAAGTTTGCTGAGATGAAGTAACACAAAGGGCGCTTACTAAGCGCCCTTTTCTATTCCTGCCAGTTTTCCATGCGGTCGACAAAAGTATTCAACTCTTGGACGACCAGTTTCTCCAGTTTTGCCCCCTTTTCAGCCGACGCTTTGCCCGGGTCTCCCCAAACTCCGCCCGGCCAATATTTCTGTTTATCGCGCACCAGCATGCCGACCGGAAAGTCTGGAAATTCCCTTTCAGCCGTCCCTTTGACCAACTGTGGATGGCTGTGGAGCATACGTGACGTCTCGATTTCCCCTGCGTGTGAATCCCCGTCCGTTTCAATCAGCTCTTTTCCAACTTTAGCCGCGATCATGTATTCCGTCAAAACAGCGATTTTTATATCCGGATACTGCTGTAAAAGCATTTCCCCGGCATCGGTCAAAGTTGCCATGTGGGTTCCACCTGCATGGCCGCTGATCAGAACAAAATTACGCAGTCCCTGCCGATACAGAGCAGAAACGACATCGAGGGTGAGTACCTTCAGAGTCTCCGTAGAGATACTTAAGGTGCCGGGGTGATTGAAAGTCGAACGGCAGACACCATAATGAATCGGCGGAGCGATAAAGATATCACGAACCTCCGCAAGTTTCCTGCCGACTTCGCTAGCATGCAGGGTGTCTGTATCGAGTGGCAGATGAGTGCCATGCTCTTCAGTTGAACCAAAGGGAACCAGGACAGTCCGGGTTTTTTCCAGCCCGGCAGTGAACTCGTTCATGGTCATATTGGAGATAATCATAATACTCAGCAGTTTGTTAATGTATAACTTTATCTATAGCTAAAGAAGTCCAAGATAAACATGAGTTTGTGGGATTATACGTACGTTTGGGTTTATTGCCGCAACAACATCCTGCATCTTCAGTAAATGCTGGGTACCCATCCCCGGTTTGGCTTCGATCGTTACCGGCTGCAAAATCAAGCTGATGTTCTCAGAAACCGAAGAAACAATCTCAGCGGCCTTTTGCAATTCGGCATCTGTCGTTTCCCTGCCGACAACAATTTTTACGTAACATTGCGTGCGATTGGCGATCTCGAGAAAACAACGCTGAAGCTCCCAGTCAGTTTTCTCACCAGACATCGATTCAAGCTTGATGTCCATCGAAACCCAGTCGATCTGGCTAATGAGTGTTTCCAGCTGATCGGGCAGAGTCCCATTCGTTTCCAGATAGATCGGTAGCAGTTTACGCAGAACAGGCAAACACTCTTGCAACAAATCTGCATGCAGCAAAGGCTCACCACCTGTCAGGCTGAACGAATGATGAACTCCGGGAGCCTTGGCGCACCAATCACTGAAGGTTTCCATCAATCGCGGCAAAGAAACCGGGTTTTCCAGTTCAATTATGGTGCCGCTTCCTGGAGGGTTTTCCAGCAGACAGCTTTTGGTGGAAGCAAAGGGAGTATCGCAGTAATTGCAGTTCAGATTACAGTTCGGCAGTCGCAGGAAGATCTGGCGACAGCCGACCAGCAGCCCCTCCCCCTGGATGGAGGAGAAGGCTTCGATCAAAGGAAGGTCAATCTGCGGTATAGCTGGCACAGGCGTTATCCGATTCCCAGACGGTGACGCGTTCGACAATGACGCCGCTTCCCTGCAGATCGTCGACCAGTTCATCAAAAACATACTTGGAAATCCGCTCGGACGAGGTGCTGACCCCCTTGAACGGCTCAAGATCATTCAGATACTTATGGTCAAGGAAGTCCATAACTTTATTGGTTTTTTTCTTGAGAATTTTGAAGTCAATGCCAAGACCTGCATCATCGAGGGTGCTGGTTTTGACCGTCACTTCAACCTTCCAGTTATGACCGTGCAGGTTTTCGCAATCGCCGTCGTAATTCAAAAGATTGTGCGCGGCGGCAAAGTGGGTCTGTATCGTCAAATGGTACATTTAAGCTCCTGTTGTTCGATCAGAAATGAAGATCGTCTTCCATGTCACGTTGCGGGGCCTTGCCACCGTCAATCGCGTATTCTTCGTTCGCCCAATTACCCAGATCGACCATACGGCAGTTTTCCGAACAGAACGGGCGTGACTCATTTCCCTGCCACGCGGTTTCAGCACCGCAGCGGGGACATTTTACTTTCAGGTTCGTCATTTATCCACTATACAAAGAAAGTTTTCAGAATAGCAACTTGCTGTTTTTAAGTGATGTAGAGAGGAACATCAAGGGTTCAGCGTTTTAGCACAGTTTCGGGAAAAAATCGATCAGTGATTCTTCTGCAGCAGCATTGATAATTGTTCGGCGGGAACCGCTTTACTGAAAAGGAAGCCTTGAAACTGGGTGCAATCGAGTTGCTGCAGAAAATCACGTTCGGAATGCAGCTCAACCCCTTCTGCCACCGTCGACAGGTTTAGGCTTTTGGCGAGATAAATGATTGTGGACACGATCGCGCGGCTATTGTTGTTTTGAGAAACTTCCATAATAAAGCTGCGATCAATTTTCAGTTCATCGAGAGGAATTCTCCGCAGGTAACTGAGGGAAGAATACCCGGTTCCGAAGTCATCTATCGACAACTTGATGCCGAGTTCACGCAGCTTGCCGAACAGTTCGATCTTTCTTTCCACATCAGAGATAAGGAAACTTTCGGTCAGTTCAAAGGTAAGGTAGTTCGAATCAACTCCCGTTTCGGCAATGATACTCTGAACAAAAGGCAAAAAATCCTTATCGCCCAACTGCTTGGCCGACAGGTTCACCGCCAGGTTGATACGGTTGCCGTGCTGGTGCCATTCCCGCAATTGCTTGCACGCCTCCTTCAGGCACCAATTGCCAATCGGCACAATCAAACCCGTCTCTTCGGCATGCGGCAGAAATTTGTCGGGGAAAATCAGCTCTCCGTTTGGTTGCCAGCGAATCAAAGCTTCAGCACCCGTCACCCGCCCCGTTCCCAAATCGACTTTCGGCTGATAGTAAAGCAGAAATTCTTCGTTCGTGAGCCCCTGACGCAAACTGGCATCGAGCTGGAGTCGCTTTTCGTATTTCTCGTTGATCTCCTTCGAAGAGAACTGAAAGCTGTTGCCCCCTTGCCGTTTGACAAAATCTTTGGCGCTTCCCGCCAAACGCATCAACTCAGACAGATCTTCGGCCTCATCCGGATAGACAGCAATGCCGATGCTGGCGGAAACATAATAATCATTCCCTTCAACATGCATGGTCGCTTCGATCTCACTGTTGATCCGCCGAGCGATCTGAACCACAGATTCAGCGCTAGGCACACGTGTCAGCAGCAGAGAAAAGACATTGCGCTCAAGGTGGAACAGCTTGATTTCTGCATCCTGCTTATCAACCAGGTGCACAAGCAGATCGGAATCACGGATAACATTCTGGATCCGTGCCGTCACCAAGCGCAACACCGCATCCCCCGCGTTTAAACCGACCGTGTTGTTGATACTGTCAAAATTGTCGATTTCAATGTTCAGCAGCGCAAGCTTGTCATCATGCCGGGATGCGCTTTTTAAAACCCAGGCCAGATCATCCAGGAACATCTGCTTGTTCGGTAACTGCGTCAAAGTATCGTAATAGGCCAGCTGATTCTGATAGGCCTTTGAATAAAGGATATTGCGCACCCGCATGCAGAGTTCGAGCGTGTCAAGCGGCTTACTCAGGTAATCGGTCGCTCCCAGTTCAAGCGCCTTTAGCTTGTTTTCGTCTTCATCACTTGCGGTCAGAATGATGACCGGCAAATATTTGAATTTAGGATGATTTCTCAGGTGTGAGAGAATATCGAAGCCGGAGACTTCCGGCATTACAAGATCGAGCAGGATCAGCTCAGGGCGTTCGCTTTCGATGACGTCATACGCCTGCAAGGGATCCTGCAGGGCAATCACGTTGCTGTAGCCGTTATCCCTGAGCATGTCTTCAATGATCGACAGGTTCAGCGCAACATCGTCAATCACCAGCACCTTGGCAGAAAGATGATGTTTAAAGCCGTCATTGATGAAATTTGTAACCAAACCGCTCCCCCTTCCCCTCCGAAACAGTATCTATTGTAAAAGCTTGGAGATTTTTAACAACTGAAAAATGGCATTTGAGATTCAATTTTAATCTCTGCCCGGGAAATGCGTAAGAACTGCTTAAACAAAAAAAGAAATCAAGCATTAAACTTGACTTCTTTTTACGTGGAGCGGGAAACGAGATTCAAACACGCGACGTCAACCTTGGCAAGGTTGCACACAACCACTAAGTTATTCCGGAAAATGCCTATTTAAGCAAAAAAAGCTCTAATGATTTCAGGTGCATTCGTCATGAAACTCACTGCTTTTGAGATATTTTAACCAGAACATCTAAAGAGGGAAAGCATGATGGCCCAACAGTTTTGCTGATATTCTTTTTCCATGACCTACTCCTGGTAAACTAGGGCCCGAATCAGGCCGCTCGTTGCCCCTCCTTATACGTGGTACCGTCACTGATAGAAATAACTTTCTTGATTCCGTTCTCACTTATGAACCGATTGATTCGAGCATCCAGATCATTGAGTTCCTTATGCGCCCGGAACGGCTCCAGCGGTTCACCAAAAAGTCTGGCCTTGATCTAGGATTGACGGTAGCTACAAAGATTCATTTGATGAACCAATCAGCAATATAAAGCCATTTGTAGAGCCCAACGATAAGCATTACTGTCAGTCATCGCTCTGCATCGGTCTCAACAATCCAAAGAACGTTACTTTATGTTATTCATATACCATGATAACACTTCCTTACTAATGTTGAGATTCTTTACACGACCAAGAAAATGTACTATTGAGTCACTTTTTAATTAAGCAATATCTGGTATTTGTAACCATGGCTTAGTTGTTGCAATTTAGGAGTGGGTGCAATGAAAGGAGGAAAAATTAAAAAAACCACTATTTTTCATTAAGTAGTTGTAGTTTTGCCGCGAACTCCCGGATCCTAAAACCCTAATCACCCATATCTATATTATTCGAATCTACCTGTTATTTTAAAAACAATTTATTGCTCAGAAAACACTAACCACACAACTGAGATATGCCTATCTCAAGGAGGCAAAATGAAAAAGGTTGGTTTGAGCGGTTTACTATGCTTTTTACTCATGTTGTTGCTTACAGGTACGGCGCTAGCAGCCAAACCTGCCCCATCCCCGTCCGGCACTGGAATTTTAACCGGCAAGGTACTGATCGCTGGTACCCGCACTGCAATCGTTGGCGCAACAGTGACTGCTGTCGGCGCTGTAGAAACTCTTTCTGCCACAACCGACAGTAAAGGGGTTTACACCATGACTCCTCTTGCTGGTGGCTACAATGTCACTGCCAGTGCTGATGGCTACATCAGCCAGTCATTCTCGGCAACAGTCGGTGATGGTACCAAAACCACTCTCAACTTCGCTCTATCAGAAGTGATCGCTACTGGTGGCACGTTGACCGGGTCGGTAACTGATGCTGCTACCGGCTTACCGCTTGTTGCCGCACTGGTTGCAACCGATCATGGTGGCTATAGCGACGCCACAGACGAACAGGGTCAATACCTGCTGGACGTTGCAGCAGGGACCTATGAGCTGACAGTATCGCTGGATGGCTACCAGGCCGCGACCCTGGCAGCCACAGTTGCTGCCGACGAGACAGCCAGCACGGATTTCGCCTTGACTCCAGTCTCTGCAGGGCTGGCAATTACATCCTTAACAGCAAGCCCGGACAGCTTTGTCGAGGCAACTGTCACGACCCTCTCCCTGACAGCTGTCATCGATGGCGCTCCAACCTCTTACCAGTGGATTCAGGTTTCTGGGCCGAAGGTTCCGCTAGTTCCTGCCGGTGAAACTGCTAGCGCTGATGTTAGCACACTGGAAATCGCCGCAGAGTGCGAGCTGGTTTTCGAACTGACCGTTGCTGATGCCAGCAGCTCTGTCAGCCAAACAGTCACCGTTCTGATGCAGCCGGCCAACATGCTCCAGTATCCGGGACTCAACGTCCAGATCGGTGGTTCGACCACTGCCGTAGCCCGTTTCCAGTACAGTGGCACGGAATGGTGCCTGTTCAATATCGGTACCACCCTGAAAGCGACACCGGTCAGTACGACAAAAGGCGCGGTTTATGAGTTAACCCTGCCGGCATTGATTTACGACATCGAAATCATCACCTACAATGGTGGAACATATGCACTGATCGCAAACGGCGGTGCCGGTGTTACCGTAGTCAACATTGCTGATCCTGCAGCAATGAGCGTCGTCAGTTCTGCTCCGGTCAACTACTACTTTGACGGAGTCATCTTCGCCGAAGGTGGCGGCTCGATCCTTTACGACAATATTTTCGAAAGCGATGCCGGGCCGGTCGTCGCCCTAGCAACCGACGGTGTCGATCTGTATATTGGCGATCACGATTACGGCATCCACAAAACCTCGCTAGCCAACCTGTTCGCCGACAGCCGTGAAGCCGACGGAACCCTGCTGATCGACCAGGAGGTCCTCACAGTTCAGTACGCTGGCGAACACGGCTGGGGGGGTCCGTTTTCACTCAAGCTCTACGGTGGCAAACTGTTTGCCGGTCTCGGCGCCCTCGGTATGGGTATTTTCGATCCGGCAACCCTGGAGCAGACCGGACGCTACAACCTCTACACCGATGAAGCCCGCATCGAAGACTACGAAGGCGCCATGGCGATCAGTCAGACCGTTGCCAGCGACCCGGTTACCGGCGACCCCTATCTCGACGATTTCACCGGCATGCCGGACTATCGCCAGGTCAACTACGAAATCGGCACCATCATGCACGGCAGTGGTGACGGAGATACCCCATGGGCCGATTTTGAACGTGAAGGCAAGTGGTATTACGAAGCGGTCGATGTTGATGTCGCCCAACAGGGCGCTCGCACTATCGCCTTCATCGCCTATTCTCTCGGCGGCGTAGTGGCGGTTGACGTCACCGGCTTTGAAAGCGCAACCTCAAGCAGTTTTCTGAGCGCCCCCTACCTCGGTTATTTCGTCGCGGTTCCAGCTAACGGCCCCTATGACACCGGATCTCAGCCATCCAGTCTGCTACCGTACGAGGGTGCCGGAATGCTCAAAGAATCGGGCGTGCTCAGTGTTGATGTGCTGGGTGACCGGGTCTTCCTGACTGACCATTTTGCCGGTATGGTTATCCTCAGCGGTGCAGCGACACCGGAAAACTGGAGCGGCGATGCTCCGCCGTATGATAACGACAGCGACGGCATCCCGAACAACAATGTTCCGGAATACGAGGATGTTACCTCCTACGACATGTCTGCCTGGGATCCGACCGACAATGAGTCGCTGCCTTGGGCTTATTATCAAGCACCGTGTGAGCTGGCCACTCGCGAGCTGAAAGGTCACGGTTACGGCCTGACCCTGATGGACAACATCGATTTGACCGCTGCTGGCCAGATCGATGTACTCGAATGCTCTACCGGCGGCGGTTTCGTCATGGTCGACGTTACTGACATCAGCGCAGCGGTCATGACCGATCGCTTCGACATCAGCGTTTACTTCCCATCGACCGACGAAATCGGTGCGGCACCGGACGGATCTCCGAGCGCCACCATCGCCATCGGCCACACCGACGGCATCGCATCGACGGAAAACTACATTTATGTTTCCGATGGCCCGCACGGCATCACCGCTTGGAAGATCACTGACGACCTCGGTTACCCGACCGATGCTATCCACGTTGTTGGCAACACCATTCAGGATGAGTATCCGATCGAAGTCAACGGCGAACTGATCTATCCGGCCTCGCACACAGTGCGGAATGTGATTGACGCATCCGGCGACTACACGTGGGCCCTCTGTGTCGGCAACGGTCTGCGCAGGGTACCGATCGCTGACATCGAAGCCGGCATCGGCAGTGCTGGCGTACCGGCACTGATGAAGCTGTACATCGAGGACAGTTTCGAGCACAACGGTGATTGGGGCGTGGTCCGCAAGTTTAACTATCAGGATCAGGCCTACGACGTGGAATTTCTCGGTAACTACGCCTATGTCGCCGACGGCACCAACGGTCTGACTATCTATGACATTAGCAAAGATTCGACCAAGGCCAACAGTGGCTTCTTTGTCGGCAACATCGGCTACAACCAGGGCAGTCCGCTACTCGGCACCGCCTCCGGTATCGAGTTGTGGACCGATCCAGCCACCAATAATCGCTACGCTGTGCTGGCCAGTGGCCCTTACGGCGTCGCCGTGGTTAACGTCACTGATGTGAACTCCATGCAGATCGTCAAGGTCTTCGAGCCGATCAAATACGAAAACGGTGACCTTGGATCGGCCGATGGTCAAGCAATGGATCTGGAAGTGATCGGTGACATCGCTTACTACGGTTACGACAGTTTCGGGCTGATTGCTTATAGCATGACCGATCTGATCGAGCCGCTACCTGATGGTGTCGACCCAACCGAGCTGTTCAAGAAAGAGACAGACGGAACCGTACTCTACGACTACCGCCCGGAATTTCTCGGCAAATTCAAATTGCAGGAACAGCTGGGCTACGAAGATGTCGATGGTGGTACCGTCAAGATGGCCTACACCGAGCAGGCGGGCAAGCTCTACATCTACGCCGCCTTCGGCCACTATGGCGTAGTCAAAATCGACTACACCGACCCAACCACTCCAGTCATGCTGGATGCAGTACCGACTGCCAACGAATGCGTCGATGTCGAAATCGCTAATGGCCGGCTATATGTCGCCGACCACGGCGGTGGTTTAGTTCTGTTCAAATAACGGCAAAAAGGGGCGCTCCATCCGGGGCGCCTCACCTCTTTCGGGTCTGCCTATCTTATTTTTTTTAAAAAGCCATCCCCTTCTTAGACGGGGTAGAACTGCTCGAAAGGGACTTGAACATCCTTGAATACCCTCAGAATCCATGTTAGCTTTCGCCCAATTTTTTATTGATCTAGAGGAAGCCAATGGTCCTTCAGGGAACAATAGTAAATATTTCTGCCGTTGCAACAGGTTGCTTAGTTGGTAAATGGGTTGGGAGCTACCTGTCTGCCAAAATGAGAGAAACAATGATGGCAGGGCTGGGATTAGCAGTTCTGCTTATCGGGTTACAGCTCGCATTGCAAAGCAATCAAATAATGATTGTGATTGGCAGTTTAATTTTCGGTGGCCTGCTCGGAGAGGGGCTTGGTATTGAAAAACGCCTGGAAAACTTTGGCCATCAATTGCAAAAGCGCTTTTCCGGAATGGGAAAAATCTCTGAGGGATTCGTAACCGCAAGCCTGCTCTACTGCGTTGGGGCAATGGCTATCATGGGGGCTCTACAGGATGGCATGGGAGGAACTCCAACAATCCTCTATGCCAAAGCTGCACTTGATGGGGTTGCATCAATTGCTCTGACCTCCACGCTTGGAATTGGCGTTATTTTTTCTATCTTTCCATTGCTCCTGTACCAGGGAAGCATTACTTTGGCGGCGGGTTTAGCTTCCTCGATCCTCACTGAGACAGTTGTTACCGAGATGAACGCTGTTGGCGGGTTGTTGATTGTCGCTATCGCCATCGATCTACTTGGTATCAAAAGACTGCCAGTCGGAAATCTTCTGCCCTCCGTGTTCGTTGCTATAGGTTTGCTCTGGCTATTTGGAATGGCCTAACGGGGCATTTTATCCCAAGTTGTAATGGCTTTACACTCCTCCAGGCTGCTCCCCACCGACAGTTTCACTCACGGGAACATTTACAGACAACATTCCCGTGAGCGAAAAGAGATTAGCTATAGCAGTGGAGTACAAAGCACCATACGAAAACTAACGGGGCCTGATGCGTTTAGATCATACCTTTTCACCCTTTAGCACAGAGCGAGGGTAAAGATCTCTTTGTGCGGCAAAGCGCAGGAGGAAATATCCCGAAAGTGCGGACACAAGAGACCCGAGCAACACCCCGAGTCGAGCAGATTCAGCCATCTCCGAGGACATCCCGCCAAGAGCCAGGGTTGCGATAAACAGGCTCATGGTAAAGCCGATGCCACAGAGAACGGCCATACCGAGAAACTCAAGCCAAGTGACACCTTGTGGCAAACGGGCGAACCCAAGCCTTACTCCCAGCCAGCTAAAAACAAAGATACCAAGCGGCTTGCCAACAAACAGACCGGCCGCGATGCCTAACGGCAAAGGCGAGAGCAGGTCATTCAGTGAAAGTCCTGCGAGGGAAATCCCGGCGTTGGCAAAAGCGAACAGTGGGAGAATCCCAAAAGCGACCCAGGGATGCAGGCTGTGCTCCAGATGCCGCAACGGAGACTTGCCCTGTTGGTTCTGTGTTCGCAATGGAACAGCAAATGCCAGAACAACACCAGCCAAAGTCGCATGTACTCCTGACTTTAAGACACAGATCCAGAGGAAAACCCCAAGCACCATGTAAGCAGCAATCCTCGTCACCCCGGAACGGTTGAGCAAAAACAATCCCAGAATCGCCAACGCCGCCAGAACCAGCGAAGCAACCGACAAATCGGCGGTATAAAACAGGGCAATGATCACGATAGCGCCGAGATCGTCAAGAATCGCCAATGTCAGCAAAAACAGCTTGAGGGATGCGGGAACTTTATTTCCCAGCAAAGCCATGATCCCGAGAGCGAAAGCGATGTCTGTCGCCGCCGGTATTGCCCAGCCCTGCAGAGCGATCGGGTCACTCCAGTTCAACCACAGGTAAATCAAAGCCGGAACCAGCATGCCACCGATTGCAGCGATACCCGGCAAAGCAATCTTTGGCAGGCTGGACAGCTCTCCTTCGAGAATCTCGCGTTTAACCTCGAGTCCAATCAGCAAAAAGAAGATGGCCATGAGACCATCATTAATCCAGAGTAGTAACGGCTTTGCCAGTTCGAGCGCACCAACCTGAAACTCGACATGGGTCTGCAGCAGACCGGTATAGAGCCAGTTGAGGGGCGTGTTGGCAAAAAGGAGCGCCAGCAGCATGGCGCTGATCAGCAGCAGGCCGCTGGCGGATTCAAGTTTCAAAAAATTACGAACAGTCTGTACAGTCATTTTTGTTGTGATTTACCTCGTCTGTTTAAGAAAACGTTCTACGAAAGACCCTTGGCCTGAAGAGCTTCCAGGCGCGCGATCCGCTCTTCCATCGGCGGATGGGTGGAGAAAAGTTTCATCATCGATGACCCGGCGAGCGGATTGACGATGAACATGTGAGATGTCGCCGGCGTTGCTTCCTGCATCGGAGCGGCCTGAACACCCATCTGCAGTTTGCGCAGGGCGCTCGCCAGCGCCAAAGGCTTCCCGCAGATTTTCGCCCCGGCCTCATCCGCCAGGTACTCACGCGAGCGGGAGACAGCCATCTGGATCAGCATGGCGGCGATCGGTGCGATGAAGGCCATCGCCAGGCCACCGAGCAGACCGCCGCCCTCTTCCTCATCGCTATTGCCCCCACCGAAGATCGCTGCCCACTGCAACATGTTGCCGAGCATGGCAATGGCACCTGCGATTGTTGCGGCAACAGTAGAAATCAGGGTGTCACGGTTCTGTACATGGGCCAACTCGTGCGCCATAACCCCTTCCATCTCCTCTTCAGAAAGCAGACGCATAATCCCCTCAGTTGCTGCGACTGCAGCATTTTGCGGGTTACGCCCGGTGGCGAAGGCATTCGGTCCTTCGGACGGGATGATATAGACCTTCGGCATCGGCATCTGCGCCTGCTGCGTCAGGCGACGGACCATGTTGTAAAAGGACGGATGGGTTGATTCGGAAACTTCTTTGGCCCGGTACATCTTCAGGACAATTTTGTCCGAGTACCAGTAGGAGAAGAAGTTCATTCCACCGGCGATGACAAAAGCGATGATCATACCGGAGCGACCGCCGATGGCGCTGCCCATGGCGACCAGCAACAGGGTGAGACATGTGAGTAAAAAAGTTGTTTTGATGCGGTTCATTCTTTTACCTCCAGAACTTTGTTTGCGCTGCAGGTAAAAGAAAAGACCTTTACCCGCAGCATGATTTATGTTCACGCTTGGATAAAGGTCTTGCTGATTACTTAAAGTAACCTCGCGTCCGAGTGACCTATGTCACTGTAATGACGAAACACGAGCCGGCAGTGTCTCCCACCGGTAGCTACTCCCCTTTACACAAATGACTGTAAAAGAGACTTGAGCTTGCTGTCAATAAGAATCGAATTCAATAATTCGTTTTTTCATATGCCTTTTGAAAAAATGTTCACACTTCTGAAATTAGTAGGGACGAGTCACTCTGATGTTTTTGTTCTCTATTGGTCGCGTTCTTCAATAAGTTGTTGCTTGCGTACTTGACATATAAGTACTGGTTTTCCATCCAACAATCGATACATCCGATAACCACAATTACCGTAGCCGCTGCAAGCGTGACATTTTAAATCCTTTATGTCAAAGCCATCAAGATCTTCTGGTTTAAGCTCGAGGTCTTTTGGAGTTTTGCGTGTAGACATGAGTTTAGTCCTCCTGAGTGAATGCATCCGGTCACCATAATTTTGCACAAATCTAGCTTTGCAAATTATGAACCGTTTACGCTCAGGACCTCACTACCCAAAGAAAGAGCCAAGAACGTCCTGTAAAGACTAGAGTTTTTACGTTTTAGAAAATCCACAATTACTTGCTGCCCAAAATTGCAATGTCCACATTTAAGAAAACACCAAAATGCTTGTTGAGAATAGCGATTTTAAAAAATATGAAAATTCAAGGTCTCACAACATCGACGACATTCACGACCCATCACCGGAGCACTTGAGGGAACAATTCAAAAATCAATAATACGCTTTTACAGAGTGGATGTCGGGGGAGCAGGCCGTTTTCAAATATAGTCGGATTTGAAGTTATGATCATTTTAATAATCAACGATATTTCTACAAGCGGTCCTTATTTTTGAAGGGTATTTGGAATAGGGCTGAATTATTCGTAATGCGTCCACATGCGGAGCACTTTAACGGTCATTGTGTCCTCGAGCACCTGATAAACCAGACGATGCTGAATATTGATTCGTCTGGAATATGCTCCGGCCAAATCACCAACAAGTTTCTCATAAGGAGGCGGATTCCGGTATGGATTCTCGGTAACAATCGTAAGAAGTTTTTGTGCTTTTTGTTTCATTCCTGAAGCAGCTAATTTCTTGGCATCTTTCTGGGCTTGCTTGGTATAAACGATCTGCCAGCTCACCAGTCAAGTTCCTCGTCGCATTTATCGATAGGAGTCTGTAGCCCCTCAATAATTGATTCTTTCATTCCGGGAATAGAATGGAGATAGAGGGTCTCTTGAACGGCACGCCAATCGTCTTCTGAAATCAAAACTGCATTGCCGCGCTTACCAGTTATCTGTATTGGCTCATGTGATTCTGAAACTTCGTCAAGCAGCCTGTATAGACTTTTTCTTGCCTCAGTAGCTGTAATGATTGGCATACTAGCCTCCTCTTATGTACGCTATAACGTACGCCGATCGAGAGAGATTGTCAATGTTTCAATTTTCTACGTATTATTCGAGATACCCCAAAAATCGAAATTTTCTTTTTGCAGGACAAAATCAAACTGATCGAACAATTTGCAAATATAGTAATTCCCCATTTTGATAAAACGCAAAAAGCCCTCTTGAACCTTACAGAAACAAGAGGGCTTTATCTGTTTTGAATATTTCTTCAGCTCGCAGTTTTTTCCAGCTTTTCAGCGATCCACATCTTGATGATTGATTGCCGGGGAACACCGAGGCGGCGAGCTTCCTTCTCCAAGGACTGAATCATCCAGACAGGGAAATCAACATTGACTCGCTTTAGCTCCTGTTCTGGGCGACGAGTCCTTGAGAGGTCAAGGTCATCGAGGATGCTTTGTGCTTCGTCAAATTTTTTATCGAAATCTTTAGCTTTCATAAAGTTCGATCTCCTCTTGGCGGGATCGGCGGAAAAGGATGAGGCGAAGACTTCCCTCGCGATAGATCACTACCGCAGACCAATGTTTCCCCCCAATTTTTCCGATAACCAGATATCTTGGTTCATCAATCGTTTTAGCTGGTATCTCCAATAAGTCCGGATCGACCCAAAGGTTCTGAGCTACATCGAAATCAATTCCGTGCTTCTCTAGATCGATGGCGCTCTTTTTCAGGACGTATTCGAAACTCATGGTATAAAAATCATACCTTAATCCACCTATTGTCAACATCATACCTGGGTGGAAGGACTTCTAAGGAAGAGCCGATTCGCAAAAAATTGCCGACTTTTGACTAGATTTTTCCACCGCTAAGTATTTGAAAATAGAGGAATCAGCGAGTAGCGATCATTGCGGGAGGACATTTGGGAAAAATCTAGTTGCCTGCGCTGTAACTCCACTCAATAGATTTGTAACTAGCTGAACATATGAAAAAAGAGGTTAGGACTTTTGTCCTAACCTCTTTTTTAGATGGAGCGGGAAACGAGATTCGAACTCGCGACGTCAACCTTGGCAAGGTTGCACTCTACCACTGAGTTATTCCCGCAAACTCTATTTACAGCTGCTTGTAGCAGCTTATTTCAGTGGAGCGGGAAACGAGATTCGAACTCGCGACGTCAACCTTGGCAAGGTTGCACTCTACCACTGAGTTATTCCCGCTCAGTATTTATGCCCGCCGTGACGAGCGGATGCATTTATAGCAAAACGATTTGCGAGGTGTCAATAAAAAACAGTCTTTTTTCTCGAATCGCTAAACTGCTGATAAATCGAAGCTTTCTATCGAGCGAAAAGTTTAAAGAACTTTGCCAGGTAATCGAACCCGGACCAGAGAGTCATAATCAGGGAGATATAAAAGAAAAAGATGCCAGCATTGTGGAACGAAGCATGGAACAGGTCGACTTCAAGACCGAAAAACCAGTAATAACGGTAATGTAACAACAATCCGATAATCGCAACCATCTGGAAAATGGTCTTGTATTTACCAAGGTTGCTGGCAGCGATGACAATGCCTTCCGCAGAGGCGATTGAACGCAAACCGGTCACCAGCATTTCACGACCTAGAATCAGAAAAACCGCCCAGGCCGGAACCCGATCGAGTGGGATCAGCATGATAAGGGCAGCCATCACAATAAGTTTGTCCGCCAGCGGATCAAGGAATTTCCCGAGCACAGTGACGATCTCCCATTTGCGCGCCAGATAGCCATCCAGCCAATCGGTGATCGCCGCAAGGGAGAAAATAAAGGCTGCCCAGAAGCTCGTCGTTTTCGATTCGAACATCAACAGAACAACAACCACTGGTACGGCCCCGATCCTGGCAAGGGTAAGAATGTTGGGGAGGTTCATCAGTTTGGTGTCGGTGGTATTACTCATTTAATTGATAACCTTTTCACGGCGATAATAGTCGATATATTTCTTCACCCTTTTTACATAATTTTGCGTCTCTTTGTAAGGGGGAATACCGCCATATTTACGCACGGCCGATGGTCCCGCGTTGTATGCGGCCAGTGCATAATCAAGGTTAAAGTTGAAAGAATCAAGCATTTTACGCAAATACAATGAGCCACCGTAGATCGATTGGCGGGGATCAAAGGGGTTACTGACACCGACTTCACGAGCGGTTCCCGGCATCAATTGCATCAACCCCTGGGCACCTTTGTGAGAAACCACGCTGGGATTGAAATTGCTTTCGACCTTTATAACAGCTTTGACCAAGGCAGATTCCAGCCTGAATTTGCTGGCAAAATGCTCTATCAGATCTTCAATCCTGTTCCCATCTCTATCACCACGATACAGGCGATAGTGATTGCCAGTTGGGACATTCGTAAAATGCAGCTGGCCATTCGCATCGACGTAGCGATAGATTGCGGCGGCGGCATCGCTACAGAACCCGAACAGCATGAAAGCAGCGGCAATAAAGATATGAAGTCTCTTTATGAGCATTCTGTAATCTTAGCCGAAGTGATTTTATAATTCAACAGCGTAATTCCGTGAATTTCTTGACATCATTGACAGCGCAACCGATAATGCCGCTCATGAAAATGTAACTTGTATTTGCATTGCTGACCAACGTTTGTCAGGACACCCAAATCATGAAAATTACATCAGATTTTCTCGTTATCGGGACCGGGATCGCCGGTCTTTCCTATGCACTTAAAGTTGCCGACAAGGGAACTGTCTCCCTGATTACCAAAAGAGATATCGACATCACCGCAACCCAATTGGCCCAGGGTGGCATTGCTGCAGTCTCCTCCAAGGAGGACAGTTTTCAGGCCCATGCAAAGGACACCATGGTTGCCGGAGTCGACTTACCCCATGCCGACGTTGTCGATCTTGTGGTTGAAGCCGGCCCGAAAGCAGTCGCTGATCTGATCCAATGGGGAGTCAATTTCAGCCGTAACCGTGATAACGAATACGATTTGACACGTGAAGGCGGTCACAGTCACCGACGCATTCTCCACGCCAAAGATGCCACCGGTCGCGAAATCGAGCGTGCGCTGGTAGAAGCGGCGCAGGCACATCCGAACATTACGCTTTATCAGCACCACATCGCCGTCGATCTTATTACCGAGGCGAAAATCCAGAAACAAGAACTTGATGAGAATCGCTGCCTCGGTGCTTACATCCTTGATATCAAAAACGATGAAGTCATCACTTTTGGCGCCCGTTTCACCGTGCTGGCAACCGGTGGAGCCGGGAAGGTTTATCTTTATACCTGCAACCCGGATATTGCCACCGGCGACGGATTGGCAATCGGCTGGCGTGCGGGAGCGTCTGTAGCCAACATGGAATTCATGCAGTTCCACCCGACGACTTTATACCACCCGAACGCTAAATCTTTCCTGATTTCAGAAGCCGTGCGAGGCGAAGGAGCTATCCTCAAGCGCAGCGATGGCTACGCCTTCATGCCCGATTACCACGACCTGAAAGACCTTGCTCCCCGTGATATTGTCGCCCGCGCCATCGATAACGAGATGAAAAAGCATGGCGACGACTGCGTATTCCTCGACATCACGCACAAAGGCGAAGACTACATCAAAGATCGCTTCCCGACAATCTACCAGACGTGCCTCGAATACGGCATCGACATGACTAAAGAGCCAATTCCCGTCGTTCCGGCAGCGCATTACCTGTGCGGCGGATTGAAGACCGACACCAACGGCGAAACCAGCATTCGTAACCTCTTTGCCATCGGCGAAGTAGCCTGTACCGGCTTGCACGGTGCCAACCGGCTGGCCAGCAACAGCTTGCTCGAAGGGATCGTTTTCGCCAAATTTGCGGCTGAAGAGTCGATCAAACGATTGACCGAGGAGCCGCCATCTTTCCCGTCGATCGAGCCTTGGGATTGTGGCAGTGCGACCTGCAGTGACGAAGAGGTTGTGGTGGCTCACAACTGGGATGAAATCCGCCGCAGCATGTGGAACTATGTCGGCATCGTTCGTTCCAACAAGCGTCTGCACCGGGCCATGAGCCGCATCAACCTGATCCAGGAAGAGATCATCGAATATTACTGGAATTTTTATATCACGTCCGACCTGATCGAACTGCGCAACATCACTACTGTCGCCAAACTGATCGTGCAAAGTGCCTTGATGCGCAAAGAAAGCCGTGGGCTGCATTACACCATCGATTATCCGGAAGCGGATGCGAACTCCCTGCATGACACCATAATTCCCGGTTGCCAATACGCCAATCCATCTGAAACGGAAAAATAAGGAGAGCTTTTCGTGGATATCGATACCATCAGGCTGAAAATCAATGAGCTGGATGCCGAACTGCTGCGGATATTTAACGAACGTGCAGCACTGGCGCTGGAAATCGGCCACATAAAAAAGAAAATCGGTTTGCCGATCTACGACCCGAAACGGGAAAAACTGATTTTCGAACGAATGAAAGAGGAGAACCCGGGGCCCCTGGACAATGAAGCGATTGTCAGACTTTTCGAACGTGTGATCGATGAAAGCCGGAGCCTGGAACGGGCAAAAAGTAAAGGGGATTGAAATGCTGGTGATTATGAAAAAAACTGCCACCGAAGCAGAACTGGAAGAGACCAAACAATTCCTGGTTGAACAGGATTGTGATTTTCATCAATCAACCGGAGCCGATCGGATTATCCTCGGCGTTGTTGGCGATACCAGCCTGATTGATGAAACAACCCTGCGGAACCTGCCCGGGGTTCTGGATGTTTATCGCATTCCAAGCGAAGAATGAAAAAACGGGGTGTTGAATCGATTCAACGCCCCGTTATAAATTGCAGCAAGCCGAAATTAACCGACAACTTCGGTGCGGGTAAAAACAGCCCGCAGTTTCTGACCTGCCGACTCAATCGCTTCACGTGCCCCCTCTTCGCGGTCGACCAGGGTAACGATGCCAAGAACGACCAGCCCCTCCTCTTCTGCACGTTCAACAGCTTTAAGCGATGACCCGCCAGTCGTCGTGACATCTTCAACGATAACAACACGTGATCCGGGCGGAAGATTTTTCCGGCCTTCCAGCCACTGACCGGTTCCGTGCCCTTTCGGCTCCTTGCGGATGATAAAGGCATGGACATCTTCGCCATCCAGTTGAGCTGCGATTGATGTTGCCGTAGCGATCGGGTCGGCGCCAAGGGTCAGACCACCAACACCGTCGATCGGCCCTTCAAACGCCTTTACTTCTTCCCAAAAGGCCTTGCCGACCAGCAAACCGCCTTTTGCGTGCAGGGTCGTCTGCTTGCCGTCAAAATAGAAATTGCTTTTGCGGCCCGACGCCAGCGTGACTTCACGCTGTTCGTAAGACATCTCTACCAGAATCGGCTTCAACTCTTCTTTTACACTCATCAAGAACTCCTCGAATTAACTTTAAATACTCTGTCCCAAACAGCTGATTAATCAGAACAAGCCAAGTTGCTTGTCTGATTTCAGGCGAGGGAATTTGACCGGATATTCTCCCGAGAAACATGCGTCGCAGAAACCGATCTTATCATCACCGTGCATAGTAACAGCTTCATGCATCCCTTCAATCGACAAGTAGCCAAGAGAATCGGACGTGATGTACCGGTTGATCTCATCAATAGAGTGCGATGCAGAAATCAGTTCTTTACGTGACGGGGTATCAATGCCGTAAAAGCATGGGTAGCTGGTCGGCGGACTGGAAATCCGGACATGAATTTCCTTGGCTCCCGCGTTGCGAATCATTTTGACGATTTTACGCGAGGTGGTGCCACGAACGATCGAATCATCAATTACGACAACTTTCTTTCCTTCGATGATTTCACGCACCGGGTTCAACTTCAGCTTAACACCGAAATGCCGGATCGATTGCTGCGGTTCGATGAACGTCCTGCCGACGTAATGATTCCGGATCAGCCCAAGCTCCAGCGGCAAACCAGCCTCTTCCGCATAGCCCATGGCGGCAGGAACTCCGGAGTCTGGCACGGCGATAACAATATCAGCATCAACCGGATATTCGCGCGCCAGCTGATGACCAAACTCTTTTCGCACGGTATAAACCATGCGGCCAAAAATACGACTGTCCGGGCGAGCAAAGTAGATATGCTCGAAGACACAGGGAGTATTCTTGGTCTCTTTAAACGGCGAGAAGCTCTTCATGCCATCTTTATCGACCACGATCATTTCACCCGGGTCAAGCTCACGGATAAACTCGGCTTCGATCAGGTCAAAAGCACAGGATTCAGAAGCAACAACATAAGCGCCATCAAGCTTGCCGAGGCTCAAAGGGCGGAAACCATTCGGGTCGCGCACTGCAATCATCCGGGTTTCGGTCAGAAAAACCAGGCTGTAAGCCCCTTTGACCTGGTGCAGGGATTCACAGATACGATCGATCAGGGAATCGGATTGTGCACGGGCAATCAGGTGGATAATAGTTTCAGTATCAGCCGTCGTGGAAAAGATCGAACCACTGTTTTCCAACTGGGTGCGCACTTCCATCGCATTGACAAGATTGCCATTGTGGGCAACAGCAATGCTGCCACGAGCGTAATCGACCATGATCGGCTGACAGTTTTTCATGTCGTTGCCACCGGCGGTCGAATAGCGGACATGGCCGATAGCGGCATGCCCCGGCAGGTTTTCGAAGATATCATCTTTTTTGAAGACATCGGAAACCAACCCCATGCCGAGGTGCGACTTCAGATGATAACCGTCCGAAGCGACGATACCGCAACTTTCCTGGCCACGATGCTGCAGCGCGTAAAGGCCGAGGTAGCTGAGGTTGGCCGCTTCCGGGTGGCCGAAAATACCGAACACCCCGCATTCTTCATGTAATTTATCAAACATCGGAATTCCTATTTCAGCAGTTCTTCACGAATAAAGCGGACAGCGTTCTGATACATCCACAATCCCATCCCCTCTTCCGGCATGTCCTCGCGAGTCCAGCGCGGATGGTGGGTCCGGTGAATATACGCTTCCGGATGCGGCATCAGCCCGAACAAACGACCTGTCGGATCACAGATGCCAGCAATAGAAGCCTCACTTCCATTCGGGTTGTCCGGATACACCATAGTTGGGTTCAAGTCAGCATCGGCATACTTGACCACCGCCAGGTTCTGCTGCTCAAGCTGCATCAGGGTGCCCTTGTTATCAGTAACAAATTTCCCCTCACCATGACGTACCGGCAGGTAAACGGCATCCAGGCCACGGGTAAAAACGCATGGAGACTCGGGATCAACCTTGAGCCATGCCCAGCGATCCTCGAAGCGCCCACCGTCGTTAAAGGTCAATGAACAGCTTTGTTTGCTCTCCCCTGTCAGCGCAGGCAACAGGCCCATTTTAACCATCAACTGGAAACCGTTGCAGACCCCCATCACCAGTTTACCCGCGGCGACGAAACGACGGATCTGGTCGGCGATGGTTTCATCGGAACCGGCAATTTTTGCGTGCAACAGGCGGTTGGCACCGGCTTTGGCGCTACCGAGATCGTCACCGTCGAGGAAACCGCCGGCCAGATTGAGAAAATGGTAATCGTCCAGCTTGACCCGTCCGGCGAGCAGTTCTGCAACATGGACGATATCGGACACATCGGCACCGGCCAGCTTGCAGGCGAAAGCAACCTCGCGCTCGCAGTTGGTGCCGTTGCCGGCAATGACAATCGCTTTAACTTGTTTGGGCATCTTTACATCTCCCGCAACGGCGCTTGCCACGCCTCTTTCAGTAGATCGATCGGTGTACTGATCAGAATCTTATCCTTTTCTCCGCTGACCAACAGCTCCGGCTGAATTGTAACTTTACCGAGATGCTGGCAACTCTGCCCTTTGAACAAGGCCTCGAATGCCGCCTGATTTTCCGGGTGTACCGTCACCAGTAAACGGCTTTGTGATTCGGAGAAGAGAATCTGATCTTCGCGCATGCCGGCATCGGCAGCAACCCGGTTAAGCGACACCTTGATGCCGTATCCCCCCGCGAAAGCTTTCTCTGCCAGTGCAACGGCCAGTCCGCCATCGGACAGATCGTGGCAGGACGCGATCAGACCTTCGTCCTGAGCCTTGTTCAGGGTGCGATAGCGCAGTAACGCTGACGCGGCGTCAACCTTCGGAACATTAGCTCCAAGCGCGCCTTTTTCTTCGTAATACTCCGAGCCCCCCAGTTCGTTGTGGGTGTCGCCAAGCAGGTAGACCAGATCGTCCGGTCGCTTGACATCCATCGACACCGCTTTGCGTGCATCGGCCATCTTGCCGATCACCGAGAAGAGAACTGTCGGTGGAATCGAGATTTTGGTGTCACCGATCTGGTAATCGTTTTTCATCGAGTCTTTACCGGAGATCAGCGGCACACCGAAAGCAACGCAGTAATCGTAAAGAGCCTTGTTGGCACGTACCAACTGAGCCGCCTTGTATTCACCGTCCGGGGTCTTCTCACTTTTAACCGGATCGCACCAGCAGAAGTTATCGAGGCCGGCAACGTGATCGATATTGCCACCGACAGCGACATAGTTACGCAAGCCTTCATCGATGGCGCAGGCCATCATGTGGTAGGTATCGATATCACTGTAGTTCGGACAGATGCCGTGAGAAACAACCACACCAGCAAAGGAATCGAGCATCGGACGGAAGACGGCAGCATCGGACGGACCATCGTTGGCGACACCGACCAGCGGCTTGATGACGGTCCCGGCCTGAACTTCGTGATCGTAGCGCCGCACAACCGACTCTTTCGAGCAGATATTCAGCCGGCCGAGCAGTTTCTGCAGTTCGACATTTAAATCCTGCGGTGCAGCAAGCTCAGGTTCGCTCAAGTTTCTCAGCTGCCACTTGGCCGGGATGACCATTTGTGGCACGCCTTCGTGCAGGAACTCCATCGACAGGTAAGAGACTGTCTTGCCTTCGTAGAGGCAGTGGAAGTAACCGGAATCGGTGAAGTTACCCAGATCGGTCGCCTCGACATCCATATCCTTTGCCAACTGGATGAATGCATCCAGGTTCTCTGGCGGCACTGCCAGGCTCATCCGCTCCTGCGCCTCGGAGATCAGGATTTCCCACGGCTGCAGGCCGGAGTATTTCAAAGGCGCACGGTCGAGGTGCATTTCGAAACCGCCCGTATCTTCGGCCATCTCTCCGATGGAAGAAGAAAGCCCGCCAGCACCGTTGTCGGTGAAAGAGCTGTAAAGGCCACGATCGCGAGCGATGATAAGGAAATCGAACATCTTGCGTTGGGTGATCGGGTCACCGATCTGCACCGCGGTCACCGGCGAGCCCTCATGCAACTCTTCCGAGGAGAAGGTCGCACCGTGGATGCCGTCCTTGCCGATGCGGCCGCCACACATGACAATGTGATCACCGACCTGCACTTTCTTTTCATGGCACGGCTTGCCGTTCAGCATGCGCGGCATGATCGACGCGGTACCGCAGTAAACCAGCGGCTTGCCGGCAAAGCGTTCGTCGAAAACGATGGAACCATTGACGGTCGGGATACCGCTCTTGTTGCCACCATGCTCGACACCTTCGACCACACCTTCGAAAATCCGGCGCGGGTGCAGCAGACGCGGCGGCAGCTCTTTTTCCAAAAACGGTGAAGCGAAGCAGAAGACATCGGTATTGAAGATCAGGCGCGCGCCCATGCCGGTGCCAACGCCATCGCGGTTAACGCCGACAATACCGGTCAGCGCACCGCCGTAGGGATCGAGAGCGGATGGCGAGTTGTGGGTTTCAACTTTGAAGACAATACTCCAGTCATCGGTAAACTCGATAACGCCCGCGTTGTCTTTGAATACCGAAAGACAGAAATCATCATCGCCCATCGCTTCGCGGATATCGCGGGTAGCGCCGACAATGTAGGTTTTAAACAGGGAGTCGATGGTCTCCTTGTTGCCATTTTCGTCTTCGTACTCGATCTTCGCTGAAAAGATCTTGTGTTTGCAGTGCTCACTCCAGGTCTGTGCCAGCGCTTCGATCTCGACATCGGTCAGTTCTGCGCCGAGGCCAACCTTCTCGCGAATAGCAACAACCTGCGGATCAGCAATGTGCTGCTGGATCTTCTGCATCTCTTCGAGGCTGAGTGCCAACATTCCCTTGCGGCTGATATCCAGCAGCTGCTCGTCGCTGACATTCAGGTCGATACTGTTGACCGTTGGCGTGCTGTCGCTGACAACCTTCGGTACGGTCACCGGGACGCCGGTTTTCGGATCGAGCTCATCGGCTGAAAGAATGGTCCAGCGTTGAATCAGGCCATTGGCAAGAAAGTCCTTGGCGATTTTCTCAGCGACCTCTTTGTCTTTAAGACCGGTCAGCAGGTACTGGGTCGAGGTGTAGACACCTTCGTCAGCCGAGAACCGACGGCCGGTGATGTACTGAATCGCTTCTTTGGCAGTTCGCCCCGTGTTGTCAGTCACACCGGGTCGGAAGCCGACTTCAACCAGGATATCGAAACCGCTGGCCAGGGGTCGGTTGATGGCAGCCTCCTGGATAACCGGATCGGAAAAAGGTCCGGCAGCCGCCTGCTCGACTTCGCTATCGCTCAACTCTGCATCGACAGTGTAAACATCAAGAGTCTGTACTCTCTCAAGGTCGTAGCCAAGGTGCTCCTTGATTTCGCGACGTACCCTTTCGCCGCGTGCGTCCTTGACGCCGTCTTTGAGTCCTACAACTATTCTCCAGGCCATTCAAAACTCCGCGCTGTACTGGTCCTAAGAAACAAGCAAAGCAGGAAATCAATTTCCTGCTCAGACAGATTTTTCATTTATTTAAATGTGGAACTATAACAGAGCGCCGACAAAACAGGAACTCGCTTGATGCTGCCGGCCGACAATTATTTCCGGTGTATGACCGGATTGCAGCATGAACTGGCGAAAGGTTTCCGCCACCAGATCCGGGCAATTATTTTCTTCACTCAAATGAGCCAGAAACAAGGCCTCCAAACCGGACCAATTGACATCTTCCAGCAGGCGTCTCGATTCGTTATTCGACAGATGCCCGTGGCGGCTGCGAATCCGCTGTTTCAGTGGCCATGGATAGGGGCCATCGAGCAACATCTGCTCGTCATGATTCGCTTCCAGAATCAGCACCCGGCACGCTTTAAGCTGATCGCTGACCAGACGCGTTGACATGCCGAGGTCAGTCGCATAACCGACCTTCCCCTCGTCCGATTCGATAACGTAGCCAACAGGATTAATCGCATCATGGGTCGTGGAAAAGCTGCTGATTTCCAGGTCACGAAAACTGAACGTATCCCCGGCGTCAAAAAGTTCGAGCCGGGCTATTTTGCCAAGCTTTGGCAGGGCCGCATGTGTTTGCTGATCGATATAAACAGGAAGATCAAAACGACGAGCCAGCGGGCCGACCCCACCGACATGGTCATGATGCTCATGGGTCACCAGGATGGCGTCAAGGTCTTCACCTGCGAGTTCCAGCGATGCCAGGCGTTTTTCAATTTCACGCCCGGACAAACCGGCATCGACCAGAATTCGGCAGTTATCTGCTTCTATCAGGGCACTGTTGCCCCGACTGCCGCTGGCCAATAAACATACTCGCACGTGTCGTCCCTTCCTCCCCCCGAAAGCGTTGCCCTTATACCGAAAATCCGCGCCTGCTGCAAGTAGAAAAACCATCGTGATTTTTAAGGATTTTTTTCTTTGAAATCGATTTGCAAAGGGCAGGATTTAATGTAACCTTGGTGACGGTCAATCTACAAAAGAAACCGCATACTTGGCATATGATTTCATATGTTTGAGTACGTCATAAACAGATTGCGTATCATCTAACCGCTCAACACTTGAACGAGGAGGATCAAACATGTCTGTGAAGGTTGCTATTAACGGGTTCGGCCGCATCGGCAGAAATGTCCTGCGCATCGCTAGCAGTTCAGATGCGATGGACATTGTTGCCATCAACGATTTAACCGACGCGGGAACGCTGGCCCATCTGTTTAAGTACGATTCGGTTCACGGCACCTTCAATGGCGATGTTTCCGTCGACGGCGACAACCTGGTTATCAACGGTAAGAAGATTCAGATTCTCTCACAGCGTGATCCCGCTCAACTCCCCTGGAAAGATCTGGGCGTCGAAATTGTCATCGAATCGACCGGTCTATTCACTGCACGCGACAAAGCAGCCTGGCACCTTGAAGCCGGGGCAAAAAAAGTTGTCATCAGCGCGCCCGGCACCAACTCCGACATCACCATCTGCATGGGAATCAATGAAACCGAGTACGATGCCGCCAAACACGATATTATCTCGAATGCATCCTGCACCACCAACTGCCTGGCACCGGTCGCCAAAGTCCTGCTGAAAGAATTCGGTATCGTTCGCGGCATGATGACCACCATCCATGCCTACACCAACGACCAGAACATTCTCGATCTGCCGCACAAAGACCTGCGCCGTGCCCGTGCCGCAGCCGTATCGATGATCCCGACAACTACTGGCGCCGCCAAAGCGGTTTCACTGGTGCTGCCGGAACTCAAGGGTAAAATGGACGGGATGGCGGTCCGGGTGCCGACACCAAACGTTTCACTGGTCGACCTGGTCGTCGAAACAGAAAAAGCAGCGACTGTTGAGCAAGTCAACGCAGCGATGAAAGCCGCTGCTGACGGCGAGCTCAAAGGGATTCTCGACTACTGTGACCTGCCGCTGGTTTCAAAAGACTTCAACGGCTCTTCAGCATCCTCAACCTTTGACGCCATGACCACCAACGTGATTGAAGGAAATATGGTCAAGGTTCTGGCCTGGTACGACAACGAATGGGGCTACTCCAACCGGGTCTTCGACCTGGTCAAATATATCGATCAACAGTAATACATTCATATCAACACTCTGACGCCGGTTCATCTGAATCGGCGTCAATTTATTTGTAATGGAGGAAGAATGTTCAACAAGTTATCTATCGATGATATCGACGTTGCCGGCAAGCGCGTTTTCTGCCGCGTCGACTTCAATGTACCGATTAAAGATGGAAAGATTACTGATGACACCCGGATTGTAGCAGCATTGCCGACGATCAAGGCCCTGATCGACAAGGGGGCGCGGCTGATTCTCGCCTCCCATCTCGGCCGTCCAAAAGGCGAAGCACAGCCTGAATTCAGCCTCAAGCCTGCTGCTGACTATCTGGCCAACCTGCTCGGTAAACCTGTGAATATGGCTCCTGACTGTATCGGTGTCGAGGTCGAAAAGCTGGCCGCAGAGATGGCTGACGGCGATGTCATGCTGCTGGAAAACGTTCGCTTCTATAAAGGGGAAACCGACAACGATCCGCAGTTCGCCGAACAACTCGCCAAGCTTGCCGAAGTGTACGTTAACGATGCCTTCGGCACTGCTCACCGCGCCCACGCCTCGACTGAAGGGGTTGCCAAACTCCTCTCCCCGGCGGTTTCCGGTTACCTGATGGAGAAGGAATTGAAATACCTCGGCGGGGCATTGGCCAATCCTAAGCGCCCTTTTGTCGCCATTCTCGGTGGCGCCAAGGTCAGCGACAAGATTACCGTCATCGAAAACCTGCTCAGCAAAGTCGATGTTATCCTGATCGGCGGAGGCATGGCCTATACGTTCCTCAAAGCGCAAGGCTACGAGATCGGCACCTCGCTGGTCGAAGAAGACCGACTGGAGCTGGCTAAAGACCTGTTGAGCAAAGCGGAAGCGAGCGGCGTGCAATTCCTGCTGCCGGTTGACCATCTGGCGACCGCCACTTTCGCTGCTGACAGTCCAGCTGAAGTTGTCTCAAACGAAAACTTCCCGAACGACAAGATGGGTCTTGATATTGGCCCTGAATCGATCAAGCTTTACGCCCAGAAAGTCGCTGAAGCCAAAACCGTCGTCTGGAACGGTCCGATGGGTGTCTTCGAATTCGATGCCTACGCCAAGGGCACCTTCGCGATCGCAGAAACCCTGGCAGCCAACGATTGCCTGTCGATTATCGGCGGCGGCGACTCGGTTGCAGCCGTCAACAAGTCGAACCTGCAGGATAAAATGACCCACATCTCCACCGGCGGCGGCGCGTCCCTCGAGTTCCTCGAAGGCAAAGCCTTACCCGGCGTTGTGGCATTGACTGACAAATAGGAGAGAAACATGCGTAAACCGATGATTGCCGGCAACTGGAAACTGAACAAGACCATCGCCGAAGCCCGTGAACTAAGTGGCGACCTGGCCAAATGCCTGGCCAATTTTGAAGCTGTCGATATCGTTGTCGCTCCGGTCTTTACCTCGCTGGCAGCGGTACAGGAGATGATCAAAGGGACAGCGATCAAACTGGCAGGGCAAAACTGCTACCCCGAGGAGACCGGCGCCTTCACCGGTGAAGTGTCACCGCTGATGCTCAAAGACGCGGGGTGCGAGTACGTCATTATCGGCCACTCCGAACGTCGCCAGTTGCTGGAAGAGAGCGATACGTTCATCAATCAGAAAATCATCAAAGCCTTAGAAGCAGGACTCAAACCGATCCTCTGTATCGGCGAAACCCTGCAGGAACGGGAAAACGGTGACATGCTCGACGTCCTGGCCAACCAGGTCAAAGGCGGGCTGGCCAACCTTTCCGCCACGCACATGGCTGATGTCGTTATCGCCTACGAACCGGTCTGGGCTATCGGTACCGGCAAGACCGCAAGCGACGAACAGGCGCAGGAAGCTCATTCGTTCATTCGTGGTCTGCTGCAGGGCATGTTTACAAAGGAGGTCGCTTTTGCGACCCGCATCCTTTACGGCGGCAGTGTCAAGCCAAGCAATGTCGATGGCCTGATGGCCCAGGATGATATCGACGGCGCGCTGGTCGGCGGTGCCAGTTTGAAAGCGGAAGACTTTATCCGTCTGGTTCGTTTCGAAAAACCATAACGCAAAACGGGAGCGCTCAACTGAGAGTGCTCCCGTTTCTTTTCCCTTATCCCAAATCCCCTCAGGCAGGTTCACCACCGATCAGTTTCAGCAGCTCTGCTGTTTTCTCTTCCATCAACGACATATCGCCTCTCGATTCAACATTCAGGCGCAGAACAGGTTCGGTATTCGATTCCCGCAGATTAAGCCGCCATTGTCCCATGTCGAGGCTAAGACCATCGGTAAAATCGATATCCAGTGCATCAGCCTGATAGCGCTCCTTGATGTCCGCAATGACTACCGAGGCATCGGCAACCCGGCGGTTAATCTCACCGCTGGCTGGAAATTTAGCGACACAATCGGCCACCAGTTCAGACATCGACTTGCCACTACTGCTCATCAGCGCGACAACCATCAGCCAGGGGATCATGCCGCTGTCACAATAGGCAAACTCGCGGAAATAATGATGGGCGCTCATTTCGCCCCCGTAGACGGCATTTTCCTTACGCATCCGCTCCTTGATGAAAGCGTGTCCAGTTTTGCTTTGCACCGGGATGCCGCCGGCATTTTTTACAGTATCGATAGTGTTCCAGGTCAGACGTGGATCGTGAATAATTTTCTCGCCGGGATGACGTGAAAGTAAAGCTTCACTAAGCAGTCCGACAATGTAATACCCTTCGATAAACTCGCCCTTCTCATCGAAGAAAAAGCAGCGGTCAAAATCACCGTCCCAGGCGATACCCAGATCGGCGTTGTTTGCCAACACGGCATCACGGGTGATGGAACGATTTTCCCGCAAAAGCGGATTGGGGATGCCATTCGGAAAGCTGCCGTCCGGCTGATGGCAAATTTTTACCACTTCGAGAGGAAGATGCTTTTCCAGTAGATCGACAATAGGACCAGCGCAACCGTTACCGGCATTGAAAACCACCTTAAAGGGTTTCACGGCAGCTGGATCGAGATAGGACAAAAGATGCTCGACATACTGAGCCTTAAAAGACACCTTGGTGACTGCCCCTGGGCTGTCGACTGGCTGAAATTGTCCCTTTTCCGCCAATGCTCGAATATCGTTCAAGCCTGTATCTCCGCTGATCGGCTTCGACTCTTCTCGCACCAGTTTCATACCGTTGTAATCAATCGGGTTGTGACTGGCAGTAACCATAATGCCACCGTCGGTCTTCTGGCTGAATGTGGCGTGGTATATTTCCTCTGTCCCGCAAAGTCCGATATCGAGCACATCGACACCACCCTGACAAAGTCCTTCCGCCAGAGCGTTTGTCAGTGACTCGCTCGACAACCGCACGTCACGGCCGACAACAACAATTTTCGGTTTGAGGAATTCAGCATAAGCGCGACCAATGCGCCAAGCGACATCTTCATTCAGCTGATCCGGCAGGCGTCCACGAATATCGTAAGCTTTGAAACAGGTGATCTCCATTACAACAAACTCCTAATCGGCCTTACGACCGTAATTATCTTCCAAACGAACGATATCGTCTTCACCCAGGTAGCTACCCGACTGTACCTCGATCATTTCCAGCGGGATCTGTCCCGGGTTCTCCAAGCGATGAACTTCACCCAACGGGATGTAAGTCGATTGGTTTTCGGACAACAGCAAATCCTTTTCGCCACAAATGACCCTTGCAGTACCTTTGACGACAACCCAGTGTTCAGCCCGATGATGGTGTTTCTGCAGCGATAAACTGGCGCCCGGATTTACAGTAATGCGTTTTACCTGAAAACGTTCGCCGACATCGATCCCTTCATATGCGCCCCAGGGACGGTTGACCCGGCGATGCAGCAAAGCTTCGGAACGCTTCTGTTCTTTCAGTTGCCCGACAATCCCCTTAACATCCTGAACCTTGTCGCGATGGGCAACAAGAACGGCATCGGCGGTTTCAACCACAACCAGGTCTTCAACACCGACAGCGGCGATCATCCGGTTAGTTGCGTGCAGATAGCAATTGTTTGCACCTTCGGTGAGGACATCGCCAAACTGGACGTTGCCATTTTTATCCTGAGGCTGGACATCCCACAAGGCGGACCAGGCACCGACGTCATTCCAGCCAGCATCAAGTGGCAGCACCACAGCATCGGCAGTCTTCTCCATAACCGCATAATCGATGGAATCTGACGGTGACGCGGCAAAAGACTCCTGGTCCAGGCGGAGAAAGTCGAGATCGGCTGTCAGTGACAAAAAAGCGGTCCGGCAAGCGGAAAAGATATCCGGGCGGAATTTTTCCAGTTCGTCAAGATAGCGACTGGCTTTAAACAGGAACATGCCACTGTTCCAATAATATTTGCCGGAATCGAGATAACTTTGCGCTGTCTGCAAGTCCGGCTTTTCGACAAACTGGTCAACAGGAAACGCGCCTGTTCCACCAATTTCATTTTCAGCAGCCTTGATATAGCCATAACCTGTTTCAGGAGCATTTGGCACAATGCCGAACGTGACGAGGCTCCCCTGCTCTGCTAATTGAACTGCCGCGTTGACTGTTTGGCAAAAGGTCGCAACATCACCAATCAAATGATCGGCCGGCAATACCAGCAACAAAGGGTCATTGCCTGAAGCCTGTGCCTGAAATGCCGCTATCGCAACGGCTGGAGCGGTATTTCGACCGCAAGGTTCCAGGATAATCGAATCAGTTCCTATGTCGAGTTGGCGCAACTGCTCGGCAACCATAAAGCGATGGGCTTCGTTGCAAACCACCATCGGCTTACCAAGATCGGCAATGCCCGACAAGCGCAAAACAGTTTCCTGCAGCATGGTTTTATCGCTCGTCAGCGGCAATAACTGTTTGGGGTAGGATTCACGAGACAGCGGCCAGAGACGTGTTCCTGCACCGCCGGAAAGAACAACCGGTAAAAGCATCTAAACCCTCCTGCTTAAAAACGACCTTGAAAGACAAAGGTCATCATACTAGAGAGAGAACTGACTGCAAGCAAAAAGGCCCTGTATTCACAGAGCCTTTCACTTCACCCGGATGTTGTAGCCACCTATTTAAGGTCGCCCTGAATACCGATTTTAATCATTTCCAGTGGCATATCGATACCACTCTTTTCGATTGCCTGCTTCGCAATCGCGATCAGCCCTGAACAGCAGGGAACCTCCATGTGCGCTACAACGATTTTGCTGATGCCCCCAGCCTTGATCATGGCGGAAAGCTTTTCGATGTAAAGCTGTGTATCATCGAACTTGGGGCAACCGACAACCACCGAACGCCCTTTAAGGATATCTTTGTGGAAATCGGCGTAGGCGAAAGGCCCACAGTCCGCTGCCAGCAAAAGTTCTTTTCCTTCCAGAAACGGTGCAGTCGGTGGCACCAAGTTCAAAAGCACCGGCCATTGGCACAGTTCGGATGGCCGTTGACCAGCCTGATCAGCATCAGCGGCTTCCTGCTTACTGAAATTCATCAGTTTTGCCGAAGGACAGCCACCTGTCGGAGGAGTGAAGCTTTTCACCTGTGCGGATGGGCAGCCACCTGCCGGAGATGCCGGATGTTGCCTAACCGTTTCTTCGCGGCCAATTTCCTTTAAATGCTGCTCAACGGCCACTTCATCAAACTCATCCGCCTCACGCTTTTCAATCGTAATCGCTCCCTGTGGGCAATCTCCGAGACAAGCCCCCAAACCGTCACACAGGTTGTCTGCAACCAGTTTGGCTTTACCGTTGATAATCTGGATTGCACCTTCTGCGCATGCCGGAACACAAAGACCGCAACCATCACACTTGTCTTCATCAATCTTTACCATCTCGCGATATGCCATCTGTAACTCCCTTTATTCAGTCAATGGATTTTTCTTTAAGTTGTACGCACTATAGCGATTAAAGCGGGCTGTAACCTTGACCTCGATCAAGAAAACTCTTTTTTCTAAAAAAAATAATGCCAAAGCAGGTCCAGCCGACCTTTGCGAATCAGCGCTTTACCGGAAAAACGCATGATTTCACGTACCTTCTCCCGATGTCCCGGGCGGTAACAATGAATCGTACAATGCTTGCAGGAAGGTTTTTCATCGAGAGGACACTTCAAGCGTCGCTCGATCGCATAAAGGAGAAACTCGGTGCACTCGGTGCAGCAGCGATAACCGGACAAGTGAGACAGTTCCGGCGGAAGGTTCTCGATAGGAGATCGACCAGCCTGATGGTGGGCTTTGCAATAGACCGACGTGAAAAGTGCAAGCACCTTGAGGTCTTTACGCTCTTTTCTGGTTAGTGGCTGCTGTTGGTTTTTATCACTCATACGGTGAGTTTAAACAGGCTGACGGACGAATCCCTTGATGCAGGTCAAAATCAGGCCATATCCTTGCTGCTGTCGGCAAGATCGTGCAAACGGTCGACATCAAGAATTTCGATCGTCTTCCCCTGGACACGAATCATCTCCTCATCCGCAAGCTTGCGGAAGGTCCGCGACAGGGTTTCACTGACAGTTCCCAGGTTGGAGGCCAATTGGCTTTTCGAGAATGGCAGTGTCACCTGCCGATTCTCGTCGGCCCCGATTTCGATCAGGAAGCGAGCCAATCTTGCCGGCACATCCCGAAATGTCAGATCTTCAATCTGGGTGACAAACTGACGCAAAAAACGTGAGAGGCCACCGATAATATTGATGGCAATTTGCGAATGCTGGTGCAGCAGGTTGAGAAAATCCTGCTTCGGGAAGAAAACCAGTGTCGATTTTTCCAGCACTTCGGCGAAAGCGGGATAACAACCGTCATCGAAAATCGCGGCATCGGCAAAAGTACTTCCCGGCAGGACCACGTGCAGAATCCGCTCTTTTCCTTCCGGGGAGAGCTTATAGATCTTGACCTTCCCGCTGCCGACCGCGTAAAAACCAGCAGCCTCTTCTCCTTGCTCAAACAAAACATCTCCACGTCGGCATTCACGTAATCGTCCGACGGTGGCCAGCAGTTGCAAGTCAGTATCTGTCAGGCCAGCAAAAAGGTGGCAGCGGGTGACATTTTCAGGAAGACGCATCAAGTCAAACCTTTTCTTGAGATCAAGAACCGTGCAAACCGTGCTTTTTCAACAGATCGTACAGCGTTGGTCGACTGACTGACAAATACTCTGCCGTCTGCTGTACATTGCCCTGGCACTCCTCAAGCGCTCGTTGCAGCAGCAGATGATCGACCTGGTAGCGGGCATCCTTCAGCGACAAACCCGACAACTCCAATCCACCTAACATCTCTGTGTCTTCCGTGGCAACAGTGGCTTCATCACTGAGATCGGACAGTTCACGTTCTTCAAAACCCAAATCCCATGGTTCAATGATTGGAGTGTCCGCCATAACGATCGCCCGTTTCACCTTGTTCTCAAGTTCACGCACATTGCCGGGCCAATCGTATTCCTTGATCCATTTCAGCGACGCAGCGCTGAACCCACGCGCCTTGATGGAAAGCTCCTGGCTGAAACGACGCAGAAAAACATTGGCCAGCAGCTCGATATCATCACCACGCTCGCGCAGCGGAGGTAATTCGATGGTGATGACGCCGAGACGATAGTAAAGGTCTTCTCGAAAATCGCCCTTTTTCATGGCATCATGGATATCGATATTGGTCGCCGCGACGACCCGTACATCGACCGGAATATCCTCTCGTCCACCGACCCGCTGCACCAATTTGTCCTGCAGAAAACGCAGCATTTTCACCTGCAGAAGCGGTGGCATCTCTCCGATCTCATCCAGAAACAAGGTGCCTTGGTCAGCGAATTCGACCTTCCCCTGAACCCGATTCTGAGCCCCGGTAAAAGCTCCTTTTTCGTGACCGAACAGTTCCGATTCCAGCAGGTTTTCAGGAATCGCACCACAGTTGATCGCTACGAACCTGGCCTCCTGACGAAGACCGCGGTTGTGAATCGCCTGGGCGACGATCTCTTTTCCAGTGCCACTTTCACCGAGGATCAGTACCGGGATGTCGATTGATGCAACCTTTTTGATCGTGGCAAAAACTTTCTGCATCGCCGGGCAGTGGCCAAAAATCCCCCCGTATCCGCCCTCTTCCTTGCGGGTTTCGGTCTGCAATCGGCGGTTTTCCTCTTCAAGTCCGGCAACATGGTACGCACGCGACAGGATAATCTTGAGTTCATCGAGATTGATCGGCTTGTGGTAAAAATCATAGGCCCCCATGCCGACTGCGGCCAGCGCATTGGCGTGATCCTCATTGCCCGAAAGCACGATCACCTTGGTTGCTGGCTGCTGCTTGAGGATTTCTTCGAGGCAGCGCAACCCTTCCGTTGCTCCATCGATATCTGGCGGCAAGCCCAGGTCAAGGGTCACCACGGCGGGCTGATGCTGAGCAAACAAAACCAGTGCTTCGTCGACACTCTCAGCAAGAATAACTTTATAGTCCTTTGCGAGCCCCCACTTGAGTTGCTTGCGGATTTCCTGGCTATCATCAACAATCAGCAGTTTTTCCAACAGAACCTCCGGAAGAAAACCGAATCAGATCACAAAAAAAGAGGTTGGATTTTCATTTATTCAGTGGCAATTCCAAGAGCCCGCGGCAATAGCAGCCGGAAGGTCGTCCCTTCACCTTCACAGCTTTCGACATCAATGCGACCGTTATGAGATTCCATAATCTGCTTGCATTGATACAGGCCGATTCCGAAGCCGTGTTTCTTTGTCGTTTCAAACGGCTTGAACAAGCGATTCTGGATAAAATCATCACTCATGCCACAACCGCTATCTTGGACTTCGACAAACGCTGAATTTTGCTTAACACCGTATCTAACCTGGACGGCAGAGTTATTCTTGCTTGCTTCAACTGCATTAAGCAACAAATTTAATATGACTTTATAGATCTCTTCCTCGTCGGCATCAATCTGGACCGACTCGCCACTTATCTCAATCTCACCGGTCGCGGTATTGACTGCGTCCTCAATAACTTTTCCTAACTCCACGGGGGCCACCAGCAGTTGAGGCTTTTCCTTGAGGTTCTTCAGGCGGGCGATCAGCCCTTTCATGTTATTAACGGTATTATCGACCGTTTCCAACATGTCCTGCTGAAATTCCGGGTCTTCTATATAGTTCCTGGCATTATCCAGCATCAGAGACAGACCGGAAACCTGGTTCTTTAAATCGTGCAACACAAAGGTCGATACCTTACCGATGGCCGCCAGTTCGCGCGCCACAGTTAATTGTTCCGACAAACGCAGACCCTGGACCGCAGCGATCGACTGCCGGGCCAACATCCGCATCAGATCATAATCTTCATACGTGTAGTTTTCGGCTGCATTGATTTTACCGGTCAGGACGATGAAACCGGTCAATTCATTGTCGAAAAAAAGTGGCACAACAAGAGACGCACCAGCTTCGGAAAGCGAGCTGATCAGGGCGTCTTCGAGTTCATCGTTCGCCTGTCTTAAGTCCAGTACCCAGTCTTTCTCAGACAGTTGTAGAATCAAGGGGTCATCGGCCTTGAAGCTGCGCCAGTCACGACGAAATTCGAAATGATGACTGTAACTGTATTCACCTGTCTCACTGTCGAGCAGATAAAAGGCACCTCCGTTACAAGCGAAAATTTCGCAGAAGCTGATCAGTATCGTCTGCTGCAGTTCCCCTAACGAATTGGCCCCACTCAACCTGGCAGTAAAATCGGTCCACTGCTGTCGATAATCGTATTTACTCTGATAAAAGTTTTTGTGCAGATGGACTTTTATTTTGCGACGCAACGTTTCCGACATCAACAGCACAGAAACCAAAACCGCACAGACAATCGCGATGACCAGCAGGATATTGCGCTGAGCCGGCAGATCGAGGTAACGCATCCCTTCCCCAACCAGACCAAGTCCGATCAGGTAGGCCCCAACGACAAACAGGATCAGGGAACGATATGCAGCCGTTCGGGAAATCGTGATTTTACCGGCCTGACGACGGAAGAAACGAGAATAGAAGATCAGTGCAACAGCAACCAGCAGGGCAAAAGAACGGGCACCTGTCATCGACATCTCGAGAGATCGATAGAGCAGGCTCTGGCTGTAATAAACGACGGAAATGCCGAGCAACACGCAGAGACCGATGATCTCGTATTTAACGTGCCAGCGCTCAAACTGTGACAACGCCGAAAACGTGCGCTCGATCTGCACCATCGACAGCACCAGGAATGTCATCAGCATCAGGTAAAAAACAAAACCGATATTGCTGAGAAACAGCAGGGTTTCTTCACCAAAATCCGGAGAAAAATAAAAAGCATTAAGCTCCTGGCTCAGGCCAAGGCCTAAAAAAACAAAAGCTGTTGGCAGCAACAGTCGTGACGTCTTGGACAGACTTGAAATTTTTGCCGGACGGCAATAAAAAGCCGAGCAGCCAAGCGCAACCAGCGGCAGGAGCGATTCCAGTTTCTGCACCCAGGCTTTCAGCAGAAACTGCTCCGGGTAAAGCAGGACGTAGGTATCCAGACCGCAGAGCGCAGCGGAAAGAAGCAACAGCAGCGCGAGCAGAGAGTTTTCGCGGGTAAAAGAGCGAGCAAGCAAAAACAGGCTACACAAAACGGCAGCAGCGACAGAAATTATTGAAAATGCTGCTGTATTCATATGCTGTTAGCGAGGCAGGGCTGAGGTTATTGCTGGATAGAAATCGTGGATAAACTTCTCACCGACCGCTATTGCTTTATCCACCCTGTCGGTTGCCATGACAGAAAGACGGATAAAAGAAGAATCTCGACGATTGGCAATGATGGAGTTTTTCACTTGCTCGATTTTCATCCTGTATTCATCAGTGACGATAGCGTCCCGTAACTGAAACCAGTAAAGGAACAGCTGTTTCTCCGCATCCTTCTGGTAGATCGCCTGAACATAGGGAACGGTCTCCCCAGCGATTTTAACTTCCGCGACACGGCTGTCCAAGCGGTTCCAGCCACTCCCCGGTAAACACTGGCGCGGGGAATGAATTGCACCGCTATCTGGACCACCATCATGATAGCCGATATAAAGCGACACCTGTTCACCGTCAGTGTTGCGGTAAGATCTTGAAAGATAATCGGCCGGTCTTAAAACCTCCAAAGTTCGTTCATCGAACCGGGCTTGCCCGGTCATCTGCCAGGCTCCGACTTTTTGCGGGAAAAGATCGAGAGGCTGATTTACCGGGACTGCCACCTCAGATCGTGCATAAACATAAGCTGCAGCCAAAGCCAGCACGGCATAAAGCAGAAGAAATCTCCAGGTTTTAATCATGACGACACCTTCCGCAAAACACCACTACTGATGAACAGTAGTACCATCGCCAGCAAGAAAACACCCATGCCAGCGAACTCGTGAAAGAACCCTTCCGCAGCTGCAGCACCATAATATTGAGCCAGGTAGCCAGTTCCAATGACACGCAACATATTGGTGAGAATTGCAATGGGAACGGTCAGCAGAATCAACACCACACGCCACACTGGCTTATCCTGCGTAAAAAAGGCCAAAGCCACACCTAGCGCCAGAAGTGACATCAACGAACGCAAGCCGCTACAGGCATCCGCAACCTCGAGCACGGTTTCGGGAAACATGATGATGTTCCCTTCCCGTAAGACGATGACCCCCATCAACTTCAGAATGATAACGGAAAACTTGGCAACGAAAAGTTTCAGCGGAAACGCCAGAGAATCATAAACAATATAAGGCAGCGGAATCATGAAAAAAAGAAAGCCGAGCGGCAACGACAACGTCTTGAACCATTGCCAGCCAAAAAGAAACAGGACCATTCCACAAAGCAGAAAAACGAAGGAAGTCCGTAGGGCAAAATCAACCTGTGCCGAGACTCCAGCAAAAAGAACCAGCAAGGCAAAAGCAACCAACAGCAATCCGCTGTTCATCGGCTTGATGAGATCATTCAGCAACTGATCCCGGACCTGCCAGGCAAAATAGGCCGAAATGACTGGCACCAGAAAACCGTGCGAATAGTTCTCGTCGTTCGACCAGTCGTAGTAGAGCCCCTGGAAAACATCTGCGTAGACGACCGCAAGTAGCACGGCGACAACAGAGAATAAACCGATTTGATTTTTTGAAAGCAGCATTATCGACCCTTAAAACAGATTCAGCAGGACATCAACAATTCTCTCCGCCGACTTACCATCCCATTTTTCAGGTGACCTGCCCTTTGGGGCTTCACCGCTGAGAATTTTAAACGCCTCCTGTAATATCTTATTTTTATCGTTGCCAACCATGATGTTTGAGCCAACTTCACAGGTGATCGGTCGCTCCGTATTCGGGCGCATGGTCACACAGGGCACACCGAGCACCGTGGTTTCCTCCTGCAGCCCCCCGCTATCGGTCAGGACCAGCTTGGCATTCATGTTCAGATTGAGAAATTCAAGATAGCCGAGCGGCTCGGTAATCCAGATCCCCTTAATCTCGTCTCCGCTCTTAAAATAGTGAGAAAGACCGAACTGGTCTGCCATTTTTCGAGTTCGCGGGTGAATCGGAAAAACAATCGGCACCTCTTGTGAAATCTCATGTAAAGCTTCAAGTATTCCCTCAAAAACATCTTTATTATCGACATTACCAGGACGGTGCATTGTCAGCGTTGCGTATCTGCCTGGTTGCAAGCCTAGCTTTTCACCGAAAGCAGACTTCGCTGCCATTTGCTTATGTTTCAGCAGAGTATCGATCATGACATTGCCGACGAAAAAGATCTTCTCCTTGGATACGCCTTCGGCTGCCAGGTTCTCATCGGCAAAATGATCGGTCGTGAACAGGTAATCACAAAGGACATCTGTACAGAGACGATTGATTTCCTCTGGCATCGACATATCACGCGAACGCAAACCCGCCTCGACATGGGCGACTTTGATGCCAAGCTTTTTCGCCGTAATAGTACAGGCCATAGTCGAGTTAACGTCGCCGACCACAATCACCAGATCCGGTTTTTCTTGTAGACAGACCTTTTCGAACTCAACCATGATTTTGGCTGTCTGCTCGGCATGACTACCGGAGCCGACTTCAAGATTTATGTCCGGCTTCGGCATCCCCAAATCATCGAAGAAGGATTTACTCATCTTCTCGTCGTAATGTTGACCTGTATGCACCAGCAGGTGTTCGATTTGTTCCGGATATTTGTTCATGGCTTCGATGATCGGAGCCATTTTCATAAAGTTAGGACGTGCACCGACGATGTTGATGATTTTCAAGAGACCCTCCAGCAAGAAAATTTATAAATAACTATTCAGTGATTTTATGTGCCTGAGACAAATGAAACAAGCCTGTTTATAAAGAGTCGTTACAGCAACTAGTGACTATAGCTGTTTTTTCGGCTTCATCGCCTTTTTTAATAAATGCGGAATGAGAAGGTAAAAAGGCATACGCAGGTAGTGAGAACGCACGAACAAAAGCCAGCGTGCCAGAGAAGCCCCAAACTTGTCGCAGCTGTAATGATAGGGCTGCAGTGCACGCATAAACAACGCATCCATCAATTTAGCTGTCAGTCCTTTCGGAACCCCATCACCAATTTTTTCGATGCTGCCTGAAGGAATTGGAGTTAGCAGAATCTTATGACTATACCTGAGAGCATAATAAAGAGGTTTGTTCAGATCCAGTTCCGCAGCACGACCAATCAGTACTGTCCAGAAATCATCGATTTCTGCTGAAAACTGGCGCAGCAATCCATCCAGATCGAGCAAGCCTCGGAACCCGTGCTCGAATTCTCCCTCGTGGAACAAGTGGGTGGCACTGTGCAGGACCATGTCGATGGGAGACAGCGTGAATATGTACGGGTTGTCCTGCAAGGGAACAATGTCTGCGAAAAGCTTGCTGCTGTCAGGCTTCAAGCTTGCAGTCAAAGGAAGTATCGTGTGGTGCACATCAAGCACGGAACGCCGCTTCATATGCTTCAGCGGCGGCAGTTCATGCATCCACTGACGGTAATAACGTTGATCGTACTCGTCCAGATGGGACGACAGCCAACCATTAAGGAACAAAGCGCGCTCTGCGGTATCAAGCTTCTGTCTTTCCACCAGCAGGTCGATATCGGAAAAAACACGTCCTCTTGCAAAAGGCATCTCTGCCAGCATATAAGCTGCCCCCTTCAGCAAGATAACAGGTACATCCCTTCCCCTTAGTGCATGGCAAATGCGATTCACTTCCCATTTTACCGACCGTTCATAACCCTCAGACAGATTACGTGCTGAATCGAGATGCACCATGACCTGTTCGGGAGCAGAACCGAGAAGATCTTTTTCACGCAACAAAAAAGAAAGCCGAGGCAGAACATCGGCCCCCTGAGCCTGGCGCAGCAAAAGATCCCAGTCCCCGCGCTTGAATACAGAAACAGTTTCCGGGTTGCGAAAAAACTGAACCAGCATCGGGGCGTTATGTGGCATTCTGAGATTCCCCAGACTTGAGTGCGGCAAGATCATCGAATTCTGAAATGGCATCATCCAGAACGCTGTAGCTGAAATCGAAGCAATCAGAACTATCTATCACCTTTGTGACAGCCTCAAACCCCTTCTCACTCAGGATGCTGTAATTGAAGCTGTTCTCTATCAACCTGATACAGGCCTGCCCTTTCGAAAGCGGTTCCAGCGTCAAAGGTGAGCCCGCAATATATTTCGGGAAAACCACCCAGCCAGGGATTGCGGTTTCTGTAGAACGATCAACATGTTCAGTCGGTACACGCATATGGGCAACCGAACCCTTCGACGTATCGTGAGAAATACGACTTATGACCGCATCCGGGCTGAACCGTTGAATGACTTTTATCGATTCGTTTTTCAAACTGACAGGACGGGGAAGTGGAAAAATCCGCCCATCGGCCAGAGAAACCATTGTCAGTTCATCAGACAGAAGCCGCCAGCCCGAATTGACAAGTGCTGCACAGAGAGTGCTTTTTCCAGACCCGGGGTCACCCGGCAGAATCAAAGCATAGCCATTTTTTTCAACAACAGCAGCATGAATGGTAAGTTGATTGTTTATTCGTGTTGATACACACCAGTTGAGCCCCCACTCCAACATGGGAAACGCTTGATCGAGAGGAAGCGGTTTAAATGGTGTGAGCCGATCGACATAGAACTGAACCTGAGGCCGAACCCAACGACGGACTCCCATCGGTTTTTCAAGTGAAATGTGAAAATCGAAGAAATCGCTTTCCGGTTCAACGGAATAATCCGCGTACATTGAAGCAATCCCATCGGCAACAAAGGGTAGACTCGATCGGATACGGCTGACAAAAGAGCCTGTACGGAGACAAAGGCCTTCGGTATTAAGCAGTTTTTTCAACTGGGGTAATGAGTAGGAAGAGATTTTCACGAAGAGCAGGGTTCTACCAGGCAAAGGTTATTCAATAAACGAATAATTTCTTTAACATCAGCCTCTTCAGTTTGCTTGGGACCATTGGCGATGGCCAGTTCAGAGGCAAGATGATTTAGCGTATTGGGACCGGCCTGTAATTTGCGAAGAATACTGACAACAACAGGCGATAAAAGGTGCACATCAGCTGAGCCGGAATGATAGACAACAAACTCATCTCCCCACTGCCGCCAAACCAATCTTAAACCTTCACAAATTTTCCATTTTGAAGGGAAGCTCTGCAAACCAGTCACAACTCAAAAAAGCATTCAGGTCCAGGTTGTATCTAGGAAGCTATTGAAATCTATGAAGCCACCAAGCTCATCGAGGGTAGTGTAATCACTGAGCAGATATTCACCCCAAAGTTGATGAACATCTGCCACAGACAACACGTAGTCATCAAAATAATAGGCATTGAGCAGAGCTGCGACGAAATGTGCGCCAGGCGGATAGACAGAATAATCAGTTAAAAACAAAACCTCATACATGCTGGCATCGCCGAATAAGTTTCCAGCAAAACCATATGTTGCATCATGATACGGGGTGGATAAGGTGAAAGGAGCTGGCCACAAGACTTCCTTATCGTTTTTCCCTGCCATTCTGTTTTTCCAGGCACCAGGGCTTAAACCGAGGACACATTGATCATCCTCGTGCCCAGACAGGTTCCCGGATGTCAGTCCAGACAAACCGCAGCGTTCAGCCAAAACCGGTCGACTGAAGGCAGACAAAACAAGTGGCACCGAAACAACAGCACCTTTTTTCATAAAGGTACGACGATCAGAACCAGCCTCAATCTCTTCGCGAATTTCTTTATTCTCTTCCATCTCAAATCCCTTGGCCTTATAGAGCCTGTTCGGATATTTGCTGTATATTTAAAAGTATATAGCAAGAATAAGCTACAGTACAGTGCTTGTAGACGCAAATTTCATGCCGTACATTTTCAACACAGCACATCAAGTGCAACCCATTGATTTCCCTAAAAAGGGTCTAGGACTCTTGCTAATAAGAAACAGCCAACCATATAGCTGTAAAAAAAATCGACACCTCAATCACCTCTATTAACTGCCTTAATTTACAAGCCTATTCGCAAAAGGCGTGTAAAGAGGGTCTCCTACTAAAATCATCTGCCAGGACAAAAATGGCACGCTCAGGAAATATGCTTCTGCCAGGCTGTAATAGCCATCTGCCAATACGCGAAAAAACACTTCAGGTACGGGAAATGCCTGCACATAAGGCTCGCCTACAGGTCCAATGGTGGCGGCCACCCCTTCTTCCAGCATGCGCTTGCACCAGACCTGACTTTTCCCGGTTCGCAAGGTACTGCATTCACTGCTGGCAATGTGATAGCCAACCGCCCCTTTGCGCCACTGAAAAGCATCCACATATTGATGATGACTGTACCAGCCAGAATAAAGCGCTGCGTCTTTCGCTTCACCTGCCTGAAATAATCTCTGCTGATCATCAAGGACAACCGGCATCAGCTTCTTACTTTTTATAAAATCAGCCGTCAAATGAAGTGAGTTATCATAAAAAGCGTATCCCTTTAAACTCTTTCCGGGTTGAGGCTTTTTCCAGCGAGCATCAATATAAGCCTTCCCCTGCAAGCCTTCCTTTTCAACGGCGAGACTGTCATCGATTACGCGTTTGACGATATCGACCGTAGGAGCATCAAGCCGCGAGACAAAAAGAACTTCGTTTTTGCTTATGTCCAGCTGGCGATTTTTATAGCCGACAAAAAATGGGTTCGCTGTCCAGCCCTTCAAAGGATATTCATCAACCAAAACCAAAGTTAATTCAGAATCAACCGCCGCTCGATAATCTTTTTTCTTTATTCTTTTAATTTCAGCATCCAGTACAGACTGCTGAGATTTCAGGCTTTTCTGTTTCTCTGTTTCCTGCTTATCCAAAGCTTTCAGCTGTTCCGATATGGCTTTCCTTTGGCCCTGCAGTTCTTCAAGCTTCTTTTTTTCTGCAGAAGAAAGACGTGGCGGGTCAATACGCAACGGTATTCCACGAACCGTTACAAGACACTTGATCTCTTTATCACGCATCCTTTTTTGCAAAAATTTGCGAACAGGTTTGGCTATTTCAGAATTGTATCGATCACGATCAATAAAAATGCGATCCGTCGTAGCAATTTTTAAAAGGTTTTTTTTCGGGATGTTCCGCGCTTTCATGTAATAACGGGCAAGATCAACGCTGTCGTGATAGAGACCATTCGCCACAACAACAATTTCGCCTGGTTGCAACGCAAAACTGGGGGGAGAAAAGAAAAGAAAAGACCACGAAATCAAAACGCTGCATATAAGCTTCATCAGGACACCGAACGGATAAGATTGAAAAATAACGGCATAATAGATATCTTAACTGACAGTGCTATCAGGGTCTAACCTTTACAACATATTCCCTCACCCCAGATGGATTTCTTCTGTGCCAGACACGACAAATTCAAAAACACTAAGACTGATCGCTATCGGCGACCTGATGATGACAATCAAGCCGGGGGAACCCCAGCAACGCGGACTTGAGTCACTCTCTGCTGAAATCAGGGAGTTATTCAAATCAGCCGACATTGTCCTGGCAAACCTTGAATGCACAAGCCCCAGCGACAAAAAAGTCGCAACTGAACCCCGTGTCTTTGCAACAGAAGAACAAATACTCAGCTTGAAAAATACCGGGATCACACTTGTCAACCTTGGCAACAACCACTGCTTTGACGGCACGGACGAAGGTTTCCAGAAGACCATTCGACTGCTGCGAGAGCTTGGCTTGCCATATTTCGGCGCCGGGATAAATCTCGAAGAGGCAGAAAAGCCGATCATCATCAACAAAAACGGCATTCGCACTGCGTTCGTCTCTGTCGTTGACAAATCAAGTGGTATGTACCGCTTTGCCTCAGAAGAGACCAGCGGTGTCGCGTTGCTTAATAAAGACCGCCTGTGTCAGCAGATAAGTGAACTTAAAAAACAGGTCGACCAGATTGTCATTTCGCCACATTGGGGGGATGAGCGTTTTCGCTTTCCTTCCCCCCAGCAAAGGGAAGAAGCAAAAGCCTTTATTGATGCCGGCGCAACGATGATTTTCGGTCATCATCCTCATGTCATCCAAGGGCTTGAATATTACAACGATTGCCCCGTCGTCTATTCTCTTGGTAATTTCATGGCCAGTGATGTGTATTGGGAAAGTGGCGATGTTCTGACCTGGAATCGTTTTGAAAGAACAAGTGCGCTTATAATCTGTGAGTTTGATCAGGAAGGAGTGCAAAAACTGGAACAGCTTGCCATCTATGATGATGGTGAACTTATCCAGATTGACCGCTCAAAAGAAGGCAAATACTACCTGGAACGGGCTTATAATTCCCTGCAGAGGAAAACGCTGGAAAAGCATTATCGCAGGGAAAAGTTTCGCGTCAGAAAACTTCTCCCAATCATCAACAAGCTTCAGTGGCACGAGGTGAAACGGATCAGGCCTCAGCACCTGATTAAAGCCATCAAGCTTCTTACAGGGAAAATTTAGTTTTTGTCTCTTTTCCTTCTGCGCCGTTTACGATTTCTTGCCACATGCGGACGAATCATCACCCAACCCAATGCACCAACCCCCAAGGCACCAGCAGAAACAGTCGCAATAACTGCCAGCCAACGGTCATCGACAAGAGCTACTGATCCAAGCGAAGATGTCACGGGAAGAATCGGCAGCAAATCGATATCTGCAAATTCGACAGTCGCTGACCATGGTTTGTAGGCAGCAGGTCCAACCTGCTCAATACGCGGGTCATCGTTTGTCACCGATAATCGGCCCGAATGGTCATCTTCAATCTGGAATTGAAATTTGTAGCCCCCATGGTTCTCTCTCACGGGCAAGCTTTTTTCGACGTCTTTTTCGGAGGCATCCCATACGTTCTTCTGAAAAACAAAGCTTTGCGGCAGAGTTCCTCGCCCGACATTGATGAAATTGCGTTTTTTGTCACCAAGCACAACCAGATTGTTTTCAAAGATTCCGGTCTGGCTCGGGGCGAATCGCGGGTTTTCAGTTTCCTGCAGGATTCGACCCAGCCATTTTTGCGGACGAATGAAAAGGTTATGCGAAACCAAGCTGTTCTGTGTAGTCACCCAGGAGAGTTGAGCTTCCCCACCAACAAAAACATTGCCTTTCACCTGGATACTATCAGCTTCGTAAGCCGTTTCCGCAGGTCGGAAATATTTCAACCCTGTTGAGCCACCAATCTGGACCATTCGCGTTCCTGCGTTTTCAAAATAATTATTCTGCAACAGGATTAAACGGGAACCGCCTTTCATCTGAGCCCCGACAGCAGTTCGGTAGCCTTCCTTACCGACAATTGTCGAATTTTCAATGACACCATGATGGCATCCGACCATGTCAATCGCAGCGCCTCCCCAGCCCTCGAAGTGACTATTGCGAATAATAAAGTGGTCAACTCCGGACATTTTCAAGGCATCGTTGTTGCCTTTAGGGCCAGTATCAAGAACGGTGATATTGTCCAGAATGATATGGTGAGAAGGCTGGCCAATTTTACCGCCATCATCGATATTGATACCGTTCGTCGTAAAACCTTTAAAAGTTATATTTTTGAATTTGATATAAGAGGAATTGCTGACTTTGAGACCTTCTCCGCGGCCTTCAAAAATTGGTGGGTTGTCTGGGTCGGAGCCTTCGATAACGATAGGGGCATCAGGAAGACCATTAACATTCCGGAAAGCAAAACCACGATTATAATTTCCTGCTGGAATGATAACCGTTGTCCCGGGACGAATATTTCTGAGCACCTCGTTTAGTTCTGCACTGCCAGAAACATAAACGTGCGTTCCGTATTGTTCTTTTTCGAAGGTTACAACTTCTGCTTCTGAGAAAGACAAGAATCCAGACAAAGCCACTAAAACCATAACCATTTTTATGGTTTTCATACCTCCCCCAAAAAATCAGTTTGAAAATGGTTTATGGAGCTTTACTTTTTTATTATCAAGGATCTTTGTCTGAAGGCTCCTCATCTTTTTTTCCCAATGAGAACCAGTCCGCAATCCGCTATTGATTGCTTGCAAAGCTTTTTCACGATCTCCAACAAACCAAAGCAATTCAGCATAGTAATACCAAACCTTTCCACTTTTAGGCGCTTTTCTGAGAAAAGTTTGGTAGTCAGAAAGAGCTTTTTGATAAGAACCTAATGCAGCAAAGCATTCAGCACGGTATTTTAGAGTTGAGGGAAATTTTTTTCCTAAAGGATCATTTTTTAAAATCAAATTCAGATCTTTAATTGCTTCAGCATTCAGCCCTGCACGGCTATAAATTGCTGCTCTTTTATAATACATTCCAAGGTTAGAAGGTTGGGCTTTGATAGCTTCATTAATGTAAGAGATAGCCAGGAACTCTTTCCCTTCTTGCTTGCTCATTTTCTCAGCTAGCGAAGCAAGATTGTGAGCATATTGCTGACGGGTAATAGCATCAACCGGCGCAAATTGAGCCAACAGAAAAAAAACTATAACAACAATGAAGCTTTTATTTAACATCGCCATTCCAACATGCTTGAATGTTCACGCATAATCGAGGAGAAACCCGAATAACGCCACCCAGAACGCTTCACTCTGGCCTTAAATGCCTTGAAGATTTTTTTAAAGCGTATCTCAATTGTGATCGGCTTGGCAAACTTGAAAGCCTGCATGCTTTCAAGTTTGTTTACAGAATCCGTCACCCGCTGATAAATTTCATTTTCAGCAGAGCTTGGATGTTTGCTATAAGCGCAGGTTCTGCCGTAGGCGATTTTTGTTTCCACAGTTTCAACCCATGGCGCAAACTGTCGTGCCTCTGCACACCCCTTGTCATCGCTCGAAACAAAGATCAACGGCACTTCAAGTTCTCCTGCAACTGCCGCATCCAGTGCAATTTCACCAACTGGTTGCCCATTTGCACGGATCTCCGCGTATGCCCACGGACTGTACGTATGGGCCAGTACCGCATCCGGCGTTCCTTCCATGGCATGATAGCCGATCATCAAAACCCCGGCATAAGATTCATCCAGCAATGGAAAACGCCTGTCAAAACCTGCACCGAGAATTATTTCACAACGCGGTTCAAGCTTATCGAAAACCAGGTTGGAACCAACGCCGTGGTTATCCCAGACAATAACCTTTTCCGCCCCGCAATCGAAAAGAGCTCTCGCCGCTGCGTCCGCCTCACGGGTTGCCTGTTCACGGGCAAAAACCATGTCACGAGAATCGCTCAACGCTTTTCCCGGTTCTCCTACGACACAGGCGGGGCCATCGCAGTCTACGGCAATCATGAATTTCAAAGCTAAGCCTCCATTGGCCACGGACACACACAGACGTACACAGACATGATCTAAACCCTTAAAAGCCACTACACTCTTGTATATAGGTTTATAGATTTTGAAATCAGAGGCTTCGTCCAGCTCTTGTCCGTGTGTGTCTGTGGCAATAAACAGGTTTTTATGCTGTAAAATCTCTCTTGCTATACAGCTCTTCTGCAACCTTGCTGATGACCGGTCGATACTTCCCCGACTTAGCCGGTTTGATGTCATCTACAATCTCTACCTCAATCAGATCATCTCCCCCCAGACGTTTGGATGCCTGATCGCGGACCCTCTCTTCACCATCGTCTGGGAAGCGTTCATCAACGACAATTCGAAATCTCACTTCACCTATTTTATCCTGCACAACCTGGAACTTTACAATCCCCGGCACTGAACGGGCGATATAGATGAACGAATAACCGACTACCCACTTTCCTTCTTTGGTTACAACGAATTCGACAGCCCGGCCACCGCTAATTTTGATACTCGACAAGGTTCTGCCACAGGCACATGGTTCCTTCGACAGTGTGACAATATCACCTGTCCGGTAGCGGATAACCGGAAATGCAGGTCCGACGATATTGGTAACAACCAGCTCCCCTTCCCCATCGACAGGCTCAAGTGTTTCAGGATTGATCGTCTCAAGAATAAGCTGCTCATCCATGCAATGCATCGTTCCGTGCTCACATTCATGCCCAATCAAGCCTGCTTCACGCAAGCCGTAGGAGTCACAGACTGGAACACCGAACCCATCGGCAATCAATTGCCTATCAACTTCAGAAAGCATTTCGCTTGTTGTGATGATGACAGTCAAACCATTCGACTTGAGCTCTTTCAGGTTGATGCCCAGAGATTCAGCCATGGTCACCGTCAAAACAAAAGTACTTGGGTAGCCGAAGATGCACTTCGGTTTCCACTGCAGCCATTGTTCAAAATATCCCTTTAGCCTTGCAGGGGTAACTTCAAAACCATTGGTCAGGCCATCGTTAATCAACCAGTCACGGAAGCGTTTGATTTTGTCCTGCTTGTTCAACTCGATCGGCGATCCCCAGTAATAGAGCTCCTTTTCACCGCGACGTACACCCACCCATTCGTGACCACGCATGCGTGCAGCATTAATCTGGGCTTCCCGTGTTGACGAGGTATAAAACTCCAGCGCTTCGTTAGTTGACCCACTGGTGCGCACCATCTGCAGTCGCTTCCCCTCTTCGCGCCACACCATCTGCTCACGCTGACTGCGGATGATGTCTTTATCGAGTAATGGAAATTTCTTCAGGTCATCCAAGGATTGGATAAATTCCGGTGAGATCGAATTATCATCCATCAACTGCCGCCAATAGGGCGTATGATCACAGGCTGTACGAACGATTGACTGAAGACGCTCTAACTGCAATTGACGGATTTGTTCTTGGGGCAAACGCTCAGATCTGAGCAGTTCAGATAAAACCGAGAAGCTGTTGCGACCGAGAAGCTGCTCTTGCAGTTTGAAAATATTTCTGGCGATAAATGGAAGCATTTAAAACCTCTATTAAATTGCCACAGACACACACGGACAAGGGCTGGACAAAATCAAAGAACCAAAATCTTCAAAACAAAAAACATAAAAGTTCTTTTTTTAGGTTTTGTCTGTGTACGTCTGTGTGCGTCCGTGGCTAAAACCAATAAAAATTATTCAATCCTTGAACAAATTTCCTCGTCAAAGCCCTAACAGGCTTATTAATCGTGCACGGCGGTACGGCAACGGGCTTATAGCCATTTTCTTTTACTAATTTACCAAGTTCAGCAAAATTCCGTGTTGGATATTTGTCCCTGTTTTCATCCAGCCACTGGCAGAATTTCTCAAACCGGCGAGTCACAATTCTGTTCACCCTACCATCACGATACTGTTTATCTCGCACCTTGAACAGGCTGAAGCTATGAAGAATAACAACCGCATCGCCACCAGCATCGCAGATCATTTTGACGGCATCCCGGCATTCTTCAAAAGAGGATCCCATCAGGTCGACCGGCTTAGCGGGATAAAGTCCTGGAACATCCGGTTGCTGATACGCTGACAACGCCACTTCCAACACATCACCGTACCACTTCGAGCCGTTATAACGTTCCGTCTCCTGAAAACGGCACTGGCCACCGACATAGGGAAAGGTATAACTGCTGTCGATCCAAAGGCCGGCACGACTCATTGCCTCTAGCGTGGACTCTGAAGCGCCCATGTTTCCAGCCCGAAACGCTATCGGTCTCAGACCACTCCATTCTTGCAAAAGATCGGCGCCCTTGACCAACATTTCGGCCTGTCTCTCAACCGACAGATCAGCCATCTGGTCGGTCATCTGATACTCTTCACCCGCCTTGTATTGACTGTAGTGGATATGGTTCGGATGAATATGCAGCTGGACATCCTGCCCGCAGTCGATCAGGTGTTGGACAACCGGCTCAGTTTCTCCGGGATAACCGAGCTCGGCGTTGAAAGGTTCTGTGAAGAAAGTCGCTTTAACATTCGAACGATCAAGGATGTCACAGATCAGAGGAATGCCGAGTTGCTTATTTCCGTACTCTCCCATCATTCCCAGACGGGGTGGTACCGGCTTGAGGCTCGGATCATTCCAGGCCCCTCCCATGCTACATTCGACATCGAACGTTATAAAAACACCAGGTTTCATAAGACCTCTATTTGCCACAGACACACACGGACGAACACAGACTAAGAAACAAATCTTTTTATGACTGCTTTAGGAAAAGTAAAATTAATCAATAAGCCAATTGGAATATTTGTGGCTTTCAAATAATTCAACAATTGGGCTTCATGACTTTTATCAAGAACCTTAACCGATTTCAGTTCAAGCAGGACTTTTCCTTCAACTACAATATCAGCAAAATAGTCTCCGACAGAAAAACCTTTATAAGAAACAGGTATCGGAACCTGTGACTCAGCCTTCAAGCCACACTCTCTCAATTCATGCAGCAAAGCCTTTTCATAGACCTTTTCCAAAAAGCCATGCCCTAAAACCCTATTAACCTCATATATCGCACCATTGATACGGTACGTAATATCATCTATCCCCACAATCCCCCCATCATGGTCCAGACTTTGTCCGTGTGCGTCTGTGTGTGTCCGTGGCTAATTCACGATTTCATGCCCCCGCGCCCCGAGTTTTTTCAACATCTGCTTGAAGTCAACGAAGAAAGGTTTGGGATCAGCAAGCATAAACGAATCATCTTTGGTCCAGGGACCGCAGTTCCAAAGGATTGTCATGGCCGCTTTAATTTTGCCCAGATGACTCTGTCCTGGCGGCAGTTCATCACGGCGCAACTGGCCGAGAAACCAGTTGGCATCACCACCCAGGATGCGCGTCCGCAGTCCGAGGCGGTAATTTGTCCGGCGCATTCTCTCCGGCTCGAAATGGCTCTGCCAGAGATTAAAAGGAGCCTCAAAACCTGCCATCACAACTGTTGGTAGGCCACCACTGAAGCGCGGATTGATTTCCAGAAAAATATACTTACCGGTATCTGTATCGTAATGAAACTGCACCCCGGCGATACCCTGCCAATTTAAAGCCTTCAGCAGCTTAACCGTATCATCGATGACATCCTGATGATGGCAGCTGATTCGCTGCACGGTCACTCCTCCGGCCAGCGGCATGTGGTGCTCACCGATGTAATCCCCGGTCATGAACATTTCGCCGTCATGCATCAGTATCTGCACATGCTCCTCGGCACCCGGGTGGTATTCCTGCACCAGCACATTATCGGCAAAACTTTCGAACTGCTTATGCCAGTTCAAAAGCTCATCAAGATTCCGCGCATAGGCGGCTTTGACCGGAACTTTGCCTAACCCAGCGTTCTGCTTACGAGTGCGCAGCACCAAAGGATATTGCAGCGTTGACTCTGGCCCCTGCTCCATCAACTCATCCAGGCACATCCCTTTTGCCACCGGGATATTTAAATCAAGACATAGCTGATGAACGTAATCCTTATCGGTGGCCTTATCGAAACACTCGCGCGATGGAGAAAAGAGATGGATATCGGCAGCGTCAAGGCAGTCACGAAGTGTAATCAGGCCATTATGGAACCCTTCTGAAACAGGCATAATTGAGCCCACATCAAGCTTTTGTGCGAGGCCGATGATTTCATCGGCAAAGCCAGGCAGGCTCGGATTATTATCCAGCAGCCATGAACTGGTAGAATAACAACTGTGCGCCGACTGGCCGTGGATGGTGTTGGTTATGGCATGCACCTCTAGCCCGTTGCGAGCCAGGCTACGGACAACCCACAACCCAACCTGGGTATCCCCAACAATTGCCAGGACACGGCGGCTGCGGTCTTTCTGGATAAGCTTTGAATTAGTTGGTTTGACTTGTTTCATATCGCCTCATTATTTGCCACAGACACACACGGACCCACACAAACAAAAACCAGTTAATTTAATCGGCCATAGACAAAATCAGACGTAAGCTGGACATAAAAAAATGAATTTCAGGTTTTAAAACCAAACAAAAGCTTATTGTTTTGTCTCAAACAAAAGGATTTAGCTCTTATCCGGATTTGCCTGCATTTGTCGGTGGCTATACCAGATTTTGCCTTGTCCGTGTTCGTCTGTGTGGATCCGTGGCTAAATCAAAAGATTTTGAAATACCTTCTGCACCTCTTCCCCCACCTGTTCCCAACTGCGAACACCGCTATCGGCGATGACCTGCTCGGTAATCCATGATTTTTCCAGAACGTCGGCAACAGCTTCACGCAGCGGCTCAACCTGCTCTGGAGGCACGATGCGACCAACAGATTCTGGCAGAATATCCGGCACAGCACCAACATCGGTCGCAACAACGGGTGTTCCACTCGCTAACGCTTCAAGGACAGCATTCGGACAACCTTCCCGGTAGGACGCCAGCACGCTGACGTCAGCGGCCGAGAAGTACAAGGGAATTCTAGCATAAGGTTGCGGACCTGGGAGAATCAGGCGATCTTCAACGCCATTATCTCTGGCGATCCCCGTTAACTGCTCGGCACTCCCTCCTTGCGCAGCGCCACCAACGATCACCAGCTGAACATCTTCCGGCAATCCGGCAAGAGCTGCAATCATCTCGTGGTGCCCTTTGCGATGACCAAGATGAGCTACCGTCACGATCAGTCGTCGATCGGCGGGCAAACCAAGCTGCGCACGACACTCCTGCTTGTCACGCGGAGCAAAATGTTCCAGGTTGACGCCATTGCTGATGACATGCAAACGGTCTTTTGGGGCGCCCAACCTTAATGCTTCATCCGCCATGCGTGACGAGACACTGATCACTGCTGCGGCACCTTTCAGCGCCTCCGCGCATTGGTGGGCCTGGGAAGGCACCTTCAGGCATTCGTAGATTTTTCCCCGCAAAGTGATGGTATAAGGAATGCCCAATTCCTTCGCAAGCAGCGCCACGCCGACACCATCAGGCCAGATGAAATGGGCATCAAGTAAATCGGGTCGCGTATTTTCGCAATACTGCTGCAGCCAGCGCTTCAAGCCCCTGGCATAGAACCACGCATCAGAGTTCTTCAGCATTCCCGGCAGGTAGAAAAAACCAGGTCGATGAACGGTCAAGCCCTGCCAATCCTGAGCGACGTTAGCCCCCGAATACTTTTTCAACAGCGGAAACCAGGGAACGGGCGAACAGACTTCTAACTCTTCAAGCTGGGACAGTGCTTTCAAGCGCTGATAAACAAACATGCCCCAGTTAGGGTTTTGTTGGTTCGGAAAGCAGTATGAGAAAGAAAGAATTTTCAAAAACTAACCCTTTTGTTGGCCACAGACAAGGCAGACAAGAGCAGACGAAAAACATATGGTACAAACTACTAAAGCCAGTCTATCAGCCACAGACTCACACAGACCCACACGAACATAAAGATAAATTCGATGATTAAGGCCCTACCCCAAAAACCTGATTTTGACTTTGATTCTGCCAATATCAGAACTTATCAGATTTTCATCCTGTCAGATCCTGAAGTTATGTTCGCCTTTTTCTGAATTGTCGGTGGCTAAAAAAGAACTTGTCTGTGCCCGTCCGTGTGGGGCTGTGGCAAATCTCAAGTTTATTCACCATATTCATAGCACCCGGCATCTATTCGGCCATCATTGCGCAAATTCCCAAACAGGTCATCACCAAGATTAATGTGTGGCAACGGCTGGCTGAAATCCCTCGCCGGAGAATCTGCGCTGAGCCGAAAATCAAACTTTGCAGGTTGCTTGAAAAGATCAATCGATGCGTTTCTGAAACCAGGGGCAGCATAACTGTTATTGCTGATCAGGTCGCTCATCTCCTCAATCTCATCAACATTGTATTTCGTTTTGCCGACTGCAACGGCATCCTCAGCTTTGAAAGACAAAAGCTGCGCAAGCGTATCTTCCCTGGTATTGAAAAAGAGATTGTTTTTTATCACCGTCGAAGGCAGAGCTTTCTCCTGGAGAAACTCGATGGGAGTTCCTGATTGCGTTGCAATAATGTTATTGCGTATCTCGGTATAAAGGATATCGATCTTGCCGGTTGAATCGTTGAAATGGATACCGGGATGATGCAATGGCTTTTCATCACCATTGACGCTATTTTTCCCAACCCAGATCGTATTATTAATGATTCGGTTATTGAGAAAATCTCTTTTTTTAGCCGAAGAGCTTTTCCCCTTATAGGCATAAAAAACGATGCCCTGCTTGGCGTTATTGAAAATCAGGTTGTTCTTCAAGGTCGCTTCTGTTGCGCCATTGACAATCGAAATGCCCCCTCCGGTAAAATTCGAGTGACAAATATTCTTTTCGATGCGCAAAAGGTCCACCATACCATTGTGTTGAACACAAAAACGGCCATCAATTTTCTGTGCGGCCCGGTAAAAAATTGAATTTTCTATACTGATATCTGTATTGCTCGGCTGATCGTGCCTTGTTCCAAAATAGACTGCATGAGACAAGGTATCGTGAACAACAGAGTTTTCAATGCGAACACCGTGAACATTCTGCATGCCGCGAAAGCCAGTTTTCAGGTTTTTCGCCAGAACATTGCGAATAACCAACCCGTTTACCGGCCCCCAATCGTAATGAGTGGAGCCATTGGCATAAATCCCGTTGGCCACACCATTATTACCAGCATTGTCAAACCAGATACCATCAACAACGATCCCCTGAACACCTTTGAAGTCGAAACAGGCTGAATTTCTGCCGCTACCGCAGTTATCGAACAGAACCCGTTCGCCTGGATACGCCATCAGTACGATCGGGTGACTTTTAGTGGCAATCACATTTTTCAGCTTAATTTGATGGTGATAGGTGCCTTCCCGAAATAGCACCAGGTCTCCTGGCCGGATGGTCTTTTTCGCATCACTCCAAGTAGAACAGTTGCCCTCGAATACGCTCTCTTCAGCACAAACAACGATTATTCGATCCGGATGATAATTCTTCTTGGCAAGGAACAGGGAGAGATCCAGGTATTTAACCTTAACTGAAGCCGGGGTATTGACTGTCGGATCGCTATCATCGGCATCCGGCCCTTTGAGACCAACTTCACCGACCCCGTAACCGTCGCCGTCACGGTCGATAGAAAAATAGCTGTTTGCTGCAGCAGAAACTGGAAGAGAGAGAGCACAGACAAGCAGCAGGATGGTAAAACGACAGGACAAACGGAACATCAAACCCCTTCCCCCTTTTCAATAGCCACAATCCAGCATCAGGCAGCCGGTAATGAACGAACCTTATCCTGCTCTTCCGGCCAGAAATCACGCTTTGCTTGACGCAGATCGTATTCCATCTGCAGACCCAACCAGAAATCGGGGGTGGTGCCAAAAAATTTACCCAGCCGCAAAGCTGTGTTCGCAGTAATAGCACGACGCCCATGAACGATATCGTTTATCCTCCCCACCGGAACATTGATATCCCTGGAAAGCTTGTTCTGACTGACACCCAGTGGCTTCATAAATTCTTCCAGAAGAATTTCTCCGGGATAAATAAGTTCGAGTTGCTTACTCATATCTCGCTCCTTCCTGATGACCTAGGAATGATAATCGACAATCTCAACACTCGTCACTTCTCCCTCATTCCAGAAGAAGCAGATCCGCCATTGAGAATTGATACGAATACTGTACTGCCCTGCTCGATCACCTTTAAGCGTTTCCAGTCGATTTCCTGGGGGCACTCTCAAATCATTCAATTCGCTGGCTCTATGCAACATGAGCAATTTGCGTCGAGCAACCCGTTCAATAGCCTTAAAACGACGCACGGAAAAATCATCAAATAACTTTTCCGTATCTTTACAGCGAAATGATCTTATCATGCAAACACTTTATACTGTTTTTGGGAATACTTCAAAAAGAAAATCTGTGAGCTCAGATGTTAGCCACAGACAAAGGCGGACAAAATAAAACTCTAAGTACCGAGTTCCTTAGTGCTGAGGGCTTAGCTTTTAATCTGTCTTTGTCTGAATTTGTCGGTGGCTAAAGTCAAAAGCTGTCCACGGAAAGCGCGGAAAACGCTGAAAAGAACCAATTCCCAAAACTGTTCTCGACAGGATCAACAGGATTAAGTCTGATATTTAAATCTTGCACCCAAAACCTTCCTTGATTTGAGCCTGACTTCATCAGAATTTATCAGATTCTCATCCCATCATTTTTTAAAGGCCTTGTCAGCCTTTGTCTGATTTGTCGGTGGCTAAACTCAGCACTCAGCACTCAGCACTCAGCACTCAGCACTCAGCACTCAGCACTCAGCACTCAGCACTCAGCACTCAGCACTCAGCACTCAGCACTGCCTTATACCACTCAAGATACTGATCCACCATCCGCTCAACCCCGAAGTTCTGCTTCACAAAAAACTTACCTTTTTCTGCCAAGTCTTTCCGCATGATTTCGTCTTCGGCTATCCTTTGCATCGCGTCGGCAAGATCATCAGGCTTTTCAGCATCAACCAGCAAGACATGATCACCAACGGCATCGGGAATACCTCCGACTGCTGTTGCAACGACGGGCAAACCAGCAGTCATGGCTTCTAGGATCACCATCGGCAACCCTTCACTGCGGCTGGACAGAACAAAGCTATCTGCTGCGGAATAAAGCGCTGCCGTATCATCACGAAAACCGAGGAAGCGACAGTGCTGCTCAAGTTTTAGATCGACCAATTGTTGCTGCAGGTTTCGGCAGTAGTCGTTTTCTGTCAACGTTCCGGCAATTGCGACCAGAAAGTCGAGCCCTTTGTCACGCAGCTTTGAAGCGGCGGCCAGTAGATCTTCAAAACCTTTTTCCGGGCGAGGATTGCCGACAGCTAGGAACAAGTGTGTCGAATCTGTACAATCCAATTCATCCCGAACAAACTTTCTCTTCTCAGCACTCACAGCTACTTCGGGGACGCCATTGGCAATAACTTGGATCGGTTTTTTCCAGTCTAAATACTCGCGATGACGAACTGAGACCTTTTCCGACACAGCGGAAAGACCTTTTAAAAAGAAAGAAAAAAAACGATTGCGCTTCTGCAAAGAAGCAAACCCTTCGTACAACAAACCATGGGCCGTAAAGAGTAACGGCGAGCGACCGCTGAGCAGGTTACCCAAAGAGACATATGGCAGGCTGGCATAATCATGCATGTTAATAACTGAGGGTTGAAACTTTTTCAGTTCTTTTCGCAGACGTAAAATTGCAGAAAAATCTTTGCTGCCGTGACTTTCGAGCGAAAGGACAGGAACATTCTTTTCAGCCAAAAGATAAGCAAGTTCACCAAGACCCTGTAAACAAATAACCTGGACAGGGATTTTTCGATTGTGAAGTTCTGTCGCGAGATGAACCACTAAACGCTCCATGCCGCCAGGACGGAGTTCGGACAGTACGAGGGCAACCCGTAAAGCTTTTCTGTCACCTCTCGAATTCATAACGACAGTTTCGTATCCGCCAAATAATTATCAAAGGCACGCCGCAAACAAACCGGCAGCATAAGCAAAAGCCAAAGAATCTCCGTGTAAATCATGGTAATGGTCAATGCGCAGGTAAACAGGATCACGCAAGAAACAGTGATGGCAAAATAAAAGTGCATAAAATCATCAAGCTCATCTTTACCAATAGCTACAGCATCTTTGTAAGTTCGCCGTAAATTCGAGTACGATAGCCATACCAGCCAAGCAAAAAGTGAGAAACCGAGAATACCGGTCTCCGCCAGACATTTCACGTAAGTGCTGTGAGAATCCTTCCCTTCATACTCGGGAATATAAGAGCCTATATTCTGATACCAGTTACCGGGGCCAATACCTAAAGGATTGTTGATGAACATCTGTGTGCCAGCCTCCCACAAACGGAAGCGACTCCCTGCAGATTCATCCATCTCTGTTTGATCAACACTGATTGTTAATATACGGTCGATAAAAGTTTGGTCAGTGACAGAGACAACACCAATCATGCCGACAATCAGCAAAAGAACAATTTTTTTTCTGTGTTTCTGTGGAGCAAAAATGCAGGATATTATAGCGCCGGCGACCAATCCAACAAATGCCCCACGACTGCGGCAAAGGATAACAGCATTGACAGTAAAGGCGCCCGAAACTAAGCAAATTATCTTGCCATACCAGGGGCTTCTTAAAAACTGAATGGCAATAATGGGTAACATCGCCGCCATGAAGGCGGCAAAGAAATTTGCCTCGGCAAAATCAGCGCCACCGATCCCCTCCAAACGTCCTCTGGAAAAGGCACCGAAAGGTATGCTGTAGGCTTTCATCCCGAGAATTGTAGCCGCTCCCGCCAACACCCAGAACAACCCACTGAGTTTCTTATAGTCAGTGATGACGTGGGTCATCATCAGGGTGAAAATAACAATCTTGGTGAATTTAACCGTTGGGTGATCAGTTGCCCCATAGCGACCAACAGTTTCAGGAGAAATAAAGTGAGTCAGCCATAATGCCAGCAAGAAAAAAAGGAGATACCATTCTTGCCTGTAAAGAAGCGCTTCACCAAATTTCAACTTCTTGCGCTGAAGAATAATTCCAATCAAAGTTGCTACTGCCAAGGTAAAAGAAAAACGAAATCCCATTCTCGCAAAAGGTCTGCCATACCATTGATCAGCAGGATTTATGCAATAATCCGCAAGGTACCCGTAAATCCCTAGGTGCGGAAACAGTAAAGAACCAGCAGAAAAAATAAAAAAACAAGCTATGAAGAAGTATCCCTTTAAAGACATCACAGCCTACTGTATCTACTTCTCAAGCTCAAAATGGGCTTTTCAACTAAATAGTACGAAACCAATGCCGCTACAAAAACCAACAGAATATTCAGCGGGAAGCTGTTATAAATTAAATCAGATTTCCTATTTAAAAAAGGTTGCTGCCAAAGATATAAAGAGTAGCTCAAAGTCCCAATATAAACGAAAATTTTTGAGTTCAATATAGAATACGATATTCCATTTTTCAGTCTCGTTGCCCACTCAATCAATAAAGCTATACAAATATTCAGCAAGGTATAACCTATTGGATAGCTAAGAGATATAGATCCCCGAAAATAGTTCAAAAAGAAAACCAATATAACTAACAAAGGAACCAGCCACCCTCCAACACTCCTACCCCATAAACTAGGAGTTCCCCAGTAATATCTAATTCCAGCCAAGACGCAACCAGTTGCTAATGCGTCACACACCGTATGAAAAGTAGCCCCGATCCCTGGGAACTGAGATGGCATAAACTGCCACGTCAAAACCCTAATAACTGGGACTACAAGAATTACACCGCAAGCAAACAACAAACCTCTTTTATTCCCCAATAAAAGCAAAGTTAACGGCCATAGTAAATAAAACTGTTCCTCTACGGCCAGTGACCACAAATGACCAACCTGCCAACTACTATCGAAATAATAGTTAACCGTATAAGTGATGGAATAAATAAAATCAAGAGCAGTCAAGTCAAGCCAACCTAAATAGTCAGCAATAAAAATGCAGAATACATAAAAGTACAAAGCAGGAAAAATTCTTATAGTTCTCCTCATATAGAATTTTTTCAAAGATATTTGACCATACTTCTCGCGCTCTAAGAGAAGTAATGTTGTAATTAAATAGCCTGAAAGAACAAAAAATATTCTGACACCAAGGTTTCCAAGTCCAAACAAAGGTGCTATGAATTGAGGATAATAAAATCCAACAGTTCCTCTAGTGTGCGACAGTAAAACAAAAACAACTGCAATGCACCTAATACCATCTAAAGACGGAATCCTCATTATTTATTCCAACCTATACTCTCTAAAAGCCTCTGGACCTCTTCTCCAAACAACTTATACCCACTACCATTCAAATGAATACCGTCATTCGTAAAATTAGGCGAAAGCATTTTGTCCTGACCATAAACAAAGGAAGGAGTTTTCATATTATGTACATTTTTTTTGATCGATAGCGCATTCAACTGACTGTTAAATTCAAAAATATCAGAATTTTTCAATTTAATATCTCGCAAAGCACCTATTGGCAGTAAAGAGGCTACAACTACTTCAGACTCAGGGAACTTAGCTTTGACATCAGAAAGCAATTTTGAATATTCCCTTATAATATCAACAGCTTTAAAACCTCTAGCCAGATCATTAAAACCAATCATAATAAAAATGATTTTAGGTGAAACTCCAATAGAAGACTCTAAACGTGCCCTCACCCCACTGACAGTGTCTCTACCAATACCGCGATTGTAGACTCCTTTACTACCGATAAGCTCTTGCCATTCAGCACGATCAATATGGCTATCACCAATCATATATAACCCATTAGGATCAGGTTGCAACTGAGAGAAATGCCCAACCCTAGCTTGATAATAAAGGTCTCTATTTGGAGGCTTCTCATCAAGCAAATGTTTGATGAGAAATGAAAACAAAAGGCACCATCCGACAGCAGCAAAAACGATAAATATCTTCTTTAAGGGCAAATCAAACCTCTAAAAAATAGATTAATTGCTACATTCAAGTAACGGATCAATCATTATAGTACCTATCTTTCAGATGGGTATTCGCCCAGATAAATAACAATGGTCGCACCGGTGACGTTAACCAGGGTCTCCATTTTTTGTTGTTTGACATAAAAAACAAAACATTACTGTTAAACAACTTAAGAAACTTATTGAATTCCTTGAGGAGAAAGACCTTGAACTTCGAATATGGCTTCATACCCAAGTTCTTTAGAAAAAGATTGAAGCTCTCGTGAGCCTCGCTCGTTGAAGGCCACCAGAAAGGCGTATTTGAAGCTGTATCTTTTTTCCTAACCCCAAACAGCTCACGAGGCACACCCGCCCTTTCTCCCAAGCGCCGAGCTATCGGTCGGTCATAATCGGTGTTCAAAGTCCATGGCTTCATTTCCTCAAGTAGGCTGATCTTTTGTATTTCTGCGGCATGTCTGATTCCCCACCAAGGAACAAGCGTCATAAATAAACCGGTTACCAGGCGAAATTCACACATCATTTCTTCAAAATCTCCCACAGCCTCAGCTAGCCCTTGCTGCTTTCTTTCCCAGACGGTGTCACCATACCCTCCACTGAAAAACAAACTAAGTGGTTGCGGATATTCAAATATCGAAAGATTTCTTCCTCCTGACCCTCCAGAGCCAGCCCAAACAGTGACCTCATTTCTATACGCCTTAGGTTCTTGCCGGTAGGTTTGACATTGGACATTTAAATAAGTAGCTATCTTTTCACCAGAGTCAGACCCCCTCCACAGGCTTGATGAGTTGACAATAGAAAAAGTTTTTGTACAGCCTGCAGCTTGTGCAACAACAGTTGCCGCAACTGAATCATATCCGGAAGAAAGTCCTGCAATCATTTCAATGCCGTGACTACGTTTGGCAGACCTAGCATTGGCCCCCATGCGTTCAGCCGCTTCCAATAAATAAGTTTCATAGTCTTTATAGCTTTTTACAGAAGGGAATAAATCTGGTTTATCAACCAGTACCAACTGCCCTTCATTCCATACAATATTTTTGAAATATACAATATTGATATCTGTCCCGGACGAGGGGATCGATTCTTTATAAGAGTTCAAGCCTCTTGATTCAACAGTGAATAAATCTGAAACATAATTTGGATAATTTTCATCCAGACTAAGATCTGCAACCTTCAAAAGGCCTGGGAGGGAATTGCTAATATATATATGCCCATCTATTTCACAGTACCAAAGCCTATCAATACCTGTTGCAGAGCTTACAAATATCAGCTGTTCTCCTCTTCTTCGAACTCCCGACCCAAAAATCAAATCAGCCTTATCGAAATCTCCGCACTCAAAACCTCCGTCCCAAACAGCCTCAACAGCCCAATTTTCAGCAATTTCAACCAATGGTCCATGAAATAAATCAGCACATTGTGCAGAACGATTAACAACACACACCCAAGCTAACTTGGGCCAGTTTTTCTGCAAAACATAATTAATCGTAGTCATAGAAAAAACACGCTCTAGCAAGCCAGTTGACGTAAACATTTACCCGGGTTTCCTGCAATAATTGAATAGGGCTCAACATTCTGTCGAACGACGGCCCCGGAACCAATTATGCTGCCCTTGCCTAAAACAACATCAGGAAAGATAATTGCTCCAGCCCCAATCCAACAATCATCCTCAACGATGATAGGTCCCAATTTACGAATCATCGGCTTGACCTCAGGATGCTCATTGAGCCTCGACAAATCCGGATAACTGCTGGAAACAAACGTCACATATGGGGCGACAGCAACCCGTTCTCCGAAAGTCACCGCAGGTGGTTCTTTCGCCAGACCAAGCACCAATGCTCCGTAACCAATGCAAGTATCTTTACCAACAGGAATTCCAGACAAACGGAGCAAATGCGCTCTTAAATTTGCGTAAGGATTGTGTGCAGCCTTATTGCGCAAAACAGTCGCAGGATAGCACCACCAAAAAAGTTGATAGAAGGTCCACGCAGGTCCAGTGTTGATTAAATCACGGATTCTAAACCCAAAGGCTAGCATTGTTTTAAAAAAATCATTCCGCATGGCTCAACCTCTGAAACTAAACTTTGCAAAAAAACGGATGCGTAAATCGACTGGGACCAACAAGAACAAACCGAGAACAAACCATATCAATACAGCTAACAAAACTTGCAAGCTGAAAGTTGACCACTTCTCAGGAGGAAAATAGGTTACACCTAACCAGCAGAAAGTCGAAAACAGACCACTTGAGACGATAGACGGCAGCACAGCTGATTTTACAAACCCACTAAATGAAAGCCTTAATTTTTTAAACAGATACCAAGGCATCGCCACACTGGGAACCAACAATCTAGCAACAAGAGTACCTCCCGCAACACCTGCTATTCCCATATCTAAAACTGTTACAAAAAGTATCGACAACAAAAGATTAACAAAAGCCTCTACCACGGTTACTTTTGCTGTGTAAGCAACATACCCCAATGCAGATAAAACATTAACGCAGGGCTGTATAATTAATGTAGGAAATTTCGACAGAGCCAAAAGTGCCATTATTTCTGCTGCTGCAAAAACAGATTCTTTCCCGAACCCATCCTGAAACATCCACAGATCGATAAAAGATTTTGAGTAGAACACAAAACCAACATAAACTAACAATCCAAAGCAGAGAGTAACGCGCAATTGCCGGTAAAAGAGATGCCGCACTTCCCCCTCTGTACCGCCGGCTGCCGCACGCTGGATTGCCGGAAAAAATGTGTTCCCGATTATAACGATAAAAGTCGCTGAATAGTAGACCAGCATCGCCCCAACATTGTATTCGCGAACATCTGCAACTGCTAAAAAAATACCAACGATAACAAGGTCGCTCTGACCTATTATTTTAACAGCGGCATTGGTAAAAAATGAGGCGAGTCCGTACCCCAGCAATTCCTTTATGCGTTCTTGGGAAAAAAGAAAAGGAAAGGTTCTCAAATCTTGCTGAATTATTCCAGCAAAGATTCGATTCCCAAAAACTGCACAAATATTTCCTGCAATAATCGCAAGCACCAATCCCCAAAGTCCCCAGCCGACCTCAAGTGCATAGATAGTCCCGACCGTCCGCACCAATAGCACAACTAAGTCAACGCCACGAGCCAGGTCGAAACGATCGTGAGCTGCTAAAACACTTGAATAGATTGCAGCGATAGCAGCCAACCATACATTAACAACCATTAAAGGAAGAAGAATGCTAACCGTATCATAGTGCTCGGGAGGAACTCCCTCAAACATTGCAGGGAACAACCAACCGAGCCCTATACCAACCAGCAAAATCAGAACGCCCGCGAGGCTGAAAAAGCCGAAGCCTGCCCGAATGGTTTCGTCCACCCCAACAAGATCGTTTTTACCGAGATAAAGCGCAACATAGCGCCCAACACTGGCGCGCACACCAAGATCAAAGATCCCCATGTAACCAGTCAGAACATTCAAAAGACTCCATATCCCGTAAGAAATCGCATCAAGTTTACCAACTATGTATGGCGACAAAAAAAACATAACCAGCAAAGTCGCAGCATGACCTCCCCAGTTAAAGGCAAGATTTCGTAAGTGAGTACGGGCACTCATATATATTCAAAACCTCTATCCAACACAGATTTCGTCAAAATTGAAAATACAAAAAAGCGGATTTATTCGTATCTAAAGCTATCATCAGATAAATAATTAAAGTAGCCACTCCCGCGCTGACGGCAACCGGGAGCCTTATAAAACCAGCTAGCAACAAATCTTTCCATTTAACAGGCACAAAATGCGTAACCACCGACAGAGCTAACACACACGCAGAAAGTGCAGTCACTGGGAAGGCCTCTACCGACGAAGTAAACATCGACACGACATAATCGAACGCACTGGCAACATCATCACACCTGAAGAGTATTCGCGTTAAGGACACAATAGAAAAAACTTGGAAGACACGCAGGCCCAATAAGAATCCCCGGTACACATACGGAGGCTTATTGGCTTGCAATCTACGATTTTTAAAGAAATGCTCCAGTCCAACAAAGCTGCCATGAATAAGACCATAAACAACAAAATTCCAACCAGCCCCATGCCAAAGGCCCACGGCAACAAAAACGATCAATACCTTTATATATAGATTGCACCAACTCCAATCGGCTATAGCCCCATACAGATAATCTCTAAAAAATGAAGACATGGAGATGTGCCAACGTTGCCAGTAATTGGCAACACTTGTGGCAATGTACGGACGATTGAAGTTAATGGGCAAATCATACCCAAGCATTTTGCCTGTTCCCAAAGCAATATCTGTGTACCCGGACAAATCCATGTAAATCTGAAAACTAAAAGCAACAAGTGAAAAAACCAAAAAAGCAGAGGAGTATTCATGGGGTGTATTGAAAGCAGGATCAACGATTTGAACGGCGAGAATATCTGCAATTATGATTTTCTTAACCAGGCCGCTGACAACCAATACCAAGCCTTCAGACAGGTTCTTATTGTTGGCCTTTGCTGTCTGCTTGAGTTGTGGCAAAAAGTATGATGCCCTAACTATTGGGCCTGACAACAACTGAGGAAAGAAAGACATAAACAGTACAAAATCTTTAATTGACGAACTGCTTTTTATTCTTTCAGCATAGATATCGAGGGGATACGTGATGGCTTGGAACGTCATGAAGGAAATTCCAACCGGGAGAACGACCTGTATTATGAGCTGGTCACGCTCGAAAAAACTAAAACTTAATAACTGCAAAACTGAATCGATAAAAAAGTTCGCGTATTTAAAATAGAAAAGAATCGACAAACTTAGAAGCAATGCCGCCGAAACCGCTATTTTCTTTATCCTCTGACTGTTTGACCTGAGTATCACTGAACCACAAAAATAATTTATAGCAGTCAGCGACAACAGCAAGAAGGAAAACCTCCAGTCGATCGTCATATAAAAATAGTAACTGGCTAATATGAGGACCGTTTTCTTCTGTTCATTCCTATCTTCTACTAGAAGACATACGAAGAAAATGACGAGATAAAAAATAAAAAATGGAAATGATGTCAATGACATAAAAGCAACCAGATCCCACAGTGCAAAAAGTAGCTTTTTAGTATAAATCTGCTATCGTGAACTCAATTCATGAACTTTAAAGCAGTAAAAATTTTATCTGCGACATAATGTCTGCCATTTTCATTGAAGTGACTTCCACTTTCAAAAAACTTCTTTCCGCCTGGCATTTCTTTTGCTAAGTCAATCAAAGTCAGGTCATACTTTTGGGCAATCCGCCTGATTTGATCGTTAAATTCATCGCCTACGGCAATGAGATCATCACCATCAAAACAATAGTAGTAGTACAATGCGTCCTTCAAATACGATGATTGAACGTTGTCAGAAACATTGCTATATACACGCGCATTTGTCATTAATACCGGCTCTATACCTTCTGCCACAATATCCTGAACAAGCCTCTCATATTCTAAGCCATACTCACTCAAATCAATACTGGAAGGATTTAATAAACCAGGATTTCTGGTCTTCTGTTCCGTCAAAAAAGTCGTATTTTTCCGAATCATTTCTCTGGTCAATGCCCAGTCAGGCAAGCCCAAAGAAGGCAAAGCGCTTCGCTGCGATGCAGTGCTTAAGTTATCACGACATAATTTAGATATATTATTCATGCCGGTATAAATTACGATTGCAGATGGATTCTGAGGGAAGATTAGCCCCCGCGTTATCTTCCCAATGCTTTTTAAGTCGAGGCCCTCAATGCCACCATTAATTACGCTAACTGTTCCATGATGCACTTGATATAACCTATCTTGAAGCAACTGAGAAAGCATACTTTCATTGTTAGACGAAAAAGCTACGGTGGAAGATCCAACAATCGCAATTCTCAATTCATCATTCCTCAATATCGAATCAATTTCTGGGCTTCTCAAACCAAGAGAATTTGTAGAAAAAACGATATTTCCCGTGTCATCATACCTTTCCAGCAAAGGGCGATAAGTCTTGGCCCCTACGTTTTCATTGTAAACAACTGTGCTTTCGCTGAAAGCACGGTTAAAGACACTTCTTCCATGTTTAATTTGGCTTCTTAATTGCAAAAAAAGTTCTCCGCAAATAAGAAAAAGAACTGTAAGGGCTATAAAGAGAACGACCTTTTTTTTAACCCCTTCTTGACTGCCATCATCACTACCCTGAAATTTAATTTTCTCAATTTCAGAAAACGTCAAAGACTCCCAATTTTCTGGCAGGAAACCCAAGAATTTTTCAATAGCAACCGATGCTACAACATACGACAGGGAGTCTCCACCTAGACTTATAAAACTATCTGAAGGCCTAACATCATCTGTGTTAAACACACCTTTAATGATTTCAACAAGATTTTCACTTGCGTCATTTTCATTCGCAGAAATAGGATCATTGAAAATTTGTCTATTCTCAAAGTTTTCCGATAGGATCTTTCTCTTTATTTTGCCAGTATCTGTTGACGGAAGATGGTCGACAATTTCGAAATGCAGAGCAGTCCCAGCCTGAACGTTAATGTTATTCAAGACATCTTTGACTTGGTTCTTAACGTCTAGGACATGCTCTCCCAAATGGGATTCAATAGCGACAAGGATCCCTTCACCCCGTAATTGGTCTTTTACCTTCGCAACAGCAATCCCTTTATTGATACTTGTTCTCTTACGAATCTCTCGTTCTACATATTCTGGAAAGATTTTGATCCCACCGCAGTTGATAACATCATCAGATCGTCCTTGAAAGTAGAGATACCCATCCTTTAGGTATCCTCTGTCGTTAGTTGTAAGCCAACCCTCTTCATCAACGAGAGAGACCAGCCCCCTGTCAGTGAGTTTTTGCCTAGCGACATGGGCTCCTTTGATCTTGATATTACCCTCTGTACTTATTCCTATTTCAACAGAGCCCAAAGCCATTCCGACGGATTCTAATGCCTCTCCGCTGGTCTCAGAGATATCCAGAAATGAACTCCTAGATGCCTCAGTCAAACCATAATGCTGAACAATTTTGGCGTTCGGAAAAAGTACCTTCATCCGCTCTTTTTCCGAACGTGACATATATTGGCTGCCAATTTCTATCCAAAGAACCTTTTCTCCCAAAGTTCCTATTAATTTGTCTTGGTCTAAAACGAGCCGGCACAATGTTGGGACCATAGAAATTGCATTTATCTTATCTGCCCCTAAAAGATTCGCAATTTCCAAGAGATCAAAGCCCTTATGGGGGATATATGCTCTTCCTCCTACCGCCAAACAAGACCTTACACGTCCAAAACCAAAAGAGTGATAGACTGGCACGCCAATATACTCGGAGATTCTCTCGTCAAGGCCCATCACATTTTTCAATCTATCTACTACATCACGTAAATTTGCGTGTGTCAGGACTATTCCTTTAGGTTTACCCGTAGTCCCGGATGTAAATGATATTTGGGCAATCCCCTCTCCACCATCAAACACATCCGCGCTATCTAGCCACCCTCCTTCAGAACCCGGTTCGACGATACGAACAAAATCAAGGCCATCGAAGTTGCCTTCACTGTCCAGGCTAGAATCCTTCAACGGAACAACGACCTCATTATTTCTGTAGGCGCTGAATACCTCATGTATGTAATTTTTAGAATTGTGAGCGACAATGCCCACAACATTTATTTCATCGCTCATTACAACAATCCGTATCTAATAAGAGCATTTATTTAGAGCACTCATAGATCTGAGAATAAACCGTGGTCGTCCGCTCCCAGGTATGGTTTTCTCGTACCCAGCGCATCCCACGAACTTCTAAAGCTTTTCTCTTTTCAGAGTCGCCTAAAAGCTCATTGACCACCCTAGCAAGATCGTTTTCATCATCGGCCTTGAAAAGCACCCCGGTTTCACCGTCAGTAATCAGCTCTTTATGCCCACCGACATCACTGGCAACCAGCACCTTGCCCATGGCCATCGCTTCCATCGGCTTGAGCGGAGTCACCAACTCGGTCAAACGCATCGAATAGCGTGGATAAGCGAGGATATCGACCATGGCATAGACACCGGGAACCCGCTCATGGGGAACGCGGCCGGGCATAACGACGCGATCAGACAAGTTACGCGCTGCGATCAACTCTTTAAGTTCCGCTTCCATCTCACCGCCCCCGACCAGCAGCAGCACAGCATCCGGGTTTTCATCGGCGATCCGGGCGAAGGATTTGACCAGCAGGTCGAGCCCTTCGTAACGGTAGAAGGAACCGATAAAACCGATCACCTGCTTGCCTTCCAGGTTCCATGCACGCAGATATTCTTCATCTGGTTGGCAGGGCTTGAAATCATCGGGATTGACGCCGTTGAAAATCGGGGTGATTTTATCTGCAGGAATACCGCGACTGACCAGATCCTTTTTCAGCCCGTTGCAGAGGATGCCAACATGATCCACCCTTTTACAGACTTGGGTTTCAAGCCATTTGGTCAGATTGTAGCGCAGCGAACCTTCAGTGGTGGTGCCATGATCGACAGCGGCATCTTCCCAAAAGGCGCGAATCTCATAAACAACCGGCACACCGAATTTACGCGCCGCCCAGATGGCGGGGATACCATTCAACACAGGAGAGTGCGCATGGATGATGTCCGGCTTTTCTATTTCAGCCACTTCTAGAATTCGCCGTGACAGAACATGCATCAGCCAGAGTTCGCTGGTCATTGGCCCGGGCAAGTTTTTGGTGGCCCCGGTGCGATAATAAGTGAAACCATTGATTTCTTCTTTTGGAGCCCAGTCACCATCCCAGTTTTCTTCATGCTTTGGGGATGTCAGGACAACCGGCTCAAAACCCATTTTCCGCTGCGAGCGAAACAGGTTCTGGCTGCGAAAGGTGTAGCCGCTGTGCAGCGGCAGACTGTGATCGAGGATGTGGAGGATCTTCATGTAAATACCCAAAATCTATAATGGCCACAGACACACACGGACAAGTACTGGACAAAAGAAAAATCAATTCAATCGCCACAGACACTTCAGAAAAAGGCGGACAGGACCTGAAGTCATTATGGTTAACCCCAAAGATCTTCTTCTGACCTTGTCTGGTTTGTCGGTGGCTAAAAAAGCCTTTGGCCTTTGTCCGTGTACGTCTGTGTGTGTCCGTGGCTAATTCTGCTTTTCTATTATTTCCACCAATCGCTGCAAATGCGATTCCCAGGAGTGCTCCCGTTCGACATAAGCTCTGGCCATGCGTCCCATCTCTCGTTGCCGTTCGGGATCTGTCAGCAGCGCGACAATCTCGTTTGCCATCTGCTGTTCTTTGTCGGCAATGATGAGTTCTTTACCGTCAATTGCTTTGGTGCCGGTGGCTGCTCCGGTTGTTGCGATCACCGGCTTTTCCATCGCCATCGCCTCAAGGACTTTGTTCTGTATCCCCCGGGCAATCAGCAGAGGGACGACGCAGATGGTTGCGGTTGCCAGGTGGTCGCGCATATCGGGAACCGTTCCGGTCACTTCGACCCCGGATATCTTTTTCAGCGCCAGCACCTCATCGGTCGGGTTGCGACCGGCGATACAGAAAACGGCATCGGGACATGACACTTTAACCAGCGGGAAGATTTTTTCCGCAAACCAAACGGCGCCTTCGACGTTCGGCCAGTAATCCATCGCCCCGGAAAAAACCAGTTTATGCAGTGCGGTGGGATGCTTCTCTTTATCGACCTTGTCGGGCGAGAAATACTCCAGGTCGACCCCGTTGGATAAAGCCTCAACCTTCCCGACCTCACCATGGGCAGCGAGAACCTTTTTCTCCTCCTCGGTGACCAGGAAGGAACAGTCAAAATCGGCAGCAATCCTCAACTCATACGGCAGCAGCAAATGCGCTTCACGCTGGTAAATCCACTTCATGAAACCGGTTTTTTGCTCTGCGTACTGGCCCCATTTTTCTGAATCGACATCGATCAGATCGTTGAGCAGAATGCGATTTTTCAGATCTGCCATTTTATGCCTGGAACGATAAAGGTATTCAGCCGAGGACGAGCAGAAACACAGTACAGCCGCTTCTTGATGCTGCCCCAGGTAATCATCGATCTGCTTCTGCAGTGCCTGAGAATAAAAACATTGCTGGGTGAATGAGCGACCGGTACAAAGTGACAAGAGAGCATGCAGCTTCATCGCTTTGGAAGAGCGGAAATGGTAGTGAACTTTAGCGACGATCTTTTCCAGTTCCGGCACATATTTTAGATCATCTGCATCATCAATCATGCAGGCAACAGTTATCCGGTAGCGTTCGGCAAGATAGCGCACCATATTATAGGTACGGATCTTATCCCCTTTATCGGGTGGGTAAGGAATACGATGAGCAATGATGAGCAGTTCTTTTTTCATAGTGAAATATATTTCCTGACCTGCGAACCAACAGCTGTCGCCAGCGGAACGGGAAGCTTTTGCCAGATCCCGGCAATCAGTTCGCGCTTACTTGATTTCTGAGTTTTGCCGGCTTCGGCCACCACACCATCATCCGGCCACTGGTACCAGAAAAGCGGCTTGGGTTGTGCGCCCCATTGCTGCTTGAATTTATAGGTCCCTTCTCCCGGTGTCGAACGACCGAAGTCGAATGCGCGATAGCCGTTATCTGCAGCGAACTGGAGAAAGGTCCAGTAAAGCAGCATATTCGGGTTCAAACGGTTAAACTCCCTCAGTGCCGAAGCCCAGGGAATGGAAACAGTCTGCCGATGCAGCAGGATGATTCCAGCGGCGGCGGGCTCTCCCTCTGGGGTATAAACAACGGCGACCCGACAATTTTCAGCGTAACAAGCGACAACTGACTTTATCCAGAGGAGGCTGTGCACCGGCGAGCCGAGATCACGCATATTGGCAGCGAAAACCCGGTAAAATATCTCGACAAGCTCTTCCCCTCCCATTTTGACCGTCAAACCGTCACGAATCGGTTTTTTCACCTGGCTGCGCAGTTTCGATTTCAACCCCGCCAGCAACTGTTCCGAGCCGACCGGAAGTTCAAGCAGCATGCGGACCTTGTCGGTTTGATTGCTTGGTCCCGAACTTAATTCAACCGACGAGCGGATTTCACAGTTTGCTCCCGCAGCCTCTGCAACAGCAAAACCCACTAAATCATTTGCGACTTCGGGCGAATCCGCAAGAACGCCGCCGGCATCGCAGTAAGGCAACGAGATCAGGCTTTTTCCGCGAAGTGGCACAGCAAACTCGACTAATGGCAAAACGCCGCAAATAGCTCCGGAAGATTCCGCCAGCAGATTTTTGCTATTTAATCCGTAGGCTTGCTTGACCGCCTGTCCCCAGGCAAACAATTGATAGGCAATCCCCTCCGAATGATTTTGAACATATTCATCCCATGCAGGCTGATCTGCAGTTGTCGCGATACGTATCTGCATTTGAAGAAATCAAGCCTCGCCAGCAATCGGGCCAAAGTCAAAATCTCTGATCAATTGTTTGAACCGTGCCTCGGTTCTGCTCAAATTAAGATAATGACGAAAGCGACTTTTAGCGCTGCAACCTTCCATGCGTGGCTGTTCAGGATCAAATTCCCACGGATGGAGGTAAAACACGAACGGCTGCTTTTCTTTACAGTTGATTCGTTTTAAGCCCCAACGGGTGACGGAATACGGCAGCAAGCGAAAGTATCCACCACCAGCGATCGGCAGATTTCTGTTTCCCAAACGAAGAGTGGTGATCGGTAGTTCTTTGATCGCCAGCTGACCTTCTTCCGGTTGTTCTCTGTCCTGCCAGCTTTGTCCATTTTTAACGGCATAACCGGAAAACCGCGGCCAATCAGGAATGCCGTAAAAATCGTGCTGCATGGGGAAGATGCTGGAGTCATACTGGTAACCAGCCTCCAGCAGTTCTTCAAACGCCCAATCGGTCTCACGAGTAATCGAATAGCTTGGGGCCCGGTAACCTGCAACGGCCTCACCACTCTGATCTTCCAGCAGTTGCTTGCTGCGGCGGATATCCTCTCGATAGGTATCCCGATCCTGCAGCGCTACCCGTTGGTGCAAAAAGCCGTGACTGGCGATTTCGTGACCGGCGGCAGCGATTCGCGGCACCAGCTGCGGGTATTTCTCTGCCACCCAACCGAGGACAAAGAAAGTCGCTTTTACTGAGGCCTCTTCGAGCAGGGTTAAAACCACCTCGGTGTTTCGTTCCACCCGACTTTGTCGCTCAGACCAGGTTGATGGTGGCGAGATCTTCTCGAATGCGGAGACGTGGAAGTAGTCTTCAACATCGATTGTGAGGTAGTTTTTGATCTGCATAAGTCGATCAGAGTGACCAGTAACCGAGCCCGGCCGTCTCAACCTCACTCTTATTCAAAAGACACTTAACGTCTATGACAACACCGGAACCGTTGCCATTACCACAAATCTCCTTCAGAGTGGCAGGAGTCATATCGGCAAATTCTTTGTGGCCGACGGCAAGAATAACCGCGTCAACTTTTCCAACCTGGGCTAAAGCTGTCAGCTCCAAACCGTATTCATGTTTGGTTTCATTAGCATCTGCCAGAGGGTCGTGGATCAGCACCTCAACACCGTAATCTTCCAGTTCAGAAACAATGTCGACAACCTTGGTGTTACGGATATCCGGCACATCCTCCTTGAACGTCAAACCGAGCATCAGGACCTTGGAGCCTTTGATGACCTTGCCCGCCTTGATCATCTGCTTGACGGTATTTTCCGCGACATACTTGCCCATGCCATCATTGATGCGACGACCGGCAAGGATGACCTGCGGCAGATAACCGATCTGTTCTGCTTTATGGGTCAGGTAGTAGGGATCAACACCGATACAGTGGCCACCAACCAGACCGGGGGTAAATTTCAAGAAATTCCACTTGGTGCCAGCAGCGGCGAGGACATCCATCGTCGGGATATCGAGCTTGTTGAAAATCAGTGCCAGTTCGTTGATCAGGGCAATATTCAGGTCACGCTGGGTGTTCTCGATAACTTTAGCAGCTTCAGCAACTTTGATGCTGGAGGCACGGTGTACGCCTGCAGTGACGACCAGTTCATAAACTTTGGCAACGGTCTCAAGTGTTTCGTCATCCTGGCCGGAAACCACTTTGACGATTTTATCGACGGTATGCACCTTATCGCCGGGATTGATCCGTTCCGGAGAGTATCCAACTTTAAAATCAACACCACACTTCAAGCCGGACTCTTCTTCCAGAATCGGTACGCAGATATCCTCTGTTACGCCAGGGTATACGGTCGACTCATAAACAACGATGGCGCCTTTTTTCAAATTCTGGCCGATGGTTTTCGATGCAGCTTCCATCGGGTAGAGATCGGGATTGTTGTTTTCATCAATCGGCGTCGGAACGGTGACAATAATAAAATCACCCGTTTTGAGTTCTTCTGGATTAGTTGTGTAGGCAATCTCTGTTGATGCAAGCTCTTCTGAGGTCAACTCGCCAGTTGCGTCAAAACCACCCTTGAGTTGCTCAACTTTTTCAGCGTGGATATCAAAACCAAGCACGTCGACCTTGCGGCCGAAAGCTGCGGCAAGGGGCAATCCGACATAACCCAACCCCACAACTGCAATACGTGCTTCTTTCGAAAGGATTTTTTCAACTGTGACCAAAATATTCTCCTGATTTTCTATGAACTTTCAGCAAATGCTGGGCTGGACAAATTAGAACCGACCGTTTTTGGCTCTGCCTTCAAGCAGCAAAGGTTCCTGATGCTCAACTCTTTTGCCATCGACAAGCAGCATCTGCCGCAAACGATCTATCTGTGATGAAATTTTCTTCAACTGGTCTTCGAACTGGTTAAACTGGTTTTGTTGCTGATTGATGAGATACTCAAGGATACTGCCCTGGCTCGACAGCCGCTCTAAAATCGCCTCTTTTTCAGAACGCTGCGCATTCAGCTTGGCATAGTTTTCTTCAATCTGCGCCAAACGATCATCAACTGTTCCAGAAACAACTGGCCGATCACCGCGCACCCTTTCATTGCCGATATCCAAGGGCAGCTGAACATCCTCAAAGGAGAGTTCGTTGACAGCATCTTTTACCAGCTCAACGTCGATCTCCTTAGTTTCTTCGACAAATGCAGACAACAGCAGAAAATCACAGATCAAATTGATCAATCTGGGAATGCCGCCACTGAAGCGGTAAATCATGTCGAACACGCCCTCTTTGAAAGAAACGCAATCCCGGCTACCGACGGTTCCGATTCGATGGAAAATGTATTCTTCGGTTTCTTCCCGATTTAGCGGGTTGAGGTGACAGCTGATGCTAATGCGCTGGCGCAGCTGGCGCAGAGATGGCTTGGCAATGATCTGCTTTAACTCGGGTTGACCAACGAGGATAATCTGCACCAGTTTAAAGCTATCCGCCTCCAGGTTGGAGAGCAAACGAATTTCCTCGAGAGAGTCGGCCGAAAGGTTCTGCGCTTCATCGACGATGATAATCGGCTGGCGACCTTCGCTGCACTCATCGAGCAGAAAATCATTCAGCTCACGCAGCAGCTGCACCTTGTCTTTGCCGACAACATCCAAGCCGAAATCTTCGTTAATCATGCTCACAAGCTGATGTGAGTCGACCCGAGTGTTGAACACCATGGCAAGAGTTGTATCGGAACTGATCCGGTTGATGATGTCACGCACCAAGGTTGTCTTGCCGGAACCAACCTCGCCCGTCATCAAAGTAAAACCGGCATGTTCCTGAACACCGTATTGCAGGTAACTTAATGCCTTGCGGTGTCCTTTACTCAAGTAGAGAAACTTGGGGTTCGGAAGCAATTCGAACGGCTTGGCACTGAGGCCGAAAAACTCTGTGTACATAATGTCCTAAAACCTTACTCTGACGCTCAGAGTTACTGTGTTTTCAGTATAATCATCTACATCTGTTTCAATATCTGAATCATTGACTCGATGTTTGTATTCAAGTGACGTCAGGAACCTGCTGATCTCATAATCGAAGGAAACACCGAGAACATACTCATCAACCGTCTTATCGATATCACCGCGATATTCAGAAGTCTCATATTCCGCAGTCAAGCCAGTTTTCAAGTTACTGTAGAGGGGAATAGAAAGGCTAAACAACCCACCGTACGATTCATCTTCACGGTTTAAGCGAACATAATCCGTGTCCTCCCAGTATGCTTGCAGGCTTGCTCCAAAAGAATCCTTGACGTAATCAACGGCAAATGAGGCATCGCGGGATTCGGTCAAACCGTTTGTAGAAGAGTCGTCAAAATCCTGAGAGAACATCAGTTCAAGAGTTAACGAAGCTGAAAGACGGTACGTAATATCTGCATTCCAGGTCACACCCTCAGTTTCATAATCGATATCCGAATACTCAATCGTGCTATAGCCGCCTTCAAGCTCTACGGTTGTGCGAGGACCAAGCTGCTGTTTGATACCCAAGCTGGTGGATTGCCGATCATAATCATCTTCGTCGTCAGACTTGTTAATTTTGTAGGTGTAATTTGCCGAGAGCTCAGTATTTGTCGATAGCTCTTTGATAAGAGAAACGCGCCCGCTGTGCCCTTGGTAATCATCTCCCCGTGAATCTTCGTGGTAGGTCTGATCATAAAGATATCCGAACACCAGCGAGGATTGCCCACCGAGGCGGATACGATACCTCGGGTACACAGTGAGATCGTAAACTGTTGACTTGTTGATCAATTCGTTCGCATCACTGTTATTTTCACTCTCGTCGAGAGTTTCACGGCGGATAGTGCCATTTATTCCTACAGAAAAAGGACGCCCCTCAAAAAGAGTGGTACCGAGATCAGCGCGCTGCCCACCCTCAAAATCAAAATCGGTCAACTCATCGTGAATCAAATAGTGTTCGTAGCGGAACGAATAATCGAGAGACAAATCGATCCATCGACTCTCTACTTTAATTGCAACTCCAGGAGAAACAGTTGTTATCCACTCATCTTTTTCATCTTCATGATCAAGAAAAAGATTATCTGTATACTCCTCTTCAAAAGTGATCTTTGGTGATAATTTTATTTTAGCTTGAGCATCGTAAGTAGCCACAGTACAAAAAGAAAAACAAAGTAATAGGATTAAAGAAAAACGCAATTTCATTTTAGAGTCCCCTTTTAAAAGACTACTTAGCGATAGTAATAATAGTAGTTGTTCTTTTTTGTAAACGCATGAGCATCGTTATAAATAACACCAAGGAGATTATGTTTCTTGAATTCCTCAATGGTACTAAGCAGGTCCTGCTTCCTTGCCCGACCTTCCCTCGCGACAAAAAGTGTAGCATCTATGTTTGCAGCAAGAACGCTGGCATCAGCAAAAGGCATTGAAGGAGGCGTATCAAAAATGACATAGCGTTCAGCATAGCGCTGCTTCAACTCGAGAATGATTTCTTTCATTCGATTTGAAGACAGCATATCTAACGGGTCTTTGATTGCCTCGCCAGCCGGGAGAACAACCAATTTCCCTATACCTGTTTTTATCAAGGCTTTTTCGATTGGCAGGCCATCGCGCAGACAATGAACCAAACCGACGTCTGGTTTCAAGCCAAGGAAACGATGAACAGAAGGTCTTCGAAGATCGGTATCTACCAGCAGCACAGTGTGATCATGCTCTTTTGCCAATGAAATGGCCAAGTTCAAGGCAGTCATCGATTTTCCCTCTTCGCTGATGGTGCTGGTCACCAGCAGCGTATTGGAAAACTTCTCGCCCTTGGTCAAGGCGATGACCGTTGAACGCAGTTTGTTGTACTCCTCGACGACATCCGACTTGGCATCGTAGGCAGTTGCCAATAATAAATTATCGACCTTGATTGGAGGCACTTCCAGCAGACTGCTGAACCCTTCGCCAGCATCTGGTGATGGAGAAATTTTCGAATCTACCTTTTTCAAAGCAGAGGAGGTGGCATTTCCCTCTTCTTCTCCAGAGGGGGTGCTTCTCTGGCTTGCTGCTTTTTTTAATGCTTCTTCAATACGACTCATATCGACAACCTGACTCTAATCTCGCTACAAAAATTTAGCGAAGGAATATCTCATACGCAAAAAGCCCGACAAAGCAAAGCCAATAGCAACTTGTCACACCAAAAAAGATAAAGTCTTTCTTTCGTCTTTTTTGCTTCACATCTGGCTCTGCAATATTGGGAACAACCGCTAAGACTTCTATACCTAGATCTTTAAACACATCAGTGTTTCTGACCTTACTGTCCAGGTTTTCCAAAAGAAATACTAAGGCTGCAACGCTAGCCAAACCGCCAACAACCGCCATCAGGAAAAACTTCATCATATTAGGCGAGATCGGCACTTCTGGATAAACGGCAGGGTCGACAACCCTGAAAGTTGCTGTTTTGTTACCGATCTCCATCTGCTTGGAAACTTCTGACTGTCCCATGCGAGAAAGCAAATCCTGATAAACTTTCTGATAGGAATCCCGCTCTTCAATAAGCACTTTTAACGCCTTACGTTTTTCTGGCACTTCGTGAAGAGCCTTCTCACGCTTTGCGATTAACCGCTGCAGATTCTGTTTTTGAGACTGTGCAGATGTCATATCACTCTCTATAGCCAGAAGCCTCTGCTGAACATCCAGGTAGAGAGGGTTCATCGAGGCCATCTCCGAGCCTTCAATTTCTGGCAAAGGAACCTGTTGATCGACTGGCTCTTCTTCTAAACGCTTGCGCAAATTTTCAATTTCGAATTTCAAACGGACAATTTCTGGATAGTTATCGGTGTATCTCAAACGCAGGTCGCTTAATTTTTTCTCCATGGCGGCAAGTTGTGGATCGCTTTCAACGGAATCGAAAGCAAAATCGTCACCGAAAAAACTTTCCATTTTGGGGCTCATTGTTGAGAGCTGGGTCTGAAGTTGCTTTTTCTGAGCTTTTAATGTTTCCAGAGCGAGCTCTATTTTTTCAATTTCCCCCATGTAGCTTTTTATTTCTTCGACAGTCGATCTCTCATCGACATTAAAATAAAGTCCCTGCTTTTTTCGAAACTCGATTATGTCATCTTCCGCTTTTTCTAATTTTCCTTTAAACAGTTCAATTTGTTCGTCCAGAAAGCGGTTAGCACCATAAGCCTCTTCACGCTTTGATGAGATGTTCTCTTCCACATATTTTCCAACCAACGTATTAATATACTTAGCGATAAAAGATGGGTCTTTACCAGTTAGAGAAACAGTAAAAAGGTCGTTTCCTCGCACACGAATTTGTGTTTGTTCTTTAAGTCCTGCAATATAATTTTGCTGTTCAGCGTTCGACTTAATGAAAATATCTGACTCAATTTCTTCTAGAGTCTTTACAATTAAATCACGGCTGGACAAAGCAAACTGTAAAACTCTGATGCGGCTATTAATATTGGGAGTGACAGCAATTCCCTTTACAAGACTATCAATAACACTCTGCTCAATAAAAACAGTACTATCAGCCTGATACATCTTGGGCCGGGTAAAACCGTAAACACCAACGACAGTCATCACCAGCAATGCGAGAATCGTTGCCAGATAGCGATAACGGATTAGCGCCTGGAGATAACGATAGACTTCTTTTAAATTCTGGTTCATTTAGCAGACTTCCCTAAAAAAGGCTCTCTTCAACGATGACATAGTCACCTGGATTGAGCTGAACATTTCCAGTAAGGTCTTTTCCCTGCTTGACCTTTTTCAAATCAATTTTCTTTTTCTTTTTGTTTTTATCGATAACAAAAACAGAACTCTCTTTGGCAAATTCAGTAAAGTTGCCCGCGGCAAGAATAGCATCCAAAATGGTCATACCCTCATAATGCTGAAGCTGTTGCGGTGTTCCCACCGCTCCAAGAACATAAACCAGATTACGCTTGTTACTCGGGATAAAGACAATATCTTCAGCCTTCAACTCGACATCCTGAGACATATCCCCTTCGTAATAAAGAGCATAGAAATCAGTGTCTATTTTCTTGCCATCACGAGAGACATAAGCCCGACGCAGATCGGTTTCAGCGAAATCACCCAACTCACTCATCATCTTCATCAAGGTGGTCTTTTTCGACAGGTTGAAAACTTGAGATTTTCCCCCGCCGGTCAGATAAACCCGGCTATTCTGGATGCCTGAAACGGAAACAGTGACAATCGGCTGCTTAATGTATTCGGCCATTTTCTCTGTAAGAATCTTGCTTAACTCTTCAGGAGAGACCTGATCGGCCTTGACATCACCGATCGCAGGCAGGGTTATCTTGCCGTCAGGACGGACAACGACGGCACGACTCATTTCCGGCACGCCCCAAACAGCAATTTCAAGAGAATCACCTCGTCCGATCTGATAATCTTCGGCCAGAACCGGAACGACAAAAAGTAAACTTGCGAGAAAAGCCAACAACCATTTCATAAACTTTATCTCCCACCAAAACCGGATAAAACGACCCGGACCGTATCCATGATAATTTTAAAATCGAGAAAGATTGAGTAGTTCTTGATGTAGAACAGGTCATAGCGGAGTTTCTCCAGCGCATCTTCTTCAGAAGCCCCGTATGGATAACAGACTTGAGCCCACCCAGTCACACCCGGTTTAACAAAGTGGCGCGTTGAATAAAAGGGGATGTTCAGCTTCAAGCGTTCGACAAAAGCCAGTCGCTCAGGACGTGGGCCGACGAAACTCATGTCCCCCTTCAGGACATTGAACAACTGCGGTATCTCATCAATCCGAGTTTTCCGCATAAAGGCTCCAACTTTTGTCACCCGCGGATCATCCTTTTGCGCCCAGACAGCGCCAGTTTCCTTCTCTGCGTCCTGCCCCATCGTGCGAAACTTATAAACAAAAAACTCAACTTCGCGCTCACCGACCCGAAGTTGCTTGTAAAAAACAGGGCCAGGTGAATCGAGCTTGATGATTAAAGCGACAATAGGAAAAAACGGCAGGGTGATCGATAAACCAATGACGGAAAAGATGATATCAAAGATGCGTTTATAGCTACGCATCAGGTTGGTCATGCGAAAGCCATGGGTGTAGATGAAAGCGCTCGGCTGAACGTTTTCGATCAACAGGCAACCGGTCTCCTGTTCGTAGAACGTAGCTGCGTCAAGCACTTCCACACCACGCAGTTTGCAGTGCATAATATCTTTCAGAGGAAGCGCTCCTCGTCTGTCTGTCAACGAAACAATGATCTTGTGTGGACGATAATCATAAATAAGGTCGGAAAGCTCATCGACGTGACCGATAATTTTATCTTCGGAAACAGAGCTTTCATCTTTGCCGCAGCGGACAAAGCGAACATAACTATGCGGATTGACATCGGACGGAATGATATTCGCAATTTTCTCAGCGTACTCGCCTGTACCAAGGATTAACACCCTGCTGGCAAAACGCGCGTTGCCGGAAAAACGACGGATAATAAGCCTTAACAGGACTAGCCCGATGCCGAAAAAGAACAAGGACAGAAAAAGCAATCCTCGGCCAAGCTGCTGAGATGGAAACAGAAAATAGTACGCAGACAGAGAAACAAAGGCGACAAGGAGTGCCGCAATAACCCGGCGTACAATAATCACAGGGTCCTTAAATGACCGAACCTCCTGCAACTCGAAAAAATATGCTGCGAAAGTACAAAGGGTCACATAACTGGCAATTCGCCAGCCACCTTCATCCCAAAGCAAGTCGTAGCCGTTGCCGCTGAAGCGAATAGCATAAGCTGAAAACAAAGCTAAGTAGGCAATGACGATATCTGCAGTAATAATCAGATATTTGGGTCGAATATTCATTCGTAAACCCCGCGGCCTACAGCGCCTTTAACAACTGCTTCGCTTGTGCAGCATCGTCTTTGTTTTCAGCATCAACGATCTGTTGCAGCAGTTCTTTCGCCTCAGCCTTTTCTCCCAATGCCTGCTTAGCCATTGCCAGATGAAGAGTGATCGTCGAAACCTGCGGCAAAAGCTCATGTGCTTTTGTCAGCAGATTTGCCGCGTCCTTGTAACGTTCGTTTTTCAGAAGAACATAGCCGAGAGTATCCATGACCCGCGGATCGCCAGGCTGTAAACGGTAAACTGCCATTGCATGAGTCAGTGCCTCTTTTGGCTCACCAAAGTTTGTAACCAGAAGATAGGCAAGATTATTCAAAGCCAGAGCATTATTCCGATCATACCTCAGAGTCTTGCGATACAACTCCAAAGCCTCCCCTTTATCGCCAACTCTTTCCTTGATAGTCGCAAGAGAAGCATACGCATCTGGGAAGCGCGGCGCTTTGTCGATAATCCCCTGATAAATCTGCTCCGCCTGCTGTATACGACCTGCTGCATCGAAAATCTGTGCAAGACGCATCAACAAGCGTAATGGGTTCTTCGCTTTGGAGATTCCTTCCTGCAAAGTCTCGACAGCGCCCTTCCCATCCTTTTTCGACAGACTGACAGTTGATGAAAGCAGGTAGGGATACTCAAGCTCAGGAGATTTCTGCAAACTTTCGGCGACCAGGCTCTCCGCTTTAGCCAACTGATTATTGGCCAGATAGAGGGCTACAAGTTGAGCAGTGCCCTGCTCCGGTGATAAGCCCGACAATGAAATAAAAGCCGACTCTGCCGCCTCAACGTTTTTCTCCTGCTTGTGCAGTGCTCCTTTCAGCGCCAGCAAGGGAGCCGAAGCAGTATGCTGCTGGAGGGCATTATCAACCGTTTCCAGAGCACCATTGAAATCACGCTTCTTTACTTTATATTGGGCTGCTGCGAGAGAAGATTGTTCATCACCGACAGCCTCGATCCGGCCAAAAACCTGATCAACCTTGTCGCTCTGCCCCTGCACAGCATATAGGGATGCCAATCCGAGATACGCTTTAAGATTATCGTTCTGCTGTTCTAAGATTTGATTATATTCAGTTTCAGCTTTTGGATATTCCGCCTGTGAAACATAGTAAGAAGCCAAGTTGAAGTAAGGCGTGAGATAGTCCGGCTTCACCTCTTTGGCCTTATTTAAAGCTGCGATCGCCTCATTCGGTTTTTTCTGAGAAAAATATGCAGCAGCGAGATAGTTGTTCAGTAATGCATCCGTCGCAGAGCCATTCAACCCGGTCTGGAGAGTTTCGATAGCAGAAGAGTAATTTTTCTGCCGCAAATAGTGTGTAACCAGCATCAAGCGGCTGTTCAGTACCTCGGGTGCGGCGTTAACCGCATTGACCAAACCGGCCTCTCCAAGTTCCCCCTCACCTTTCGCGAGATGAAAAAGACCCTGCTTCAAGTGAGCGTCAGCCATAGAGGGGTCGAGCTCTGTGGCAGCCTCAAGCTCCTCCATGCCCTGGTCATACTGGCCGGTAGCCAGATAAGCGCTGCCAAGAATGTTGCGCGCATAGGCATTCTCAGGGTCTTTGTCGAGAACCCGTTTGACTTCGATGATGGCATCGTCGATACGCTTCTGCTTGAGCAGTGTCATTGCAACCAGCAAGCGGGCGCGATCAAAATCAGCACTGATATCAAGGGATTTCTGGAATTGGCTGAGAGCTTGCTCATACTGCTCTAAAGAGAAATAGGCCATACCGAGGAAAAAAAAGCTGAGTGGATGCTGTTCGGTCTTTAACGCTTCCTGCAGAGGAATAACAGCTTCTTCAAATTTGCTTTGTCGATAAAGCAACATCCCCTTCAGACGGTTGGACGCTGCCTGCTTGGGAAATGATGTGGCAAGTTTTCCGACAGTCGCTTCTGCAGCTACCATGTCACCAAGATCCATCTGCAGAATACCGCTCATATATAGAGCCTCAAGCTGCTTGCCATCGACAGTCAACAAGTCCTGATAAACTTTGAGAGCTTCCTCACGCTGGCCAGCCCTGTTTTCAATATTCGCCAGCAGGTAATAAGCTGCAATGTTTCCGCTGTCGATAGAAAGGACCTCCTGAAGATAGCTACGAGCCCTATCGAGATCCTTTTCCTGCAAAGCAACCTTGGCAAGATTTATACGGGCATCAGTTGATTTTCCATCCAGCTGTAGCGCTTTACTGAAAAATGATTTGGCCGAGCCAAGATCGCCTGAAGCGCCATGCGCCAATCCATAAAGAACTGCGGACTCAGCGGTTTCTGAATTAGCAGTGTGATATTTATCAAGTTCAAGGAGAGCTTTTTCAGGCTGTCGCTGCTGAATATAAACAGTCGCCAATTTAAGCTGTGCACCTGTATTGGAGGGGTTTTGGTGTAGAACTTTTTGAAACTCTTTTTCGGCACGTGAAAAGTTGCCACTATTCAAATAGGCATCAGCCAATTCAAAACGTGCGTCAACATAATTTGCATCTTTTTCCAACGAGCTTTTGTACAAAACGATGGCCCCGCGGAAATTGCCCTGATCCCGAAGCCGATTACCCTCTTGCAACAACTCTTCTTTCGTCTGACTGCTACAAGCGACCAACAAAAAACAGATGAATAAAAAAATTACGCGCACAATTACCCCCAAATCATTACGGCCTACTGAAAATTTCTATATTTTTTAAAGAGATATGGCTAGAAAACTGCTTGTCCCCCAAACGCTCATCAGAAAATGTGAATAGAAGTATTGACGAAAACAGAGTAAATTGCAAGCGCTAGATTTTGTCATATTCGAATGTACAGTGCCGAAATCAAGATCCTAAAAAGAGGAAAGATAAGAATATTCGATTATTATTTAATCTGTATTAGCAAAAAGAGCTCTCTTTACCAGATGAAACAATACTTATGATATGCTAACCTTAAGCTTAAAAAATTGTGAGGAAATCCTTAAAGACACAGAGTTTCAAATCTTTTATGCCAAGGTAAAAGATTTCCTCTCTGGACATTGAAAGCAGGACTCTATAAATGAATTATCAAGATCTGATTGATGACGAGTTTTCACGCAACATTGGCTTGCTCAGCGAGGAAGAACAAAAAAAACTTCTTTCTTCTCAAGTGTCTGCTGTCGGCGCCGGTGGTGTTGGTGGCCTTCACATTCTCACTCTTGCCCGTCTCGGAGTCGGCAAATTTCATATAGCAGATCCGGACACCTTTGAGGCTGCCAATGTCAGTCGCCAATTTGGTGCCTCGAAACGAAGCTACGGAAAAAACAAGGCTGAAGTCTTGGCTGAAATGGTACGTGACATCAATCCACAGGCAGAGATCAGGGCTTACACTGAAGGCGTCACTGACGACAACCTTGATGAATTCCTCGATGGCTCAACGGCCCTGGTTGATGGAATTGATTTTTTCCAGTTTGAGATGAGACGTAAGCTCTTTATACGAGCGAGAGAAAAAGGAATTTACGCAATCACCTGTGCTCCTCTCGGCTTTGGCAGCACTCTGCAGGTTTTTTCACCGCAAGGGATGGATTTCGATACCTATTTCGGCATCAGGGAAAACGACCCTGACGAGAAAAAACTGGCAGCATTCGCTTCTGGCTTAGCCCCCTACCCTTATCATCTTAAATATCTCGACCTTTCCAAGGTCGACATGGCAGCACAGAAAGGCCCTGCCGTTGCTCCGGCCTGTACCCTGGCGGCGTCACTACTAACAACTGAAGCTGTTAAAATCATCACCGGTAGCCAACCAATCTATCCAGTACCACACTACATCCAGATAGATATGTACCGCCGCAAACTCAAAAAAGGTTTTCTTCTGTTCGGCGGTAAAAACCCGATACAGATGTTAAAAACCTATCTTATTTATGAAAAGCTTAAAGAAAGCATGAAGGGCAAATGAATATGCTCAGACCTTTATCAGCCTTACTGATCTTCCTGTTCTTCATTCCCAACGGCTACGGCTCTGCCACGATCACTCCTGAGCAGCTCGCTCAAAAGGTTTATGATCGCTACGTTGGTGATGACATGCAGGTGAAAGGCACGATGGAGCTCATCAGCAAAAAGGGGCATTTCCGTAGCCGTGATTTCATTTCTGCACGCAAAGACAAGGGCGAAGAAAGGATGCAACTGATCCGCTTTACCTCTCCCGCAGACATCAGAGGGACTGCTTTCCTGACGATCGAGCAAGAAGGCAGCAGCAAGACAGAGCAGCACCTCTACCTTCCAGCGCTGAAAAGAACACGCCGCATCGTCGCCAGCCAGCAAGGACGCAGCTTCGTCAACTCTGATTTCACCTATGAAGACATGCAGCGCCACCCGGTGGATGACTGGACCTACCAGATCGAGGGGGAAGAGAACATCTTGGGGCGGACCTGCTATATTCTGACCAGCATCCCGAAACCAGAGACGGACACCCAGTACAGCAAGGTCACTTCATGGATCGACAAAGAGCACCTGATTGTGCTGAAAACGCTTTTCTGGGATGACAAAAACCGCCAGTCAAAAAACTACAGGGTCAACACGTTTGAGATTGTCGATGGGATCGCCACGGAAACGAACGTGCTTATGACGGATCTTCAGTCAAGCCACCAAACCCGTCTCACAACGCAAAAAATAGTTTACAATTCAGGCTTGGATGATTCACTCTTTACTAAAAGAGCCATGGAAAAATAACTGGTTGTGAAAATGAAATTTAATTTAATAAAAGTTTATCGACACTTCAGAGTCCTTTTTGGTTACTTGGTTTTTTCGCTATTTTTCCTGCCAGGGGTTTGCCATGCAGCACAGCTTGAAGATATAAAGCTTGAAACAGACCCTACAACGACTGAAATAATTCTCATCCTCGATGAAAACGTTCGCTTCACACAGCACACACTTGCAGCCAAAGGTCGTTATCCCGATCGCTGCTACATCGACTTGTTCAGCACAAGCAGAAGCCCGTCTCTGCAATCGACACCAACGATTTCCAGTCAACATGTCGAAAGGATTAGAACCGGAGATCACGCAACAAAATTGCGCATTGTTTTCGATCTCAAGCAACCGCACCCTTGCACGGTCACAACCTCCGAGGAACCATTCACAATCAAGGTCAGTTTCTCATCTCCACTAGAGGCGACCTCAGAAAAGCTCCTTGAATCGACTGAAAACAGCGAAGCACAAGACATCCCTGCAAATCATTCGGTTCCAGCTCAGGAACCGAATGACAGTGAAATTGAAGCCCCTACCACATTGCCCAATCTTGCTGCAGATAGTGAAGAAGAGCCCGTTTTCTTTTTTGCTGGAGACGAGTCGCTGAAAAGCAACAAACCTGACATCTGGGGCTGGGTTAAGTTTTTTGCTGCTCAAGACACAAATGAAGATGATGCCGAAGATCATCACCTCTCAAGAGCACGAGGAAGACTTGGGGCGGACTGGCAAAGGTCTCTTTCAAACGATCAGACCCTCCTGGCTAAAGGCTCGATCGATGTTGACAGATTATTTTATGATGCCAACGAAGCCGATGACGAAACGGAATTCAAGCTACACGAAGCCTACCTCCAGCTAAACGGACGAAACTGGGATATATCGTTCGGTAAACAGCGGGTTCGCTGGGGCAAAAGCGATCAACTCTCACCAGTCGACACCATCAACCCGCAAGACTTCCGGCAATCTCTGGCTGTCGATCTGGAAGAAAGAGCGATTCCTAGCTGGATGCTGCGCTCACGTTGGCATGGGGATTCATTTGGGCTTGAGACGGTTGTCCAGCCATGGTTTGAACAATCGGAAATAGACTATTTTGATTCTGACTGGGCCCTTTTCCGCAACCTGCGTCAAGCGATCAATGACAACCCATCTATAAACCCATTGTTGCAGAATTATGCATCAACCCTTTATGTCGATGACAACAAACCGACAAAAAACCTAGAAAACATATCAGCCGGACTCAGATTGAAACTGCAGACAGAACAGACAGATTTTGCTGTCAGCTATCACTACGGCTGGGAGACGCTGCCGACAATCGAACAGTTCTCGGTCGGTGGGATCAACTACAACGGCGATCCTGACAGTGACCTGACAGAAACGGTTGCTTCAATTACACCATTCCCACCAGTGACCAACCGAATCGAGGCGACATACAAAAGGCAGCAAACCATCGGCTTTGAATGGGAGACATCGAGTCTCGACCCATTTGGATTCCGGGGGGAAATCGCTTACAAAGACGAAGTCACCTTTCTTAACAGCACCCTGACGTCCACAAGGAGCCAGGTGACCCATTTGGTGACGGGAGTCGACTACACAACAGAATCAGAGTGGTACTTCAATATTCAGGGCTCATGGCAACACATTCACAGCTACGATAATGACATTCTCTATTTTGATAAAGATACCGTTGCTCTCCTAGGTGAGATCAGCAAACCGGTCTGGCGCGGCAACCTTGAGTTATCGGCCAAATACAATTATGTCATGACCGATAAAAGCAGTTTCGTGCAACCATCAGCAACACTGAAATACTTCCGCAATACCGAACTCGAAATTGGAGTAATGGTCTACAGTGGAGATGGAGAAACACTGCTTGGGTCCTATGATAAGGCTGATCAAATATACGGTATCGTGAAAATTTCTTTTTAATTTATTCACTTTAGGTGTTTATGATTCAGAAGCTTGTTGAACGCAACTGCCAAGCGATCTTTAAATACCCGGCAGTCTATCTCTCAATTCTTCTCATCTTGACAGGGATTGCAAGCTACTATTATGCCACCCTTCCAACAGAAACCTCTGTCGAGTCCTTAATCATAGAAAATGATGAAGACCTGGTTTTCTACGAAAAATTTAAAGAGCAGTTTGGTGAAGATGAGTTCCTGGTCGTCGGTATTCCGGCGGATGATGTTTTTGACCAAGAAATTCTCAAGTTCATTTCAGCCCAGACAGAAAAGCTGGAAACTCTGGATGAAGTCAAGGAAGTTGTCAGCCTGAGCAACGTGGATGACTTTATCGGTTCCGACAGTGACTTCATTGTCCAACCCTTACTCGAATCGATACCGAAAACAAGACAAGAAAAAGAACATCTGCGCAAGCGTGCTCTCGCTAATTCGCTGATCGGCGAAAACCTGCTTAATACAAGCTCGTCGGCAACACTGATTTTCATCCGCCCCGATAGTCGTCCAGACGACCCTCAATACGACGAACGATTAGTCAGCAAAGTCGAACAGATATTCGAATTTTCCACACCACCGTGGCCAGGCTATGAACACCACATCGCAGGCTGGCTGGCCACCGATGTCAACCTGAGCCGCTCAATGACCCGAGACATGATGGTCTTCATGCCTCTGACCTATCTCCTTCTGGTTGTTCTGATCAGCCTTGCCCTGAAAAATCGCTGGGCGGTCATCCTTGCAATAACTAATGTCAGTATCTGTCTCATCTGGACCTTGGCCTTATTGAACATGATTGGTGGTGCCATGAGCCCCATCACATCGATTCTCCCACCATTGATGATGGCACTGGCCGTATCAGACAGTATTCATATTTTTGTCGAATTTCTTAAGCAGGACAGGCAAAAAAACACCATATATGATGCCATACGGACAACAGTAAAAAATCTTGCCATGCCTTGCTTCCTAACTAGCTTTACCACGGCAATCGGTTTTATCTCACTTGCAGTGAGTGATGTTCCGCCGATCCGCAACTTTGGTATCGCAGCAGCGGGCGGCATGATGGCAGAGTTTGCCTTGTCAATGACCATCATTCCGCTCGGTTTGTATTTTTTGAGAAACAAAAGCGCTCTGCAGCAACCATCAGTCACCGACACATCTTTTTTTCACAACCGGCTCTCCAGATTCGCCCAGGCTCTTCCAAACTATAGAAGACAGCTCCTCTGGGGCAGCGCTGCACTTATCGTCATATCGCTCTATCTGACAACACAAATCAAAGTCGAAACCAACCTGCTTGAATATTTCAAACACTCCAGTCCGGTTCGGCAAGCATCAGATTTTATCGATCAGCAACTTGGTGGTGTGGAAACGTTTGAAATCTCCCTCAATGCTGAACGAGAGGATTTCTTCCTGCTCCCCGAGAACCTTCAACTCGTTGAGAAAATAGAAAATTATCTAGAAAAACAAGGCATTGTCACAGATGTTATGTCGATCAATGATTTATTCCGGGAGATGAATAAAGCTTTCCATAATGAAAATCAAAATTGGTACAAGCTCCCCGACAGCCGCGAAATGGCTGCTCAGTATCTGCTGCTATATGATGGAGACGACCTCGACTACCTTCTAGATAATGCAAGACAATGGACACGCATATCGGCCCGTATAACCGAACACAATTCCAGTAAGGTCGCTGTTTACATCGATGAGTTGGCAGGATTTCTCCAAGATGCAACAGAGGAGAAAAAAATAGAAGCCCAAGTCACAGGAAAAACACTGATCGCAAACAAGCTCATCGATTTTATTGTCAACAGCCAAGTACAAAGTCTTTCACTGGCATTCCTATTGATTTTTTTATTGATGCTAAGAATTTTCAAGTCCTGGAAACTCGGAATTATTTCATCAATTCCCAACATGCTGCCTATACTTTTAAATTTCGCTGTTATGGGCCTATTCGGCGTTCCACTGAACAGTGCTACTGCGATTATTGCAGCTGTTGCTATAGGCATTGCCGTTGACGATACGATTCATTTTATCTGTCAGTATCAACAAAATAGGCAAAAGGGAAAAATGGCTGCAAATGCTGTACAAAATGCTATCGTCACCAAAGGCACACCAATTATCATGACCTCCCTCATTATGACAGGCGGTTTTGGTATCTTGCTTTTTGGGAGTTTTGTCCCGACCATCCAGTTCGGTATCTTAAGTGCCTTGATTATGCTGTTTGCCGTCATTAGTGACTTACTTGTGTTGCCTGCACTTTTACTGAAGTTTGATGCCAACTAAAAATCTTTCATGTATCAATCAACCTCAGAGCTTTTAATATTTACTACTATCTAAAATGTTGGAGGCACCATGGATTCACGCATAATAAAAATTATTGAATATGCCATCATGGCCCCCTCGGGTGACAATTGCCAACCCTGGCGCTTTAGTGTCACGGGCAAGCAAATCAATCTGTACAACATACCGGAGCGAGACACATCACTATATAATCTTCATCAGCGTGCGTCTCTAGTTTCTCATGGAGCAGTGCTTGAAAATATCGAAATCTGTGCCCCTTCATTCGGGTTAACTGCAGACATCAGATTATTACCGGACCAGACGGACCCAAATCTCATCGCAACAGCACTGCTTACAGAATGTCCAACGAAAAACCATGAGCTATTAGATACCATCTCAAAACGCCACACCAACAGAGAAGCATACAGTTCTGTCGAAATATCTAACACACAGAGAAAAAAATTGATGACCTTGGGAACTCAAGACGGCCAAGAGGTTTGGTTGAGTCAAACCACAGCCGAAAGAAAAAGCCTAGCCAAGCTGCTCTCATATAACGAGCGACTTGTTTTTGAAATCCACGAATTGCACCAATTCCTTTTTGAACATCTTCGTTGGACCGATGAGGAAGCGATAAAAACTGGAGATGGTCTGGACATCAAAACTTTAGGCTTAAATTCGATTGATAAATACGCCTTTAATTTTTTAAAAAACTGGCAGTTTGTTAATTTGCTGAACAAAGTAGGCTTCTCTAAAATCATTGAATTCAAAGGAAGGCAACTCTTAAATACGGCATCCTCAGTGGCCATTCTCAGCATTACAGGTTCAGAACCAAAGGACTATGTACAAGGCGGACAATTATGGCAGAGATTCCTTTTGCACCTGGCTAAAGAAGGGTTAACAGCACATCCAGTGGCCGGCCTGGCTTTTTTGCTGCAATCTGTGAAAGAGGGATCACTGAAAAATCATTTGAACAACTCCCAACTTCAACGTCTCAATGCCATTCTGAACGATTTGCAACAAATGACTAACTCAAATGATAGCACCCTCCTTTCAATGTTTCGAATTGGGCAAGGGGCAGAGGTGACGCGTGCTCTCAGAAAACCTGTTGAATGCTTTATTGTCAATCACTAACGTATTCACCACATGACCCCCAATTGAAACTGAACAAAACCTACTTAACAGGGTTTTCTGCTTAAATGGTTGCTATCTCCCATTGCTAAAATTTTTAACGCATACTTGTATTCGTTCTAGAGTTCTAGAATCCACATTTTGTCGAACAATTTAACAACCTCCTCAAACAAGAAATCAGACCTGAAAAAAAACCACAATATCAGTGACTTATAAATAGGCACGGCATTTGCTTACAGTTTAATAAAAGATAAATTCATTTATCAATTAGTTGAACTTCACATCAAAAAGGAGAAAAAAATGAAAAAATTTGTTTTAACTGTTTCTGCCTTATTGTTGCTCGCAAGTCCTGCGCTAGCAACGACTTTCACTTGGGACATGTCTTTGGTTGACTACGCTGCTTATAGCAACAGCACTGATGTTGTCTTAGGTGACATTGTAACTTTTGACGACGTGACCGTTTCTGGAGGCGCAACTGTTACCCAGTCTCTTACTGGCGGAGCTGATGACACTATTTTAGATAATTACGATACCTTTACGGAATTCGGCGCACTGAACATCATAGGGTCTAATGTTGACGGAACTGACCATCCTCTGCTGATTGACGATACGACGACGGCTACCTTCGGTGATGCATACGCGTACGTTGTGTTTTCTGGCCTGTCTGGTTATATCTTTGATTATAATGATGGTGGTACAGCAACTAGCATCGCAAATTTTGGAACGGCCCTTCTGGATGACAGCTATAAAATAGCTTTTGATGCTGGCGTTGGTGACATCTTCGTATATCTTGATGACAACACAAATCCAAACGATGGCGCATTGGAACTGGCTGAGCTTGAACTTACTGCAGGCTTCGGCACATCCCCGATTCCTATTTTGGGTAGCCCTGAGGGTCAGTTTGGTCTGACGGCTGAATTTGTATCTGTTCTCCCAGATTTCTGGACGCTGAAAGATTTAGGATTTGATTTTGAAGATTTTCCACTTGGATTGGATAAGATCCTGCTTTCCTCATTCAACCTCGGTGCAACTGCAGACCTGGACTCTTTCACGACTGATGGCACCAACATTATATTTGACGTTGTGAACGAAGGCAGCCTCGTCGTAAGCGCTGTACCAGAACCCTCTACATTCCTTCTCTTGGGTGGTGGTTTGGTTGGCCTGGGTTTCTATGCACGCCGCAAAAAAAAGTAAACTATTAATATATAGAAAGGGCGAATCAAACTGATCCGCCCTGCACAAAACAAAAAACCCCGCTAGTTGGCGGGGTTTTTTGTTTTGTGCATTTGATATCTCATCAAATTTTCGCAAAAGCTAAAGGCAGTTACTAAGCTACCAAAAGGCCACTCAACGAAGCCAAACATATAAAGACCTAGCCAGGGCCTGACTCAATAAAGTCTTCCTTGAAACAAGAATTGATTATAAAAAAACATCCCACCGGCCATGGAAATGTTTAATTTGATAGAAATTAAGCTAGAATATAGATGATCTCGAATTTCAATTAAGCAACATATATATCCGCACTTAAAAAACAGCTTTATGTCCATAGGGGCTACATAAATCACAGGAGCATGTAATGTCTTATTTTACCTTTAGAAAACTGACCCCTGAAGACAGCCTTTTCCCAGAGTTATTTAAACTCCGTTATAGGGTATATATAGAGGAGTGGAAATTCGAAAAGCCAGAAGATCACCCTGGTGGCATTGAACGAAATATTTATGACGACCACGCTGTTCACCTTGCAGCAATCCTCAATAAAGAACCTAGCGTCATCGGAACCAGCAGGTTGGTTCTTGATTCACCCCACGGATTTCCTATTGAAGAAAATATGGAAATAACAGCGGATACTTCCAATATACCTAGAAATAAAATTTGCGAGATTTCTAGATTATGTGTCAGAGGAGACTATTCTCGAAGACGAGACGACAAAGCTTTAAATGGTGATGACTCTACTGGGTCGGCAAAGGAAGATCCTAAGCTAGTCAACCAAAGAAGAGAAGAAAATGATATTGTTACGGGCATATTCAAGTGCATTGCCAAAGAGAGTCGTATTCATGGAATCACCCACTGGTATGTAGGCATGGCCAGAGGCCTAAACGTCCTATTGAAAAGAAGAGGGATAAATTTTGAGGAGGCAGGGCCTGAGATTGATTATCACGGTCTTCGCAGACCATATTTTGGTCCGATCGAGAAAATTTTAGCAAAGAGCAAACTCTTTCTCGACATCTATACAGGAAAAACTGACTTTCCGTATGACGAAAACTCTTTATGATTTCATTTAAGGATGAAGGGATAAGCTTTTAGCAATATCCCTTCATCCTTAAAAGCTTGAAGCATCCGTATTGCTAATATAAAAATTAAGCTGCAGCAACTGCCCTGCCAGCACTGAACGCCCGATAAAGATCATCATTTCCCATGATGATGTTCTCAAGAAGACCAAAATAAGGGGCGCGCATCCCATGATAATCAATCTCTGGGCCGATACGTGGAAAAACAATCTTTCGCCGTTTCAAAATTACAAACAGAGCTCTTGCCATAACAGCATACAAGTGGGTTATCCCTCTATCTCTGCATTCAATCACTATACAGCGAATCAATCCGGCGATCATATCTGCTTCAGGGTTTCCTTTAGCCTGAGTCATGCCATCTCGTTTTGATGTTACTTTTCGCCATAACTCACGACAAGCTTCACTGTTAACGGCAAGTCTTGAAACTTCGCCGATATTGTCTTTTTTTATGTAAGAAGTGTCTTTATCAAACTTAAAATGATTTTCAATTGGAAATCCATCAGGAGATTTGAGGATAAGACGAATTGTGCCAAGAACCTCGTTCGTTTCATTATGGATGGCAGCAAAATGAACTGCATGCTCGTCAGAAACATCCCTCTCTAAGCCATCTGGATAATCTTCAGGATTTTCAAACCCCCTCTGCTCACAATAAATTCGATACCTTAATGCTAGAACATCAGTAAATAATGGATGGTTTTTTTCAATTTTTTCAAATTTGCACTTAGTCATTTATGGCTCCCTTAGGAAGTGTATGATCAACAGCGTTCCCCCTCCAATTTTTAGCACTGAAGACCTTTAAAAGTTATACCTTGTAAAGCTTTTCCCTAAACAGAACATCTATAGAATGGAAAACATCTAAATTCTTCTCATTTAACAAACATAGGTCTTGCTTCGTAAATATATCTCCTGCCCATTACAGCTAGATAATCTAGCTGTTTTAAGAAATGAACTTATTTAAATTAGTGTCTAAAAAGATAATCGAAACGCATATATCAAAACAAATAAAGACAAACAAATTATCAAAGAGCAAAAAAATTTTGAATTTAGCACCTTTCTGACTAATTCTTCAAAGCACCACTAAGGCAAAAAGGCTTTTATTTTGAAATTGAAATCTATATCTTCACACTCATGCTTATACTAAAAACATACATTTTTACCACATTTCACTTAGCCCATCCATACTTCCAAAATATCGATTCACAACTTTAAAAGATGAAATTTTTTAACATAAACTTAGCTTGAGGTCAGTAGGTATTTTATGATTTTAGGTGCTTTTCTCTAATCGAAAACGCCTAAACCCTAGAAAAGTAATGATTTATACAACTTACATAACAATAATATTAATTAATGATGCTTTTTATATAATGAAGATTTTTCGAGTTTGATATCAATCAAATTATTCGTTTGTCTATTTTTAGTAAAGTATCAACTCAAACCACTTGAATATCCATTACTCCATAGTTTAATATACTCTAACCTTCAAATGCTAATTGTGACTTACTGAGGAAAGGGATCTAATATGCCTCTAACCGGCGAACTCGAGCACCTGCCGATTGTTGATGTCATACAGCTGATTTACACATCCCGAAAATCTGGCACTCTAAATGTGTATAGTCGCAAAGGTGAAGGGCAACTGCTGTTCAACCAAGGCTATATTGTAGGTGCGACCCACTCAAACGAGGAGTTGCGCATTGGCCAGATCCTCAGCGAAGCGGGAATTGTCACAACGGACGATCTCGACAAAGCACTGGAAATGCAGCGAGAAGCCGGCGACAGCAAAAAACCTTTGATCGCCACCCTGATCGAATACTGTGGCATGTCAAAGGAAACGGCCTTTAAAGCCCTTGAGACCCTGATCGAAATGACCATCGTTGAGATGATCGGCTGGACCAAGGGGATTTTTTCCCTGGAGATGGAAAAGATCCATATTTTCGACGAATATCGCTACCTGCCAGACCATTTACAGGATCTAAACCTCGATACGCAAATGGTGTTGATGGATGCACTGCGGATCTTTGATGAAAAAGTTCATGCCGGCGAGATCAACCTTGCCGAAGAAGAAGAGGCCTGTGAGGAACCCACAGAGGATATTGAGATCTCCGAAGATATTCTCGGGCTAGCAGATCTGGACAAGGTCGAACGAAAAAAACCGCATGTTTTTAAAAGCCTTCCCGCTTTCGATTATTCAGAGTTGCACCGCCAGATCGTTGAGACTGAACTTTCTCACCTGTCTGACCCTGACAAATTTAAAATCATCGAACTTCTGAGCGAGCTGTCAAAATCCTCAGCAGAGACAGAGAGCACCGGGTCCAGATCTCAAGCGATTGTCATGTTCGGCGATGATTCCTTTGCCCAGCATGTTGTCATGACAGTTTGCCAAAAACATGGTGTCCTGTTTTTCTCAGCTTCGGACAATGATATGTTTCTTCCCCTGGTCGATCGGGCTTGGGAAAAAGACATTGAACCTCTTCTGCTTTTCGACAGCAACGAAATCCCAGAGGATCTGAAAAGTTCAGTCCAGCAAAAATATGGCGAAATTCTTCAAATGATGACCCTGTCAGCCGAATCACAGGGTGCGGACATACAGGGTGAGATAGATTTCAACTCGACTCATCTGCATACAATCTACAAACCGCAAGCTAACAGCGAGTCAGCCTCCTACATCAACGAACTGACAGAATTTATTAACACCGCTCAGAATCATTTACAGCAGTTCTGCAATGCACCCCGCAGGCAACAGTTCATCAACCTACAGAACAGCCTTTATCAACTTAAAAACTGTTCCAAGGCGCAGGATATATCTTTACAGGCGTTGCAGTTCGTAGGTGATTTTTTTGAACGCAGCCAAACGTTGATTATCAGCAAGGGCGAGCTGATTTCAGAACGCAGCATTGGCATTACCAGAGATAAAGCTGATGGAGTTTGCGCAGCGCAAAAAATCAAAGTCCCGCTGGTGGAGAATTCGATCCTGCAAAAAGTTAGAACCTCCGGGAAAATATTCTTTGATTCATGCCGTGACAGCACAATCGAAGAGCACTTATTCCACGAAATAGGCGCTCCTCTCGATTCGAAACTTTTCCTCGCGCCCCTGATTGTCAACAATCGTACCGTCACGCTGACTTATGCTGATTTTGGAAACGAAACAGCATGCCCGGTACCGATTGATCTGGTAGAATTCTTTTTTAATCAGGCTGGGCCGTTTATGCAAAAAGCTCTCGCCGCGAAAACAACCAAGGCCTAAGTTGTAAAAAGGGATCATATGGACATCAAAACACTGAACCAGATTCTTGAGATTGCCTTTGCCAAACGCGTCTCGGATATTCATTTCGAGGTGGACAACCCACCTTTCTTTCGGGCTCACGGGCAATTGTTGCGCTCAAAGCTTCCGCCCTTGAGTCCAGCGGACACAGAGTTTATTGCTGCCCGAATCATGGAGCAGAACAAACGTGATCTGCCGGAAGATTTTAAGGAGTTTGATGCGTCTTATGCACTGGAGAACAGTGGTCGTTTTCGTGTCAGCATGTTCCGCCAGCGTGGCAATATCGGTATCGTCATGCGGGTTATCCCACCTGAGATAGGCAACTTTCAAGACCTGAAACTGCCAGCCGTTTTGTCAGAGATCGTCAAAGCTCCAAATGGGTTGGTTCTGGTGACCGGCCCGACAGGTAACGGCAAATCGACCACCCTCGCATCGATGATCAACCATATCAACGAGAAGTATGGTTACAACATCATCACCATCGAAGACCCGATCGAGTTCCTGTTCCAGTCGAAAAAAAGCTGCATCATCCAGCGTGAAGTCGGTATCGACACAGAAGGCTTCAACCCGGCTCTCAAAGCTGCCTTGCGGATGGATCCGGACGTCATTATGGTTGGTGAGATGCGTGACCTGGAAACCATTGATGCCTGTATCAAGGCCTCAGAAACCGGACACCTGGTTTTCTCGACCCTGCACACGCAAAATGCAACCTCGACCATCAACCGCCTGATCGGTCACTTCCCTCCGGATGCCCAGGAAATTGTTCGGCAGCGTTTAGCCGACATCCTGGTGGCAACGATCTCCTTGCGCCTGGTTGAAGACAAAAGCGGGGAGAACGTCCTGCCGGTCGTCGAGATCATGCGCTCAACAACAACCATTCAGGCCTGTATCCGCGAAGGCAATCTGGACGAGATCGAAAACCACATCGAAAAAGGTAATGCCCAGTACCAGATGCAGTCGATGGACCAACACCTGATCGCTTTGTGCAAAAAAGGGATTATCTCGATGAAGGAAGCGAAACGGGTGTCCAATTCCATGGACCTGGAGCGAAAGTTGAACTTCACTTAAGATTTGTTGAACAGATTCAAACGAAAAAGCCTGTCATTCCGACAGGCTTTTTCGTTTGAACTTAAATTGTAAAGAATATCGACATCAGCAACCGCAACCGCAATTATGACAAACAACCTTATCGCTTCCCGATGGCTCCACTGTTTCAGGAGCAAAAGCAACGCGGTTGATACCACGCTTCAGGTCTTCGACGATATCGAGATTCTGACTGGCGCTGATGATATGGCCGAGGCAATAGCTACCGACACCGGCAGAAGGAAAACTGATCCGCATACTGTTTAGCAGTTCGCCGTAGCCTTTAATCACAGAGGTAAATTCTTCGTCGACACAACGCAGCTCGATGTCGAATTTTTCCAGCTCGGCCTTCATAGCGGCAAGCATCGGCGCCAACGCGGCGGTAACATCCGGATACTTTTCGTATCTCCAGCTGTCGACCGGAATGCGCTTGAAGAAAACAACATCGAGAGGCTTCATCAATCAAGACCCCTGTTCTATCCAGGAGATATCGCCAGAACCTTCACGTAACACTTCAATCTCGTCATCGACCAGACTGATCACGGATGACGCTTCGCCAAGAGAAATGCCGCCGTCGACAACCATATCGACCATCCGCCCCATGAGATCATGGATTTCCTGGGGATCCTGAGGGGTTTCTTCGCCGGAAATATTGGCGCTGGTCGTCACCAGAGGATGACCGAGTTCACGAACGATCTCCTGGCAGATTTTATTTTCAGGGATGCGCACACCAACGGTTTTCTGCTTCGTACTCAAAGAATCAGGGACAATTTTGGTCGCTTCGAGAACAAAGGTGTAAGGCCCGGGCAGATGGCGCTTCATGATTTTAAACGCGAAATTACTGACCTGGGCATAGTTGGAAACTTCGGCCAAATCACTGCAGATGAAAGAGAATGGCTTGCGGCTGTCTCGCTGCTTGATCTGGAAGATCTTCTTCACACCCTTTTTGTTGAAAATATCGCAACCGATGCCGTAGGTGGTATCGGTCGGGTAGATAATCACCCCACCCTGCCGCAAACAGTCCACGACTTGATTGATATGACGACCATGAGGATTGTCAGGATTTATCGACAGTATCATCAGCTTCTCCAGAAAAATAACATAAGGAAATAAACAGGAATTTTACGTAAAGAGTTCCTTTAAAGCAACATTTTCAGGCCATCAACCTTGCGCATTTCTGCGTAAATACTGGTTAGTTGTTGATAATTCTGCAATATCACCAGCACCGAGACCGACTGGTAGGTTCCTTTTCCGCTCGGTTTACTACGAACAGCATCTGCTGAGACAGCAACATGCTTATCCGCCGCGGCCATAACCGCTTGCTTGAACAGGTCGCCCGCCATACCAACCGCCTTGAACTCGTAGTGACAAGGAAATTCAAGTAAATCTTCCGGGTTCTTTTTTTCCGACATCCTATCCCTCTTTATGACCTGTGTGGCCAAAGCCCCCTGCCCCACGTTCAGTTTCCGACAACTCTGCCACGTTAACCAGTTCAGCCTGGCACACCGGAGCAATAACCAATTGGGCGATCCGATCACCACGATTAATTGTAAAAATGTCCTGCCCATGATTGATCAGAATGATACCGATTTCACCACGATAATCAGCATCAATCGTACCAGGCGAATTCACCAGGGCGATACCATGCTTGATCGCCAGCCCAGAGCGCGGCCGCACCTGAATCTCAAAACCAGGCGGAATCGCAACGGCCAAACCGGTCGGGACCAGGCAGCGCTCACCAGGAGCCAGTTCAATCATATTCTCCGGCAGAGCCTGAATGTCGAGCCCGGCAGCAAGTTCGGTCATGTAGCGCGGCACCTGAGCGTCAGGGTGCAGTTTTTTAAATTCTACAGTCGGTTTCTGCATTTTTACAACTTTACGCAATGGTGAGATTATCGAGTTTAAGGTCAGCATCACTGACCGGTCCGATAATATTGAGGTTCAGTGAATCATCCGCCAAGATCCGGTTTGCCAGAAGCTGAATTTCAGAGGTCGTGACTTTATCAATAGAAGCAACAATCTCTTCGATATCCGGCTGACGGCCAAGGAAAATCTCGTTCTTCGCCTATCGTGTCATCCGGTTATCGGAACTTTCCAGCGACATCAACAGCGTTCCTTTGAGTTGTTCTTTTGCCATCTGCAATTCTTCTTCGCTGACTTGCCCGGCCTTCAGCAAAGCAAACTGTTCCAGCGTCACCTGCACGGTTTCCCACAATTCATCGCGACTGGTGCCACCATAAACAACCAGAGCACCTGCATCTGAGTGCACATTCAGGTAGCTGTAGACAGAATAAGCCAGGCCGTGTTCTTCACGCACTTTCTGGAACAGGCGAGAGCTCATGCTGCCACCGAGGATGCTGTTGAGCAGTTGCTGGACAAAACGATCTTCATGGTTCTGTGGCAGCGCTTTACAACCGAGGCAGAAATGAACCTGTTCCAACTCTTTATGTACGACCTGCAAACCCGGGCGATAAGCGGGCAAGGTGCAGCGATTGTTTGCCTCTCCTGAATTAACGCCCTGAAACGCCTGCTCAATCTGGGCACGAACCTGGTGATGCTCAAGATCCCCAGCAACTGCGATCAATATATTTCGACCTACATAACGTTTTTGCATCATCTGCAACAGGTCTTCGCGAGAAATGCGTCGCACCGTGTCGCGGGTCCCAAGGACTGGCCGTCCGAGCGGATGTAAATGCCAGATCGACTCGCAGAACAGATCATGCACCTGATCGTCCGGCGTATCTTCGACCATCGCGAGTTCCTGCAGAATAACGCGGCGCTCTTTCTCAATGTCCTTTTCAGAAAAAATCGAGTTAAGGACAAGGTCGGAGAGCAGATCTATGGCTTGGGGGAGTTTATCGCCAAGGACCTTGGCGTAATAGCAGCTGAACTCCCGGCCGGTGAAGGCGTTAAGCACTCCACCGACCGAGTCGATCTCTTTTGCAATATCGAGGGCGAACCGATTGGTCGTCCCTCTAAACAGCATATGCTCGACAAAATGAGATATACCGTTGTGGCCTTCGGTTTCGTGGCGCGAACCGTTCTGCACCCAGAAACCGATAGATGCAGAGTGAAGCTCCGGCATCCGCTCGGTAATGACGCGGATGCCGTTATTCAGCGTCGACTGCTGCAACATGGCAAACCGGATTAATCTTCTTCCGGCAATTCCTGACCGAGGGCAGCCTTGCGGGAGAGCTTGATTTTGCCCTGACGGTCGATGCCGATGCATTTCACCAGAACTTCGTCACCTTCATTGAGAACGTCGGTGACGTTACGGACACGCTCGTTGGCCAGTTCGGAGACATGAACCAGGCCGTCGGTGCCGGGGAAGATCTCGACGAAAGCACCAAACTCCATGATCTTCTTGACCTTGCCCATGTAAAGTTTATCGACTTCAGCTTCCTGGGTCAGGTCGCGGATCATCTTGATCGCAGCCTTGGCGGCAGCGCCGTCGCTGGATGCAATCTTGATGGTGCCGTCATCTTCGATGTCGATGGCACAACCGGTCGCATCGATGATGCCACGAACGTTCTTGCCACCGGAACCGATAACGGTGCGGACCTGATCCGGCTTGACCTTGATGCTGGTGATCTGCGGTGCATGCTCGGACAGTTCAGCGCGCGGCGTGTCGATCGCCTTGGCCATCTCGCCGAGGATGTGGATACGGCCTTCTTTTGCCTGCTCCAGCGCCTGCTGCATGATCTCCTTGGTGACACCGGTAATCTTGATGTCCATCTGCAAAGCAGTGATGCCATCAGCAGAACCGGTGACTTTGAAGTCCATGTCGCCGAGGTGATCCTCGTCACCGAGAATGTCGGACAGAACTGCGATGTCATCGCCTTCCTTGATCAGACCCATGGCGATACCAGCGATCGGCGTGGTCACCGGCACACCAGCGTCCATCAGCGACAGAGACGCGCCACAAACCGAAGCCATCGAGGAGGAACCGTTCGATTCGAGGACATCGGAGACGATACGGATGGTGTACGGAAAGTCCTCGTGCTGCGGCAGGATCTGGGCAGCGCTGCGCTCGGCGAGGAAACCGTGACCGATTTCGCGGCGGCCCGGGAAAAGGCGCATGCTGGTTTCACCAACGCAGAACGGCGGGAAATTGTAGTGCAGCATGAACTTCTTGAATTCCATCCCCTGCACATTATCGACACGCTGCTCGTCGGTACCGGTGCCGAGAGTGGTGGTCACCAGCGCTTGGGTCTCGCCGCGGGTAAACAGGGCGCTACCATGAGCGCGCGGCAGGACACCGACTTCGCAACTGATCGGACGAATGGTGGTCATGTCGCGGCCATCAATACGAACGCGTTCCTTGGTGACCATGCGACGAACAACGGTCTTTTCAACTTTGCCGAGAGCTGCGGAGATTTCCTCTTCACGACCCTCAAACGTTTCGGCCAGTTGCTCTTTGACGTCAGCGCGGATGTCAGACAGGGCCGCATAGCGATCCTGCTTGACGCGGATATTGAAGGCTTCGGCAACCTTCGCTTCAGCCAGTTCGGTCACTTTAGCGACCAACTCTTCATCGGCCTGCGGAACGACGAACTCACGCTTTTCTTTACCGACCAGCGCAGCCAGTTCTTCCTGCAGCTTGATCAGCGGTTGCAGCGCTTCGTGGCCGAAGAAGATAGCATCGAGCATCTCCTGCTCGCTGAGGAAGTTGGACTCACCCTCAACCATCATGACGGCATCTTTAGAACCGGAGATAACAATTTCAACGTCGCTCTCGGCAATCTGCTCATTGGTCGGATTGGCAACGAACTCGCCATCAACGCGGCAAACACGCACCGCAGCGATCGGCCCTTCGAAAGGAATGTCGGAGACTGCAACAGATGCTGAAGCGGCAACCATCGCCAGGGTATCCGGATCGTTGACCATGTCGGCGGAAATGACCGAAGGCATGATCTGAGTCTCGAACATGTAGCCCTTCGGGAACAGCGGACGCATCGGACGGTCGATCAGGCGGCAGATCAGGGTCTCGCGCTCAGTCGCACCACGCTCGCGGCGAAAGAAGGAACCGGGAATCTTGCCAGCTGCGTAGAATTTTTCAGCGTAGTTGACTGTCAGGGGGAAGAAATCCTGCCCTTCGCGCATTTTTCTTGCGGAAACGACAGTACAGAGGACTTTGGTGTCACCGTAAGTGACAATGACGGCGCCGTCAGCCTGACGGGCGACTTTACCAGTTTCGATGGTCAACGGCTGACCATTAAATTCAACTTCTACCTTATGAAAGGCCATATTTTCTCCTTTTTGCGTTCTTCAGCCATCTGAAGAACAATCAGCTTAAAAAAATAGCTGTTGGAGGTTGGCCTGAGACAACCCTGTTCATAGGAACAGAGACTCTCTCCGGACAGCCTCCAGAGCTACAACGGTGTGAAAGGAAAAGGCAGCATGCCCTTTTCGACATGCTGCCTTTTGATTTAGCGGCGAATCCCGAGAGCTTTGATGATCGTCCTGTAGCGCTCGATGTCCTGCTTGATCAGGTAGTCAAGCAAGCGTCGGCGCTGACCAACCATCTTCAGCAATCCACGGCGGGAATGGTGATCCTTCTTGTGTGTCTTGAAGTGATCAGTCAGGTAAGTGATCCGCTCAGTCAAAAGAGCAATTTGGACTTCCGGGGAACCCGTGTCGCCTTCATGGCGCTTGAATTCGTTGATAATTTCCTGTTTACGTTCTGTGCCCAGCACTGTGGTCTCCTTTTAGTTTACAAATAAAGCCAGTGGCGGTGGCTTGTTTTCTTCGTTTGAACCTACGCTATCTACCATAACTCTGGTTCATATGTAAAGAATATTTGAACGATTTTATTGACCGACAAAAACCCGTATCAGCTCAAAATCTCCACGTTTTTCCTTCTTGCGCTGCGGTGCAAATCGGGCCATGGCCGCAAGGCTACCCTTGATCTGCAAGCGCACCATCTGCCCATCGGTAATTTCTGTTTCGCACATCGTTTGCTCACGTGTCGGCGGCACACCGCAGCGCAAGGACGAAACGGCTTCGTTTCGCACATTTACAGCGGGATGCTCGGCCAGCGCAGCGTCCATCGACAACAGTCCAGGCAGCTCACCCTCGGCAGTTTTCAGCTGATCGAGAGTCACGCACTCATCGATATGAAAGAGACCACTTCGGGTTCTGCGCAACGCCGTCATGTGCGCCCCGCAGCCAAGCTCAGCTCCGATGTCATCAATCAGGGTACGGATGTATGTTCCTTTCGAACAATCGACATCGATGGTGACAAAGGGGAAATCGACAGCGATAATCTCCAGCTTGCTGATAGTTACCGGGCGCGCTTCACGCTCAACCTCTTTCCCCTCGCGAGCCAGTTTGTAAAGCGGCACACCGTTTTTTTTCAGTGCCGAGTACATCGGCGGCACCTGCATGATGTCACCACGGAATTTTTCGCAGACGGCGTCCAGTTGGGCGGGGGAAAGTTCCGGCACATCTTTCACGGCCAACACCTCCCCTTCCGAATCGAGGGTGTCGGTCGCAACCCCCAGTTTCAGCGTTGCCCGGTAACTCTTGTTATCGGCAAACAGGAACTGCAGGACCTTGGTGCCATCGTTGACCGCAACCGGCAAGACTCCCGTTGCCAGGGGATCAAGGGTCCCGGCGTGTCCGACTTTTCGGGTCTTGCAAATGCGGCGCACGTGACGCACGACGTCATGCGAGCTTAACCCGGCGGGTTTATCTATCAACAGAAGTCCGTGCACGTGAATAAATCAGATGAGACGATCGAGCAGACGGGAAACAGTCGCCCTGGCTTCTTCGAGAGAACCGTTGACCTTGGCTCCTGCAGCATTGTGATGACCACCACCGCCCAGTTCACGGGCCATGGCGCCGACATCAATGGTGCCCCGCGAGCGCATGCTGATCTTATAGGCGTCAGCTCCGATCTGGCGAAAGAAGAGAGCAACCTCAACACCGCGGATAGCGCGAGGATAGTTGACAAAACCATCGGTGTGCTCTTCAGACGCTCCGGACTGCTTAAGAATGTCTTCGGTCATGGCAACCGATGCATAACGACCACAGTCAGAGATTTCCAGCGTTGGCAGCACCAAGCCGAGCAATTTCATCCGCTCCGGCGCCAGACTTTCATACAGGCAACTGGCAATTTCCCAGGGGTCAATACCCATACCGACCAGACGACCGGCAACACTAAAGGCTTCAGGATTGGCACTTGAATAACGGAACGAACCGGTATCAGAAAGAATACCGAGGTAGAGCGGCTTGGCGACATCCAAACTCATCCGGTAATCACACTGCTGCAGTACCCGGTCAATCAAGACCGCCGTAGCACTGGCAGTGGTGTCGACATAGCAGATATCACCGAATTCGGAATGAGGATGATGATCGATGTTCACCAGAGCTTTACAGCACTCCTGCACAGGCACTCCGGCACGTACCAGATCACCCGAATCGAGGACAAAAGCAACATCGAACTGTTTATTTTCCGGCAGAGTGGTGACCAGCTGATCGAACCCGGGCAGGAACTGCATGATCTGCGGAACACCGTCAACATTGAGTGCCACCACGTCTTTACCCATTTCGCGCAGGGCGTTGGCCAAACCAAGGGTCGAGCCGATGGCGTCGCCGTCCGGGTTTTCGTGCGCAACAACGAGGAAACTTGTGTTCGCCTCAATCAGGTCAACTATCTGCTGAATCATCCGTATCATCATCCTTTAAATCGTCCTGAACCTGACGCAGCAGGTCGTCGATTTTACGTCCGTAACCGATCGACTTATCATATTCGAAACGCAGCTCCGGGATAAAACGCATACGGATAACCTGTCCCAATTGTCGGCGCAAATAAGGAGCAACGCTTTTCAGACCACGTTCTGCGTCCTTACGCTCAGTCGCTTCATCGAGTACGGTAAAAAAAACCTTTGCGATGCTCAGGTCTTTCGACACGGTCACACCAGTAATTGAGACCGGGGCAACGCGCGGGTCCTTGATGCCATGCATCATCAACAGGGCGACTTCTTTATGGATCTGTTCTGCGACCCGTTCTGGACGATAACCACTCAAGAAAAATCTTCTCCGTAATGCAGAAACTCGACATCGGTGTCGAGCAACTCGGCGAAACCACAGCTTTCGATTTCGCTTTCGACCTTATGGAAAACCGACTCCAATTGTGACTCGGAGCCGGCTGTCATACTTAATCCAATCACGGCACGTTGCAACAGATCCTGACAGCCGACTTCGGCAACCGAAACCGGATAACGGGAACGCAGTCGCGCCGTTATTTTATTAACCTGCGAACGCTTCTGTTTCAGACTCTGGGTGTCGTACAGACGGATGTCCAGTCTCAATACACCGACAACCATAATCAGAGCCTTTCACCGTACCATTAAAGCGTCGTTTTGATCTCTTCCATCTCGAAGGCTTCGACAATGTCGCCAACCTTGATGTCGTTGTAGTTCTCCAGACCGATACCACATTCGTAACCGCTGGCAACTTCCTTGACGTCATCCTTGAAGCGTTTGAGGGAGCTGAGCTTGCCTTCCCAGATAACAACATTATCACGTACCAGGCGAACCTGGGCATTACGCACAACCTTGCCATCGAGGACGTAACAACCGGCGATGGTTCCGATGCGGGAAACATGGAAAGTTTCGCGCACTTCGACACGACCCAAGTCCTTCTCGCGCAGGGTCGGTGCCAGCAGGCCTTCCATCGCGTCACGGATATCGTTGACGGCATCATAGATGACACTGTACAGCCGGATATCGACCTTCTCGGTTTCGGCCATGGTTTTCGCCTTGGTTTCCGGGCGTACGTTGAAACCGAGGACGATTGCGTTCGATGCCGTAGCGAGGGTGACATCACTCTCGGAGATACCGCCAACACCGGTGTGGATGACATTCAGGCGGCAAGAATCTGTCGACAGTTTTTCCAGTGTATCGCGGACCGCTTCGACAGAACCCTGCACGTCGGCCTTGATAATGACGGCCAACTCTTCAACTTCGCCTTCCTGCATTTTAGCGAACAACTGATCGAGAGACACCTTACTGCTCTTGGCCAGATCGATCTCGCGTTGCTTCTGCTGACGGTGCTGGGAAACATCCTTGGCAGCTTTTTCACTTTCAACGGCATGGAATGTCTCACCGGCATCCGGCACCCCACCAAGACCGGTCACCTCGACCGGGAAGGATGGGCCAGCTTCCTTAACCTGTTTACCGGTTGCGGTCGTCATTGAACGAACGCGGCCGAAATGCAGACCGGCAACGATCGCATCACCCTGTTTGAGGGTACCGTCCTGAACCAGAACAGTAGCAACCGGACCGCGGCCTTTGTCGAGACGGGCCTCGACGATGGAGCCCTTGGCACGCTTGTTCGGATTTGCCTGCAGTTCGAGAACTTCGGCCTGCAGCAGAATCATTTCCAGCAGAGTATCAAGGTTGGTCTGCTGTTTAGCAGAGACCTCGACAAAAATAGTATCACCACCCCACTCTTCCGGCACCAGTTCGAACTCGGTCAGTTCCTGCTTGACCCGCTCCGGGTTGGCTTCCGGTTTATCGATCTTGTTGACAGCAACGATCAGCGGGACACCGGCAGCCTTGGAGTGGTTGATCGCTTCCTTGGTCTGCGGCATGACGCCGTCATCAGCAGCAACCACGAGAATAACGATATCGGTCACACCAGCACCACGGGCACGCATGGCGGTAAAGGCTTCGTGACCCGGGGTATCGAGGAAGGTGATCTTGCGACCGTCCAATTCGACGTCGTAAGCACCGATATGCTGGGTGATACCACCGGCCTCACCCTCGGTAACATTGGCTTCACGAATGGCATCGAGCAAGCTGGTTTTACCGTGGTCAACGTGACCCATAATGGTCACCACCGGCGGACGAGTCTTCAGATCCTCGGCATTATCTTCTGCCTCTTTTTTCGCTTCGACTTCAAGAATGGTCTCTTCGTCGAAGGCAACGTTTTCAACTTCGTAGTTGAATTCGGACGCAAGGATCGCTGCGGACTCGTAATCGAGGGGATGGTTGATAGTCACCATCGACCCCTGGCGCATCAATTCAGCAATCAGTTCGTTCGCTTTGACGCCCATCCGTTTAGCGAGTTCACCAACAGTGATCGAGTCACTGATGCGGATAATCCGCTTGATCGCTTTACTGATGGTGACTTCAGTCTGCTTGGTCTGTTTCGCCTGCTTACCACCGCGCTTTTTCTTCCCGCCCATGCGGCTCGGCTCAAACACCTCAACCCTTCTGCCGCGCCTGGAAACCCGTCCGTCCTCACCATTGTCATGGTCGTTACGACGTCCCTTCTTGCGCTTCTTATTGCGGCCTTCTTTTTCCGGCAGAGGTTGTTCCATGGGGGCCGCAGGAGCAACATCAACCCGTTTGCGACCACGTGCGGGAGCACCTGCATCGGGTCTGGCACCCGGCCGTTGCGGCCGATCCTGTCGTGCCGGACGCTCCCCGTTACGACCACGGGAACGGTCCTGGCGATCCTGTCCTGCAGGTGCAGGCTTGGGCAACTCGACCCGACCGAGGATCTTGGCCTTATCTGCGGTCGCTTTAACTGTCTTCTTCGGCTTCGGCTCTTCAACCGGTTTGGTTTCCGGTTCCGGCTTAGGAGTCGGGGCAGGCTCTTTGGCCACTTCCGGTTCCGGCTCGGGAGTCGGAGCAGGCTCTTCGGCCACTTCCGGTTCCGGCTCGGGAGTCGGAGCAGGCTCTTCGGCCACTTCCGGTTCCGGCTCAGAAGTCGGAGCAGGCTCTTCGGCCACTTCCGGTTCCGGCTCAGGAGTCGGAGCAGGCTCTTCGGCAACCTCCGGTTCCGGCTCGGGAGTCGGAGCAGGCTCTTCGGCCACTTCCGGTTCCGGCTCGGGAGTCGGAGCAGGCTCTTCAGCCTTTTTACGCACGACAGTTTTCCGCCGACGGATCAGGCCCGGCTTGATGCGAGCTTCCTCGATCTTCTCTTCTTGCGGAGTGTCCAGCGCCTTGAGCTTCTGCAGATCTTCATCAGTGAGAGAACTGGCGTGGGATGCCACTTCAACCCCGGCATCGGCAAGCTTGGCCAGCATCTCCTTGTTTTCAAGCCCAAGTTCTTTCGCCAGTTCGTATACCCTCTTGCCCATCAATTCTCCCTTACCAGTTGCTTATATCTTTGCAATTCAATCAAAATTGCATCTGCCAGAGTGCCTTTTTGCACGGCAACAGCACTCCGTTCCCCTTTACCTAAAATCTGCCCAAGCAGATCCTTGGTTAACATCTGACTGCATTCTACCTTGTGGTGTGCCGCCAAAGACTGAAGCTTCTCGGCAATTGCAGTCGAAATGTCATTCGTCACAATAACCAAGGCGAAATCACTCGCCTGGCGCAGGCCGGTCATGATGGCGTTCGTCCCAGAGACCACCTGCCCCGATTTCCTGCCCATTCCGAGCAGGCTTACTATTTTCTGTTCCAGTGCCGAAGTCAACTGGTTCGTCAGATCTGACAATTCGGCATTTTTACACTTCCCTTTGAAACTGCGCTGAAACTGCTTTCGCTCAACGGCAGTATGCAAACACTCCAGATCGATACAGGTGTAAGCGCCCCGACCCGGCAAGCGATTCCGGTAGTCAACCACAAGTGCACCGTCCGGCGCAACGACATAGCGGACAAGTTGCCCCTGTGGTTTTGTCTCACGGCAAGCAACACAGGAGCGATGCGGGCCTTTATCAGCAGACAAGCTTACTCCTAAACCTGATCGTCATCCTTGGTCGCATCTTCTACAGCCTCTTCGGCTTCCACGACAGGAGTTTCTTCAACCTCGGCGACAGCGTCTACCTCAGCTGCGTCAACAGTCTCCTCGGGCGCTTCTTCAGCAGAAGCCGCCTGCTGTTCTTCTTCCTGTGCGTGGGTCTCGCTCTTGATGTCGATCTTCCAGTTGATCAGCTTGGCGGCGAGGCGGACATTCTGGCCTTTTTTGCCGATCGCCAGCGAGAGCTGATCATCCGGCACGATAATTTCCATCGATTCAGCTTCATCATCGATATAAACCCGGGACACTTCAGCCGGAGCCAGTGCCGCACAAGCAAAACGGGCCGGATCGGGAGTCCAGGGGATAATATCGATGCGCTCTCCGCGCAACTCGGTCACAACATTCTGTACCCGGGAGCCACGCATACCAACGCAGGCACCAACCGGATCGACATCGATGTCATGCGACTCAACAGCAATCTTCGCCCGACTGCCCGGCTCACGGACAGCATTTTTGATTTCGACGATGCCTTCAGCAATCTCCGGCACTTCCGATTTGAACAGCGAAATCAGCAGGCCAGGATGGGTGCGCGAAAGAATGATCTGCGGCCCCTTGGCCGACATTTTCACTTCAGAGATGTAAGCGCGAACGCGGTCAGACTGGCGATAGTTTTCCCGCGGCACCTGTTCGCGGTTCGGCAACAGGGCCTCAGCACGACCGAGGTCGACGATCAGGTCGCCACGCTCGTAGCGGCGCACGATACCGTTAACAACTTCACCAACACGGTCCTTGAACTCGTTGAAAACACCTTCACGCTCAGCCTCGCGTACTTTCTGGATAATCACCTGCTTGGCTGTCTGAGCGGCAATCCGACTGAAGCTGCCAGCTTCCATCATCATGCCGAGGGAGTCACCAACCTCGACATCCGGGTCAACCTCGCGAGCCTCCTCGATATCGATCTCCTTGTAGGAGTCGACCACTTCTTCAACAACGGTGACGAATTCGAACACCTCGACCTCACCGATCTCATCGTTGAAGTGAGCTTCAAGATCACGCGTGTTGCGAAACTTCTTGTTCGCCGCGGAAAGGACTGCGGATTCGAGAGCTTCGACCAGAATTTCGCGATCGATCCCCTTGTCCTTGACCACCTGATCGATGATGTGATTAAGGTTGCCCACCATCTTGTCATACCCCTTTTGCTGTCTGTAACAGCCGTTTTTTGTTTAAACTCTACTGCCGTTAGCGCAGTTAAAACTCATATTCCAGATTCGCTCTTTCGATCTGATCCAACGGGATCTTGACCTGCACAGCGTTTTTTTCTTTCAATGTCACAACAACATCGGCCCCGGCCATTCCGTCCAGAGTCCCAGTAAAAGACTTACGGTTGCGCCCACGCCCATCCGGGTCACAAGCGACAACGGTTTTGATCTTTACGTTTTGCCCGGCGAAACGGTCAAAATCTTTTGCCTTCTTCAAAGGCCGATCGAGACCAGGCGAGGACACTTCAAGGTTGTACGCCGTTCCGATCACATCCTCAACATCAAGAATAGCGCTGATCTCACGGCTGGCCTCAGCACACTGATCGAGCGTGATACCACCTTCTTTATCCAGGTAAAAACGCAGCACCCAGCCGCGCCCTTCCCGCTGGTACTCAAGATCAACCAATTCCAGGCCCAGATCATCCAGAATCGGTTGTACCAACAGCTCTACCTGTTCAACAATTTGCGCCAATTTCAGCCTCGTAATAACAAAAAAAAGCGAGCCGAGGGCTCACTTTCCAAGGGTGGTACGTCGTGAAAACTCAATGTTGATACCACTTCACATTTACAAAAGCAAGTAAATAATTAATCCTTCACCGCTTAAACAGCAGCGTTGCAGCTTTACGTTTTTGCTGCTGAAGTTTCGTCAGCATTTGCGCCGGAAACTCTGGTTTACCCAGATAGGCTGTCGCGGTCTGAAGAAAAGATTCAATCAGGCCGCTTATCGTCTCTTCAACCTCCGCGGAGGGTACACCCATCTTTTCCAGAGACCGTTCCAGCTGCGCCTTGTCACGATCAAGTCCCTGCGTCAGAGCGAATTCGAGCGGCAATTCTATGACCACCTGCAGGCAGATCCGATGAAAATCGCCGAAATAGCGATTACTCCGGTCGAAGAAGCTGACCTGAATCCCGTTTTCAAGCGTCACTTTTTTCACCATATCAGCCATTCTTGCCACTCTCTTTTAACCTCTGCATCTGCTCGTCGAGGTAATCGATACGGCTGAACAGCCCCCGCAAGATGCGCACATCGCGGTCATTCAGTTCAGCCCGGCCGAGGATACGGCGGAAAGCACGCAGGATATGATCCGGGTTCTGCGGATCCAGGTAGGCGACACGGGTCAATGATTCGCGCATGTGCTGAAACATCCGCTCCAGGTCATCATTTGAAGCCAGACTCTTGCGACCGTGCTCTGCACCTGCCATCTCCCCTTTGGTCTTACTGATTTCGTACAGGCAAAGAGCCACCGATTGTGCCAGGTTCATTGATGGCAACCGGTCGCTGGTCGGGATGGTGACAAAACGCTGACAAAGATCGAGTTCAGCCGTATGCAACCCCTTATCCTCACGACCGAAAACCAGTGCAACCTTGGCTTCTGCAGTCACCGGCAGTAGCAATTTCGCCGCCTCATCCGGATGCAGCATATCCTCGCGGTAGCGACCGAATCGCCGGGTCGTGCCAATACTCAAAGCACAATCAGCCAGAGCATCCTCGAGACGGGTAAAGATGACAGCCTCTTCCAGCACAGTGGTCGCCTTAACCGCCATCTGCCGCGCTTCATGCAGCAGATGATCGGTCTGCGGATTGACCAGGCGCAGCTCGACCATACCGAAGTTAAGCATGGCCCGGCAGACCGAACCGATATTGCGCGGGCCCTGAGGTTCGACCAGCACGATGACAACGTTTTCCGTATTCACCTGGACTTCAACTTTCTAACGACCGAGGTCCCCGGCCGCAAACTGAATGATACCGGCGGCGAGAATTGCTGCCGACTCGGTGCGTAGAATCCGTGGACCAAGGCTCACCGGCTGAACCCCCTTCGCCCGAGCCTGTTCGATTTCCTCTTTCGTGAAACCGCCCTCGGGGCCGACCATCACCGCAACCCTGTGCCCCTTAAATTTATTTATCGTCTCGGATAGCGGCCAGGCACCTTCGCCTTCGTAGCAAAGCAGCGACATTTCGGCATCTGCGCACTCAGCCAGAGCCTCCTGCCAATCAACAACCGGTGACAACTCGGGAATTTCCCCACGACGACACTGGCGAGCCGCTCTCAATAGCACGTTTGGCCAGCGATGAGATTTCTTCTGCCCGGAATCACGTTCTTCCATGGTTGAGGATTTTGCCGACTGATAGGGAACGATGCGCACGACACCAATTTCGGTCGCTTTCTGCAGGACCAGTTCGAAACGCTCCTTTTCCGGCAAAGCCTGAAATAGAGTGATTCGCAGAGGGCTTTCCGACGGTGGAATTTCAGCAAAGGGCAACAGGGTAACCGAGTCGTCGTTCAACGCGACGATGCGGACACGGTACTCCTGCTGTTGCGGGTCGCAGGCGGTGAAAATTTCACCAATCCGCCCTCGCCAGCAGTGCAACGCGTCAACGACCTCACGACCGAGAGTGACTTCCTGATCGAGCTGGGGAATGTCCGGCAACCGGATACGACTGATTGCACCAGCCGTATTAATACATTTGCGGGTCGAACCCGAGCTCCCGATATTGACGGAAACGGGCGCGGGAGAGCTCATGACGCTGCGGATCAAAGACTTCAGCAAAATCGATAACCAATTCGAATTTCTTTAAATAACCGGGGGAACAGGGCTCCCCCATAATCAATACAGATGCACCGTTCGGATTCTCTTCACGAACGCTGATCACGATCGGTTCGTCGAGACAATCGACCGAACCGTTATTAAACGCATGTGGTAAAAAAGCGCCCTTATCCCAAGTCCACATGAAACGATCGAGCGCGACCGCCTGATTGTCGTCCTGCACCCGGATGAGGATTTTTTTGTCGAGAGCCTGTTGTTCTTCAGCCAACTGGCAGAGCAGCCGTGCTTTCTCCGGCCGCTCAAGCTTGGCAAATCTAACAACTGTCACGACCCTGTTAACCGCGCTCGATCAGCAGTGGCAGCAGCTGGTGACCAGCAACCAGCAGGCCGCTTGCCTTCGCTTCAGCCTCGCTGTAACCGGCAACAGAAGCAGCTTCATCTGTCCGGGAATCGAACATGATGAAGGGAACCGGGTCGGACGTGTGGGTTCGCTTGGCGACAGGTGTCGGGTGATCAGGGGTGACCAAAATCCGGCAGTCACCAATCTGCTCCAAGCTGTCGAGCACGGTGCCGACGACATCACGATCAAAATCCTCGATCGCCTTGATTTTCTCCTGCAGCAGTCCGCCGTGAGCTGCCTCGTCCGGCGCTTCGACGTGGACATAGATGAAGTCTTTCTCTGCCAGCGCCTTGACCGCGTACTCCCCCTTGCCCTTGTAGTTGGTGTCGATGTAACCGGTCGCGCCAGGGACCTCGATGTTGTCGAGTCCGGCATTAACGCCGATGCCCTTGATCAGGTCGACAGCAGAAATAACCGCACCGCTCAGATCGAATCGCTGCTGGTAAGTTTCCATCTGCGGCTTGCGGCCATGGCCCCAGAGCCAGATCGAGTTGGCTGGCACTTTGCCGTTCTCTTCACGCTTGTGATTGACCGGATGGTGCGCCAGAACCATCTGCGCAGCATTGGTCAGGTGCATCAATTCTTTGGCACCTTCACCTTGAGGCAAATAGTCTTCGATACTCTGGGTGATGATATCGTGCGGCGGGGTAAACTTGAGCTGATCGCGGCCGTTCTTCCAGACCAGCAAGTGGCGATAGGAAACACCGGGATAGAATGTGAACTCATCATCCCCCAGTTCTTCCTGCAGGGTTTTGATCAGCGCAGCAGCTTCTTCGGTTGAAATATGACCGGCGGAGAAATCACCCATGTACATTTTGCCATAGTGAGCTTCCAGCCAGACGAAGTTAAGTCGAAATGCGACATCATTCGGCCCCAGTTCGACCCCCATACTGGCCGCTTCCAAAGGCGAGCGTCCGCTGTAGCAATCGGCCGGGTTGTAGCCAAACACCGAGAGGTTGGCGACATCGCTGCCAGGGTGGAAACCTTTTGGCACCGTCGCAGCCAAACCGATTTTGCCGGCTTTCGCCAAGCGGTCCATATTCGGAGTATTGGCGACTTCCAGCGGTGTTTTGCCACCTAGCTGATCATTCGGTTCATCTGACATGCCGTCGCCAAGGAGAACGATATACTTCATAAATTCCTCTTCTATTCCGGGTTCAGCCCCGGGGATGGTAACGCTGATGCAGTTGCTTCAGCCTTTCCTGAATGACATGGGTATAAATCTGCGTCGTCGAAATATCAGCATGCCCAAGCATGGTCTGTACCGCGCGCAGATCAGCACCGTTTTCCAACAAGTGGGTGGCAAAAGAGTGCCGCAACATGTGCGGATAAACATCCTGCCGAATCCCGGCCTGCAGAGCGTAACGTTTCAGGTTTTTCCAGAACCCCTGGCGCGACATTGCCTTGCCACTGCGGTTCAGAAAGACCTGCTCGCACCCGGTTGATTTCTGCAGTTTCGGCCGCCCATTCTGCAGATAATCGCCGAGGATTTCAAGTGCCACCTCTCCCAAGGGGATCAAACGCTGCTTCCCCCCCTTACCGAAAGCGTTGACACAGCCAACATCCAGCTTGAGATCGATCAGATTTAAGCCGACCAGTTCCGACACCCGCATCCCGGTGGCATAAAGGGTTTCCAGCATCGCCCGATCGCGCAGGGTCATCGGGGTTGCATCGCCTGGAGCACAGAGCAGATCCTCGACCTGCTGCTGCGACAGCAGCTTCGGTAAACCCGGCAAAGCACGGGGCGACTCGATCAAAGCGGTCGGATCGATCTGCGTATATTTTTCCCGCAGAAGAAAACGGTGGAACATTCGCAGCGCACTTAAGTGGCGTGCCCTGCTGCGTGCCGAAAGACCATCTTTTTTCAGAGCAGCAAGAAAATTGATGACCATCTGCTGCCGAACATCGACAAGCGCAGTCAGTTTTTCCTTGTCGACCAGAAAATCGATATAACGGCTCAGATCGCGACTGTAAGCGCTTAACGTGTTTTGCGCCAAGCCACGCTCAACTTTCAGATGATTGATGAAATAGTCGAGATACTCATCCATCGACAGGGCAACCGCTTAGGCAATCCGCTCCAGCATGGTCTGGCGGATCTGCTCGATCTTCTCTGGATCGGTTATTTTCTGGCCAAAAATATCGCTGACATAAAAAACGTCGGCCGCCTGGTCGACCTTTGTCGAAATTTTTGACACAGCGATGTAAAGGCCCAATTCACTTAAAGTTCTGGCAATATTGTAAAGCAGGCCAACCTTGTCGTTGGCAAAGATATCAATAACCGTGTACTGGTCAGAAACTTCGTTATCGAACTCGACTTTATTCGGCCGTTTCGGTTTCTCCTTGGTCCGCTGCATGTAATCCGGTTCACGCTGCGCCTTCTCGACCATCTCCTGCACGTTCAAACGACCTTCGATGGCTGCGATCAAGTCTTTCTCTACCCGCTTGAGTTTGGCCTCGTTGCTCACAATATCGCCGACAGCGCTGTTGACCTGCAACACGTCGAGCACGGCACCTGTCTTGCGGGTATGAATCTGGGCACCAAGGATATTGATCGAATGTCCTGCCATGACTCCAGTAATAATTGAAAAAAGGCCTGGAGAATCGATCGTCGCCAGGGTCAACTCGGTATAGCCGGTTTCAGGCACCTGTTCGGCCTGTAACGCCAGAGTCTTTCTACCTCGCCCCAACGCCAAACGCAGGTGCGGGATGATCTGCTTGGAACGGTAGCTCATCAGGTAGCGGGTATTCAAACTGTTGATTGCTTTGTTGATGCGACTTTCCGGGAATTCTCCAGCCAAGGCTTCGCGGACTTTGCGCTTGCGGTTGCGGACCTTCTCTGAACGCATCTCCTGGAAAAAATCTTTCTTTTCCAGCACATCGTAGGTTTTTTCATACAGTTCCTGCAGCAGTTGCCCCTTCCACTCCGACCAGACGTCCGGCCCGACGGCCTTCAGGTCGGAAAAAGTGAGCAGGTAAAGCATGCGCAGGTTTTCGCTCATCCCCATCAATTCGGCGAACTGGGTGATCATTTTCATATCATGCAGATCTCGCCGCTGGGAAATGTGCGCCATTTTAAGGTGGTGCTGCACCAGGAACTGCAACCGATGGCTGTCTTCCCGGTTCAAACCCATTCGGCGGGAAATGGTCGGGATCATGGCCGCACCGCGACTGCTGTGGTCGCTACCACTGCCTTTACCGATATCGTGAAACATGATCGACAAAAGCAACAACTCGCGCTTTTCTATGTTGTTGGCAACATCAGTCAGCAGCGGATAAGCTTCAGCGTACTCGCCGGCCCACAGCTTCCCCATCTGTTCGATGGCGAACAGGGTATGAATATCGACGGTGTAAACATGGTAAAGGTCGAACTGCACCTTGCAGAAAATATTCTTGAATTCCGGGATAAAGGCATTTAGCACGTGCAGATGATGCATCTTACGAAGAATTTTCCCGACATTCTTCGGATGACGAAGGATGCTCATAAAAGACTCATTCATCTGCTTGGATCGCCGCACCTTGTCATTGATCAGGTGCAGGTCCTCGCGGATCAAAGCCTTCAGTTTCAGGTTGAGCTTGACACCATGCCTCTGAGCCAGCTCAAAAGCAGTCATAATCAAGGCCGGGTTCTTTTTGAAAATTTCCTCGTCGCTGCAGCCTAGCTCTCCACGGCCGACGGTAAAACCATGCTCCAGGGAACGTCGTGAGAAGAAACCGACGATTCCGGTCTGCAGCTTATCACGTTGTGTCGCCTCGACAATCATGTTGGACGCGAGATGTTCAACATGGGCCGCGTGCTGATAATAGTTCTGCATGAACTGTTCAACAGCAGAGCCTTTTCTTCCATCTTTATAGCCGAAAGCATCAGCGATCTGTCGCTGCAGTTCGAAAGTGATCTGATCGCTTTTGCGCTGCCCAAGAAAATGCAGGTAATTACGAATTTTCCAGAGGTAATCGAGGGCGGCACGGTAGTCAGCAGCCTGGGCTTCATTGATGACACCTTTTATCACCAGTTCCTGCAAACTGTTTGCTTTAAACTTGACCTGAGCAATCCAGAGACAGGCATGCAGATCGCGTAAGCCCCCCTCGCCCTCTTTCAGGTTCGGTTCCAGCATGTAAACCGAAGAACCATACTTTTTCCGACGTTCGTTGTTTTCTTCCAGCTTCAGCTTGATAAATTTCTGTGACTCGTTATTGAGAATGTAACTACCGACCTTGCTCTGAAAGCCGGCGTACACATCAGGGTTGCCACAGAGCAGGCGGGCATCGAGCAGTGAAGTCCGTACCGTAGTGTCATGGCAATGATCGATACAATCCTTGGCCGAACGAACGCTGTAGCCGACATCCAGGCCGAGATCCCAGAGCAGGTAGAGCATACGATCAGAAATGATCTTGGCCACCTCCTCGCCCTTGGGCTCAAAATAGAACATCAAGTCGAGGTCCGATTTCGGATTCATCTCACCGCGACCGTAGCCACCGAGCGCAATCAGGGCACACTGATCAACACCATCCTGGTCGAGGTCGTAGCTGACAACCTGGAACAGGATATCGTTGAGCTGATCAAAAGCCGCCGTCAATTCCTGCACGACGGCACGTCCGGAGGCACCATCGATGGTCATCTTTTTCGTGCGTTCCAGGTGGCTGGTAATGAACTCGCGAGTCGCTTCGAGTATGGCTTGACGCCGTTCCTCATACGGAGCGCTACTGAGTAAACTAGCCGTCGGGAAAGAGGTATTTATATCTGGGACAGTATCTATTGTCATCGCTTAGCAACCTGATCGATAGTCGCCGCATAGTTCTTGACGCCTTTGACAATCGCGTCGGCAACTCGTTTTTGGTAGGCTTTACTTGTGAGACGTTTCTCTTCTCGCGTGTTACTGATAAAGGCTGCTTCCACCAGAACCGAAGGCATCGTTGCCCCGAGCAGCACATGAAACGGACCCTGGCGTACACCAAGATCCTTGATACGGCTGTAGTGCGGTCGCAGACCTGCCACCATCGCCTGTTGCACTTCTGCCGCCAAACGGCTCGATTCGTTGATCTTGGCGTTCGCCATCAAATCGAAAAGAATTGCTTCCAAGTTGCTCACATCCTGCAGCGAAGTGCCATTCTCTCGAGCTGCGACCTCGGCCGCCTGATCGTTTTTGGACAGGTTGAGGAAGTAGGTTTCCAGCCCGTAGGCCTTGCGGCTTTTAGCCGCATTCGCATGCAAAGAGATAAACAGGTCAGCTCCGACCTTGTTAGCATAAGCAGTCCGGTCACGCAGCTCGATAAAGCGATCATCAGAGCGGGTGAGCAGGACCTTCACCCCGAGCCTCTGCCGCAGTTGACGCGCCAGTTCCTTGGCCATGCCGAGGGTGACGTTCTTTTCCAGAACTTTGTTTGGTCCAACAGCACCAGGGTCACGACCGCCATGTCCGGCATCAACAACGATCAACTTGATTCCCTGATCTTTTCGCTGTTGCGGTACATGTAATACCGGCTGATCCGGCACAGTATCGAGAATGCCTGCGATCGAATCATCGGTCGGAGAGGCTCCGCCTGGTTCCGGTTGCTGCACGCCAGCACGGCTCGGGGCGCCGAGAACATCAACCACAAAACGATAAGGATCTTCCAGGTGAGCAAACTTGTATTCCGCCTGCCGGTTCAGATCAAGAACCACGCGCGTGCGCTGTTCATCGTAGCGACTGGTGCGGACACGTTTTACCAGCCCGTTGAGAATCGGCAGGTTCTGTTGCAGCTGCGGAGCCATATCGGTGTAGAGCAGATCAAAATAGATGCGCGGATTGTCACCTTTGAGCATGTTCGGCTCGGCAGAAACAGGCGCTGACAGATCGAAGACGACGCGGGTGTATTCCGGACCACTCCAGTAGCGGATTTTTTCCAGTCGGGGAGAGTCAGCGGTTTTTAAATAGGCGGTCTGCTTGACCGGTGGAACCTTCTCAACTTCAGGTTTCGGCAGAGCTGAAAGCCGCTGTCTGGCTTTGTTCACCATATCGCCCTGTGGCATCTGGTCCGTCAGCCAGCGATAATAACGGTAAGCGGCAGCTTTATCGTAAAGACGGTTTTCTGCAATCTGCCCGGCAGAATAGAGGGCATCATCTGCCAAAGTGTGTGACGGGTAGCGTTCGGCCATCGCCAGGTACTGGTTGACTGCTTCCCGTGCATCCTCCTGACCACCGGACGCACGCGATAAGCCGTCCCAGGTCCGAGCTTTTAAAAACAAGGCCTTGGGAGCGTTGGATGATTGTGAATTCTGCTCGACGTAACGCTCGAAACGCTGGATAATTTTTTCCCAATTGACCCGCTGACGCTGTTGCTGCGCCGATTTGACCAGGCCGTGATAATCACTGCGGATCGCATCATACGATTCGGCAAAAGATTGCTGCGCGTAAAAGAAAATCGCGCCCAGCACCAGCAATAAAAAGTAGAGTCGTAACTTAGACATACGAGAAATCAGAGCAGTTCTTTCAGTTCGTTTAGCAGATTCATCGCATCGAGCGGAGTCATGTTACTCAAATCAGCCGACTCCAGCTTGGTACGGATCACATCGTCTGCATCAGTATTAAAGAGTGACAACTGTGACGATGGCTGCTTTTTTGGTTTATTGCGACTTTCTCCCAAACGCGGCTCGCCCGACTTGCCAAACTCGCCAGCTTCGAGATTCTGCAGAATTTCTTTCGCCCGTTTGATCACCGGATCGGGCAAACCGGCCAGCCGCCCGACCTGGATACCGTATGAACGACTGGCGCCACCGGTAACGATCTTGCGGAGAAAGATGATCTGGTCGTTCCATTCCTTGACCGCAATATTGTAGTTCTTTACCCGCTCGCGCGTCAGTGCCAGATCAGTCAACTCATGATAATGAGTCGCAAACAGGGTCTTGGCGGCAACCGCTGGATTGTCATGCAAATACTCAGCGACCGCCCAAGCGATGCTGACACCATCGAACGTCGAGGTTCCACGGCCGATCTCATCTAGAATCACCAGGCTCTTGTCGGTTGCATGGCGCAGGATGTTCGCGGTCTCGTTCATCTCCACCATGAAGGTTGATTCACCTTTTGCCAGATTATCACTTGCGCCAACCCGAGTAAAGATGCGGTCGACCACACCGATATGCGCGTTCTCAGCCGGCACGAAACTGCCGATCTGCGCCATCAGGGTTATCAGCGCCACCTGCCGCATGTAGGTCGACTTACCCGCCATATTCGGGCCGGTGATGATCAGCAGCTGGTTTTTCTCGTTATCCAGCTCGACATCGTTCGGCACAAAGGCTTCTTTCAACGGCATCCCTTCAACCACCGGGTGACGGCCTGCTTCAATATTAAGAACACCGGAATCATCAATCGTCGGTCGATTGTAATTGCGGTCATGAGCCAGGTCAGCCAGTGCCATCAAGGCATCAAGTGCTGCCAGGGCATCGGCACTCTGCTGGATTCTCCGCCCTTCAGCAGCAGTCTGCAGACGCACCTGCTGGAACAGGTTGTATTCCAATTCAACCAGCTTCTCTTCGGCCCCAAGAACCTTGCTTTCGTATTCTTTCAGCTTCGGCGTGATAAATCGCTCCGCGTTGCTCAGTGTCTGCTTGCGCTGATAATCTTCCGGGATGCGGTCAAGGTTTTTGTTGGTGACCTCGATGAAATAGCCAAAGACCTTGTTGTACTTAACCTTCAGGGTTGGAATGTCGGTTCGTTCACGCTCTTCCTGCTCCAGGCGGGCAATCCAGCTTTTACCATCACGGCTGATGCTGCGAAGCTCGTCCAGCTCTTCGTTGTAACCGTCGCGGATAATACCGCCGTCACGCAGAACAAAGGGGGGATCATCGACGATTGCCTTTTCCAGCAAATCAACCAGCTCCGGCAGCAGGTCGATCTTGGCCCGCAATTCTTTCAGGTATTCGCCGCCTGCAAAAACAAGCAGCTGATCATCGATCCGCGGCAGCCGCTGCAACGAAGTACGCAACGCAGCGACATCCTTGGCGTTAGCACTGGCCATGGCGATTTTGCTGTTAAGTCGCTCCAGATCATAAACCCCGTCGAGCGCTTCGATCAGCTCGATCCGCTGCAAACTGTCGTCCACTAACTGCGCGACGGCTTGTTGACGTTTAAGGATTTGCTGCTGATCGACCAGTGGATAATGGATCCAGTGACGCAGCATACGGCCACCCATCGCTGTCACCGTGCGATCGAGAACACCGAGCAGTGACCCGCGCTTCTTGCCTTCCTGCAAGGTTGCGGTCAATTCCAGGTTACGCCGGGTGGCATCATCGAGCACCATGAACTGGCGCGTGTGGTAGGTCTGTAGCGGGCGGATATGGCGCAGTTCGTCCTTCTGCGTTTGCTGCAGGTAATAAAGCACGGCAGATGCTGCCTCTTGTGCGTGCGGCAAATCCTGACAGCCGAAGGATTGCAGGCCAGAAACGCCGAAAAAGGTCGTCAACTGGTCAGCGGCGTACTCGATTTCAAAAACCCAGTCCGGCAGCAGGTTGAGCATCATGCCGTCGATCACTCCAGCCAGTTTTTTCCGCACATCGACTGAAGCGTCGCCATCGGCAAACAGAATTTCACGCGGCCGCAATGAACCGAGTTCACTTTCGACCTGCGTCAGTCCCTGCACTTGGGTAACGCGGAATTCGCCGGTAGTTATATCGATATGGGCAATGCCGTAAACATCGTCTTCCGCAGCGATCGCCAGCAGGTAGTTGTTCTCTTTCGGTTCGAGGGTGTCGGTGTCAGTCACCAGGCCCGGCGTGACAACACGCACCACCTCGCGTTTGACAATTCCCTTGGCTTTCTTGGGGTCCTCAACCTGCTCGCAGATAGCAACCTTATGGCCATTGGCGACCAGCTTGGCGACATATCCCTGACTGCTGTGAAACGGGATGCCGCAAAGGGGCACCGCGTCTTCATCTCCCTTGTTGCGCGATGTCAGGGTGATACCGAGCACGCGCGAGGCGACGACCGCATCCTCCATGAACATTTCATAAAAATCGCCCAGCCGAAAAAACAGGATTGCATCCTGGTAATCAGCCTTGATTTCCAGATACTGACGCATCAGGGGAGTTGCTACGGACATTCTATCTACCTATTATTACTATCTATATTTAAATATTTGCGAAACTGTTCAAGAACGTTTTCAGAGCAGCGTATGGTAGCAGAGCACCTATCGGAAGTAAACAGAGGATCAGGTTAAAACGGCTGCGCTTGACCCTTGCTGGGCAGAGTGCTAAATAACTCGCTACTTTCGTTTATCAGACAGACGACTACGGATAAGATTTCACCATGAGCGACAACCAGACACAGACAGAAATTTTCGACAAAAACAACTACCAGATCAGCGATCTCGACAGTGAGATCAGAGTCGATCGCCTTTGCTCAGAGCTGCTGAAAGCGTTCCATCAGTACCTGCTGCAGGAACTTAAACTGGAGCCCATCGATGCTGGTTCTCAGGCCGCAGGGGCCGATTACTTTCTACGTGAATTTCTCATCGGCAGCCGGCAGGAAAACATTTTTGACTGTACCGCTAAAAGGGCCCGCCAGTTCGGTGGTCACTGGTATATCATCCGCAACCTGGAGCCGAACATGGAAGAGTTGACGACGTTGCTCTCCGGCACTGCAGGTTTTTATCAGTACTGCGCCCACAACAAATTGATCAGTGAAAAAGATGCGCGAGAAATTACCCGGACCTGTGCCGACCTTGATTACTACCGGCAGCGGATCGAGGATTTTCATGCTATCGTTGGTGATGGTTTTGCTTCCTGGGAAAAGGCTTGCCCCCTCTGATCGGGATTCGATGACTCATGCTACCGGCCAACCCCAAAATACGTGCTGCAGCTTTCTCCATCAGTGGAGCCTTCTTTCTCGCTGCCTTTAAACTGGTGATCGCTATCAGCAGTGGTTCAATGGCAGTAATGGCTTCTGCCGTCGATTCACTGCTCGATATCCTGATGTCAGGGGTCAACTTCATGGCGATCAGGCAGGCAGAGCAACCGCCAGACGAATGCCATCCGTTCGGTCATGGGAAATACGAAACCCTGGCAACATTCTTCCAGGCTATTGTTATCAGCATTTCCGGTGGCTGGATTTTGTACGAATCCTCCCTGCGACTCGCGCACGGAGAAGGGCCGACAAACGTCGACCAGGGGATCGGCATCCTTGCCTTCAGTGCCGTCATTTCCTGGTTTATTGCCAGCTACCTGCGCAAAGTCGCCAAGCAGACGGACTCGACCGCGCTGGAAGCAGACTCCCTCCACTTCCGCATGGATATCTACAGCAACCTTGGCCTGATGGCGGGGCTACTGCTGATCCGCTGGCTCGAAATCGTCTGGATCGACGCCGCCCTTTCCCTGCTGGTTGCATCCTACATTCTGCATGAAGCCCTGCAGCTGATTAAACGCAGCCTGCAGGACATTCTCGACACGGAACTGCCGGAAGAAATCAAGCAACAGGTTCATGACCTGATTACCGAGCATGACGCTGCTTTCAGCGGTTACCACGGCCTGCGCACCCGTCGCGCCGGTTCATCGAAAATCATGGATTTCCATTTGGAGGTCTGCAAAGAAATGAGTGTTTTCGAAGCTCACAAAATTGCCGACAGCCTGGAAAAAAAGATAGAGAAAAACATTCCTGGCGCTGATGTCATTATCCACATCGAGCCATGCCACAAAAGTGCCTGTCCCGGCAGAACAACCTGCGAAGAGACAAAAACCAGGCTGATGGATTCTGAGTGGACGCTGAAAACCGTGCGCGGCAGAGCACCGCGCTGCGAGAACAAAAAAGGTCAGAGAAGCAATAAAGAACAAGATTAAACTTAAAGTATTACACGAAGTATAGCTAGCCCTACCAACCCTCTCCTCCCGGGCCGAAGAGTTCGCCGAACTTCTTTTCCTGTTCCGGGCTACCGATCAAAACCAGGCTGCAACCTGCGCGCAAAATTGTTTCTGGCGATGGCGCCAGCGGCTCTTCCCCTTCAACTTCCAAAGCGACAATTGAACATCCGGTGCGCGGACGCAAACGGGACTCGTTCACACTCATGCCAACCACGCTTGTGGGAACAGGGCGGCGGAAAATTGTGACTCCTTCGGTTAAAAAAATCGACTCCTTCGATTCGAGAATATTCATCAGGATACTCGCGCCGACGGACGCATTGGAAACCACGAAATCGGCTCCGGCAGCATAGAGTTGAGCGACATTTTCTTCGGTATTCGCGCGAGCAACAATCCGCATATGCGGGTTGCTGTTTCGGCTGCTCAACGTCAGGAAAATATTGGTGCTGTCGTCGTTGGTTGTGACAATCAGCCCTTTGGCCTGGTCGATTCCGGCCTTTTTCAGAAGATGACGGTTTGTTGCATCACCAAGCACGGCAATATGGCTTTCGCAATGCGGGTTCTCTTCCTGATCAATTAACACGTATGGTACCGGTTTGCGATCTAGAAAACGTGCTGCGGCGCACCCGATACGGCCATGGCCAAGAATGAAAACCAGATCGTCCGTCTCCTGCTCTCCTATCAGCTCTTCCATGACCCTTAACTGATCATGAGTTCCAGCCAGGACAACCAGTGACGAGGGTGATAACAGGGTGTCCCGTTCCGGCACGGTAAAGGTGCCACGGTCCCAGATGCCGATAACCGTCATCCCGGTCTGCTGGCGGATGCGCGCCTGTTCCAATGTCATATCAACGAAGGGCGAACCATGAACCGGCACTTCGGCAATCTGCAAGGGACCGAAAGAGTCAATTACATGGGCAAGTGCCCCGCAGGTTGTTGAACGAATGCCGAGATAACGTCCGATTATCCTTTGCAGAGGCACCGCTTTATCAGCTCCAGAGAGACGAACCAGATCGATATGCTCAGGCTCATCAACCACGGCGGCAATCGGTGTTTTGCAAAGTGATCGGATCGTCAGGCAGAGATTGGTATTTTCCGTATCGCTGAGGTTGGCAAAAATGTAGCGTGCAGAATCGACCCGCACTTTCTGCAGCATCTTGACATCGGTCGGCGAACCGCAAACCACGCGGACATCCTCTTCTTCTTCGAGCCGTAAAGACTCTTCGTAGTCATCAGTAATAACGACAAAAGGAATTTTACGACTGGCCAGGTTGCGGAACAGAACTCGTGCTGTCGGGTTGACTCCGAAAACAAGAACATGCCCGCTGGTTTCTGGCGGCAGGGAAAAGCTGGGACGATAGCGCAAACGCTGCTCGATCCAAGGGGCTAGAAAGAGACTGATCAAACCGAATGGGAGAATAATCAGCAGGAAAACAACGCCGGAGATCGTCACCACTGTGGCAAAGACATAGCCGATATCTGTGTGAAAAGTGATATCGCCGAACCCGAGGGTGGTCATAACAGTGATCGCCCAGTAGACCCCGGCGACAAAGGAAAATTCCCGCCCCTCCAGATGAAGCATCAGGTAACGGAACAGCGTGGCGTAGCAGAGGATCAGCAACAACAGGAAGCCACAGTAATAAAGCAGCAGCTTCAGGTTCTGCCGGGCGCGACCACGTAGAAAATAAGCCAGTTCTGCAGATATCGTCTTCATTCCGCTTGTTCTGAAACCTCTATTTTGGGGAAGAACAAAAGCCGGACCCAATCCAGGCCCGGCTTGTCGGAAAAGTTAACATCGAAGAGCTAACCTTCAATACCAAGGTACTCATCCATAATCCTCACCAGTTTTGGCAATTCCGGCTTGGAAGCGTAGCCATCAGCTCCAACCGAATCACATTTGACCTCCATCGGCGGATTGATCAATGAGGAGAACAGCACGACCGGAATATGTTTGTAGCCGAGAGTTTCTTTGATTCTGCGGCAGAGGGTCAAACCATCCATCTTCGGCATTTCAATATCGCTGACCACCAGGCTCAGATGCTGCGAAATATCATGACCTTCCTCTTCAGCCTGGTGCTTTAATTCAAGAACACGGGCGTAGCAGGCCTCACCGTCAATAAATACTTCCAGCTGGCTGAAGCCACGCTCCCTCAGCACATTTGCAAGATTGCTGCGAATGACGTTGGAATCTTCCGCCATCAGGATTTTCTTTGACTGGCGTTGAATCAGGGCACGATCGGTCACATGGCTAAACTCCCCTTCCTTCTCCAGCGTGAGAACCGAATCAGGATCAAATTCACCAATGATATATTCAAGATCAAGAATCAGAATTTCCCGACCATCGATATTAACGCTGCCGGTAAAACGAGGGCGATACTGATCGATAAATTCTGCCAGAGGCTGGACATCGCTCCAGCGAATACGGTGAATCTGGTTCACACCATCGACTTTGAAGCCGTTGATGCGGTGATTGAACTCACAGACCATGACCACCGGCCGCTGGCTAGTCTCGGTCGGTTCGAGACAGCGCTGCTTGAGGTGAGTTTTCAAGTCGAGCAATGGAATCGTAGAGCCCCGCATCATCAAGACACCGAGCATTGCCGGATCGGTATCGGGTATAACCGTCAATGCCGACTCATCGAACGAAATGATCTCTTTGAGCTTCTGAACATTTATCCCCAACGGCTGCGCACCAACATAAAATTCGATGATTTCCATCTCGTTGGTTCCGCTTTCCAGCAATATTTCCTGCTTCGTCCCTTCTTCCATCCTCTTCTCCTTAGAAAATACTTAATTGAGACAATTGTAACTTAATCGCTTAAGTTCGCAAACATAATCGAAAAAGCTGGTACTCAGGTGTGTTTTAGGGTATGGTTCGCATCTTTTGCCTACACTTAAAAAACAACGCACTCTCAAACGGTTAGACATATGAACGAAACAACAAACATCTCTTTTGCCGATCTCGGCCTGGCCCCTGACGTCTTTAAGGTCATCAACGAAGTTGGCTACGAAACCCCCTCGCCGATTCAGGCTCAGAGTATCCCGCCATTACTGGCAGGCTGCGATCTGCTCGGCCAGGCGCAAACCGGCACGGGAAAAACAGCCGCTTTTGCACTGCCACTCCTGAGCCGGATTAAACCGAAGATGAAGGCACCGCAGATGCTGGTACTGACACCGACCCGCGAGCTTGCCCTGCAGGTAGCCGAGTCGATGCAGACCTACGCGCGGCACCTGAAAAACTTCCACGTGCTGCCGGTCTACGGAGGTCAAAACTACACTCAGCAGTTGCGTCAGCTGGCACGCGGCGTTCAGGTCGTGGTCGGCACTCCCGGCCGGGTACAGGACCACCTTAACCGCGGAACCTTAAAGCTGGATAAAGTTATTTCAGTGGTCATCGATGAAGCAGACGAAATGCTGAAGATGGGATTCATCGAAGAGGTCGAGCAAATTCTCGATTTTGCTCCGGAAGACCGCCAGACGGCTCTTTTCTCAGCGACCATGCCGAACGAAGTCCTTTCGGTTGCCCGGAAGCACCTGAAAGACCCGGTCGAAATCCGCATTAAAAGCAAAACCTCGACAGTCGAAAAAATCAGCCAGCATTTCTGGCAGGTCAAGGGGCTGCACAAGCTCGACGCCCTGACCCGAATTCTGGAAGCGGAAGAGATCGACGGCATGATCATCTTTGTCCGCACCAAGGTGGCCACCGTCGAACTGGCGGAAAAACTGGAAGCTCGTGGCTTTTCCAGCGCCGCACTCAACGGCGACATGACCCAGATGCTGCGCGAGAAGACTGTCGATCGCCTCAAAGACGGTTCCCTCGATATCGTCGTTGCCACCGATGTCGCTGCCCGTGGCCTGGATGTGCCGCGTATCAGCCACGTTGTCAATTATGATATTCCGCACGATATCGAAGCCTACATCCATCGCATCGGTCGTACTGGCCGCGCCGGACGCGAGGGCAAAGCGATTCTGTTTGTTGCTCCACGCGAACGCCGGATGCTCTCTGCCATCGAGCGTGCAACCAAGCAACCGATCAAAGCCATGGCGCTGCCGAGCCGCAAAGACATTACAGATCGGCGCATCGGCCTGTTCAAAGAGCAGATTGCGGAGGCCATGGAATCACAGGATCTGGAATTTTTCGAGGAATTGATCGATCAGTATCAAAGTGAATACGATGTCGGTCACCGAAAAATCGCCGCGACCCTCGCTTACCTGCTACAGAAAGAGCGTCCATTGCAACCGGATGAACGTTTTGCCGAAGAGATTCGTGAAGAAAGACCGGAGCGGCAACAGCGCGATCGCGGCCAGAAAACTGACGACAGCGACATGCAGACCTACCGGATCGAAGTCGGCCGCAAACATGGCGTCGAACCGGGCAATATTGTTGGCGCCATCAGCAACGAAGGCAAGATCAACAGCCGCAGTATCGGCCGGATTCGCCTGTTCGATCACTTCAGCCTGGTTGATCTGCCGAAAGACCTGTCATCCGAGATCCTGCACAAACTGAAAACTGTCTGGGTCTGCGACGAACAGCTGCAGATCAGCGTCGATAGCGGAAGTGCCGCAGGCAAAAACGAACGCACTGGCAAACGCCGCTCATTCGGCAAAGGAAAGTTCAGCTCAGGAAACAAGTTTCAGCCAAGCAGCGGGAAAAAGCCTTTCGGCAAGCGTAGCGGAAAGAAAAAGAAGTAGCTTAAAAAGCAAAAGCCGGTTCCAGAATGGAATCGGCTTTTGCAGTCATAAGCACCATGTTTGGCTCAAGACTGATAATTGGCCTGCCAGGATCTGATTTTATTGTCATCTTTGAGGATGTCATGCAGGTATTCGGTTTCAGCATCACTCAAGTGACGAATCTGATCCGGATCGATAATCCCTTCAAGATGCATATCGCGCGTAACTTGTTCAAGGCTGCGCCCAGAAACCTGGCTGTATGCGTGAATCATAATTGCTGCGTATCGTCGCATATAAAAATCCCTCCGTTATCGTTCGAGCATCATAACGGAGGGACCTGACTAAAATCTGACTGACAAAACCTTCAGTTTATACCGGGATAAAGGATTGCCCTTTTTCCAAGCGCAAGCTCAAAGCAGTCAGCAGCTTGATCGCGCTATCGAGGTCACCCAGCGACAGCACTTCAACCGGTGTGTGCATGTAACGCAATGGAATCGCAACCAGAGCCGTTGCGACACCACCGCGGGAGAGTTGCATGACGTTGGCGTCATTGCCGAGGCCACGTGGCGCGCCAACGACCTGTACCGGTATTTTTTCCTTTTCAGCCGTCTCCATCAGCAATTGAAACAGCACCGGGTTGATATTCGGGCCCCGGGCAATAACCGGTCCCTTGCCGACCTCGACATCACCGATCCCCATTTTTTCCACCCCGGGGTAATCGGTTGCGTGCGTTACTTCGACAACGATGCCAGCATCCGGGTTGACGCCGTAACTGCTGGTCGTCGCACCGCGTAGGCCGATCTCTTCCTGCACTGTAGAAACGCTATACAATTCAGCTGTTCCGCCGCCCTTCTGCTTAACCTTCTTCATCACTTCGGTGACGATAAAGGCTCCCATTTTGTCATCAAAGGCACGTGATGTGACCAGGTCACGCTGCAGTTTTTCCACGCCGACAGCAAAAGTGACCGGATCACCGATGGCAACCAGTTTCAGCACCTCTTCCTTACTGCCACAACCGATATCGATGTACTGTTCTTTCAACTTGATCACTGTGTCGCGATCTTTCGGCTCGATCAGGTGGATCGCTTTTTTTCCGATGACTCCAGAGACTTCACCGTCAGCAGTGTGAATTTTCACCCGCTGCCCCGGCGTCAGATGGGGGTCAACGCCACCGATCGCGCCGAAATAGATGAAACCGTTATCATCGACATACTGCACCATGAAACCGATCTCGTCACAGTGGCCGGCCAGCATCAATTTCGGGCCGCCCTTTCCGGCGAGATGAGAAATCAGATTGCCCATGACATCGGTCTGCATATCGTCAGCGACAGATTCCAGTTCAGCCCGGATGACCCGCTGTGCCGGTTGTTCGTAACCCGACGGGCTGGGAGTTTCGACCAGTTTCTTCAGAAAATTGAAATCCTGCTTATTCATTTTCGTCCTTTTGCTTTAGCAACGATGTCCACTGAGTTCTGCCGCGCCTGCGCGATCTGCTCTTCGGTCAAGCCAGCACCAAGGGCGATCTTGTGTGACAACTCCGGTGACACCAGATCACCAGGGGCGTGGGCATCGTTATCGATAACCAGCTTGGCGCCATACTTGATCGCCAACTTGATCACATGACCGTTGGTCAGCGAGTGCCCTTTGCGGGTCGTGAGCTCAAGGTAAACACCTTTTTCAGCCGCTAACTGCACATCCTCAGCTGAAATCAACCCGGGATGCGACAGTACATCAACGCCCGCCTCAATCGCTGCCCTGTTGGTGCCTTCAATCACCGGTTCGACGATGGTTTCACCATGAACAACAATGATTTCGGCCCCGTTGTCACGAGCCAATTTGGTTGCATCGGCAATCATGTGCGGTGCGACGTGGGTCAGCTCGACCCCGGCCAGCACCTGCATATTATTGGCAGCGCCGATTTCATCGACCACACCGACAAGTTTGGAGAGCAGGAATTCGATATTGCTGTGGTCAGCGTGATCGGTGATGGCCAGACCGGTGTACCCGGCGACAGCGGCGCGACGGACCAGTTCGGCGGGAACGAGTTCGCCGTCACTGAAAAATGTATGGGTGTGCAGATCGATCATGGTTGTCTCCCTGTTGCGTTTAAACCAGCTCTCCCAGGTTTGAATTACGGAATACCTTGGCAATCTTCACCGAAACGGTTTTGCCGATCAGGTCTTTATCCCCCTCGAAATTTACAATTCTGTTCCACGTGGTGCGACCGAAAATCTGGCCGTCCCCCTGTTTGCTTTCACCTTCTACCAAAACCGGCAAAACCTTCCCCTGGTCAGCCTGCCAGACCGCTTCGCTGTTTTGGTTCTGTAGCGCACACAAACGTTCGAAACGTTCCTGTTTCTGCACGCTCGACTGATCATCTTTTAATTTGGAGGCTGCAGTTCCGGTACGTGAAGAGAATAGAAAGGTAAAAGCATCCGCGTACTTGACCGTCTTCACCATTTCGAGTGTATCGAGAAAATCCGCCTCGGTTTCACCAGGAAAACCGACGATGATATCTGTACTCAGACGAATCTCGGGGCAGACCGCTTTTAGCCGCTCGACTTTCTGCAAATAATCTGCGGCGGTGTAACCACGGTTCATCAGTTTCAGAACTCGGTCGGAACCACTCTGCAGAGGCAGATGGATCTGTTTGCAGAGCTTATCGAGATTGCCGAAACAGTCGATCAGTTCGTCAGTCATATCTTTGGGGTGAGAGGTCATGAAACGTATCCGCTCCAAGCCTTCAACATCGTTCATTTTTTTCAGCAGCTGAGCAAAAGAGATTTCATCCTCTTTGAGCCCGTAGGAATTGACATTCTGCCCGAGCAGAGTGACCTCGCGGACTCCCTGCGCAACCAGCGCTTCGATTTCCGCGAGGATCTCAGAGCTCGGACGGCTGATCTCGCGCCCGCGCACATAAGGAACAATGCAGTAGGAACAGAAATTATCACAGCCCTGCATCACGGTAACGAAACGGGTCACGCTGTCGAGCTGACTGCGTTGCGGAAAATTGCCAAGACGCTCTTCACGTCCGAGAAACTCTGTCGCGCAACCGCGGCTGCGATGCTTTTCAGCCTGAGTGACAAGTTCCGGCAGGCGATGAACATTGTGGGTGCCGAATACCAGGTCAAGATAGGGAACGGTGTCCAGCATCCGCTCCCCTTCCTGCTGGGCGACGCAGCCACCGACGCCGATAATCAGTTCCGGGCGTTGATCTTTCAGCGGCTTGAAGCGACCAAGGTGACCATAGACCTTGCGTTCGGCCTTGTCACGGATCGAGCAGGTATTAAGCAGCAGTAAATCGGCTTTATCCGCCGCATCAACCTGTGAGTAGCCGATCTGCTCCAGCAAAGCGACAATACGTTCTGAATCGACCACGTTCATCTGGCAGCCGAAGGTTTCCAAATAAAAAGCTTTTTTCATAATCTCCATTTATCCGCCATGCAAAATTCCGCGCATCATAGCGGCTCGTTTTCAACCGAGTCAAACAGATTCGGGCTCGTCTCCAATCTGCTCTTTAAGTGCATCGCGCTGAAGATGCCCAAGCAGGTTTTGCGGCTGCTCCAGGCAGAACAGAATAACCGGCGGATGGTTTTTCATCTCCAGACGGATACTGACCAATTGGTCACTGTACTTTTTCTGTTTCCACGCGTCTATTTCATCGAGTGCGAAAGACGTCATTTCGGCGCTGAACTGCCCATCTCGAATAATCATCCTGCGGTCGGTCAAAGCGTAGAAAACTTTCTCCCAGCGGATTCGCGCCAAAAGGATCCTGATCGGGCCGAACCAGATAGAGAGAAAAACCAGGGGCAAAGGAATCAACTGCAACCACCAGGGGTAGCCTTCGTCCAGCATCAGCTGATAAGCCAGGATCCACCAGAAACTGGCAGCGAGAAACAGGATGGTCGCCGCCAACGCCAGTTTCCAGTTGCGCCAGATGTAGCAGCGTGGTGCGGGCCGTCCCTGCCAGAGAAGCGATTCCTCATCCTCCAAAGGCCAGTCCCAACCGAGGCCGCTCATTGCCCCAACCTCTTCAGCTTGGCCGTTGCCGCCTGTCCCAATTTGCCGTTGGCATCGGCGTCAGCCACGGCCTGGTAGAGCTCACGCGCTTGAGCGATATGACCTTGAGCTTCTTCCGCTTCACCCAGCAGGTAAGCAGATTGAACCGAAGGCATCAACTCCAGTGATTTCTTCAAATGCTTCGAAGCTTCGGCCGGGTCCTGGTTTTTCAGATAAACGTAACCAAGCCCCATGCGCGACTGGAAATACTCGGGATCGACATTGACAGCTTTAATCAAGTAGCGCCGCGCCGGAATCAAATCTTCACTCCGCAAGTAAGCCATTCCCAAGCCGTTCAACAGCAGACCGTGCTCCGGGGCTTTCTGCATCGCTTTATGATAGGTTTCGATGGCAACATCGAGCTGGCCTTTTGCTTCAAGCTCTTTTGCTTCATCGTACAGGGCATAGGCTTCTTTTGTTTGCAGCACCGGATCAATTGCTGTCAGGTATGCATTACGGTCCAGCCCATAACTGGCTCTACTGGTGGGATAACGCGCTTCAACATAATTTCGATTGGCCTGTAACCGCTCGATCGAAAACGGGTGGCTACGGAACAGCCCACTCAGCCAATCGGCATTCTGTCCTTGATCGATTTTACGATAAAATATTTCCTGCAGCTCAACGGCACCTTGCGGTGCATACCCTGCCTGAGCCATGTAATCGATGCCGAGTTGATCCGACTCGCTCTCCTGTTCGCGGCTGTAACGCTTATCGATCAGGTTGGCAGTGACACCACCAATCTGGGTTGCCAGCTCACTGTACTCGCCGGCAGCGACGCCAGCCAAACCGACAGCCGCATTCAGCAATGTTGCCCGCTGCATGCCCTGTACACTGTGCCGTGCAGTGACGTGCCCAACCTCATGCCCAAGCACCGCAGCCAACTGCGCTTCATTCTCCAGGTTGATCAGCAGACCACGAGAAATAGCGATAAAGCCTCCGGGCAGAGCAAAGGCATTGGGGGAAGAATCGTTGACAACTTTGAACTGGTAGCTCAATTCGGGGCGATGGCTGTAGCGGGCAACCCGTTGACCGACCCGATCGACGTAAGCATTGACACTGTCATCAGGATAAATCCCTCCCATCGACTGCATGGCCTGGCCAAACGATTTGCGCCCCAGTTCTACTTCCTGCGCTGGCGAAACCTGCATGATCGCCAGTTCATTCCGGCCGGTAACCGGATTCACCGCACAACCAGCCAGCAAAGACAAGACCGTCAACAGCCAGAAAAAACGCTTGAAACTATCCATAGTAAAACTCCACTCTCCTGAAATTTATCAACAAAATCAACACATGAAGACAGACAGGAAAAGATAAAAATCTTGCTACTATCTGATGCAAACACTATAAATGATGCATCCATTATCTGACAATCATTGCTATGAAATTATGGAGAGCAGAATGTTATCGGAAAAAGAGTCAGCTGTCCTGCTCGGTATTGCGCGTGACACGATCACCAATCTGGTCAAAGAGCAGAAGTTTCAACCCTCACCTCGTGAGGAGAAAGCGCTCAACCAGAAAGTCGGATGTTTTGTCACCATCAAGCAGAATGGCCAGCTACGCGGCTGTATCGGCACTTTCGTCAGCGAGCGGCCACTTTTCCTCGAAGTTTCTGAAATGGCTACCGCGTCTGCCAGCAAAGATCCCCGCTTTCATCCGATGGAACCGAGCGAACTGGACAATTTCAGCCTGGAAATCTCGGTCCTCTCACCGCTGGAAAAAATTGAGGAGATTGAGCAGATCGAGGTCGGCACACACGGAATCTACCTGGAAAAGAATTTCAGCCGTGGTGTGCTGCTGCCGCAGGTTGCTACCGAGTACGGCTGGGATCGCCTGACGTTCCTGCAGCAAACTTGCCTGAAAGCCGGATTATCGAAATCTGCCTGGCAGGATGCCGACACTGAGATTTACATTTTCAGCGCCCAAATCATCAAAGAGTAGACGTGAGCATGACCGAAATATCAATTGAACTTGTCCCACGCAGCGAAAAATCGCTGCGCGAGGAACTGCAACTTGTCAAAGACAAATTTCCCAGCGTGAACCGCATCAACATTCCCGATATCCTGCGGTTTAAAATGCGCAGCTGGGAAGGCTGCGCCATCGCAGGAGAAAGTTTCAGCAACACCATCCCTCACCTGCGCGCCATTGACTTCGACCCGAACCAGCCACTACAGATCGTTGAAGAACTCTGTGCTGATGCAATAGAAGCCGTACTGGTTGTCACCGGCGATCCGCCGCAGGACATGTCGCACAAATGCTACCGCACCAGTTGTCTGGAAATGATCCGCAGGCTCAAACGGGAGGTTCCGCAGTTGACGATTTATGCCGGCATGGACCCCTACCGCAACGGGATCAAGGAAGAAATCGACTACATAAAAGCCAAGCAGGATGCCGGGGCTGAAGCTTTTTTCACCCAACCTTTTTTCGATTTGCGACTGATGGAAATCTATCAGGGATTCATGCAGGACTGCACTGTGTACTGGGGCATTTCACCGGTGCTGACAGAAAACAGCCAGAACTACTGGGAGAACAAGAACAACGCTGTTTTTCCACCCGATTTTGAAGCCACACTAAACTGGAACCGTGAGTTTGCTCAAAAAGCCCTGTCGTTCGCTGAAGCACATCAGGACAATATTTACTTCATGCCGATCCGAACCGACATCGCCGCCTATCTGGACGGGATTCTTTAGGTTTTCATCAACTGTTTAATTAGGGCAACTGTCTGAATAAAAAGAGCTTTACCTCTACGAAAAACATATTTATATATACCTATAAATACAACTAAAGAGAGGTGAAGAAGATGTCGCGTATTTTCGTTCTTTTCAGCGTTTGCACCCTGGCCTTTTTGCTGCTGTTTCAATCTGTCGTTGTCGCCGAAGAGTTTGCCGGAAAACCTCTGCACGACAAGGATTGTCTGAAATGCCACGGTGTCGAGATGTACAGCAGAGACCCACTGTTCGTGAAATCATACCGTCAACTTGATGCCCAGGTGAACGCTTGCGTAAAGAGAAATAATATCCAGTGGACTGAAGAGCAGACCGAAGACGTCATCGATTATCTGTGCGATGCATTTTACGGCTTCGAATAAGAATCCGAGAAAACTTGCTGTCACGTCCTAAAATACGTTGACAGTTTTTTCCTAAGCCACCTCCCCCATGGAGGTGGCTTTCTTATGTACTTCTTCCGGTGTTTGCATA
>NZ_FQZT01000007.1 GCF_900142125.1 Malonomonas rubra DSM 5091
CAAAGGTTTTCTGGTTCCATGAAAGATCGTTCCCGCAGTCACTGAGTGATGATGTTCGCAATGCCTGCAGAGATAAAGTCCTCTGGAACTCATCCAGTATTTATCGTGGCCGCAGCGGGTGCATTTAAATCCATCCGGCCAGCGAAGTTGAAGGAGATAGTCGAGACAGGCTTCTTCAGAATGGAACCTGCGGTCAAATTCAACTTCATTGTTTGGAAAATCTTCTATCATGGCTGGCCTCCTCTTTAAGATGAGACCAGTTTGTACCCACTACGTGACAGCTAATGTCTCAACTGGAGCGAAGTGGATAACCAGATAACTTAATACCAGATTCAAATAAAGAGGGCGCTTCGAAGTTGTTTCGAAGCGCCCTCTTTTATCTGTCTTTAAAAAACGGCAAGAAGCGATCAGCCTTTTGCTGACAGACCTTCTCTTATAAAGCTAGCTATTAAACATTCCTGCCAACTGAAAAGTCTTGCTCCTGATGACCGTTTGCTGGTGCAGGCAATGCAGCTTGCGAAATCTGTGGCTTCATCAGGCGACGGCCGGCACCAGTTTCTGTATCGGTTTTGAAGAAGGTGATCGTATCCTGCAGCTGTTCCGCCTGGCTGGACAGCTCCTCGGAGGTCGAGGCCATTTCCTCAGATGCCGAAGCATTCTGCTGGATAACCTGGTCGAGCTGCATGATCGCTTTGTTGACCTGCTCGGCACCGGTATCCTGCTCTCTGCTGGCAGCGGATATCTCCTGCACCAGTTCAGCGGTACGCTGAATATCAGGCACCATCTTGGCCAGCATTTCCCCCGCTTGTTCAGCCACTTCGACACTACTGCTGGACAGCTCGCTGATTTCGGCGGCTGCATTCTGGCTCCGTTCGGCCAGCTTGCGCACCTCGGCAGCAACCACTGCGAAGCCTTTGCCATGCTCACCAGCACGGGCTGCTTCGATGGCAGCGTTGAGCGCCAGCAGGTTGGTCTGGCGGGCAATCTCTTCGATGATCGAGATCTTGTCAGCAATATCTTTCATAGCGCCAACGGTCTGGGCCACAGATTCGCCTCCAGCCTGAGCATCTTCGGCGCTCTTGACAGCAATCTTTTCAGTCTGCATGGCATTATCGGCATTCTGGCGGATGTTGGCGGCCATCTGCTCCATTGAGCTGGAGGCCTCTTCTGCTGCTGCGGCCTGTTCAGTGGCTCCTTGACTCATCTCTTCCGAACTGGCGGAAAGCTGTTGGCTGCCAGCAGCCACTTGATCTGTTGCCAGCTTGACGTTTTCAACAACATCACGCAGATGGATCACCATGCTCTTCATAGAAGCGAGCAGCTGGCCAGTTTCATCTTTGCGCTCAACATCGATCTGTATCCTCAGGTCGCCAGAAGCAAGCTGATCACTGACTCGAACTGCTTCAGCAAGCGGTTTGGTCAAGCTACGGGAGATGACAAAACCAAGCAGCCCACCAATAGCCAGAGAACACCCGGATACAGTCAGCAGCCAGAAAGTGGCACTGATGCTTGCCTTTGAACCATTAACTTTAGCTATCGCCATCTCGCCTGCCGCCAACTCTTCAGCTTGCGCCAGCAAACCAGCGGCATTTTCACCGGCAAGGTCGAGACGCTCCATGGTCTCAGCTGCTTCAGCACTCTGGGCAATCAGACTGCGGCGGGCAACCATCAGATTTTCTGCAGCTTTTTCAAAGTCTCCATGATTTTCTGCCAGTTCCTCAACCATTTCACGGATCGCTGGATTGCCGGTCGCAATCACCTTGACATCACCGACCTGTCCACCCTGCAACACAGCAGCAGCCATCTCATCAAACTCTGCCAGCAGTTTTTTATATTCCTGCTCCAACTGGTCCAGTTCAGCCAGATCTGTGCCTTGGGCATACTCTTCAATGATAATCCGGGTCTGGGCAATGATGTACTTCATCTCCATCGCCATATCGACCAGGGGCATTTCTTCGTTCAAAATCTTCTGCCCGGCATAATTGACATTTTCGCTTTTGATTTTCCGTTGAACTTCGTCTGAAATTGCAATTTCGACATTTTCAGCATCGGCCGTGATCTCATCAACAACTGCTTCCAAGGCTTCCATGGCGGCAGCTTCAACCGCCTTGGTTTCAAGCAGTTTCCGTCCATCGGAAATCAACTCAGCGGCAGTTGCATCATACTTCTTGTCATGCAAGTCCGCCGCTTCGCGAATATAGTTAGCTAACTGCTCATTATCGGTTTTAATAACCTCGATATCCCCCATTTTGCCACCATTGAGAATCGCCTCAACTCCTTGGTCCAACTGCCGATTAGCGGTATGGTAACGATCTATAATTTCATTCAAGACCGTTTCATCAGCAGTAGCCATCACTGCAGTCGCTCCCAGATATTCCTCCATAGAGATCATTGCTTCGAGTAGTGAAATCTTCATCTCCATCGAAGCATCAACCAGTGGCGCTTCCTCGTCACTAATGACAAACATGGAGTTGCCTACAGCCTTAAGGCCTGAATAGCCCACTCCACTTGCAGCCATGATCAGCAGCAACATACTGCCAAAGCCGATTGCCAATTTGGTTCTGATTTTTAAATCTTTCCAAACCATTCTCTACCCCTTTCGACAGGACACATGACCAGTAGTTCCACAACAAACCCGACATCAAAACTTGTTTATTTACAAAACACCAAATCCTACAGAATAAGTAAATTTTAGAAAATTAATCACAAAGTCCAGAGGTTTTTAGAAATTTCTAAGAAAGCTGACAATTCAACTTCCTTATCAGCCTCTGAAACTTTTTACAGAACAGCGTTCAATCAATCTCTCTAAACTGCCAATGCCATTAAATCGCTTCTTTTACAAAGGGTTATATGCTTTGAATATCCGGTAAACTTTTCTCTTTTTTGATTTTTTTCTCCTGCCACCTTGATGTGAAAACTCTCTGCGCTATAGTTGCCACAACATCGTTCCAACATTCATCCGACCACCCAACTGGTAAGGCCACTTGACAAGCAAGCCAAGAGTCATGTATACGCTCAAAAGCACAGTGATTTACCGGATTCAAAAAGCCGGCATGCAAGCCGGTCATTTTATTGTTGTCTACTGAAAAAGTAATTTCAGTATTTGTCCAACAACGACTAAAACAGACCAGAAAAGAAAGGTGAGTCATGGATTTACATGAGTTTCAGGCGAAAGGGTTGCTGAGAAGTTACGGCGTACCGGTTCCTGACGGTGGGGTTGCCTCCACGGCCAGCGACGCCTTGCGCGTTGCCAAGGAATTAAAGGGCGATGCCTGGGTCATCAAGGCACAGGTACATGCAGGTGGTCGCGGCAAGGCGGGTGGCGTTAAAGTCGTCAACACCTTCAGCGATGTCTACGATGTTTCCTCGCACATGCTGGGGATGAAGATCGTCACCAAGCAGACCGGTCCAGATGGCAAAATCGTCCGCCGCACCCTGATTGAAAAGGCCACCGACATCAAGCAGGAGATTTATCTGAGTTTTCTGGTCGACCGTGACTCCGAACAACACATGATCATCGTCAGCTCCGAAGGCGGCATGGACATCGAAGAGGTTGCCGAGAACAACCCGAGCGCTATCGTCACCGAGCGGATCAACCCGGTCACCGGCATGGGCCTGTTTCTCGGGCGCAAGATCGCCAAAAAGATCGGCCTTGATTCCAGCCTGCTGAACAAGTTCGCCGACGTCGCCCACAAGCTGTACAACGTCTTCGCCGACCACGACGGCATGATGCTGGAGATCAACCCGCTGGTGGTCACCGGCGACGGCGACATCGTCTGTCTCGACGCCAAGATGAACGTCGATGAAAACGCCCTCTACCGCCACCCTAAAATCGAAGAGATGAAGGACTACGGCGAACTGGAGCCACAAGAAGTTCGCGCATCGATCTTCGACCTGTCCTACGTCAGCATGGACGGCAACATCGGCTGCATGGTCAACGGCGCCGGCCTGGCGATGGCGACCATGGACATCATCAAGTCCTACGGCGGTGACCCGGCCAACTTCCTCGATGTTGGCGGCGGCGCCGACGTCAACAAGGTGCGCGAGGCCTTCAAGATCATCCTCACCGACCCCAAAGTTAAAGTTATCTTCGTCAACATCTTCGGCGGCATTGTCCGCTGCGACCTGATCGCCCAAGGCGTCCTCAATGGTTCTGACGAAGTTCCGAGCGACCGCAGCATCGTCGTCCGCCTCGACGGCACCAACGTCGAAGAAGGGCGCAAGATCCTCGAGGAAGGCGCAGCCAAGACCGGCCTGACCATCGTCACCGCGGACACCATGGCCGATGCGGCGCAGAAAGCGGTCGAGCTTGCTGCAGGAGAAGAAAAACCGGCAAAAAAGAAAACCTCTGCCAAGGCGAAGGAGTAGATCGATGAGTATTCTTGTAAACAACAGAACAAAAGTCGTCGTGCAGGGGCTGTCCGGTTCGCAGGGCAAATTTCACGCTCAGAAGATGAAGGAATACGGCACCAACATTGTCGCCGGTGTCGTTCCCGGCCGTGGCGGCAGTGACGTCGATGGCACCCCGGTCTTCGATACCGTCGAGGAAGCGATTCGTGCAACCGGCGCCAACGCCTCCATCGTCTACGTGCCGCCAGCTTACGCCGCTGATGCGGTGATGGAATCGGTCGACGCCAACCTCGATCTCTGCGTCTGCATCACCGAGGGGATCCCGGTCAAGGACATGATCAAGGTCAAGCGACTGATGAAGACCAGCTCCTCGAAAACCATGCTGATTGGCCCCAACTGCCCCGGCGTCATCACCCCGGGAGAATGTAAAATGGGTATCATGCCAGGCGAGATTCACACCCCCGGTACCGTCGGCATCGTTTCCAAATCAGGCACCCTGACCTATGAGGCGGTCAAACAGGTCAGCGCCTTCGGCTTCGGCCAGTCGACCTGCGTCGGCATCGGCGGTGACCCGATCATCGGACTGAAATACATCGACCTGCTGGAGATGTACCAGTTCGACGCTCAGACCGAGTGCGTGGTGCTGATCGGCGAGATCGGCGGTCAGGCCGAGGTCAAGGCGGGCGAGTGGATCAAGCAGAACTTCAACAAACCGGTGGTCGCATTCATCGCCGGTCAAACCGCTCCGAAAGGCAAGCGGATGGGCCACGCCGGCGCCATCATTTCTGGCGGTGACGATACCGCTGCCGCCAAAATGAAAGCACTGGAAGAGTGCGGGGTTCATGTTGTCCAATCACCAGCTGATATCGGTAAAAAAGTTGCCGAGGTGCTGGGCAAGTAAGCAAGTAAAAACTGCTGTAAAAAAAGAGGTCGGTGCAATTGCACCGACCTTTTTTTACCATCATGTACCAATCCTCCTGCTACGTTCATATCCAATCGTGCGGCTCAGAGACATTTCATCCGCACCTTTATCCAGCCACTTGTCCGTAGCTCATTAATTAGCCAGCCCCTTGCTTTTAACCAAGAGTTTACCCTAATATACGTAAAAATGAATAAGTTGGAAACGGGACACCTCTTGCACTTATTTTGTGAGCGCAAGCCGTCCTGCAAACCAGGAAATGCAGAGGAGGCTCAAATGAAAAGTCGCGGAAACTTTCACAGGCCTTACAATTTGCTTCGGCATAGCCTTGAAAGTGACAATTCGTAAGCAAAATGGTTCTATCACGACCTTTTAAGGAGCTTAGTAATGAAATTGAAAACCGCTGCAATACTTTTTGCCACAGTTTTTCTAGCGGCCACTGCGCACGCTGGAAAGATCACCTCCATACCGACCCCGGCAACCGGCGCCGCCGGATTTGGTGGCTGGAACCTTGATAATGTTGCCATTAACGTAAATGGTACTGGCAGCTATTATGATGAAGCTACTGGCGCTTATTTCTTTTCCCCTGATTCTGATCTCACCTACGCAGGGCATGTTGATGATGGAGACATCAATAACCCGGTGCTGATGGGTTACACCCTGGCAAAAGACTGGCCGGTCGGTGAACCAGCCGGGATCAAGATTATCAATGATGACGCCGGAGTCAAAGCGCCAAAACCGAGCAACTGCATCATAGCAACCTCATACCGTGCCGAGCACTTTCTCGACTCTGATGATCCGGAGCAGGTCATCTGCAGCAGCCCCTTCCAGAGTCACAAGCGTTACAAACTGGCCATGCTGCCGGCATCGGTGGACGGAGTCGGTTCGGAAAGCATCGACCTGGTGTTCAACGTCGAAGCAGAAGCCGGCTCACGTGAGTATCAGGTTTTTCAGAAAATCAATAACTGGACCGATCAGCGCCTCGAAGGTTTTACCATTGAAGTCGGTTTTGGCGTCGGTGCAGATTTTCAGTCGGTTGATCCCGCTAACCTGGCAAACCTGAATATTTCAGTTCCATCAGACATCTGGAGCGACGGCCAGCTGGCGAATTTTTCTGCCGGTCTTTTCGGCCCTCTCGACAAGCACACCGGAAGCATCGGCTTTTTTGACCCTGTCCAACGGGCCGGTTTTTACATCGATGAATATGTTGTCGGAGAGCAACCGCTGACCTCGACCCTGCACGCGACCAGAACCCTGGGCAGTGATTATGCGGAAGTCCCGGCTGGTGCAGCGATTGCAAACCAGTTCGGCCCCTGGTTACCGAACACCATGCTGCCATACGGAATTTTCTTTGACGATGACGGCAACCCGGAGACCGATGCCGAGCTGCTTGCCTGGTACGGTTATAACCCGGCCACCGAAGCTTTGGGCTGGATGGGCGGCTCGCAGGACAGCGACGGTCCTTTTGCAGCGATCAGCGACACAGAAATCGAAGCAATGGGAGCGAACCTCTCATACACCATGGGTGAGATTGACGACCTGGTCAACGTTGGCCTCAACTACGTCGTCACAATCGGCGATGTGACAACTTTCCCCGGCAACACCTTTACCATCCGCATCACCCCGACCGCTGACACTTCTGGCATCGGTGCCCCGACTTATGTTGGCGAGGAACCTAGCCCGCTGTTGCTGTTCACCAGCTCGGATGCACAGGTTCTTCTCGATCCGAAAGACAGCTTCATTGTTGGTGGCCTGCTGACCGCACGGGTCGGTGATGCCGATCTCAACCTGGATCCGCTGGTGGCCGAAGACGTCGAGGTCACTATCTCAACAGATACGGGACTGTCAGCAACTTTGACTCTGCTCGAGCAGGGTGAAAACCGTGGTGTGTTTGCCGCCACCCTGCCGGAAGAGTTCAGTGCTGTGCCGGCAGGAACAGTCGTCACCATGAGTTATGATGATGTTTCTGAGGAGGTAACGAAAACCTCTTCCAGTGTCGCCCAGGACATGGATACGCCAATTTTATCTGATGTCAATTTTACCGAGTTCACTGTCGTTGATACCATTACCGATGGCAGAACGAGGGCGATAACAGTGGCTTTCAAAAATGATAAAGATGCCGAAGAGGCGGCAACTGGGACCTTGAAGGTAACAGGTTCCGATGGCAGCGAGTTTACTTCCGAATTTGTTGATCTTGCCCCGAACAAAAAGGTAAAAACAAAATTCAGATGGACTGCTGATTTGGATCAGGGCGCAATCGTCGATTGGACTGCCCAGCTTATTCTCACTGGCGGGATTGTTGTCGATGAAGCGTACGCGACAACGACCATTGAAGAAAAAATTCCAGGGAAAAACAGGTAAAAAGAACGAAACATCACTTTTGGAAACAGGCAAACGAAAGGACCGGTGCAGGCATGCCCGGTCCTTTCTTCGTAACAGGCAGCAGACGATTGCGGACAACGACGAGAATCGGTTATTTTGTTTCCATCCAGAAAGGCGGTCATGATGCTGAAAATAGAGATTCCGGGGTGGGGTGAATTGCGTTGTGAGCACCTGGTGCTCGATTACAACGGTACTATTGCAATTGACGGCAAACTGCTGCCGGGCGTACAAGAGCGCTTGCAGCAACTGGCAGAGCAGGTCAAGATTCACGTCATCACCGCGGACACCTTCGGTAACGTAGCGAAAGAGGTCGCAGAGATTCCCTGCAAACTGGCAATCATCGCGCAGCAAAAACAGGACGAGGCAAAGCAGAAATATTGCCGGGAATTGGGTCGCGAAACAGTGGTCGCCATCGGCAACGGCCGCAACGATCAACTCCTGCTAAAAACTGCAGAGCTGGGGATCGCCATCATGCAGGAGGAAGGAGCCGCAGGCCGCGCAATCTTCGCAGCCGACCTGCTGATCCCCGATATCCTTGCCGCCTTCGATCTGCTGCTAAAGCCGCAACGTCTGATCGCGACCTTGCGCAACTGAAACAGCTACTTTTCTGCCGGGAACGGACTGTTATCTCCCAGCATGATGCGGATAATCTCTTTATCGGTTTCCCGCATCCCGTCACGGCCCAGCCGGCCGATATTCCTGAGAGTGTTCTCCACGCCCTTGGTAACGATTCCGTCACCACCGTAGTACTGCTGGCCCCGCTTGTACATCTCGTAGCCGAGGATACCAGCATCGACCGATGCGGCGATTTTTCCCGCGCAGGACGGCTTGGCACCGTCACAGATGATTCCGGAAACAGTCGCCAGGGCGTTGACCAGGGTGTGAGCGATCTCTTCGAAACGGCCTCCATGCAGCCAGGCAATACCACAACCGGCACTGCAACCAGCGCTGACCGCGCCACAGTAGGCCGACAGCCGGCCGATACCGGTCTTCTGGTGAATGGTGATCAGATTGGAAACAATCAGCGCACGCAACAGAGTGTCGTCATCACTCCCCAGCTCGCGGGCATAAACCACCACCGGAACCGAGGCAGCGATACCCTGGTTGCCGCTACCGGATACAATCACCACCGGCAGATCACAGCCACTCATACGTGCATCCGAGCCCGCAGCTGCCAGCGCCCGGGCGCGGATCTTAACGTCATCGCCCCAGGTATCGAGCAGCACCGAACCGATATTGGCGCCCCAGTCCCCCCCGAGTCCCTCTTCGGCGATCGCCATATTGTAATCGATCTGACACTGCAGCAATTCTCGCAATTTTGCCAGGTCGACGGTTTCGGCAAAATCGATAATACTCTGAACATTCAGCAACGAGCGGTCAGTCAGGCTGTTTGTCGCCATCTCGTCGCAATCCTGATTTTCATAGACAACCGTGTCGTTTTTGAGCATCAGAACGATATTGGTGTGGTAGTGGGAAATCTGCACCAGCGCCCTGTTCTGGCCAGCATAGAGACTGATCACCAGATCGAATACCAGGCCGCTGTTCGACTCGACCACCTCGATATCTTTTTCGTCCAGGAAAGCTTTGATCTGTGCATGCTGTGCTTCTTTGACGTCAGCCAGCACTTCCAGCACCCGGTCTGCCTTGCCGGCGACAATACCAGCAGCGGCCGAAGCACGCAGGCCACGCAGGCCGCCGGTGTTCGGCACCACCACGCTTTTAACGTTTTTGACGATATTGTTACTCGCCTCGATCACCACCCGCTCCGGCTCGTCCTCCAACAAATCCCGCGCCCGCGCCGCGGCATAGGCGATAGCGATCGGTTCGGTGCAGCCCATCGCCGGGACCAGTTCTTCGTGCAGGATATCGATGTAGGCCTGATAACAGGGGTCGGTGTACAGCATGACCTCTCTCCTATTTCAACATGTCAAGAAACTGTTTTTGATCGAGACAGACATGACGCGCCATTTCCCTCTCGACTTTTCGCTCAGCAACCAGGTGCGCCAGGTTACTGTCAAGGGAGACAAACTCCTCGGCGTTCACCAGCAGGTTGCGGATCTGGTGATCTTTTCCCTCGCGGATCAGGTTGGCGACACGGTGGCTGTTCGCCAGTTTTTCGAACGCCGGGATCCGCGCATCGGAGTTACGTGCTTTTAGCAACCGCTGGTGAAATGACAGCAGCAGGTTGTCGGCAAGCTGCACACGAATTTGCTGTTGCTGTTCAGACTTAAACACATCGACGATCCGGTTGATCGCCATCACGCTGTTGTTGGCGTGCAAACTGCTGATCACCAGGTGACCGGTATCGGCCGCTTCCAGCGCGATAGCGATTGATTCGCGGTCACGCATCTCGCCGATCATGATGACATCCGGAGCTTCGCGGTAAATGTGCCGCAGCCCTTCATTGAAAGAGGAGGTGTCGATGCCGATCTCGCGCTGGTTGACGTTACTGCTCTTGTGCTGGTGGAGGTACTCAATCGGATCTTCGATGGTAATGATGTTGCGTTTGCTCTTGCTGTTGATGACATCGATCATCGCCGCCATGGTGGTACTCTTACCGTGCCCGTTCGGCCCGGAGATGAGGATCAACCCCTGCGCTTTAAGGGCGTAATTTTCCAGCCAGTTCGGCAGGTTCAGCTGATCGAATGTTGGAATATCCTCGATGATATGACGGATGGCGATGGAAATGCTTGTCCGCTGGCGATAGATGTTCACGCGAAAGCGGCCGAGCCGATGGTCGGTCAGGGCAAAGTCGATATCCCGCTGCTCGGCAAACTCTTCCTTCTGCCGCCGGGTCATCAGATCGTTGGCATAAATTTCCATCTGTTCCGGGGTGAGCATCGGGGTATCGAAACGAACCAGTTCATGGTTCTCTTTCAGCGCCGGGTAAGTCCCGGCAACCAGCAGCAGGTCAGAGGCGTTCGACTTCGACAGGCGACGGCAGAGCTCCCAGATGCCCGGATATTTGGGGGCAGCGGACGCCTGCAGGCGAAACTTGGTTTCCGGAATTTCCCGACTGGCCAGTTCCTTGATCGCCATCAACAACTGATACGCGGGAACAACAATGGTTTTGATCGGACGACCGAGGATATGCGGCAGTTCATCGACGGCCGGTTTCTGACCGGGCGTCATCACCGCCAAAACCACCTGCTTATCGTAAAAAGCGACCGGCAGTACCTGGTACTTTTTCAGCTGATCGGTGCTCAACAGCTTCAGCGCTTTCGGGTCGAGGCGCAACTCCAGCAGGTTGGCGACCGGATGGCCAAGCTGTTTGCTCAGAGCCTTGACCAGGGTTTTGGCTTCAATCAGGTTCAACTCGACCAGTTTGGAACCGATCTGGCCACCGGTTTCCTCCTGTTTCTGCAGCGCCTTGTCCAACTGAACAGGGGTCAAGGCCCGCTCTTCCAGCAGGTATTCGCCCAGCTTCCGTCGCTTTTGCTCGTTACTCATGCTCACTCCAGAAAAAGGTTAAAAGAGCTCGATATCTGTCGGTTCATCACGGCCTTTTTCCTTCGCCAGTGCCAGCGCTTCCGCAACTGTTGCACCGTTGAGGATGGCATCGAACATGATCCGATCCTGCTCTATGGTGTACTTCGATTTGATCATCGCCTGCAGGCCATGCCACTCGTAAGGGTTGTAAAGTCGGGTCGGAGTTTCCACCAGCTTCCCCAGTTCGGCCAGGCTGTTACTGACATGAGCAAGTCGCTGGCTGAGCTTATCGTAAAACTGGAAAGCGATGATGGCGTTGTTGATCTTTTCCTTGGCTGGCTCCACGTTGGCCTGAATCGTCTGCTTTTCCGGGGTTTCCGGCAGATTATCAGCCGCCATGCCGATCGCCTGAATACCGCCGATCAGCGACGCAAAGGTTTCGGTCAAAGTGTCGACCGACTCATGCCCGTCCGACATGGTCTTTTCCAGCTGGGCAACAGCCAGGTTCAACATCGATACGGTCTCCCGGACCTGGCTCCAGTCGAGATCCGGCTTCTTCCCTTCAAACCCGTCCACCATCATGTCTCCTTTCCTTCCACTCAGCGCAGAGGCTCACTCTTTTGCTCCATATCGAGATGCAGTTCTTTGCGTAACTGGTAGGCGATGCGACCGACCTGCCCCTGGTTGATGATGAAATCATCGACCTTGATCACCGGCATAACTTCCAGCGACGTCGAGGTGATAAACACTTCGTCGGAAAACTTCAGATCCTGCAGCTTGAATTCACCTGCGATCACCCGCAGGTTCAGCTTCTCTTCGCAGAGACGGATAATTGTCGCACGCGTCACGCCTTCCAACAGACCGGTCGAGGCATCAGGAGTAAAAATCCACTTATCCTTCACCCAGAAAATGTTCGAGGAAGCGCCCTCGCAGATATGCTCCTTGTTGTTGAGCATGATCACCTCAAAAGCACCAGCCGCTTTCGCTTCCAGCTTGCCGAGCAGGCTGTTGAGGTTGCTGATCGATTTGATTTTCGGGTTGATCGCTTCCGGCGCGTTACGCCGCGTCTGCGCCACCCGCAGCTCAATCCCCTGTTGATAGTATTCGGCCGCAAACCCCTGAAACTCTCGCCCCATCACCAGGCAGGTGAGGTCGTTGCTGATGTTGCGCTGAAAACCGATTTCCCCGCGGCCGCGGGTAATGGTAATACGGTAGTAGGCATTCTCCAGCTGGTTCCGCTGGCGCAGCTCCAGCAGAATATCTTCCAACTCCTGCTGGCTGTAAGGGATGGCATAATTCAACGCCTCGGCTGATTGCAGCAGCCGGGCGTAGTGCTGATCGAACTGGTAAAGACGGTCACCGATGGAGCGAAAGCTCTCGAAAATCCCGTCGCCGTACAAAAGGCCCTGATCGAAAACTGAGATCTGGGCCCGGTCGCCGGGGACAAACTCACCATTAAGATAGACATCGTTCATGCACAGCACCTTGAGCCAACCGGCCAAACCTTATGAAAGATTAATCATAGCGCAACAACATTATTGGCGAAAGCCCATACTCGGTTTTCCAGCAAACAAAATCGATTTAATTGCCACCTGAAGTGGTGAATACGATATGGTTGCGAAACCTCCACAGGCTTTCTCACTTTGACAAAACTCGATGGCACTTGGCAAAAGAGAAAATCATTACAGCAACAGGGTCACAGGAAAAAATGAACACACGAAAAATCAAAGCCGGTAACCGCAGCCAACAGGCAACAGAAGAGCGGGGCGTCGTCATTTTGCTGACCGGTAACGGCAAAGGCAAATCGAGTTCGGCCTTCGGCATGGCAATGCGCTGTCTCGGTTATGGCTTGAAAGTCGGTATCGTCCAGTTCATCAAAGGCAAGCAGCTGTCGGGCGAAGAGATCTTCATCCGCGAAAAACATCCTGAGGTCTTTTTTCACCAGATGGCGACCGGCTTCACCTGGGAGAGCGAGGACCGCGAAGCCGATATCGCTGCCGCTGAAGAGGCTTGGGCGCAGGCAGTCAAACTGCTGCAGGATTCCAGCTATCACCTTGTCATTCTCGACGAACTGACCTACATGCTTTCATACAAGTATCTCGATGAAGAGACCATCCTCAAAGCTTTGCGTGAGCGCCCAGAGCAGCAGAGTGTTGTCATCACCGGACGCGGTGGTGGAGAAGCATTGCGTGAATTCGCTGATACGGTCTCTGAAATTCAAGACATCAAGCATGCCTTCCGGGCCGGGGTTAAAGCACGCAAAGGAGTCGATTTCTGATTGGCGAGGGCGGTCCTAAACTGAACTATGGACATTCATTTTGCCTCTTGGCATGTGCGGGAATTTAGAGCAATCTCTGTCCGCCAGGGTGTACCTGTAGCGACCTTCAGCTTTTGACACGTACAATGCGTTGTCGGCACGACAGAAAAAGCGGTCTGCATCTTCATCGGCCTGCATCAGGGCTAACCCCAAACTCGCCGTCAGGTTGAGTTCATACGGATAGTCAACCGACACCATTTCCTCCAGTAACCGTTTTGCATATTCGACCAATTCCGCCTCATCCATCTGTGGCGCCATGATGATAAACTCTTCACCACCATAGCGGCCGACGAAATCTGACTTGCGGCAGGCCCGCCGCAAAAAGTCCGCGAAGCATTTCAGCGCTTCATCTCCGACACTATGCCCGTACTTATCATTCACATTTTTGAAGTAATCCAGGTCGAGTAGAATCAACGCCAATGATTCCCCCTGCCGTTTCGCCAAAGCCATCGACCTTATAATTTCACGGTCAAACTGGAGACGGTTCCACAGGCCGGTCAAGGTGTCGATACTCGACAAACGGGCCAGCTCATCGTTCTTTTGCAAAAGCAGTCGGTCCTGGCAATCCTTTGTCCGCAACATGCGCCAGAAGAAAATAAAAACAGTTGTGAAAATGATAAGGTTCAAGCCACCGACAAGGGCAAAAACCTGCCAGCCCTTTTGCCTGTATGGCGTCAAATCCAAAGCAATGGACATGATTCCCGAGAGTTCACCGACGTTGCGCTGAAAACCGTGAGTGCGCCCGTAGCGATCGGTCAACGCCTTTGGTGCATCTGCCGGGTCTCCATGACATTTCAAACACTCCTGCTTGAATCGCCCGAGTGGCAACGCATAAAAAAGGTGCTCCCGACCGGAGATGTACCGCACTTCGCTGAGCTCGGAACAGCCATCCGGCTGAACACAATCCCGCTGATCAAAAAAGTCAAATAGGGCCAGTTCATCATCTGTGGCCTGATTTATTAGATTCAAAGGGGACTTCGAAGAATAACGGAAAATAAAATCAGGAAAGGTCTCGTTGTGTAGCTGGCTGAAGATATTGAGTGTTTCACGCGAGACAAAAGAGCGTGACATCATTTCAGGAGAAAAATAATCTGCGGCGAGAATATCCTGCTCCTGCAAACGATAGGCCTCTGGCCGCAAAACCGTTTCTACATAACCACGAATCGCCTGCTGAATGTGTAAGACGTTGGTGACTGTTTCCTGCGCCTTGCCCATGACCTCACGTTGGATGGTGACATAAAACAGCACCTGCAAGGAAATCATTGCAACAGCTAGCGTAACCGCCGCCAAAAGTAGCACCCGTTTATTTTTCGGCAGCATGGATTTAATGGATGAAGCTAGCATCTTACTCCTGCCACAGCCTGGGGGCATGAGTGGATAATAAACAACAGCGTTAAGCTAGCAGCTGCAAAAGAGGCCAAAATCAAGCACTGCATTTTACCATTCAAAATAACGAGATCTTGGCCTTCAGAATTCACACTATTTCATGTTGATTTATAGCCTTTTCCGCCGCCTTGGTCAATAAATTATTAAAAAACACCAACTACGGTTAGGGAAGGTTTTCAGAAGGAGCAAAAGGGACTCTTGCGTCACAGCAAAAGGCAGTCGATAATCTACAGTTAAAAATCACCTTTTTTCTTTCCGGGGGACCGATGAAAATTATCTGCTTATTTGCCAGTCCGCGCAAACAAGGCAACAGTACGAAACTGGCAAAACACTTTCTCGATCATGCAATCGCTGCCGGAGCGACAGTCGAAAGCTATTACCTAAACGACATGCAGATGCGCGGCTGCCAGGCCTGCGACGCCTGCAAAAAATCAAAGGACTACTGCGTTGTCGGGGATGACCTGCAGCCTGTGCTGAAATCGGTCGAGACTGCCGATCTGCTGGTGTTCGCAACGCCGGTCTACTACGGCGATGTCAGCGCTCAGCTTAAACCATTTATCGACCGCTGCTACAGCTTCCTCAAGCCGGGTTACATCGCCCTCGACCAACCAAACCGGCTGCTGCGACCGATCCCGTTGCTGTTCATTCTCGCCCAAGGGCATCGCGACGAGAATGCCTTCGCCGACATCATTCCCCGCTACCAAGAAATCTTCGGTTGGACCGGCTTTGCCGATGTTATCCCGATGCGGGTGATCGATGTCTACCATTTAGGTGATGCGGAAAAGAAAAAACCTGACGTGTTTGCACAACTGGAGCAGATGGCGAAAGAGATGGTGAACAGGCAGATGTGACGAGAACGGGACCTACTCCGGTAGCAGGAACATCTCCTGCAGCATCTGCAGAGAAGGGGCTTGGTAGGCTTCACCGAGGGTCACCTTATTCATCGCCAACCCTTTGATGACAGTCCAGAACAGAATCGCCATCTCGCGCGGAGGAAAGTTTTTCACGCAGCCCTGCTGCTGACCTTCAGCAAAGATTTTTTCCACCACCATGTAAGAAATCTGGCTGCGCGACTGCAGCACCTGCTTTATTTCCTCCGGTATAGCCGCAGAAATACTCGCCTGAGCCACCAGTAACACGTAGAGGCTGAACTCTTCGTTGCTCTCGATCTCGTCCAGTAAACCCTGAAGCGCCGCAGAAACTTTCTGCCGGGCAGGCATCTCCATGGCCGCGAGCTCCAGAGCTCCACGATTCATCTGCTTGAATGCAATCGCAATAAGTTCGGCAAAAAGATCTTCCTTCGACTTAAAATAGTGATAAGTCAAGCCTTGGGAAATCGATGCCAGCTGCGCAATGTCACTGATTTTTGCAGCTTTCAAGCCCTTGTTGGAGAAAACCTGCAAGCCGCATGAAAGGATCTGAGCGCGGCGTTTATCGAGGATGGCTTTGTTCTGTTCGGCAGTTCTCGGCATCTCGTCCCTCGTGAATTGAATCTTAGTTCAATCTACTGATTGACAAGCAGAAGTCAAGTTGCAGATGTAAAAAAGCCCGCCTTACGGAGAGAAAGGCGGGCTGAAAAATTTAAATACGGATATCGATATAACCGTTCTCGCGCAATTCCGCTGCCCATTCTTTGAAACGGGCTTCCGTCTTCTGCTGATGCAGAAGCTGCTCGATCTCAGCTTTCACCCGGTCATCCATCCCGCTATCACCGGAGTCACGCTCTGTGATCAGGAAAAGGTGCAGCTGGTTGTTCATCTCAACCGGTTCACTCACCTGGCCAACCTCCAGCCCGCCAAGCGCTTCACGCAACACGGCTGCCAGGTCATCCTCGACCAGATAGCCCATGTCGCCGCCAAACGCCGCATCACCCTGAGCTGCCAGCACCTGATCAAACGCCTTGCCCTTTTGCAGCTGTTTGCGGGTCACAACGACCTGCTCGCGCAGCTCTGCCACCGCCTCTTCATCTGCGGGTAATTCAAAACTCAAGCTGCTGACACGTACCTTCGGTTTGCTGCGATACTCGTCAATGTGCTCCATATAATAGTCACGCACTTCGCCGCTGGTCACTTCAACTTTGTAGTTGACTTCACGGCTGAGCAGCTTATAACGCAGAATCTCTTTTTTCAGCTGCTCACGGTAGGCTGCAAATGTTATCCCCTGGGCTTCAACAGCCTGCTTGAGCTGATCAGCAGTCAGATTGTTCTTCAGCCGGACATCCTCGACCGCAGCGTTCAACTCCGGGTCAGGTACATTCAGGCCAAGCTCCTTGATCCGTTGCTCGACCAGCTTTTCATTGATCAGGTTTTCCAGGACACTGGTTTTTAACTGATCGAACTCTTTACTGGTCAGCTGGTTCCCCTTGGCGTTTTTGGCCAGGGCATCGATCACCGCCTTATCCAGCTGATAGGTGGTGATAATATCGTTGTTGACCACAGCTGCCACTTTCGTCAGGGTCTTGGCCGCCAGCGGTTGCACCAGCAAAGCCAGCAGCAGAAGCAGAAAGAAAAATCTTTTCATCAGTGTCGATCCTTGTTGCATCTATGGTTTCAGTTTATTGATCTTGCTTATCCGGTTCTTTTAACAGCTCCCAGTCGACCGAGATCTGGGTTTTCTCGCGCAGTTCTTCAAGCCATTGGTGAAACGCCAGTTCCTCACGCTGCTGCGAAAGGTTGGCCATAATCTCGTGCTTTATCGCGGCGTAAGGCCGCACTCCAGCCGGGCGACGCCGTTCAACCAGGAACAGGTGGATACCGTAAGGACTTTCAACCGGGTCGCTCAACTGGCCAGCACCAAGCCGGAATAAAGCCCGGTCAAACTCCGGCGGCAGCTCCCCTTTCGAGAAGTAGCCGAGGTTACCACCATTTTCGCGATCAGGCGAGAGGGAATATTCCTTCGCCAGCTCGGCAAAATCGCCCCCCCGCTTCAACAGTTTCAGCACCTCCTCGGCATCTTCCCGGTTCGCGAACAGCATCTGCCGTGCCCGCAATTCCTCTGGCCGACGGAACTCTTCTTTATTGGCCAGGTAATATTGCTCAGCCTCTTGCTCGCTCACCTGTGCCGCTTTAGTGAACAGGATATCGCTCAATTTCTGGGTGATCAAACGAAGCTTCAGGCCGCTTTTCCAGCTCTGCTCGTCTTGCCCGGCCTCGCGCAAAATCTGCCGGTACTCCTCGGCGCTGTAGGTACCACGCAGTTCCGCCATAGCAGTATCCAGCTCGTCGGGCGAGACCCGGATATCGAGTCGCTCGGCTTCCGCGAAGATCATCTCCTGTTCGACCAACCGGTTGACCAGTTCCAGTTTCAGCTGCACCTGCTCGGGATAGGGGAACTCTCCCAGCTTGGGGTAAACCTGCTGCAGCCTGCGCTCAAATTGCGACAGGCTGAGACTGCGGCTGCCAACCTGCAGCAGCGGCGCCTCCTTCTGCGGTTCCGGTTGCTGCTGGTCGCAGGCGGTCAGAATCAGCAGAAAGAGGATTGAAAGTACAGATTTCAGCAGCAAGGACGGCACTTAAACACCTGTTGCAAAAGAGGAAATTCGGCTAGCAAAGCTAACACATTCAGAAAAACAGTTGCAATTCTTTTCGCACTGTCAACAACAGCTCCTGCTCCTTCAGTCGTCCCAGCTCGGCACTTAGCTTGAAATCTGCTCCCAGCCGGTACTTTTCCGGCTGTTCGGTCAAGAGTTTGCGGATCAGATCGGGCGAGACCTTGGTCGATGCGTGGAAACTCAGGTGCAATCGGCGACCATCATATTCGAGCAGCTCAATCCGCAACTTTTTCAGCAGGATACGCAAGCGCATGGTACCGAGCAAGGCTTCGCCGGCGCTCGGCATTTCACCGTAACGATCGCGCAGTTCCTCGGAGATATCGAACAGCTCTTCGTCGCTTTCTGCCGCTGCCATGCGCTGATAGAACTGCAACCGCTGGTTCGGGTCGGGCAGGTATTTTTCGGCAAAAAAGGCGGACAGGCCCAGTCGGATTTCCGGGTCGACCTTCTCTTCATGCTCCAGCCCGCGCAGCTTGTTGATCGTCTCTTCCAGCAGTTCGGTATAAAGCTCGAAACCGATCGCCGCAATCGGCCCCGACTGCTTGGCACCAAGCAGATCTCCGGCACCGCGCAACTCCAGGTCGTGACTGGCGATGCGGAAACCGGCGCCCAGTTCGGTCAATTCCTGCAGCACTTTCAATCGCTCGCGGGCATCCTTGGTCAACGAGGCTTCACCCGGGATCAGCAGGTAGGCGTAGGCGCGCCGGTCGGAACGGCCGACCCGGCCACGCAGCTGGTAGAGCTGCGAGAGGCCGAAACAATCGGCGCGGTTGACAATAATGGTGTTGGCACGCGGGATATCGAGACCGTTTTCGACGATGGTGGTCGCCAGCAGCAGGTTCGATTTGCCCTCGATAAAATCGAGCATCACCTGCTCCAGCTCTTTTTCCGCCATCTGGCCGTGACCGACGGCGATACTCGCTTCCGGTACCAGCTCACGCAGCTGCTCAGCCATGGCGTCGATCGTCTGCACCCGGTTGTGGATGAAGTAAACCTGGCCGCCGCGGCGCAGTTCGCGCAGGATCGCCTGGCGCAGCAGTTCGTCATCGAAACGGGTGACGTAGGTGCGGATGGCCAGCCGGTCGACTGGAGCGGTATCGATCACCGACAGGTCGCGCATCCCGGCCATACTCATATGCAGTGTGCGGGGAATCGGCGTCGCCGTCAAGGTGAGGATATCGACTTCGGCGCGCAGCTGCTTAAGCTTCTCCTTGTGCGAAACACCGAAGCGCTGCTCCTCGTCGACAATCACCAGGCCCAGATCTTTGAAGCGCACATCGCGCTGCAGAATCCGATGGGTGCCGATCAGAATATCAACGTTGCCGGCAGCGGCGGCTTCGAGTGTTTTCTTGTTTTCTGCCGGAGTACGGAAACGGGAGACCATTTCCACCCGCACCGGAAAATCCTTCAGCCGCTGGCTGAAACTCTCCCAGTGCTGCCGCGCCAGCACCGTGGTCGGCACCAGCACCGCCACCTGCTTGCTGTCGAGGACCGCTTTGACCGCTGCCCGCAGGGCCACCTCGGTTTTACCGTAGCCTACATCGCCACAAACCAGCCGGTCCATCGGCTTGTCCGACTGCATGTCAGACAAGGTATCTTCGATGGCAGAGAGCTGATCATCCGTCTCCTCATGCGGGAAGGTCGCCTCGAACTCTTTGTAGAGCTTATCCGGCGCGGAATAGGCGAAGCCCTGGCGCAGTTCCCGTTTGGCGTAGAGTTCCAGCAGCTGGCGGGCCAGTTCTTCGACTGCGGCACGTGCCTTCAGCCGGGCCTTTTCCCAGCCCTGGCCGCCCATCTTGTCGAGCTTGGGCGCAGCCCCCTCCCCACCAAGGTACTTCTGTACCTTCTCGATCCGGTCGATCGGCAGGTAGAGCTTGTCGCCACCGGCGTAGAGCAGATGGAGGAAATCGCCTTCAACCGGGCCGGTCTGCAGATGCACCAGGCCGAGGTACTGGCCGATGCCGTGATCGGTGTGGACGATGTAGTCGTTCTCTTTGAGCTCGGCGAGACTGCTCATCAGCTTGCGCGCGCGCTGCTGACCGGTCTTTTTCTGCCGGTGACTGCGCTTGCCGAAGATCTCTTCCTCGGTAATGATCGCCAGCTTCTCTTCCGGCAGGCAGAAGCCGCTGGAGAGTTCGCCGACACAAAGCTGCGGGAAGCCGGCGTGCAGGTTGTTCAGTCGGATCGCCGGGTTGATGTTCAGTTCAACATCGTGCACCGCCAAAAGTTCACGCAGTCGCTGTGCCTGCGCCTGCTTGTGGCAGACCAGCAGGCAGCGCCACTCGTCCTCCTCGAACTGCTGCAGTTTGGCCGCCAGCGGTTCCAGTCCATCCTGCCCCTCGCTCATCTGTGCGCGCAGTTCGGCGTTGCCGGTACACTTGAAGTGGTAACGTTCACGCTCATCATCGAGCTGAAAGACCCGCAGCTGCGACAGTTCAACCCGGCCGGGTCCGGTCATGATCGGTTGTAGTTCACTCGGGTCGAGGAAAAGTTCTCTCCGTGCCGCGTGTGGTTGCTGCTGGTCGAGCATGCGTTGCTCGCCGTCACGCACCTCACGGTGCATAGAATCGATCTCCTGTTCGATGGCAGGTGGATCAAGCAACACCCAGCGCTCCTTTTCCAGGTAGCTGAACAGGGAGTCGAGGGCGGGATAGTTGAACGGCAGCAGGAAGTGCCGCCCCGGCGCGAGAAGACCTTCGCGCACCTCCTCCATGATGGCGTCCCGCTCGGTACGGGGGATCGACAGCTCATCGCAACGCTCTTTCAGCCGCTGCCCGAAGGTCTCAAGAAAGGGTCCATGCAGGATCATCTCTTTGGAAGGAATCAGTTTCAGCCGAGCGATGGTTTCACCTGCCGAACGCTGGGTGGCCGGGTCGAAAGTGCGCATTTTCTCGATCCAGTCACCAAAAAAATCGATCCGCACCGGCTGTTCTCTGTCTGCCGGAAACAGATCGACAATGTCACCGCGGACGGCAAAACTGCCCCGCTCTTCGACCAAGGGAACCGGTTGATAGCCGAGCTGCAACAAATTTTCCGTCAACTGCTCGCGCGGGTATTCCTGTTCCGACTCGTTTTCGGCTGTCAGCTCAAGCGCCACGTTAGCCAGTACCTGGCGTGGAATCAGCTTCTGCATCAGTGCCCGTACCGGCAGCACCAGCACCTTCAACTCACCGCGGGCAAGCGCTGCCAGGGTTGTCATCCGGATCGCTTCCAGCTCCGGATGCGGCGTCAGCGGGTCGTAGGGGGAAAGCTCCCAGTTCGGCAGCAGGGCAATCTCTGCTGGACGGTGGTGGTAGAACTGCAGGTCGGCAGCCAACTGCCGTGCCTGCGGCAGCTCGGCGGTCAGGATCACCAGCAGCCCGGCATGCTCCGGCAGCAAACGGGCCAGCAGGTAGGCGTCGCTCGAACCGTGCAACCCGAGCACTTCGCTGGTCTGCCGATGGCTGCAGAGGCCATCAACGAAGCTTTTGACGGTGGCGTGTTTTATGTCGTGAAATTCTGGTTCCATCTGCTCTTTTCAAAATAGTAAAGGGCGCGCAAAACGCACGCCCTTCAACATACTAACCCATTTTTACTGCACTGTGTTTAATCCCGCGGTACCGCCAGCATCCGATCGAGGCTCTGCTTCGCCTTTTCCCGTGTCGTTTCATCAACAGTAATCCGCGGTTCCAGCGTCTGCAGGCATTTGAGGATATCCTCCAGCGAGGTCAGCTTCATGTTCGGGCAGACCAAGCGCCGACTCGGCATGATGAATTCTTTCTCCGGGTTCTCTACCTTCAGCCGCCAGAGGATGCCATTTTCGGTGCCGACAATGAAGGTCTTTGCCGGGTTCGTCTTCGCGTACTCATACATGCCACTGGTCGAGCAGATGTGGTCGGCCATGTCCAGTATTTCCGGGGTACACTCCGGGTGGGCCATGAAGACGGCATCGGGATGCTCGGCCTTGGCCTGCCTGATTTCTTCGACCGAGAGCCGGTCGTGAGTCGGGCAGTAGCCTTCCCAGCAGATGCATTCTTTCTCCGGCACATGCTTGGCGATGAAACGGCCGAGGTTGCGGTCCGGCACCATCAACAGCTTTTTGGCCTCGAGCGAACGGGCCACGTTGATAGCGTTGGAGCTGGTGCAGCAGATATCGCTCTCCGCCTTGACCGCGGCGGTCGAGTTAACGTAGGTCACGACCACGCCATCCGGATGCTCGGCCTTGAACTGGCGCAGCTGCTCATCGGTGATCATGTCGGCCATCGGGCAGCCGGCGTCTTCTCGCGGCAGCAAAACGGTCTTTTCCGGTGCCAGAATGGCGGCGCTCTCAGCCATAAAATGGACACCGCAGAAGACGATCACATCCTTGTCGGTCTTGGCCGCTTCCATCGACAGCGCCAGCGAATCGCCGGTGACATCGGCAATTTCCTGGACTTCGTCGCGTTGATAGTTATGCGCCATCAGCAGGGCGTTGCGCTCGGCCGCCAGCTGCTTGATCTGTTGTTTCAATTGCTCTTGATCCATCACATCTATCCCACAATTTCAGGTGTATACAAAGCGAAGCACGAATACTAGACAAAACCCCTTGTTCTGTCAATCTTTTCCCCCACCGTGAGCGCTTGACAGTAACCGGGGAAGGGGCTATTCTCGCCGGGTTAAAGTGGCTGATTTTCACAGCCGGAAATAGCGCTTTTTGTGAGTGAGAGGATAGAAGTAGATGTTCGGAATCGGAATGACCGAAATGCTGTTGATCGGCGCACTGGCGTTGATCGTGCTGGGGCCGAAAAAGCTCCCCGATCTGGCCAGATCACTCGGTAAAGGATTTGCCGAGTTCAAGCGGGCGACCAACGAGTTTAAAAATACCATGGAAGTCGAAATCCGTGCTGAAGAAGTGCGTCAGACGCAGGAAAAGCTGCAGCAGGAAGGTAAGCTGAAACCTGAAGCTGAAGTTGCAGCCGAGCCGGAGTCTGCACCAGAGCCGGAAGGGAACGCTGAAGCGATTGCCGAAGCCAAGGCGGCCCAAGCACGCTATGCTGAAGAAGATGCCGAAATCGAGCGGCAGCTTGAAGAAGAAGTCCTGACCGCAGAGGCGCCACAGCCGAAACAGGAGCAGAAGCAGGATGTCTGATACCAACGGCGCCATGCCCCTCGGCACTCACCTGGAGGAACTGCGCAAGCGCTTGATGATCGCATCCGGCGCCTGGCTGGTTGCTTTCCTCGCGTGCTACAGTTACGCCGAGCTACTCTTTGAGCGGATCTCCGAGCCGGTCCGCAATGCCCTGCCGGAAGGCAGCTCACTGGTCTTTATCAACGCCACCGAGCCCTTCTTCACCCTGCTGAAGGTCGCCGCGCTGGCTGGCCTGGTGGTCGCGTTCCCGATCATCGTCTGGCAGCTCTGGGGTTTCATCTCCCCCGGCCTTTACGCCCACGAGAAAAAACTGGTCATTCCCTTCGTTTTTTTCAGCAGTCTCTGTTTCGGTGCCGGCACCTATTTCGGTTTCACCTTCGTCTTCCCGATGGTGTTTGCCTTTCTCGTCAAGTACGGTACCGAGATCGGCGGAATCAGCGCGATGCTGTCGATGGGCTCTTACCTGACCCTGGCCAGTCGCCTGCTGATCGCCTTCGGCCTGGTCTTCGAGCTGCCGATCGTTATCTTTTTCCTCGCCCGCATGGGTGTGGTTGATCACAAGTTCCTCGCCCGCAACCGCAAGTTCGCCCTGCTGCTGGCCTTCATCATGGGTGCGGTGCTGACCCCACCCGACCTGTTCTCGCAGACATCGATCGCGCTGCCGTTCATCATCCTCTACGAGGTTGGCATCATCGTCGCCCGCCTGTTCGGCAAAAAGAAGTCGGTTGAAGAAGACGAGGATACAGAAGAGGAAACGACTGAAGCTGCCGAATAGGCAAATTTGGAAGAAGAACAAAACTGAAAAGGCTGCCTTTTGGCGGCCTTTTTTATTGCGTCGCCGACAAGGATTTCTGTTAATCTTACCGCCATGAATTTACAGGATTGGGGCTGGAGCCCGTTTTTTGCAGACCAGTTTGACGCATGGCAGCGCCATGGCTACCTTCCGGCACGGGTGATACGTGGAGAGAAAAATTATTTCCGCGTCTGGACCGAAAAAGGCGAACTGACCGTCCGTTTCGCCGGTAAGATGCGCCATCGCGCCGGTGGCCGGGGTGACCTGCCTGTCGTCGGCGACTGGGTGGCAGTGGAGCCACAACCGGATGAGCGCGGACAGATTCATGCCCTGCTCGAAAGAAAAAGCTCCTTTGCCCGCAACCTTCCTGGACGGCGTAAAGGCAAAGGTGGTGGCCGAGTCGAACAGCAGGTGATCGCCGCAAATGTCGACCTGGTGTTGATCGTCTGTGGCCTCGACCGCGACTACAACCTGCGCCGCATCGAACGCTACCTGACACTGGTTGGCGGCAGCGGAGCCGAAGCGGTCGTCCTTCTGAACAAAGCCGACCTCTGTGATGATCCAGAAAAGTGCCTGGCGGAGGTCCGCGAGATCGCTGGAGATTCCCCCGTCCACTCCTGTATGGCGAAGCAACCTGAGCAACTTAATTTCCTTTTCGATTACCTACAGCCGGGACGCACCCTGGCGCTGCTCGGTTCCTCCGGGGTCGGTAAATCGACCATCCTCAACGGACTGCTCGGTGAAGAGCGACAGAAAATCGGCGAAGTCAGTGACGCTGTCGGTAAAGGCCGTCATACCACTACCCACCGTGAACTCTTCCTGCTGCCAGAAGGCGGCATCCTGATGGACAACCCCGGCATGCGCGAACTTCACCTGTGGGGTGAGGAGGAAGACCTGGCGGAATCTTTCACCGACATCGAAGAGTTGGCAACTGGCTGCAAATTCAGTGACTGCGCCCACAAAACTGAACCCGGCTGCACCGTTCGTGCCGCCGTAGATGACGGACGGCTCAGTGCTTCGCGACTGAAAAATTATCACAAACTGAAAGACGAGCTCGCCAATCTCCAGCGGCGCCGTTGACTTTATTAGCAAATGCCCGGCATAATGCCGGTTTTCTATTCTATTATTTTCAAGCTCGATAATTTAATCTTCCTGTGCCGCTTCGGGGGGACATGTGTTGCACCGGATACTCCTCTTCCTGATTATGCTCCTGCTGCCACTCGGCACGGCGTCTGCTGCCGTTCGTGTCGGCATCGACAGCAATCCCCCGCTCACCTTTATCGATGCTAACGGCCAAGCCGGAGGCCTCTTTCCCGACCTGCTGCAGCAGATAGCCAAGCAGCACAACTGGAAGCTGGAAATCCAGCCATGCCAGTGGAACAGTTGCCTTGAAATGCTCGAGGACGGCCGCATCGACGTTCTCCCAGCTATCGCTTACACCGAACAGCGTGCCCTGAAATATAATTTTGCCGAAGAAACCGTTTTTACCAGCTGGGGACAGGTCTATCGCCGCAGCACCGACAATTCACAGATCGACTCGATCCTGCAGCTGAATGGCAAAAAACTGGCCGTTCTGGCTGGTGATGTCTACTACATCAGTGAGCAGGGCTTGCGCCAGGTCGCTGACAAATTCGGGGTCGCAATCGATTACGTCGAAGTTACCAGCTACCGCGATGCTTTTATCAAGTTGGCAGCTGGCGAAGTCGATGCAGCAATGGTTGGTCGCCTCTTTGGCATCAAGCATCGTCAGGAATACGGCGTGCAGCCGGCACCGATCCTGATCAAACCGATCCAGGTCCGTCCTGCCTTCGCAAAAACCGCCCCTCCACAGCTGAAACAGCAGTTTGATAGCTCTCTGGCTGACTGGAAAAGTTCGACCACGTCCATCTATTACCAGCTGCTGGAAAAGTGGCTGGGCGAAAAACTGGCGACGCAGATGCCACAATGGCTGAGCGGGCTGATGTACGGCCTGAGCGCACTCTTGCTGCTTCTGCTGCTCTCCACCCTCTGGACCCGTCGACTGGTGAAGCAGAAAACCAGGCTGCTCAAACAGAAAAATCGCCAGCTGGAAGATGAGTTGAACGAGAGGCAGCAAATTGAAACCGAGCTGCGCGAACGGCAGCAACAGTACCAGGTGCTGTTTGAAGAGAATCAGGTCGTCATGCTGCTGATCGATCCGGAAACCCGGCTGATTGTGGATGGCAACCCGGCAGCCTGCGAGTTTTATGGCTATCCGCGAGAAACCCTGCAAGGGATGAACATCGGCGAGATCAACCAGCTTTCACCTGAAGAAATCAAGCAGAAAACACTGCAGATCAAATCTGGTGATCTGCAGCAGTTTGAGATCCCCCACCGAAAAGCGAACGGGGACATCTGCCCGGTAGAAATATTAAGCAGTCCCATCGTGGTGGAGGGGCGTTCGCTGATCTATTCAATTATCCGCGATATAAGCAAACGGAAAGCGGCAGAGAAGGCGCTGGCCGATCGCAACGACTTTCTGCAATCGGTTATCGACGGCGTCTCCGATCCCTTGATGGTCATCAACTTTGACCATCAGGTGCTGCAGTTCAACCAGGCGGCCGCCAGGCAGGTATCTCCCGAGCTGCTCGCGCAGGACAAAATCAGCTGTCATGAAATTTCCCACGCTTCCAAGCTTCCCTGCAGCGGAGACGCTCACCCCTGCCCACTGCAAGAGGTAAAAGAGACCGGCCAGCCGGTTTCAACAATTCACAACCATCTTGACGAGAATCAGCAGATCCGCATTATCGAAGTCCTTTCATCGCCCCTTTACAACAGCGACGGCGAACTTTACGCGGCAATCGAAGTCACCCGCGACATCACCGAACGACAGAAAATTGAAGAGCTGTTGAGCGAAAATGAGAAGCGCCTGCACCACCTCGCCCACCACGATGCCCTGACCAACCTGCCAAATCGGCTGCTGTTTGAAGACCGGATGAAGCAGGCGCTGAGCAAGGCAAAACGCAGCCGTAAGCAGGTGGCTCTATTTTTCATCGACCTCGATCACTTCAAAGAAATCAACGATAACTTCGGCCACGACCACGGCGACCTGGTGCTGATCGACGTTGCCCAGCGTCTCGCGAACACCGTCCGTGAAAGCGACACCGTTGCCCGCCTCGGTGGTGACGAGTTCCTGGTGCTGCTGGAAGATATCGATAATGTTCAGCTGGTCGAGGTGATGGCGGAACGGATCTGCGAAGCTCTGACCCACGAGATGGAACGGGACACCTACCGGCAGAAACTGAGCGCCAGCATCGGCATCAGCATCTTCCCTGAAGACGGCAGCACCGGCCACGAGTTGCTGAAAACCGCCGACAAGGCGATGTACCAAGCCAAAGGCAAAGGCCGCGCAAACTACCAGTTCGCCTCAACCCCGCAAGCGCATTTCGATTTTTAGAGACTCCTCTTCTCCGCCACGCTCTGCAGCTTGTCTTCCATCGACTGCTCGCGATCTGTCCGGGTGCCGAGCTTGATGGTGGTGCTGATACGTGGCGCACCGGCGGCATGCACCTGCTCGTGACACTTCTTGATCGCCGCGAAGACCGCGTCAAAATCGCCTTCGATGTTTGTGCCATACGCATGCAGGCGGGTTTTCAGCCCCGCCTCTTCCAGCACCTGCTGGCAGATTGCAACATACTTGGAGACGGAAACACCGACCCCCATCGGAACCACACCCAGATCGACAATAACTTTCATCTCTAACTCCTTCCTGCACAGGTTTGCGCCAGTATAGCCGGTGCCCCTAAGAACTTCCAGCCGGCACCTTTATCTACAACCAGCAATCACAGTATAATAAAATCAGTAGAGCGCGTGCCTGATGGCAAAAGTCTACGCCTTCCGCCAAAGCCGCAGGGCACGCGGAAAGGAGTCACTATGAACAGAACAGATTATCAGGGAATGCAGCAGTTATTTGATGACGGACAGATGATCTGGGTGGAGAATCTCCTCAACCAGAGCAAAGGCAGGGTGATCGGCTTCGAGCCGGGTATGATTGAGGTTGAAGTTGACCGCCACTGCGAACGCTGGGATATCAGCAACTGCCGGGAAATGACCCACGGCTACGCCATCCGCTACGACGAAGTGCTGAAACATCCGCACGAATTCGACAGTCACCTCGACTGACAGCAGGAGCAAAAACGGGTCCGGCGAAAACCGGGCCCGTTTTTTTCAATGACCACAGCGAAGACGCTGCCAGAGCGGCTCGTATTTGAATTCCAGCTCTTCCCCCAGCAGCATCAAGCGGCAATCCTCGGTCGCGGTGACGATCAAACGCCTCCCGTTACTCGCTTTGAAACTACGTCCGCTGTGCAGGATATGATCCCTGCCATCTCCACTTTGTGTCACCCAGCAGCGACCGCTGTGGCAGAAAATACTCAAGCCTTTCAGTTCATGTCCGAGATCAAGCAGTTCATTTTTTGCCAGTAATATTTCCATCACAGCCCCCTTTGGTTGCCTTGTTTATTCGCCACTATTTTATCTGTCTCAGTTTTCCTCACAAGATACAGGGCTTTACTATTGTAACCGTCACAGATAGACTTGACAGCAACTGTACCCAGAAACCTCACAGGCAACTGTGTCTGGTTGCAGGCAGGGCGAAATGCTAAATCTGCTGCAGCAGAAAAATTGGCTGGATTCAGGCGAGAGGTGAGAAGATGCTGGCACAGAGCGAACAGCAACAGAGCAGGCAACCGCTTTACGAGGAAGTCGCCGGACGAATCAGCTTTCTGATCAAGCAGGGCACGCTGCGTCCCGGCGACCGGGTGCCGTCGATCCGCAAGCTGAGCAAACAGATGCAGGTCAGTATCAACACGGTCAAAGAGGCCTACAGCCAACTGGAAGATCGTCGTTTGCTCGAAGCGCGCCCGCAATCAGGCTACTATGTCCGCGCTAGGCTGCCCGAGCTGCCGACCGAACCTGTCCTCGACCGGCCAACCCTGAGTCCGGCCGAAGTCAGCATGGACAACATCTACCAGCTGGTGATGCGCGACCTGCTCGACCCGAAACTGCTCCAGCTCGGCATCGCGGTTCCTAACCCGGAACTGCTGCCGATCGAAAAACTGAACCGCATGCTGACCCGCGAAACCCGCCGCTTCGCTCTGCAATCCGTCTCTTACGACCTGCCACCCGGAAACCTGCGGCTGCGCCAGCAGGTCGCCCAGCGCTTATTGCTGTCTGGCTGCACCCTCAGCCCTGAGCAGATCGTCACCACCTCCGGTTGTGTCGAGGCGGTCGTGCTGGCGCTGCAAGTGCTGTGCAAACCGGGCGACGTGGTCGCCATTGAATCGCCGGTCTATTTCAACTTTCTCCAGCTGATCGAAGACCTTGGCTTAAAAGCGCTGGAAATCCCCGCTTCGCCGCGCGGCGGCATCAGTCTGGAAGCGCTGGAGTTCGCTCTCGACCGCAACCGTGGCGAGGTAAAGGCCTGCATCGTTATCACCAACTTCAACAATCCCCTCGGCAGCTTGATGTCGGACGAAAACAAGCTGAAGCTGGTGCAGCTGCTGGAACGGCACAAGGTTCCACTGATCGAAGACGATATCTACGGCGACCTCTCTTTCAGCGACAAACGTCCATCGGTGGCCAAATCCTTCGACAAAACCGGTAACGTGCTGCTCTGCTCGTCGATCAGCAAAACCCTGGCCCCCGGCTACCGGGTCGGCTGGATCGCCGCCGGTCGTTATCAGGAAAAGATCGAGCGGAGTAAAATGCTGGCCAACGTCGCCACTCCGACGCCGACTCAGCTGGCGATCGCTGAATTTCTCGCCAACGGCGGCTACGAGCACCACCTGCGCTCGATCCGTCGCGTTTACACCCGGCAGACGGCGCAGATGGCCGATGCCATCGGCCGTTGTTTTCCCGCTGGCACCCGCGTGTCCCAGCCACAGGGCGGCTTTCTGCTCTGGGTCGAGATGCCGGAGCCGATCGACTCGCTGAAACTGTACGAGCAGAGCAAGCAGGTCGGTATCACCATCGCTCCAGGACAATTGTTTTCCGTGGAAGGAAAATATCGCAATTGCGTGCGCCTGAATGCTGCCTTCTGGGATCCCTGCGTCGAAGCGGCAATTGAAACCCTTGGCCGCCTGGCAAAAAGCCAGCTGCAAATATCCTGATCCAACTTTTATTGCAATGTTTACGCAAAGGCTTGCTCCGCAAAAAAAATTAACGTATCTTTATAAAGTTGGATTATTTTTTACCATTTCCGCTTTATCAAAGTTACATTATGGGAACACAGCAAACAGGCCACAAACAAAACGAAATCAGCAGTTTTTTCTCTGACCGCAAATGGAGAAGTGCCGGGCACGTCAACCGGATCGCGCTCGGTGGATTCTGCTTTCTGGCGTTGCTGATCGCCTGTGGCGGCTGGTGGGTTTACCAGTATCAGACGGCCAAAATCAAAGCCGACCGGCAAAATGAGCTGATCGCCATCTCAACCCTGAAAGCTCATCAGATCAGCGAATGGCGTAAAGAAAAGCTGGATGATGCCAAGCTGCTGCTCAACAACCCGATCATTGCCCAACAGCTGGAAGCCTGGATCCTGAACGGCTCACCCAGAAATGGCCTTTACCAGAAATTCCTCTCCCGCCTGACCGCTCTGCTGGAAGCCTACGACTATCATGCTGTCGCCCTGCTCGATACCCAAGCCAACACTTTGCTGAGCGTTGGTGAAGAGTGGCTTCTCGGTGAAACAACCAGGAAAGCAGCACTGGACGCCTTAGCGACCAAGCAGAGCAAATTTGCCGAGATTTCCGCACAGCACCCGGAAGAACTGGAACGCATCCAAGCTCATCATCATGAGCATCATCGTGATGAAGAACATGAGCATGAACATTTCAACCACCATATCCACCTCGACCTGATTATTCCGATGCTGGCGGGAAAAGCGAGAAAACCGAGCGGCGCGATCGTGCTGCGGCTGGTTCCTGAAAAGTTCCTCTTTCCACTGATAGAGAGCTGGCCGACTGCCAGTAAAACGGCGGAAACCGTCCTGCTGAAACCAACACCCAGCGGTGTCATCCGCCTCAGCGGTCGGCGCCACGCGGAGGAAGACCACAAACACAAGATCTCCATCCCGACCGACCGGGTCACGCCACCGGAAATGATCAGGCAGGGCAAAGAAGGCGTCCTGGAGCACCGCGATTATCGTAATATCCCGGCGCTGTCCTATATCAAAAAAGTGGCTGGCACCCCCTGGTACCTGGTTGCGAAAATAGATCGGGAGGAGATCTACGCCCCGATCAATCAGCTTGCCTGGCAGATTTCCCTGCTGGTTATCGCCCTGGTCTCGTCCGCCGGGCTGAGCCTTTATTATTGGTGGCGGCAGATCAGCACCGCTTTGCTGGCGGAAAAATACCAGTCCCAGCTCGACAAACAGTTGTTGGAGAAACGTTTCCATCAGATCACCAGGCACGCCAACGACATCATCATGCTCTGCGACAGGGAAGGAAAGGTTGTCGATGTCAACAACCGCGCACTGGAAGCGTTCGGTTACAGCCTGGAAGAGATGCTGACGCTCAATGTCACGGCGCTGCGCCCGGCAGAAGATCGGGAAAAATCGGCCGAACAGCGCAAGCAACTCCTGACAAAGCGATCTCACCTGTTCGAGGAGCGCTGCCTGCGAAAGGACGGCACTATCTTCCCGGCCGAAATCAGTGCACGTTTGATCGAACTGGAAGGGCAAATTTACCTGCAGGGGATTCTGCGTGACATCACCGAGCGGAAAAAAGCCCAGCAAGAGATCCAGTACCTGGCCCACCACGACTCACTGACCGGCCTGCCAAACCGCAATCTGCTGAAAGACCGGGTCGAGCAGAACCTTGCCCGTGCCCGCCGCAACAACAGCAAAAGTGCATTCCTGTTCCTCGACTTCGACCGCTTCAAAAACATCAATGACTCCCTCGGCCATTCGGTCGGTGACGGCGTGTTGCAGGAAGTCGCCAAGCGGCTGAAAACCTGCCTGCGTGAAGAGGACACCGTCGCCCGGGTTGGCGGTGATGAATTCGTCATCCTGCTGGCCGACCTGGAAGATGAACGTGCCGTGGCCAACGTCGCCCAGAAGGTCACTGAACTGGGAACCACCCCATATGAAGTCAAAGGACAGAAGTTCCGTCTCACCATCAGCATCGGCATCAGTGTTTTCCCGAATGACGGCGACAATTTCGAATCCTTGTTGAAGAACGCCGACTCAGCCATGTATCACGCCAAAAATGCCGGGCGCAACACCTTCTGCTTCTACACTGAAGACATGAACGCGCAGACCCTTGAAGCCCTGAACCTGGAGCGCGATCTGCAGCACGCGCTGGAAAACAACGAACTGCGCCTGCACTACCAGCCCCAGCTTGATCTGGAGAGCAGCAAGGTCATCGGCGTCGAAGCACTGCTGCGTTGGCAGCACCCGACCCACGGCAACATGTCGCCGGCCGTTTTCATCCCGATCGCTGAAGAACGCGGTCTGATCAACGACATCGGCAACTGGGTTTTGGAAACCGCCTGTCGGCAGAGCGTCAGCTGGCAAGAACAGGGACTGCCACCTCTGCGCATGGCGGTCAACATCTCAGCCCTGCAACTGCATCACGTCGATTTTTACGAAAAGGTTGCAACAATCCTGGCAGCAACCGGGATGAATCCGGAAATGCTGGAACTCGAACTGACCGAGAGCGCGGTTATGCAGCACGAAGAATCAGCCCTGGTGCTGATGCAGCAGCTGAAAGCCCTCGGCCTGCACCTGGCGATCGACGACTTCGGCACCGGCTATTCGAGCCTCAGTTACCTGAAGCGCTTCCCCTTCGACAAACTGAAAATCGACCGCTCTTTCATCAAGGATCTCCCCCTCGACACCGAGGACGGTGCCATCACCCAGGCGATTATCGGCGTCGGCCGCAGCCTCAAGCACAAGGTTATCGCCGAAGGTGTGGAGACGCTGGAACAGCAGAACTACCTGCGCGATGAAGGCTGCGACCAGATGCAGGGATTCTATTTCAGCCGCCCACTACCGCCGGAAGAGTTAGTCGAACTGCTCGAACAAAACAGCGGCGACTGAAAACATTCTCCTTTTGGCGTATACGGCAATCGGTTAGTATGGGGCTTCGTTATTTTACGGAGCCGCCATGACTGCAGTTGTTGCCAAAACCTCCATCTACACCCCCCGATCCTGTCGCTTGCTGACGGTCGAACAACTGACGCCGCAGGAAAAGCTGTTCCGCCTGCAGCTGCTCGACGGCAGCGAACTGCAGCATCAACCGGGGCAGTTCGTACAGGTATCCCTGCCCGGCCTCACCGAAGCACCAATTTCCATTGCCAGTTCTCCGACCCGCACAGGCGACTTCGAGCTTGGCGTGCGCAAAGCCGGCAGCTTGACCAGCGCCCTGCACAGTCTTCAGCCGGGTGCACAAATCGGCATCCGCGGCCCCTTCGGTCGTCCCTTTCAAATGGAATCACTTCGCGGCAAACAACTGCTACTGATTGCCGGGGGATGCGGGTTAGCGCCGCTGCGCTCGCTGATTCAATATTGCCAGGATTGCCGCGACCAGTTTGCCTCGGTACAGATTTTCTACGGTGCCCGCTCACCGCAGGACCTGATGTTCCGTCGCGACCTGGACAGCTGGCAGATTGATGACAACTTCAGCTGCCGCTACACCGTTGACAATAAACCGGCCGACTCTTGCTTCGACGGCGAAACCGGCCTGATTACCGAGCTGCTGAACGAGGTCGTACTGCAGCCGGAAAACAGCTGTGCTGTGGTTGTCGGTCCGCCGACCATGTACCGGCCGGTTATCGCCGAGCTGCGACGCCTCGGGCTGACCAGCGAAAAACAGATCATGCTGTCACTGGAGCGACAGATGCGCTGTGGTATCGGCAAATGCGGCCACTGCAGCATCGAGCATTTGACCTGCTGCTGCGACGGCCCGATCTTCTGGCTGGAAGAAGTCGAGCATCTGCGCGGGGCCCTATGACAGCGACGCTCACTACCTGCCCTTATTGCGGCACCGGCTGTAACTTCTACCTGCTCAGCGATGACGATGGTCGCTTGACCGGCGTCGAACCGGCCGGACAGCACCCGACGACACGGGGGCAGCTCTGTGTCAAAGGCTGGAACGCTCATGCCTTTGTCGATCACCCCGACCGCTTGGCGGTGCCGCAGATCCGCCGCGATGGCGAACTCCAGTCCGCTGACTGGCAACAGGCGCTCGACCTGGTACATGATCAGCTGCAAGCCATCGCTGAAAAGCACGGTCCCGACAGCCTGATGTTCCTTTCTTCAGCCAAGGTCAGCAACGAAGAAAACTACCTGCTGCAAAAGCTGGCCCGTGCCGGCTACGGCACCAACAACATCGATCACTGCGCCCGCCTCTGCCATTCATCGACCGTCACCGGGCTGGTCGAAACCCTCGGCTCCGGGGCGATGACCAACAGCTTGAGTTGCTTCGATGAAACTGAACTGGTTTTCGTCATCGGCTCCAACACCACCGAGCAGCACCCGCTGATCGGCAGTCGCATCCTGCAGGCCAAACAGCGTGGTGCCAAGCTGTTGGTCGCAGATAGCCGCAAAATTCGCCTGGCTAAACATGCCGACCTGCACCTGCGCCAGCAGAACGGTAGCGACGTCGCCCTGCTGAGCGGCATGATGCGGCAGATCCTGAGGGACGGCCTGGAGGATCGAGACTTTATCGCGCAGCGTTGCGAGAATTTTGCCGCCTTTGCTGAAAAGCTCGAAAGCTACACACCTGAATATGTTGCCGGAATTACCGGTTTGGAACCAGAGCAGGTTATCGCGGCCGCCCGCCTCTACGCAGAGGCCGACAGGGCAATGATCGTCTATGCCATGGGCATCACCCAGCACAGTCACGGCGTCGACAACGTCCGCGCCATTTCCAACCTGGCGCTGCTGACCGGCAATCTCGGCAAACCGGGCAGTGGCGTTAATCCGCTGCGCGGCCAGAATAATGTGCAGGGAGCCTGCGACATGGGCGCGCTGCCGGATGTCTACAGCGGCTACCAGAACGTGGCCGATCCTGAGGCAAGGAAGAAATTCTCCACCGCCTGGGGCTGTGAACTACCGGAAACAAAAGGGCTGATGTCGACCCACGCCATCGAAGCGGCGGCCACGGGAGAAGTTCGCGGCATGCTGATTCTGGGGGAAAACCCGATGCTTTCTGACGCCAACCAGGGGATGGTGAAAAAAGCATTGGAGCGGCTCGACTTCCTCGCCGTCATCGATATTTTCCCCACCGAAACCGCCGCTTTCGCCGATGTGGTATTGCCGGCGAGCTGTTATGCGGAAAAGGACGGCAGCTTCACCTCAACCGAGCGCCGGGTGCAACTGGGCAGAAAAGCCGCAGAGCCACCGGGACTGGCGCGTACCGACTGGCAGATCATCTGTGAGCTGCTACAGCGTTGCGGGCTGAAAAGCGATTATCAAAATCCCGCCGAAATCATGGCTGAAATCGCTGCTCTCACACCCAGTTACGGTGGCATCAGTCACGACCGCCTACAGGGGCATGGTCTGCAGTGGCCCTGCCCGGACAAAACCCATCCCGGCACGCCGATTCTGCACATCGACAGATGCACGCGCGGCAAAGCCCGGTTCAGCCCGGTCGACTACCGCGCACCACATGAACTGCCGGACCGGGATTTCCCCTTCCTGCTCAACACCGGGCGCAGCTATTTCCACTGGCATACCGGCAGCATGACCCGTCGCAGCCACCTGCTTGACCGCGAAGAACGTTTTGCCTTCGTCGAAATAAACCCGGACGATGCCAGCCAGCTGGCTATTTTCGCACGGCAACAGGTCAGAATCAGCAGTCTTCGAGGCAGCATCACCTGCCGCGCCCTGGTTTCTGAAAAGGTCCCGGCCGGACAAGTTTTCATCCCCTTCCATTTTACCGAAGGGGCAGCCAACGCTCTGACCAACAACGCCCTCGACCCGGAATCGGGCATCCCCGAGTTCAAAGTCTGCGCGGTGAGGATTGAGCCATGTTGAAATCCCTCAAACGCGAAGACTTGTTGCGACTGCTCGAAACCTTAGCGGAACAGTACGATCTACAGGTGCCGCTCAAGCTGCCGGACGGCACCCGCCAGCTCGGCCGCTACGGCAGCGGTGAACTTTCGCTTTGCGGGCCGCTGCTGCAGCGCAAACCGACCAGCCTGTTGTTCCCGCAAGCAGAATTGCTGCTTAGCATCAACCCTGATGGTTCCGTGGAACAACCGCACCCGGCTGAAAAGCCATTGGCCCTGTTCGGCCTGGAGCGCAGCGACTTGGCCGCGATCGCATTTCTCGATCGATTCTTTCTCTGCGAACCGGCGGATGATATCTACCAGGGTAAAAGAGAAAACAGTCTACTGATCGGATTGACTGGATTTGCTGGTGAAAATAGCGCCTACCTGCCCCCAGCCGGAGAAAACTGCGATTTGGAGCTAATTGCGACAGCAGACGGCTGGCTCGGCTGCGCCTATTCGGCAGCAGGTAAAACGCTATTGGCACCCTTCCCGGACAGCGAAGCTAAAGAACGAACGGAAATTGATCAGCGCGCCGCGGAACCAAAAACCGACAGCCTGCTAAAGGCGGCAAGTCGCCTGCTGAGAGAAGATAAAGTTCCGGATGCCTTCTGGCAGGAAATAGCCGACCGCTGCATCCTCTGCACCGGCTGCAATCTGGTCTGCCCGACCTGCAGCTGCTTCTGCGTGCAGGACCGGATCCGCGATGGCAAAACCGAGCGCAGCCGGGTCTGGGATTCCTGCCAGCTCGACGCTTTCATGCGCGAAGCGAGCGGCCACAACCCCCTCGGCACCGAAGCCTTGCGCACCCGCCGCCGGATTCACCACAAGCTGGTCGCCGATGTCGAGCGCTGGGGTGAGATCGGCTGCATCGCCTGTGGCCGCTGTGACCGCACCTGTCCAACCGGCATCGGCATGTTCGCGGTGGTGGAAGAAATGATTAACCAGTTCGGCTAAAAAAGCTTCTTCACCCCTTCTCACATCAAGCCTAAGTATCAATTTAGACCTGATATGGCCTAGCAATATAAATTAATTGGTCAAACACAATCTTTTAGTAGCCAATTCTCTGTATCATTTTTTATTTGTAGCATCTGAGGTGATTTAGGCAAAGAAGACGCAGGCACCTTCCAAACAAATCTTAATTAACATACAAATTTCCTCGTTTTCAGAGAGTGCACAAGTTGCATATATAAAAATGCAAATTGTGCACTCTCTACCTGCAGAAATGGCTTCACAAGCGCTTCTTGCCTCTTTTTAGCTTCCTTTATAGCTAGCCCCAAGCTGGCACATGCTTTGCTTTAAGTATCAAGCCTAACAAAATCTGCGTTCGCAAAAAGGATGTATTATGTCGAACAGATGTGCAAACGACAACGGCTACACATTGGTAGAAGTGCTGATTGCTCTGACGATCTTCTCCGTCGGTCTGCTTGCAATTGCAGGATTACAGATCAACGCGATCAGATATAATTCTGGATCAAACCTTCGCACATCGACAACCGCTATGGCGCAAGGAGTGATGGAGCAAGTTATGTCTCTCCCCAGCGATAATCCGCTGTTCCGAACAGCCGGTACTAATGTTGTTAGCATTGACCCAAACGATTCTGATGGCGATGGCGATGCGACAACCCTGAGACTTCAGGGGGCCGGCTTCTTTACAGCCAACTGGGTCGTTACAGTGGACTGGCAGGGGATTACCGGTCTCTCCAGGATTGATGTCAACGTGCAGGAGAATTCAGGGAGAACCATAACCCTGACAAACTTCAAACGCTATAACCTGTAAGCAAGCGAATCAAGGAGTCATATGCGTTGCGTTATCAATAATAATAAAGGCTTTACGCTAGTCGAACTTCTGGTTGTTACGGTTGTAGCCGGGCTTGCAATTGTCGGCATGTATGCAACCTATTCATCAACACAAAAGACCACCGTAAACCAGGAAAACCTAGTTGATGTTCAGCAGAACCTGCGAGTGTCCTTAAATCTGATCGACAAAGATATCAAGATGGCAGAGGCATTGGTTCCCGCAGGAACAACAGGGATTGCTGTCGGCTCAAACGCAACAACCTTGAATCTGGTGACAGCGTCGGCCTTTTATGCTTTTGCTCGAATTGCTGACGATGAAGAAGTTACTTTAGCTGAAACATCGCAGCAGTTCGACATCAATGTCCCAACCAGTGTCGATCGTTTCGAGGTAGGAGACACTGTCAGAATTATCCGCCCTCAGGATGGCGCCCAGCCCTTCGACCCAGTCAATGACGCTTCGAACAACAATGAACTGCTGGTGACCGCGGTTGACAGAACGGGACCAACCATAACCATCGGCAACTTTTCCCATACCACCAGCTTACAGTACAAAGAGGGAGATATTATTGCTTTGGTCAACGATGCTAATGATGCTCCTGATCCATCAACCATCGTTTGGGATTTAAACGGTACCGACTTGCGCCGCAACGATGGTGACAACGATGATGACGGAAGTGGTACTCTTGACGCAGATGAAACCGGTCCCGATATTATCGTCAACGATATCGCCAGCATCGCATTCGACTACCTACTTGAGGATAGCACTGAAGTAACAGCACCAACGGCTGCCCAACTGGAGGATATTCGGGCAGTGCGTGTCACTTTGACGGCCAATGCCACTAGACAACTTGACGGTCAGGTCCGCGCACGCAGCCTTTCCAGCATCACCTATTTGCGCAATTGATCACAGAGAAAGCGAAGGTTATGTTGATAAAACAAATCCCCCAAAAAGCTCCGCACCATTTGACACCGCTGGTTCAAAATCAAAGGGGCTCAATCTTAATTATCGCGATGCTCCTGCTGGCAATCATGAGTGTTCTCGGGACAGTACTGATGTCAACGTCGACAACAGAAATTCAAATTTCTGGAAACTATCGCAATAAGCAGGAAAGCTTTTATGTTGCCGACCGCGCCTTAGAATACTCCATGCGGAGTGCTTCAGATTTTTCAGGAACGGTTGATCTCTACAACGACCAAAACACGTCACTTGCAACCCCAACTCTTCACCGCAATCTGATTGAGCTGGGCAATGGCGGCCTGGAGGCAAGTACAATTACCACCACGGATGATCGCAATTCCGTCACTTTTATCAATGCGGGACCTCCGCCTGTCGGCTCTGGCTCGGATGCATCCCTGTTTGAAGCACGTAATTATGTTGGCAATGCTGTCGGCCTGTTCCCAATCAACACCAACAATCCTTCGCGTACCGAGTTGAGGTCGCAATTTGCCAAAATTGTACCTAAATAAAATGCCAGTCAGCATGGAGATTGACATGAAAAAACTATCCTTCGTTCTTCTGTTTTTACTCTTTGTTCTCGTCATCGGTGCTCATGCCGACAAACGCCCAGAAAACCTTCTTGCTTACGATCAGGATGTAAGCTACGAGGGACCGTTCGACACTAAGGGTATTTTCAAACGCAGTGAACGGAAAAAAATCTGGTATCCGAGTAAGCGCTTCCAGACGGTTCGTCAGATCCGTTGTGCTGAAGCCTACCTGGCACTGCAAGAAGGAACCTGGACTGGCAACTTGGGTGATAATGGCCAGTGCCTGGATCCAGGAGAAGGGAAGGATTGGGTCACAGGGAATTACCTGAATTTCCTTCGGCAAAAGACTATCCACAAAAGCAGCCTGAATGATAATTCTGAGGATTAGTACGAATCCCCCGAAAGGAGAAATAGTTATGAAATACAACCCTTTGATTATCATATTCGGCATGCTGCTCCTGCTTCCCCAGGTCGGTTACAGCGCCCAAGATTCCTATATCGGCGATACCGCTATATACGGGGGTGCTTCAGTTACATTGCAACCAAATGTGCTGATCGTTTTCGACACCTCGGGAAGTATGGATGATGAGATAGATGTTCAAGTCTGCCAGCCAGACGTCGACTCGGACGGGGTTATCGATGAGTCCGACAACTGCCCGACGGTTGCCAACGCCACGCAGACCGATACCGATAACGACGGTATCGGCGATCTGTGTGATGACAACACAACCTTCCCCGACACTGATGGCGACGGTGTCACCGACGATACCGATAACTGCAAAGTAACCTCCAATGCCGACCAAGCAGACAGTGACGGCGATGGTATCGGTGACGCCTGCGAAGTCGGCTCCGGCGGCTATAACAAAGACACCGATTACACCGCCATGACCTCGAGTGAGTTCTGCGGTGATGGCGGTGGCAGAAGGGATCCGCCATGGGCTGCCGAGGCTTGCCAACGCAACAAGGTTTACCGTTGCCGCGACGATGAGTGGGACCAGAATGGCTTCTGCAGCCAATGGGACAGAGTTGAAAACATCGATTATTCGGATATCGATTGCAATGATCAGGAAGACGCCTTGAGTGAGCAAGGTACACTTGTTGATGATGTCCGCTTTGACGAAGACGGCAACTGCGATGGTTCCAGAAGCTCACGCTATTACGCCACTGGCAACTGGGTTGACTGGTATAGCCTGGTCACTATTGGCGATGCAGGTGGCGGCGCTTCGGGCTCCGGCGACGACTATAACAGTGGCTCCACCCAAATCTGCTCGACGACCCAGGAACGCAAAAACGACGTCGCCGAAAACGTTGTCTCTGACCTGATCGAGAGCACGGGCGGGGTCAATTTCGGCATCATGCGCTTTAACTCGAGTTCCGGCGGCACTTTCATGACTGTATCGGTCGATGGCCAGAACTATGAAACAACCATCAAAAATATGGATGAGATTCACACCGGCACGACCACCAACCGGGAAGCTCTGGTAGACATCGCCTCCAACATGCCGGCCTCGGGATATACCCCGCTTGGCGAAACCCTGTACGAAGCGATGCGCTATTTCAGCGGCGGCAATAAATACTTTGCGGGTTCCGGTTCCTACACCTCGCCAATCACTGCCAGTTGCCAGCCGAACTATATCATCTTGATGACCGACGGTATGGCGACTTCCGATAGCAGCGTCCCCAGCCTAAGCTGCGGCGGCGATGACAACGTCGATTGCGACGGTGACGGCAGGAGCGATGATGGCGACGACGATTCCCTCGACGATGTTGCCTGGTACCTGTACAACACCGACTTGTCCGACTTCAACGGCACCCAGAACGTTAAAACCTATACTATCGGCTTCGGCCTGGGAGGAGGTGACAGCGACGCTGTTGACCTGCTGCAAGACACCGCCGACAACGGCCAGGGAGCCAATGCCGGGCAAGGGAAATCCTACCTGGCATCATCATACCAAGAGCTAACGAGTGCCCTCTCGGCGATTATCGGCGAAGTTCTCGACCAGAGTTCCGCTTTTGTCGCTCCGGTGGTACCAACCAGCCCGGAAAACAAAGTTTACAGTGGTCAACGCATCTATCTTGGCTTTTTCAAGCCACAGATCACTGGCGACTGGTATGGCAACCTGAAAAAATTCGGCCTCGACAATAACGGAGAAGTACTGGATAAAAACGGCAACGAAGCGACTGACGCCAACGGTGCCTTCCTGCCGGAATCTGTGTCCTACTGGGGAACTGCAACAGACGCAGGCAACGTTGAGGAAGGGGGCATCGGGGGCATCCTGAACAATCGGGTTTTATCGACCCGCAATATCTACACCTACACTGGTACAACAGCGGCCCTCACCGACAGTAGCAATGCCCTGACGACAAGCAATACCGCATTGACCTTTGCCGACTTTGATGTTGCATCCGATGTCCGCAAAGATGAAATCATCAACTACGTCTACGGTTACGACGTCTACGGGATCAATCCCAGCGTTGGCCGGGAGTGGGTGATGGGTGATATTCTCCACTCCAAACCGGCGATCCAGACCTACAACAGTTATGCACTCAGCAGTGAAGCTGATCCGAATGTCAACAAAACCGTTATTTATGTCGGCAGCAACGACGGCCAACTGCATGCGTTCAGCGATGCGAACGGCAGCGAACTCTGGTCTTTTGTTCCGCCATCGGTTCTGCCTAACTTGCAGAATCTGGGCAACAACGCAATCCATGAATATTTTATGGATGGTAGTCCAGCTCTTTATGTCTTTGATTATGATGGTGACGGTAATATCGGCCCAGGACCTGAGAGTGGCGACACTGATCCGACCGGGGTCACTGATGCGGGTGCCAACGACAAAGTCATCATGGTTGTCAGCATGCGACGTGGCGGCGGCATCGATACCCTCGATGCAGCAACCAGTCGCGGATCCTACTATGCGCTCGACGTCACCAATCCACTCTCCCCACAATTCCTCTGGGAGATCGACTCGACAACGACCGGATTCTCAGAATTGGGCGAGACCTGGTCTGATGCAGTCATCGGCAAAATCCGCCTGAACGGCAGTGACAAGATCGTCGCTTTTATAGGTGCAGGCTACGACAATAACGAAGACCTGCGCTTTGGCAACACCCAACTGTTCCCGGACAACACAACTACGGCGACGTCAACAATTTTGCCGACCGCGGATGCCAACGACGTGACCAGTTCTGGTAGTAGTGCACAGGTCAATCCAAAGGGACGAGGGATCTATGTCATTGAATTAGCGACTGTCAGCTACCCGACAATTTCTCCCTTCTTGCCGACTGTTGCAGTAAACACCAGTCCGCAAAAACTCTGGGAGTACGTTTACGATGCCGACCGTGAAGACTCAAATCTCGATGCATACGATCCTGGTAACAATCCGAAATATTCTTTTGTCGCAACCATCGCTACGCTCGACTCTGATTTTGACGGCTATATCGACCGACTCTACTCAGGAGATACTGGCGGCAATATGTGGCGTTTCGATATCGGTGACAAAACATCAACAAGCGCATGGGATGCCACCAAAATTTTCAGCGCCAATCCCAGCGATGTTGCCAACAGCGATGAGGATCCGGCAACCAATGGTCGAAAAATTTTCTATCGTCCGTCAATTGTTCAAGAGCCTGGCTACGTTGGTGTTTATTTCGGCACTGGCGACCGCGCCCACCCGCTGAACAAAGCAGTGATTGATCGCCTTTATGCCGTGTACGACCGGGGGAATATTACCTCGGCAAGAACCGAAGAGCACCTGGTCAACGTAACCGAAGATAACCTGCAATCTGCCAGCCCTGGTATAGGTGTAGTCAACTCAACTCTGCTAGCCCTCAGCAGCACCAGCAATTATGGCTGGTTCATCAAACTCGATCTGCTGGATGGAGAAAAAGTCCTCTCCAACCCGATTGTTTTCAATAAGGTAGCCTACTACACGACCTTTACCGCCAACGTCCCTTCGGATGATCCTTGCGAACAAGGGCAGTTGGGTATCGGCAGACTTTATGCGGTAGATTACAAAACAGGTGAAGCGGTATTCAATTTCGACTTGACCAACGATGTTGCTGATGAAGATTCCTACGCTGAAAATGAGAATGAGCGTGCCATAGCGGGTGGCGGAAAGATCCTACGCCGCAGCGACCGGGTGAAAACTATCGGTTCGGGAATTCCTTCCGGCGCAGTTGTTGTCGTACGTGAGGATGGCACCTCCAGCGCTCTAATTGGCTGTGGTGGTGGTCTTTGCGGCGGCGAGACCAAGGGCGGTGGGACTGCAGTTCCCATCTACTGGATGATGGAATAAACCATGAAGCTTTCTGCCCTTTTTTTGGCGTTAGCCTCAGTGTTTCTGCTATCTGCCTGTCAGGACAATAGCCAGTCTAGTCAATCCGAAAAGCGAGAACCGGCCTCTGCCTTACAAGCTCTTCAGCTGGATAAGGTATCCATAAAGGAGGGAATCGGCTCTAACGAGGCTAACCTGGATCTCATCATAGAGCCGGTTCCTCTGACATCGGCCGATCATGCAGAAGCGTTATTGCGAAACTGTAATGAAGAAATCAGTTACCAATGGTCTGTCAACAGCCAGATAATGGCCGATTACACTACCGATTCACTTGATAGAGAGACGTTTCGGCAAGGAGATATCATAGAGTTAACAGTCACTTGTGGAAATTTTTCGCTGACAGCTGAGACTACGGTAAAAAATGGCCCTCCTTCCATTGCAGCTGTCAAATTTGAAGACCCGGTGCTGGAGGCTGGAAAAGATTTGACCGTTATTCCTTCTGCAATAGATTATGATGATGATCCAATCGACTACAGTTACGAGTGGAAGATCAATGGCATCATTCAAGAAGAGGTAACTGGTCCAACCCTTCCCGGTGAGCTATTGACCAAAGGAACAGAAGTGCAGCTAGCGGTGACTGCTTACGATGGAATCACCAGTGGAGCTACCTTTCAGGGGCTGGGAATGGTTATCCCAAACTCGCCTCCCGTAATTACTTCCCAACCACCGCCGCTGATGTCAGCACAATATGTTTATCAGGTCGAAGTTGATGATCCCGATGATGATGCCTTGTATTATCGACTAAGTAAGGGCCCGGAAGGGATGGCTATAGATGCAACCAGTGGTGTTCTGACATGGAGCGTCACCCAGAGCACCCCTCGTGCAATCTACGAGATCGAAGTCACCGTTGCAGACAACGAAGACGCTCAAGCCAGGCAGTCTTTCAGCCTTTCACTAGTTGACGAGGAGCGGCAATAACATGTTGACCGACAATAAAGGCTTCACCCTAATGGAATTGGTCGTGGCCGTAGCTATTTTGGCTATTCTAGCAGGGCTCTCTCTTCCCCCTCTTATGCAATGGCTCAGCCGCGCCGACTACCGAGAGGTATCGCAACAAGTTTTACAGGCATTAAGGTTGGGGCAAAGCCAATCAGCAGCAAGGAATCGCGAATACCGAGTCGTTTTTGACCTAAATGATGATGACGCTACGGTATGTTATCAGGTGCTGGAGGGAAACCGTGCTTCAAATAGCACGTCCTTCAGTACAGTAGTAATGACCGGTGAAGATTCCAGTTTGCCTGCAACGGTGGTCCTGCGTGGCAATGCTAATTGTCTGGGCACCGCTGATATTACTTTTGATTTTAACCCGGACGGCACCAGCAGTGCAGGGGTTATCTGTATTATGGACTCACACCTTCTGGCGACCGGAGATGAAAAATTTAAAGTCAGAATTGACAATCAGAATACCGGAAAAGCGATAATTGAATAGGGGTACTTCCCTCTCGTCGATAATATACTCTTTCGTTCCACAGCTTACATGTCAGGCATCACCACGGGGCTGCAAATGCAGCCCCGTTTTTTTTCACAAAAAAGCATTCCCCCTGCCGCCATCAGCGTCTATCATGCGTGCTGTTGTTTTTGCTGTCTGAAATGATGTTGCCATGCTCGACTTGAAATCTGTTTACCAACGCCTTTTTGACTATTATGGCCCTCGTCATTGGTGGCCTGCCGATACTCCTTTTGAGATGGCGGTTGGCGCTATCTTGACGCAAAACACCAACTGGAAAAATGTCGAGCAGGCGATCGGCAATCTCAAACAGGCAAATGTGCTTGACTGTCATTCTGTCGCTGGGCTACCTGTTGCCAGGCTGGAGGAATTTATCCGTCCGTCCGGTTTCTTCCGCCAGAAAGCTGAACGTCTGAGGCTTTTCAGCCAACACTTGCTCGATCACCACCAAGGCAGCCTCGACATTCTTTTGCAGCAACCACTGAACCTTGCCCGCGAAGAACTCCTGAGCCTCAAAGGAGTCGGCCCGGAGACCGCCGATTCGATCCTGCTCTATGCCGGAGATCTTCCTTCCTTTGTTGTCGATGCCTACACCGGTCGTTTGTTCAGCCGCCTGGGAGTGCTGCACGGAAAAGAAAAATACGCTGAAATTCGTGACTTTTTCATGGCTAATCTCCCTGAAAACAGCGAGCTCTACAACGAATTTCACGCACTGATCGTGATGCAATGCAAAGAGCACTGCCGAAAAAAACCTTTGTGTGAAACCTGTCCACTGGCCGACGACTGCGCACACCAGCAACAGAATCCTTGATCGTAAACGCTGGCTGGGGTAATTTCGGCAGGATCACTTAACTAATGAAGATGGAATGCAATCATGACCGATACCCCAAAAAATAATCCGGAAACAGAGGAAGGGAAAAAGGCTCCAAACTTCGACGAAGAAATCCTGGACGCCGAACTGATCCCTGAAGACGATAACAAAGCTGAAACAGAGGAAACTCCGGCAACCGATGCTGCTGATGAACAGGAAGAGCCTGAAGATGGCAGTGACCAGGTTGAAGAGGAAGATGAGTCGGATAACGACCTGGAGGATCCTGATGATGAAGACTATGAATACGAGGATGACGAAGACCAGGACGAAGAGACAGACGAGGAAACTGATGAAGCTGCTGAGGATGAGCTAGCAGAGGCAGAAGAAGCTTCCGACGGGGAAGAGCCCGTCGCCGCAGCGGCCCCGGCCGAACCGAAAAAGAAAAATTTCCGCTGGGACAGCATGTTCCTGATGCTGCTGACCTGCATCACCCTGATCCGGCTCGGTTACCTCTACATCACCCCCCTTGATCTCTCAGCCGAGGAAAGTTACTTCTGGGATTGGTCGCGTCATCTCGATCTCGGCTACCACGGCCATCCGCCACTGATTGCCTGGATCAATGCTGCTGCGGCCTCTATCCTCGGCGTCAGCGCTCAGGCGGTGCGCATCCCCGCTGTCATTTTCGGCGGGCTCGGTTTGGTCGGCGTCTACTTCTGTGGCCGCCGCATGTTCAACGGTGAAGTCGCTTTCTGGGCTGTTGCCGCTTGGTTGGCTACCCCGCTGACGGCAGCCATCGGCCTGACCATGAACACAGAAGCACTGCTGCTCTGCTTCTGGTCACTGGCGCTCTATACTCTCTGGCGGACTCTCGATAACGAGCAGCCGAAAACCTTCTGGTGGCTGGCGACCATGCTGATGATTGCCCTGGGCGCACTCAGTTCGCAACTGATGCTGGCCTTCCCGGCGCTGATGTTTGGTTACCTGCTGCTCTCTGCCGACCGCCGTCACTTGGTGAAAAAGTGGCCCTGGCTGATGACCATCGGCTCTATTCTCTGCATTCTGCCGAATCTCTGGTGGAACTATCAGCACCACTGGGCCGGCTTCAAAGTTGCGACAACTGGCAGCACACCGACCCTGATCAGCTATGCTAAGGAGCTGTTTGCCCAGCTGGCCATGCTGACACCGATTACCTGGCTGTTGCTGATCTTTTTATTCTTTTCCTTGCTGCTGCGCTGCTTCCGCTGGCAGAAGCAGACGAAATTTCTTTTCTTCTTCAGCGCTATCGGCTTGATCGCTTATCTCGGCGTCGGCTATAAGCTGGGAGTTGCTCCGAACTGGCCTGCGACTTTCTACCCGGCAGGAATGCTGCTGCTCGCAGCCTGGGGCTGCGGTGAAATCGGTGCCGGTTTTCTCAACGGCTTGCGTAGCTGGTTCCCACGCGGCGTCAAGCTGGGAATCGCCCTGACGTTCATCGCGTACTTGCTCCCCTTCATCCTGCAGCTTGGCTTCCTGCCACTGGGAGAGAAAGATCCGACCGCGCCATTCAAGGGCTGGCAACAACTTGGCAAAGATGTGGGAGAACGATTGCAGAAACAACCGCGAGCGGATGAAACCTTTATCCTCTCCCCCCTGCGCGATTATCCTGCGGCAACTGCCTTTTATGTTCCGGGCAACCCACAGACCTACCAATGGCCCGACAGCACAGAGGCTCATGCCAGCCAGTACACCCTTTGGACCGGGCCGGTCGACAAGCTCGGCTGGGACGCTCTGATTCTGCATGATGCCAACACACCGCTGCCGGAGGACCTGGTTGCCGCATTTGAAAAGATTGCACCACTCGGTGAACAAAGCATCAAAATCGGGGCTGGCGGAGAGCGCAAATACACCATGTGGCGGGGTGAAAACCTGCTTTCCTGGCCGGAGTAATCACAATGCAGAATATCGACAGCTACCTGTTCATGCTGAAAAAATTCCTCGGCAGCCTGATGATGCCACTGCCGCTGGTACTTCTGCTGCTGGTCTGGGCGGTGTTGATGTTGCTGCGCAAAAAGACCCGCTGGCTCGGAGGAATTTTCACTTTGCTGGCAACGGCCTTATTGTTCGCCGCCAGCTACGCTCCGATTGCCAACAGGCTGATCGCTCCACTGGAACAGGAATACCCGGGCTATCAGGTCGCTGCCGAACCGGCTGATTACGTTGCCGTACTCGGTCATGCCCATGCTTCATCCGAAATTCAACCGATCACCAGTCAGCTCAGCCCGACCGGAGTCGTTCGGGTCACCGAAGGGATCCGTATTTATCGCCTCAATCCGGGCAGCAAATTGATTTTCAGCGGCGACAAGTTCGAAGAGCCCTTCAGCTATGCGGAAAAAAGCAGGCAACTGGCGATTTCCCTTGGCGTGCCTGCCGAAGATATCCTGCTGATCGAAGGAGTGAAAGATACCGCCGAAGAAACGCTGGCTCTGGCTGCCGCCTATGCCAACAGCAACCTGGTGCTGGTGACATCAGCCTCTCACATGCCGCGCGCCATGATGCTTTGCAGCAAAGTCGGCCTGCAACCGATTCCGGCTCCGACCAACTACCTGGCCAAACCGGTGAGAAAAAAGCTGCTTTTCCCGAGTGCCCGCACCCTGGCAAAAACACAGTACTGGGCGCACGAGAAGCTTGGCCAGCTCTGGACTCGTTTAACCCTGCACGCGGGAGAAAAGCCAACCCGAGCGGTTTCGGTGCAACCCGCCTCGGAAGACAAAGCCCATTAGGAGCAAACTATGTCCTCGTGACCGTTGGCTCATCGGACAACAGCAAAGTGGGACAAAATGACCCACTTCTCACCTGTTCACTTTTGACCATGTATACAGCTTTTTGAGTCAAATTGGCCGGTCATATCTTTCTTTCGTTTACACAAAAGACCGACAAAAACAGCATAAACATTTGATTTAGCAGAGATTTATAAAAAAGAAGGGTTTCCTTTCAAAAGTTGGCAATAAGTTTGCGTATGTTGTGTCACGTGAACGAAACAAAAAACAGAAAAACCAACTTTGCTTTTTGAAAGGAGCAACATCATGGGTCGCAGAACCGTCAACGCAAAAAAGTTCATCATCTCCTGTCGCGTCAACTCCACCGAAATGGACATGCTGCAGAGCATGGCAAAAGAAACAGATTGCAGCATCTCCGACCTGCTGCGCAAATCGCTCAATGTACTGCAGGAAGAACAAGGTCGCTTGAGCGCCTGATCCCGCTAAATCTCAAGGTATCGACAGCAGCAGGTTTCGGCCTGCGACAATCGTGAACGTTCGGAGGGGACGTTCACTGCTGTCACCCCACCAAAAACCGCAAAAAGTCCCGTATTTCACCGCCTTTCTCCTTGAACTTGCCAGCCGCTTTTGCTAGCCTGCCTGACTAGTCTTTTCAGCTGAACTACGCTTGAGAAACCACGCCAATTCAGTGGTTTTCCAGTCACAATAGAAAGAGGCACAGGCATGGATTACAAAGACACACTCAATCTCCCGCAAACCGATTTCCCGATGCGCGCCAATCTGCCGAATCGCGAACCGCAGATTCTGCAGCACTGGGAAGAGATCGGTCTGAACGATAAGCTGGAAAGCGCCAACAAGGAAAGTGGCAAAAGCTTCATCCTGCACGACGGCCCTCCGTACGCCAACGGCCACCTGCACATGGGGCACGCGCTCAATAAAACCCTGAAAGACATCATCATCAAGAGCAAGCGGATGCAGGGATTCTTCACCCCTTACGTACCAGGCTGGGACTGTCACGGTCTGCCGATCGAGTTGATGGTCGACAAAAAGCTGGGCAAGAAGAAGCGTGAGATGAGCAAGGCGGATGTGCGCCGCGAGTGCCGCGAGTACGCCAAGGAATGGGTCCAGATTCAAAGCGAAGAGTTCCAGCGCCTCGGCATCTTCGGCAACTGGAAAGATCCCTATCTGACCATGAGCACGCACTACGAGGCCCAGACCGCCCGCGAGCTGGCCAAGCTGGCCGAACGTGGTTCGCTGTTCAAAGGCAAGAAACCGATCCACTGGTGCTCCTCCTGCGTCACCGCCCTGGCCGAGGCCGAGGTTGAGTACGCCGATCACAGCTCGCCGTCAATCTTCGTCAAGTTTCCCTACGTCGACGCACTGCCAGCAGAACTTTCCCAGCTTGAAGGCAAAACGCTCAACTTCGTCATCTGGACCACCACCCCCTGGACCATCCCGGCTAACCTCGGCATCTGCCTGAACCCTGAGTTGCCCTACGTGGTGGTCGAAGCAAGCGGCGAGCTGCTGGTGCTGGCTGAAGGACTGGTCGAGTCGGTGATGAAGACTCTCGGGGTTGAGGATTTCTCCATCGCCGCAACCTTCGAAGCGGCGATCTTCGAGAAGAAAAACTGCAAGCACCCGCTCTACGAGCGCAATTCGAAAATCATCCTCGGCGACCACGTCACCCTCGAAGCCGGTACCGGCTGCGTCCACACTGCGCCCGGCCATGGTCAGGATGACTACATCGTCGGCCTCAAATACGGCCTGGAGATCTTCAACCCGGTCGACGACTACGGCCGCTACCGCGACGATCTTGAAATCTTCGGCGGCATGAAGCTTAAAGACGCCAACCCGGCCGTTTGCGAGAAGCTGGAAGAGGTCGGTGCGTTGCTGAAACAGAGCGAAATAAGCCACAGCTACCCGCACTGCTGGCGCTGCAAGAAGCCGATCATCTTCCGCGCTACCGAGCAGTGGTTCGTCGGCATGGAGCAGAACGACCTGCGCAAAAAGGCGCTGGCCGAAATCGATAAAGTCGAGTGGATCCCGAGCTGGGGCCGCGACCGCATCTACAACATGGTCGAAGGCCGCCCCGACTGGTGCATCAGCCGCCAACGTAGCTGGGGTGTGCCGATCACCGTCGCCTACTGCGAGAAGTGCGGCGAAGACCTGTGCGACGGTGAAACCATGCACTACATCGCCGACCAGTTCGAAGAGACCGGTAGTGATGTCTGGTTTGAAAAGGATGCCAGCGAACTGCTGCCGCCCGGCACCACCTGCCCGAAGTGCGGTCACGACAAGTTCACCAAAGAGACCGACATCCTCGACGTCTGGTTCGACTCCGGTGTCTCCCACGCCGCGGTCTGCGAATACCGCGACTACCTGCACAGCCCGGTCGATCTTTACCTGGAAGGGTCCGACCAGCACCGCGGCTGGTTCCACTCCAGCCTGCTGGAATCGGTTGGCAGCCGCGACCGCGCGCCTTACAAGGCCGTATTGACCCACGGTTTCGTGCTCGATAAAGACGGCCGGCCGATGTCGAAGTCCCTCGGTAACGTCATCAAACCGGAAGAGATCATCAAAAAGTACGGTGCCGAAATCCTGCGCATGTGGGTTGCGGCGACTGACTACCGCGACGACATCCGTCTCGGAAACGAGACCCTGCAGCGGCTGTCGGATGCCTATCGCCGCATCCGTAACACTGCCCGTTACCTGCTCGGCAACCTCGCCGGCTTCGATCCGGCAACTGACATGGTCGCTGACAGCGAGCTGTTGGAACTGGATCGCTGGGCGCTGTCGAAGCTGTCCGGACTGGTAAAAAAGGTCGAACAGGCCTACGAGAAGTATGAGTTCCACGTTATCTACCACGCAGTACATAACTTCTGCTCTATCGACCTGTCGGCTTTCTATCTCGACATCCTCAAAGACCGGCTCTACACCAGTCCGAAGTCGAGTGTCGAATACCGCAGCGCGCGTACCAGCATGTACCTGCTGCTCGACGCTATCACCCGGATGATTGCACCGGTGTTGACTTTCACCGCCGACGAAATCTGGCAGGGAATGCCGGGTGAGCGGGAGGACAGTGTCCACCTGGCAGGTTTCCCGGAGACAATGGAGCAGCGTTACGATGCCGAGCTGGAAGCTCGTTACGGCCAGATTCAGAAGGTTCGTGCCGAGGTTTCCAAGGTCCTGGAAAAGGCCCGTGCCGAAAAGCAGATCGGCCAGTCGCTGGAAGCGAAAGTCAGCCTGCAGGTACCGGAGAGCGTCAAAACACTGCTGGAAGAATACAGCGAGCAACTGCCAAGCCTGTTCATCGTTTCGCAGGTCGAACTGGTTGACGAACTGGCCGACGGTGCCGATGCCGAGCAACTGGCTGGCCTGAAGCTGAAGGTACAACCGGCCGACGGTGAAAAGTGCGAGCGTTGCTGGAACTTCGCTACCAGTGTTGGCGAGAATAGTGAGCACCCGAGCATCTGCAACCGCTGTGCAGCAGCCCTGAGCGCGGAGTAATGGGAAACTACAGGATTTTCACCCTGACAGCAGTCATCAGCCTGATTGTTGACCAGCTGACGAAAATCTACATCGACAGCTCATTTACGCTGTACGAATCGATCACGGTGATCGAAAACTTTTTCAACATCACCTACGTACGCAATCCCGGCGCCGCGTTCGGCATTCTCTCCGACAGCGCGGTGCGGATTCCGTTTTTCATCAGCGTTTCGGTTGTTGCCAGCATCGGCATCCTCTGGTACCTGCGCAAAATCGATGCGGGCGACCGCTGGCAACATTTTGCCCTCGGCCTGATTTTCAGTGGCGCCGTCGGCAACCTGATCGACCGGGTGCGGCTGGGAGAGGTGATCGACTTTCTCGACGCCCACTGGTATGGGACACACTGGCCTGCCTTCAATGTTGCCGACAGCGCCATCTGTGTCGGCGTTGCCCTGATGTTCCTCTGCACTTGGCGCGACGAACGGAAAAAGCAACAAACAACCTGAAACGATCCCCTTCTTTCTACAGAAGGGGATTTTTTTCTGGACCTACAAATGACACAAAACCGCTACCCCATACCGGCAGGATTCCATCGCAGCGAAATAGAGGTGCAGCGCAGCCGCTTTATCACCAGTATTGAACCGGTGGATTCTGCGGAAGCGGCACTGAAGTTCGTTGCCAGGTTGAAACAGGAATTCCCCGACGCCAACCATAACTGCTGGGCTTACCTGGTCGGTCCGCCCGGCAGCAGCGACCGCATCGGCTTAAGTGATGACGGCGAGCCACACGGCGCCGCGGGCAAACCGATGCTGACGGTGCTGCAACATGGCAATATCGGCGATATTGTTGCCGTCGTCACCCGCTACTTCGGCGGCATCAAGCTCGGCAAGGGGGGCATGGTCAAAGCCTATACCCAAGCGGTGCAGACGGCACTGGAGCAGTTGGAAAAGGTTGAAAAGATAGATTGGTACTCTGTCACGATCGCCTTCGACTATGCCCACTTGAACAGCATCGAACGTGTGCTGCCCGATTTCGAAGCTGAAATCGTTGCGCGCAATTTTGCGGATAAAATCGAGCTGGAATTGAAATTACCGCTGGAGCAGGCTGAGCTCTTACGTGACGCCCTAACCAACCTGACTGCCGGGAAAATCAGCTTTCAAACTGAAGACTTGGCCGACTGACACTTAAGAAAACATCGACATCACCACAGAGCGCTGATAAGATGCGGCATTAATATTTGGATTGCACAAGGAGGAGACATCATGATCCGCATTTTCCTGATCCTGCTGCTGGTTTCCAGCCTGTTTATCTCCGGTTGTGAGTGTACGGCCGGCTTCGGTCGCGACCTGCAGAAAGCAGGCAGCTGGATTGAACGCAACAGCAGCCGCTGAGGTCACGAACCCCATCCTCTCTGGATGGGGTTTTTACTGCGGCCGTTTCGCCTTCGGCAGTCCCCTGACCACCAGTTCGTAAGAATCATCGATCATCATTTTTATTTCTTCATCCGGAACTGATCCATCCAGCACCAGCGTATTCCAGTGCCGCTTGTTCATATGCCAACCGGGCTGCACGGCACCGTACTGATCCCGTAACACTTCAGCCCTGACAGGATCGCATTTCAGGTTGATCCACAACGGGTCCTTCTGCGTAGCGACGATGGCAAACATTTTTCCACCAACTTTCAGCACCAGCGAAACCCGGTCAAAAGGAAAATCTTCTGCTGCTCCCGGCTTACTCAGCAGGTAGCCTCGCAACGCTTCAAAATCCACTGCTTCCTCCCTTTTCTGTCGGCCCCAGTCGCTGCTGCAGCCAGGCAGCTATTTTTTTGTAATGTGACCCCTGCCAATAAAGCTTTTCACAACTGCTACAGATATAAAACTGGGAATAGTAGCGTGCCGTTTTCGGCTGCAAGCGCTGCCGGATGCGCTCCTTCTCAATTTCACGCAACTGCCCGTTACAGCTCGGGCAACGGCTTTGTGGAGAGATCCGGTCGTACAGGTCATATCGGCCCAGAACTTCCCGAACCTGCTCATCCACCAGTTGCGATCCAACCAGATAGCCATGTTTGACACAGGCATGTTTGAGAATCCCGCGGTCACGGGTGAGGATGATCAAACCGTCATCAAGCGCCAGCTTGATTATCTCCGGATCAGCATAGTCGTTACGATAGCGACAGTCGAAGCCGAGCATGCGCAAGCGCCGGGCAAGTTTCCCCAGATGGACATCAAGCACAAAGCCAAGTGGCTCTGGTGGCGGCAACGTCAGCTTGGCCGAGGGCGAAGCAGCAACAAAGTCACCAACCGGGTAGACAGCAACAGGATCGCCATCCTGCAAGTGATAACTGAAAGACACCGGGCTGCCAGCAACGAGAATCAGATCAACTTCGGTATGGGGGACACCGAGGGCCTCAATCGCATCCTTAATCGCCGGGTTCTGCTGAAAAGAATAATCGTGCCCTTCTGCTCCTCGGCCTGCGACCATTGCCTGCAACCGGCCAAAAAATTTGAAGTTCGCGGAATTGAACATCACCAGACCCCCCTTATCTACATCATTACCAGTTTAGCATTCCTGTAGAAAATGTTGGTCTGCCAGCAACAGCGGCATTGGCATCCGGCTTAAAAAAGCTAAAATAGAAACAGACTGTTTCAAGGAGTGAGTATGGACGAGCTGCGGGCGTTTCTTGCCGCTATAGTTGAATCGTCCGATGATGCCATCATCGGGCTCAACCCACAGGGGCGCATTTTCAGCTGGAACCTGGGCGCACAGCAGATCTACGGCTACCGTAGTGAAGAGGTGATCGGTCAATCGATTTCACTGATCTCGCTACCCGAGCGCAGTGATGAAATCCACCGCTTGCTGGCAAGACTGAAGAGCGATTCACCAGTGCGCCACAACAACAGTATCCATCTGCACAAAAAAGGGCACTGTATCTACGTTTCGCTGTCGGTCTCCCCGGTTATCGATCGGCCGGGCAAGCTGCTCGGTGCATCGGTCATCGTTCGCGACAACACCCGCCAGTTAAAAGCCGAAGAAGCCCTGCAGGAAGCGGAAGAAAAATACCGACAACTGTTCTACGCCGAACAGGACGCCATCATCCTGTTTGAAAAAGAGAGTGGCCGCATACACGACCTGAACGAATCAGCGTTGCAGTTGTACGGTTATCCGCGCAATGAGTTTTTACAATTGCGGATTTCAGAGCTGATCGTCGAAGGCAGCGGCAGCCAGCTGAGCAGGCAACGCAGCACCGCACGGCACAGGCGCAGTAACGGTCAACAGTTTGCCGCTGAGATCTCCGTCGGCAATTTACGGCTGAAAGGCTGCGACATGCAGGTCATGATTGTTCGCGATATCAGTGACAAGAGGCAGCATCAGCTTTTGCGGCAAAGCCTGGCGCTGGCCAAGGAATTCCAGCAACGCTTGCTCCCGGCCCAAACCCCGCAATTACCGGGATACGACATCTTTGTCCAGTCACACTATTGCCAGGAAGCAGGTGGCGATTACTATGATTTTTTCCCGCTACCGAAAGAGAACGCCCAGGACCTGGCCTTTGCTGTTGGCGATGTCTCCGGCCATAACGTCGGCGCAGCGCTGCTGATGTCGTTGACCAAAGGAGTTCTGCAGACAGAAGCCCGACATAGCTTGATGAAGCCGGATAGGCTGTTGCAGGTTCTCAACGACCACCTTCTGAACAGCGCCACAGACAGCAGCTTTCTCACCCTGTTCTTCGGCCGCATCGACAACAAAAAGAAGCAACTGCACTGGAACAGCGCCGGCCACGGGCCCGTCTTCTGCTACTGTCGACACGAAAATAAGATCATCGAACTGGCACCGAACGACATCCCCCTGGGAATCGCCGCCAAAGCCAATTATTACAATCCGCCCCCCCTGCAGCTGCATCCTGGCGACATTCTGCTGATCGGCACCGATGGTCTCTGGGAAACCCAGAACCTGCGAGGAGAATTGTTCCGTTGCGCCCGGTTGCGACAGATTCTCGCCTCGCACCGCGACAAAGACGCCGCCAGCCTCTATCAGATCATCATGCAGAAGATCAACGATTTTCGCGCCACCCCAACCGCTGAAGATGACATGACCCTGATGGTCATTAAGCTGGCAGAAGCCTGAAAACAGCCATTTTCACGCAAACAATCTGGGGGAGGAAAATATCTTGCTTTTCGATTTGAAGGGTGCTAAAAGTATCCGCCGTACTTCAGGAACGATTGTCGGGGCGTAGCGCAGTCTGGTAGCGCACATGCTTCGGGAGCATGGGGTCGGAGGTTCAAATCCTCTCGCCCCGACCATTATTCTTTGAAGTTATTCAACCACTTAGGCTGAGACTCGATGTCTTGGCCTTTTGTGTTTCTGGGGTTGAAGTTTCCTTGGTGACTACACGCTCTAGATTGCATCACAGGGGAAACCAAAACACCCCACCATAGCCACCCAAACACCTTCGGTTCACAAAAAAATTCTCGTTCCCCTGAATAGCCCGAACCCGCCTTTCCTTCTCGCACTCCCACTCGTCGACAGGGTCTTGCTTATCCCAAGCATCGAATAGCTTCCTGTTCTTCACGCTGACAATTCCACGCTCTGGATAGGCATCACTCATGTAGAAATAGATCCTGGCAATATCGCCGCGCACATCTTCTGGGGGTTCAATTTTCTGATTGGCGATCTCCATATCGCAAAGCCCGAAGCGTCTTTCCTCTCCAGGGATCATTGCAAACGAAGAGCTAGAGCGCTGATCGCTAAGCTCACCGATTGCAGGTACTAAATTGTGCATATCCGCCTGCATATAGCGGAATTGTTTGTTGAGTTTTTCAGCGCACTTGCGGCCCTTGAAAACGTTGCCCTTGCTATCTACGCAGGTCGGATCACCTTCACGCCATTCTTTGAAGCTCTGCCCAAAAACATGAGCAGGGACAACATGCTCCCACACCAATAGGTTAGCTCGCTTATTGTCTTTTACCGGCACATATCCAGCAGCGTGAAAAACCTGCTTGCCTGAATTGAATGTGGAGCCGCAATAGAACGTCTGATCCCGGTCAGCATAAATTTGTTTCAGAAGGATATTCTCTGCCTTGCTGAAAGACTGAATGCTTTCATTCCCACCACTTAAGGCAATGGAAGGACCGAGCAAGGCCACGACGACAAACACCAAAAACCTTCGCACCTGCACCTCCGCAGATATGGCACTAACCACCTATTTGCTGTAACGATTCAACAACATCGCTGCCGCTATTATAAAACAAAACAGCCAGCCCTGCGCTAGGGATGGCTGCTCTGAAAACTCACTACATTTGACACAAAAAAAGCGGAGCCATTTCTGGCCCCGCTTCGATTTGTGTATGTAAAGATACACTATGCTTTCTTTCGCTTTCGTCCGTACCAACCGAGACCCAAGAGGCCACTGCCGAGGAGAAGAACGGTTGAGGGTTCGGGGACGGGAGCCACTTCCGAATAATTAACATTTGCGAGAAAACGGAATGACGAATATTGCTGTGACCCGACAAATTCCGTTGTGTAACCATTAATGCCTGCGTTTGTGTCGTTCACAATAATTGACAGGGTATTTGTTCCTTCCATAAGAAAGCTTGAAAGGTCGAAACTATAGGGGCCACCGGGATTGCCATCATATCCGTAGTTTGCGACAAAGGAGAGTCCAGTCTCATGGTCGGGATAGGTTGTCCCCGACGTCTCAAATAATGGCTTAGCCCAGTCAAATTCGCCTATTCCCGGGGCAAATATCCCTACAAGTTGAAATAATTGATCGTTTATCAAGAGGGCTGCTCTGTCGTCTGCGCCAAAAGCTGATACTTCTATCGTCGCAGGGAGAAGAGAGTCAATGTTGCTTACTGTAAATTCAAAATCGGCTTGCCACCAACCGCTAAAATCAGAAACCGTTCCACCGTAGACCCCAAAGGCATTTACTCCATTATAATTGGGGCTAAGGCTGTTCGTCCCATCTGAAAAGACCCAGTCGTTTTGATTTGTTGGAGTTGCCCCAACGTCAATTGTTGCGGCATTTACGGCAAAGCCGGCCAAAAGAATTGCCAATACTAACGACATTGATAAAGTACATTTCAAACGCATGGTCTCCTCCTGCTGAAAAGAAAACTGACAACAAAAAGTGAAGTGCAAAAAAAATACCTTCATAAATTCACAAATATTGCCGGGAAGTTGCTAATATGTAACTGGTTTCATCTCAATTCAGGTAAATCTGTTCGACATTTTCTAGCTTCCCACTTGAATATATACCTTGTTGCCAGAACAGGAATCATCTGAATTGATAAAGTCATGAAGCAGGAAAGCCGCCGGCAACGATGCGACGGCTTTTTTTGACATTCACTACATTTAAGACGCAAAAGGCCACAGGAGTCCCTGCGGCCTTTCATAACTGTGTCCAGACATAACTCAGGTCAGTGTAGAGCAGCCTCCGCCAAGAATCGTCACCGACAAAAAAAACATCGCAAAACCACCCAGGACTAACACGTGCCGGTGAAACTTCCTTCACAAGCAGAGGAAGGGCAAGTAAAAACAGAGCAGACTAAGCGGTCCCGTCAATATTACCATCACGGTTTTACACCTTGAGCTACGCTGAAAAAGTTGCGGGGAATCTGGCACCAGCCCTTCAAATAAAGAAAACCATAGATGTTTCTCGAAAGCATGCGCTACGCCAGCCCGCAGATGCTAGCCGATCCCCACCTCCGGCAGGTCATCAAGCCAGCCACCATCTTCAGTGAGTTGCCGAACCAGTATCCGTGACGATTCCTCTTCGTGCCCCGGTCGGGCATGCAATTGTTTGAGGATAAGCTTGTCTTCAAATTGTCCACATATTTCCAGTTTGCCGATGTCATGGCCAATGATGAACTTGAAGCGCTTGGCATAGCCGTCCATCTGCTGGCGGGCGGCATCGACTAGCTCAACCCCTTTTTTCAGTGGTACTTGAAAGTGATGCCGGACTCGCTCGACCGGCATACATTGATAGAGGTAATAAGGGTTTACGCCGATTTCGAGCAGTCCGTTCATCAACTCAACCAAAATGTCGACATCATCGTTCACCCCGCTAAGCAGGACCGCCTGGTTGTTAACGGTAATTCCGGCGCTCCGTAACCGCTTTATCCCTTCCGTCGCCAGCGGTGTGATTTCGTCCGGGTGATTGAAATGGGTCGGCACGAATAAGGTTTTGTGCTGGTTGAACTCGGCCAGAACTTCGATCAGCTCATCTTCAAAAAAACGAATCGGATAGACGACCGGAGCCCGCGAACCGATGCGGACGAATTTGAGATGCGGAATCTCTTTTAACGCATCGAGCATCTTGCGCAAGGTTTCGGTTGGCAACATGAATGGGTCGCCACCGGAGATAACAACGTTGGAAATCTGCGGGTTTCGGGCGATGTATTCGGCTGCCCCCTGAAAGTTTTTCACCGTCTGCTCATTCGGCAAGCCGACCATCCGCTTGCGGAAACAGTGACGGCAATACATGGCACAGTATTCCGTCGCCACCACCAGCGCAGTGTAGGAATACTTGTGCAGAACCCCGTTGCCCTTGTCGTGCTTATCGTCGCCGTAGGGGTCTTTGGTTGTTTCCCCCATGGCGCCAGCAACAACCAGTTCTTCGCTTCCCGGAACACAAAGCTTGCGGATAGGGTCATGCGGGTCATCGCGGTTGATCAGGTTCAGATAATAACGGGGTATGTTCAGCGGGTGCTCCTTAACAACCTTACGCAAATTGTCTTCATCGTCGAAGGACAGGTCGAGGTAGCTTTTCAGTCCGTCGATATCGGTAATGTTATTCTGGAGCTCTTCCTGCCAATCGAGTTGCGCCCAATCGGTTTGCTGCAGATCGAGTGAGCGATAGATTTGTTGTGCAATGTCAAACATTGAGTTTTCCTCTTTGGTAATTGATTACAGCTGGTTCAACAGAAACAAAAATAGAAGGATGAGCCCTCCGAGAAACATGCCGGTGCCCCAGCTTCGCATCTGATGTTTCTGCGTATCTACCTTACGCATTCTCTCATTGATCTGATTCCAGACCTCGGTCTCGCCGATACCGATCGGCAACCTTTTAAGCAAAAGCAGCAACTCGCATGGTTCACCAAGTAGCGTCTTATGTCCAAAGCGCAACTGTAGATAGGGGCCTTGTCGGACAACGCGCAGCCTGTTTGGTGCACAGCCGATGCGAAACAGCTCGCTACGAACCTTGAGGCCATACTCTTCGGCGCGTCGGTTTATTTCAGCAATCGCGTGAATTGTCCTTGGGGCGGTCATCCTCTGTGTCCTCTCGCGGTTTTTGAGCTAGTGATACGGAAGCCTTTAGCCTTTTATTACTCGGGGATATTCGGAATTCTGGTCTGCTCTCCCTTGTGATTGCACAGGGTGTAGTGCTGGGCGTCCTTATCCTTGATGTAGTAGTCCGGCATCAGAGGAATTTTGCCAATGTTGGTCGCCACCACATGCATCGGCTGGGCGAGTCCGGTGGTGTGGCCGCGCAGGGCATCGCGGATCAATTCGGCGCCTTTTTCGACCGGCGTGCGAAAGTGATCGATTCCCGGCGCCGCTTCGCAGTAAAAAACATAGTAAGGCTTGATCCGCACCTGCAGCAGCTTTTGATGCAATGCGCGAAAGGTCTCGACATCATCATTGATCCCTTTGAGCAGCACCGCCTGGTTACCGACGTTGACACCACAGCTGAGCAGTTCGAACACTGCCTTGGCCGTTTCCTCGGTCAGTTCCTTGGGGTGGTTGCACTGGGTGTTGATCCAGATCGGCACCTTGTGATAGCCGCCCAGGACCTTTTTCAGGCCGGCATCGATGCGCTGAGGCAGAACGATCGGTGTCCGGGTACCGAAACGGATCATTTCGACATGCGGCAGTTCACGCAGCTTGCGGATCAGATATTCGAGTTTTTCGTCGGATAAGAGAAAGGGGTCGCCGCCGGTAATAAGCACATCCCGCACCTCAGAATGCTCGGCCAGCCAGAGCAAACCTTCGTCAACGTTGAAGTCGAGCTCAAGATCGCCATCGACCACCAGCTCCTTGCGGAAGCAGTGGCGGCAGTAAATGCCACATACCTGAGTGACGGTAAAAGCGACCCTGTCTTTGTACTGCCTGGCGATACTGTCCGGGCGGACTTCTTCAGTCGCTCGGTTCTCCTTCCAGACCAGGTAATCCTCCATGCCAAACTGATTCTGCTGCTCAAGGGCAGAAGGAATCACCTGACGACGGATCGGGCAGCTCGGGTCGTCCGGGTCCATGAGCGAAGCAAAATAGGGAGTGGTGCCCCAGGTCGTTTTCGTCTCAGTGAGAATTTTTTCTTCCTCGGCAGTGAGATTAATGTGTTGCTTGAGCCTTTCGATACTGTTGACAAATCCTTTGAGTTGACCTTGCCACTCGCCTGACATGGAACATCCTTTCGTAGATTAAGGTTGTGCCAAAGCACACCAAATCCCACAGCGGGAAACAGTCAGAGTGCTTCAGCAGAAGCACCTGCGGCAGGACAAACTAAAGAGATACAGACACACGAATAGAGAAAGACCTTCATTCGCGCAGGAAGTACAGAGGGAGCCAGCAGAGTGCTGATACAGGTGATTATTAATTTGTAAAGAGGCAGGGCCACCCGCACCCGGTATCGCGACGGTACGACGCAATCCAGTGCTGCCCTGTAGGATGAGGGTTCGTCCCGATCATGCCTGGGGCAAAATCGGTCCACCTCGTTTGCGGGTCTATGGTCGGAACATCCTGTGAGGACGCCGCCATGAACTCGAGCACCATAACACAAAGAGGCTCAGACAGCAAATATGGGGAAAGATACTTGAAAAGACATTCCTTGCAACACACTTCAAGCTGCAAGCTTTTCGGCATTTATGTTTCCAAACTGTGGACATTCGGTAAAAGCTGAAGCTTGGGTCTCGGCCCCACCATTATTCTCGGAAACCTTCCGAGCGGTTAGGCTGGGTTTTGGTTTCTTGGCTTTTTGTGCCCCTGCCACAGAATGCTTCTTTCAGCAAATTCGTACCCGCTTTCTCTGACTCTCCCAGACAGACTAAGCTCGATCGCCTTTTGAGTTTTTCTGAAATTACATCTTGTTTTTTACTCTGTCGTAAATATCTGGAAAGTGTTGCTGCATGCAATCATTACAGATCCCGTGGCTGGTAGTGACACTGGAATGTGTCTCCAGATACTTTTCGACCCTTTGCCAAAATCCTTGATCATCGCGAACATTTTTGCAGTAACTGCAAATAGGCAGAATTTCGCGCAATTCTGAAATTTCATTTCTCGCGGCTTTCAGCTCCGCTATGGTTGCGACAAGTTCGTTATTCAGCGTCCTAAGTTCCAAAAGGTCATTGTGGCGGGCGACAGAAATTTCGACCGCTCGCTTCAAACGGTCTACGTTAGGGGGCTTGATCAGGTAGGCTCCAACACCTGCCTCTTTGGCTTCAGCGAGAAACTCAGGGGACTCGTACGCTGTCATCATAACGACAGGAATCTGGAATTGATCTCGTATCTGCCGAGCTGCTTCCAAGCCATCCATAACCGGCATTTTTATATCCAGGATTGCGATGTCTGCTGTTGTCTCATCAATAAGCTCCAGAACCTGCTTGCCGTTCGCAGCAATTCCAACGGATTCATAACCAGCGCGCCGGACAGTATTTTCGACATCCTGCGAAATCAAATACTCATCCTCAGCAATAACGACTCTCAGCTTGGTAACAGGCTCCATATCGATTACTCTTCCTTACTCAAAATTGGAAAACGGATCTCGGTTCTGGCACCGTCAACATTACTGAGTGCAAGCTTGCCTGACAGGCTCATCTCCACGATCCCCTTTACCATCTGCAGTCCAATACCGGTCTCGGGGATAATCCCGTCCAGCAACGATTGCGGATAGCCCGGGCCATTGTCTTGATAGACAAACTGAATCCAGCCTTCTTCGGAGGTTATAGCAACGCTGACCTTTATATCTGATCTATTCCCGGCATATTTAGCCGTATTGGTTGACAGTTCGTTGATGACCAAAGACATGTTATGGGCTTGAGATGCCGCAATGGTAAGAGTCGATTTATCGATAAGGATTTCGGAGTTCAAATCCCTTGGCAGCGTATTTCCGATAATCTGCTGGCAGAGATCTCTAAGCATAACGGGTCGCCATTGGTTACCGGACAGCAGAGAGTGAACGATGCCCAAAGCATTGACCCTGCTGATGATGTCATCGATAAAAAGAGAGTAGGCTTCCATGCTGCGTTTATTGGCTTCAAGGTTGAGCATTGCGATAATTATTGCCAGGTTGTTCTTGACCCGGTGATTGACCTCTTTAAGAAGCAGCCCCCTTTCCTCCGAAAGCTGTTCAGCTTCTTTCCTTAACGCTTCGAGAGAAGCCTCTTTTTCTTTCCGGTCGGTAATATCGCGGGCAATCCCCAGAACACCAATCAGTGTCCCATCTGGAGCGAGCATGGGAGTTTTAATTGTTTCGAGATGTTCCGTATGGCCGTCACTTGCAAAAGGGACAACTTCTTCATTTTTCGTGGGACAACCGGCCAGCATTGCCTTGCGGTCGTTCTCTCGAAAGAAATCTGCCAACGCCTTATCAATAAAGTCGTAATCTGTTTTTCCCTTGATATCCTCCAGTGCCGCCCCAAAAAACTGCTCAAAGCGATGGTTGCAGGCGAGGTATTTTCCGTTCCGGTCCTTCAGCCAAACCATGTCCGGCATCGTATTCACCAGTGTGCGGAGATGGGTCCGTTCAAGAACAAGAGCGTCTTCTGCTTTTTGCCTCTCACTGATGTCATGAATCACTGAGAACAGGACCGGTTTTTCTTCTAACGAAATGAGCGTTGCATAGGTTTCAACTGTCCTGATTTCGCCACCCTTTAAGCGATGTGAAAAAATAAAATGATTGGCTTTGGCCGTTGCAGCCTCGCTGATTTTCTCTGCGACATCTTCATCTGACATAATATTGATGTCAGATATTTTTAATTGCTTCAGTTCATCAATACTGTAGCCATAAAAATCGGCCGCACTCTTGTTTGCATCCAGCAAAGATCCATTTTCCGGGTCAACAAGAAGAAAGACGGCCGCATGACCATGAAAAAGTAAGCGGAAACGGCTTTCACTTGCCTGCAACCTGGCCGTACGTTCAGCAACTTTTTCTTCCAGAATCTGACTATGTTTTTCAACAAATTCGAGGCGCTGAGAAAGGGCGTTCGCCGACTTTTGGAAGTTATTTGAAAGCTGTTGAAATTCAAGAATGTTGCTTTGCGGCCAGGCAATAGTTTCACGGGCGGCTATTTTCCCGGGCAAATCATGGCTAATGCTGGCAAGCCGTTGTGGCATTGACGCTATTAATCGACTTAACCACCACGACAGGAAAATTGAGATGATAAACAGCAAGGCCATGGCGTAAAGCCTGTAAATCGTATCGGCGTAAGCGGCCTGCTGCAGTGGGGCCAGAGGATATTCCATAATCAGCCTCCAACCCCCATTTTTCAATTGCTGTTCAGTGAAATAAGCGGCCCCTTTCCATGTACTCATAATACTGACATGCTTATGGATACCAGGGACACGCAAAGCAACAGCTCCAACCTGTTTGACAGTTGCGCCTTCCTGCAGGTCTGGTATCGGTTGGAGTGGCGTTCTATCTGCCACAGTGCTGATAACAACAGTGCCGGAATGATCAACCAGAGTGTAATTCAGCTCCGGATTGCTGATCACGGTTTCGAGAAATTCTCCCATCTTGTTGAGGTCAATGGCTCCAAGACCAAAACCAAACAAATTCCCCCCTTGAACAACTGGGACTGCGATCGTAAAAATTGGGGAGAAAACACCTCCCCTGCCTTGAAAAACATCTGAGACAACGGGGCCTTTTGTTTGCTGAAGTTCTTCGAAGTATTTTCTGTCTTTAAAGTTCAGCCCGATCGTCGATTCACCTTTTTCATTTAGCGGGGGGGAAAATGCAACCGTTGTTGCATCGCCATCGGCGAGGTAAGCATTGTGAAATTCGGGGAAAACATCGAGAAACTCTTTAAGCTGATTCTGATAATTTGTTGTTGCAGCCTGAGGGCTCCTGCTCCAACCTTCTGCGAGAGAAGTAAGGGCTCTCACTCGATAATCAAACCAGCGGGTTAAAACTCTTTCTGTTGCCTTGGTCTCTTGGGCAAGGGCCTGGATCGCACGCTCGTGCTGTTTTTCCAGTTCATTCTGACCAAAAAAACAAATTGCGATAATGGCAGGAAACAAGAAGGTTGCCGCTATCGTATTCGAAATAACCTGGTAAAGAGGCTCAGACTTTTTGCGCTCAATAATTCCCAGCCACTTCCGAACAGGTAAATGGGACAGGAGAGTACAGGCAATCAGGGCGTTGAAAATTCCATTTAAGGACTGCTTCAGGGCGATGACCAATGTCGACTGTGCCCCAAGCTGCATAATTCCGCCGTAAAAAGCGACAACTAGGGGAATGCCGACACAGAGCCAATAAGCGACCGTAATGATCAAGATATTTGAACGCCCTTTTTTAAGAGCGAGCATGACGAAAGCGGCTTCAGCAGTGAATATGACTATGGCATAAGGGTGATGCCATAGTTGGTAGGTGTAGGTTGAAGCAATGAAAGCGACAATGATGCCCGGAGGCCCCATGAGCCTGAGGGCAATCAGGCTGAAAACACTGCCAAAAATAAAATCGACATTGTAGCTTATCGGCAGGCTGAAGTAATTTCCCGCATAGCCGAGGAGGGAAAACAGGAACAGCAGAAAAGCCTGTTGCGGGAAAGAGCTCTTGCTGGGGCATGATGTTTTCATTGCAATGTTCCGGCTAAATAAAGATTATCAGATTCCACACCAAGCTTTTTCTAGTCGCACCTAGATTATAATACTCGAATTAATCTTGTCAAATTTACTGTAGTTTAGACGCGAGTTGAACCTCGACAAAAAAATCGCCATCATCTGTATAAAACGGAATGGTCACTCTTTCGGTCCCTGGCAGATCCACAGCGGTAAAATCCTGCTTTGAACAGATCATCGGCAGCGAAAGGTTGACGTTGCTCCCCTGCGGGTCAACAAGGGACTTCACCTGTCCGGCCAAGATGTTCGTCAGCTCTCCCACCGCATCGTCTATCTGCTCGTTTTCAACATGTTCCGCTTCAAGAAAGAGAAACAATTTTGTCGTCAGAGCAGCCGTTTCGGCAGGGAGACAGAGGGCAACGTAACCGGAAGTCTGGCCACTGAAATGGACGATCCCCGCCAAACCATCGGCTTCAGGCACATCCGCTCTCTGGAAAGGGGTTCCTGCAGACGCACTCAAGGACACAAAGCTGGAAAAAAGATCCTCAGTTGCCGGGATAAGCGTTTCTACCATGTTCATACGTCCTCACCATCAGTGGTTGAAAAAAGAAGCGGGCAATTGCTGCCAGGACAATAAATCCGGGCCTAAACCGCCAGATCCTGGTGGATTTCCAGCTCTTCATCTTCATCAAGCAAGTTTTTCAAATTCAGAAGAATTTTAACGCTATCGCCAAGTTTCCCGAGCCCATGAATATAGTTTTGCCGGCCGCCTTTGAGCGGCGCGGGCTCTATCTGACTGGTCGGAATTTCGACTACTTCGTTTACCCGGTCGACAACCAGCCCGGTCATCGAATCATCCCCTTTGACGACGATCAGGCAGGTCCGCTCATCGTAGCCCCGCTCCGGCATCCCGAAACGCAAACGGACATCCATGACCGGAATGATGCTTCCCCGTAAGTTGATGACACCCTTAATATGGTTGGGGTGGTCAGGGATCGTTGTAATCAGGGGAATACCGACAATTTCGGTAACCTGGGTAATGTCGATAGCAAAATCTTCATCCCCCAGGTGAAAAGTCAGGTAAAGGTCTTTCTGTGCGTCTTCCATTGTTGCCAGTGGACTATAGATTTCTTTAGCTGCGCGGGTCATTTTCTCTCCTTGAAAGTTGCGGATACTGTTTCCGCTTCCCATAAAGAGCATCCAACGTGCCAAACCGCACGAAGAAGAGTGACCGCGTGATCCAGACAAAAGAAGAAATCGATAAACACAGGCAATAACTGCTTTTTTCCGCTCTATTTCGCGACAAAAAAGCTTGTCAGGGAAGCTGCAGAGATAGGGTAAAGGAGGGCGGTTTTGTGCCTGACACACTTCTGTGCCAGGCGCAGAAGTGTAGCATGACACACTTTTTGTAGAGAAACTGCTAAATGTCGTCGATCCCGAACTCGTCTATTTTCCGATAGATTGTCCTGCGACTTATGCCGAGCAGACGGGCGGCCTTGGCTTTGTTCCCGCCAGTTTTACTCAACGCTGAACGAATCGCTTCGGCATCAACACTCGATGATGCAGACGGTATTTTTTCATGACTGACAAGGGTCAATTCCGCTGGTAGATGACTGGCTTCAACCCGAGTTCCCCGGCACAGGATAAACGCATGCTCAATACAATGTTCCAGTTCGCGGATATTACCCGGCCAATCGTAAGCCATCAATATGCCGAGAACCTCTTCGCTGACATCCTGAATATTGCGGTTTAACCTGATATTCAGCTTGTCTATCAGGTGATCGACCAATGCCGGAATGTCAGTTTTTCTGTTCCGTAAGGGCGGAAGATCGATATTGACAACATTCAGGCGGAAGAATAAATCCTCGCGAAACTCTCCGCTTTCTATCCGTTTTTTCAGGTTACGATTGGTTGCGGCGACAACCCGGACGTCAACCGGAATCCCTTTGATATCTCCGACCCGCTCAACAACCTTTTCCTGCAACACGCGTAGCAGTCGAGTCTGCATCTGCGCCGAGATATCGCCGATCTCATCAAGAAAGATGGTACCGCCATCGGCTGCAACAAAACGGCCGACTTTATCGGTAACAGCTCCGGTGAAAGCCCCTTTAACATGGCCAAACAGTTCGCTTTCGAGCAGGTTTTCCGAAAGAGCCGCGCAATTGACTGTCACCAGAGGGCCTTTGCGGTGACCGGCCTCATGAATTGCTGCAGCGATCAGTTCCTTGCCCGTACCACTCTCCCCGGTGACCAATACTGTTGTTGGCGCATCCGCCAAGCGCTCGATAAGCCCATAAATTTCCTGCATCTTGGGGCTACTGCCGACAATTTTATGAAAGCTTTGGGCTCCTTGAAGGCTTTGCTCCAGGGTGTACAGCCTGGTATTGTCGCGCACAACCAGAACAGCACCGTAGCAAGCCCCTTTGGCGTTATACAGGGGGGAGCAGTGCAAACTGACAACCTGGTCCCTTTTTCCTTTGCAGTCACAGTGAATATGCTCGACGCTGGTGGGGTGCTTCTCTGCAATGGTTTCAGCGATCGTGTCGAAACACTTTTGCGCGCAAAGCTGGTGAGCCGAGAGATTCTTTCCTAATGTCTCTTTTGTGATTCCACAGAGCGTTTGCGCCGCATCGTTAATCGCCAAGACTTTAAACTGGCTATCGACGGTGATAATCGCATCCTGAACGCTGCGGAATATAGCCTCGAGATTCGCCTTGGTCTCTTGCTGCTCATCGGCTAACTGCTTGTATTTCAGAGCCCGCCGGCTGACCCTGGTCAACTCCTGGCCATGAACGGGCTTGGACAGATAATCGTAGGCGCCTAGGCGAACGGCTTCCGTGGCTGAATGCACACTTGGGGAGCCGGTGACCATGATGACAGGGCAGGATGGTTGAGCTTTTTTGACATATTCCAGAAGTTCTATGCCATTTTTCCCATCCAGCAGAATATCCGAAAGAATCAAGTCAAAGCTGTGTTCGTCGATAAAAGCTAAAGCTTCATCGAAAGTAGACGCATTGATAACTTGGCAGCCATCTTTTTTAAGAAAACTGGAAAAGATGTTACGGCTGGTCGTTTCATCATCAACAACTAAAACTTGAGGTGACATAAACTTTCCATCTCCACTCGAAACAAACGATTATTAGCCCTAACTTAACAAAAAAGTCATGAGAAACATAGAAGTTCCTAAAATGGGCAAAAACGGTTTTCCATGGGAGGCGGAAAAAAGGAGGCTCCAGCCAATTCAGCTGGAGCTCTTGAGGAGAGAAGTTCTAAAAACGTCCGAACTCGCTGGCATTTAGCGGCATAAACTGCCGTGGCTGCCTGCTGCCATTATTGGCCATTTCTTCATCCTGAATTGCCTGGGTTTGAGTGGTAATCCCATCGGCAAAAGACAAGCCTTTGAACGAATCGATAATCTGAAATCTGCTCAACACACCTTCGAGGTGATTGGTCTGAGTCGAGAGCTCTTCGGCGATAGCGGCCGTTTCTTCGGCGATGGCCGTTGAGTTCTGATTGACAGCATCCAGCTGGCTGACGCCCTCGGTGACCTGGCTGATCCCTTTTGCCTGTTCATTGCTGGCGACCGCGATTTCTGCGACAAGGTCGGTTACTTTGCTGATCGAATCAACGATGTCGTTGAAAGCGGCCGATGTCTGTTCCGCGATCTGCGTCCCGTTCTGGGTTTTTTCCGTAGAACCTTCGATCAACTCTGCGGTCTCGCGTGCTGCTTCGGCGCTGCGCGCAGCGAGGTTGCGAACCTCTTCGGCAACGACCGCGAAACCCTTGCCGTGTTGCCCGGCGCGGGCAGCTTCAACCGCCGCATTCAAAGCCAGCAGGTTAGTCTGGAAAGCAATCTCATCGATGACTTTTATGATTTTACCGATATTCTGGCCGGCGTCATCAATATCGCGCATTGCGGTGAGCATCGCTGTCATCTGATCGCCGCCGATAGCAGCCTGGTTGCTGGCTTCTTCTGCCAGCTGGTTTGCAACTTTTGCATTCTCGGCATTCTGCAGAGTCTGGCTATCCATCTCGTTCATGGAGCTGCTGATCTCTTCTAACGCAGCGGCCTGCTGGGTGGCACCATTCGATAAGTTGGTGCTGGTTTCCGCTACCTGGATCGCATCGGCTGAAACTTTATGACTGGTCATCTGCACCGTCTGCAGAATACCGGACAGCTTCTGGTTCGCTTTTGCCAGAGGTTCGGCAATCAACCCTTCCGCTTTAAAAGTGAAATCTCCCGCTGCCAACCGCTCAAACGCTGTCAGAACTTCATCGCGCAGGTTGTCGGCGAAGGCGTTCAGCGAACGACTTAACAGGGCGATTTCATCCTTGCCTTTGCTTTCCAGGCGACTGTCGAGGTTACCGGCTTCCATTTCATTCAGCATGCTGACAGTAGACTGCACCGAAAAACTGATTCGTTTGGCCAGGAAATAGGCGATACCACCAAGAACAAGGGTCACCAATGCGAGGAGGCCAACAGTATAGGTCAAAGTCGCCTTGATCTGTTCGTGGCCATGCTCGTGGGCTGCAGCCATCGCCGCGTTCCAGGCAGCCAAATCCTCGGTCAGCACCAGCATGCCGATCGGCTTGCCGGAAAAATCTTCAACACGCCGTGTGTAGACACTGTGAGTTTCTGTCTCGTACTGAGAATCTGTCTGGGCAAATGCCTGCGAGAATTCTTCCTGCTGGTAGGTTTTCGACAAAATTGTCGGATCGGAACTGCAAACCTGTACCCAGGCGTTATCGATCACTGGAAACTTTTGCGGGTCATCAAGCTTTTTCGCAATACTGAGCTTGCTGGCCGGCATCACCAGGCTGATGGTCATCCCTTCAGCTAACTCGGTTTCTTCGACCAACTTGCCGTAGGAAGAATAAATTTCGATAGAGCCCGCATGCTCACCGGACAGGTTGTTTACCGGCACGATCCCGCGGATGACAAAACCGCCGATCCCAAGCTCAAGGCCCTGCAGAGGTTTCTGATTGCGATTGGTATTCACAACCATTTCCCGGAAACCGGAAAGATCGTCCGAGATATCCAGTTTTTTTCCGTTTCGCTTTACCTGCCAACCGTCTCGCCAGACCCGGGCAAAAGATCGATTGTTGGCAAGGTGAAAATGCGCCCGCAGATCCTGGTTGCCGGTCAGCCGAACAAAGGAATCTTCGATTGGGGTGAAATTGTCTTTAAGAAAATTGCGCGCCTCTCTCACCTGAGGATCCGTATCCAGATCAAGACTCCCCTGCTGAGCTTTTGTGTATGCCTCTTTGACAAAATCAAGAGACGAAATGACCGCAGCCTGCTCTTGATGCAGCTTGGCATTGATGGCAGAGGATTTAACAATTTTAGAGAGCTTCTCCTGGGCCAGCACGCTGTGTTCTCCCGCACGCAAAGCCTCTTCTCTTTCCATCCCCGTCGCAACCAGAATATCTGTCTTGTAATAGGTCATAAACCCAAGAGCAAGAGATGCGATGACGAGAGAAATAAAAATTGGCAGAAAGATTTTTCCGAATAGCTTCACTTTTATTCTCCATAAGTATGAGTCTGTTTCTGTAAAGGGCGAAAGCAAACATGCTCTCTCGACCTGGAACCATCGACTGTGCGCCCAAACGTTTACCATCTGCTCAGTCCTTTATGGCAAAAGCCAGACCAATGAAGAAAATGTACTCTTACTTTTTGCGGATAGAATTTTAAAGTACTGATTTTATTTAGATTATCTTGAAAAGATTTTTCTGTGGAAGAAACTTCGAGGCGATTTGAAAGGCGTGCCTAAGGAGCACAGAACTGTGTCATGGCACAGTTCCGCTCTGGCGCATAAGTGTGCCATGGCACACCTGTCGATCCAAAGTAGCAGCTTGAAAATATGCTGGTGGGATAAGAGAAGGAATGATGCCGCCCGCTGCAGCTAACCTCTTTCAGCTCCCTGCAGATGCAGCATGTAAGGGAGGTCCAAACTCTCGCCTTCCAGATACTTCCGCGTGGCGCTAAACCCTTGAGGAATAATTTCGCTGATTCGATATTCCAGCTCGAGCCAGACCTGATAAAGCAGGTTGCCACTGACTGCAACACCGAAACGGTCGCGCATATCGGCCAGGGCTGCTGCTTCCAGCTCCATTCCCATTTCCTGAGTGGCAGCGAGATAGTGGGTCGGGAAAGCGACAACGTCCCGGTCAAGACTGCTGAGGAAAGCGTCCCGCTCGAGCGGGTGGAGGTCGGCGAAATCGACGCCGCACCAGCTGCTGTTGCGGGTTGAGAGCAGCGCCCGACAGGAAAGAGGACGATGCGGGTAAATGCTGCAGCTGCCCGCGGCATCGAGAAAAGGACAGCCGCCAAACCGGTTGCGGAACTGGCGCAGGTAGTCTTTCAAATCCTGGGCCTGCGTGCTGATTTGCTGCAGCAGGGGGATTTTAGCTTTCAGCGTTACGATCTGTTCGGCCGTCAACTCGCGGGCGATGGCAACCGCTTCCGGGAAACTGCAATTCACCGAAAGCGAACAGCAGTTGCTGCAACCGTTTTGGCAATAAATTTTTACCGCTGCATCCGTGATAAAATTTTGCTCAGCAACGCGATCCAGTTGTTGCCGTAGCGGCTTCAGGCCCGCGAGCAGGTCATCCCAATCCATCAATTGACCTGATTCTGCGGTGTTCCGTCCTGGAAAGCTTTGATATTGGCAATGGCGATATCGAGAAGACGCTGCCTCGCCTCAGCCGTTGCCCAGGCGATATGCGGTGTAATGAAAGTGTTCGGCGTACTCAACAGCGGGTTGTCTTCATCCGGCGGCTCGCTGGAGAGAACGTCCGCCGCAAAACCACCGAGGTAGCCTTCGTTCAAAGCTTCAGCAACGGCATCTTCATCGATCAGATCGCCACGACCGGTGTTTATCAGCAAGGTGCCCTGCTTGACCCGCATCAGCCGCGCAGTATTGGCCAAGTGGCGGGTTTCGCCAGTCAGCGGGCAGTTCAAACTGATAATATCGCTGTCATCAAAGATGCGATCGATATCGGTAAACTCAACGCTTTTGTCGCAACTGTACTTTTCCGGATGGGCGGTATTCACCAGCACCTTCATGCCAAAAGCGTTGGCGATCTGTGCCACCCTGCGGCCAATCTGGCCATAACCGACAATGCCGATGGTCTTGCCTGCCAGTTCAAACAAGGGGCGATCGTGAAAACTGAAATCCTCGCAGTTGCTCCAGGCTCCCTCCTGCACCAACCGGGCGTGGTGACCAACCTGCTGCGACATTTCCAGCAGCAGCGCAAACACCATCTGGCTGACCGAATCGGTGCTGTAGCCGGGAATATTGGTGACGACGATGCCACGTGCACTGGCAGCATCCAGATCGACTACGTTGTAACCGGTCGCCAGGACGCCGATATACTTCAATTTCGGCAGCTGGTCGATAATTTCAGCATCGAGCACAACTTTGTTGGTGAGGATAATTTCAGCACTCTCCGCCCGCTGGCAGATTTCTTCCGGCGCGGTCCGCGGATAGACTGCGTAGGTACCAAGCTCTTTGAGCGGCCCCCAATCGAGATCGCCCGGATTAGCCGTGTGAGCATCGAGAACAACGATATCCATAATTAACTCCTGCAACATACGGCCAATTCAGCCGTCGTCTTCCCCCTCCGTGGGTTTACCGAACAGGTCGAATAAGGCAGCCTTTTCATCACTGCTGACCAGGTCAACTTTCGGCAGCTCGGCATGACGAACCTGATTGCGCCCTTCCTGCTTGGCTTGATAAAGATAATGATCGGCGCGCTGGACCAGCTCTTCGATACTGACCTCTTCGCCGAGAAGATAGGTGCCTATCCCCAGGCTGGCCGTCAACGACAGAGACTGCTGCTCCAGTTGCAGCGGCGTTTCCTCAATGACAGCACGCAAGCGTTCAGCGACCGGGATTGCGGCCGCGAGCGGGGTATTCGGTAAAATGATAGCGAACTCCTCACCACCGTATCGACAGGGGATATCGAGCCGGCGCACCGTCTGCTGCATCAGTCCGGCGATATGGATCAGGGCCTGATTGCCGACTTCGTGACCCCACCGGTCGTTTACTTTTTTAAAGAAATCGATATCGAGCATGATCAGGCTGGTCGGCTGCCCACTGCGCTGGGTGCGCTCCATCTCCTGTTCCATCTGGACACAGAAATGCCGGTAGTTGGCCAGCCCGGTCAACTGGTCGGTGAGGACAGCCTGCGACAGCTCGGCCAGCTCCTGGCGAATTGCAGCCAGCTCGTCGATAACAAAACAATCTTCTTCACCAACAGGGCAGTCCGGGGAATCGGACTCAGGCGGGTCGGGCTTTGATGTGGAATCGACAGTCATCAATACAGGCTCGGGGTTCGCGTTCGGGTCAACAGACAACCGCTAGATTATACACGCTTGTGCAAGACAAGTCTTTCATTTCGGCAGTTCGCAAGTCAGCCCAGGGCAGCAGCCAGCTCGCCGCTTTCATCCAGCACACGCTCGATCAGATCGACGGTCAAACGGGAACCAAGGCCGAACAGCTGCTCCGCTTTTTCTGCGATCAGGTGGCTGTCCTCGGTTGCGCCGCGCACCAATGATGCAACCTTGATCGACAACGGCAGCTCGCTGTCATCGAACTGGTGATGATGGCCGATGGCGTCGCTGAGCGAATCGGGAAACCCCCAGTATTTTGCCACTTGAGCCCCGATGCTGGCGTGGTTGGTGCCGTATTGCTGCTGCTCGTAGCTGACCAGGTCGACATCGTCGTTCTTCAACCAATCCTGGTAAATATCGCGGTAGCGATTGCCCCCTTTGTTGGCCAGCACCGGAACCCCCATATCCTCCAGCAGGCCGATGGTAAAAACATCACTCCGTACATGCGGGTGCAGCTCCACCGCCAGCCCGCGGGCTAGTGCCGCCCGTCGAGCAGCCGTCGCCCAGAAGTCCTTCATGTTGAGCCAAGCCGCTTTGTTGTTTTTGCTCAGCGTTTCCTGGGTTGCCACTGACAAAACCAACGCTTCCAGCCGCCCTCTTCCGAGCAGGTTAACAGCATGGGTGATATTGCTGACCTTGTGCGACAGGCCAAAAGCAGCCGAGTTGACGACTTTAAGAACCCGCACATGCAAACCGGGATCAATCTCCAGTTCGTGCGCCAGTTCATTGCTGGAAATTTCCGGGTCACGCAGCTTGCCCAGAACGTTCAGCACCGTGGTCGGAAAACTGGGGACTTCGAACCCTTCCGGAGCCAGGTGCCTTTTCTTCTTGCCGAATCCGAGCATCTCAATCTCCCCGCCGGGCCAATTTATTGGAAAAGATCGACAGCAGGCCACCAAGCATCACATAGCCGGTTGAAACCTCCATCATGGCGACAACCTGGCCACCGAGAGTCCTGGGGACAACATCGCCGAAACCGAGGGTCGTCATGGTAACAACGCTGAAGTAAAAAGGCGAAAGTGCTGTGGGGTAGTCACCGTAATCGATGCCGACCAAGGTATAAAGATAGGCGAATATAAGCAGCAACAGACCGATGCAGCAGCACCAGCGAAACATGCTGCGACCACAATCGCAAGTCAGCATCCAGGGATAATACAGGATGCGCGAGAGCCAGTTATAGGAACGGAATTCCTTGATGAAGTTCTGATCGATAATCTCGCGCCGCATCAGGTAGGCACCTGCAAAGTTGATATCGCGGATATCGACACCGATCCAGGTCGCTTTTTTAAAGTGCCGCATCATGCGCAAGCGGGCGTGACGCAGATCGGCATTGCTGAAATTTGTTTTTTTGATTTGTGCCAGCGACATGTCGGCATAACGCAGGTCTGCTTCAGACAGGTCCGCCCCGGTCAGGTCGGCTTCGCGCAACCGGCCATGGTTCAGGTTGACGCAGTGCAGGTTGGCACCGGTCAGGTCAGCCTGGGTCAAACTGGCCTCTTCCAGGTCGGCACGGAACAGGCTGGCTCCACACATTTTGGCACGGCCGAAACCGGCACGCCGGCAATGAGCACCATCAAGATCAGCGTCGCTTAAATCGGCCGCAGAGAGTTCGGCACCTTCGAGGTTCGCCTCCTGCAGGTTGGCACCGCGCAGATCGGCTTTGAACAGGCGGGCGTTACGCAGATCGCGGCCCGCCAGATTAGCACCACGCAAATCGGCACCGTTAAGATCTGCCCCGCTTAAATCCTGTGTCAAATCTATTGGCGGTTGAGTCATCTGCATCCTGTATTTTTCACTCTGCTGAAACAGGTCATCATCAAAACTTATAGCAGGCTCTAATTATTGTCAAATCGCTAAAGATTTTCGCTCAATAGCGCATGTGAATTGAAATCTCCTGCTGCGATCGCGAAAAGGAAAACCGCGCAGAATCAAAGGAGGGATGACCGAAACCTGAGCTGTTGTTGGAGACCCCAACCCCCTCTTTCGGGCGTGGATAAGGGAGCCAGCGCATATCAAATTTGCCGTTGCCGTTTTCATCGTGGTGCACTTCGACGGCATAATCATCTGCGTAAGGCAGATCAGAAAACAGCACCTCGATTTCACTCTGACCGGCCGCTAACTGTTGCAGCAGCGTTGCATTTTCCAGCTTTGGCCAACCCTGCTCCCCCCGAAACAGAGCAACACGCAGCCTGCCGCCTTTGTCTGTATCAATCCCAGACAGCTGCACCCGTAAATGTCCAGACTCCGCCGTCGCAAAAGAACTCAGGGAGAGCATCAGCAGAGAAGTAAGTAAAATCGAGCGGAGGGAAATCATTTTACTGAATAAAATAACCAACGACCCGCCAACGCGTATCGGACTCGCGAATCAGGGTTATCATTTCCTTGAAAACACCTTTTTCATAGTTTGCGGTATATTCCAGCAGCATCAGCACACTGTCCGGCATTTCCTTGATCGCCGCAGTAAAGTTGGCATCCTCCAGGCTGCGCTCGTTCAATTTACCAACTTTGGTGCGCAGGTCGGTCAGTTCCTGCAGCCATTTTTCCTGCGGGATCTCCTGACGCAGGTAGGGGGCAGCGATCACCCAACTGTCATCATACCTGCCAGCGTCGACCATCTGCAGAAACTCCTGCGCCGCCGCATCTGCAACCTGGATCTGCTCTTTCTTGGGCAGATTATTGGTGTAGGACACATAAATAATGCCGAGGGCAATCAGAATCAGAAAGATATGAATACGATATTTTCTGGCAAACACTTAAACCTCCAAAACAGCAGAATTGAAAACCAATCGATAGAAAACTCTACTATAGGCGACCCGGCCGGGCAATCACTCCATTCCCATCAGGTAGTTAAACTTACTGCTGCCTGCGGGATCAGCCCCCCGCTTCAGCGCTTCCAGCACCTTCTTGCCATTTGCGCTAAAGGGTCCCAGGTGGGAAAGATCGACAATGAAATTGTGGCAACCAAAGTCCTGCAGTTCCTGCATATTGCTGATAAAAGAGAAATCCGTCTCACTGGTCAGCCAGGTCAGGCCCTGACGCTGCTGCACCCGGTACTCGTCATCGCGATCGGAGCGGACCGGGTTGTCGGCACGCACCCCCTTGATGGCGATACGCGACACCAGCAGCGGCACGCTGGCATAAACGGTCAACGCCGTCGGCAAGGGCAGCTCGCGGCTCAGCAGATCGGCCAAATTATCGCGATCATCCTCGATATACAGCTCCGCCTCGTTAATGCCCAACTCGGCCCAGCTGGCGACCGCCTGACTGTTGAGGGAAAACAGGCGGAAGCTGCTGAACAACTCCAGCCCCTGCTGTTTATCGAAGAAAGGAAAGTGACCGAGATTGTTCAGCCGGTACTTGCGAAAACCGGCCTGAATTAACTGGTTGATGGTGTTGCGCATCTCTTTCCAGTCGCGATCGAAAACAATAAATGGGATATCCCAGATCACCTGTTCGGCGCGGCGGGTCAGCTTGGTGGCCGACTGCAGATTCTGCCCGGTCAGCGGGATGATGATCTGGTCGACCTGCGGATCTTGCAGAATACGCTGGTCGCGGGCATCACGCAATTGCACCCTCAACTCACGGCTGGCAGACGTTGTGCCACCCTTGCCGAATAAAGCATTGCGGGCCGCCTGGAGATGCTGCTGCTTGAGGCGATCTTTCTGCGGCTGCCGCAGCTGACGCAATTCGGTGTAGAGCTCGCGGCGGATCTGCTTCAGCTGCTTCGGCGGAATGACAATCTCCGGCAACTCACCACAGTCCAACTTGCCGAGACGGAATGGTTCTCCAGCGGTCGCCGCAAAGACCTGCTGCAAGGTGTCTACATCCAGACCGCGCGATTCAGCCGGGTAACTATCAATAGCGAACTCGAACTGCTGCTTTTGCCCGGCGACGTTCGCCTCGATACGCAGCTGCTGCTCTGTCGCCTCGATGCCCAGATCGACCGTTTCGAGCGACGGTTTCACCTGGCTCAGTTTGCGCTTGCAGGCAGCATCGCTCATGGCAAAAGCGGTGCTTGATGAGACCATGAAGACGCCATCACCAACCTTGAATTGCCCCTGAAAGGTCGAAGGAACAGTGACAAAGCTGCCTGACGGCACCTGTTTGACGGTGCGTTTGCCCAGCATCAACTGGCGGATGGTGAATGCGGTCCCGGCCTTGTCGCTGGCCGGCTGGACACGTAATCGATCACCGAGGTGCAACTTGTCCCTGGTTTTGAAGCTGATCTCGCCGCCGCGCACCTTGGCAACATCGCCAAGGTAACGACCGGTCGCACCCTTGACAGAAGGGATGGCGATATCGCTCGGCTGCCCGCCCGGCAGAAAGCCTTTGGTCGGCTGCCGACCGAAACTCTCCTTAAGCAGCTGCTTAGCCTCTTTGATCACCGCTTTGCGCTGACCCGGCGCCGCGTCGAGGGCACGGCGATAGGCACCAACCACCTTGTAGACATACTCGGCGCTCTTCATCCGCCCTTCGATCTTCAGACTGCAGATGCCCGCCTGCTCCAGCTCCGGCAGCAGATCGATAGCAGAAAGATCGTTGGTGGAGAAATAGTAGCCCTGCTGCTGACGATAATTGTGCCGCCGGCGACAGGGTTGGGCGCAACGGCCGCGGTTACCCGACTTGCCGCCGAGGAAAGAGGAAAAGTAGCACTGACCGGAAAAGGAGAAACAGAGCGCACCGTGGATGAAGTGCTCCAGCTCCAACGTCGTGTTGCGGCGGATTTCGCCGATCTCGGCCAGACTCAGTTCGCGCGCCAGCACCCCACGGGTAAACCCCATCCGCTCCAGCATCTTCACACCGGCGCTGTTGTGCACCGTCATCTGGGTCGAAGAGTGCAGTTCGAGACCGGGAAAGTGATCGCGTGCCAGCTTCCAGACCGCCAGATCCTGCAGAATGACGGCATCAACACCAATCTGTTCCAGCGCACCCAGGGTATCGATCAGTTGCGACAGTTCCGCTTCTTTGACCAGGGTATTGAGGGTGACATAGAGCCGTTTGCCATCCCGCTGCAGGTAGTGAGTCAGTTTTTCGATATCGGCGAGGGTGAAGTTGCGCGCCTTGGCACGGGCGGAAAAGTCCTTCAGCCCGGTGTAGACGGCATCCGCACCAGCTTCCGCAGCAGCAAAAAAAGCCTCGAAACTGCCCGCCGGAGCGAGCAGTTCGGGGCGTTGGTTCGGTTGTTTAACAGTCATGCAGCGCTTTCTATTTCGTCTTTTCAGGGCCCTGATCGAGCAGCTGCTCGAATTTTTTCAGGTTGGTCCCGGAAACGAATTTGCCATTGATCCAGTATTTCGGCGTTCCGGTCACCCCTATGTTTCGGCCGATCTGTCGATGCTCGTCGAGCAGGCCGTTATCTTCAAATGCCGGTAGCGGCTGATTATCGTATTCGCCGCTAAAAACATCCTCGTACGCTTCTTCCTGGTCCTCTGCAGAAAGAATGAACTTCGACTTGGCCTCCGCTTGGGGGTGCAGGCGATCGAGCGGGAAGAGGAAAATGTAGCGGGTGACGTCTTCGCGGGAGGAAAAGAAAGAAGAGCCCTCACGGCAGAATGGACAGTCGGGATCGGAAATTTCGACCACTTCATTCGGGCCATCACCGATCTTGATCGCTTTGTCGAGGGGCAGCAGCGGCAACTTTGCCGTCATCATCCGGGCCTTGCTCTCGCGGCTCAGGTTCTGTCCCTGGTTGTTCCACAATTCGCCGGCAAAGATATGGCCACTGGCCGGGGCAAAGTAAAGAATCTCCTCCTTGACCGTCACAACCTCATAAATTCCGGCAACCGGCGTCGCGTTGACCTCTTTCAGCGGGATGCTGGGAAAACTCATCTGCAAAGCATTCGCCACCGAGGAAAAATCCTCCGTTTGCGGTGGAACCGCACAGGCAACCAGCGGCAGACTAAAGATCATCAGAATCAGTGACAGGACAAATCGGGACATTGCTTTGTGCTCCTCTAGGTTAAGTCGCGGGACAAGTCATCAGCATACCTCAGCCGAGCGCTTGGGAAAAGAGGAGAAAGCAGGGCAATTGCTTGCTGCAACTCTATATTTGTGATAATTAATTGTCTTGTTTTACAGTTTTCCAATGCTGTGATGTTGCGCTATCGAGATTCTTTTTTTCCGCAAGGGATACTGATATGTCTCAGGGACAGCCGGCAAGGCTCAGTTATCTGCATAAAGTCCTTTATTTTACTCATCTCGTCGGCTTTGCCACGGCAGCGGTATTCCCCTTTGCTGTCAAGCCGATCATCGGCGATGTCGCATTTTCGGCCAGCTTTATTGCCGTGGCGGTCCTGGCCGGCTACGCCGTAGCCGCTATTTCCTACCTGTTTGTCCGCAACACCTTGAAAAAGCAGCTGCGTCACCAGCTGGACATGCTGGAGCCGCTGATCGGTGAAACCGAAATCGGCGATGAAAACCTGGAAGGAATGGCCCATGTCATGGAGGAAGGGATCAACCAGGTCCACCAGCTGTTCCAGGAGGTGATGAGCACTTCAAGCCGGCTGATACCTTATTACCGTTCATTGAGCCAGTCGACTCTTTACCTGGCCGACCGCGCCAACGAAGGGCTGGCGGCTGCCAAGGTCACGCGCAAAGATGTTGAGATCATGGAAGCCAAACAGCGCGACGTGGTCAACCTGATCAAAACCTTTGCTGATCAGTCGCAGGACGAGGCGGCACTGTCGCGAGAATTGTCACAGTCGTTGGAAGAGATGGCACGGGCGATGGACCATTCCACAGCCAAGTTCATCGAGACGACAACGGCGGTGGAAGAAATGACAGCCAGCGTGCGTGAAGTCGCCAACCAGGCGGAAGATATTGCCCGTTCGGTGGAAGACACCGCGCAGCAGCTCGATTCCATCGGTGAATCCTTCGAGCGGATTCGCAAAGGTTCGGCTGCCGGCAACGAAGCGGTCCAGAAAGTTAAGCAGGACGCCGAGGAAGGCCTGCAGATGATGACCCAAACCCTGAACGAAATCGACCTGATGGCGACTGAAAGTCAACAGGCAATGTCCGCGATGGAACGCCTCGCCCATCAGGCTCTGGAAGTCGGGAAAATCATCGGTGTCATCAAGGATCTGGTTGGAGATACCGAGCTACTCGCCTTCAATGCTGCCATCATCGCCGCTAAAGCAGGTGACGAAGGCAAAGGCTTCGCCGTGGTGGCCGATGAAATCAAAGATCTGGCCGACCGCACCACCGACAGCGCTCAGGATATCCAGCGCATCATCCAGGCGATCAGTAAAGATACCGCTGAAGCGCTCACCGCAGTTGAAGCTACTGTCCGGCGGGTCAGCCAAGGCAAGGAAAACTCCCTGCGCACAGGCGATGCCCTCAACCAGATCGTTCACTCTGTTGGCCTGGCATCCGCCGCAACCGACGAGATCAGCCAGTTAACCAGTGCCCAGGGTGAACGGGCCCGGCTGATGCTGAACGAAGCCGGGCAGAGTTTGCGCTCGGTACGTGCCGTCGCCCGCGCCATGAAAGAACAGCGCACCGGCGTCAGCCGGATTCAGGATGGTGTCACCGAAATGAAATCGGCCGCCGACCAGGTCGCCAACGGTATGGACGAGCAATTAAAAGCAACCCGCAACCTTGACCGTGGCCTGGCCGATCGGGATGAACAGATCAAAGCGATCATCGATGCCAACACCTACCAGCAGCAGGCATCGGAACGGATCACTGAACATTTCACGATTGCAGAGAAGCGACTCCACCGTAACGTCGCCAAAACGACAGCGATCTTTAGCGAGATAGAAGAGCTGGAGAAGCTGACCGACAAACTGCGAAAATGGGGCCATGACTATATCTCCCAGCAAGCGGCAGCAGCGCACCACAAAGACTGAATGGGCTGAAGACAGGCACAAAAAAACCGGGAGCAGCGTTGCTGCTCCCGGTTTTTTATTCTCTTCCCCGTGACGTTTAGCCCTCTTTGACCCCCGCCTTTTTTAAGATGGTGATCAGTGGACACCAGTCGGTGAAGGCACTCTGAAACAGGTTGAGTCCGACAAAACCTGTGAAGTAAAGCCAGTAAGGGGAATGCACCTGCGACAGGACGACGCTGAGCATAACGAAAAATCCTGCGACGAGACGTAAATAACGATTAACAGTCATAATTTTCTCCTTTATCGATTCTTTGCGGCATTCAGAAGCTGTATCTGAGCCCGGCATAAACATTCGAGTTATCTTCCAGTTGGCCAAAGAACGTATAATCCTCTGTGCCACCAAAAAGGTTGCCACCGAACGTCACCAACCAACGATCGGTCAGCTTGTATCTCACGTTCGGTCGCAGGTAGAAATCTTTATCAGTCGGTGAAAAATAGGTAAACAGACTGGCCGTCAGCTTCTGCTGCATCAGCAGTTTCGTCAAACGCACCGTCAACACCTGGCGGTATTGATCCCGCTTCTTCTGCCCAGCAGGCAAACTGTCTTTGTACTCGTCATAATCGAGCAGCTGTTCCAGGTAAAACTGGGCACTGCCGGTCAGCTCTTTTGCCAGCTCGCGCTCGTAACCCAACAGGTAACGCATTTCGCTGTTCGGCTGAAAGGCATCATCACCATCACGGTCGGCGCGGGAATCGTAATAGCCGAGCTCAACATTGAAGATACCACCCCGGAAGGAGCCACGGACACTGCCGCCATAAACATTCAGTCGTGTCGAGGCAGCCCGACCACTATCCGCATTATAGCCGACCGGCGATTTCCAGAATCCGCGGTAGCCGTAGAGGGCTAATTCATAACCCTCGATATTTTTCGACACACGGCTGGCCAGCTCGTAATCTTCGAACCAGTCGTCTGGCTGGTCGGCGTTGATCACGGCGTCTCGGCCCGCAATGCGGCCAAGAGTAGGGTTCCAATAAGAGATTCGCTGCCCACTCAGGTAGCGATCGCTGTCGAAGCGCGGCGTCAGCACCAGGTCAACGGTCGCCCACTGCGGAAAGAAGCTGATCATCGCCGCATCGGACGGCGCTTTCAGGTATTCTTCGTCACGGCCGATGAAAAACGACTGCCAGTCTTTCGGAAACATATCGTTGATAAACAACAGGTCACCGGTGCCCCAGGTGAGGATCTGCCGACCGATCTTCACATCCATGCTGTAGGTCGGTGAAAAAAGCAGGTTCGCCTCACGCAGATCGAGGAAACCGGTTCCCTCTTCCAGGTCGAAATCGTGATCGGACGTGACATCATCGGCGACCAGATCTCCTCGCAGTTGCAAAGTGACGGCATCAAACCGCTGCTGATAATCGAGCTGCAGGCGCCCTTCCAGGATGCTGGTATCCCGTTGATAGCCATCCTCCTGCAGCCGAGTTCCAGCCCGCAGATCGGCGAAACCGTGCAAGTCCGCCAGTTCAAAGGCAAAGGCCTGCCATGGCAGCAGCAGAAAAACGCAGAACAAAAATAGTTTCTTCACACTTTTACCCTCTTCCTTTCAGCAGGAACCTTTAGTTACCCACTTCACGCGGTGGACGACGCAGGAAGCGCTCGGTAAAAATGCGGGAGTTAAAACCGTTATCGTAACTGATGTTACTGAAACTGTTCACCGTACTGGTTCCAGCTTTCAAATCAGCAGCCTTGGCCTCGATGACAGTCGGATGGTCATCGATCGTCTCGACTTTGAGCGCTTCGACTTGGCGGTACGCCTGCCCCTGGCGATCGTAGTAGATTGCTTTCATCGGCAGGAAGGTCTGCTTATCGATCCAGACCTGGTACCAGGCGAACTCGACAGCATCGGCATCTTTCGGTTCGCTGCGCAACACATAAGCATCTGCGGTCTCTTCCTGCAGGCTGTGATTGTCCTCATCGGTGCCACGACCGGAAACATCCTCGTAGAAGAAATCGGAGCCGACGAAGCTGGTCCGCTTGTCGCCCGGTGCAATCCGCTTTTTCAGGTTGAGGGCCGGCAGCCAGAGCCAGCGATCATCGTCACGCCCGGCATTCTTCCAGACCAGAAAAGCCATCTTGCGCACATCGGCCGGGGCTTGGAAGTAGACGTAAAACTTCTGATCGTCGCCTTCGTCATTGAGTCTGAGCATGGTGAATTCACGGCTGCGGGTACTGCCGTCAGCAGCCGTGATCGTCATGACAATATCCGCCTTGCCATCCTTACCGGCGTAATAAGAGGCGCGATTCGCCTTCTCAACAATCTCCTCGGCAGTCAAACCGGCAGCAATGACCGGTGCCGCCAAAAGTGCCACGGCAAGAGCGGTTAAAACGAAAAAACGTAACGATTTCATATCAAATCTCCTTGTTGTCGGATCAGTATCAGTCTTCTTTTTTACGGAAAGCCAGCTTCTGCAACGGCGTCAGCAGGGCCGGCAGGATGAACAGGGTCGCCAGCCAGGAAACCGCCATGATGGTTGCCAGGAAGAAGCCGACGGTCTGGTATGGTACCAGCGGCGCCAGCAACAGCGGGGTAAAGCCGACAGCGATAATGATGGCGTTGCGGCTGATCGCCATCGCTGGCTCCATAAACATCATCTTCGCCGCAGCAAACCAGTCACCGGTCTGCTCCTGCAGTTCGCGCGAGCGCTGCAGAAAGTGGATAGCGAAGTCGACACTCAGCCCCAAAGTCAGAGCCGAAAGCACCGCCACCGGCATATCGTAGTCCTTGCCGACCAGGCCGATGATGCCGTAGCTGACCATGATAGTGATGGTCAACGGAATCATCGCCAACAGTCCGAACAGCGGCGAGCGGAACAGCATCACCATCATCACCAGAACGACGACGAAAGAGCTGACCAGCGAGGTCATCATGCCGTTGACCATCCTCTCCTGCCAGACGACATTGAGGTAGGTCAGTCCAGCCCACTCGATCTTCAGCGGGGTCGGCGGTTCGTTAGCTTCCAGGTATTTTTCCAGATCGTCAACCACGGACACCATGTCCTGGTTATCACCGCTAGTCAGCTGCACCCAGACGTTCGCTTCCTGATAGTCGCGGGTGATCAGGTGGAACAGGCTGTCCTTCTTCTTCATCCCTTCGAGCTGGACGAAGACCTGGCCGATCGCCGCCGCTGAATCGGGGATGGAATTGTGCGACTGGTTGCGCTCATGGTAGGCATCCATCTCAGCCTGCCCCAAGCCGCCCGGCGGCTCCAGGTAGTTCAACTCGTAGGATGCTTTTTTCAGCGAATCGACCGCCGACGAGGTTTTGCCGACCACTTGGTTGTTGGTCAAATGCTGCTGCAACCGCTCGAGATAGCGCAGCATTTCCGGCCGCTTGAACAGCGGTGCGGTCAGTTCGGCCTGCATCTCGTAGACAAAATCGACGAAAGAGTTGGCAGTGTAACGGTCGGTGACCGCCAGAGCAGCATCGATCAGGGCTTCGCCAGTTAAGTGTGTTTGTGTATGGATTTCCTGGTGAACCCGCTGCTTGAACCGTTTTGGCAGTTTTTCCTGCGGAGAAATCCAATTGTGCAACACTTCGACAGTCAAGCCTTCAGGATCGAGGTAGTTGATCTCATCCGCCAGATCGGCCCAGACCGCAGTGCTGCCACTGTCCAGCTCTTCTGCAAGCTGTACCAGTTCGACGAAAGCGCGGGCTACGTCACGGCTGGAAACCTTACCGTAACGATCACGCAGCTCCTGCAGCTTGGCCTTGAACAGGGCAACTTCTTCCGGGTACTCGGCGCCGAAACGCTTTTCGACCTCTTTCGCCATCTCGGCCGAGTTCTCTTCGCAATCACACAGCCCCGGCTGGGTTGACGCCAGCGTCAGGTAGGCGGTGTAAGTCCCGCCGAAATGGCTGTTGAGAACCCGGTCGGCGACGCGTATATCATGCTCCGGGCTGAACCATTTAACCGGGTTATCGTTGACCTTAATCCGGCTGATACCGACCAGCGCGACCACCACGGCAACCATCGTGAATATCAGAATGACCCGGTAGCGCAAAGTGCTGAAGGCCCCCAGGCCCTGGAGAAAACGGGTGAGTAGACCGCTCTTCGGCGCTTCTTCGCCAGTGCTCAGTTCCAGCTTCTCGAGCTGCTTTTCCGGTACCAGCAGCAGAATGTAAGCCGGGATCAGGGTCATACTGAGCAGCCAGGCCATGCCGACACCGAAGGCGACGTGCAGACCGAACACCTGCACCGGCGGGATCGGCGTGGTGCCGAGAGAGGCAAAACCGGCGATGGTGGTCAGGGTGGTATAGAGCATCGGTCGGAACAGATGGCCGATAACGTAACGGACCGTCTCCGCCTTGTCCTTGAAGCGCGGATAGGTATCATAAAATTCGCTGAGGATGTGCACCGAGTCAGCGACCGCAATCGGCATCAGGAAGATGGCGATCATCGAGCTCATGATATGCACATCGAAGCCGAGGCCGATCAGCAGGCCCATGGTCGTTATAACACTGACAATGGCAACGATCATCGGCGCGATGATCAAACTGAGATTGCGGAAGAAGAACAGCAGCAACAGGAAAATCATCAGCCCGGCCATCGGCGCAGAGGTCGCCATCTGCACCAGCATCTCGATGCCGAAGGTGTCCTGGGCGACCGGCTGGCCGGTGATGAACACCTGGTCGGCCTGCGGCCAGTCAGCAGTAAGGTTCTGCACCAGGCTGGCGACGTTGTAACTGTAAATCTTTTTCTGGATTGGAATATAGAGGCAGATCGCCTTCTCATCTTCTGACACCAAGGTGCCCGCATAGAGCGGATTGTTCATGGCATCATCGCGGATCACCTTCGCTTCGGACGCTGTCTTCGGCGCCTGCTCCATCAGGTATTCAAGTTTGAGCGAACCGAGATCGGCCTGCTTGATGTTATCGACAACACTCGGCGAAATCAGCTCGCGGCCGATAATGATACTCTGGCCTTCCTCGTCAAACAGTCGGTTCGGTGCGTGATTGAAGGCGACATTGAGCGCCCGCTGCCATGCGCCGTCAGGACTCAGATCGATGCTGCGCTCACCGGCGCGCTTGCCGTCTTCATCGAAAGTCCCGACCTGTGGCAGTCCGTCTGCGCCCTTCTGCAAACTGAGCAATTCCTTAGTCAGATGATCGATACGGCCAAGGGTCGCCGGGTTGAATACACCGGCTGGATCCTTATCGTTAACAATCCCGACGATGACGAAGTCGTAGAGAGCATACTTCTCTTTAACTTCCTGATGAAAAACACGAATCGGCTCATCGGCCGGGAGCATGTTTTCCGGGTCATTATCAAACGTAACCTTAGGAAATTGGGCACCGAAAAGGACGGTAACAATCAGCGTAAGCAACAAAATCAGTTTCGGAAAACGGATACTGAAATTGGTTAACCAAAGATTCATCAGGTGTCTCCTCCCAAGAAACATATGAAAAACAATATATATTAGAAGTGGGGGCAACTCAAGAACGAATTTTACCCCTTTCAACCTATTAGCATATTTAGTTCCATAGTCCAGACATTTGTGAGAGAATGCCGCCGATAAGTTTAGTGATATAACATTCTTTTTTACCAAGGAGGAACACAATGAAGTGTCGAGTATTTGCCTGTCTTCTGCTCTGCTTGCTGCTACCGCTCAGCGCGTTTTCCGCCGACCCCCTGGCGGCCTGGCAGCCGAAGTTCGATCCAAGCAAAGCAGAGTACACATATCTGCTGTCAACAGTCGCCCATCCGGCGATTGAAGGAGGCACTGTCGGCTACCGCATCCGCGATCGCGTCTGGGAAGAATCGAACGGCCGTCTCTACGTCGACTACCGGCCAATTTCGCAGCTTGGCGGGGAGAAGGATGTCCTGCGCAAACTGCAGATGGGTGCAATCCAGGGGATGCTCTGCTCTTCGGTTCTGGCCCCGAATGTTTCGCCACGCCTTGGTATCGTCAATCTGCCGTTTTTGATCGATAGCTTTGCCAAACTGGATCAATTCCGCAGCAACGAAGAACTGTTCCGTGAATTTGGTGCCGATGCCGACAAAAAAGGGATAAAAGTTGTTGATTTCACCGGTTACGGCAGTTACGGCTGGGCAACCAAAACACCGGTCAAAAGTATCGACGAAGCCAAGCAGCAGCTCTTCCGGATTGCTCAGGCACCGGTCAATGTCGATCTTTACAAAGCCTGGGGCTTTCAGTTCACCGTTATGCCGTGGGCTGATGTGCCACAAGCACTGCAGACTGGTGTCATCAGCGCCCTTGATCACACACCGATCGTCTGCAATATCACCAAGAAATTTACCGTGGCGAAAGCCTATACCAGTATCGATTATGCCCAGGGCCTCTATGTCCACCTGATGAATAAACGTTGGTTCAATAGTTTGCCAGAAGATTTGCAGCAGATTCTGCTGACTGCGATCACCGAGGAGAGCGTCAAGGTCCGCGCCCTGACCGAAAAACAACAACTCGACCAGATAGCCGCGGCAAAAGCCAACGGCATCGTTTTCAATCAACTTCCGGTTGAAGAGAAAAATAAGCTGGTCGAACTGGCTGAGCCGGTCGTACAGAAGTGGGCAAAAGAGATCGGTAGCGACTACCTCGATAAAGTCCGCACTGCGCTTCAATAAAAGCCACCCAGAAAAGAACAAAAGAACGCCCCGTAGAGCCTCTCTTTACGGGGCGTTCTCTTTTTCAGGCCCCACCTTTCTGCTTGACCCAAGCCCTACGAAAAGACTATTGTTTAAACCTAAGTAGCTGATTTTACTAATATTTAACTTTTTTTCGCGCAGATCAAACGACGTTTTGTCATAACGCCACAAGGAGGCTCCTCAATGAAGAGATTATTGGTTGTTCTGTTGGTCCTGGCCCTCTGCCTGCCGGTTGCAGCATTTGCTGCTGAAAAGAAAAAAGATCCTTTGGCTGCCTGGCAGCCGAAGTTCGACCCGAGCGGTGCGAAATATGTCTACCTGCTCTCCAACCTGTCCCACCCGGTTATCGAAGGTGTTGCAGCAGGCTACCGCATCCGCGATAAAGTCTGGGAAGCAACTAACGGCCAGATCTACGTCGATTATCGCCCGCTACTGCAACTGGGCGGGGAAAAGGACGTCTATAACAAGGTCAAAATGGGCGCAGTTCATGGCATGCTCAGCTCATCTATTTTTGCCGGCGGCAACGTTGCTAACGAAATGGGTGTAGTCAATATGCCCTACATCGTCGACACATTTGATAAGCTCGACACCTTCCGCAATACGCCGGAGATCTGGGAACCCTTCGCCAATGCGGCTGCCGACAAGGGGATCCTGGCCATCGACATCACCAACTACGGCCTCTACGGCTGGGCGACCAACGAGCCGGTGAATAACCTCGCCGCTGCCAAAAAAGTCATGTTCCGTGTCGGTGAAGCGCCGGTCAACGCCGATATCTACAAGTCTTGGGGGCTGCAGTTCACCGTCATGCCTTGGGCCGATGTACCGCAATCCCTGCAGACCGGCGTTATCAACGGCCTCGACCACACCGCGATCGTCTGTAACATCACCAAGAAATTCACCATTGCCAAAAACTTCACCGAGCTGAATTATGCCCAGGGCCTGTTCGTTCACCTGACCAACAAGCGCTGGCTGGACAAACTGCCGGCAGATCTGCGTGAAACCTTCCTCAAAGTCGTGCGAGAGGAAAGCGCTCACACTCGTGACCTGACCCGCAAGCAACATGAGGCCCAAGTTGCTGCTGCAAAAGAGGCTGGCGTGACTTTCCACAAGCTTTCCGACGCCGAAATTAGCGAACTGAAAAAACTGGCCGAGCCTGTAATTGAAGAATGGGGCAAAAAAATGCAGCCCGATTACCTGTCGACTGTTCGCGCAAAGCTTGGCAGCTAATAGCTAAACCTGTATAATGCGATCCGTTTTACGGGGTCGGGGAAAACTCCCCGGCCCTTTTTGTTTTTTAGGTAAGGTCGCGGGGTTGCGCCCCCGCACGTCGCCTTACTCTTTTGCAATGCGACAAAAGAGTAAGCAGAAAAACGCACCCGACCTCCTTGCCCTTCGGGTTCCCTGCATTTCGCTAACGTTTTGCGAGCGAACCCCGATAACATGAAGTGGAGGTTCCCGCGAAGCGGGCGGAAACAGCTGGGGTGTCCTTTTTGCTTACTTTTTGGACAAGCAAAAAGTAAGGTGCCAGTAAAGGCACATTTAGACTTATCGTCGGTAGCTACCGGCAAAACCTGTTTGAAAGAAGTACAGAATGTTGAAAAAAACCTTCAAAGCGATTGATCGCGGCTTCCTCTTCGTCGAAGAGTGGTCACTGTTTGCAGCTGTCGCCATTGCACTGGTGACGGCGATGGCTAACGTCGTCCTGCGCAAAATGACGAGTGATGTCAGCCTCTACTGGTCGGACGAAGTGGTACGTAAGGTCATCTTCTTCTCCACCTATATCGGCTGCGTGGCCGCGATCCGCAGTCGCTCACTGATCCGTATCGATGCCCTGCCGCAGCTGATGCCGGTGCTGAAAAAACCCCTCACTCTCTTCTCGCATCTGGTAGTACTGGTTTTTTCCGCTGTCATGATCAAGCTCGGCTGGCAGATGACGATGATGATGTATCAGGACGAATACGCCCGCACCACCACGCTGCAGATTCCGGAGTGGTACTTTTACATTGTTCTGCCGATCATGGGGGGGATGATGTTCATCCGTACGTTGATCGTGATGGTCGAAGACTGGCGCGGCAAGCAAGATATCACGGGGGAGAATTAAGATGGAAAGCAGTTATTTTCTGATTCTCGCCGTTCTGCTCGGCTGCCTTGCCACCACCGTACCGGTGTTCATGGCGTTGTTCTTCACCGGCACCGTCGGCCTGGTTTACCTGATCGGCATCGATCCGGCCATTGTCATTGAAGTTCTCTACCGCAGTATGGACAAATTCGCTCTGATCGTCGTCATGTTCTTCGTTCTCTGCGGCAACATCATGACCACCGGATCGATTGTCGAAAAACTGATCAAAACCGCCAACGTGCTGGTCGGCTTCCTGCCGGGCGGACTGGCAATGGCCGGGGTTCTGGCCTGCGGCTTTTTCGGCGCCATCTCCGGTTCGACCGTCGCCACCGTGGTTGCTATCGGCGGCTTCATGATCCCGGCATTAATCGAGAACGAATACGATGAGCGTTTCTCCGTCGGCATCATGACCACCGCACCGATCCTCGGTGTTATCATCCCGCCGTCAATCGCCATGATCCTCTACGCCATGGTCAGCAACGATCCACTGGAAGCGCTGTTCCTGACTGGTTTCATTCCAGGCGCCCTGATCATGCTGGCAATGAGTTTTTATGCTTACATCGTCTGTAAAAAGAAAGGGATGAAAACCCTCAACCGACCGAGCGGCAAAGAAGCCCTGGCCGTCCTGAAAGAAAGCGTCTGGGCGCTGTTCCTGCCGGTGCTGATCTTCGGTGGCATCTACTCCGGCATGTTTACCGCCAACGAAGCAGCAGTCGTCGCCTGTTTCTACGCTTTTTTCGTCGAAATTTTCATCCACAAAGACATGAAGCTGATGCAGGTGAAAAAGGTCATCGTCTCCTCGGCGGTCACCTCGGCCACCCTGCTGATTATCGTCGCCGGCGCTTCGGTCTTCGGCGAATACCTGACCTTTGAACAGATCCCGACCAAAATCGCCAACGCTGTTGTCGACAGTATCTCTTCACCATGGGTTTTCCTGCTCTCGGTCAACGTCCTCCTTCTGGTGATCGGCATGTTCATGGATATCATCTCGGCAACATTGATCCTGACGCCGATCTTCCTGCCGCTGCTTTCCAAGTTCGGCATCGACACCATGCACTTCGGCCTGCTGATGACCATTAACCTCGGTATCGGCTACTGTACACCACCGCTCGGGGTCAGCCTCTATATCTCAGGGGCAACCGTTAATCGCGACCTTTTATACGTTTCTCGTGCGGTCATGCCGTTCTTGCTGATTCAAATTGCTATACTGTTGGTATTGACCTTCTGGCCCGATCTCGTACTACTGCTACCCAGATGGGTATATGGCTGATAGGAGAGCGCTATGCCGAAAATTCTGATCCCGGTTGACGACTCCGCCACCTCGCTGAAAACCATCAACGAGGTCATTGCGCACAAAGATCGTATGCCGCAAAAGGTGACTCTGCTGCACGTGGTCAACGACCAGTTGGCGTATCGGATGATCCCCGATTTTCAGATTGAAATGGTGCGGGAGAATGCCGGCAAAGCCGGGCAGGTTAAGTTGGAACAGATCGCCACCCTGCTGCAGGAAGCCGGATTTGAAACCGATCTGCGCCTGGAATTCGGCTCACCAAGGCGGGTGATCCCGCAGGTTGCCAACGATGAAAAATTTGAGTTATTGATCATCGGCCGGCGTGAAACCACCGGCGAAATACGTGACGTGCTGTTCGGCTCGGTGGCCAATTTTGTGCTGCACAACGTCAAGTGCCCGGTTTTGCTTTTTTAGCGAGAGGCTATAACCGCCCATCTGCTGCGTTATACTCAATCCTCGCTGATCGACGTAGCGCTGCTACGCCTCACAGCTGCGGTTTCGCAGGCCTTGCAGCTGAAGGCTTCTCAACTCTCTTGGAGGTTGAAGAACCACTCTAAATAAAAAGCGGGACTCCCGATTTTGAGAGCCCCGCTTTTTTCATCAACCCTTCAGCAGAGTTGTTATGAGCGGCAACCACCGCGGGCACCGCCACGCTTACCTTTTTTACCGAAGCCCATCATACCGCGCAGGGTTTCAGCTTTTTCCTGCTGTTCCGGAGTCAGCACCGCTTTGATATCAGCCTGCAGCTTGGCACGCTCGATCATCCGCTCGGTTTTCAGCGCATTCATTGTTTCTGCCTTGGCGCGGAAATCAGCTTCGTTGAACGGGTCAGCCTGACGGGCCTCGCGCATCGCCTCACGGGCGGCCTGCATCTCTTCGCGATCTCCCTGGCGGTTCTGCCACTGCTGATCCATCAACGCTTTAATTTTCGACTGCTGGTCTTCGCTCAGGTCAAGTACCGCAGCCATCATCTCCAACCGCTGCCCCATCCGCTCTTCATGCTGCTCGTAGCTCATCCCCTGGCTGCGGCCAGCACAATCACCATCGCAGCCCCGGCCGAACTTGCCACCAAACCCCGGAGAAGCAATCGCCAGGCTGGCAGTCATAAGGGCACCAATAAGCAAAGAGGGAATCATAATACGCTTTTTCATCATCAATCTCCTTTTTTCGTTTATGTAAGTTGCTATGACGCTGTCTTGATGATGTCACTATACGGCAAGGAATCTAAAGCGTGGGTTAAGAGTGGCCCCCTTTGTGTAAAGTTTTGTAAAGGCTTCCCATGGCTAAAAGCAATCAAGGGTTGGCAACGGTGAGAGTCGGACGCTGACATCCAATGCCGCTTCACAAGACTACTTCGCCAGAGTAATATTGACCATCATTTCGGCCAGTGAACCGTTACTGGTCTCCGGCTCTCTCCTGAGTTATAAAGTATAAAAAATGATTTCAGCAGGAGCATGAGCTGATGATTTTGTTCCGCTGATCCATTTCATCTACGGTACCAGCTACAAATTTGGCGAAGAACAAAATGAAAAGGGGGATCCTCGAAAGAGAATCCCCTGTGGTCTCGCAGTTAGATTTTATCGTTTAAGCATGGAATTTTTTACCGCCATGCGCCCCCTGACCTCCCCCATCAAACCACACAAAGGTCTAACTTTCTACTTGACCGGAGGATCTACAGTCTCCAGCAATTTTTATTGCCGGCATCATATTGCATTCCCTGCAGAAATCGGCTTTTTCAACGCAAATAGTGCTGCCGCCGTCACCAACATGCCGACAAGGATTGCCACCGCGTAAGGCACCAACTGGGTCACGGCATTCGGGATAAAGAGCACGAAAATACCGCCATGGGGAACCATCAGCGCAGCCCCGAAGACCATCGACAATGCGCCGGTAACTGCTGAACCGAGCATGATGCATGGAATAACGCGGAACGGATCGCGGGCGGCGAAGGGGATCGCCCCTTCGGTGATAAAGGATATACCGAGAACAAAAGCAGCTTTACTCGCTTCCTGCTCGTCATCGGTAAAGCGATTCTTGAACAGAGTAGCGGCCAACGCCAGACCGAGCGGAGGGACCATACCGGCAGCCATGATTGCAGCCATCGGCCCGTAGATCTGGCTGGAAAGTAGGCCGACGCCAAAAGTGTAAGCAGCTTTGTTGACCGGTCCGCCCATATCGAAGGCCATCATGGCACCGAGGATAAGACCAAGCACCAACGAGCTGGTCGACTGCATTCCCTGTAGCCAATCGGTCATGGCGGTCAGCACCACATTCACCGGCGGGCCGATGACGTAAATCATCAGCAGGCCAACGATCAAGGTCGACAGGAAGGGCAGAATCAACACCGGTTTGAGTCCTTGCAGGTTCTGCGGCAACTGGATTTTATCGTTCAGAAATTTGGTCAGGTAACCGGCAAGAAAGCCGGCGACAATACCACCTAAAAAACCGGAACCGACAGTCGTTGCCAGCAGACCACCGATCAATCCGGGAGCGATGCCGGGGCGTTCCGCAATAGAATAAGCGATAAATGCACCAAGCACCGGAACGAACAGTTTGAAAGCGGTCGCGCCACCGATCTGCATCAGAGCCCAACCGAGGGTACCCTCATTATCACCGGCATAAATGCCGCCGAAAGCAAAGGCCAGGGCGATCAGCAGACCACCGGCGACCACCACCGGCAGCATGTAGGAAACACCGGTCATCAGGTGGCGGTAGGGACCGGTCCGCTGCGCCGAGCGTTCGCTCTTCAAATCATCTACTTGCTTGGCAAGCCCTTTTGCTGCAGGTGCGGCGGAGAGTGCTGCTTGAATAGCGTTGGCGCCGTTGTGTAAAGCTTCCTTGGTGGAAGTTTCAAACAGTGGCTTACCGGAAAAACGGGTTTTATCGACAAAAGCATCCGCGGCGATGATCACAGCATCGGCACGGGCGATCTCATCGTCGCTCAGTACATTTTTCGCCCCGACCGAGCCCTGGGTTTCGATTTTAACTTCGTGCCCCAACTCTTCCGCTGCTTTCTTCAATGCTTCTGCTGCCATGAAAGTATGAGCGATACCGGTCGGGCAGGACGTGACGCCAACGATAAACTTTTCCCCGTCAGCAGTTTGCGGTACTTCTTCCCGGTACTGACTGGCTTCGGCAAAAGCCGCCTCGATCACCTCTTTGGTCTGGCGAATAGCGTCGCTGGTGCTGACAGCATGGATCGCCTTACCGGCAAAACGGCTCGGATCGACATGGATATCGGCGGCAATGATAACCACATCAGCTTGGGCGATGGCATCGGGAGCAAGAACATCTTTTGCCCCTTCCGATCCCTGGGTTTCAAGCTCGAGCTCGTGGCCCATAGTGTCAGCAACTTTCTTTAGGGCTTCAGCAGCCATGAATGTGTGGGCAACACCTGTCGGGCATGCGGTTACGGCAACTATTTTACTCATCTGTACCTCCGTCAAATTCTTTTTCCGTGACAAGGACTTGTAGTTCGAGTTTGTTTGTTTCGTCCAGACTGGAAAGGCCCGGTCCGGCATGGGTAACAATAGCGGCGGATACGGCAGTAGCCAGTTTTGCCCGCTCAGCCAAAGAGAGCCCCTTGAGTAGACCTGCGGCCAAACTTCCGACCATGGCATCTCCGGCACCGACAGTGCTGACGGCTTCAATTTCGGGGGGCTTGGTTTGCACACAGCCGCTCGCATCGACAAAAAAGGCTCCTTCCGCCCCCAAGGAAACCACCACCGTTTCGATTCCGCTATTGACCAGTTTGCGGGCTTCAGCGATCGCCTCGTCCACCTGCAGCGGTCGACCGACGTATTCGGACAGCTCATCGATATTCGGCTTTACCAGCGATGGTCGGGCGTCAATCGCAAACCGCAGGGCGGGACCACTGGTATCGACATAGGCCTTGGCGCCCTGTTGCTTGATCACTTTAACAAGCTGGGCAACGATCTCTGCATCCAAGCCGACCGGGATACTCCCGGCAATGATAACTAGAGCTGCGGCCTCAGCCTGTTGTTTGACAGTTTTAAGCAGCTGATCGATTTGTTGTTGCTGCGGCGACAGCCCCGGCAAGTTCAAGTCGGTGGTGCTGTGGTCGGAAGGGTCGAGGATTTTAATACCGATACGGGTTTCGCCCGGTACCCGGACAAAGGCGTCCTCGATCCCCAGATTGCGAAACAGTTTTTCGAACAGATGTGGATTATCCTCGCCCAAAAAACCGGTTGCCGCGACCGGCAGCTCAAACTGCCGCAGCAATCGGGCGATATTGACCCCTTTGCCGCCGGCATCAGTACGTGAAGCGACAACCCGATTGACCGCACCGTAAGTGAATCCTGGAACCGTGCAAGCCAGGTCGATAGCCGGATTGAGGGTGATAGTGACGATTTTATCTTTTTTCGACATATCGTTCTCCATCAGAAAGAGAGTTTCCGCACCTGCTTGACGCTGCTGCATTTGAGCGCCTGCTGTGCCAGCTTGCGCGCATCCTCAATTTTGATGTTTCGCAGCTGCGCTTTTATTGCAGCCACGCTCGGAATCACCATACTCAGTTCATGTACACCTAAACCGGCCAGCAGGACCGCACCAAGCGGTTCTCCCGCCAAGCCCCCGCAAACTCCGACCCAGATACCCGCCTCATCCGCGGCCCGTACCACCATATCGATCATTTTCAATACCGATGGATGCAGGCTGTCGGCCTGTGCAGCGAGGGTTGGATGAAGGCGATCGATCGCCATCACATACTGGGTCAGGTCGTTGGTTCCAACCGAGAAAAAATCGACCTCTTTGGCGAAAACATCTGCCATCACAGCAACCGAAGGCACCTCAACCATAATGCCGATTTCGACCGGCTCCGCTCCGACTTCAATACGCGCTTTTTCTGCCAGACGTTTGGCAGCCGCCAGTTCTTCCAGCGTAGTCACCATCGGCAACATGATGCGAACGAGTCCTTGCTTGGAGGCGCGATAGATAGCCCTCAGCTGAGTGAGAAAAAGCTCCGGTCGGTTTAAGCAGAGACGGATACCACGCTCACCGAGGAAAGGATTGTCTTCAGCCGGCAAATCTAGGTAGGAAACTTCTTTATCGCCACCGATATCGAGAGTACGGATAATCAGCGGCAGGCCGTTTAGGCTCTCGAGCATGTCACTATAGTGTTGATACTGCTCTTCTTCATCCGGAGGAGTCTCCCGGCCGAGAAAAAGGAATTCGGTGCGCAACAGGCCAATCCCTTCGGCACCTGCGTTGACAGCCTGCTCCGCCTCTTCTGATTTCCCAATATTGGCAACGACCTCGACACGATGGTCATCCAGAGTGATCGCCGGTTTAAAGCGGTGGTTGAATTCCTGATTGCGCATTTCGTCAAGTGCTGTGCGTGCAAGTTCAGCCGAATCCTGATCTTCCCGGCTCGGGTCGAGATAAAGGTTTCCGGCATCGCCATCAATGATAGCGATGGTCCCGTCTGCAATCTCCTGCACCGAAGGCCCAGCGGCGACAATTGCCGGAATGCCCAAAGAACGGGCAATGATTGCAGAATGCGAGGTCGGGCCACCACCGGCCGTGCAAAGCCCGAGAATCAGAGCGGGGTCGAGATTCGCGGTATCGGAGGGGGTCAGGTCTTCCGCCACGAGAATAACCGGTTCGGTCGGCACAAAGGGTTCGTCGCTGATGGTGCCGGCCAGATGCTTCAACACCCGCCGACCGACATCGCGCAGATCCATTGCCCGAGCGGCAAGCAGAGAATCGTTGTGCTGCTCAAGGGCATGTACCCGTTCTTCTATCATCTGGCGCCAGGCGAAACCGGCACTTTTGCCGGCATTGATCAACTGCTCGACTTCGGCACGCAACTCAGGATCGTCAAGAAAAGCGATATGGGCGCGAAAGATTGCCGCCTTGCCCGCTCCGGCTTTGGCCCGCACTTCATCATAAAGGTTTTGCAGGTTTACCTTGGCGGCGGCGATAGCCTGGCTGAGAGAACTTTTTTCGTGTGCCGGATCTTTCGCGTTGGCTTCGACGATTATTCGCTCATGAACAAACTGCCGAATCGGGCCGGTCGCCAGCCCCGGGGAGGCTTTAAAGCCGGGAATAATACGGCCGACAGATTTCGGTTCCCAACAGTGCTCAAGCTGGGAAGCTTCCATCTTTTCTTCAGACTCTTCACCGAGCCCTGCATCGACCGCATCCTTGAGTGCAGCGAGCGCACTCTTGCCATCCTTACCCTTGGCATGCAGACGGACCTTCTGCCCGGCCGTTACCCCTAATTTCAGCAACGACGCCAAGCTCTTGCCGTTGCCGGTTCGTCCATCGAACTCGACATAGACATCGGCAGAAAACTCGCTCGCGACATCGACGAAGAAAGTGGCTGGGCGGGCATGCAGACCATGCTCCCCAGTAATGGCAACCTCAACAGATTCGAAGCCTGTCAGATCCATCTCTGGAGCGGCCTTGGAAATGCCGCCGACAGAACCGCTCAAGACATTGATAATATCCTGCGGATCGAGAGTCTGCGACAAACGGGAGATGGTATCGGGGTCATCCAGAACGTGGGTCAGGTTGGTGAGAATGGTGATATGTTCGTCCGACTTGGCCGCAATACCGACTACTAGACAAACGGTTTCTCCCGGATTCCAAGCAACTCCCTGCGGAATCTGCAGCACAGCAACACCAGTCTTCTTGATCAGTTCGCGATCTTCCGGCAGGCCATGTGGAATGGCAATGCCATTACCGAGAAAGGTGTTGGCAACTGCTTCACGCGCGTTCATGCTGGCGACATAGGCGGCATCGATATAACCGTTTCGCACCAACACGTCGCCAACCAACTCAATCGCCTCTTTCTTTCCCGCAACCTGAGCACCAAGAACGATCAATTCCTTATCCAGATTCAGCATAGCGACCTCCCGAAAGTGTTTGACAATCAAAATGTAATCGATTACATTTTGATTGTCAAACAGGTTTTTTAAATATCTTTACTGCTCTTTATTTTCAGATACTTAAATCCTGAAAACGATTACTATATTAGTCGAAAAATTGATTAACTTTAAAGCTTCAGTCGCAGACAACATCGCTTGTGACGCAGTTCAAACATGGTCTTTTCGTAAATGACTGTGGCGTGATCAGGGCTTGAAAAAGCCCGTGAAATTGATTACACAGAGGCTAGGTCTTCCAAGGAGACGAATATGAAAATTAAAGACATAGCAGAAGCTGCCGGGGTTTCAACCGCCACTGTCTCAAGAGTCCTCAGCGGCAAGCAGAATGTACGGCCGGCAGTACGCGACAAAGTGATGGCGGTAGCTCAAGAGCTGAACTACACCCCGAATCGGGCAGCCCGCAGCTTGCGGTCGCGCCGCTCAAGTTCAATCGGCCTGATCGTGGCTGATATCCAGAATCCCTTCTTCGCTTCGCTCAGTCGGGCAGTGGAAGACATTGCTCAAGCAAACGATTACAGCGTTATCCTATGCAATACAGACGAAAACCCTGAAAAGGAGAAGATGTACCTGGAACTGATGCAGAACGAGAACGCTGCCGGCATCATTCTGGCGCCGACCGGGGAGCTGGCTCGCAACTTCCCGCAAGAGCTGGCCGATAGCGGGCCGATGGTGGTCATCGACCGTAAAGTCAATAATATTTCTGTCGACAGTGTCGTCATTGATAATTTTGATGCTGGGCAAACCCTGACCCGCCACCTGCTTGATCATGGCTACCGCCGGATTGCCGGGCTATTCGGTGCCAACAGTGTCACAGGACAAGAACGGCGCAGTGGTTTTGAAGCTGCCCTACGAGCAGCAGGGCTCGACCTGGATCAAGAGTTGATCATCGAAATTGCAGCAAAAGAAGTTGAGGGACATGCCGCCGTCAGTCGCCTTCTTGAAGCAGAAAACCCGCCGGAAGCGATCCTGACAAGTAGCGGCCTGTTGGCGACAGGCGCGTTCCGGGCAATTCGCGATAAAGAGATAGCTGTCCCGCAGAAAATTGCCTTTGCAACCTTCGATGAATCCCCTTGGACAACCATGATCCGTCCGGCAATAACAGTCATTGAACAGCCGACCTACGCTATCGGCCAAACTGCCGGTGAGATGTTATTCAAACGCATTAAGGATCCGGAACGCCCGACGAGACAGGTTGTTCTCTCGAGCAAACTGATTGTACGCCAGTCCTGTGGCGCGCATTCTTAATGCCGCACCAGTAAGCAAAAACCGGCCCCTCATAGAGAGACCGGGTTTTGCTTACTGGTGCGTTCTAACTTTTTAGAGACGGAAGCCTTTACCTCCACCGTGCTTCCCCTTGCCCGGCCCACTCATCAAACCGCGCAGGGTCTCAGCCTTTTCCTGCTGTTCTGGGGTCAGCAGTGCAAAAAGCTCTTCTTTCTGCTGAGCCCGCTCGACCATCTTATCGGTTTTCAATTCGTTCAACTCGGCAACTGCAGTACGGAAGGCGCCCTCGTTAAACGGCTCAGCCTGCCGAGCTTCGCGCATCGCATCACGTGCCGCCTGCATTTCTGAACGCCCATCCTGACGCTCTTGCCAATTATTGTTCAGCAGCTGCTTGACCTGCGCCTGCTGCTCTTCGCTCAGATCAAGGATCGCTGTCATCTTCTCCAGTCGTTGCCCAGCCCGCTCTTCATGCTGCTCGAAAGTGATTGCCTGGCGACCTTTGCCGTTGCCATCGCAGTCGCCGCTGCGGAATTTGCCGAAACCGGGAGCGGCCATGGCGATGCTGGAAGTGACGAGGGTACCGATGAGCAGAGCGGGAATCAAAACTTGCTTTTTCATAATCAATCTCCTTTTATGTTGGTGGTGTGTTGCTTGCGTTTTGATGATTCCACTCTACGGAAAAGTATCTAAAGTGTGGGTTAAGAGCTGTGCGGATGGGGTAAAGTTTTGTAAACTGTCGATCGTTACTGTTAATTGCTGTGAAGAAAATCGATCAATGGAGGTCGGTGGATGTTGCAGGAAAACCCTTTTGAGCGCTGGCGCTTGCTGCCGCTGAACCAGGTCGCCGCGCTGAAATTGCGGGAAGCGGGCGAAACTCCGGACGCCGAGCGGCTACCGGTTTTTCAGTTGATGGTCTGGGGGCTGCTGAACGGAGTCACGCCGACCCACAGGCGAACTGCTCAGGAGCTGCAGCGACTACAATACCAGAACCCGGCTGAAGCATTTACCTACCTGACCAGCAATATTCCAGGCGGTCTGCCTGAACTCCATCGGAAACTGCTGAAGCTCGCCCCGAAAGCGGCAGCATCGGAGCTGCTCGATATTCTCGATATGCGGCTGAAGGCTGATCCACGCAATCCTTACGCATGGTGATCTGACAAAGAGTGGAGAAAAAAATTGACGCCCCGCGAAGCAGGGCGTCGATGGGTCAAGCTATATTATCAGAAGCCTTTTTTTATGTTGATCTTGGGCTCCTGTAAGCCAACCTTGCGTTTCTTGTTTTCATCCAGGATCGCTTCTGCCAACTGCACCCACTCTTCCCAGGAGCCTTCGGCTGCAAGCCTGTCATTGGCTGGCGACCAACCAATGTACCAATTTTCTCTTGGGTCGCCGCTGATCACCAGACGATTTCCCCCCACCTGATCATTTTTTTCCGATTCACACACTTTCAACATCTCAACCTCTCGATCTTGCAACATTGCTGCAGAGCCATTACAAAACTGCCATCTACTTTTCATTTCAGATTTGTTAATGAACTTGTAGCTTCAGCCTTTATAACGCAGTCCGATCGAAAAAGTTGACAAAAAAATTTTATTTGCTCAAAAAACTGTTGCTAAAGCCGCATTTTAACGGGGTTTAACAACTTAAAAAATCAAGAAACGAACATTCTTTGTATATACAAAAATACGATTATCAGGATCTTTCCACCCCTTCCTGAGGCGCCAAAAAGTGTGATTCTAATGCTTTTTCTTTATCTTTCTCTGTCTGCCCAAAAAGCTTGCGCACATCCTCTACGATCAGGTAGAGGCAAGGTACCAACAGCAGTGCGATCAGGGTCGCGAAGAGAATACCGAAGCCGAGCGAGATCGCCATCGGGATGAGAAAGCGCGCTTGCCGCGATGTTTCGAAGATCATCGGCATCAAGCCACAGAAGGTTGTCAGAGTCGTCAGCAGAATCGGCCGGAAACGCAGGATGCCAGCTTCAACCACGGCGGCAAAAGCGGGCTCCCCTTTCCGCTGTCGACGATTGGCAAAATCGATCAGCACCAACGAGTCGTTGACCACAACCCCGGATAGCGCGACCACGCCGAACATGCTCATGACACTCAAACTGTAACCGAGCAACAGGTGGCCGATGACCGCCCCGACAATACCGAAGGGGATACAGGCCATGATGATCATCGGCTGCATGTAACTCCGGAACGGAATCGCCAGCAGCGCGTAAATCAGCAACATCGCCAAACCGAGGCCGGTATAGAGACTGGTCATGCTTTCAGCCATATCGGCCTGCCGACCAGAAAAAGCGTAGCTCAACCCCGGGTAACGGTCCGCAAGTTGCGGGAGTTCGGCCGCCTGCAGTTCACTCTTGATCTGCCCGGCCATGCTAACCGGACGCACATCGGCCATCACGGTGATCACCCGGCGACCGTTCTCCCGGTCAATGCTGGTATATGCCCGACCACGCTCGATATCGACCGCTTCCCGCAAGGGGATTTCAATCCCCGCGGCGTTGCGCAGGATCATTTCCTCCAGGTCATACTCAGAAATCCGTTCGGCCTTCGGCCACCTCACCGTGACCGTTACTTCATTGCGGCCACGCTGTTGCTGCAGAACCTCTGCGCCGCTGTAAGCATGACGTACCTGGGTGGCAACCTCTTTCGCCGTCAGTCCAAGAGCCAAACCTTCCGCCCGCATGCTGAAATCAAGCTGCTCCTTGCCCGGGGCAAAGCCATCGTCGACATCTTTGACAATGGCGTAACCGGAGAGGCTCTCGGCCAATTCCTGCCCCGCTTGTTCCAGGGTCGACAGATCGGTGTGGCTGAGCTCAATCCGCAGCGCCTTGCCAGAACCGGGGCCGCCCGAATCGGACAGGAAAGAGATCGACTCCAACCCGCTGATGTCGCCGGTCACCTGGCGCCATTCCTGGATGAATTGCGCCGTCGGGATGACCCGCTTCTCCGGATCAGCCAGGTAAACCATAATATCCAGGGTGTGGCTGCCCGAGGTTCCGTTAACACTGCGGCCCAAGTCGGCAAAGGTCCCGATAACCAGCTGATCCTGTTCGTACTTTGCCGCCACCTCGGCAGCGCTGGCCAGCAAGCGATCGCGCACCGCTTCGGTCTGTTCGACGGCCGAGCCGTACGGCAGCACCACCTGGGCCCGGGCATAATCGGATTCGATCTTCGGGAACATCGTCATGCCCATCCGGCCACTGATAACCAGTGAGGTAATCAAAATCAGGATGGCAACAGCAGCGCTGAGCGTCAGGTAACGATTGCGCAGCAGCACCTGCAGAAATGGTGCGTAGCGCTGTTCAATCAATCGGCTGAACCCCTGACTGAAACCTTGCTGCCACTGGTGCAGCCGACCGAGAATCCCCCCGTGCCGATTCTGCCTCATGTGGGCTAAATGGGCCGGCAGAACAAACAAGGATTCAATCAGCGAAACCAGAAAAACGATGATGACAACCACCGGAATTGCCCGGAAGATTTTTCCCATGGTACCGGGAACAAAATAGAGCGGCATGAAAGCGACGACGTTGGTCAGGATACTGAAGGTCACCGGCATGGAGACTTCACGCGCTCCAGCAATCGCAGCCCGCAGCGGAGGCAGGCCCTGCTGGCGGAACTTGTAAACATTTTCGCCAACAACGATGGCATCATCGACAACGATACCCAGGGCAACGATAAAGGCGAACATCGAGATCATGTTGATGCTCATCCCCAACCACGGCAGCACCAGAAAAGCGCCGAGGAAGGAAATCGGGATCCCCATGGTGACCCAGAAAGCGAGGCGGCTTTCAAGAAAGATTGCCAGCAGGATCAGCACCAGCGACAAGCCGAGGTAGGCGTTGCCGAGCAACAGATCGAGGCGCTGCTCAAAAATCTTTGAACGATCACTGCGGATCGAGATATCCACACCGGGCGGTAGCTGCTGCCGGAAGCTCTCCATCTCGCTTTTGGCAGCGGCCGCGACCACGATCGGGGTCTGCTCACCAACCCGAAAGACCTCGATACGGACGGCACGCTTGCCATTGTACTCGGCATAACGCTCGCTCTCTTCAAAGCCGTCCTTGATTTCTGCAATGTCCTCCAGCAACAACTGGCTGCCATTGTTGTCGGTGTAGATCGGCACCTTGGCAAAATCGCTGCCGTAATCGCGCCCCTCCTGCATCCGCATCAGGATTTCACCGCCAGCCGCTTTTATCCCGCCACCAGGCAGTTCGACCGTCGCCGCACTGAGCGTCTGCGCCACCTGCTGCAGGGTCAGGTTGTAAGCGCGCAGTTTCTCCTGGGGAATCTCGATGGCAATTTCCAGGTCACGGGTGCCGGACAGTTCGACCTGGGTGATCTCGGAATTCTGCAGCAGGGCGGTGCGAAAATCGTCGGCCAGGTTGTGCAGAACCTGCTCGCTCTGATCGCCGAAAAGAACGAACTCAATCACGTCCCGCTTGCGGGCCGCGATCTCGACATTCGGTTCGTCCGCCTCTTCCGGGAAAGTACTGATGCGATCAACTTCGTTCTGAATATCCTGTGCCAGCTTCTGCAGGTTGCTGCCGTTGAGCATGGTCACCATCACCGTGCCCCGTCCCTCGGTCGCACTGGAACTGATCTCGTCGACCCCTTCCAAACCGCTGACCGATTCTTCGATCGCCAGCACGATCCCCTGCTCCACTTCCTCGGGGCTGGCACCGCTGTAGCTGACGCTGATGTTGACCTGGTCGGAGTCAAACTCCGGAAAAACTTCCTGCTTGATCTGCCCCATGAAGAACAGGCCACCCACCAACAGCACCAGCATCAGCAGGTTGGCGGCAACCGCGTTGCTCGCCATCCAGGCAATCGGGCCTTTGGGATTATCCAACCGATCATTCATGATCAGGCTCCTGCGGCTGCTGCCTTTTTTTCGGCTGACCTTCTTCCAGGCGCAGCTGCATACCGCTGACGGCGCTGCCCAGATTGCTGGTCACCAGCCTGGAGTTCGCTGGCAGATTATTACGCAGCAACACCCGTTCACTGTCGCGCCAGAGCACATCGGCAGCAGTGATCTGCAGGCGACCCTCTTCATCGACCAGCCAGATCTGGTTGCCGTCATGCAGCGCCGAGCGAGGAATACTGACAACATCATCCAGCATCTTCCCATCGATTTTGACCCGGACATATTCACCAAGCAGCAGAGGCTCTCTTTTTGCAGCCGGTTTCTTGAGGTCGAGAGGGTCATCCACCTCGACCAGCAGACGCGCCATACGCCCCTGTTCTTCGAGGTCACCGAGCAGTTTGATGACCGTGCCGACCTTCCACTTATCTCCGCTGTGAATCTGTACCAGCGAGCCCTCTGCACCCTCCTTCTGCGGAATATCGATCCAACCCAGACGATCGACCGGCAGAGAGATCTGGACCCAGTAGCGATCAGTGCCAACCAGGGTGGCGACACTCTGCTGAACCGACAGATAGCCGCCTGGCTCAGCGGTTTTCGCTGTTACCAACGCGTTGAAAGGTGCGTAGAGCACGGTGCGCTGCAGATTCAGCTCCGCCTGGGCCAGTTCGGCACGAGCAGACTTGTACTCCGCCTGGGCTTTCAACAGATGAGGCTTACGCAGCGCCAGCTCTTTATCCTTTTCGCTGGCGTTCTCTCTGCCGTCGTACAACTCCCACTCCTGCAGGGCAATCTCCTGGTTTCCTTCTTCGATCGCCAGCGCGTAAGCGGCGTCGGCAACTTTGCTTTCAGCCTGAGCCACTGCCAGCTGGTAATCAGCCGGTTCCAGCATCAACAGCTTGTCTCCGTATGTGATGCGGCTGCCGAGCTGAAAGTTTTTGTGCACACCGACAATCCGGCCACTCACTTCCGCTTGCAGGTTCAATTCCGTGGCCGGAATGACCGTGCCCATGGCGGAAATCGTCACCTGCTCAATGGACGCTTCCAACAGACGGGTCACGACCAGCGGGGCCTCCTTGACCGGCTTTTTTCGGTTCGCTTTCGGGGTGCTTTTAACAATATAGGCTCCGGTCGCCAGTGCCGAAGCCAGGATCAACACAATCGCCAGCAGGGTCAGAACCGTTTTTTTGCCGTTCTTCTGACCTTTTGCCGAAGCAGGTCGATTGTTTTCAGAAACATTCATAGTTTCACCTCAAGTTGCTGCACCGGCAGCTGTTCGCTCCAGTCACCCCCCAAGGCACGGTGGAGGCTGACACGATTACTCAAAAGATCGAGCCGTTGATTAAGGAGATCCTGCTGCAATTGTTCAACATTCTGCAGCTCGGTCAGAACCGGCAGATAGGTACTCTGTCCTTTCAGATAACGGTTCTTCGCAACAGCCAAAGCTTTTTTCGCGATTTCCAGTTGATGCAGCAAGGCATTGAGCTCTTCCTGTAATTTCTGTTCGCTGACCAGCGCATCCTCCACTTCGCGGATAGCGGTCAGAACGCTTTGCTGGTAGCCCGCCACCTCTTCGGCAAGAACTGCTTTCTGCCGCTCAACCTCCGCTTTACGCTTGCCACTGTCAAGCAACGGGGCAGACAGATTCTGTGCCAGATTAAGCAGCCAGTTATCAAACAGTTCAGAGAAATCGCCGCTGGTCGTTGCAGAAGCGGTCAGCTTCAGAGCCGGCAACCGATCGGCCTTGGCGACTGTCAGGTCCAGGCCAGCGGCTTGCAGGCGCAATGCAGCCGCCCGGACATCAGGTCGCTGCCGTAGCAGGTCAGCGGGAAGTCCCAAGGCGGGCAAAGGGTGCAGTTGCGGAAGGGTGACTTCGGTCAATACCAGCGGCTGCTGTGGGCTGTTGCCGAGCAACAGGGCCAACTCGTGACGCAACAGTTGCTCCTGTTTCTGCAACGCCGGGAGCCTGGTCTGCAGTGCGGCGATCGCTTCCTGTTGTTGCAGCAGATCAAGGGCTGTCGATTGTGATTTACGGAAGCGCAGGTCGATCAGCCGCAGGTATTCCCGCGATGTTTGCAGCTGCTGGTCAAGCAACTGCTGCTGGCCGATCTGTGTCAGCAGCGACAGCCAGCTGTCGGTCACTTCCGCCGCCAGGCTGATGGCAGCAGTTTGCAGATCCTCCCGTGTTGCCAGCTCTTCTTTCTGCTGGCTCTCAACCTCCGCTGCCACCCGGCCCCAGAGATCAAGCTCGAAACTGCTGCTCAAGCCGAGAGAATAGCTTTCATCGTCTGTCGTCATACCACTGCTGCGCTGACGGCTGTTTTCGTGGCCGGCGCTCAGGGACAGGTCGGGACGCTGACTACTCCGGCTCTGCCGTGACAAGCTCTGCGCCTGCAGCAGGCGCGCCCAGGCTTGGCGCAGGGTCAGGTTGTCGTTCAGCGCTTCATCGATCAGCCGGTCCAGATCAGCGGAAGCGAAACTCTGCCACCAGCGCCCCGGTACCACTTCGCTGCCGACAGTCGAATAGTTCTGCGGCGGCTCGACCATCTCCTGCGGCTGCAGCTCAACCCTGAAGGGGCTGCAGGCATTCAAAAACAGCAACAGCAGCAGGCCAGGAATGTTCCATCTCATAGTTATCCATCCTTCGAAACGTTCACATGAATGTTGTTATGATACGCTTTCGCCAAAACTTTTGGTGTTAAATAGCAATTTCATTTTGTAAAGTTTCGTAAAGATTTAAGCTCACCGGCTTTAAAATTCTTTACAGCACCGGCAGGTTATTTTTCGCTATGATGTCAAACATAGGAGAAAAATGATGAATCGAATTTTAGTGATCGATGATGACACCGAACTCTGTGAACTGCTGAGTGACTACTTGGGCGGTGAAGGCTTCCTGGTCGAAACCGTCAACCATGGTACAGAAGGCGCTACCCAGGCCCTGGAGCAGGAATACACGCTGGTGGTGCTCGACGTGATGCTCCCGGGGATGAGTGGCTTTGATGTCCTGCGCAGAATCCGCGAAACCAGCAAGGTTCCCGTGATTATGCTGACTGCGCGCGGTGATGATGTCGATCGCATTGTCGGCCTCGAACTTGGTGCCGATGACTATCTGCCGAAACCTTTCAATCCCCGCGAGTTGATCGCCCGCATCCGTGCGGTACAGCGACGCATGGACACAAGCGACAGCGGGACTCGGAAGAGCGACGATGGCGAACTGCGGGTCGGTGATATTGTCCTTTGTCCCACCAACCGCAGCGTGAAACGGGACGGAACAACCGTGGAGCTGACATCGGTCGAGTTCACCCTGCTGACTGTGTTGCTGAAACAGGCAGGCAACGTCATCAGCCGTGAAGAACTGGTCGAAAAAGCTCTCGGCCGCCGCCTCTCTGCTTACGATCGCAGCATTGATGTTCATGTCAGTGCGCTGCGTAAAAAGCTGGGTAAAGAATATGCCGGAGAAGAACGGATCAAAACCATTCGCGGCATCGGCTATCTCTATACTCGCGCGGAGGCTTGAGCTGCAATGCGTAGCCTGTTTCTGAAATTTTTCCTCAGCTTCCTGCTGATCAACATCCTTTTTGTCGCCATCGCCCTCTCTCTGGCATTTTTGCGTGACCGCGAGTTTCCACCCGAAGCCCACCGCCAGTTCGCTCGCCAACTGGTGGAGGAGTACGGCTCGGAAGCGATCGAGATCTACGAAACCCGCGGCTCGGCAGCCTTGAACACATTCATCGACAAGCTCAACGGCAGACGCCAGGTCAAGCTGAGCCTGTTCGATGCGCACGGTCAGCCGTTGACCAAATCGCACCGGCACATGCCACGCCGCATGCAGATGATGGCTCACCGGGCATTGGAAAGCGGGCAAGTCGTTTTTCCGATGATGGGGGATCGCAACTTGGTCTCTGCCGGTTTGCAGGGCAAGAGCGGCCGCAGGTACGCCGTCACCATTGCTCTGAAAGGGGAACCGGAACCGGAACAACTGCTGAAAAGCCTCGGCCGTGGCTTTTTGGGCTGGCGCCTGATGATACTGATGGCAATTTCGGCAGTCGTTTGCTTCTGGCTGGCCCGCTCTTTTTCCTCTCCGATCAGTCGCCTGCGCAAAGCGACTCACCAGCTGGCCGATGGAGATCTGGGTATCCGGATCGGCGACCAGGTCAAAGGGAAAAACGAAATAGCAGGGCTGGCGCGTGACTTTGACCATATGGCCGAGCGGATCGAAGACCTGGTCTCTGCCCAGCAGCGACTGCTGCGTGATATCTCTCACGAGCTACGCTCGCCACTTGCCCGCCTGGGCGTTGCGCTGGAATTAGCTCGCCAGGAAGGCAAGCCGGAGATCCGGCAGAAAGCACTGCAGCGGATCGAGCTGGAAGCTGAACGGATGAACGAAATGATCGGGCAGCTGCTCAACCTGACCCGGCTGGAGAGCGGTGCCCGCGAGCTGCAGCGAGAGAACTTTGACCTGGCCGAATTGATCACAGAGCTGGTGCAGGACGCCGACTATGAAGCGAAAAATCGTAATTGCCGGGTTGAATTCAGCGACAACATCCCATGCCCCTTTTATGGTTCCCAGCAGTTACTGGCCCGGGCGCTGGAAAATGTCATCCGCAACGCGGTAAAATATACTGCAGAGGGAACAGCCGTTCAGGTCAAGCTGGGCCAACAGGAGCAGCAGATCTGCATCCAGATTCTCGATCAGGGACCGGGAGTTCCGGAAGAATCGCTGGAAAAATTATTCGAGCCTTTCTACCGTGTTGCCGACGATCGCGACAGAAAAAGCGGCGGAACTGGCATTGGACTGGCGATTGCCGACAGATCAATCAGACTACACAATGGTCGTATCAAGGCACAGAACCGCACTGAAGGAGGCTTGGAAGTCGAGATCTACTTGCCACAGGCTTCGAATTGATATATTCTATTTTTTGAATAATTCAAGAAAAGGAGTTCAACATGGACCTTCTCCCCCTGCTCGGCATTTTTGCCGTCTGGTATATTCTGAACAAATGGGTGCTCCCGAAAATGGGGGTACAGACATGACTGTCCGACAGCTGTCAACTTCCGCGTGACGGAAGTAAAAATAACCAGCCCGAGAAAGCAGAAAACGGGCAGCAGCAATAAAGCAAAGCGGTTTTCCCGAGACTCGGGAAAACCGCTTTTTTGTTCTTTTCTGTTCAAAAACCCCTTCACAAGCATCAATTCCAATAAAAATAGTTACTTGGCGTTGACGTTCCAGATCGCATTAGATATATTTAACCACTCAGTTGTAACAAGCAGCCTTCACCCCCGGAAAAGACAGGGCTTCCGTGATAAGCGCAGAGTCTCTTGCAACAGAACAAAGCGACCTGGGCGTGCTCTACCAGTACGCTCCTCATGCCATGCTGGTCATCAACAGCGAGCGCAAAGTTGCTGAGCTGAACCAGTCGGCACTGCAGATGTGCAATCTCGATCGAGAACAAGCGCTGGGTCGATATGGTGGAGATCTGTTCCGTTGCCAACACGCCGAAAGTGGCTGCGGCATCGGTTTCGAATGCAGCCAATGCCTGGTCAACCAGAATGTCCTGACCAGTTTGCTCGAGCGAAAAAGCAGAAAAGACCAGGTCGCGACCCTGACAACCATCACGCCGCAGGGCCCGGTACTTAAACATTTGAAAATCTCGGCGACACCTGTCGATTTTGCTGATGAATCGATGGCACTGGTCTGCATCGAAGATATCAGTGAACTGATACAGCAATTGCAGTACAGCGATGAAAACGAATACCGGGTCCAGCACTTCTACCGTCAGTTCGAGACCCTGCTCAACGCGATCGACGATCCGATCGGGCTGATCGATGATAACTATGACCTGCTCTGGGCCAACGACAGTTACCGAGACCTGCAGCAAGAGATCGGCTGCGATCACAATGGCCTGATCTTTCGCAACTACTTCACCGAACCGGACTCATACCCGCTGCAACGCTGCTTTGCCAGCGGCAAACGAGTTGAATCAGATGTCGCTACCAACGATGGGCGTCTCTGGCAGCTACGCTCCTTTCCACTCTCGACCGGGAAAGATCAGCAGCAAGCGCTACAGATCGCTATCGATATCAGCGAAAAAGAACAGTTGCGCGAGAAAGCAGCCCGCAGCAGCAGGCTTGCGTCCCTCGGCATGCTGGCCGCCGGGGTGGCCCACGAAATCAACAATCCGAACGCATTCATCATCTACAATAGTGATATCCTGCGGGAAATCTTCACCGAACTGCTCCCTTATCTGCATCAGCAGAACCCCGCACTGGAGAGCGTCGAAATCAACGGCCTCAGCTGGTCCGAGCTGGAAGAGGAAATGCCGAACATGCTGTCGGCTATCCAGGAAGGCGCTCAGCGGATCAAGCGGATCGTCGCCGACCTGCGCGATTACGCCCGAGGTGAAAGCAACAGCAGCTTCAAACCGATCGACCTCAACAGCGTCGCCGATGCCGCCGTGCGACTGGTGCAGAACCCGCTGAAGAACAGTACAACAAGCTTCTCGTTAGAGCTGGCCTCAGACCTGCCACCAGTTCATGGGGATTTCGGTCGACTGGAGCAGGTGGTCATCAACCTGCTGCTCAACTCCTGCCAGGCGTTGACCAGTCAGGATCAGGCGATCTGCCTCCGCACCAGCCAGCAGCAACCAGGGCAAGTCACACTCCAGGTGATCGATGAAGGGCATGGAATTCCAGCGGAAATCCTGCAATCCATCACCAAACCTTTCACCACAACCAAGGGAGAAAGCGGCGGCACCGGTCTCGGTCTCTCGGTCTCGAGCAGGATCGTCAAAGCACACGGCGGAAAACTCGAATTCAGTTCGCCGCCAGGCGAGCCAACCTGCGTCACCCTGCAGCTTCCGGTTTATACGGGCGAGGAACAGGCCGATGTCTGACAGTCAACCGCGCAAACCGATACTGATCGTCGATGACGAACCGACCTGGATCAACAGTCTCGCCCTCTCGCTGAAAGTTTCGGCCGGCTTGAACAACGTCGAAAAGTGTAGCGACAGTACGCTGGTACCGCAATTACTGGAGGAAAACAGTTACAGCCTGGCGCTACTCGACTTGACCATGCCGAAGCTGTCGGGAGAAGAACTGCTGGAACTGATCGCTGAAAAGCACCCCCATCTCCCGGTAATCATCATCAGTGGCATCAACCAGATCGAAACGGCCATCCGCTGTGTCAAACTGGGAGCGGAAGATTTTTTCGTCAAAACCGACGAGCGCAAGCGTGTCGTCGCCGGAGTCCAGCGCGTGCTGGAACAGAGCCAGCTACGGCAGGAAAGCCGCAACCTGACCGAAGTTCTGTTGAGCAAAGAGGATGGGCCAGCGTTCAACCTGCCGGGATTGATTTCCAACAACCCGGAAATGAAGAAAATCTTCGGCTACCTGCAGGCGATCTCCCGCAGCAGCGAACCGGTGCTGATTACCGGCGAAAGCGGGGTCGGTAAAGAGCTGATTGCCAAGGCACTGCACCAGGTCAGCTGCCCGGATCGCCCCTGGGTCGCGGTCAACGTCGCCGGGTTGGACGACACCATGTTCTCCGACAGCCTGTTCGGCCACGTCAAAGGTGCTTACACCAGCGCGGATCAAACCCGCTCCGGCATGATCGAGCAGGCACAGGACGGAATCCTTTTCCTCGACGAGATCGGCGACCTGTCGATCGCCTCCCAGATCAAGCTGCTGCGCTTGATTCAGGAGGGCGAGTATTACCCTCTCGGCAGCGATAAGCCGCGTAAAATCAAAGCGCGTATCCTGGTCGCCACCAACCAGGACCTGCAGGCCAAAGAAGCCGCCGGAGAATTTCGCCGCGACCTGCTCTATCGTCTCTGGGCTCACCGGGTTGCCATCCCACCGCTGCGGGAGCGGAAAGAGGACATCCGCGGACTGCTCGATCATTTCCTGCAGGAAGCCGCCGAATCGATGGGCAAAAATGTACCGACCACTCCGCCGGAACTGGTGCCGCTGCTGCAGACCCACAACTTCCCCGGCAACGTTCGCGAATTGCGCGCCATGGCCTTTAATGCTGTCAGCCTGCACCGCCGGGGAGTCCTCTCGATGGTCGGCTTTATCGACATGTTGCCGACTCCAAGCGGTAAAACCGAAGCGGTCACCCTGCCGGAAGAATCGCGGCCCCAGGTCAGCTTCAACGACGTTCTGCCAACCATCAAACAGGTTAACGAACTGCTGATTGAAGAAGCGATGAAGCGGTCTGGCGACAACCAGACGCTGGCCGCCCGCCTGCTCGGCATCTCCCACCAGGCTCTTAGCCGGCGCCTGAAGAAAAACAACGAATAAATTCCGCTATTTCAGTTCAAATTCCCCCCACTAAACCCCTTCAACTTTTGTTGCAGCCTCAACTTTTGTTGAAAGCAGACACATTAGCAATTTCACACAGTTAGCCACCTCTCATCTTCTGTTGCAATTTTTGTTGCAGGGGTCGAAAAATGTCAACATCTTGAAAACACAAGCAGTTTTCAAGAAAAACAGCAGCTTGCAGCAACTCGATTAACTGGCATGAGTATTGCCTAATAAAAGCCAGACAATCTTCAAACTTATGGGGAAACAATGGCCAGAATTCTATTAATCAATCCGGACACGCAACATTGTGCAGATATCAAGTTCCTGCTGCATTTGAACGGTTACCAGATTGAATCCTGCGACACCATTGATGAGGGGATCAACCGGTTCAAAATTTTCCAGAAACTGGACAACGCTTTCGATCTGGTCCTGATTATTCCGGACAAACAGCTGCTGGGCGAACTGGAAACTCTTCAGAGCAACCCGTTCTGCGACAACCTGATCATCGTGCACGAGAAAAAAGCCCGTGCTACAGGGCCCAAGCCAAGCTTTTCCAACTATTCCATCTGCGATCCGAAACTGGTTCTCGACTGTGTCAAATACCACCTCAAAAAAGCCCCGGACGACATCCCTGTCCGCAACAACGGACAATCAACCAACCTGCACGAGCAGCTGTAATGGAGGTGCCGATGACGACAAATGAGCACCCGCTGACCGGGTTGGTAAAAATGTTGGAGCAGGTCGTTACCAACTCCGAGGACGACTTCATGTCCCTGGGGATGAACCTGCAGAAAGTACAGATGATGTCTTCGGCGCAGCGGCAGAAAATTGCTGCCGCCATGTCTTTGCTCAAGGCCGACGAAGAGACTGGGCTGATGCAGCAGATCTCCAGCTACGTCAGCCAGAGCCAGCAGGACACAGCTGCAGCGCAGCAGACTGCTGCCAACCTGTGTGACGAACTTTCGCAGATGCTGCAGGTGATGAAGGCGATCGACAAGGACAGCCACGCGCTGGAAAAGACCGGCTTGTTCCTGCACGTGATCGGCATCAACACTGGCATCGAATGCTCGCGCTACAGCCAGATTGAATCGACTTTCAAGGTCGTTGCCAACGACACCATCAATCTGGCAGAGCAGATCCGTAAGGCGACCAACACACTGCTCGACAAATCGCAGCAGGCGAGCAACGAACAACAGAAAACCCTGCAGGATGCAAAACATAATATCGCCTCCCTTGAGGACCTCGCAAAAGGGTCGAAGCAGGCAACAGAAATGGCACTGGGAAAGGTTTCCGAGCTGGTCGACTACTCGATTTCCATGGTCAACGAAGCAGAGCAGAGTGCACAAGCGATCGGCGCCGAGATCAACAAGGTGGTCATGGGAATCCAGTTCCACGACAACCTGCGACAGCGGATCGAGCATGTCAATGAAGCCCTGTTGGAGTGCCCGGCCCAACCACAAACAGTTGAAGATGAGCAGGCCTGCACAACCTACCTCTCGGTGGAGCTGCAAAAAGCCCAGCTCGACAACCTGGTGAAGGAGCTAGATGATCTTTTCAGCACCCAGTCACAGGCTATCGGCAACATCATGCAGCAAGTCTCGGGACTGGAAACCCGGTTGGCCGGCATGGGCAGCGAGCAGGATGCCCAGGGGACGGAAAACCCGGTTGCAGTCTTGATGCGCGGGATCGCATCGCTCGAAGAACTGAACCAGGACAGCCTCTCCCTCGGCGAAAAAATTACTGCCAGTGCGCATCGCGCCGAGCAGATCGTCGGCGAGATGAACGATGCCATCCAAACCACCTTCGCCATCGCCAACAACGTCAAGATCAACGCGCTCAACGCCATCATCAAAGCCGCAAAGTTCGGTCGTGCCGGTATGTCGCTGCAGGTGCTGGCGCAGGGGATGGTCACCACTTCGCAGAATACGCGCACGCTGATCAGCGATTTCAATCAGCGCCTGGAGCAACTGCACGCGCTGACCGCGCACGATCAGCAACTGCTCGAAGGCTTAAAGCAGGGTAACAGCGAAGGGTTCAGCAGCCAGCAGATGCAACAGGTGTTTGAAGATTTTCGCAGTGAACTGCAAACCTGCACGAACGAGTGCAGCACCTTGGCAGACGGCCTGCAAAAAGAACAACAGGGGCTGGTTTTTATTTCCCAGCTGCGCGATGCCATCGAGATTCAGGCCGAACAGCTCGGCCGGTACGCCACCAGCATCGAGCCACAGAACAAAGAGCTGCTGGCGAAGATGCGTAGCGAATTCGGTAAGCAGCTGGAACAACGCTATACCATGAACGAAGAGCGCGCCATCCATCAGCAGATCCGTGGTGGTGACGCCGCTGACATCGACCTCTTCGCTGACGACCAGGCTGCAGGCGAATGCATGTTCTTCGACGACGAACCTGCCGCAACACCGTCAGCTGCCAGCGATGACGTCGACCTCTGGGGGGAGACACCGGCCCCAGCGGAAGTGCCCGAACCGGCCAACGACGATGTCGAATTGTGGGGCGATGAGCCGGCAGCACCGGCAGCTGCCACAACGGCTGACGACGTTGAGCTCTGGGACGATGAGCCCGCAACAGAGGCCGCCAGCAGCAGTGATGATGTCGAGCTGTGGGGTGATGCTCCGAGTGCACCGGCGGCAGAGCAAACGACTGATGACAGCGTCGAGCTCTGGGACGATGACGCTCCTGCGGAAGAGCCTGCAGCTGCCGCCGACGGTAACGAGATTGAACTTTGGGACGACACCCCTGCCGAGGCAGATCCGGCAGAAGACGATAAGAAAAAAAATAAAAAAGAAGACGATTTCGGCGCCAACGTCGAACTGTTTTAAGACCTCGTAGCAAAGGGAGAACAACTCTTATGTCCGCAACTATTCTGACTGTCGATGATTCCAAAAGTATCCGCCAGATGGTCTCTTTTACTCTGCAACAGGCTGGCTACACGGTGATTGAAGCCGAAGACGGCCAGGACGCACTGACCAAACTGACCCCGGCGGTCAAACTGGTCCTCTCCGATTTAAACATGCCGAACCTTGACGGTATCGGCCTGATCAAGGCGATTCGCGCCAACCCGGCAACCAAGTTCCTCCCGGTCGTCATGCTCACGACCGAAAGTCAAGGCGACAAGAAGCAGGAAGGTCGCGCTGCCGGAGCCACCGGCTGGATCGTCAAGCCGTTCAACCCGGACCAGCTACTTGGTGTTGTCAAGAAGGTTCTCGGCTAAACCATCCCACCATTCGACGAGGATAAAGAGATGCTGAATATCCAACAGGACGTCGAGCAGGATCGCCTGCTGCTCAAACTGGAAGGGGACGCCACGATTGAAACGGCGTCGCAGCTGCACCAGGCCCTGCTCGAAGGGCTGCAGAATTACAAGGACGTGCAAATTGACTGCAGCGCGATCGAAAGTATCGATCTCTACGCCCTGCAGATGCTCTGCAGCGCTCATCGCTCTTCCGTCGCATGGGAAAAAAGCTTTACTTACAGTGGAATCCTGTCGCCGGCAGCAGTCAGCGCCATCGCCACGAGCGGCCTGAAGCGTGATCATGGCTGCTCCCTCTGCCCTGATGGCGTCTGCTGTATGTGGGCCGTGTCCTGCACCTCTTCTTCTTAAGGATCTCAGCCATGCTCGATCAACAAAAAGAAATTTTCCGCGAAGAAGCTGCCGAACTGCTGAGCGATCTGGAGGACTCCCTGCTGGAACTGGAAGAGTCACCGGAGGATATGGACCTGGTCGCCAAGGTGTTCCGCTCGATGCACACCATCAAAGGCTCCGGCGCCATGTTCGGCTTTGATGACATCGCCGCCTTCACCCACGAAGTGGAAACGGTCTACGACCTGGTGCGTAACGGCGAAGTCCCGGTGACCAAAGAACTGGTCAGCAAATCGCTGGCAGCGCGCGACCATATCAGCAGCCTGCTCAGCGGTGAAGATATCGATGAAGCGCGCGGCGAAGAGCTGGTGACGGCGTTCCAGCAGATGGTACCCGGACAGCAACCAGCCGCCCCGGTCGAAACCGCTCCCGAAGATTTAGGTTATGGACTCTTTGACGATGCGCCTGTCGAACCGCCAGCGCCTGTCGCCGAGGCTCCTTCAGCAAACGCCGATGCCACCTATCGCATCAGCTTGAAGCTCGACCGTCACATCATCAACACCGGGACCCGCCCTGACGGCCTGTTGCGCGAACTGGCCGAACTCGGGCCGCACCAGATGGTGGCTCACACCGGCGATATTCCGAGCCTCGACCAGCTGGCGCCGGAAGAGTGCTACCTGCACTGGGATATCATTCTCACCACCGACCAGGGGCTCAACGCCATCAAGGACGTCTTCATCTTCGTCGAAGATGATATCGAGCTGAAAATCGATGTCATCGATGATGGCGAAGATCCCGACGCCGACGTCGATTACATGCGCATCGGCGAGATCCTGCTCGCCCGCGGTGACATAACCCAGCAGGAGTTGGACGAAATCCTCGGCCAGAACAAACCGATCGGCCAGAAACTGATCGACTCCAATGTCGTGCCGCAGGAAAAGATCGAATCGGCGCTGAAAGAGCAGGAAATGGTACGCGCCGCGCGGACCCAGCGCAAAGCGCAGGAAACCGCCACCAGCGTCCGGGTCCCGGCCGAACGGCTCGATTACCTGGTCGACATGGTCGGCGAGCTGGTCACCGTGCAGGCGCGGCTGTCGCAGGCCGCCGGGATGCGTGAAGATTCCGAGCTGGTTGCCATCGCCGAAGAGGTCGAACGCCTCACTGCCGAGCTGCGTGACAACTCTTTGAGCATGCGCATGCTGCCGATCGGTACCACCTTCAGCAAATTCAAGCGTCTTGTACGCGACCTGTCGAACGAGCTGGGCAAGGATATCGAACTGAAAACCTCCGGTGCCGAGACCGAGCTGGACAAGACGGTCATCGAAAAACTCAACGACCCGATGGTTCACCTGATCCGCAACAGCCTGGATCACGGTATCGAAGCCCCGGATGTCCGCGCCGCAGCCGGCAAACAGGCAACCGGCACCGTGCTGCTGACGGCAGCACACTCCGGCGACAGCGTCGAAATCACAATCCAGGATGACGGTAAAGGTCTCGACCGCGATGCTATCTTCGAAAAAGGGGTGGAAAAAGGACTGATCAGCGCCGACGCCAAGCTGAGCGACACGGAAATCTATAACCTGATCTTCGCCCCCGGCTTCTCCACCGCCAAGGTGGTCAGCAACGTCTCCGGCCGTGGCGTCGGCATGGACGTCGTCAAGCGCTCGATCGATTCGCTGCGCGGCAGTATCAGCATTGACAGCCAGCAAGGGGTCGGTTCAACCATCAGCATCCGCATTCCGCTGACACTGGCGATCGTTGAAAGCCTGCTGGTCAGCGTCGACAACGAATCCTATGCCCTGCCGCTATCGATCGTCGAAGAGTGCGTTGAGCTGACCCGGCAGGACATCGCCAATGCCCACGGCCGTCACCTGGTCAACGTACGTGACCAGATCGTTCCTTACATCCCGCTGCGGCAGGAGTTCGAAGCGATCAGTGAGCCGCCCGACGTTGAGCAGGTGGTCATTACCAACCTCAACGGCAACCGGGTCGGTTTCGTTGTCGACCAGGTGGTCGGTCAGCACCAGAGTGTCATCAAAACGTTGGGTCGCATGTGCAAGGACGTCAAAGGGCTCTCCGGGGCCACCATCCTCGGTGACGGCACAGTGGCGCTGATTCTGGATGTGAATCATTTAGCCAAAAAAGTAGAGCAGGAAGCTGCTTAATCATTACCTTGTTGCCTGATCAGTATCTGGAAAGGAGAAAACAATGGGTGAAACCGAAGGGATCGACAGCAACCAATACCTGACATTCAAACTGGATGACGAGGTATTCGGCCTGGAGATCGGCAAGGTGCGTGAAGTGCTCGACTTCACCAACGTCACCCGGGTGCCGCAAACACCCGAGTTCATGCGCGGAGTCATCAACCTGCGCGGGAGTGTTGTGCCGGTCATGGATTTACGGCTGAAGTTCGATATGGCGCAGGCCGAAGACACCGTGAACACCTGCATCATCATCACCGAGATCGAGATGGACGGTGAAACGACAGTTCTCGGCGCGCTGGCCGACTCGGTTCAGGAAGTGCTCGACCTGGAACCGGAGCAGATCGAACCGGCCCCCAAAATGGGGACCAAGCTGCCGACCGATTTCATCAAGGGAATGGGCAAGCAGGAGGAGCACTTCGTCATCCTGCTCGACATCGACAGGGTCTTCTCCGTCGAAGAGATTGCCGAAGTAAAAAGTTCAGCGGCCTGATTGGCAAAAAATGTCAGCAGTACGCCCGTCAATAATTGAAGTACCACAGCATAGACGAAGCCACATAAGCACCTTCCCCGGTTTGGCCTATGCAGATAACTGTTTAAACACGGGCTCAAAAAGCATAACAAAACAGGGATCTGTAACAGCTAATAACTAGAGGAGGTCACACATGGGTTGGAAAAATCTGAAACTGGGGAAAAAACTGGGTATCGGCTTCGGCCTGATGCTGATTCTGATCACCGCCGTCGGTCTTTGGTCTATCTTCGGCATCAGCGGGATTGTCGGCAACGCGTCTGAGGTTATCGACGGCAACAAGCTGCGCGGGATCATGGTGCAGCGGGAAGTCGACCATCTCAACTGGGCCAACAAGGTCAATGAGCTGCTGACCGACGAAAAAGTCACCAAGCTGGAAGTCCAGACCGATCCGAAACAGTGCGGTTTCGGTAAATGGTACTACGGCGAAGGGCGTAAACAGGCCGAACAGATGGTGCCTGCCATTGCCCCGTTGCTGGCCGATATCGAAAAGCACCACACACACTTGCATGAATCGGCTGTCCATATCGGCGACGCTTTCCATCAGGCCGATGTTCACCTGCCGAAGTTTCTGGCAGAAAAAGAGGCGGATCACCTGAAATGGGTGAATGTGGTCCTCACCTACTTAGCTGAAAACAATGGCCGCCTCAACGTACACACCGACCACAACACTTGCAAACTGGGCAAGTTTCTCTACGGCGAGGAAGGGCGCAAGGTCGCGAAGTCCGACCCGGAAATGGCGCGCTTGATCGAGGCAATCAAGGAACCACATATGCACCTGCACGAGTCCGCCATAAAGATTCAAGATGCGGGTCGTGACATGAACCGAGCCCACCACATCTTTGAAACCGAAACTGTTGTGGCCTTGGAAAAAACTTCCGGTACCTTGAACAAAATGAAAGATCGGGCTTCGGAAATGCTGGCAGGCATGCAAAAAGCACAAACGATCTATGCTTCTGACACCAAACCGGCGCTCCACAACGTCCAGGAAATACTCGGCAATATCAACAAAACCGTTGAAGCGAACGTGATGACCGACGAGCAGATGCTTGCCGCTGCCGGCAAGACCCGCTGGGGCGTCATCATTATGGTCATCATCGCCCTGCCGATCGGGGTCGTCGCTGGTCTCGTTATCGCCCGCGGCATCGTCAACCCGATCCGCCAGGGGGTCCAGTTTGCCGAAACCATTGCCAGCGGCGACCTGACCGCGACCGTTGACCTTGATCAGCAGGATGAGGTCGGCCAGCTGGCCCAGGCGCTCAACGGCATGGTCGACCGGCTGAAGCAGGTCGTCATGGACGTCAAGATGGCTTCGGAACAGGTCACCGATGGCAGCCAGCAGCTCAGCTCCAGCTCGGAAGAGATGAGCCAGGGTGCGACCGAGCAGGCGGCAGCAGCGGAAGAAGCCTCCAGCTCGATGGAGCAGATGGCCGCCAACATCCGCCAGAACGCCGACAACGCCATGCAGACCGAGAAGATCGCGGTCAAGAGCGCGGAAGATGCCAAGGAAGGTGGCGAGTCGGTCGCCCAGACGGTCACCGCGATGAAGAATATCGCCGAGAAGATCTCTATCATCGAAGAGATCGCCCGCCAGACCAATCTGTTGGCGTTGAACGCCGCCATCGAAGCAGCCCGCGCCGGTGAGCACGGCAAAGGTTTCGCCGTTGTCGCCGCCGAGGTCCGCAAGCTGGCCGAACGCAGCCAGAACGCAGCCGCGGAAATCAGCGAGCTGTCGAGCACCAGTGTCGAAGTCGCCGAACAGGCGGGTGAAATGCTGGCCAAGATGGTGCCCGACATCCAGCGCACTGCCGAACTGGTGCAGGAAATTTCCGCCTCCAGCAAGGAGCAGGATACCGGCGCCGAGCAGGTCAACAAGGCGATCCAGCAGCTGGACCAGGTCATTCAGCAGAACGCTTCGGCTTCTGAAGAGATGGCTTCGACCTCGGAAGAACTTTCCAGCCAGGCCGAGCAGCTGCAGGATACCATCGGCTTCTTCAAAATTGACATGGGCGCTGGCTTCCGGGCTGCCAAGCCGCAACCACGGGTCTCCCAAGCAGCGTTACCGTCACCGAAACGCCCCGCACCGAAAGCTCCACAAGCCACGACTGGTGGCGGTCTGGATCTGGATATGGGCGCCGATGGCGACAAACTGGATGATGAATTCACTCGTTTCTAAATCATGATTGATCCGATGGGGAGCGGGCGACCAGCCCGCTCCCCGTTCTTGCCATGTGAGCACCCTTATGCAAGCGACCCTGAGCCAAAAAGATTTCGACCGCTTAAGTCAGTTTATCTACAACGAGCTGGGCATAAAAATGCCGTCGAGCAAAACCACCATGTTGACCGGCCGGTTGAACAAAAGGTTGCGGGCATTACGACTGAAGAATTTTACCGAGTACTGTGATTTCCTTTTCAGTGACAAAGGCAAAGAAGAGGAGATGGTTCACCTGATCAACGCGGTGACCACCAACAAAACCGACTTTTTCCGCGAGCCCTCCCATTTCGATTACCTGGTCAACACGGCTCTGCCGGAACTGGAAGAGCTTCGCCGCTACGAGCCGCGCCGTAAGCTGCGCATCTGGAGTGCTGGCTGCTCGACCGGGGAAGAGCCTTACACCATGGCGATGGTGCTGGCCGAGGTCGCGGAACAGAACAAAAGCTTCAGCTTCGATATCCTCGCCACAGATATTTCGACCCGAGTTCTCGATGTCGCCCGCCGCGCGGTTTACCCGATGGAACGAATTGATCCGGTCGACAACCTCTATCGGCGCAAATACCTGCTGCGCGGCAAAGACAAACAGAATCCGCAGATCCGCATCGTACCGGAACTGCGCAAAAAGATCCGCTTCGGTCGCCTTAACTTTATGGCCGCAGATTTCGGCCTGCCGGAGATGGTCGATATCATCTTCTGCCGCAACGTCATCATCTACTTCGACAAGCAAACCCAGGAACAGTTGATGAACAAGTTCAGCCGCTACCTGAACCGGGGTGGCTATCTGTTCCTCGGTCATTCGGAATCGTTGCACGGCTACCAGACACCCTTTACCCAGGTGGCGCCGACGATTTACCGGAAGTTGCAATGAGCCTGCCCTGTCGGAGTCTGGACAAGATTTTCCTGCACCCGGGGGAACTGGCCATCGCGGTTGAGCCGACGGAAATTACCACCGTTCTCGGCTCCTGCGTTTCATTGGTCCTCTACAGTCCCCGGCTGCGCATTGGAGCCATGTGCCATATCACCATGCCGAACGGCACAGAGATAAAGCCCGGCAAATATGCGGATCAGACAATTGAATTCCTGTTGGCCGAATTCCAGCGCAAAGGAATAAAGCGGCGGGAAACCATTGTCAAACTTTTCGGTGGCGCCGACATGTTCAGCACTAAAGACAACCGCAGAATCGGTACAATCGGAGCCGAAAATGTGCGCAGCGCCATCGCTACCCTCAACCGCTCCGGCTATGAGCCGATGGTCACCGATATCGGGGGGCCTCAGGGGCGCAAACTCATATTCTACTCAGATACCGGCGAAGTCTTGCGTAAATGGGTAAAAAAAGAATTGCTCACTTTTTGATTTCAGGCCGATATAACGGTTGCGATGAAAGAACTGCTGAAAGAGTTTTGTAAAATATTCTTGCCGATCCTGCTCGGGCTGTCCCTGGTCTTCGGACTGACGTTTCGCCACGTCCAGTTCGACTACGACAAGCTGGTTTCCCTGGAGCAGGAGAGCCTGTTGAAGCGGCAGGAACTGGCCTTCTACCAGACCATTGAACCCTTGCTCGGAGAGCTTAAAGTCCTGGTTGCTTTGGCGACGCCACATATCGAAAAGGGTGTCTTGGTCCCGCAAGGATTCTCCCATCTGCAGGAAGACTTTTTTGCCTTCAGCAACAACAACAAAATCTATGACCAGATCCGTTTCATCGATCCGCTGGGCAGAGAGCAGATTCGTGTCGACTGGACACCGGATGACGGCGCTCAACTGATCCCGCAACATCAATTGCAGGACAAAAGCGACCGTTACTATTTCCAAGAAGGTATGCGCCCCGGCAACAACATCTATATTTCCGCTCTCGATCTGAATATGGAAAATGGCAGGGTCGAACTGCCATTTAAGCCGATGCTGCGCCTGACAGCCCAGATCACCGATCAGCAGGGAGAGGTTCAGGGGCTGATCGTGCTGAACTATCGTGCATCGCACCTGTTGAACCGGTTGCAGCAGGTTTTTTCCGAGCAGGCCGGGGAACATCTTTTACTGAATCAAGCAGGCTATTTTATTATCGGCCCCAGCGCAGAGCAGGAGTGGGGCTCTGTCCTGAGGGAGCGGAATCAGAGCACCTTTTCCCGTTACGCTCCTGATACCTGGCAGAAAATCAGCGAAGGAACCAGAGGCCAGCTCGCAACCGATAACGGTCTGTACAGCTATGCCCGCATCTCTCTTTTTAAACATTTACAGGACGTGCACAACTCACAACTGAAAGGTTCTGTCAGCGAAGATTGGTTCCTGGTCTCCAGGATCCCACCGGAGTTGATGGTTGAGCCGCACCGCTTTCAGTCACAAGCAATTGCACTGCTCGCCATTAGCTTTCTGGCCCTGCTCTCCCTTGCCTGGAGTCGGGCCAATGTTAAAAATCGGAGGACGCAGGAACTGCTGCATGAAAGTGAGGACCAGTTCCGCAACGCTTTCGAGTACGCTCCGATCGGTATGGCCCTGATCAACAGGGACGGAAATTATGCCCAGACCAACCAGGCGATGTGTAACATGCTCGGCTTCAGCCCGGAAGAACTGAAACAACAGAACTGCATCGGTTTAAGTTGTGCTGATGAGATCGACGACATTCAGGAACTTTTCCAGCGCCTGCTCTCCGGGGAGCGTGACCATGTACAGATGGAAAAGAACTACCTGCGCAAATCGGGCGAAAAAATACGGGCCCGGGTGTCCGCCTCGGTTACGCGGGATAACCAGGGTCAGGTCAAGCAGATCATTGCCCAGATTGAGAATATCGACGCGATCAAAAAAACGCAGCAAGCACTGATCGACGCCAAACATGAAGCGGAACAGGCCAACGCGATCAAAGACCGTTTCATGGCGACCATGAGCCATGAGATCCGTACACCGATGAACGGTGTTATCGGCATGACCGAGCTGGTCCTCGACACCGAGCTTGACCGGGAACAACGTGAATGCCTGGAGATGGCCAACAAGTCTGCCAAGGCGCTCTCCAGCCTGCTCAACGACATCCTCAATTTCAGCCGCTGGCAACAGATCGGGTTGGGATTGCAGGAAGAACAATTCAACCTGCCCCAGTTACTGGACGAAACGGTCAAAGGCCTTAGCGTTCAAGCGCGCAGCAAGGGGCTGGAACTGATTTACGATGTCCCGAAAGATATTCCGCAGCAGGTCATCGGTGATTCCAGCCGCCTGCGCCAGGTCATCTACAACCTGTTGTGGAATGCGATCAAGTTTACCAGCTCCGGTGAGGTTGAGCTGAAAGTCCGCAGTAAAGGACCGGCCGTTGCCGGAACCAAGGTTCCGCTCACCTTTGCCATTCGCGACACCGGGATCGGCATTCCAGAAGAAAAGCAGCAGGATATTTTCCGCAGTTTCGTTCAGCTTGATAACGGCTCTAACCGGCAGAACGAAGGCGCCGGCCTCGGACTGGCCATCGTCTCGCAAATTCTGCAAGCGATGGACAGCAACCTAGAACTGCAAAGCGCTCCGGGCCAGGGCAGCACCTTCTCTTTCAGTGCCCAGATTCTGATCGCCGAAACAGCGGAGGAAGAGGCCCCGACAGAGGCTGAAGAGCAGCAGGTTCTGCTGGTCGATGACAACAGCAACGCCGCCAGCGTTTACAGCGCGATCCTGGCAACACTCGGCTTTCAATCACTGGTTGCCCACGATGGCTACCAGGCGTTGTCGCTGTTGAAAAAGCAACGGCAAAAAGGTGAATCTGTCTGTCTGGCGATCATCGATTATTCGATGCCGGGGCTGAACGGGCTGGAGCTGGCAGAGAAAATAAAAGACGACCCGGAAATCGATGATTTCCCCCTGCTGATGCTCAGTGGCGGTGTCGGAATTTCACCGGAGCGTTGGCAGGAAGCCGGTTTCATCGATTATCTGCAAAAACCGATTTCGGCCAGTGAGCTGCAACAGGCAGTAAGAAAAACCCTGCAGCTGACAGACCCCGAGCAAAATCAGCAGATGCCCCACATAAAAGGGCCGGTCGATCGCAGCAAGGGATTGAATATCCTCGTCGCTGAAGATAACTTGGTGAACAGCGAAATCGTCCGCATCCTGCTGGAGCGGCTGGGGCATCGTTCGACCCTGGTGGAAAATGGCCTGAAGGCGGTCGAGGCTTTGGACCAGCAGCAATTCGACCTGATCCTGATGGATGTTGTTATGCCGGTACTTGACGGCTATGCTGCAACCAAGCTGATCCGGACCCAGCCGAGCCAGGAGAACGAACAGGATATCCCGATAATCGCCCTGACCGCAAACGCCGGCGATGAAGACCGGCAGGCCTGCTTCGCCGCCGGAATGAATGGCTTCCTGCCAAAACCTTTGGACCTGGCTGAGCTGCGCGATAAGATCGACGAACTGGTCGGTGACAGCAGCGGGAAAAGAACCCAGCCGACGGTCGCTGTCGACATCATCAGCAAGCGGCTGGATGGCGACACAGAAGCAATCAAAGTGGTCTGTGAAGCCTTTCTGGAAAGCGGTAACAGTCAACTCGCAGCGTTGCAGAACGCTTATGACAGCAGCAATCTCGCCGAGTTGAAACGCCACGCCCACTCGCTGAAAGGGGCGGCAAGAAACATTGCCGCCGAAAAGCTCGCCCTGCTGGCTGAAGAGTTGGAAGAACAGTGTACGGGCGAATTAGATATCGACTTTTTATTCCAGCAATTGACTGCTGAAATGCGGCAAGTGCTGAACGAACTGAAACATCTTAACCTGTAACTGATAGCTGGAGAATTTCCCATGCGTATCCTGATCGTCGAAGATGATTACACCAGTATGAAGTTGATGCAAAAGCTGCTCTCGGCTTACGGCGACACCACCACCGCCAGCAATGGAGAGGAAGCTCTCGAGTGCGTTCGCCTGGCGCTGGAAGAAGAAAAACCGTACGAACTGATCTGTCTCGATATCATGATGCCCGGTATCGACGGTCACCAAGTGCTCAAATCGATTCGCGCAATGGAAAAAGTCCGCGGCATCACACCGAAAGACGAAGCGAAAATCATCATGACCACCGCCCTCGATTCGCCGAAAGATGTGATCGAAGCCTATTATCAGGGCGGATGTTCCTCCTACCTGGTCAAGCCGATCGAGAAACAGCAACTGGTCGACAAGCTGGATGAACTGGGATTGATCAACACTTAAATACGGGGTTTTCTATGGCAAAGAAAATTAAAGTCCTGGTGGTCGATGACTCTGCCGTGGTGCGCCAGACCATGCAGCAACTGCTCGACTCCGATCCCGAGATCGAAGTGATGGGAACCGCCAACGATCCCTTCGCCGCCGCCAACCGGATGAAGGAAGAGGTGCCGGACGTCATCACTCTTGATGTGGAGATGCCGCGCATGGACGGGCTGACCTTCCTGAAGAAGATCATGAGCCAGCACCCGATCCCGGTGCTGATGTGCTCCAGCCTGACCGGCAAGGGAACGGAGACCGCGCTTAAAGCCCTAGAATACGGTGCAGTCGATATCATCACCAAGCCGGTGGTCGGCACCAAGCAGTTTCTCGAAGAGTCGAAAATCCGCATCTGCGATGCGGTCAAAGCAGCGGCACAAGCCCGCCTGCAGAAACAGGCGAAACCGACACTGAGCGCAGCGCCAAAATTGACGGCCGACGCCGTGCTGTCTAAAGGGTCAAGCAAAAGCCAGGCGATGATTCAAACCACGGAAAAGATCATCGTGGTAGGCGCCTCAACCGGTGGGACAGAAGCCTTGCGGGTCTTTCTGGAATCTTTTCCGGCCGATTCTCCCGGCATCGTCATCGTGCAGCACATGCCGGAACACTTCACCGCCACTTTCGCTCAGCGGCTCAATGAACTCTGCAACATCAGCGTGAAAGAAGCCGCCAACAACGATACAGTCGTGCGTGGTCGTGCGCTGATCGCACCCGGCAGCAAACATACCCTGCTCAAACGAAGTGGGGCCCGCTACTATGTTGAAGTGAAAGATGGCCCGCTGGTCTCGCGCCATCGCCCGTCGGTCGACGTGCTGTTCCGCAGCGCCGCCCGTTACGCCGGGAAAAACTGTGTCGGCGTTATCATGACCGGCATGGGCGATGACGGTGCCAAAGGGATGCTGGAAATGAAAGAGTCGGGGGCCTACAACATCGCCCAGGATGAAGCAACTTCGGTGGTTTACGGTATGCCGAAAGAAGCAGTCAAACTTGGTGGTGTGGACAAAATCGTGCCGCTTGATAAAATCTGCATGGAAGTTCTACGGTCCTGCTAAAGGCATTAGCTTCACATCGACCTTCGAGAAATTAGTTTTCGCAGAAGGGCAAGTATGACAGGGAAGAGGTTTCAGATAAAAAACAAGCTCTGGTGCATCATGGCTGCCATCTGGACCCTGTTGCTGGCGTTCAGCACCTGGAACCAGATCAGAATTAGCGATGCTGGCGTTTTCAAGTTGGCACAAAGAGAGGCCCTGGTCAGCTATAATAAGGACCTGGTCTATCGACGCTGGGCTACCGACCATGGCGGTGTCTACGTTCCGGTAACCGAGCAGACCCCGCCCAATCCCTACCTGTCCCACGTTTCCAACCGTGACATCACAACACCAGCGGGTCAGCACCTGACCCTGCTCAACCCTGCCTATATGACCCGCCAGGTGCACGAACTTTCAGCCGAACAGTACGGCGTAAAAGGGCACATTACCAGCCTCAAGCCTCTCCGCCCCGAGAACACACCCGACCCGTGGGAAGAGAAACAGCTGCAAAACATTCACGCGGGGAAAATGCCAACCTGGCAGATATCCATGATCGCCGATGAAGAGCACCTGCGCATGCTTTACCCGATGATCACGGAAGAAAAATGCCTGAAGTGTCACGCTCACCAGGGCTACAAAATCGGTGATATCCGTGGCGGGATCAGTGTTTCTGTACCAATGGCAAACTACAATGCCACCAACCTGCAGAACCTCAAAATCATCAGTTTGACCAACAGCACCATCTGGCTGCTTGGTATCAGCGCCATCTTCTGGATACGACGCTATGTCAACAGGCAGTTCGGTGAGCAGGGTCAATTGCGTGAAGCGGCGGAAGCGTCACAGAAGAAGTTCCAGGTTCTCTTTGATGATGCGCCCTACGGGGTTGGCATTGCAGATAGCGAATCCGGAAAAATCCTCACCTGCAACCAGGAGCTGCTGAGAATTACCGGCTACAGTGAAGAAGAGCTGATTGGTCAGCCACAGGCAAAACTGCATCCGACCAATGGCGACGGCAACAATTATTCAGAAAGCTTCAAAAAGCATCTTTTGAAACCGGGCGGCACCACCCTGGTGACCCAAGTCCTGACCAAGCGGGGAGAGCTGCGTGATGTCGAGATCAAAACCAGCCGTTTAGAAATGGATGGAAAGCAGGTCCTGCACGGCTTTTTCAACGATATCACCGAACAAAAAGCCATCACCGATGCCCTGCGCTTGAGCGAAGAAAAATTTGCCAGCGCTTTCGGCCATGCTCCGATCATGATTACCATCAGCAACTTGGAAGACGGCACCTACCTGGATGCAAATGCAAAGTTTTACCAGGTGACCGGGTTCAGCAAAGAAGAAGTGATCGGCAGGACATCAACGGAACTGGGGTGGATCACCCCGGAAACCCGTGAGCAGCTGATTGAAGTTCTGCGCCGCGATGGCCGGGCCGCAGGGATGGAGTTGGAGACCCGCGGCAAGGACGGCAGTGTCTGTAAATGCTCCTATTTCGGCGAGATTATCGAGGTTTCCGGACAGAAGAGACTGCTCTCGCTGGCGCTAGACATTACCGAACAGCGTGACCTGGAAGAACGTTTACTGCAGGGCGAAAAATTGCAAGCGATCGGCCTGCTGGCCGGTGGGATCGCTCACGACTTCAATAATCAGCTTTCAGCCGTGCTCGGCTATGCCGAACTGATGGAGCTGAAAGCCCAGGACGATCAGACCCGCTCCTTCGCCCAAAAGATCAAGATCGCGGCAAAACGTGCAGCGGATGTCACCCAGCAGCTGCTGGCGTTCAGCCGCAAAAAAGACAGCCTGGAACTGCCGATAAAAATCGACATGCTGGTCAACGAGGTGGCGTCTATCCTGGAGCATAGCATCGACAAGAAGATCCGCATCCGCAAAAACTTCGACGCCATCCACTCCACGGTTTTGGGTGATGTCAGCCAGCTGCAGAATGCACTGCTGAATATTGCCATTAACGCCCGTGATGCCATGCCGAATGGCGGTGAACTGAGTTTCAAGACCGACCTGAAGAAACTGGATGAAAAATACTGCCAGACACGTCCGGAGGAGTTGGCCGCAGGAACCTATCTGCAGCTGCAGATCACCGACACCGGTACCGGCATCGAGCCGGAAAACCTGAAAAAAATCTTCGATCCCTTTTTCACCACCAAGGACATCGGTAAAGGAACCGGCATGGGGCTGGCCAGCGCTTACGGTACCTTGCGCAGCCATCACGGCTTTATCGAGGTCAGCAGCGAGCTCGGCATCGGCACGACTTTCAGCCTCTACCTGCCACTGCTGATCGAACAGGACATGGAAGCGGTGCTGGACACAGACTCTCCTCTGCCGCGGGGGGAAGGAAAAATCCTGCTGGTCGATGACGAAGAGCTGGTGCGAAAAGTGTCCTCGGCCATGCTGGCAGAGTTGGGTTACCAGGTGAAGTGCTTTCCGGATGGAGAGGCCGCCTTCGAATACTATCGCAGCAACTGGCGCAATATTGATTTGGTGATCCTCGACATGATCATGCCGAAACTGAACGGTTTGGAAACCTACGCTGCCATGAAGCAGGTTAACCCGGCGATCAAAGTGATCATGGCCTCCGGCTACAGTGGCGACAAGGAGATCGAAGAAATCCTTCAGAATGGTATTCTCGGCTTCGTCTCCAAACCGATGGAGCACCAAGAGCTGGCCAGCATCATCGCCAGAGTATTAAAGAAATAACCAATTATTGCTTCATCTTTTTTTGACTGTCGTTCACAACACGGTGAACGTCGGCAAGGCATCAGCGCCCTTCAGGATGCATATCCGGGCATTGACAGCTTCCCTTTTGTTTTTCCGCCACGATTTTTTCCAGAATCGCTGATCGACCGTTATTCCGCTGAACATCGTCGCGTATGTCGGCTTCGCTGTAATTGAAGCAGTAGCAGATTTTTTTCTTCATCACATCTCTATAGGTAAGGCGTAAAGAGCTTGCAGAAAGAGTCACGTAAGCGCAATGGCAGTGAACGCTGATCGATCTCTTCCAGCGTCACCTTCCGCGATAGTTTGCGTGACTGGTCGAAGTGTTCACAGAGTTCATCAATACTCTCGTCACTGAATATTTCCACGTTAAATTCAAAATTTAGCCGCAGGCTGCGCGGATCAACATTGGCTGAACCGATCAGGGCATACTCGTCATCGATCAGCAATAGCTTGCTGTGAACAAAGGGGGGTGGCTGGAAATAGATTTCGACTTGATGCTCCAGTAGCTCAAAGAGGAAAGCATTGGTCGCCCAGGCAACATAGGGCAGGTTGTTTTTCTCTGGCAGCAGTATCTCAACTTTAACACCACGCAGTGCTGCAGCGTTGATTGCCGCTAGCTGGGCACGGTTAGGAATAAAATAAGGGGTCATAATACGGATACGCCGTTTGGCACAGGCGAGCGCCCCGATCAGAATCCAGTTCAGCTTTTCATGCGGCTCGTTCGGCCCGGAACTGATCCCGCGGCAGCAGGCGTTGCCAACGACCTGAGCCTCTGGCCATTCCCGCTGTTTGCGTTTCTCGTCGGTTGCAAAATGCCAGTCTTCCAGGAAAGCATCGCGCAGCTGGTGGCTGACCGGCCCTTCAAAACGGAAATGCAGGTCGATGGTGCGGCGGGGGTTGTTCTTGATTTTTGCCAGGTGTTTGTCACAGATATTCATCCCGCCAGTAAAGCTGCACTGGTTGTCGATCACCAGAATTTTACGGTGATTGCGCATGTTCAGATAAAGACTGCGTGTCAGACTGGGCGGCATGAAAACAGCGTACTTAACCCCCTCTGCCGCCAGCAGCTTGCGTACTTTGGCAAAAGCGTAATACTGGCCGAAGGCATCGATCAGCACCCGGACATCCACGCCACGCCGGGTGGCATCAGCCAGCTCCTTGACGAACAGCTGTCCGGTCCGATCCGCCTTGAAAATATAGCTGCAAAAAAACACCGAATCCTTGGCCGAGCGGATCGCTTCCAACATTGCCGGGTAGGCCTGTTCGCCGTTATAGAGCACTTTGACCCGATTGCCGCAAACCAAGGGGCGACGGGTGACAGCATCGGAGAGGTGAATCAGGGCACGACTGGTCGTGCTTTCCGGGAAATAGCAGGAATCGAGATCACTTGGAGGGGTATCGTCATTCAGCCAATGCATCCCCTGCCCTTGCCGCTGCAGTTCCAACGCGCGGGTGCGGATGCGGTTGACTCCAAACATCCAGTAAAACAGTGCCCCTGCTCCCGGGACTGCAAGGCAGGTCACAATCCAGCCGAGTCCGGCGCGGGGATCACGCTTGGAGAGCAGCGCGTGACCGGCCGAGAAGAAGGAAAACAGCCAGAGAACAACCAGTAGCATGTTCAGCATGGACCCCCCGAAAAAGAGGAGATATTTAACATTTTCAATAGGTTAACAGGTGAAACCAAGGTTGTCCAGAACCTGAAGAAGGAGCGGTTAAGCGGATCGCTAAAGCGATCCGCAGGAAAACTAACGTAAAGAGGTACCGCAACGGGCACAGGTAAGAACTGTATTGGTGGAAATCTTATCGCCACAGGTCGGGCAATTGAACCAATGGCGGCAGAAACGGCATTGCTGCTCTGAAAGGCCCTGTTTCTTTTTACACTTCGGGCAGCGCCGATACATTTTGCGATTTTTCAGGTAATCCTCAAAAAACAAGCCACAGCGCGGGCATTCCGCTGTGCCCGGCTTGTGAATAATCGCTTCGCAACCGGGGATCGGGCACTTGAAGACCCTTTTACAGTTGTTGCACCAGTATTCACCTTTTAACTCTTCACCGCAGCTGGGACATTTTTTTGCCATCGTTCGACTCCGTTGTCGTTGTTGATCGTCGAGATAGTCAACTTCAATAATAATAGACCACGGCGGGATTGCCAAGAAGAAGTCGATACCGCTTGTCTTGGATGACACTTACTGCTATTCTAGTTTAGCTGTTTCTAATAATTGTGCAGGAGTTGCTGATGACCAACGATTTCCGCGTTGAAAAAAGGGAAGAGCAGATCCGCCTGTTCATGGCTGATGGCTTTGAACTGAGCGCCACCGTTTTTCTCGCCCAATACGCCATGTTTCACTCCGGCGAACAAACTGTTCTCGACCTGCTGCTGGAAGAAGATCCCTTCCTCCCGGCCAAATCGACGGACGGCGAATTCCACCTGATACGCAAAAGGATGCTGAGCCACGTCTGCTGCCCGGTCGTACTGGACGACGCCCTTGGCTACAGTGAACGCAATGTCCGTATCTGTTTTCCGGGCGGTGTTGAACTGCAGGGAATCGTCAAAATGGATCTGCCATCACATGCCGCCCGGCTGACCGACTATATCAACGGCGGCAGCGAGTTTTTCCCCCTCTTTGCTGAAGGAGAGAGCTACCTGGTCAATCGCCATCTGGTTCGCAATATCGTGCTGATCGATTGAGAGAAAATAAGCATTAAAATGAGCGAAGGCCAGTCCCGCAAGGGGCTGGCCTTCTTTTTTGCCGGCAAATCTGGCAGATGACGAGAAGAACGATTTATGGCTCTACATCGAGTTTCGCTGTCATCTGCGGGCTGCTGCGTTTCATGACGAACAGATAACTTTCTTTCAGCTTTTTGGTGAACAGGGTCCCGAGCCAGAGGGGGCTCCAGACCACGCCCGCCGCCAACCAGCGCTTCATAGCGCCGGAATCAGTTTTGTCAGCCTTGATGGTCAGATCGACCTGTTCGTAACCTTGCTGCGAAATGGTCACCTGATGCTGACTTCCACTGCTCAGAGCGTAATCGTAGCGAACCGGGGTTTCCCCGATTTCTTTACCATCAATAGTTACGACAGCTCCGGGCGGTTCTGATTGGATCAGTGCCTGATGGGGGGCACAGGCGCAGAGAAACGCGCACAATACGATAAGGGTTAGCAGTTTACTTTTCATTTAAGTTCTCCTTTACGAACCGACTTGCCGGCAGATCTATTTGTGCAATGCCTGTGCCGCCGCTCGAGCTTACGCGGTCTGACTGCGAAAAGTGAAGGACAAGCGGTGTAATATCAGCAGGATAAATTACTCAAAATAAGAATCTAAATGCTTATCGACCTGTCTTCACATAAACTTAAGGAGTTATTTTTGCGACACTTTTTGCCACTGATGTGCAGTTTTTGCGTCAGCGGGGTGGGAGCAAGAGCTTCTGTTTTTTCACCCCCGGGAGCACATATCCTGCTCCCGGGAAATTTAATTATTGCGTTTACCGTTCCCATTGGTTGAGGCGGGTACGAACATGCTGCACCCTTGCGCGCAGCCGACCGCCGTTGCGCTCGAGGAAGGACGCCGAAATAATTATCGCCACACCGATGACCATCAGACTGCTCCAGCCGGCCAGCGAGAAATGGTGCAGGGCAGCTTTTACCTGGTAGCCCAAACCGAACAGAGTCCCGAGAGCCCCACTGAAAAAGATGATTTTCTGCTCACAGAGATAGCCGTAGACCAGCACGCTGATCGAAATCAAAAGGCAGAAAAGTGCCGCTTGCAGACCGGAGTGGAACAGCAGGTTCGCGCTGCCGCCGAGGATGGCGACAATAGCTGCGGCACGCCGGTAGTTGCGCCCGCTGCAGAGGGAAAATCTGGAGAGAAGATAGAGGATCCCGGAAATCGGCATAATTGCCAGCAGCAGTTCCCAATCTGATCCGATGCGCCAGCTGCGATCAAGCAGCTCCGCCAGGTTCAGCCAGGCAACGCTGGCGACAATGGCGCCAAAAATCTGCGAAGCTCTCTGCCAGGAGGCACGGCCGGTGAACTGTGGCAGAATGACGAAAAAGAGGGCCGCAACAGCAATCAATATGGCAGAGACGAACAACTGGTTTGGCGTGTAGAAGTAGCAACCACGGCCGATCAGAATAGCTGCAGGAATCCACAGAGCGGTACGCGAAAGAATGCCTTCAAATGTGCGCAAAGAAGTCTCTTTTCGGAAAGCACTGATTTCGTTGAAGGTCAGAGCCGCGATCAGCAACATAAAAACTGCAGCGATTGCATTCGGCTGTCGGGTCGGCAGCAGCAACGTCAGGTTGCTTATCAGAAAGGTCACTGAAAGCAGCTTGGCCCGGTTGTGACCAAGGGTCATGAAAGAGAAATGTCCCAGCGGGGCCAGCACGGCAATTCCACCTAACGCCATCAACAGGGCCATGCCGGGGCTGGATGCAACCCAGGTCGCATATCCCGGAAGTTGTGCAAAGGAGCCATCCCAGGAAAATTGGGAGAAGAGGAGAGCGCCCATGATAGAGAAGTTGATCGGCGTAACCGCCAGGGTCAGGCCGAGCAGGGTTCTGGCCCCTTTGCTCTCCTGCAGGCGCAGACCGCAGAACAGACCGCCCAGCGACAGGATGGCAGTAAAGCCGAGCAGCAGCAGAAAGCGCTGCAGGTCGCTGCCCGGTGTCCAGTGCTGAAAAAGAAAGGTCGATGCCGAAGCGACAATAATAATAGCACCGAGGCTGCGCAAAATACGCGAAATGGTCTTGGTATCGGTCAGGCGAAAAGTATCCTGCGGCTTGGCCTTTTCGTCTTCAACTTCAAAAATAAAATCTGGTCCGCTCTGGTTGTTCATAACTGCCTCCTGTCTCAGCCGGTGTCTAGTTCTGCGTATCGATCAGCTGCTGTAATTCTTCGCGGAGTTCCGCTTCTATCTCTTCGCTGGCAAAAGACTCTTCCAGCGGGTCGATATTGATCGCGCACTCGCTGCTGAGTTCTTTTTCGGTAATCCGGATCTCCCAGCGATCGAAGATATCGTCTACTTCGTTGCCGATGTCGGTGCTGCCGACCTGAATGCTCGACAGCGCTTCGGCACAGGACTGCCGGGAACGCATCATGTTGCGCTTTTCCACCAATTCGGCCAGTTGCTCCTCCATGCCAGCGACTTCTTTGCCCAGCTGTGCCTCAACCTGCTCATGCTCCCTGACCCGTTTCTGCAGTTGACTCCGCAGTTGCTCTGCCTGTCTGCCGCGGCGCAAACAGTCAATCGCCCGTGCTTCGTCGGCTTTTGCCACCTGTGCCGCCCGTTCGCGCCAACGCTCAACGTTCTGCTCTTCGTTCTGCAGCCGCTGGCGGAGTTTGTTGCCATCCTGGCGGAGGCGACCCAACCGAACCTTGGCCTTGGCGACCGCCTCGCGCGATTCTTTCAGGGTGCTGTTGATCAGCGCTTCCTGGTTTTCGATCTGGCTGACGGCCCAATCGACTCGTGAAAAAATTCCGGTTGTCCAACGCTTGATTGCTTTCATGATTTTCTCCTTTTTTGATGTTTGCAAACAACATCGCAGGAGCCATGCCAGACTGAACGAATCGACACAAACCACTGAAAAAAAAGAGCTTTCCATTAAAAGCGAATATTGCAAGTTCACATCGAAACAAAACTGATAAACATAAATTGCATATTAAGTATTCATTTTTTGAACAGATGGGAAAAAGATATCGGGGCAGAGGAGCAAGCTTTCATGCTAAGCTTGATTGGAACAGCCCCTGAGAAAGAGCAGAGAATGAAGAGCCTTGTCACCATAATAGTCCTAACGATGATCAGCTCCAGCGCCATCGCCGGCGAGTTGAAACCTTTCACCTCCGATGGTTGCAGCTCATTTCCAGACGGTACCATCGCACAGCAGAACCTGTGGCTGGAGTGCTGCGTGGAACATGACAAGGCTTATTGGGCGGGAGGAACCGAGGAGCAAAGAGAAATCGCGGATGAAAAGCTGAAAAAATGCGTCACCAAGGTCGGCCAGCCGGAAATAGCCAAGCTGATGCTGGCAGGCGTCCGGGTCGGCGGCACACCTCACTTGCCAACCTCGTTCCGCTGGGGTTATGGATGGCCATTTCCGCGAGGCTACAAGGCGCTAACCGAGCAGGAGATGCTCGAGGTCAAAGAAAAGCTGGCAGCCCGGCCCGAGTAGCCTTGGACCGGACCTTCCAGATCACGTCAGGTATTGGCGTAAAAACTCACCGGTGTAGGAACCTTCAACCTGCGCCACATCCTCCGGGGTCCCAGCCGCTATGACGCGGCCACCACCACTACCCCCTTCCGGGCCGAGATCGATGACGTAGTCGGCGGTCTTGATTACATCGAGGTTGTGTTCGATCACCACCACCGTGTTGCCGGTTTCGACCAATCGGTTGAGCACTTCCAGCAGCTTGTGGATATCGGCGAAATGCAGACCGGTGGTCGGCTCATCGAGGATATAAATCGTCTTGCCGGTCGCCCGTTTGCCCAGCTCGCGCGCTAGTTTAACCCGTTGCGCCTCACCACCGGACAGGGTGGTCGCGCTCTGTCCCAGCTTGATATAGCCGAGACCGACATCACGGATCGTCTGCAGCTTGCCGCTGATCTTCGGGATATTCTCCAAGAAACGGCTCGCCTGGTTGACGGTCATGTTGAGCACATCGGCGATGCTCTTGCCCTTGTATTTCACTTCCAGGGTTTCGCGATTGTAGCGCGCCCCGTTACAGACTTCACACTGAACGTAGACATCAGGCAGGAAATGCATTTCAATCTTGATGATACCGTCACCGCTACAGGCCTCGCAGCGTCCGCCTTTGACGTTGAAGGAGAAGCGGCCCGGTTTGTAACCACGGATCTTCGCCTCTGGCAGTTGAGCGAACAGTTCACGAACGTCGGTAAAAACACCGGTGTAAGTCGCCGGGTTTGAGCGCGGGGTGCGGCCGATGGGAGACTGATCGATATCGATCACCTTATCGAGCTGCTCCAGCCCCTTGATTCCCTTGACCGGTCCGGCTTTCTCGCGATTTTTGTGCAGCTTCTGCGCGAGCGCTTTGTAGAGGGTCTCGATCACCAGAGAAGACTTGCCGGAGCCAGAAACACCGGTGAAACAGGTGAGTACGCCGAGGGGGATTTTCACGTCGACATCCTGCAGGTTGTTGGCCCGTGCACCAAGGATTTCCAGCCAGCGCTCGGTTGTCCGGCGCTCGCTCGGCACCATGATCTGCCGCTTACCGGAAAGGTACTGCCCGGTCAACGACTCCTCGACCGCCATCACCTCTTCCGGCGTGCCCGCGGCAACCACCTCACCGCCGTGCATACCGGCGGCAGGCCCCATATCGATGACATAATCGGCAGCGGCAATAGTCTCCTCGTCATGCTCCACCACCAACACCGTGTTGCCGAGATCGCGCAACCTCCGCAACGTTGCCAGCAAGCGCTGGTTGTCCCGTTGGTGCAGACCGATAGAGGGTTCGTCGAGGATATAGAGCACGCCCATCAGCGAAGAGCCGATCTGGGTCGCCAGCCGGATCCGCTGGCCTTCGCCACCACTCAACGTGCCGGAACTACGGTCGAGGGTCAGGTAACCGAGGCCAACGTGGGACAGGAATGAAAGGCGTTCGCGAATCTCCTTGAGAATCCGCCGGGCGATCTCCGCCTGCTTGCCCGGCAGTTCCAGTTCGGTGAAGAATTTTTCCGCATCCGCAATCGACATGGCGCAGGTCTGCTGGATATTTTTCCCTGCCACCATGACGTAAAGGGATTCCGGCCGCAGCCGCGCCCCTTCACAGGTCGGGCAGGGAATCACGCTCATAAAACGTTCGAGGTTCTCACGCACGCCGTCAGAGTCGGTCTCGCGATAGCGCCGCTCCAGGTTGGTAATCACCCCCTCGAACGGTTTTTCGTAGAAATGCCGCCGCTCGCCCTGGTCGTAAAAGAAGCGCACGTTCTCTTCGCCGGAGCCGTAGAGGATAATATCCTGCAGCTTTTTCGGCAGCTTGTTGAACGGTTTGCGGATGTCGAACTCGTAGTGCATCGCCAGCGCTTCAAGCAGTGCCTGGTAATAATAGCCGGTACGGGTATCCCAAGGGACGATGGCACCGTCACGCAGACAGAGATCGGGGTTCGGCACCACCTGCTCCGGGTCGAAATAGTTGCGCGTTCCCAGTCCGCTACAGTCAGGACAGGCTCCGTGCGGGTTGTTGAAGGAGAACATGCGCGGTTCGATATCGGGATAGGAGAGGCCGCAGGAAATACAGGCGTGCTTGGCGGAAAAAATGTAACTATCCCCATCCGGCACCTCGATCCGCACCAGCCCGTCAGCCAGCCGCAGCGAGGTTTCAATCGAATCAGCCAACCGCGACTGAATACCATCTTTGATCACCAAGCGGTCGACAACGACTTCAAGGGTGTGCTTTTTCTTTTTATCCAGTTCGATCTCTTCACCCAGTTCGCGCATCTCTCCATCGACACGAATGCGGACAAAACCGTCCGCTTGCAGCTCGGCCATCTCCTTGCGGTACTCGCCCTTACGTTCGCGCACAATCGGCGCCATCACCAGCAGCTTGGTCCGCTCCGGCATCTGCATCACCCGGTCGACCATCTGCTCAACAGTTTGCGAACTGATCTTTTCGCCGCAACGGTGACAGAGAATCTCGCCGACGCGGGCGTAGAGCAGGCGCAGGTAATCGTAGATTTCTGTTACGGTACCGACGGTGGAACGGGGGTTTTTCGAGGTGGTTTTCTGTTCGATAGAGATCGCCGGTGAGAGGCCGTCGATCTGATCGACATCCGGCTTCTCCATCTGCTCAAGGAACTGGCGGGCATAGGCCGACAGGCTTTCAACGTAACGGCGCTGCCCCTCGGCGTAAATGGTGTCGAAGGCGAGAGTCGATTTGCCGGAGCCGGAGACGCCGGTAATGACCACCAGTTCGTCGCGCGGGATGTCGATATCGATATTTTTCAGGTTGTGCTCGCGGGCACCGCGGATTTTTATTTTGTCGATCATAACGTTTTCCCCTCCCCTCGAGGGAGGGGATTAAGGGGAGGGGGCGCTTATGCCACCCCCCCCCCCCCCCCCCCCCCCCCCCGGGGGGGGGGGGGGGGGGGGGGGGGGGCGCTTATGCCACCCCCACCCTAACCCTCCCCCCTCAAGGGGGAGGGGACTTTTACTTGGTCATCTCTTCCGCCATCTTGATCGCTGCAATCAGGCTGGCGGTATTCGCTTTACCGGTTCCGGCCAGATCGTAAGCGGTGCCGTGATCCACGCTGGTACGGATAATCGGCAGACCGAGGGTAACGTTGACGCCGTCATCAAAATGCAGCAGCTTGAGCGGAATCAGCCCCTGATCATGATACATGCAAACGACCGCATCGTATTCCCCTTTGGCCGCGAAATGGAATAAGGTGTCAGCACTGTGCGGGCCACTTGCGTTGATGCCATAGCTGCGCGCCTGCTCAATGGCCGGAGCAATCAGCCGCTCCTCCTCGTCGCCGAACAGCCCGCTCTCCCCGGCATGCGGGTTGACAGAGAGCACCGCCAGCTTGGGATCGGCGATACCGAACTGGTTGCGCAGACTCTGGTCGGTAATGTGAATCGTCTGCAGAATTTCCGCCGTATTCAAAACCCGCGACACATCCCTGAGACCAAGGTGAGTGGTCACCAGCGACACTTTCAGCTTTTCACCGGCCAGCATCATCACCACCTTTTCCACCCCGCAGCGCTCGGCCAGCAGCTCGGTGTGCCCGGGGAAGTGTACCCCGGCCTGGTTGATGATCGCCTTGTTGATCGGGCAGGTCACCATCCCGGCCGCCAAGCCGACCAGGCAACGCGCCACCGCCCACTCTATGTAATCGGCCATTGCCCGCCCACAGGGTAGTTTGGGGCAGCCGAACTCAACCTTTTCTTCATCCAGGTAAGAAAGATTGACCACCGGCAGACTGCGTTCTCCGCAGGTCAGCGTCCAATCCTGGTGCGAATGCTGCTCCAACTCGGCTTCACAGTCGAAAACTTTTGCTGCCCGCTGCAGTACGGCGGCATCTCCCACCACCTGCAGTGGTCGCTCGAAACGATCCAGCTCACCGGCCAGCAAAGCTTTGATAATCAATTCCGGCCCAACCCCGGCCGGATCACCCATGGTTATCAGTAACGGCTTCAATGCAACCACCTTTCGAATCTCGCAAAAGCGTAAGTTTAACCGATTTGGTCAGGGTAAAACAATAGCTGGGGCGGTATACATTTTCTGAAGAATATTTGCGAAGTGTTAAAATTGTGTGATTGGTTTTCCCATGATCGAAAAGACGCTATGCTGAAGCTAATTATCCATAACAAAAAGGAGAAAAAATAGATGAAACATGTCGTCATTACCGGTGCCAACCGGGGTATCGGTCTGGAATTGGCCCAGCACTACCACGCTGAAAAATGGAAAGTGACCGGAGTCTGCAGAGAAAGTTCTGCCGAGCTCGATGCCGCAGCCGAGCAGGTTATCAGCAACATTGATGTCACCAGTAAAGAAGATGTCGACAAACTGGTGGCGAGCCTCAGCGGGCAAAGCATCGACCTGCTGATCAACAACGCAGGCCTGCTGCAGGATGAAGTGCTCGGTTCCATCGACTACGATTCCATCCGCCTGCAGATGGAGATCAACGCCTACGCACCGTTGCGCATCAGCGAAGCGCTGCTGCCGAACCTGCAAGCAGGCAGCAAGATCGCCAACATCACCAGCCGCATGGGCTCCATCGCCGACAACGATTCCGGCGGCCGTTACGGCTACCGCGCCTCGAAAGCGGCGCTCAACGCTTTCGGCAAATCGTTGGCGGTCGATCTGCAACCACGTGGTATAGCCGTGGCGCAGTTGCACCCCGGCTATGTCAAAACCCGCATGGTCGATTTCGGCGGCCTGATCACGACGAAGGAATCGGTCGAGGGCCTGATCAAGCTGATCGACAACCTCAACCTGGAAAACAGCGGCTCATTCTGGCACAGCAATGGTGAAGAACTGCCTTGGTAAAATTGTCCGGTCGGGTCGTCCACGACCCGACCGGAAGCAGATTATTCTGTTACCTTTTCCGTCCAGCTTTTAAGTGCCGACAGCAACGCTTCAACCTGGCGCATAATATCTTCACTGGTGAGTGCCCCGGCGTTATCGAACGTACCGGCAAATGCATTGACAAAAACCTCCGGCTTATTCAGCGGATGCAAATCAAGGTAGACACAGACCTGCCGCAAGTGATACTGCGCTCGGGCGGTCCCCACCCCACCGCCGGCACCAAGGATCGCCACCGGCTTGCCAGCCAGCAGGTGGTTGTCCGGTTCACGCGATGCCCAGTCGAGGGCATTCTTCAATGCCGGTGCCAGTGAATAATTGTATTCGGGACAGGCCAGCAACAGCGCATCGGCCTGCTCAAGCTGTTGCAATAACGTTTCAACTGCCGCCGGTTTTTCCGCGATATCGGAGTTGTAAAAAGGCACTTCTGTCAGATCGGCAATGTCGATTTCCATCCCTTCAGGCGCGTTATCCTGGGCATAACGAAGCAACCCCATGTTGGTTGAGTCTTTTCGCAAACTACCATTGATTCCAAGAACGTTCATCGTTTCCTCCTGTTTCTGTTAGCTTTTCAGCGGCACTTCAATCGCCAGTATTTCCGCAGCATCGTCGGCCTTAATCAAAAACTCGCCACCTTCGACAAGCCCAAGTCCATCCCGCTCTGCCAATTGTCGCCCGGCAATGGTCGGAGCTCCGGAAAGGACAAAGAAATAGACCCCGTTCGTCTCTAGCTGCTTTGAGTAGACCAGCTCGCTGCCGGGGCCCTGTTTAGCCAATGACAGCCATGCGTTCTGGTTGATCCAGATCGTGTCCATCCCCTTTTCCGGGGAGGCCAATGTTTGAAAGCGATTGACCCGCTGCTGGGGGTCAAAGCGCTGCTGACCATAGCGCGGAGCGATATCCTGCTCTTTGGAAAAAATCCAGATCTGCAGAAAATTAACATCGTCCTGCTCGGAGTTGTTGTATTCCGAGTGAGTGACGCCGCTACCGGCCGACATCACCTGCACCTCACCGGCTGAAACGACATGCTTGTTGCCCATGCTGTCCTGGTGGCGCAACGAGCCGGACAAGGGAATCGAGATGATTTCCATGTTGGCGTGGGGATGAGTACCGAACCCCATGCCCGGCTTGACGATATCGTCATTGATCACCCGCAGCAGGCCGAAACCCATCCGCTCCGGATCCTGGTAGTCAGAGAAACTGAAGCTGTGCCGACTGTGCAGCCAGCCGTGGTCTGCCAGTCCTCGCGTTTCCGCTTTGTGCAGTACCTGTGTCATTATCCTTATCCTTTTCTGCAGAATGTTTCGACGTCGAAATAATAACTTAAAAATTATTTCCCTTTACCCAGTTTTTTCAGCAACGTCGCCAGCTGTTCCTGTTCATCCGCACTCAATACGCTGAATTCATGCTCAACAATCTTGGCGTGGCGTGGAAAAACCCTGCCGATCAGTTTTTCGCCTGCATCGGTCAATGTTACTGTCACCCGCCGCCGATCTTCCGGAGCTCGCATCCGCCGCACCAGGTCCTTTTTTTCCAGACTGTCAACAACGGTGGTCAGGTTGGCGTTGCTGCGCAAAATCTTTGCGCCCAATTCGCCCTGACTCAAAGGGCCGAGATGGTAGAGAGCTTCCAGCACGGCAAACTGGCTGTGAGTCAGCTTGTCCGCCGCAAGATGCCGGTGAATATCGCCTGTGACCCGGTTGGTGGCCCGCATCAACTTGACATATAGATTGAGGGCCTGGCGCTGCGATTTCTCGGGTTGTTTTCTCATTTTCCGCTCCAATTATTTCGACATCGAAATATTTAACTTCAGCATAAAGCCTGCTCCGATAAGAAATCAATACCCTGGTATTAAAAAACGGGCGCGATGTAAAAATCACGCCCGTTTCCTGCCTTCACTTTAAGCCTGGTACTGGAAATGGTGCACCGCTTTGACGACGTTGGTCGAATGGGTCGGATGCGCATGCACGGTGTTGCCGACCTGTTCCAGCGTCAGCCTGTTATCCACGGCCAAAGCCAGCTCGTGAATCATCTCGGTCGCTACTTCACCGACTATGATGGCACCGGTGATGACAGAGCTTTCTTCTTCGGCGAACAGCTTGACGAATGCCGGCGCCACTTTGTCGACCACCGAGCGCCCGTTCGGAACCGGCGACATGGTGAAGCTCTTCATCCCTGCTTTTACTTCGCTGACACCGATGGCGGCGACTTCCGGATAACTGAAAACCACGCGCGGCACGCCATCTTCATCAAGCGATGCGTTAGCTCCTTTTGCCATATTCATGGCAAGTATCGCGCCTGCCTTTTCGGCGGCATGGGCCAGCATCAGCCCCCCGGTGACATCTCCAACGGCGAAGATATGCGGCACGCTGGTCTGCATCGCCGGAGAAACTTTAATCGCACCCTTTTCGACTTCAACCCCGGCCGCATCGAGATTGAGCCCCGCAACCATCGGTTTGCGACCGACACCGACCAGAACTTTATCGACGATCTCAGTCGTCTCGCTGCCCTTGTATTTGACCACAACCTGCCCGTTTTCCACCTGCAAGGCTTCGATCATGGTTCCGGTTTTGACGCTGATCCCCTGGTTTTCGAAAGCATCAGCCAACGCTTTGCCGGCTTCAGCATCCTCACGCGGCAACAGGGTTTCAAAGGCTTCAACCAGGGTCACTTGACTGCCGAAACTGTGATACATGGTAGCAAACTCGCAACCGATCGCGCCGCCACCGACAATCAACAACCTTTCCGGCAACTCGGTGTTCTTCAGCATATGATCGCTGGAGAGGATATATTCTCCATCAAATGGGGCAAACGGCAGCTCGACCGATTCGGAACCGGTTGCGATAATAATCTGCTCACCTCGAATGATTTCGCTGCTGCCGTCATTTTTTGTAATCAGAATTTCGTGCTCCGACTGGAAAGAGCCGAGACCGCGGAAAATCGTGACCGGAGACGGGTCAATCGATCCCTGGATCATACCCTTCAACTTATCCAGGTCAGCATCTGCGACCGCCCGCAAACGTTTCAGATCGACCGGACCGGCACTTAAATCGAGACCGTATTTCTCGCCCTGCCTGGCATAACGATAAGCCGTCGCAGCCTTGAGCAAGGCCTTGGTCGGCATGCAACCGCGGTTGAGGCAGACACCGCCAAAATCGTCATGCTCGGCCTGAACCAGGGCGACCGATTTTTCCATCGCGGTCAACATCATGCCCGCGGTAAGTCCGCCTGGGCCACCGCCAAGAACAACAACATCAAAGCTTTTCATCTTTATCTCCTTAAATTTCGTTATTTGTTTCCAGTGCCAGCAGGGCACTGTCGAGTAGCCGGTGGAAATCTGAGATGTCGTTCACCGACATACGACCAGTCATTTTACCGATCACCTCGTCACGCTTTTGCTGCAACGCCTCCACCGTCGGCCTGATGCGATCAGTCAGGTAGACCCGCGACTGGCGTTTGTCCTGCTCGCAGGGAATCCGCCGGATCAACCCATCCCGCTCCATCCGCCGCAGTGTATTCGCCATAGTCGGCTGCTCCACCTGGATCCGGGTACAGAGCTCGGCCTGGGTCTGACCTTCCAGATCATGCAGACAGCAAAGCACCGGCAGCTGCCCTTGGGACACACCTTCCGGCTTGATCTGGTCATTCAGCTGAAGCATCAGCAGACGATTCAGGTAGTGAAGCTTGTAAGCCAGATTGTCATTTTTACTGTCTTCCATCGTCCGACCTCGCAAAATAGATAGCCTGCTATGGAAAATTACATAGCAGGCTATCTATTGTCAAGCTTATTAGGGAAGCTCTTAAGCGATCCGCAGTTCCCGCATCATCTCTGCCGGGCTCTGGCCGAAATAACGTTTAAACTCTCGGCTAAACTGCGACGGGCTTTCGTAGCCGACCCGGTCGGCGGCAACGTAGGCTTTCAAACCATCCTGTACGATGAAATCGCGCGCTTTACTCAAGCGGATCTTTTTCAAGTACTGCAGCGGCGAGTCGGAGGTCACCTCTTTAAATGCGCGGTGGAACGCGGAAGGGCTCATGTGCGCCTGCTGCGCCAGGCGATCGACATCAAGGTTTTCAGCAAAATCTTTTTGGATCAATTGCAAAGCACGAGCGACACGGGCAAAGTTGCCACTGTGGGAGGCCAACGCGTACAGTACCGGGGACTGCTGCCCCTGCAGGGCGCGAAACAGGATCTCTTTGCGCAATCCGGGGCCAAGAATCTTCGCTTCAGTTTCGCTCTGCAGTGCTTTCAGCAAACGGCCAACAGCTGCACTCATTTCCGGTTCCAGCAGCGCCGGCCCGATGGCCCGCGGCAGGACGTTATCACTGCGCACCGTCACCTCGTGATCCTGCCCCAGCTGGGCGATCAGTTCATGCAACAGCGGCAGGTCGATATCGATATAAATACCCAGTACCGGGTTCTCCGGCGACGCCTGGGTTTCGCACTCGAACGGCATGGTCACCGAGGTGACCAGGTAGTTGTCGGCATTGTAGGGAAAGGACTTACCGCCCAAGTAGCCAATTTTTTTGCCGGAGACAACAATGCAGATACCGGGATCGTAAATCAGCGGGCAACGAGGAATCGGCCGCGAGGCTTTGAACAGGCGGACTCCGGCCAGCCTAGTTTCAGTAAAGCCGTCCCTCGGTGTGAGCTGCTGCAGCAATTTTCCAAGTTCACTCATCGCAGATTCCTTTTTGTATCAAAAGAGATGATTCGACAAGAAATCTACCATATTTAGATTTAAAAAGGCATCTTCAAGCAGGAATAGGCAATTCTTTGACAGGATTCAATATTTGCAACCGGCTTTCGCCTGCCTATACTCTAAACTATCAAAACAGCCCATACACCAAGTGAAAGGATAAGCGAGATGCAGAACTTCAATTTTCACAACCCGACCAGCATTATCTTCGGCAAGGGCCAGATGAAACAGCTCGACAGCCAGATACCGCAGAACTCCAAGGTGCTGATCACCTACGGCGGCGGTAGCGTCATCAAAAATGGCGTACTCGACAAAGTCAAAACCGAACTGGCCAAGTCACCACGCGAAGTCATCGAGTTCGGCGGCATCGAGCCGAACCCGAAATTCGAAACCCTGATGAAAGCAGTCGAAATCGCCCGCGCGGAAGAGGTCGACTTCCTGCTCGCCGTCGGCGGTGGCTCGGTGATGGACGGCACCAAGTTTATCGCCATTGCAACGGTCGCCGATGAATTCAAGGGAGAAGAAGAAAAAATCCTCGGTTTCGGTTTCGGCCCGGTTCCGGTAAAACGCGCCCTTCCGCTCGGAACCGTTGTCACAATGCCGGCGACCGGTTCGGAAATGAATATGGGAGCAGTTGTCAGCCGAGGCGAGGACAAGATGCCGGTGATGAGTCCACTGACCTTCCCGAAGTTCTCCATCCTCGATCCGGAATTAACCTACACCCTGCCGAAAATCCAGGTGGCCAACGGCGTGGTCGACACTTTTGTGCATACGGTGGAGCAGTACATCACCTACCCGGCGGAGGGGCGTTTTCAGGATCGCACTGCTGAAGGGATCCTGCAGACCCTGATCGAGATCGGCAAAACCACCGTCGACAACCCGACCGACTACGATGCCCGTGCCAACCTGGTCTGGTGCGCGACCATGGCGTTGAACGGCTTGATCGGTGCCGGCGTGCCTCAGGACTGGAGCATCCACATGATCGGCCACGAGATCACCGCACTGTTCCATGTCGATCATGCGCAGACGCTGGCCGTCGTCACCCCGGCGATGTGGCGCATGCGACGTGAGCAGAAACGGGAGAAGCTGCTGCAGTACGCCGAACGGGTCTGGAATATCGCGGAAGGGTCCGAGGATGAAAAGATCGACGCCGCTATCGCCAGAACGGAAGAGTTTTTCCACAGCCTCGGCATCAAAACCCGGCTGTCCGACCACAGCATCAATGAGGCCGGTATCGAACGAATCATCCAGAACCTGGAGAAACACGGTATGGTCAAGCTGTCGGAGCACGGCGACATCACCCCCGATGTTGCCCGGAAAATCCTCCAGAAAGCATTGTAATCATCTGTAGAGAACGCCCACAAACAATTTTGTGGGCGTTCTCTCAATCTCTTCCCTTTTACCATCTCCTCATTTGACATCTCCATCCATCCTCGTTTATGGTCATAGGGCTAGGCGGCACCCCGCCAGGGTGTTCCGACCTTGTCCCGCAAGAAGATCGTTAAGAACATCGCCCCGTGTGATGCTTCGCAGATCTTCTTTCCAATCAGAGTTGCGCTTGGTTCTGTGGTTCCCGCATTACCGGGTCGCGGGTCGCTCTGTCCGTTATAAAACTTAATATTTATTTTCAGGGACGCTGCTGATTGCAGACCTCCACCCCTCTTCCGCTCGCTCTCGGCTGTGCTCCTTGGTGTTGTTACTTTCTTATCAGGTCTTTACCAACACCATAAATCCAACTGAAACATTCCTGATAAGTCATTGAAGTTAAAGAGGAATTTATGACTGAGCCAGTCAAGATCGAAGTCAAAAATCTATACAAAATATTCGGCCCACAGCCGAAAAAGGCCATGGCCCTGCTTAAACAAGGGCTGGACAAAGAGGCAATTTTTGAAAAAACCGAAACCACGGTCGGCGTGCAGGACGCCAGTTTCGAGATTTTCAAAGGCGAGATTTTCGTCATCATGGGCCTCTCCGGTTCCGGCAAGTCGACCATGGTGCGGATGCTCAACCGGCTGATCGAACCGACCTCTGGCCAAGTGCTGATCGACGGCGAAGATATTGTTGCCATGAATGATGATCAGCTGGTCAAAGTACGACGCGCTAAATTGAGTATGGTGTTCCAATCTTTCGCTCTGATGCCGCACATGACCGTGCTGCAGAATGCGGCTTTCGGCCTGGAGATGGACGGAGTCGACAAACAAACCCGTGAGCAGCGCGCCTTGCAAGCACTTGAGCAAGTCGGTCTGGAGGCCTGGGCTGAGAGCATGCCGGACGAGCTGTCGGGTGGCATGCAGCAGCGAGTCGGACTAGCCCGCGGGCTGGCGGTCGATCCCGACATTCTGCTGATGGATGAAGCCTTCTCCGCCCTCGATCCGCTGATCCGCACCGAGATGCAGGACGAACTGCTGAAGCTACAGGCGAAAGCGAAGCGGACCATCGTCTTCATTTCCCACGATCTGGATGAGGCGATGCGCATCGGCGACCGGATCGCCATCATGGAAGGCGGCAGAGTGGTCCAGGTCGGCACGCCGGAAGAAATTTTACAGAACCCGGCCGACGATTATGTCCGCGCGTTCTTCCGCGGCGTCGATCCGACCAACATTCTCACTGCCGGCGACATCGCCACGCAAACCCAGGTCACAATCCCGATCACCGACGGCAAAAACCCGCGGGCAGGCCTGCAGCGACTGGTAAAGAACGATCGCGATTACGCCTATGTGCTCGACAGCGAAAAAACCTTTAAAGGTGTTGTTTCGACCGACTCCCTGCGTGACATGCTTGAAAATGACAACGTTCCTCACCTGATCCCGAACGCCTACCTCGAAGAGGTCGTGGCCGCGCATAAAGATGATTCTCTGCAGGACATTCTGCCAAAAGTGGCAGCACACCCCTGGCCACTGCCAATCCTCGACGATGATGGCAGGTATCTGGGCGCCATTTCGAAAAACCTGTTTCTGAAAACCCTGCATCGCAACCAAAGTGATGAACCCGCGGATATGGAACCCGCCACGAACGGAGCTCAGTAATGAACTTTTTCAGCTTTAAAGAAAAACTGATCCCTCTGGACGAATGGGTTCAGGACTTGGTCGACTGGCTGGTTTACAACCACCGGGATATTTTTCAGGCGATCAAAGCTCCAATCGAGCTCTGTCTGAATGGTTTTGAGTGGGTTTTCACGTCACTGCCGCCGCTGGTGATTATTCTGTTTTTTATCGCCGTTGCCTGGCGCTACGCCGGCAAGGGAGTAGCAGCCTTTACCCTTATCACACTTTTACTGGTCGGCTACTTGGGACTTTGGGAAGATACTATGGTCACCTTGGCGATGGTGGTCAGTTCGGTCTTTTTCTGCGCTTTAGCGGGCATCCCACTCGGCATTATGGCCGGACGCAGTGATCGCTTCGAAATATTCCTGCGACCAGCGCTCGATGCCATGCAGACCATCCCGCCTTTTGTCTACCTGGTGCCGGTGGTCATGCTGTTCAGCATCGGCACTGTTTCGGGGATTCTGGCAACGATCGTCTTTGCTCTGCCGCCGATTGTGCGACTGACCAGCCTCGGCATCCGTCAGGTCCACCCGGAACTGATCGAGGCGGCTCTCTCTTTCGGTGCCACCGATTGGCAGGTGCTGCGAAAAGTCCAGTTCCCGCTGGCGCTGCCCTCTATCATGGCCGGCCTCAACCAGACGTTGATGATGGCCCTGTCGATGGTCGTTATCGCAGCATTGATTGGTGCCGGCGGACTCGGCAACCCGGTCGTGCAGGGGCTGAACACACTAGAAATTGGTTTGGCAACTATCGGCGGTCTGGCGATCGTCATGCTTGCCATGATGCTTGATCGAATCACCCAGAGTTTCGGGCAGAAATAAATTTTAATCACCCATTCCATGAAAAGGAGAAATCGATGAAACGTCTGATTATATTGGCAATGATGCTCTGCCTTGCGGTTCCCGCATTTGCAGATGGCCACAAGCCGGGCAAGGGGGTCGAAGTCAAGCCGGGCCGCGCAACCTGGAACACCGGCTACTTCCAGGAGGCCCTGGTCCGCACCGGTTTAAAAGAGTTGGGCTACGAGGTTGAAGATCCGAAGGAACTGCAGAACCCGCTCTTCTACCAATCTGTCGCCCTGGGCGATCTCGATTACTGGACCAACGGCTGGTTCCCGATTCATTATGCGCAGATGCCGAAGAACCATGAAAAACGGATGGAACTGGTCGGCTACGTCGCCAAGGCCGGCGGCCTGCAAGGTTATCTGGTATCGAAAAAAGAAGTCGAGCAATACAACATCAAATCGCTGGATGATTTCAAGCGGCCGGAAGTCAAAAAAGCCTTTGACGCCAACGGTGACGGCAAGGCCGATTTGACCGCCTGCCCTCCGGGCTGGGGTTGTGAGAAAACTATCGGCTTCCACATGGAGGCTTATGGCCTCGAAGATCACATCAACCTGATCAAAGCCGGTTACTCCGCCAGTATGGCCGATGCCCTCGGTCGCTACCAATCCGGCAAACCGGTCTTCTTCTATACCTGGGCGCCAAACTGGACCATCTTCAAACTCAAGCCGGGCGAGGATGTTCTCTGGATGAACGTTCCGGAAATCAAGCCGACCGAAGCTCAAAAAGCACAGGCTGATCGCCTGACTGCCAGTGGTGTCGTTGGCGCAGTGACCGATCCGGTCAAGCTCGGCTTTATTGCCGCCGATATCCGCATTGTCGCCAACAAGCGCTTCTTGGAGAACAACCCGGCTGCGAAGAAATTCTTCGAAGTTTTCACCCTGCCGCTGGCCGACATTAGCGAGCAGAACACCAGGATGGAAAATGGTGAAAAATCGAAAGAAGATATCGATCGCCACGTCAAAGAGTGGATCGCCAAAAATCAGGAAACCTGGAATGGCTGGCTGGAGGCTGCTCGCAAGGCAGCCAAGTAGCCCAAGCAGCATTGTCACTAAACGGCCGGTGGGATCTCCACCGGCCGTTTGTTTTCAGGATTAAATTCCGGCAGAGGTCTACATGAAAATTATTGCCCTCAATGGCAGCCGCAGAAAAAAAGGCAATACCAGGATTTTGCTGGAAACCATTTTAAAACCGGCAGCAACGGCTGGCATCGAAACGGAACAGATCTTTCTCGGCGATTATCGCATCGAAGCCTGCACTGGTTGCGAGGGCTGCAGTAAATCTTGGGATTGCGTCATCAAGGATGACTTTGCCGAGATTATCGCAAAGCTGGATCATGCAGATGGCATTGTCTTCGGTTCGCCAACCTACTGGTACACGGTGACTTCAGACATGAAGCGCTTCCTCGACCGCTGCTATAGTTTGATCCAGTTTCCCAAGACCCGTCAGCAGTGGATCGGCAAGTATCAAAACAGCGGAAAAGTATGCGTGACTGCGGCGGTCTGTGAACAGCATGAAGAAGCCATGATGGGCACGACCCTGACACTGTTGAGTGATTTTTCTCGCGATATCGGGCTGGAGTTGCTCGATTCGGTTGCTGCACTTCGTTGTTTCGAGGCCGGCAGCATCAAGCAGGAGAGCGCTGTCCTGCAGCAAGCAGAACTGGCGGGGAACAAACTGGCCCGGCAGAAGAGTTAAGCCTGCAAACACCTTTCGCAGATGTTTGCAGGCGATTTTTGATCTTTAACACTGAGAAACGTTAAGACTCTCTCCCGCTGGATTTCCTGCTCCCGCTACGCCTTCTGCGCGGATCTTCGTCACGACGATTCGCAGCCGCCTTGGCATTGCCATGGTTGCGGTTATTTCTACGGGGTTTTCCTGGCGGGTGTGGTCTCTTTGTCTGAGCCGGTTCAGCAGCGACATTGGCTGCCGGCTCAAAACCCGTCACCGTCAGCTTCGGCAGTTTCCTCTTCAGAAGTTTTTCAATATCCTTGAGCAACTTCATCTCATCGCTTGAAACCAGCGAAACCGCTTCTCCCGCGCGGCCGGCACGTCCGGTGCGGCCGATACGATGGACGTAGTCTTCGGGAACATTCGGCAGCTCGAAATTGACCACCTGCGGGAGTTGATCGATGTCGAGGCCACGCGCGGCGATGTCGGTGGCAACCAGCACCCGCACAGCATTCTTTTTGAAATCGGCCAAGGCCTTAGTGCGTGCACCCTGGCTTTTGTTGCCGTGAATCGCGGCGCTGCTGATACCATCCTTCGCCAGCTGCCCGGCCAGTCGGTTGGCACCGTGCTTGGTCCGCGTAAAAACCAGCACCTGCTGCCAGTTGTTGTTACTGATCAGGTGCGAGAGCAGGGCGCGCTTACGACTTTTCTCCACCTGGTGGATCGACTGAGTGACCGCCTCGGCAGCAGTATTGCGTCGCGCGACCTCGATCATGGCCGGCTCGTTAAGCAAGTTATCAGCAAGTTTTTTGATCTCGTTGGAGAAGGTGGCCGAAAACAGTAGGTTCTGCCGTTTTTTTGGCAACAGAGCCAGAATTTTGCGGATATCTCGAATGAACCCCATATCGAGCATCCGATCCGCCTCATCCAGCACCAGTATTTCTACCTGGGACAAATCGAGGGTTTTCTGGTTGACATGATCGAGCAGTCGGCCCGGCGTGGCGACCAAGACATCGATTCCTTGACGCAGACGGTCGATCTGCGGGCGGATACTGACACCGCCAAAAATTACGCTCGAGCGCAGCGGCAGAAATTTGCCGTAAGCACTGATGCTCTCTCCCACCTGGGCGGCAAGTTCGCGGGTCGGGGTGAGGACCAGGGCACGCACTGATCGTTTAGCAGATTGCGGTTGGGCCGCATGTAATCGTTGCAGTAGTGGCAGGGTGAAACCGGCAGTTTTACCGGTGCCGGTCTGGGCGCCAGCGAGTAGATCGCCACCTTTGAGGACAACCGGGATCGCCTGGCTTTGAATGGGTGTAGGTTGGCTGTAGCCCTGTTCAGACACAGCACGAAGCAGTTCGGTCGCAAGACCGAGGTCGTTAAACGTCATGAAATATATAAACTCCGAAAATGGAACCGGCCCATCCGATGCGTTAAACAAAGGAACGGTCTGTAGGCTGGAAACTCTTAGATGGTGTCAGGGGAATATCGCAAAGAAACTACCGAGAGCACGTACATAGTGCCGACCGATGGGCACAGAGATTTGTGGATATTAGCGGAGCTGTGGGTTAAATGCAAGAAATATCGCGTTTTTTAAAGATCCGAACGACAAATCAGGCAAACCGGTGCCGCAGTGTGTCCTGAAACGAATCAAGCGAACAAAAAATCCAGCTGGCGGCCGGACCTCTGTGTCGATGCCAGACGATCACCAATAACAGGCCTAAATAAAACCCTTAAACGGCTCTGCAATCCCAAGCTTTTCAACCTTGGCCACAAACTCGGACCCTTCCCGAGAGAGCTTGCTGTTCTTGCCGATCCAACCTCTTTCAAGCAACCAGCTTTTAGCTCCTTCGTGGTTGCCGGCAATCAGAAGAGAGAGCAGGTCCTGGTCCTGCTGAGACAGCGATATCTGCCCCATCCGGTAGTCCATAAAGGCCTCCCAGGTTGCAGGCACCCACTTGCTGACTATTTCCTTGCCGATAACTTCGGCATATCGGCGGATCTCCAACTGGGCGTGCGGGTCCATGCGCAGGGCAAGAAAATGCAGCAGGTTGTGCAGGTCCATCTCCCAGTAAGCTTCGGTGTAGGTTGATAACGGCAGATCTTTGCGGGCTTGTTCGCGGGCAACCCCGGCGTCAATCCGATCACGGTAAACAGTGCGGGCGTGCTGGTAAAGTTCTTGTTCGGCAGCAGTAAGTTTTTCGCCGGTTGCAACAGGCAGAAAATCGCCGCTGCCCTGCTTGTTGTCGGTCGACTGACTGCGCCACTGATCAGCGCCGGTTTGTACTGCCTGATCGATGGCGAGTGAATAACGGGTGCTGTATTCGTTGACTGAAGCGGTCCGATGGCGGATCCATTGCCGCCATGCGTCCATCGGCACCCGCAAGTGAAACTTGATCGTACACATCTCAAAAGGGGTGGTATGAAAGTTTCTCAGCAGATAGCGGATGAGCCCGCGGTCTTCTGAAACCTTCTTGGTTCCTGCACCATAAGAGACCCTGGCCGCCTGAACAACTGAACTGTCATTGCCCATATAGTCAATAACCCGCACAAAACCATCATCGAGAACCGGGAACGGGATGCCAAGAATGTCGTCCAACTGCGGGCTGACGGGGCGAGAAAGTTTTTCAAATGATGGCTTCATGCTTGCGTCCTTTATGACCGTTAGTCATCGGCTGCGACCTCATGACTGAAACAGATCTGCTGATTTGATGCGTTGCTGGCATTAAAGTTTCGGCCATTGGGATTGGCCTCAAATTCAAAACCTATTCCCAACGTCCACCGCGGCGACGGCGTAGTTCGATATCGAGAGATTCAACCCGGCCCCGATCGCTGATAAATGAACTCAGCAGCAGGCTGACAAGACTGATAATCAATGATCCCAGCAAAGCGTAGCCGAATCCATCAACAACGAGCCCTCCGATAACTCCAGAAGTCATCAGCAACAGCACGGCATTGATGACAAAAGTGAACAAGCCGAGGGTTAATACATTGATCGGCAGGGTCAGAATAAACAGGATCGGTCGAAAAAAGGCATTGAGAAAACCCAACACCAAGGCGGAAACCAGGGCTGTTCCATAGCCATCAACATGAATACCCGCAAAAAGATGAGCGGAGATCATAATAGCAACAGACAGGATCAGCCAACGAAGGATAAGTCCTTTCATAAGTAAACGACCTCTTTACTGTTGTGGAGTAAAAGTCTCTGCCACCCGCTTCAACTCATCCGGTATCGCAATGTTTTGCGGGCAGTGCTGCAGACATTGGCCACATTCGGTACATTGATCGGCACGTGCTCCGGGCTCCAGAGTCATGTTAAACAAAGCCCGGGCCAGGTGACGGCTGCCGTCGCTGTCGAACTTGTGATATTCGTTGTAAAGGGACAGGTTGCCGGGGATATTGACCCCGACCGGGCAGGGCATGCAGTAGCCGCACTTGGTGCAGGGCACCCGCTGCTTGCTACGGTAGATCTCCTTCACCTGCTCGACCCGCGCCAGCTCATCTGCCGTCAGCGAGTCGGCGTAGCCTTCAGCGGCAATTTTCAGATTTTCTTCCGCCTGCGATGCTTCGGTCATACCGCTAAGCAGTGTTGTGACACGGGCATCGTTCCACAACCAGCGCAGCGCCCATTCGGCGTGACTGCGTTTGGTCTCTGCCCCGGCAAAAACGGCTTCAGCCTCTTCCGGCAATTTCCCCGCCAGGTTACCGCCCCGCAGCGGCTCCATGATGACGATTCCCAGACCTTTTTCCGCCGCGTATTCCAAGCCTGCTTTTCCGGCCTGGGTCTCTTCGTCCAGATAGTTGTACTGGATTTGACAGAAATCCCAGTCATAGGCATCGACGATCGGTTGAAACTGTTCCGGATTTTCGTGATAGGAGAACCCGGCCCGCTTGATTTTACCATCGGCCAGCGCCTTGTCGAGAAAATCGAGCACCTTGTGCTGTTGCAGGTTGGCCCAGAAATTTTTGTTCAGCGCGTGCAGCAGATAATAATCGATGCTGGCAGTCTGCAGCCGCTCCAGCTGATGATCGAGAATCCGCTCCATATCGTCATGACTCTGTATCAGCCACGACGGTAGTTTTGTGGCAATCTTCACCTTTTCACGGTAACCGCCTTTGAGCGCCCGACCAACAAAAGGCTCCGACTCCCCTGGCACAGTCATATCGTTGCCGTGGTAAGGATAATCTGTATCGACATAATTGACCCCGGCATCGATGGCGTTGCGCAGTAACGGAATCGCCAGCTCGTCGTTGATCTTACTGGTGTCACCGTCGATGATCGGCAGGCGCATGCAACCGAATCCGAGGATCGAAACTTCGTCGCCACATTTGCCCATTTTCCTGTAAAGCATCGACTCTCCTCCGCAAAGATCTTTCGCCAGATCTTGGTCTGATAGGCCATTTTAGCAGAGCAGGCTGAATTGTCCGACACAGATTTCCCAGACATGTTCCTGCCGATAACTTGCCTGTTTCTATTTCGGCTTTTGTGTATTAACCTTTGGGCGGTGCAATCCTAGTGTTAAAGGAGCAAATATGCCTGCCGACAACCTTAAATGTCCCAACTGCAACACCGTTGTTAAAGCCTACCGCAATCCTTTTCCAACTGTTGATATCATCATCCGGCAGGAAGGCAAAATTGTCCTGATCAAACGGAAAAACGAACCCTTCGGCTGGGCGCTGCCCGGTGGTTTTGTTGATTACGGTGAAAGCTTCGAGCAGGCCGCCGTGCGTGAAGCGAAAGAAGAAACGGCCCTGACACTGAAAAACCTGCAGCAGTTTCGCGCTTATTCCGACCCCGCTCGTGACCCGCGACAACACAACATCTCGCTGGTTTTCACCGCGGACGGCGAAGGGCTGTTGTGCGGGGGTGACGATGCAGCACAGGCGCAGCTGTTCAGCCTAAACGATCTGCCAAAGCTCTGCTTCGACCACGCTGAAATTCTGGAAGATTACCGTCAATCACTCTCGGCGGATTGACATCGAATCAATCCGCCAGCGGATCCTCTCCCTCCTGCCAGCTTGCCAGATACCTTTCCAGCAGATGAAAATCCTCACCCTTGTGCTCCGTCAGGGTAACGTACATCTGCTCTTTCGGAAGGTTCCAGCGATCCTCGATCAGGTCCATAAAACCGAGGCAGAGGGTGCGGCGCTGCTCCATTGTCCGTCCCTCGCGGATATCGGCATTGACCACCGCGATCCCCTTCTTCGGCTCGTCGGCCCGGCCGATCGACAGATTGTACGTGCCATACTCGCGGATCGATATGCTAATGTGGTCGGTGCCGGTGTCCATCACATCGGAAAACAGCTGACGAACATCTTCGGCAAACTCGATCTTATCACTGTCGGTCAGGCTACGGTTAAATTCGAATTGCAGGTGTGGCATGGGGACTCCTATCCTCTTTTGCAGCAAATAAACTCCGATAAAGATCTGTCGCGGCACGACATGATCTGCCAGTACGATTCGCTCTCCAACAATTAAAGCATCATTCAGCGAAGCTACAACTGCAGGGGGAGAAAGAGAAAAATTGGGGAGACAGATCACCAGTAGAAAAACAAAGAACTTTGCCTGGCGGGCGATCGAGAAATAAAAAAGCCTCTCGAAATTCGAGAGGCTTTTCCCGCTACACCTCAGTGTAACGTTCGATAGACAATCTGACTGAAATCTTCAATCAGGAAAGGCTTGTTTATAATCCGCTCACTGGCAATCTTGCGCCCACACTCGGTTTCCAGCTGAGTATCATGAACACTGGAAAACAAGGTCTTTGCCTGCGGATAAAACTCACGCACCCGCTGAACAATTTCTTTGCTCTCGCGGATTGGAGCCGCTCCATCCAGAATCAGGAGATCAATCTGCTGCAACACATCTTCGCGGCAGCACAATTCCTGTTGGCTCGAGGCAGTTACAACTTGATAGTTCAATTTTTCCAGTACGTCCTTGCCGAGTCGCCGCAAATTCTCTTCACGCTCAACCAGAAGAACCGTTTCACCGTTGCCGAAGACAAGCGTGTTGAAACTCAGGGGTCTATTTTTCGCTGACAACATTCTCTTAAACCTCGAAAAGTTATAAATGAGTTTCCCCCTTCCTGAATACCAATAAATATAAATATTGAGATATATGCTTGTCAATATTTTTAATACTCTTTCATATTTCTTCCCAACCTCTTAAAAACTCCGGAATCCTTGCTTCGATCATGGCAACCGGTTAAGGTGTGCAGCAGTTTTCAGGAGCAAGCCATGAGCAAAAAAACCAACGTCCGCAATATGTTGCTGCGTTATCAGAAAGAGCGTCAGAAGAACGTCCTGGCCAAGCCGGGGGAGCATCAATTTCTTTTGGTGCTTGACCACCTCAAACCTGGCTTTAACGTGCCGAAAATCTTTCGCAGCGCTGAAGCTTTCGGGGCAGCGGGAATCCACCTTGTCGATATCGGCCCCTTTGATCCCGCACCCGCCAAAGGGTCGTTCCGCAAAGTACCGGCGACATTCCATGATGATTTCGAAAGCTGCTATCAACAGTTAAGAGAGGACGGCTACCAGCTGTTCAGACTGGCGCCGGATGCAGAAGAGAGTTTGTGCAACTGCCAACTGCCGGAAAAGAGTGCTTTTATCCTCGGCCACGAGGAGTTCGGCTGCAGCTTCGAACCAGCAGAGTTCCCCGCAATTAGGTCATTGAGCATCCCGCAATATGGCAGTGTGCAAAGTTTGAACGTGTCAGTGGCGTCATCAGTTGTGATGTACGAGTACGTGCGACAGTTTCAACCAGAAAGCTGATCAAGAGCGTCTGCGCCCCCGGCCTGTCGACCGCCTGCGCGTTGTGGTTTCTTCCTGCTCAAGCGTCTTCTCCGGCTTATCCTTGGCCGCAGAAACGCGGATACAGCGGTCGATCAGCAGGGCGCCATCGAGGGTCTGCACGGCATCTTTCGCTTGTGCATCGGTGCCCATGCGAACAAAGGCACGCCCCGTGAACTTGCCGCTGCGCTGATCGGTCAGCAGCTTGACGCTTTTCACCTCGCCGCAAACGGCAAACAATTTGCGTAAATCCTCTTCACCCGCCTCGAAGGAGATCTCGCCAACGAACAGATCTTTATTTTTGGCCCGGTTTTTCATAAATCCTCTTCTTTGTCAGGTGCAGCTTCCACAACAATGTCGCTCGGTCTTTCCAGGCTGATGCGACCGATCTTGCCGCTACGCAGCTCGCGTAGCAACAGCTCGGCAGCACGATGCAGGTCGACATCTCCGCCGCTGACCAGACAGCCACGCCGGCGGCCAATCTCTTCCAGCAGCTCCACTGAGCCGGCAGGTAACTCCTGCAACTTGTATCGCTTCTGCAGTAGCGGCTGATAGCGCTCAGCGAGATAGGCAGCCGTCTCCATAGCAACCGCCGTCGTATCGAAAGCGTTATCACCAATCGCACCGCTGGCAGCAAGGCGACAAGCGCCAGCCTGATTTTCCAGTACTGGCCAGAGTAAACCCGGGGTATCGGACAGCAGGATACCATTCCGCAAGTCGATCTGCTGCGGGCAGGTGGTGATCGCCGGCTTGTCGCCGACACGAGCAATTTTTTTCCCGGCCAGGGTATTGATCAGGGTCGACTTGCCAACATTCGGAATGCCGATAATCATCACCCGCAGTGGTTTCTGCCCCTTGTTACCCCGGTTCGGCACCAGTTTGCGGCAGAGTTTTGGCAACAGGCCGACATTGCGCCGGTCGGTCGCCTCCAGCGGCAGCGCACGCACCGACTGCTGCTTGTCGAAATGCGTCACCCAGGCTTTGGTGATGGTCGGGTCGGCCAGGTCGCTTTTGTTCAACACTTTTATACAAGGCTTATCTTTACGCAGCCTTTCCAGCAGCGGATTCGAGCTACTGTCAGGCAAACGGGCATCGAGGACCTCGATAAACAGGTCGATACTCGGCAATACTTCAATAATCTGAGCCCGGGCTTTTTTCATATGCCCCGGGTACCAGTCGATAATCATCTCATCTCTCCAAAAATTCTCGTTCCTTGATGGTGCTCAGTTTTGCTCCCGGCTAACGCAGTTACGTCCCTGCTCCTTCGCGTCATAAAGCGCCTTGTCGACCCGGTCGACCAGAGTTGCCTCGGTGTCACTCCGCCGGTACTCAGCGACACCAACACTGGCGGTGATCCTGATCTCCGGTCTGATCGTACTGTAATCGATCTCCTCAACGGTCGAACGTATCTCTTCCGCGACCAAGGCCGCAGCCTGCAAATCGGCTCCTTTAAGCAGCACGATAAACTCCTCGCCGCCCCAGCGACAAAACTGATCAACAGCACGCAGGCGCCGCTGAATCTTTTCCGCTGTCAGTTGAATAACCTGATCACCGACCGGGTGGCCGAAACGATCATTCACCTCTTTGAAATGATCGATATCGATGAGCAGTACGCTCAATGATTCGTGCTGCCGCTTGACCACTGCCGTCATCTGCTCGAAGTGGATCTTGAACGCCCGCCGATTACCAGTTCCGGTCAAACCATCCTGTAGTGCCAGCCCGGACAGCCGGTCATGAAAACGCCGCAGAGTCCTGCAGTGCAGCAGTACCACCAGCAAGGTTACTAAAGCGCAAACCCCAAGGTTCAACTGCAGGTTGAGCCGGAAATCGGCAAGAGCATCTGTCGCGGCCTGCTCGACCACCAGAACCCAGTCCAACTCGGGGATGAAGCGAGAGTTCAAGAGGATGGTTTCACCGCCGCTTCTGAATTCGTACTGCTGCTCCTGCCGCAGATCGGCAGCCTGCAGACTTTCCCCAATGCGTTCCTGCAATGTCTGCGGCCCGCTGTAATCTCGCCCATGCAACACCACAGAGCCGCTGGCATCAGTAAAATAAACGCTGCGACCAAAGCGCTGCTGATATTCTTCAATCAGGTTTTTGACGGAATGAACCGTCAGGCCAACACCTGTTGCGCCAATATAATTTCCCAGGTAATCGTAGCTTTTATAATTGATGAAGATGGTCATGACATCGGCGTTCGCCATATCCAGATCAACGTTAACCTCGTAGTCACCGGCCATCTGCTGTACCCGGAAATACCAGGCATCGCGGGGCTCCTTTTCATCAACCCCCTTGAGAATTCCTTCAGGATAATAGTAGTTACGACTCTGCTCTGAGACAAAGAAGCTACTGACCGTGTGATATTTCTCCTTGATCTCGGACAGGTACTTGCTGATCTGACGGGCATCTTTCTCCCCGGCAATCACCCAGTCGCGAACAAAAGTGTCGCTCGCCATCAGCGAAGAGATAAAAATCGGCCGCAGCAGATCACGCTGAATCTCCGAAAAAACATTGTCGCTGGTCAACGGCAGTTCACCAGTCAGAATCGCATCTTTGACGGTGCGGGTCGCCACGACATAGCTGGAGACACTGGTAAACAAAAAGCCGAGAATAATAATCAGCCCTACTATCGAAACCAGTCCAAAGCGGCGAGGTTCCAGATTCATAAGCCCCCTGTCATTTCTATGGTTGATCACTTCCGGAGCTGTTTATAACACAGAGCCCCTCTGCTTTACAGCTTATCGATTTAGGATCGCCTGTAAAGCTGCCTGGGGCACAACAATCAAACAATCGCTCTATATGAATAGTCGGGCTTTTGGCTAAACAGGATTGGGGATATCCCTGAAACCCCTGTCACAGAATTGAGGATTTCCCAGATTTAGACAACATTTTTCACCTGTGCCGCACTCAAGAAAAAAAAGATTTTTCCCTTTTTGTGGGCTAAAGCCTTGCCATCCCTAAATCATTTACCAGCAGCATAAAAACACATAAAAAGCTGGTAAAACTTGGAATGGCTCTTGCTGTCATTGCTTTTGTTGCAGATGTCTTTTTAATCTGTGTTTTGTATCAGGAGTTGGGAAATGAAAATCGCGCCAAGGAAAGTTCTGCTCATCGACAGCGAAATGCTGATTCATTTGGCAGTTTCGCAGGCATATCGGGACAAAGGGCCCTACTTCATCACGGCAGCCAGCAACAAAGAAGCGCTGACCAAAATGGATATTTTCAGCTTCGACCTGTTCCTGCTGGCCCTCGATCTTAAGGATGTCGAAAGCCTCGAACTTCTGAAGACAATCGATGAACGTTTCCCCGAAGCACCGGTTATTCTGATGACCAATGGCGCAACCGAATACTGCAGCCTGCTCGAAAAAATTGAGGAAACCAGAAAACACGGCACCTGGCAACTGATCGAAAAACCCTTCAACCTCGATATCCTTACCGTCTTGATTGAACGTTGCCTGCACGAACAGGAGCGCGACCAGATCAGCAAAGAACAGGATAGCGAGGGGCACGAAAAGCGCTGCTACCTGCGCAGCTCGCACGTCCAAACAATCCAGCTGCTTATCGATGCGGCCGACAGTGGCTACAAAGAAGAGAAATCGGTCAGGGCGACACTGACAGATGTCTCTGACGGTGGTCTCGGACTGGTCACCAAGTACCCGCTGAAAAAATCACAGTCGATCCGTTTTGCCGGCGGCTCCATCAGCAAAAGCGGGGTGGTTGCCTGGACCGCGCTGATGGACAACCACATCTGCCGCGCTGGGGTGCAGTTCTGCTGATTTAGTGCCGGTGCGCCACCCCATTTTGTACGAGGTAGCGGCTCTTCAAAAAACTCACTACTATCAAGGCACGATTGTGTCTTGGAAATTCAACCCATTTCATACTGCGATCTTTTGCTGCAACTGCCGCGTCGCTTGCAATGGATCAGAGGCAGAGCAGATTGCGGAAACGACCGCAACGCCATCAGCTCCCGATTTAAGAATTGCTGAAATATTTTCGTGATGGATGCCGCCAATGGCGACAAGCCGGTGGCGCGATAACCGCCGAATGCTGGCAACGCCTTCAAGTCCAAGCGACTCTGTCAGTTCGCACTTGGTCGGGGTTGTGAACACAGGGCTCAGGCCCAGGTAATCAACATCCAGAATTTCGGCGGCCTGCGCGTGGGCTTCCGACTCAACGGAAAGGCCGATGATTGCATCAGTCCCCAGTAAGCGTCTCGCATCAGCATAAGGCATATCGCTTTGACCGATATGCACTCCATCCGCTCCGATCGCCAGCGCGATATCGACCCGGTCGTTAATAAGGAGCGGAACAGACGATTGTTGCAACAAGGAAGAAACAGCGCGTCCAAGTTCAACAAATTCCCGGGTTGCGCACTCCTTTTCGCGCAACTGCACGACAGAAACGCCTCCCTGAACGGCAGCCTGAACGATATCGAGGAGATCCCGGCCAAGAGACAGGTTGCGATCGGTGACAAGGTGCAGGCTTAAATCAAGCGGCTTCATTTTGCCTCCGGGTCAAGCCAGTGTGCTTCAACCTGTTCCGCATTTAAATTGTAGAAGGCATCGATAAGATGAACCTGGAAGCTCCCCGGACCCGTTGCCTGTGCTGCGGCGAGTTCCCCGCAAATCCCCATGACCATCATGGCGTGACTGGTCGCCACAAGGATATCTTTGTTGACGGCGCAGAAGGCACCGATCAGGGCTGTCGCTGTGCAGCCAAGCCCTGTGACCTTTGGCATCAGCGCGTGGCCATTGCGCACCCTCATGGTTTGACGGCCATCCGTGATTAAATCGATCGCACCACTGACGCAGACCACGCAATCATATTTTTTTGCCAGAGCCAAAGCAGCACTCTCGGCATCAGACGCCGCCGCCGAACTGTCGACCCCTTTCGTCTGCACGCAATCACCAGCCAACGCCATAACCTCTGAGGCGTTCCCCCTGATGACAGCTGGTGCGGCCCTCTCAAGCAAGCTAAGGCAGGTGCGGGTTCGGAACTCGGTTGCACCGGCCCCGACCGGATCGAAAATAATAGGAATTCCTTTCTCATGCGCTGCAGCCATCGCAATGGCCATGCCGGAAATCCACTCCTTGCTAAGTGTCCCAATATTGATTACCAGCGCCGAGGCCAGTGTCACCATCTCAGCAACTTCTTCAGCGGCATGGGCCATCACCGGCGATGCTCCGATGGAGAGCAGGGCGTTAGCCGTATTGTTCATGACGACATAGTTGGTGATGTTGTGAACCAGCGGCGCAGTGTCTCGTACTTTCTGCAGGTCGTCAGATAAATTTTTAAATTTCAGTTTCATGGGCATCCTTCCTGAAAAAATCTCATCTTTGATTAAGCGCTCTATCATACCAACCCGCCGATGTCTACTCTCTTGCTTCCGCAGTTGAAAAGCCTCGGCATAGGTTAGGGTTTCATGTTGTCCCTAGCCGCTAAACGGTCAAACATTTTTTTAGTTGGCGGCGAATTATTCGCTAACTTACCCTGAAAACTAAGAACTCCCCTGCAAAATTTTGCCGCCAAGAAACAGGAAACTCATTGCGAATCTCCTTGAAGTTTTTTCAGAGCAACTGATTTCGATCATATTGACTGGCCAGATTCATCGTAAAACGCACCTGATTCGCCCTTGGCAAAAAGCCCGCTATCTTCTATATTCCCCGCAATAACAACTCCCAATGGCAGGGCAACAGCATGTTCAGCGTGACCACCATACTGCCCTTTTTAACCGTCAGTTTTCTGATTGCGGTTTCCCCCGGGCCAAGCTGGCTCTACACGATCTCCACCACGTTGAGCCAGGGGCGGCGTGCGGGAATGGCGGGGAACCTGGGCAACTCAACCGGTATACTCTGCCATGCCCTGGCAACAGGCTTCGGCCTCTCTTTACTCCTGCAATATTCCTCTACCACCTTTCACCTGTTGAAATTTCTCGGTGTTTTCTACCTCTGCTACCTTGCTTGGCGGAATTTTCGTGGCAACTCTCTGCTCGATACTGGAGAGACACGACGCAACAAACGCTCTCTCGGAAAAATTTTCTTCAACGGTATTTTCGTCAGCCTGTTCAATCCGAAAATCTTCCTGCTGATGGTTGCCCTGCTGCCACAGTTCGTCTCCCCTGACAGTAACAACCCGCAACTGCAGTTGGCCCTGCTCGGTTCGCTGCACGCGCTGGTCGCTGGCCTGTTGCATACGTTCCTGATTTTCTTCTCGGCCGAAATCTCCCGCCGTATCAAAGCCTCCGGCCGGGCACAGAAGTGGCTGCGCTGGGCAACCGGAACTCTGTTTCTCGGTTTCGGTGCCCGGCTGGCGATGGCCGGACAGGGCTCCTGACTCTTACACCCCAGGCAAAATATTCCTCTCACCCTGTCAATTGAGCACCATTTCAGTTATATTTATCAATAAACCCAATCCTCTTCAGTACTAACGAGGTAATTCTATGGCCAAAGTCATTCCTTTTCCGGAGAGCCGGAAACAGGCCGGTAAAATTGTAGACCAAATCATCGCCGAGCGTATGCCGCACAAGCCGCCGGAAATCCTCCGCTGCCTGAAAATCGAAATGACCGATTTGATCAGAAAATATTTCAGTGACCAGGAGATGACTCTCTCTCTGGTTCTGCCGAACGATCTCACAGAAGAGCAGTTCCGCATTATCGAGCATGGCATTCAGGAGACCATCGGTGATCACAACAAGCGCATGAGCCAACGCTCCAACCAACTGTTTTTCGATCTCTGCATGTCACGCATGATGATATGTGAGTTGCGCTACGAATTACAGCAGCAGAACTGATTCCATATGCTACTGTTATATTTTGATGAGTTGTCGAAACAGTGGAGGAGTTTATGCCCCAGCCCTATGACCTGATCATCCTCGGTGCCGGTACGACTGCATTCGCCGCAGGGCGAATGGTTGCTGCGCGGGACAAAAAAGTCTTGCTGATCGACCAGTCACACGTCGGTGGGACCTGCGTCAACTGGGGCTGCGTTCCGAGCAAAACCCTGATCCACAAAGCTGAAATGTACCACGCAGCTCGCAAAGGAGAGTTCTGGGGGCTCAACCTGCAAGCGGGAAAACCTGATTGCACCACCCTGATGCAGTTAAAACGTACCGCTGTTGAAACCCTGCGCGATCAGCACTACAAGCAGGAGCTGGCACAAACTCCGAACATGGACATCCACTACGGCCGTGCGTATTTTGTCAGCAAAAACGAGGTCGCCACTGAAAACGGCCGCTTCACGGCCCCTGACATCCTCATCGCGACAGGTGGCCAAGCCCGCGTGGTGCCAATCCCCGGTCTTGAAGCTGTCAAGTACCTGACCTACAACAGCGCCCTGCATCTGCCCTGCTTCCCGAAATCCTTGATCATTCTCGGTGGTGGCGTCATTGCGCTGGAGATGGGGCAGATGTTTGCCCGCTTCGGCACCCAGGTCACCATTCTTGAACGTGGCCCGAAACTGCTGGCCGAATTCGACCCCCGCCTGACTGAACAGTTCCGCGCCATGCTGGAGCGGGAAGGGGTAAAAATTTTCTTCAACGCAGAGACAGAACGGATCGAACAACGAGCGGACGGCGTCTGCCTCTACGCCCGTGTCGCCGGGGCCGAGATCGGCATCACCGCCGAGCGCTTCATGCTGGCGATCGGCACCACTCCGGCGACGGAAGGTCTCGGCCTGGAGAAAATCGGCGTCAAAACCGATGCGGCCGGTTTTATCAAGGTGGATAACGGCCTGCGCACCAGTGTCGAAGGAATCTGGGCTGCAGGAGATGTGACCGGCAACCCGATGATTGCCCCAGCCGGAGCACGTGAAGCACAGATCGCAGCCAAAAACATCCTCCACCCGGATCAGGAATTCACCATCGACCACCGTTTTTCACCGATGGCGGTCTTCGTCGATCCCGAGTTCGCCACAGTCGGTCTCAATCGCGAGCAGGCCGAACAACAGGGCTATGAAGTGGTCACAACCTACCTTGGCCTCGACCGGGTACCGAAAGCGCATGTCATGGGAGAAGAGTTGGGCGGCTTCCTGCTCAACGCTGAGAAAGGCTCAGGTAAGGTTCTCGGTGTACAGATGCTCTGCCCACGCGCTGCCGATATCATCCACGAAGCGACTCTCGCCATTCGTTTCGGCCTGAGTGTTGTCGACCTGACGACGACAGTCCATGTTTATCCGAGTATCAGTGACGGGCTGCGTCAAGCTGCGCGCGACAACGCTTTCGTCCAGGGACTGCTTTAGTAGAAGAACGCTAAACCCCTGTTATAATTTTTCCCTTCTTTCCTGTTTTACCCCCTCGCCTCTTTGTGTATACTGCATACCAGAAAAATCAAATTTTCCCTTTCATGACTGATGATTATGGCCCGACACCTGTTTTCATTCATAAATAAAATGAAGATACGCTGGAAGATGCTGGTGGTTATCCTGCCGTTGGTCGTGGTTCCCATCTTCGTCCTCGGCGGACTGATCGGCTACATTGCGACGGAGCAGGCCTATCAAGGCATCACGGCAACCAGCAAGGCTGATCTCGATCACATGGCCAGCTTCACTCTCGACCTGCTTGACAGTCACTACCGCCAGTTCCAGGTTTACCGGCAGGACAAGAAAAAAATCGTCCAGCAGGAGATGAGGTCGCTGGTCGACCTCGCCTACACCCTGATCAACGAACAGCAACGTCAGCTGAATGAGGGGAAAATCAGCTTAAAGGCAGCGCAGCAAGCGGCCCGCAACAGCCTGAAAAACGTCAGCATCGGCAGCAGCGGCTACCTGTTTGCCATCGACACCGATGGCATGCTCCAAGTCCACCCGGCGCTGGAAGGGAAAAACGTCATCGACGCCCAGGATAAAGACGGTCGCTTCTTTATTCGCGAGATGATTGAGCAATCACTTGAAGTCGAGCCGTCTGAGGTCAGCTTCACTATCTACCCCTGGCGCAACGAAGAACTGGGAGACAAACAACCGCGGGAAAAAATCGTCGCGTTCCGCTACTGCCCGCGCTGGGATTGGGTGGTCGCCGCCGGCGGCTACCTGGATGAAACCTACGAAGATCCCATGTTTGAGCAAAGTGCCATGAAAACGCTGGCACAACAGATCAAGAGCAAGAAAGTCGGCAAAACCGGTTACATCTTCTGTATGGACAGCAGCGGCACCCTGACCATTCATCCAGATGCGGAAGGACGTAACATCAGCAACGCCCGCGACTCGGAATACCGCCCCTTTATCGCCGAAATGCTGGAGCAGAAAAACGGCTGGATCCGTTACCCCTGGCGCAACCAGGGTGAAAGCAAAGAGCGGATGAAGATTGTCCGCTACCGCTATTTCGAACCCTGGGACTGGATTGTCGCTGTCGGCAGCTACGAAGAAGAATTCTACCAGGCGGCCAACGAACTTAAATGGCGTATTGCGACCCATGTCTTCCTGCTACCGCTGTTCATTGGCCTGATTTCAGCAGCGCTGGTCTTCCTCGCCGCCAAGGTGTTGACCGACCCGATTCACGAAATGATCACGGTCATCCGCCGGGTCAAACAGGGGCGACTCGACGAACAGGTCCCGGTGGAGACGCACGACGAACTGGGTGAGTTGGCCATCGCCTTCAACCGCATGACCCGCATGCTGCGAAAAAACAAAGAGATGGAGGCAGCACTGGCCCAGCAGGGCAAGATGGCCTCTCTCGGTGTGCTCTCTTCTGGCGTCGCTCATGAAATCAACAACCCTCTCGGCGTTATTCTCGGTTACGCCGGCTACCTGGAGAAAAAGATCCCGGAGGATGACCCGAATTACACCTTCATCAACGAGATCAAAAGGGAGAGCAAGCGCTGCAAGAAAATCGTTCAGGACCTTCTCAGCTACGCGCGTACTCCGAAGCCGGTGCTGGAAACAACCGACATGAACCGGCTGCTGCGGCAGATTATCGATTTCGCCGGCAACCACACCGATCTCTACCACATCAAAATTGTGCAGGAGCTGTCACAACACCTGCCCTCCGTCCCTGCTGACGGCGACCAACTCCGTCAGGTCGCGATCAACCTGTTGCTGAACGCAGGTGCGGCGATGCCGGATGGCGGAGAAATCCGTGTCAGCACAATTCTGGATGAAGATCATTACATCCGCATTGAAGTGGCTGATAACGGAGAGGGAATTCCCGAAGAGAACCTGGAAAAGATTTTTGAGCCGTTTTTCACGACCAAAGCCCGTGGCACAGGGCTTGGCCTGGCCATTACCAAGCAGATTATTGATATGCACCAAGGGGAAATGTATATAGACTCGCAAATTGGAGTCGGCACCACCGTGGTGATCCGGTTGCCGCTGGTGCGCGAGGAATATTGATCCCCCTGGAACGTTGAATGTAGAACCGCTGGGAATCGCCCCGACAAGCGAGCTCCCCTCTAGAAAGTGCTAAAGAGAGAGAAAATCATGCCCGCAAGAAAAATCATGATTGTTGACAACGAGGAAGGCCTCTGCCGCATGATGGAAGCCGTCCTCATGGATGACGGTCACGCCGTGCGCTCTTTCACCAATCCACTGGAAGCGGTCGAGCTGTTCCGCCCCGGTGTCTGGGATCTGGTGATCAGTGACATCAAAATGCCCGGCATTGATGGACTCGAAGTGCTGCAACGGATCAAAGCGGTCGAACCGGACATCCCGGTAATCATGATAACCGCTTTTGCCACCGTAGAAATGTCGATTCAGGCATTGCGTAAGGGCGCTTACGACATGTTGACCAAGCCGTTCGAACCGGACGAGCTCCTGTTTCGTGTGCGAAATGCTCTAACTCACAACGAGTTACAGAGCGAAAATAAACAACTACGTGAAGAACTGGCTGGTAAATTTAATTTCGACAATATCATCGGCGCCTCGATGGCCCTGCAGAAACTGCTGGACAAGGTGGAAAAGGTCGCCATCCGGGACACCTCGGTTCTGATCACCGGCGAATCGGGAACCGGCAAGGAGCTGATCGCGCAGGCAATCCACTACAACTCTCCACGTAAAGAGCAACCCTTTATCGCCATCAACTGCGGAGCCATCCCCGATTCGGTTCTGGAAAGCGAGCTGTTCGGCCATAAAAAGGGCTCTTTTACTGGGGCTGACAGCGACAAGGAAGGTCTGCTCAAAGCAGCCGATGGCGGCACTCTTTTCCTCGACGAAATTGGCAACCTGCCGCTTAACGTGCAAAAAACGCTGCTCAGGTTTCTGCAGGAGCAGGAGTTCCGCCGCATCGGCGACACCGAATCAACGCGGGTTGACGTGCGCCTGATCTCCGCTACCAACGCTGACCTGACCACCGATGTCGAGAAAGGTGAATTCCGCGAAGATCTCTTCTATCGCCTCAACGTCATCAACCTGCACCTACCACCACTGCGTGAGCGACGCGCGGACATTCCCCTGTTGGCAGCCCATTTCATCGCCGAACAGAACAAAAAGTTCAACACCAGCATCAAAGGCTTGTCAGCCGAGGCCCAACGCGCTGCGAGCGAGTACAGTTGGCCCGGCAACATTCGCCAGTTGCGCAACGTCATCGAAGCCTGTATCACCATCGAGACGGGAGACCAGATCGATCTGTCCACCCTGGCGCAGTTCATCGAAACCGATGCCGTACCAACTGAAGAGGATGGCTACAATGAGGCGCTCGGCCGGTTTGAGATCGATTATCTGCGGCAACTGCTTCGATCCGTTGATGGAAATATCGAAGATGCCGCCCAGAAAGCAGGGATGAACATGGCAACGATCTACCGCAAACTGAAGAAGTACGGGTTGCGCAAGGAAGACATCCTCGACTGATTTTTGCAGTTTTGGAAATCTGCGAAATCTGGATTTGCAAAACTGCAAAAAATTCCTAAAACCCCACAAAATCAACATCATACAGCGTTCTACTTTTGGTAGATAAATTTCCCCCCTGCTTCTACCCGTCCTGTTTTCGCACATTTGCAAAGCAAACAGCTTATCAAAGCAAACGTCTGAGCACTGAGAATCCATACAAGCTCTGCTAAATAGCGGGCTTTCTCACTTTTTTCAGAGAAGTCACAAAAATGGGCACAGCCATTGCTAGTTCTTCAGAGCATAGAAAAACCTCTTTTTAGGGGGGCGGGTTGGATTTGAATCCGTCCTCCCCCCAATTTTTTTTTCGGAGGATAAAATCATGACAAGAGATTTCCCCGTTGCCGAAAACAAAATCCCCAGCCTCGGCCTACTTGCCTTGGCTCTTAGTATAACCACCTACGCCATCAGCCAGACCGGCTACCTGTCAACACCTGCGGCTACCCTGGGAACCGCCCTGTTACTGGGTGGTGGGCTACAAATCATGGCCGGCATCCGCTCACGTAATGCCGGGAGCCCATCAGCCACGGCAACCATGCTCCCTCTCGGTCTCTTCTGGCTGTCTCTGATTGCTTTTGAAGTTTTCCCGAAACTTGGCCTCGGCAAAACACCGGGAGCCGTCACAATGGTCGCCTACCTGAGTATGTGGGGCTTGTTCGCTGCCATCCTCTTCCTCGGCAGTTTTCAACAAAGCCGTGCCCTGCAACTGGTTTTTTCAACGCTGATGTTCTGTCTGTTGTTCCTTGCCATGGGCAAACTGCGCGACAACGCAGTATTCCTGCTGATTGGTGGAGTTTCCGGTCTCATCTGTGGCGCAGCAGCCTGCTATACCGCAATGGCTCAGCTGTTCAACCAGTGGATGGGTCGCTCAATCTTTCCCACCGGGCAATGGCAAGGCACATTGGAAAACGACCTTCACTAAACCGTTCCCCTCTTGAAAAAAAGTTTGAATTGGGGTAATTTGAGCCAGTTAAAGTTATAAAACAGCATTCTATTAGGTTTTCGGGTGAACGTGAATTTAAGTCAACAAATGACCTTGTTGGGACTTGCGGCCATGGTCTTCTATGCCGTCATGCTGGCGACAGGTGTCGTCGGGATGGATGTCATGCCGCAATTCATGGTCTCTGCCGTTATCTTTCTCTCCTCCGGTCGCTTAATGCGGATGGCAGCGAAAAAACTGCCGCCAAAAGAGATTGACGAGGAAAAGGAAAAACGCAAGCAGGAGCGGCCCAAAACTGACTGGGACTGGATGAGCCAATTTCTCAACTGGGCGATGGCGCTGATCATTCTCGGAGCCTTGGCCCTCTGGATCATGAAACCGGTCGGGGTTTCGATAATCGATGCGATCAAACAGTACAAACCCGATTCGCACCCATATTATTCGGACCACATACCTTAGCCCAAGCTGAAAATTAATAAACCAAAGCCCTCCGCAAGCAATTGCCGAGGGCTTTTTTATTTCTGACCAACTGTAAAAGCTCGAGACATTTACCACCCCTGCTGGAACACCTTGTGGCCTTGTCGCTTGTAAAATATTGGCCATAAATCCAACCATGAATAAAAGTCCATGGCCTTGATGAAATAGCCTTGCATCAGCTAAATTGATAGTTAGATAGCCCTTCCAGCATGGCCCACGGGATCTGGCGGGAGATCAAAGAAGAGGATCTTTCTGCTCCACTACCATTTTAGCGAAGCAAGGAGAGAATCGACGATGTCATTTAGCAAGCAATCGACTATAAGGCGACCAGAAACAACCGCTTCTCGCCGCAGTCGCCCTTTTTTCTTCTGGCTTTCGAGGACCCTTGCGGGATACCTGATAACGCTTGCTTTTCTTTTCCCTGCCAATGCCAGCGATGTCAAATTGGCAACCGACAGAACGTTAACTGCCCTGAAAGCGGATAAAGCTGTTATCAGAGCCCTGACGGACGAATTTTCTCAACTTCCGGAAAAACAGATCAGCGTTAGCGAGGATGGTGCTGTTTATGCCCAATACTCTCAGCCAACCACTCGCTATCAGCACGGAATTCTGGGTGACGCTATCGAGGCTGGACAGTTGATCGTCGCCAGGAATGGAACTTTTTATAAGCATACTCTTGCAGAGCAGTACGTTTTTGAAGATATCAAGCCCCGTCTCTTCGATGTCGATAATGATGGGCAGATGGAGATTGTCACAATCAGGAGCCACATCAAAAAAGGCGCCGGCATCATGATCTACAAGATCGAGAACGATGCACTGACTGAATTTGCCTGGATTGAAGAGATAGGAACTGCATCGAGATGGCTCAACATAGCAGCTATCTACGATCTGGATGGCGATGGACGCGTTGAAATGGCATGGATTCAGACACCCCACATCGGTGGCATTTTAAAAGTCGCCAGGATTCGTCCAGGAAAGCTCGTCGCGCTGTCGGAAAGCTCCCCCTACAGCAACCACAGCATTGGTGAAAGAAACCTCTGCCTCTCCCTGGTAGCCCAAGAGGAAAACGCCACGCTCCTCTATGTTCCAGCACAAAATCGCCGCCAGATCGTAGGCTTTCAGCTAAAAGATAACACCATGAAAAAAATAAAAACCATCTCGCAGCCAGTGAACTTCTCAACCCCGCTGGTACGACAGCACAACTTCAGCAAAGTTGTTCAGAGTGGTGTTTCCTGCCCGGAATTCTGATTTTTCCTGCCAGCACTTCGCAAGCGTCTGTATGCCTTCATCTTTGCAAAGCAGAGGTTTTTAGCATACTTTTTCATGGCCACTGACAGATTTCACATCATAGAGACCTGGAAGGCACAGCACACGGAATAAACGCTTCAAGCCATAAGAACACTACTCCGGCGCGATAACCGGGTAGCCTCTGGCAATCCAGTCAGTAATCCCCTTGGTGACATTATAGACCCGGGAGAAGCCAACCTGCTGATCAAGAAACTGGCTGATAATCCCGGTGCGGTTACCGGTACGACAAATCAGGATAACCGGGTCATCTTTGCCAGCGATGGGTGCCAGCTGCGTCAGCCAGGCACGGGCATCGTAGTTACCGGCGGCATCGAAGAAAGTGATCAGATGACTGCCTTGAACAACTCCGGTTTGTTTCCACTCTTCCGCCCGACGAATATCGACAACTGGCACGCCTTCTGCCAGCAAGGTTTCCAGTTGAGCGTTATCAAGCTGTTTCACCTCAGCCTGAGCAGATAACGCTATCAACAAAAGGAGCAGTAACGTAAGAATCGACCTCATTTTCATCCTCCATTGAATTGTCGAGTTTTCTACTATTGTATAAGCCGACCGGCAGAGCTGACAAGTCGGAGCAGAACGAAAAAGAGGCCCCGCACTTGGCGGTGCCTCTTGATTGAACGTAAGAGCTTATACTGTTTCCATATATCCAGATCGAACTTTGCTGTGCAGATTTTTTCGTACCAAAACTTGGCACTTAAGGCTCTGGATCTCAAGTTTGTGGATGATCAGTGTCAGCGGCAAAATCATATACAAACTGCCAGATATCCAGTCTGTCCTTTTGAGACAAATCAACAAAGACGCTCCCTGGATGTTTTCGTTTCTTGACGTTGAAGTATCTGTCCCACTGCGCCATCGTTTTGTCAGAAGGGGAAAGAGTGCCAGCCTCGGTGCCCATCTTGTGGCAGGGCACACAGCTTTTCTTGAACAGCACCCTTCCTTTGTACGGATTTCCACCCGATATGGCGAACGCTGTTGAGGCCACAAAAGTGAAAATTATCAGCGAAACAACCACTCTCTTCATGCTAATACCTCCATGCTCGGCCTCTGCTCGCGTTTTGAAGATAAATTTATAGCGGCAAATCCGCTGTTGCTCCGACTTCGCTCTCTTCCCTCATCCATCCACGAAATTGTTTAGTTTTCCACTATTATATATCTCTTCCCTCTGCCGGCAAGTCGCCGCCAGAACGAAAAAAGGGCCCCGCACTTGGCGGAGCCCTTTGATCGATCTTTTATTGAAACTCGATATTAGTCTTGAGCGTTCTGCAGAACCAGATCTTCCTCTTCTGCGGTAACGGTTTCGGTCGCCTCGACAGCGGCCTTTTTCGGACGCAGGGTCAGGGCCATCATAGCACCGACGAGCAGCATCACACCGGCGACGGTGAAGGAGGTGCTCATGCCACCGAACTTAGCCGACAGGAAGGCGGACAGTTTGACCAGAACGAATGCGCCGACGCCCCATGCGGAGAACAGGATACCGTAGTTCATGCCGTAGTTTGCGCTGCCCCAGTAGTCCTTGGCGAAGGACGGGAACAGGGACAGGTTGGTACCGTAGTTGAAGCCGATGAAGGATGCGAGCAGGGTCACCAGTACTGCGCTGGAACCTTCGCCAGTAACGACCGGGATTGCTGCGAACATCAGGGCAGCTTGGAAAACCAGCATGATAGTCAGGGTTGCGGCGCGACCGATTTTGTCAGAGAGGACACCGGCAACAACACGACCGGAAGCGTTACCGACCGACATGACACAGACAGCGATGAAAGCCATCTCGCCCATGCTCTGCTTGGCCAGACCAGCGATGCTACCGATAACCATCAGGCCAGCACCGGCACCGATGAAGTAAGTCAACCAGCAAGTGTAGAAGCGACCATCTTTGAGCATCTGGGACGGAGTCTTGTCTTCAACAGCAACTTTCTTAGCAGCAGGTGCACCTTTTTTAGCAGCAGCTTCAGCCGGGACAAAACCTGCCGGCGGATTAGCAACCAGCATTGCCATACCACAGACAACGACCACAAAGGCAATACCGAGGTACATCATAGTCTGCTGCAGACCGTAAGAAGCGAGCAGGCTTTTTGCGATCGGGGCCAGGTAAACCGGGGCAATACCAAAGCCGGCAACAACGATACCAGCGATCAGGCCGGTTTTCGCCGACGAGAACCACTTCAGAGCCGGCGGAGTCGCTGCCGAGTAACCGAAGCCGAAACCGGTACCAGCAACCAGACCGAAGCCAACAATCCAGCCCCAGTAGCTGGAAGTTTGGGAACAGATGATGAAACCCGCACCAACCAGAATACCACCGAGAATAGCAGTCAGACGCGGACCAACTTTATCCTGCATCTTACCGCCGATAATCATCGACAAAGCAAAAGCGAGACATGCAGTTGCGTACGGGTCGCCAGCGCCATCAAACAATTTTCCGATTTCACCTTTGAGCATACTGTAGGCATAAAGAACACCTAGGGCCAGGTTGATACCGGTACCTGCCAAGACGACTGTCCAACCACGGGCATTTGAAGTTTTTTGACTCATAACAACTTTCTCCTCTCTCTGTGCTTCGATAGAATGATTATTCGCACTTAAATAACGAAGGCGATAAGGCAACGGCCATTTGTTCCGAAAAGCGATTTTTACCTGGGCGGTTTTTCTTTCTTCTGCGGCAGCTGGCTGATCTGTTCTGAAACGAGCAGCAGCCGGTTGATGATTCAGCTCTTCCGGGTGCCGGGCGACCAGCTCCTGGAATTTCTCGCACTCGCTATAGCGGCCAGAGCAATAATGCGAGATCGCCTCGACATCATGCGGAGAGATATAATCTGCTCCGACATCACAGAAATTTTCTCCTCGACCGTAATAGGGACAAACTGACATGCGATACTCCACAGCGAAAAATCTTCGACGACCTATTCGTCACTCTCCCCTTACTACAAGCGCCATACCAACTCACAAAAAAAAATAAATTGGCCTGTCATTATAAGCACTTAAAGTAGCTTCTGTGTTTTTCTAAAGTTGTTTTAGCGCAGGATGTTTTTGCATCTGTGCAAAAAGCGAGATGAGACCAAAAGAGAGGACGAACAGCTATCTCAGAGCATTATCATATCTGTGAAAGCCGCATAAAAAGGGGATTTACAGGCTCACTAAAAATTTACACGTATACAGAAAACAGGGTTTTGCAATTGCGCAAAAGCCTTTGGGGACTGTTTTGCGTAATTGCAAAAAAAGAGCAAGAAGCCCCAAAGAGGCAAAATGGTATTGAGACTTGGCAAACAAACCAGCGTTCCGCTAACCTGTACCAGTGGGTGAATGGCGGCAAAGAAGCCTGCGAGCCATATGATCCTCCACTGGTTCAGAGCGAAGCGAAAATCAGCGTTAAAGGAGAAAACCAATGACGAAGAAAGATAAAGTCATGACTCGCGGCGGAGACAAAGGGGAAACCAGCTTGGTCGACGGTAGCCGCATCGCCAAATCGTCGTTACGTGTCAACGCCTATGGAACTGTTGATGAGCTGAACTCAGTGCTGGGATTGGTGCGCTGTGAAAACCTTCCGGATGGTCTGAACGATAAAATTCTGCAGCTGCAAAATGAACTTTTCGATCTCGGCTGCGAGCTGGCGACCCCGGCAGAAAGTGCCATGGCTAAAAATATCCCGAATGTCCGCCAGCAGCAGGTCGACCTGCTGGAGCAGTGGTTGCAAGAAACGAATGATCAGCTGGAACCGGCCGGGACCTTCGTCCTGCCCGGTGGTAGCCGCGCTTCTGCCGCCCTGCATCTGGCCCGCACCGTCACCCGCCGCTGCGAACGGCAGCTCGTTGCCCTGGTAGAGAGCGGTGAGCAGATCAACCCCTGCTGCCTGAAATTCCTCAACCGGCTTTCCGATCTCTGTTTTGTCTGGGCTCGACAATGTAATGATAACGGCAGAAGCGATGTGCGCTGGCAGCCGGGGCCGCACATCGACGACTAAAACGCATCTGCAGCCCACTTGACGACCTCAAGGGACCGGAAAAATCCGCGACTCGCGGACTGCCTCGACGTCGCCGTTAGTGCAGCACCTCCGGCCGATACCCCTCTTCTTCGAGAACCAGAAGTATCTCTTGGATATGCCCCGGGCCGCGGGTTTCCAGATCGAGGATGACTTCCGCCTCGCCAAGGGGCAGCGATGATTTATGCCGGTCGTGACTGACCTGGAAGATGTTTGCGCCGATCTCGCTGAGGACCTTGGTCAGTTCTGCCAGCGCACCCGGCATATCGATCATCTCCAGTCGCAACTTCAGATAACGACCTTCCGCCAGCATGCCGCGCTCAACCACGCGCGCCATCGTCTGCACATCGAGGTTCCCGCCGGAGAGCAAACAAACGGTCGTTCCCTTGTGGATGGTTTTCAGTCCGAACAACATTGCTGCCAGTCCGACTGCGCCGGAGCCTTCCACCACCAGCTTGCCCCGCTCCATCAAGCTGACGATCGCCATGGCGATCGCTTCTTCCTCCACGGTCACGATCTCTTCGACATAGCGTTCGATGATCGGGAAAGTCAGGTCACCAACCTGCTTGACGGCAATACCGTCGGCCAGCGAATGACACCTTGTTGGCACCTTCACCGGCCGCCCTTTACGCCGCGCCAGCTGTGCGCTGGCAACGCTGGCCGCTTCAACACCGATTACGCGCACTGAAGGCTTTGTTTCGCAAACTGCTGTGGCGATTCCTGAAATCAAGCCACCGCCGCCGATCGGCACAATCAGGGTATCGAGCTCCGGCAAATCTTCCAATAGCTCCAGGCCAATGGTTCCCTGGCCGGCCATGATCAGTTCATCATCGAACGCCGGAACATAAAACAGTTCCCGCTCCTGCGCCAGCTGCTTGGCATAAATGACGGCTTCATCGAAATTGGCCCCGTGAATTTCAACCTCGGCACCGTAATCGAGAGTCGCCAGTTCCTTCGCCAGCGGGGTTCCTTCCGGCATAATCACATGGCATGGACAGTCGAGCAACCTGGCCGCGTACGCCAGCCCCTGTGCGTGATTCCCCGCCGATGCGGTGATGACCCCCGCTCCCAGCTGTTGCGGTGTTTTTTGTGACAGGCAATGATACGCACCGCGGATTTTAAAGGATCCTGTGTGTTGCAGGTTTTCGCACTTGAAATAAAGTGGCACACCCAAACTACTGGAATAATAGGGGGAATGAATCAATTCCGTGCGCCTGACCTCGCCTTTGAGATTTTCGGCAGCAAATTCAATCTGCTCACGTGTCAGCATCCTCACCTCCCGGAGATTCAAAGCATACAAACAGGTTAGCAGATTGTTTTTTTCCTGCACTCTTTCAACAAACTGATATATTTCTGGAAACTGCAATAAGGAGATTTTTCATGGCAGATTTACCGGAGGAACCGATCATTCCCAGGTTATTGGCGAGCAACGCCCTGCGCGCCAACCTGACCAAACATATGATCCTGAACCAGATGGCCGACTCCAAAGCCGCGATGATCATGACGGCTTCGTCGTTGCTGATCACCATCACTCTGACCCAATATGAAAAGCTGCCGCTGGCCTCAACCCTGCTGCTGGCCGGCGGCGGACTGCTGGCTGTGATCTTCTCAATTCTGGCAATCATCCCACCGCTGCACATCAGCGACCATACTAACCTGTTTTACTTCCGCTCCTTCGCCGACCTGAGCGAAGAAGAGTTTAAGACCAACTTCAAAGCCACCATCACCGACCGCGACAAGCTCTACGACGCCTACATGCACGAAATCTATTATCTCGGCACTCACCGCCTGACGCGGAAATACCGCTTGATCCGCAACGGACTCTGGTCCTTGTTGGTCGGTCTACTCGGCGCCACAGTCTACGCTTTATATTTTCATCTTCTCGTCTAAGCGATCAGCAGGGCGTCAGATAGGTGACCTTTTTTGTAATTATTTCATTGAAATCCAAGGTTTAACCCGGTATTCTTCGCTAATTATGTGACAAACGGATTTCATCCTTTATTATTATTTGATGCATAAAAAACAAGAACATCGCTGAACCGTTTTATAAAAAGGAGGAACGATGGATTTCGCTGCCCTGATTCCCACCCCCGATGCCATCCCCGTTGACTGGGGCTGGTTCTATGTGCTGCTAATGGTGACTTTCCTGCTCCACCTGCTGGTGATGAACGCCATGCTCGGCGGCGGTATCATCGCCCTGTTCAGCCTGTTTCAAGGTGGTGAGCAGAACAACCTGCTCGGCAAAGAGGTCGGCTACAAGCTGCCTTACACCATCGCCTTCGCCGTCAACATGGGTGTGGCCCCGCTGCTGTTCGTACAGGTGCTGTTCGGTCAGTTCATTTACAGCAGTTCGGTAATGATGGCGGTCTGGTGGCTCTCAATCATCGGCCTGCTGATCCTTGCCTATTACGCGGCCTATATTTACGATTTCAAGTTCGACGCCCTGCAGGGGCTGCGCACCCTGGTGCTGATCTTCTCGGTCGGCATCCTGCTGTTTATCGGTTTCATGTTCAGCAACAACATGACCCTGATGCTGCAGCCGGAGAAATGGGTGGCTTATCTCAGCAATCCCGGAGGCACCCTGCTCAACGCTGAAGACCCAACCCTCTGGCCGCGTTACCTGCATTTCGTCATCGGTGCCGTCGCTATCGCCGGCCTGTTCCTGGCCCTGGTCGGCCATTTCGGTTTCACCAAAAGCAAGGTCGATCCGGCAACCCTGATTGAACGCGGGATGAGCTACTTCACCAAAGCAACGATCATCCAAATTTTTATTGGCCTCTGGTTTCTGGTTGCACTCCCCAAAGAGGTGATGATGGTGTTCATGGGCAAGAGCGCTTACGGCACCGCACTGCTGACCATCGGCCTGGTGCTGGCTGTCGCCCTGGTCTATTTTGGCCTCAAGCGCAACCTGCTGCTCACTTCGGTCGTCGCCCTGATACAGATGGTGGTGATGATCCTGATGCGAGACCTGGCCCGTTTCGCTTATCTCAAACCCTACTTCCACCCAGCAGATCTGCAAGTCACCCCGGAGTACTCGCCACTGATCTTCTTCCTGGTGGTCTTCGCCATCGGCCTGGTGCTGATCGGCTACATGATCAAACTGGCCCTCGGCTGTAAGAAGGAGGTGGCGTAATGAATTATCCGGTTTGGGATCTGACAACCTACGGTGGCGGTTTCCTCATCGCCCTGATCGCCATTGTTCACGTGCTGGTATCTCACTTCGCTGTCGGCGGTGGCCTGTTCCTGGTCACGCTGGAGAAAAAAGCCTACCGGGAAGAAAACCCGGCACTACTCGACTACGTAAAGAAGCACAGCAAATTTTTCATGCTGCTGACCATGGTTTTCGGCGGCATGACCGGCGTCGGTATCTGGTGGACCATCGCCCTGCTCAACCCCGCGGCCACTTCCAGCCTGATCCACATTTTCGTCTTCGGCTGGGCGGCCGAATGGGTCTTTTTCGTCGGCGAAATCGTCGCCCTGTTCATCTACTACTACACCTTCGGTCGAATGGATCGGAAGAATCACCTGATCATCGGCTGGATCTATTTCATCTGCGCCTGGATGTCGCTGTTTTTGATCAACGGCATCATCGACTTCATGCTCACCCCCGGCGCCTGGATCGAAAACCACAACTTCTGGTCCGGCTTCTTCAACCCGACCTTCTGGCCGTCGCTGGTCTTCCGCACCGGCCTGTCATTGGTCCTCTGCGGCGTCTTCGGTTTCGTCACCGCCGCTTTTTTAAAAAACGACAAACTGCGCCAGAACCTGATGCGCACCTGCGCCGCCTGGGCCGCGCTGCCCTTCGGCATCATGCTGATCGGCGGAGCCTGGTATATCAAGGCGTTGCCGGAAATCCCGAAGATGATCATCTTCGAGAAGTCACCGGAGATCGGCGCCTATCTGACAACCCTCGGCTGGTTCGTACCGATTCTTCTGCTGACGTGCGTCTTCATGGCGCTGCGTCTGCCGCAGAGCCTGCAGAAGTACATGAGCTTCGCCGTCATCGCCATCGCCCTGATCTACTTTGGCGCTTTCGAGTTCGTCCGCGAAGCGGGCCGTCGCCCGTTCATCATCTACGACCACATGTATTCCAACCAGGTTTATGTCGATGATGTGCCGAAGATTCAGCAAGCCGGGTTCCTCGCCAACGCAAAATGGATGTCGGCCAAAGAGATCACCACTGACAACCAGCTGCAGATCGGCGCAGAACTGTTCCGCTACCAGTGCAGCGCCTGCCACTCGGTTGGCGGTCTGCTCAACGACATCACTCCACTGGTGAAAAAATACGATAACGTCTTTGGCATGGATGCCAAATTGAACGGCCTCGGCAAACTGAATCCCTATATGCCGCACTTCTTCGGCAACGCCGAAGAGCGTAACGCGCTCGCCAGCTATATTGTCAGCGAGATCAACGGCATCGACCTGAGTATCCCGGCCAACCCGGTGGTCGAAGCAAAAGAGCTGCCACTGGAGATTCCGGCGTTCAACAAGGATAAAGACGAGTACGTGCTGCTGGCGTGGAACAACCTCGGCATGCACTGCATTTCTGACAGCGATCCCTACTGGGTGCTGCTGCCACCAGCCAACGACCTGTTCGCGCAACTGGTCAAGCGGGGGGATTCGCCGGAGATCATTACCGAAGGAGTGGAGATCCGCTATGCGGTGGAAAAAGGCTTCGAATTCCCGGAAAAACAGGTCCGCTTCTGGGAGTTCGCTGACGAAATTTTCGGCGCTGAGTTGCGCCCCGGGGTTGGTCTCAGTGGCAAACGTTTGAACGGTGCCCTCGATCTGGATGCAGAGAAACGCGCCTACGAAGCGTCACTGATTCCGGTGGTGCCTTACCCGTCGGATGGCAGTTTCAACCCGTACCCAATCTTCACCGTCACTGCGGTCGACAAAGACAGTGGCGAAATCCTGGCAACCACGAAAACAGTCGCTCCCACCTCGACCGAAATGGGCTGTAAAAACTGTCACGGCGGTGGCTGGCGGGTTGCCGGTGTCGCCGGGTTTACTGATGATACCAGCCTCGACGTGCTGGCAGCGCATGACAAAAACAGCGGCACCAACCTGGTCGAGCGGGCAAAGAACGGGCAACCGATGCTCTGTCAGTCCTGCCACGCCGACCCGGTCCTCGGCACTGAAGGCAATCCGGAATTGCTTAACTTCCCGGCAGCGATTCACGGCTGGCATGCCAACTTCCTCACCGATCGTGAAGGCATGGACGCCTGCGTTGCCTGTCACCCGTCACGTCCGGACGGCCCAAGCCAATGCTTCCGCAGCCATCACTCGATGTTCATGGACTGCACCAACTGCCACGGCACCATGGAAGATCACGCCCTCAGCCTGTTGAAGAAGGAACAGGAAGCGGGCAAAAAGGGGGCCGCCCGGCTGATGGCCGGACTGAAACCACGCAACGTCGACTCACTGGAACAGATCAACGGCCGCACCCCCTGGATCAACATGCCGGATTGCCTCAACTGCCACGAGGACTTCCAGATGGGCATGACCGTCGATGCCTTCAACACTTGGACAGACGGTGCTGATGAACTGTTCCGCAACCGCCACGACATGATGGGCGCAATGATGTGCGAAGCCTGCCACGGCAGCACCCACGCCGTCTATCCGGCGACCAACAATAAACTGGGGGCCAACCGCGACAGCATCCAGCCGCTGCAGTACCAGGGCAACGACCGCCCGATCGGCAACCCCTGCACCACCTGTCACACCGTCCAACCGGAGTTCGAAGGGCATCACCCGAACTCGTTACGACTGTAGCAAACAGCAAAAAGGCCCGACGCCGACTTAAGCGTCGGGCCTTTTTAAATGCCAAATCTCAACAGTTCAGCCAGCCTAGACTTTCACCTCGCCGCCAACAGTCCTACCTGTCCACCACTTCCAGCTTGGAAAATCTGCTCCCCAGCAATGCCGCAATAATCACCAGCAGCGATGAGATGAGAATCATAATGATGCCCAAGGCCGACAACCTGCCCCAAAGGCCGTCCTCGGCAAAGCGCAGAATCTGCACGGCCAGCACCTCGGTGCCGGGCCGCGAAAGTACCACTGACAGAGTCAGCTCGCGCAGAAACATGCTTGCCATCAGGATCCAACCGGAAACAATGCCGGGGATCAGCAGCGGAATGATCACCCGGCGCAGGGTGTAGAATGGAGAACCGCCGCAGACTCGCGAGGACTCCTCCAAGGTGCTGTGAATCTGGATAAAAGCGCTGGAAAGTGGGCGAATGCCATACGGCAGGTAGGTCGCGATGTAGCCGATCATCAGGGCCGTCAGGGTGCCGTAAAGTGGGGTGCGAACGAAAAACCACATGAAACCGACGCCGATGACAATGCCGGGAAAAGAGAAAGAAAGAAAACTGAGCGATTCGAGGATCCCTGAGGCGGTCGTACGGATCTTGACGATGACGTAAGAGACGAAGATCGACAGGATCGTTCCCAGGGTCGCGCCGACCACGCCGAGGAACAGGCTGTTCTTCAGCGACAGCAGGGAAATCGGGTCGTTCAGCACCTCAATCCAATTGTTCCACGACATCAGCGAGAAGGCGCGGGCGCTTGGCGGCATCGAGTAGGGCAGCATCGAGATATAGAAAAGCACCAGCACCGGCAGCAGGATAAGAACGAAAGAGAGAATGCCGACGATGACCAGCAGCGGATATTTCCACTTCTTCAGCCGGAGCAGCGTCGGTTTGAAACCACGGCTGGAGATGGTAACGAATTTGCCACTCTCCGCCGTCAGGTAGCGATAAACATAGATCAGAGTGATTGATGCCACCAGGGCGCTCATGCCAATCGCCGCGGCAAGGCCGTAGTCGGCAGCAAAGCCGCTCGAGATGTTGCGATAGATGTGGGTCGAGAGCACGTATATCCGTCCCGGCATGCCGACCACCGAGGGAACGGCGAAAGAAGCCAGGCTCCTGACGATGACCAGGATCGCCGAAGCGAGAATAGCGGGACGCAGGACCGGCAAGGTCACCTTGAACAGAGTGCGCAGGTTGGAGGCGCCACAGACCTTCGACGACTCCTCCAGCGAGACGTCGAAGGCGCTCATCGCCGGGGCGATAATCAGGTAGGCAATCGGCAGGTCGAGCAACCCCTCGACCAGGATCATCCCTTTGAGCGAATAGATATTAAACAGGGCTTCGCGCGTCTCGAACAGGTTCATGAACAGGCGGTTGAGAATGCCGTTGCTCGGGTTGAGCAGCAGCACCCAGCTGGCCGAAAAAAGAATGTGCGGGATCATCATCGGAATGATCGAGATGATCTTGAATATGAACTTGAACGGCAGATCAGTGCGGGTATTGACGTAAGCCAGGAACAGGGCGAGCAGGGTCGCATGCAGCGCCGAACCGACGGTAAAGATGACCGTGTTGACCAGGATGTCGGCGAAATCGGGATCGGTGTAGGCGGCGATGTACTTACTGGTGGTGAACTGGCCGAAGCTGACAAAGTCCTTCGAAAAGCTGCCGAGCAGCAGCATGATGACCGGACACAGGGTCAGAAAACCAACGATGATAATCAGAGTCGTGGTCAGGGTCGGTTTTTTAAACATAGCGAGCCTATGATGCCAGCAGGAAACAGTGGTCGGGATCGAAGGAAACGGCGATGCTGTCCCCTTCGCGGAAATCAGCGGTCGGTTCCACGGTGGTTGTCAGCAACGTCTCGCCGATGCGGATCTCCCCTTCAAAGGCCTCGCCGATAAAGATCAGCGTTTCCACCTTGCCGCTGTAGCTGTTTTGCTCCTCCTTCCGTTCTTTTGCCAGTCGGATGAATTCCGGTCGCACACACAGGAAAGCCTCCTGACCGAGCGGAATCTGCTGGCTGTTGAGAGCGCGGACGGGACCGATTTCTGAAGCGAACACCGCATGATCGCCGTCGAGCTCTTCTACGGTTCCCCGAATCAGGTTGGCCCGACCGATGAAATCGGCGACGAACTGGCTGTCCGAGTTGAAATAGATCTTCTTCGGTTCGTTGATTTCGATGATCTTGCCGGAACGCATAACCGCGATCAGGTCGGACAGGGCCAGCGCCTCTACCCGGTCGTGGGTAACATAGATGGCGGTGATCTGCAGCTCGGTGAGGAAGCTGCGCAGCTCCTTGCGCGTCTCCTCGCGCAGCTTGGCATCGAGGTTACTGAGCGGCTCATCGAACAGGATCACCTTCGGCTCCGCCACCAGGGCGCGGGCCAGGGCCACGCGCTGCTGCTGGCCACCGCTCAGCTTGGTCGCCGGCCGGTTCTCGTATCCGGACAGCTGAACGAAATCTAGTACCTTTGCGACCTTGCGCCGAATTTCCTCTTTTGCCATTTTCTGGGTCTGCAGCGGGTAGGCGACATTGTCGAAAACGTTCATGTGCGGCCAGATGGCGTAGGTCTGAAAGACCATGCCGAGACCGCGCCGTTCCGGCGGGACGAAGATGTTCTTCTCTTTCGACCAGACCAGCTCGTCACCGATGTAGATCTCGCCGCCATCCGGAACTTCAAGACCGACGATACAGCGCAGTAGCGTTGTCTTGCCACAGCCGCTGGGACCGAGCAGGGTGAAAATGCGGTTGGCGGGAATAGTCAGATCGACATGATCAAGAGCCTTGATCTGCTTCCCCTCGGAGGAGTACGTCCTCACCAGATCCTGAATACGAATTTCCATAAGACCTCAAGACAAGCGGCCGGAACCGAATAAGAGACTCCGGCCGCAATCAGGTGCCAGGCAGCAAAAACTATTGATAGAAAATCTTCTGAAATTCGTCACCCCAGTGGCGGATTTCCTCGTCGGAAAGCTGACGAATCGGCAGCACCTTGACCTTGTCTACCCCTTCAATCGGCGGATAAACGCCGGGAGTCAGAACGTATTCTCCAACCTTGTCGGCCAGCAGCTGCATCGCCTTTTTACTCAACCAGTAATCGATGAAGACCTTGCCACCTGCCGGATTGGGAGCTTTGGCGGCCAAGGCCATGGCGCGGGTCGTGCCGAACAGGGTATCGACGCGCGCCCAGGCAAGGGGTGCCGGAGCCTTGGTGATGATGTACTTCGGCATTGAAATGCCGAGCAGTTTTTCTCCACTTTCGATCGGTGCCGGAGACGGGCCAAAGGATTTAACGAACATCGGCCTGTTGGCGGCCAGCCCCTTGATGAACTTCATCCAGCCGTCGTCATCGCCAAAAACTTTGGCCTCTTTCAGACCGATCAGCCAGGAAATGGTCGTTGCGTGGGAGGCCGGATCGGGCATGACTATCTTGTCGTACCATTTGGGATCGGTCAGATCCATATAACTGGTCGGCACATCTTCGGCCTTAACCAGTTCCTTGTTGTAAATCGGGGCAACGTATTCGATGCCGAACTGGACGATGGTATCGTCCTCCGTCGCCCAAGACGGATAGCCACTGGCAGAGGATGATTTATAGGGGGCCAGCACTCCTTTTTCCTTTAGCATCTGCAGGATCGGCAGCGGTCCCTGGAGCACATCTGCCCGCAGTTTTCCCGCGGAAAACTCGGTCAGCACCGTGGCCAGGTATTTGGATGTCGAAATCCGGGTATAAATCCCTTCCTCGCTGCTCTGACCGGCATTAAAGTCGGCCATGATCGGCTCGATCGCAGTGATGTTCGCATACAGGTTGACTTTTTCCGCAGCCATCACAGTTGCACACAGACCGGGAAGCAGGACAAGACCAAGCAACAGAACAACCAACTTCTTCATGACGCATCTCCTTTCGTGAGACTCGATAAATTGCTCGTCAGGTGAAGGCAAATGTTCGTGGCAAGGCAATAAATGAATTAGCAGGCTAACAATATGAGCGCATAAAATTCAGTTTAACAGATAAGTTGCCGGAGAAAAGAGGGCGTAAAGTTTTGCTGCCGACAAAAATAAGCAGGCCTTTCTTTTGCTGATTTGCAGCTGAAGAACAGGCCACAAATTCGACAAAATATGCTTTCGCCGAACTCTCAATCCGGCTAGACTGCGCGGCATGAACCTGATCCTGCTGGAAGAGAAAGATTTCATCGCTGAAAACCTGGTGCGCCTGAGCGGCCGCCGACTGCAACATATCCGCAGTGTGCATCAGGCGGAAGCCGGGCGGGAATTACGCGTCGGACTGCTCAACGGCAAGATCGGCAGCGGTAAAGTTCGTCGCATCGATACTGATGCGGTTGAGCTTGAAATTGCGCTGACTATCGATCCGCCGACTCCCCTCGCCGTCACCCTGCTGCTGGCATTGCCGCGACCGAAAATGCTTAAACGGGTCCTGCAATCGGTCTCTTCTCTCGGCGTCAAGCAGATCTACCTGGTCAACAGCTACCGGGTGGAAAAAAGCTTCTGGGGGAGTCCGCTACTGCACACCGAGAAACTACGCGAACATCTGCTGCTCGGACTGGAACAGGCCCGTGACACCATTTTGCCGGAGGTTCACCTGCGCCAGCGCTTCAAACCTTTTGTCGAAGACGAACTGCCGCAACTCTGCGCAGAAACGCGGGCATTGGTCGCCCATCCGACCAGCGAACCGGCCCAGCCACTAGGACCCAGCATACCGACAACCCTCGCCATCGGCCCGGAAGGGGGCTTTATCCCTTACGAAATCGAGAAACTGCAGCAATGCGGTTTTACCGCTTTCAGTCTTGGTGAACGGATCCTGCGGGTCGAAACAGCAGTGCCTGTCCTGCTCTCGCGCTTGCTGCCGCTATGAAACTATTTTCGCAAAAGGATTTCAATGCCGCCTACCTGCTGTTGCTTTTGCCGCCGCTCTTCTGGGCCGGAAACACCGTGCTGGCACGGGGCATCGCAGACCTGATTCCGCCTGTTGCCATGTCGTTCTGGCGCTGGACCCTGGCACTGACAATGCTTGCCCCCTTTACCTGGAAACAGGTCGCTAGAGATTTACCGCAGATCAGGCAACATTGGCAGATCACTCTGCTGATCAGCCTGTTCGGTATCTCGTCGTTCAACACCCTGCTTTACACCGCAGCACAGTCGACCACGGCGCTCAATATCGCGCTGACCCAATCGGTGATGCCAGCAATCATCGTCGGACTCAGCTACCTGTTTTACCGGGACAGGATCAGCCGTCGGCAATTCATCGCCGTGCATATCTGCATTGCCGGGGCCATCATCATTGTTTTCCATGGCGATCTGGAACGGCTTCAGCAACTGAATTTCGTCACCGGCGACCTGTTGATGCTGCTGGCTGTCTGCTTTTATGCCCTCTATTCTGTGCTTCTGCGCAAACGTCCGCAGGTTCACCCGTTAAGCTTCCTTACGGTGACGTTTATGGTGGGTGTCGTCAGCCTTTTCCCCCTGTACCTCTGGGAGCTAAGCTACGCAGCACCACTGGAATTCAATCGGCAGGTGCTGTTCAGCCTGCTTTACGTCGGCCTCTGCCCTTCGATTCTCGCCTACCTCTTCTGGAACCGCGGGATTGAACAGATCGGCGTCAACAAGGCTGGCTTGTATATCAACCTGATTCCACTGTTCGCTTCGCTGATGGCCATCATCTTTCTCGGCGAGCAGTTTCAGGGTTATCATCTGTATGGCATTCTGCTGATCGTCAGCGGACTGCTGATCTTTAACTGGCCCGACAAAACCACGGCTTGACAAGATCTGGACTGCACAGCAGGATAGATGCGCAACCTTTATCCCAGGATTTCTGAATGCGCCTGACCGTTAAAATAACCCTGGCTGTTCTCCTCGGCGTCGCGCTGATCTTCTCTATCTACAGCTACTTCTCGATCCAGCGTGAGCGCGAACAGCTGAAAAAAAGCCTCAGCCGTGAAGCCCGTCATTTGGGTGAAAGCATCCGTGTCATGGTCACCGAGATCTGGCATCAGCGGGGTGAGCGAGAAGCGATCGCCTTTGTCAATCGTGCCAACCAGGTCCATCGTGAAATGCTGGTCCGCTGGGTCTGGATAGAAGAGGATACTCCGGACACCTTCAGCCCACGGGTCCCGATCGACAAGCTGGATGAACTTTTCGAGGAGGAAACTGTTGCCTTGCTGGCGGCTTCAGGCGATGGTCGCGACTTCCTCCTCACCTACCTGCCCCTGTTGATCGATAACGGCAAACGCGTTGGCGCTATCGAGCTGTCTGAATCAATGGAAGAAATGCACGACTACGTCAGTGAAAGCTTGCGCCGTTCAGCAATCGTGGTTGGCGCCATGGTGGTGACCAGCCTGTTGCTGGTTGGCACCCTAGGTAGCTTCTGGGTCGGTCGACCGATGCGCCGCCTTCATGCTCAGGCGGAACGGATCGGAACCGGAGATTTCAGCACCAGCCTGACTCTTGGGGGAGGCGATGAGTTCTCCGAGCTGGGTCAAACCATCGAGCGGATGCGCGGCCAACTGGCCGAGGCCAGAGCAGCAGAACAGGCTGCCACCCAGGAAAAAATTGAAGCACTGGAAGAGCTGCGTCACACCGAACGGCTGGCGACCCTCGGCAAACTCTCCGCCGGCATGGCCCACGAACTGGGAACCCCACTCAACGTCATCAGTGGTCGCGCCAAATTGATCGGCAGCGCCGACCTGCCTCCAGAAGATATTGCCCGTTCGGCAAAAATTATCGGTGAGCAGGCAGAGCGGATGACCAGCATCATGCGTCAACTACTCAGCTTTGCCCGGCGGGGTGAAACCCGCAAACAGCAGGTCGAACTGAACAACCTTCTGCGCAGCGTTCTGCCGTTGCTTGAGCCGGCACGCAAAGAACATCAGGTTGAGATCCTGCTGCAAGAAGCCGAACAGCCACTTAACGTCAGCGCCGACCCAGGCCAGCTGCAGCAAGTTCTGCTCAATCTGGCTCTCAATGGCATTCAAGCAATGGCAACTGGCGGCACGCTGAAACTCATCGCCGGGGTCGCTGAAGACATCAAGCCGCCGGACTCGGTTGAGCCCGCCAGTGCCTGGTATTATCTCCAGGTCAGCGACCAGGGCAGCGGGATCAGCGAAGAAGACCTGAACCATATCTTTGACCCTTTCTTCACCACCAAAGAGATCGGTCAGGGAACCGGCCTCGGACTGTCGATCGCCTACGGTATCGCCGAAGAACATGGCGGCTGGATCGATGTCGACAGCAGGTTAAACGAAGGAAGCTGTTTCAAAGTTTATCTGCCGCTTGAAAAGAGTGAGGCATAAGAATAATGACCGATAGCAAACTACCAGGCCGAATACTGGTGCTCGACGATGATCAGGCGCTCTGCGAACTGCTCGTCGAGGATTTGAGCCGGCGTGGACACAGCCTGCACAGCGCATTGCGAGTCGAAGACGCGCGTGAACTGCTGCACAAAGAAGAGATCGATATCGTGCTGACCGACCTGAATATGCCCGGGACCAGCGGTATCGACTTCTGTGCCGAGCTACAGAAGAACCGACCCGATCTCCCGGTCGTGATCATGACCGCGTTCGGCAGTCTGGAAACCGCCATCGCCGCCCTGCGCGCCGGAGCTTACGATTTTGTCACCAAGCCGGTTGATCTCGATCTGCTCAGCATCTCTCTCAACCGCGCGCTGCAGCATCGCCACCTGCAGGAAAAAGTCCGCCTGCTAAAGGATCAGGTTCGGCGCCAGCAGCCTGATGACGAACTTCTGGGTGAAAGCACAGCACTAAAACAGATCAAAGAACAGATTATCCGCATTGCCGGTATCGACACCTCCGTGCTGATCAGCGGCGAGAGCGGCACCGGCAAGGAACTGGTTGCCCGCGCCCTGCACCGCCAGAGTAATCGTAGTGACGGCCCCTTCGTCGCGATTAACTGCGCGGCGCTGCCGGAAAGTCTGCTCGAAAGCGAGCTGTTCGGCCACGTCCGCGGGGCCTTCACCGATGCCCGTGAAGCACGTAAAGGCCTGTTCGTCGAAGCGAGTGGTGGCACCCTGTTCCTCGATGAAATCGGCGAAATGCCGCTGGCGTTGCAGCCCAAGTTGCTGCGCGTGTTGGAGGATCACAAGGTCCGGCCACTGGGTGGTGCGCAGGAGATCGACTGCGATGTGCGGGTGGTGGCCGCCAGCCACCGTGACCTCGACGAAGCGGTAGAACAGCAGAGGTTCCGTAGCGACCTTTATTACCGTCTCAACGTCATCAACCTGCACCTGCCGCCGCTGCGCGAGCGGGGCAACGATATTCTCCTGCTGGCCCTCGCTTTTGTCCGTCAACTCAGCCAGCAGCTCGGAAAATCGGTCACCGGGCTGGCTCAACCAGCTGCGGCCTGCCTGCTCAATTATCACTGGCCCGGCAACGTCCGTGAGCTGCACAATGTCATCGAACGGGCGCTGGCACTGAGCGTCCATGATCTGCTCACCGTCGAGGACCTGCCGGAACAGGTCCGTCACCCGGCCGGTGACGCCCCGCTGCCTGCCAGGCTGGTCGAGCCGGGCGCTATTTTACCCTTGGAGGAGATGGAACGCCGCTACATCCATCAGGTCCTTGACCAGCTCGACGGCAATCGCACTCTGGCCGCCAAAGCTCTCGGCGTCGACCGGAAAACCCTTTATCGCAAATTGAAACACTAATAACGGGGCAATTTGCCCCATTGTGGTCAAATGCCCCATTTTGACACGCCCTAACTCCCTGATTTCACGCAAAACCATCTTGGCACGCTGATTGCTAATTAATAGTGTCAACAAGCAATCCTGACTTGCCGTCCTGCTCAGCGACAAGTCGGGGTTCAACGAGTGGGCGTTACCTCCAACGCATGAAAGCGGGGAACTTCAGCAGGGTTCCCCGCTTTCTTATTTCCCACCCCAAGCAATCCCACAGTCTTCCTGGAATGAAAAACACAGTTATTGATTCGGGGCATTTTGCCCCATAGTGGCACTTTGCCCCAAGCAGAAATGCCCTAAATCTGCGATTTTTCTGAATCGTAAATTGGCACGCTGGTTGCGAAAGAGAAATTGTAAAACCATAACCAATGGAGAAAATTTTGATGGAAGCTGTCTGTCTCGACACTCATCCACACATCCTGCTTGCTGAGGATGACGAAGCGCTACGCGAACTTCTCGATTTTGCCCTGACCCGTGCCGGTTACCTGGTCACCTGCTGTACCAATGGTCTCGATCTGCTGGAGCGATTGGAAGAAGGCGATCCCTTCGACCTGATCATCAGCGATCTGCGCATGCCCGCACTCACTGGCCTGGAGGTCCTCGAGACTCAATTGGAAAAGCGGCATCAAACTCCCTTTATCTGCATGACTGCATTCGGCGACCGTAAAACTCACGAACAGGCAAGAAGCCTGGGCGCAGCCGCGACAATCGACAAACCCTTTGATCTCGACAAAATGATCGAACTTGTGCAGGACACCAGCCTCCGCAATCCCAAAACTTCCCAAACCACAGGAGTCGAAAAATGAAACTCTCTAAACTGCTTTTATTATTTTTTGCTTCCCTGCTGCTTGTCACCGCCGGCGGAACAACGTTGCTGGCACAGGATGAAGGTATCTCCGCCCTGCGCGAGTCAGGCAAGGCTTTTCGCAGTGTCGCCAAGCAAGTCTCTCCTGCCGTTGTGTATATCCAGGTAGAAAAAGAGGTCGAGCAGCAGCAGATGAACAACCCGTTCGGCAACTCGCCTTTTGGCGATGAATTCTTCCGCCGTTTCTTCGGCCAACCAAGCCCGAAACAGAACCCGCATGGCCAGACGAAAAAACGCCAGTCGATGGGGCAGGGATCCGGTTTTATCATCTCCGCCGACGGCTATATCATGACCAATAACCATGTCGTTGGCGATGCCGACAAGGTCACTGTACAGCTGCTTGACGGTCGCGAATTCACAGCCAAGACCATAGGTACCGATCCGCCAACCGATGTCGCTTTGATCAAAATCGAAGCGGATGAGAAGCTACCCTTCATTCCACTGGGCGACTCCGACAAGATGGAAGTCGGCGACTGGGTGCTGGCATTCGGTAACCCGTTTGGCCTTTCTCACACGCTGACAGCTGGAATCGTCAGTGCCAAGGGGCGTAGTGGCATTGGCCTGACCGACTATGAAAACTTTATCCAGACCGACGCAGCGATCAACCCCGGCAATTCCGGCGGCCCCTTAGTCAATCTCGACGGTGAAGCGATCGGCATGAATACCGCTATCTTCAGCCGCAGCGGCGGCTACATGGGCATAGGCTTCGCCATTCCGATCAACATGGTGAAAAACATCCGTGAGCAACTGGTTGAGCATGGCAGCGTCACCCGCGGTCGGCTCGGTGTTTACATACAGGATATCGATCAGGACCTGGCCGATTCTTTCGATCTTGAACAGACCGACGGCATCCTCGTCGCACAGGTGATAGAGGACTCACCGGCGGAAAAAGCAGGACTGGAGCAGGGGGATGTCATCCTCAAGTTGAACGGAGAAACGGTAAACAAGGTTGCCAAGTTCCGTAACACGATCGCGCTGACTCGCCCCGGCACGGATGTCAAACTGCTGATTCTGCGGGATGGCAAGAAGAAAACCGTCAAGGTCACAATCGGCTCGCTGGAAACCGACGAAAAAGGTCAGCCGGTCAGTGCAGACAAACTGCCGAAACTGGGCATGAGCCTGCAAAAGCTGACTGATGACCTGGCCGAACAGTTCGGCTACGAAGGGGCCAAAGGTGTTCTGGTCACCGCGGTAGAAGCAGACTCGATCGCCGCTCGTGCTGGAATCAAGCGAGGCGACCTGATCGAAGAGGTCAACCGCAAGCCTGTCTCTGAGGCTCACCAGGTGAAAAAGCTGATCAAGGAATCGGAAAAGAAGACTGTTCTGCTGCTTGTGCGGCAAGGAGACGCCAGTCGTTATCTGGCGCTCAAACTGAGCGACTAATCTACCGGCTCCGTCGCCGTTCTGCTCAGCGGCGGCGGAGTTCCACAGCATTCCATGAACGTTACCTCCAACGCTCAAATCCGGGGAACCACAGCAGGGTTCCCCTTTTTTTGTTCTCTTTTCAGGCTAAAATATAGAATCGAATTATCGCTTCAAAGGAAGAGAGTGAAATCGGTACAATATAAATTTCCTTCACCGCTTGTTTGGCTTCTGCTGCTTCTACTTTCAGGCTGTGCAATTCAGCAAGGACACGGCCCTGAGCAGAGATACCTGCAGCAACTTGAGGGCAAATCTGCCTCTGGTGATGCCGAGAGTCAGTACCAGTTGGGTCTACACTACAGTACCAGCGCTAAATGGACCTGGGATAAGTGGCGGGCTCATGGGTATTTCAAAAAGGCGGCTGCAGCTGGACATGTTGATGCCCAGTACATGTTGGCAATGGGGCTTCTCGTTGGCAGGGGAACACTGCAGGATCAACCCGCGGCCGTTGCCTGGCTGGAACGTGCCGCGAACAAAGGACACGCTCGGGCGCAATATCAACTGGCCCAGGCTTTCCTGAATGGCACCGGCACTGAAAAAGAGACTGTATGGGGGCGCTACTGGCTCGAACAAGCAGCGTGGGCAGGACATGCCGAAGGGCAGCTTTTACTCGCAGCGCTTTTCAGTAAAGGGATCGGTGGCAAAAAGAATCTATCGGAAGCCTGGCATTGGCTGAAAAGGTCTGAACTATCCGGCAATAAGCTGGCCGCCAAAGCCCTGCGACAGACAGAAAACTTCTCTGGTCAATCGATAAAAATCGGGGAGAACCTGTTCCTGAAAACCTCACGCAAAGACCTGGACGGGCTATTCCTTACTCCCAAAATTCGTTACCTGCAAACGATGCTGAACTTTCGTGGCTTTTCCGCAGGAACTGAAGACGGAGAAGATGGTCCGAAAACGCAAAATGCACTGAAAAACTACCGGATAAAAAACAAAATGCCGCACAGCAGTTCCCTCAATGAAACAATGGAACAGCTGCGCGGCAAAAAATAAACCGACATACTTTGAGCACTACAGAGCGGCTGCCGCTTCTTCGGTTCCTTCGTCTATCCCCAACAGGTCATTAACGGCTTGGGCAACATCCTGATCAACATCTTTGTTTGCTGCTGCAGCAAGAGTTTCCATTTCAGCCTGAACGGCAACTTCGACAGCTGTCAAGGCAGCGTCGAGCTCCGCTTGTGGAGTCGAGGGATCACTCTGCAATGCCTCCAGTTGGCTTTGTGCATCCATCCGACCATAAACAGCTGCTTCATATGCGGCAATACGTCCAACAGCGGAGTTCGGTGAAGCGTTAGCTCGTGCGGTTGCAGACGCATGCGCTGCGTTCAAGCGTCCTAATTTGCTCGCGCTTGCAATGTTTTTTTCGGCTTTACCCAGCGAGCCGCTCTCTTTTGCTGCGCCTAAGCCATTACCGTGCGAAGGCCCATGTGAGTGGCCATTACTATTCCCTACCCCGTTGCCATTGCCACCACCATTTCCGTTACCGTTACCATTGCCATTGCCGCCCTTGGCAAAGGCATCTGCTGTGACCAGCTTTCCGGTATCGAAGCTAAGCGAGTATGGCGCTAGAACGAATAGAGCGAAAAGAAACAGACAAAATATTTTGCGTAAGCTCATCATAATTACACCTCCATTCGATCATTTAAACACAACATCTTGATGCGAGCAACTGCTTGATTTTGAAGAATTAATTTATTCAAACCCTAGAAATCAAAACATACTGCTGCGAATTGACTCCCTCCTCTGCACATGTTAAGCAGCTAATATATACGTCCATTTACCGGAAAGATATAAGGTATGAGTAATCGAAAATTTGATGCAAAAAAACTGCAGAAGCTGAACAACCCGCAGCGCTTGAAGGATATTCCTCCACAGATAATCAGTAACAGGCTTATCAATAAAAACCCACGAACACTGATAGAAATCGGTGCAGGTACGGCTTTTTTCTGCATCGCATTTCTGCAGCACTGTAAGCCGGACAGTATCTACGCATGTGACCTGTCCGCCACCATGATCGACTGGATGCAGGAAAACGTGGCCCCCAAGTACCCTGCGATTATTCCGGTAAAAACTGACGAAGACCGAATTCCTCTGGCCGGGGCTGCAGCAGACCTGCTTTTCATGATCAACCTGCACCACGAACTGGAGCAACCGGAGAAGTCGTTACACGAGGCTTATCGCCTGCTGAAACCGGGCGGGGAAATCTTTATCGTCGACTGGAAAAAACAGGGTATGCCCGAGGGGCCACCGGAAGAGATCCGCTGCACAACAGAAGAGGTTAAAAATCAGCTGCAAAAAACTGGCTTCAAGCAACTCAGGGTCTGTGACGATCTGGCGAAACACTTTCTGCTTGTGGGACAAAAAGACTGATCAGTTGCCAGCTGAAAGTGAAAAGATCTTTTGCCGCGTTCACCTGCAACCGCGCCGCCCGTTATCAAACGAACGGCGCGGTTCTGTTTTTTATTGATTTTCTCCGTTTTGTGCAGCCATCGAAGTTGCCATCATTTGCACGCCTTTTGTCTGCAGATTGACCCCCTCGCGACTCTTCCGCCGAGATGCTTTGAAGTTGAGGGTGAAAAGCACCGCCAGCACAGCAAGGCCAGCAATGTGAATGATCACTGAAACCGGGCAGAGCAGCGCGGCAGCACAAGCAAGCGACAGCAGTCGCAAAGGCCAACTGAGCTTTGTTTCCATGAACCCCTGCAAAGCAGCCGTGAACGCATAGAGGCCGAACAGGGCGAAGAAGAAAATCGTGAAAACTTCACTCCAGGCGCCGCCAACCAACGAGGTATAGGCAAACAGCAGCGGGACAATATACAGGCCTTTAGCAACCTTCCACGACTGGATTCCGGTCTCCATCGGTTTGGTTCCGGCGATGGCAGCACCAGTAAAAGCAGCCAGCGCGACCGGTGGCGTAACGTTGGAATCCTGGCTCAGCCAGAAAACGATCAGGTGCGCCGAAAGCAGGGCGAAAGTCATGTCGTGCGAGCTGATGACAGCTTCTCGCACCATCCCGGCCATATCGATCGGAATCGCGTTGATGATGGCCCGCGCTGCTTCGACGGTCATCGGGTTACCGATCTCTGCCAGTTTGTCCGGCGCGGCAATCATGAACAACGCCTTCGCCGCTTCCGGGATCTGGCCGGCCGCCAGGGCATCGACCAGCATGCCGTCAGCGATCAGGGCGTGCAGTGCCGGCGCGGAAAGAGTACCGAGAACGATATAGGCTGCGGTCACTGGCAGGCCCATGCCGAGCACCAGCGATGCCAGCGCAATCAGGATAATGGCGATCAGCATACTACTACCGGCCCACTCGGTAATCATCATCGAGAAGGTGTTGCCGACACCGGCAGTGGCGATGACGTTGACGATCAAACCAACTGCGCAAAGCAGGATGGCCGTCATGACCATGTTACGGGCACCGAGCACCATCGCTTCAACAATCGCTTTGAGCCCCATCTTGTTCGGCGAGAACCAGGAAGCAACCACCACCGAAACGATACTCAGACCTGCAGCGTAGGTCGGTGTGAATCCGTAAATCAGCAGCGCGATCAGCACGCCGATCGGCAGCAGAAAGACGATGCCACCTTTTTTCAGCACCTCAAGCGCAGAAACCTTTTCGCCGTCAAGCGCGTGGACATGGCTGCGCTTGGCTTCGATGCGAACAAAAAAGGCGACAGTGGCAAAGTAGAGGATCGCCGGCAGGATACTGACCAGCACTATAGTGTTGTAGGAAATCTGCGTGTAGGTGGCCATAACGAAAGCACCGGCACCCATGATCGGCGGCATCAGCTGGCCACCGGTCGACGCTGCCGCTTCCACCCCGGCGGCAAACTTGGCCGGGAACCCCGCCCGCTTCATCAGCGGAATGGTGATGACACCGGTCGAGGCGGTGTTGGCGATGGCGGAACCGGAGATGGTTCCCATCAGGCCGGAGGACATAACCGCCACCAGGCCGGGGCCACCGACCATCCGCCCGGCGACGGCGCGGGCCAGGTCGATAACGAATTCACCAGCACCGGAACGCAGCAGAAATGCGCCGAACAGGATGAACATGAAAACGTAGGTCGAAGAAATGCTGGCGATGGTGCCGAACATGGCATCGTCACCATAAACACTGCGGAAGAGGATGGTTTCCAGGCTTAATCCAGCGAACTTGAAAACACCACCGACAAGTTTGCCCCACCAGGCAACATAACTCAGAGCGATGATGATCAGCACCGGGATGAACCAGCCAGCGGCGCGGCGGGTGAACTCGAGAGCACAGAGGATGAGAATAATCCCGGCAACCCACTCGGCCGGAGCCAGGGTCACGCCGCGTTCGTAGATCGCATCTTCCATCGCAATCAGGTAGACCGCCGACCCGGCAGCAAGAACGCCGAGTGCCATATCGAGAACTTTCCAGGGCAGAGTCGGGTTGTTGCGCAAGGGATAAACCAGCGCCGCAATCAGGGCGAAACCGGCAAAGTGCAGGGAGTTCTGCCACAGGCTCGGCAGCACGGTAACCACGTTGAACCAGATATGCATGACGGCAACGCCGATCCCGAGCACCATGAGCAGGCGACTGGTTTCTGTCCGGCTTTCATTTTCTGATGCATTCATCGCTCGACTCCTGACGATGTGCGGCCGACCGGTTTCGGTCGGCCGCGGGAAAAACTGTGCAACCTTACTTGGCGATCAGACGCTCAGGAATCTGAATGCCAACTTCCTTGTAGTACTTGGCAGCACCCGGATGCAGCGGCATCGGCAGGCCGGAAATCGCTTTTTCAATCGCCATCACTTTGGTCGCACCGTGGATCGCGTTGAGGAACGGCAGGTTCTCGTAGATGGTCTTGGTGATCAGGTAAACGGCTTCTTCATCCAGGTCGGCACGGGCAGCGAGGAAGTTCGGCTGGGCGATGGTGTTGATGTCTTTTTTCTGACTCGGATAGGTCCCGGCCGGAATAACGTAACGGGTCCAGAGGTTTTTACCGGCATCGGCTTTTTGCAATTGCTCATCGGTAAAATCGAGGATAACCATATCGTCACCGAGGTTGGCAACGGCCTTGGTCACGGCGCTGGCCGGGACACCTGCCGGAATACCGAAACCGGAAATCTGACCGTTCTGCAAGGCATCGGCGGTCGGACCGTAGCCAACATGAATCAGGTCGTAGTCTTTGTCGATGTCGACGCCGAGGTTTTTCAGGATGACGGTGTTGGAACCGAGGGTGCCGGAGTTCTTCTTACCCATCGACATTGCCTCGCCTTTCATCGCCACCAGGTCGCTGACGGTACCGGTTTTGGCAAACTTCTTCAGCACGGCGTAATGCTCGACGTTCTGCCAGAGCATGGTGACCGAGCGCAGGTTCTTCTGTGGGCCGTCGTTCTTGATCGGACCGGTGCCGTTCCAGGCGTAGTCGCCATAGAGGCCCTGGAGAATGGCGAACTGAACTTCGTTATCGCGCAGCAGCTTGACGTTTTCACCGGAGCCAGCCGAGTTGATCGCCGACATGGCGATTTTCTGCTTCGGCTGCAGCTTGACTTTGACCAGGGTCGAGAGGGCAACACCGACCGGGTAGAAGGTGCCACCGGTTGAGGCAGTGGCCATCAGGTAGTTCCGCTCTTCGGCAGCCTGCGCCGATGGCATGGTGAAAGTGCCCATGATCAGGCCGACAGCGACCAAAGCAAACATGATTTTTTTGAAACGCAGCATCAGTTCCTCCTCGAAGATTTGAGTTATCCAGCGGTTGATGAAAATTTTCGCTCTTTACTGCGGATAAGTGGCAAGGAGCATGCCAGCAGAAGAAAAATGAATAAAACGGGGTTCTTCGTTTTTCAGCAGGACGGAACCGGCAGATATTTGCCGATCATTTCCCGCTGAATCGGCAAGATCTTGCCGATTCAGCGGGCAGGCAACGTACTAGGCGAAATCTTTGCGGTCGAGATCGTAGCGGGTCATCTTTTCGTTCAGGGTACGACGCGGCAGCTGCAATTCTTCCATCACAGCCTGTATCTCTCCTTTGTGCCGGGCCAGTGATTGTTCCAGCAACGTGCGCTCGTAGTGACGTAACTTCTCCTGCAACGAGCTGTTCTCCGGTGACTGAAAAGCTTCGCTGCTGCCCCCGATCAGCGTTGCAAGCCGTTCTGAAATCGGCAGGGAGGAAAGAACAAAGCGCTCGGCGATGTTCTTCAGTTCGCGCACGTTGCCGGGCCAGTTGTGACTCAGTAGCAGGCTGACATCACCAGTCGGCAAGGGTTCAAGATTGCGCTGATAGCTTTCTGCGGCCTGGGCCGAGAAGTAATCGAACAGCAGCAGGATGTCTTCTTCCCGTTCCCGCAGCGGCGGCACCTTCAGCTCGATAACGTTGACCCGGTAGTAGAGATCTTCGCGGAAAGTCTTTTTAGCGCATTCAGCCAGCAGGTCACGGTTGGTGGCGCTGATCAGACGGACATCGATCGCGAGCGACTCGTTGCTGCCGAGGCGAACGATCTCCCGCTCCTGCAACGCGCGCAACAGTTTGACCTGTGCAGCCAGCGGCATGGTCCCTATCTCATCGAGAAACAGGCTGCCGCCTTTGGCATATTCCAGTCGTCCGATCCGTCGCCGATCGGCCCCGGTGAAAGCGCCCCGCTCGTGACCGAACAGCTCACTTTCCACCATGTTTTCCGGGATCGCACCACAATGCACCGGCACGAACTTGCCCTGCTTACGTTTGCCGAACTGATGCAGGCACTGGGCGACCACTTCTTTGCCTGTTCCTGTTTCGCCAACGATCAGGACCGGTGCCTTGGTATCGGCAACATCGAGAATTTCCTGCTGCAGCCGTCGCATCACCGGGCTGTTGCCGATGAGGTGTTGCTCGATGGCCGGTCCGGCGCTCAAACGACGGCGCAGCTCACGATTTTCCATCACCAGCCGACGCTTTTCACTGGCCCGCTGCAGGACCTCGAGCAGCTGCTCCGGCTCGAACGGTTTCTCGATGAAATCGTAGGCCCCCTGTCGCATCGCCTTGACTGCCATCTGCACATCACCGTGAGCGGTGATCAGCACCAGCGGCAGATCCCTGTCGAGGGCACTGACCCGGGCGAGAAACTCCATGCCGTCCATCTTCGGCATGCGCACATCGCTCACCACCACCCCCTCCATCCCGGCATCGAGTCGGGCCAGGGCGCTGGGTGCGTCGGCATAAGTATCGACCTGATATCCGGCCAGTTCCAGCCACTGGGCCGTTGCGGCCCGCAGGTCGGCATCGTCATCAACCAGGCAGACCCGGCCGAGGGAATCAGTCATCTTTTGCTCCTGTTTCTTCAATCAGCGGCAGACTGACGCTGAAAATAGCCCCGCCTTGCGGATTATTCTCTGCGCGGATACTGCCACCCAGATCGCTAACGATACGGTAGCAGATCGACAGCCCAAGCCCCATCCCCTGACCGACCTCTTTGGTCGTGAAAAAAGGGTTGAACAGCTCATCCAGATGTTCTTCAGCGATACCACTGCCGCTGTCGAGAACCTGCAGTTCCAGTCGTTGCTCTTTGCGTTTGAGGACAATCTGCAGACTTTTGTCCGCGCTCTGCTGCATAGCGTCGACACCGTTGCGAACCAGGTTGACCAGAACCTGCTCCAGCTGCACCTGGCTGCCACGGATGTAAAGCGGTTCATCGCAAATCTGTTTTTGCAACCGGACATCAGCTTCATCGAGCAGCGGCTGCAACATGTTCATGGCTGCGTCGAGACAGTTCTCGACCAGCACTTTTTCCTTTTTCTTCGGTACCTTGCGGGCGAAAATTTTCAACTGTGCCGTGATCGAAGCCATATGCTCAGTGATCCGAGTCACCGCTGCCAGTGTTTCCCGCAACTTCTCCGGCTGCTCACGCTCAAGCAATAAGCGCCCGCTGGCAGCGTGGGTACGGATGGCCGCGATCGGCTGGTTCAGCTCGTGGACAATGCCGGCCGCCATCTGGCCGACAGCAGCGAGCTTACTGCTCTGCACCAGCTCTGTCTGGGCATCACGCAGCGCCTGTTCGGTGCGACGGTGCTCTTCGATCTCCTCCTGCAAGCGCAGGTTGATCTGTTTGATGATCTCCGCCTCTTTCAGTTTTTTTCGCGACAGTTTCTTCTGTCGCCGTTCACGGCTGTACATCGCCACCGCCAACACCAGTAAGGCCAGCACGGTACCGATAATCAAAACCGACCTGGTCTGTTGAACAACCCCGGTCAAAGGCGCCAGGTAGGACAGAGTCCAGCCCAGTTGCGGATTCTGTTGTGACACCATCAGGTAACGGTTATTGTCGGCACGCACCAGTCGACCACCCTCTTCCAGCTCTATGCCAAACTCCAACGGCGTCTGGCTGAGCGGTTGATCGCTGTAAAGCAGGCTGGAACTGAGCAGGGCCCGCTGTTCCGGGTCGAGCGGCTTCAGGCTGGTAAATGTCCAGGCACTGTTGCTGGCCAGGATGACGACATCGTTGGCATCGCTGATCAGCAGGTTTTCGCCGCCTTCGCGCCAATCTTCGATCAGCGGGTCGAGTGCTGCCTCAACCACCACCACGCCAAGGAAGCGTCCTTCACGAAAAACCCCGTGAGACATGAAGAGGCCGGGTTGATTCGATTCCAGCCCGATAGCAAAGAGGCGCCCCTGCTCGCCTTCTTTCGCCGAGTTGAAATAGGGCCGGAAGGCGTAGTTGCTGCCGATCAGGTTCACCGGTTCACGCCAGGTACTGGAGGCAACAATGTTGCCTTCGTTATCCATCACGTAGAGCGAATCGGTCCCGGCCCAATAGTTGAGGGATTCAAGGTCACGGTTAAGCTGATCGAGATTGTCCTGATGCAGCAACAGCCGGGCCACCGCATCATTATGCGCCATCACGTAGGGCAGGTTCTCCATCCGGGTCAACAAGCTGTTCAGGGTTCCGGTATAAAGAGCCAACCGTTCTTCGCCGGTTTGCTGTAATTTGACCAGCTCCGCACGATAGGACCAGCTCACCGCCTGCCAGACACAGCCAACAGCGATCAGAATAACGATAAACAAAAGCCACAGCGGCTTGACCTGTTTGATGGCCGTCCTCCTTTTATTCGTTAGTCGATTTGTATATTACTTCTATCCCCCAATGCAAATTGATTGCCCATACAGGGAAATATCATTATTCCTCCCGCTTTACAGGATGGGAATTTGACAGCAAACGCTGTTCTGGCGTATACAGTCGATTCAGAAATTTGCATGATTGTCCGGCAGGTCCCGCCTTTCGCGTTGTGACACCCCTCAGCCAGATTATTTGCAGTTCGTTTCCCGACTTTTGTCGCTTAAGTATATCTGTACCCTGTGAAGGAGAAAGATGATGATGAACCTGAAACCTGAAGTTGTTGCCCAGCTGGAGCGTGTTCTCGGCTCGGTGGAGATGTTGTTGCCGCGTGCCAGCAAACCGGTCGACTGGTCGAAATGTCACGCCGCCAACTGGCGCCGCCATTCCTTTTCCGGCTATCTTGAACCGGTCAAGGTGACCGACAACACCCGGCTGGAAGAGTTGCTCGGCGTCGAAGAGCAGAAAGAGATCATGGTCAACAACACCCGGCAATTCCTGCAGGGGCTGCCTGCGAACAACGCCCTGCTGTGGGGGTCGCGCGGTACCGGAAAATCATCCATCGTCAAGGCGTTGCTGAACGAGTATGGCGACCAGGGGCTGCGCATCATCCAGGTGGAAAAAGAAGATCTGATCTACCTGTCGGAAATCTTCGCCGCCATCGAAGAGGAGCCCTACCGCTTCATCCTGCTCTGTGACGACCTGACTTTCGAGACGGGTGAGCTGGCTTACAAGATGCTGAAAAGCGCACTGGACGGATCTGTTTACTCGGCACCTGACAATGTACTGATTTACGTCACCAGTAACCGCCGCTACCTGCTGCCGGAGTACGACGGTGACCACCTGGGCGGTAAATACGTCAAAGGCGAACTGCAGCAGAGTGAAATTCAGGAAGAGAAGAGCTCGCTGTCAGATCGCTTCGGCCTCTGGGTTCCCTTCCACGTTTTTAGCCAGGAGCGCTATCTCGAGGCGGTCAAGCTCTGCGTCGAAAGGTGGAGCAAAGAATTGGGTCGCCCGGTCCCCTGGAGTGACGATCTGCAGCAGGCCGCGATCAAATGGAGCCATCAGAAAAGCAAGCGCTGCGGTCGCACCGCTTACCAGTTTTCCAAGAACTGGGTCGGTAAATACCTGATGAAATAACAACAAGAGGCCGGTTAAGACCCCCGGCCTCTTTTTTTATCTGCTGCGCCCGCCGCCTAAAATTTATGCTACATTTTCGGTATTCTTTGCCCAAAGATAAATTGAAGTAGATTTCAGGAGGATTACCGATGATTGATGCCTTTCTGCAACTCAGCCCGGTCACGCAGGCATTGCTTGGCACGCTCTTCACCTGGGCGATGACGGCTGCCGGTGCTGCAGCTGTTTATGTCAAAAATGAAATCAACCCAAAACATCTTGACGCCACTCTCGGTTTCGCTGCCGGCGTCATGATCGCTGCCAGTTTCTGGTCACTACTGAACCCCGGCATTGAAATGGCCGAGCAAATGGGTCAGATTCCCTGGTTGACAGCGGTTATCGGTTTTCTCGGCGGCGGCATTTTCATGCGTTTGACTGATAAATTTCTCCCCCACCTACACCCGGGGCTGAAAATGGAACAGAGCGAAGGGGTGAAAACCTCTTGGCAGCGTAGCACCTTGCTGGTGGTCGCGATTACTATGCATAACGCCCCAGAAGGCTTAGCCGTTGGTGTCGCCTTCGGAGCCGTCGGCGCGGATCTACCATCTGCCACCATCGGTGGGGCAATCGCCCTAGCTATCGGCATCGGCATTCAGAACTTCCCGGAAGGGACAGCGGTTTCGATGCCACTTCGTCGTGAAGGGCTCAGCCGCCATAAGAGCTTCCTGATGGGACAGGCATCCGGCATCGTGGAACCGATTTTCGGTGTTTTAGGTGCGGTTTTCGTTCTGACGATGCAACCGGTTCTGCCCTACGCCCTCTGTTTTGCCGCCGGCGCGATGATTTTCGTCGTCGTCGAAGAGTTGATTCCCGAATCGCAGCGGGTTCAGGCGAATATTGACCTGGTTACCATGGCGACGATGATCGGCTTTTCCGTGATGATGCTGCTTGACGTATCGCTCGGCTGATCGCGATCAGAAACGGCCGGCACCAACCAGATGCTGGCGCCAGTAAGGATTCTCAAGAGAGGCGTAACTCACCCGCTTGCCGGAAGAGGGTGCGTGAATGAACCGCCCGTCGCCATCATAAATGGCAACATGTGAAACTTTTGGCGGGGAGAGACGGAAAAACAGCAGGTCGCCTGACTTCAGGTTTTTCGCTTTGACCGGCTCGGCCTGACGGAACTGCTCGCTTGAGGTCCGCGGTACGCGGATGCCGACACTGCGGTAAGCATAGGACACCAGCCCACTGCAATCGAACCCGCGGGGATCAGCGCCCCCGTAACGGTACGGAGTTCCGAGCATGCGGCGCGCGGTTGCAATGACCGTTAGTGGCTTCGGAGGCGCTGTGTTCAACTCTGGAGCTGACGCGGTGGTAGAAACAACAGACGGCCGATCGAACTGCTGCACGGTTTGATGACCGGCGCATGCGGACAGCAGCAAAAGGACAACAAAAAACAGGCTGCAGCGGATAAAAAGCATCTGTCACCTCCAATCGAACGACTATTATTAGCAAAAGCAAATTTTGTTCCATTGACAATCTCTTTTTGCTTTTACATAATTTCAATAGGTTAGAAAAAAACTCTGAGAAGATAACAGGTTTCGAATCTGCAAAATTTGCCGGATCGAGCAGTAAATTGACAAAAAACGGCGCATAGATCGCTGAACTGCTACCGAATAATGGAGTCCAATATGTCAAAAACCATCCTGATCACCGGAGCCACATCCGGCTTTGGAGAAGCCACTGCTCGTCGTTTCGCCGCCGAAGGCTGGCAACTGGTTCTCACCGGTCGCCGCAGCGAGCGACTGCAACAGCTGCAAACCGAACTCGGCGATGCCGTTCGTGACATCATCACCCTCGACATGCAGGATCGTGAACAGATCTTTGCCAAACTGGGGACACTGGAGAATATCGACCTGCTGCTGAACAACGCCGGACTGGCGCTGGGGCTGGAACCGGCCTGGGAGGTCAACCCGGACGACTGGGAAAACATGGTTGAAACCAACATCAAAGGGGTGATTTACGCCACTCGTGCCATCTTGCCACAGATGGTTGAACGCAACAGCGGTCAGATCATCAACATCGGTTCGACAGCCGGCCGCTGGCCTTACCCCGGCGGTAATGTTTACGGTGGCACCAAGGCTTTTGTCGAACAGTTCGGCCGCAACCTGCGGGCTGACCTGCTGGGGAAAAAGGTCAAGGTGACGACCCTCGCTCCCGGAATGGCAGAGAGCGAATTCTCCAATGTTCGCTTTAAAGGGGATACGGAAAAAGCGAGTCAGGTTTACAAGGGAACCGAACCGCTCCGTCCGGAAGATATCGCCGAGATGATCTGGTGGCTCGCCAACCTTCCACCACACGTCAACATCAACCACATGGAGGCGATGTGCCTTGACCAGTCATGGGGACACTTGGCGGTGAATCGAGATATTTGAGGTCAAGCGCTGATGACGTTGTTGCGAGTACCGCGCTTCACCTCGTACATCGATTCATCGGCCAGTTTGATCAGTTCCTGAATGCAGTAGGCATTGGTTGGGTAGGTGGCAACACCGAGACTGGCGGTAATTTTCATCGCCTGGCCACAATCCGACTTAAACTCGGTGCTACGCAGGGTATCGAGCAGGTTTTGCGCCATGGCAAGAGCCCCCTTCTTGCTGGTCGATGGGAGCAGAAAGACAAACTCGTCGCCGCCGTAGCGGGCCGCATGATCGACGACCCGAATCACCTTTTTGAACAGCGCCCCGACCTCTTTGAGCAAGCGACTGCCAGTCAGATGGCCGTAGGTATCATTCACCTGTTTGAAATGATCGAGGTCGAGGAACACCATCGACAGTTCGTTTCCGTAACGGCTGGCCCGTTCCATCTCGTAATCGCACAGGGTCTGGAAGTGACGCGCGTTATAGAGACCGGTCAGATCATCCGTAATCGTTAAACTGCTGACCTGCTGATGCAGCCGCGAGTTTTCAATGGCGATGGCAGTGAAATCGGCGATGGTGGCAAGAATGCGCTGATCCTGCTCGGTGAACTGACTCTGCCCGACACCATTGAGCAGTTGGATAACGCCGATAATACGGTTGTTCGAAACGAGCGGGACACAGAGGACCGATTGGGTTTCAAAGCCGACCTGTTCGTCGCTGCGGCTGGAGAAGCGTGGCTCTTTGCTCACATCCGGGACCAGCAAAGGCATCCCGGTGGCGACCACCCAGCCGGGCACCCCCTCGTCCGCATTCAGCCGGGTTCCGACCATCTCTCCGGACGCCGGAGAAATGGCGATTTCGAAACAGAGTTCGTTGCTGCCTTCATCCAGAATCAGCAATGACCAAGCCTGCGGGCGCAGCAAATTCCCGACTTTATCCATCACCACCCGGTAAACATCTTCCAGCTCCAGGTGTGAAGTCAAAGCCTTGCCGATGTCGATCAGGGTTTCCAGCTCGTCCGAGAGCCGCCCCGATTCGACCAGATTTACGTGCTCAGCAGTCATGACCGGTCCACAGCGTCCTTTACATTTAGCTTTACTAATTTAAGCGGGGGCGCGCGAGAAGTCAATCATCACAAGCAATAAATACTTGATTCATTAAACTTTTTCGCCAACACTGTCGATAAGAGACCCAAAGAAAACGTCCCATTGACGGGAACAGCTATACCACGGAGGGTCAGAATATGTTGGAAGAAGTCAAAAGAGTTACTTACAGGCGAGGTGATCCGCATCGCGAAGTTGCACCGGTCACCCCCTATCCGCGCATCGATCCACAACAGGACCGCCACGAAGGCTACCCCGGCCAGCAACCCAGGAAACATGAACAGCCGGCTCCTGCCCGCAGGCGTTTTACCGCCATGCGTGAGCTGATCGAAAAACTCCGGAGCAGTGAAGATATCAGCCGGGTCGATTTCAATACCGTCAATCAAGAGCTGCTCGACATCGGGCTGGCGCTCGCAGAAGCTGAGCTGATTTCGCTGCTGCTGCAACTGAAAGTTCCCCTCGACAGCATCGATGACATCGTCCGGCAACTGCAGCACCGCAGCGAGACCCCAAACTTCGTCAGTGGTCTCGATATGACCAGCGAGACCAACATGTTCCCGGTTTTCGTTGAAGAGTTGGCGGAATACCTGATGTGCTTCGAGTCGGTACTGGTGAAAGTCGGCAAACAGAACCAGTTGCTGGTCGATGAAATTACGAACCACGGCCGTTACCAGATCAACCATGGTCGGATCAAGCTCGACTTCAGCCGGCCAGCGGACGAATCCGCCCTCGACTGGGACAAACTCAACTTGGTCATCAGCGTTAAAGTCGGTGCCGTCGAAGTTGATGAGAACGGCCGCCGGGCAATCTTTTACCAGCGACCAGAAAGCAAAGGCTACGGACTTTACTCCGACAAATCGCTCAGCCTATCGATTTAACTACCTCAGAACCTGACCGTTCAACAGTGGCTGCCCCTGCCTGACGGCGAAATCGAGACGATAGCCGCTATCCGTCTGCTGCAAAATGCCTTTCTGCACAAACGCTCCAGCCAACTGTTCTGCCTGCTCGTTAAGAACCGCCCGGTTGCGCACCACAGAGCTCTGCAGGCGATCAAGCATACGGAATCCGGCGCTGAAAAAAGTCTGATCCAGCTGCAGCTGGAAATCTCCGTTCAACTGCTCGAATGCCATCAGCCCGGACACATCTCCCTGTGCCAGGGCAAACTCGCCTTTACCAGTGGCAGCACCCTCATCGCTTTGCAGTTCCAGTTGTTCGATCGAGAGTATCAGGCCCTGCTGAAACAGTTGTCCGTAAAGAGCAAAAAGCTGCAATTGCAACATCAGTGGATCGCTCTGCCCGGAAGCGAACTGCTGCTGCAGGTCCCGCGCACTCTGCTGCATCTCTCGCAAGGTCTCTGCATCGAGCCCGGCGATCCTCATCCGCAAGCGCCCGTTGTTGAACTCCTCATCCGCAAGTTGCAGTCTGTCCAGGGAAAGCTCGAAGGCACCTGCAACCGCCTCGCCCTGCAGCGTGTTTTCAACTGTATACCGCACCCCTTCGAGGGCAAAGCTCTGCTCTTCCGCCTGCACCTGCAAGGAGCCGAGGGACATCTTGCCTGCGCCGATCATCAAACCCTGCTGATCGCTGATGGTCGATTGTAAATCCAGGTCACCCAAATGCAACTCACCGTTGCCCCGCTCAATCAGTGTCAACTCGGTCAACTGCAGGCTGACATCGCCATCGGTCAAACCCGGCTGCAAACGACAAGAGAATTGCAAGCCCTCCAGCCGTACTTCCGTGTCATCAGCGGCAACAGCAAGCAGTGGCAGCCCCAGCCGGCTTTCAACCGCGCCCTGCAGGCTAACATCGGTCTGCAGCTGCGGCCTTTCGGCTAACTCGGAGCCTTCAGAGAAGCTGGTGTAAATCTGCACTTTCCAGGGAAGATGGCGAATCTGGTGAGATAGCTCAAGCTGCTCTCCCCGCAGATCGACCCGGGTCCTGGCCGTCGATAACAAAAATCCACGCTGATAATCGCTCAACTCGAGCTTTATTAAACCGGGATACAGTTGATTGATCTCGGCCACCTGCTCTGCAAAAACAGTTTCCGTTTTACTGCTGCAAACGTAAGTAGCTGCAAACAACAGGATCAGGGTCAATATCAGCAGGGCAGAAACAACTTTTCTCATGCGAACTCCAAGCACATCTAGTCATGACGCAGATAACCTGCGGGCCGCTTACCCAAAGCTTTCCAGGTTCCGCTCAGGCCAAGCAGCAGGGTCAGCCCGATCCCCGCCGCCAGGGTTAGCAGGATCACTTCCGGGTGAGGACTGAAAGGCACATCGAGCGGGCCACGCAAAATAGCAAAAGCGGCCAAGCCACCAGTCAGGGCGCTGATCATTCCGGCGATCAAACCGAGCAGGGCGAATTCCGCGGCAAAGGTCGTCAGGATATCACGCCGCGTCGCGCCACAAACCTTGAAAATGACAGCATCCTGAATCCGCCGGTGCTGATCGGCGGAAACCGCCCCGGCCAGCACCAAGAACCCGGTCAGCAAAGCCACCGCCGCCATTCCCTGAAAAGCAGCACCGATGCGTCCAAGAGTCAGGGAAACGTTTTTCAGCACTTCAGCCGTGCTGATCAGGGAGATATTCGGAAACTCAGTCGTCACCCTACGATAGTACTGCTCTTCAACACCGTCCGGCAGATGCACGGCGGCCAGGTGTGTCTGTGGTGCGCTCTCCAGCAAGCCGGGGGCGAACAGCAGGGCGAAGTTGAGCTGCAGAGTCGACCAGTCGACCTCGCGAATATTGGCAATCTCTGCCGTCACCTCACGACCAAGAATATTGACGCTGATGCTGTCACCGAGGCCGACTCCAAAACCCTCAGCCAGATCTGCCGTGAGCGAGAGCAGCGGTGGCCCGCTGTAATCCTCCGGCCACCATTCCCCTGCCGTCAAGACGGTCCCAGATGGCAACGTACCGCTGTAACTGAAAAAGCGGTCGCCTCGTACCGCCCAGCGGACATTCGGCGCGATCGTTGCGTCCGCCACCGAAACCCCGTCGATAAAAGTTATACGCCCGCGCAGGGTCGGTGAACGCTCCAACCGAGCACCAGGAAATTCTGCAATTTTCCCCTCCATAGCAGCAACCTGCTGCGGCTGAATATCGAGCAGGAAAAAGTCGGGCGCATCGGCCGGAATATTATCCCGCACCATATCGTTCAGGTTGGCCTGCACCAGAGCAATCATCACCAGTGCCGTCAATCCCAGGCCGAGTGAAAAAATGATGCTGACCGCCGGTGCGCCCGGCCGCTTGATATTCGCCAAAGCCAGACGCACGCGTGGATTTCCCGGCTGCGGCAGTTTCGCAACGAGCCGAATGACCAGCGTTGCCAGCACGCGGAACAGGAGAAAACAGATCGCCGCACCGAGGATAAACCAGCCCGCCAGTTGCTTGTCGCTACTGCTGAACAGCGCGACCAGCGCCAACGCCAGTCCACTGGCAGCGACCGCCAGCCAGATAGTCCTCCCCGGATTTTTGCGCCCGCTGTCGACATAGCCACGAAACAGCATCGCCGGCGGCACGCGGCGAGCGATTCCCAGTTCTTTAAGAGAAAAAAGCAGCGCGATCAACAGGCCGAACAGAGCAGAAACCAGCAACACCTGGGGATAAAAACCGGCCTGCAGCGGGATCGGCAACAGGTTGCCGGCAAAACGGGCAATCAGCCAGGGCACAGCCGCACCAAGCAGAAGGCCAAGAGAGGAGCCGACAAAACCGAGCAGCAGAACCTGCAGCAGGTACGCAGTAAAAACCACCCGACTGGACGCACCGAGGCATTTCATGGTGGCAATATGCTCCAGCTTGCCGTTGAGATAACCGCGCACCGCACCCGACACGCCGAGCCCCCCGACCAGCAGGGCGCAGAGACCGAGCAAGGTCAGGTTTGTGCTCATCCGATCGAGAAAAAATCTCACCCGCGGCGCTGCTTTACGCCAATCCCGTAACCGCCAGCCGGCATCGGGAAAGCGTTGCTGCAACGCGCTGCTGACAGCTTCAACCTGCTCCCGATCGGGCAGTTTCAGGCGATATCGGTAGGTCACCAGGCTGCCCGGTTGCAGCAGATCAGTTGCCCGCAAAGCGGCTTGACTGACCAGCAACCGAGGTCCGAGATGAAATGCGCGCACGGTGCGATCCGGTTCGTTCTGCAATATGCCGCGAACCGTAAATTCTGCCGCGCCGACCTTCACACGATCGCCAACTGCGATCGCGAAACGCTGTAAAAAGCTCTGTTCGACCAGTGCGCCAAAACGCACCCCCGCACCGGCCAGAGCAGTCTCAGACTTTTGCTCCGGCACAATCGGCAGCTCGCCGTAAAGCGGATATGCGCCATCGACCGCTTTCAGCTCGACCAGGGCACTCTGCTGTGTTGCCACCGCCGTCGCCATGGTGCGCATTTCCAGCACACTGGAAAGTAGCCCGAATTGCTCAATGAAAGCACGCTGTTCATCCGTCAGCGAACGCTGCGACAACCGGATCTCTAGGTCGCCACCGAGCAGCGCCCCGGCATCCGCCAGCAGCCCGGACCGGGCGGCCGCACTGAAGCTGCCAATGGCGCTGATGGCAAAGACCCCGAGAAACAGGCAGGCGAGAAAAACGCCGAAACCGCGCAGTCCACCACGCAGTTCACGACGCACCAGGCGCAGCGCCTGCGGTAAAAAAGCGAACCGACTCACGCGACCATCCCGTCAACAGGTTGCAGACAACCGTCGATCATCTGAATTGTTCTCTGACAACGACCGGCCAGCTTCGGATCATGAGTCACCAGAACCAGGGTGGTACCGAATTCGTGCTGTAGCCCGAACAACAGCTCCATCACCTTTTCGCCCGTTTCGCCATCCAGGTTCCCGGTCGGCTCGTCAGCCAGAATCAGCTTCGGTTTGGCGACAAAGGCCCGCGCCAAAGCGACCCGCTGCTGCTCACCACCGGAAAGCTGACCGGGGAAATGCTGCAGCCGCTGCTCCAGGCCAACAGCAGTAAGCGCCTGATGAGCCTGCTGCAGGGCGTCATCGACGCCAGCGAATTCCAGCGGAAGAGCGACATTTTCCAACGCCGTCATGGTCGGCACCAGGTGAAAGGATTGAAAGACGATACCGACCTGCCTGCGACGGAAACGGGCCAGGCCATCCTCATCCAGCTGCCGCAAGTCGGTTCCGGCAATTTTCACCCTCCCCGCATCGGCCTGTTCCAGACCGGAGAGCACCATCAGCAGACTGGTTTTCCCAGCCCCCGAAGGCCCGACGATGCTCAAGGTTTCGCCAGCGGCAACCTGCAGGTCGACGCCACGCAGGATATTGACCGGGCCGGCGCCGCCAACTAAACTGAGTTGTAGATCTGCAACCTCAACAATCGGATCGATCATGAAAGCTCCTTCTTTACTGCTTTTGCTGTTTTTATGCTGCGGGCTGAATCCGCTGCGGGCGGAAACCACGCCGATACGGATTGTCGTCCTCGGTGACAGTTTAACCGCCGGCTACGGGCTGCCGCAACAGGCCGCCTTCCCCGCGCAACTGGAGATCGCCCTGCAGGGGCGTGGGCACAAAGTTAAAGTGTTCAACGCCGGGGTCTCCGGCGACACCAGCTTCGGCGGCCTGAGCCGGCTCGACTGGGCGCTGACCGACCAACCCGACCTGGTGATCATCGAGCTGGGAGCCAACGATGCCCTGCGCGGCCTGCAACCGATCCAGACCCGGCAGAATCTCGATACCATCCTGCACCGGCTGAAGCAGAAGAATATCCGTGCTGTGCTGGCCGGGATGAAAGCCCCGCGCAACCTGGGCGAGGCCTATTATAACAGCTTTGACAGCATCTACCCTGAGCTTGCACAGCAACATCAGGTGCCGCTTTATCCATTTTTCCTCGATGGTGTCGCTGGAATTCCCGAGCTGAACCAGCCGGACGGCATTCACCCGACAATGATCGGGGTCAATGTGATAGTCGATAAAATGCTGCCATTGCTGGAAGAAGTGCTGGAAGAGATTGCCCCGGAAAAAAATAAAGGGAAAAATAAAGGGAAAAAATGACTCACTTTTTTAGCGCGGCCATGATCATCATCGGGGGGATCATCATGGGACTCAGTCTGTGGGAATCAAGAAAGCTGCTGGTAATGATTCCTTTTTTGCCGGAAAACAAACAACTGCCCCTGACAAAAAAGATTCATCTGCTGCAGGGCCTCATGCTTTTTTTCCTGCTGGGATATGGGATCGTTGCAATCTCATTTATCAGTAGAATAAATATTTTGGGTGAATTGTTTGTTGGTGTTGTCTTCTTTGGGGGCGCCGTATTTGTCCTTATCAGCAATCGCATTCAAACCAAAATGCTGATCGAAGCGAAAAACACTCTAAGCGGATTATTGCCCATCTGCTCTTCATGCAAAAAGATGCGGAGTCAAAACAGCGACCCGAAAAACCAGGCATCCTGGCAACCTCTTGAAGTATTTATTTCTGATCGAACCTCTGCAGATTTTACCCACTCAATTTGCCCAGAATGCTTAAAGAAAAACTTTCCGGAACAGGCAGACCGTATTTTAAATAAAACCCGATGAGAATTGGAAACTCAGCAGCCGCGTTCTGCCTTCCCCCCATCACCTTTATCTTCTGCACCTAGCCCAACCTGTACCAGAAACGCTTCCAGCTCATCCGGCAAAGGCGACTTGATGCTGATCGGCGCCCCGCTGAAAGGGTCGACAAAAGCGAGACAGCAGCTGTGCAGGAACATGCGTGGCAGCTCTTGTGGGCAGGGGCCGTGGTAACGCTGGTCGCCGAACAGTGGATGCTTCTGTTGCGCCAGTTGCTGTCGGATCTGATGCTGGCGACCAGTATGCAGACGCAACTCCAGCAGGGATGCCTGTTCGTTTCTGGCAAGGGCGCGAAATTCCGTGCTGGCAAGTTTCTTTTTCCCCTTCGCTTTCACCACAGACTCCAACCGACCGCTGCCGCTGGTTTTTCCCGCAACCAACGCCAGGTAGTATTTCTCCACCTCATGGCGCATGAACAGTTGCCCCAACTCGGCGCAAGCTTTTTTCCCTTTGCCGAACAACACCGGACCGGAGGTTCCCAGATCGAGCCTGTGCACGGGAGCGATGCTGAATTTCGAGCCACGCTGTTTCAGCAACTGCCCGGCGCGCGTGGTGAGGTTGTCGGTTTCATGGCCAACGCTGCTGTGGATCGCCAGCCCGGCCGGCTTGTCCACCACAAGAATCTCTCTTGTTTCATAGAGGATCTGCAACGGCGTCTGTTCACTTGGGGGTGTTGAAAGAAATTCCTGCAGGCGACCGCTATCTGGCAGGCGGATGCCATCACCGACACTCAGCGGAGAATCCAGCGTCAGCAAACCGGAGTGGTTGCTGACTTTTCCCTTTTTTACCATTTGCCGCAGGTATGACAGGGGTGCAGCAGGTATCTGCTGCTGCAGAAATTCCAGCAGGGAAGAGTCGCTATCTTTCTTATCGACGTTAAAGATGGGCATACGCAGAAGATAGGCTTTTGCCGGTGATGCAGCAACAAGAAAAAGGCCCTGCTCATCGCAGTGAACAGGGCCGGAAACAGATCAGCTATCGCTGAATCTTTAGTTGGTCGGGTAGGAGACCTTCAGAGTCATGCCTTCACGACTCTTCGGATCGTAGATTCCCTTTTCCAGACCTTCCTGGAACCACTCCTGCTTCAGGCCTTTGAGGAACTGGTTCTTGTCGTCAACCAGCTTGTCGAACGGCAGGCCGATAACGGCTTGTGCTTTTTCCTTGGTCGAAAAGTCAGGTGCTTCGAAATCAGCAGCACCGTACTTGGCGAGCAGGGTGCGAAGCTTGATACGTGCTTCCTGGCCCTTTTCAATTGCACTGCCGAGCACACGCAGGGTCTCTTCTGGTGCGTGGAAGAAAGAACCGTGGGCAGCGATCGAGTAGTCCCAACGCCACTGGGCATGACGGATATCGGTCTGGGCCGCCTTCATTTCTTCGTCAGTCGCGCCCAGTTCCAGGGCTTTGCCAGCTTCCAGGTGAGCTTTGGCGATAACCTGAGTGGCTTTCTTGTGCAGTTCATCTTTCCGTGCCAGCTTGTCTTCAACAGTCTTCTTGAACTCTTCCTCGGTACCACTGTGGCAGTTCAGGCAGGTGTTGGCGATGTCCTTGAGCGGGCTGCCGACGTTGTGGTTGGAGTACTTGACGCCGCCTTCACGAACGTACGGCATATGGCAGTCGGCACAGGCCAGACCGGCTTTACCGTGGGCACCGGTGATGAAGGTTTCGTAGCCGGGGTGCTGAGCTTTCAGCATCGGGGTCTTGCTGACTTTGTGGGTCCAGTCGACAAAGCTGCGCTCATCGTAGTACTTCTCGATATCTTCAGCGGAGAAACCATTGTTCCACGGGAAGGTGACCACGGCAGCAGTCTGCTCCTGACCGTTGGCGTCGGTCCATGGGGTCTTTTTGAAGTAGTACTCGGAATGACACTGGGCACAGACCAGGGAACGCATCTCCTGATGGGTCGCATCGGCGAACGGCATGCTGCCTTCGGCATCAAGCGCGCGCTTCAGATAATCGCGGGTGACG
>NZ_FQZT01000011.1 GCF_900142125.1 Malonomonas rubra DSM 5091
GAGATTGGCGAGCGCTTCTTACGGGAAATAGTTGCGCTGGTAGAGGAGTTGCCCACCCATCCAGATCGAGGGCGGATGGTTCCCGAATTCAACCAACCATCACTCAGGGAGTTAATCCATCCCCCCTTTCGTATAGTTTATCGTCGAGGAGAACAGCGGATTGCCATCGTTCGTGTCTGGAGAAGTGAGCGGTTGATGAAACTGCCTTAGTGCCCCCCCCTCAGCAGATTGCGTTTTCAAAAATCGCCGACTTTTGACTAGAAATTTCCTCCACCGCTAAGTGGCTGAAAAGAGCGAAACCAGCAAGCCCTGGTCACTACGGCAGGACCTGTGGGAAAATACTGGCTACATCCGCTGTAATTCCAAGTAGTTGCTTGGGCCGATTGCCTTTTACAAATGTCCTGTCACTGAAAACGACCCTCAAAACGGGCTATTTTGGCCTACCGACTGAGCTAAGTTTTAAAAATGACCAGAATTAGCAGTCGCTTCCCCTCTAATGAGCAAAGAACTAAAAATTCCGGCGCAGGTGTCCATTTAGCATCAATTCGTATTCCGCGTCACGATCCTGCCGATAAACTAAAGACGAAGCAATCTCACTGGCCAAGATCGCCGCTTGGTACTTGGGGGGAAGCTGTCCGATGCGTTGCCGATAGCGTGGCGATTCACGCAGAATTCTCGGAAGATGGGCCAACAGGGCATTGCGATAAAGTTTCTTTTTACCCAGTTCAGGACGTTTTTGGAAATAATCGAATAGCCGTGCGTAGTGCTCATTCATTTCTTTCGAAAGCCCAACCGAAATATCGGTATAACTCTGAGTCCCATCGAATTCTTTGTGCCTCCGGAAGATTAGTTTTGCTTCGTCGGCAGCACGCTTTTCGAGGATCTCAAGGACATCGCCAACATACTGCTCCTTGTTGGCAAAAAACTCTTTCTCTGTCAGAAGAAGGTTGGCAATAATTTCATACGAGGAAGAAATGACACCACATTTGTTGGCAGAGGCATCTCGCATGACAATCACACCGGCCGCCTGAAGGTGATTTCGGGCGTCAGGAGTAATAAATGAATTTGCACCTTCGATAATGGCTTTGGAACTTGGCTTACCGTCAGACAGATATTGTTTCCAGTTGCCTCCATGAATCGTTTCCGGCCGCCCACCGGCTGGTATGAAGATATCTGCCTGAACATCGAAAACCAGTTTATTGAATAAGCGATAGAACTCATCGACAGTGATCCATTCTTCAAGCAATTTATTGCCCTGGCGTGTCACTTTACGATGCAGTTCACGCAGGCCTTCCCGCTTTGTTTGGCTGCGAAAGATCATCATGCCGCCATCGTGTAGCGACTCAGGGTTGAACTTATCAATATCGCTCTTCAAAATGACGTCCCGCAATGCCTGGTGATCAGCACCTATGGGATCAACTAACGCCCCGGTTCCATCGAGTATTAAACAAATTTGTACCTTCGGGGAACGTTCCAACAGCAGGCGCAGTCCATTGCCAGCGACGTCACCACCCGGGCCACCGGTGATTTTGACACTGAATGGATCTTTATGCGGATTAATGCCAAGATTATCGAGGGTGATTTCAGCAAAGCGGATGACGCCGGTCGAGGTGACACCATATTCTTTGTGGTTGATGCCAAACTGCTTACTCGACATGACACCAGGACCGAGCAGATAACCACGCTTTTCAGAAATACGTGCAATCAATTCGATCATCTCATCGTGCATGTTTTCGTCCGGCCCCAATTCGATTGGTTCGTCTTCGCCGTAATAGTCAACCACTCTTGGTTCTTTGGCTTTTCCTTCCTCAGTGATAAAAATATCGAGGAAGGCTTGAATAAAGCCGTATTGCAGCTTGTATAGTCGCCGCTTTACGGTTTCAGGATCATTCAGGTCGGCGGCGTCAAGAGCAACGACCATCTTGGAGCCACCTTCATAGATATCTTTATTTTTCAAATGTTGGGTGTGTGCCAGGACATAGTTCTCACGAAATAACGTGTTGGCACTGGTGATGTATTCATCACGATTTTTCGCCATGACGGTCCGCCATCCACCACGGGCAATATCTGAAAAACCGATATGATAACCACAGCCATGGCGACCAAAAAAGAAGGTGACACGAAAGGGCCTTTCCGGTGGAAGGTCCGACGTAAACTCTGTCCCTAACTCATCCAGATAGGCAGGATCAAGACGAAAAGCCAGGGCGTGTTTGGCACTGACAAAGAAGTTGCTTTTCAATGTATGAGAAATGAATGTCAAGCAGCAGTTAAAAACCGTCTTTCTGATCCCATCCAAATAGGCATTTCCGGTATTATATTCAGCGATTGACTTTTTTAATTCTCTTAGATCTCGCTGATAAGCGTCCTCACGTCCTGGCAGGTGTGGCTCAAAACGAATGCGGAACAAGGCCACCAGCCGCAATGTCATTTCCAAATCGGCGGCAAAAACCCTTTCGACTTCTGGATAATCAAACCGGTCTGGCTGATTGTGTGCCAATGAGGTGTGGCAAAAAGCCGTGAAGGCATTCACCAGCGAAGCATCTGTGCCGGCCAACTTGCCCTTCACAACAAAACGTTGATAATTTGCCATCTCAGTCGAAAGAATTTGCGTATTGAACAACTCCTGCTCAAGTTCATTGTAGAGAAAACCATCGCGATCCAGCAGAGTTTTATTCTCGCCGCCCAGATAAAATGTTCCAAGAAAATATGGGTGCAATCCGTTATGAATGGTCAGGCAATAGGCGCGTTTAACTCCCAAATCAAGACGCTTGAAAGCCTCCATTGTTTGCTCAAGAAAGTCAATTTGCGGAGGATTCGCAGCTGCAAACATGACCCGGTACTCAGGCTTGTCCAAAATTTCTTCTGCCGACTCGATATCAAAATAAACACCACCATGAGCAATCGCCTGATGATAAATCCAGAGGCACTGAGCGACCCGCCTGGCTGGAGAGTGGCGCACATACTCTGCATTATTCAACCAGAGCATTCTCAATTCTTTTTTAAACCGGCTGAAATCGTAGCGTGGGTAACGCTTTTTCAATGCTGCGCGTATTTCTTTTTGTAAGCGTTCGGGAATTCGAACCTCATCCTCAACAACGATATCTTCAGCCGTCCGACGATCAAATTCAAACCGTTGCAACTCCAGCTCTTTTCCAACATCAGGGATGGGAGCATACGAATGAGTAAACTGGGCATAAGAAATTTCCCGTTCCCGTAGGAACTTCAGTGTCTCGTATAAAGAACCGGGTTGATTCAGCCGTGCCAGAATAAGTGTTTTTTCCGTGTCGCGGAGCACCAGACGTTTATTGTTTTCTAGCTTCTGCAGTTGCAGCGCTAAAGAACCAATCGCCTCGGCTTCATCGTGCATAGTGATCGACAGGTAGGGATGCATCTGTTCCTGAAGCCATTGCAGATTTGCATCAGCAGCCAAACAATGTGATTTAATAGATTTTGAAACCTTATTGAACCAACGAGCTTTTATTTCTCCAACCATGTCAGCCTCTTTAATTACCAGTAATTATGATGCGAAAGGTCTTTATCGAACCAAGCCAAAATCTTCTTCAGTTAAAGAAGATTGAAGCTCCTTCAATTCACACTCTGCTTCACCAGGACAGGGCAATTTTGCCAGATGAATCAGGGCGTCACCTTCATGGGCCAATGGAAGGTTTAGCTGTCCGATATTCATCCCAGAAAATGGGGCATGAACCTCTTCTTGATCACTTCCGAAAGGATTACTCAAAACACCAAGCAAATCCCCTTGTTTAACAAAATCTCCCAATTTAACTTTCAGTGAGAAAGTTCCGCTCATACTCGCCCGGACCCAACTGGTCCGATCAGTAATAATCGGGGAACGCTGCTGTTCATTCTGATCTGGGGGAAGCATGCCGAGATGACACATCGAATTGAGTATCCCTTTTAGTCCTGTCTGAATGGCGGTTTCGTCAAAAGACAGTGCTTCTCCTCCCTCATACACCAATACCGGTTTCCCCAGCGCTGCAACCACTTCACGTAAAGACCCTTCGCGCAACTCAGAGGGCACTACAATCGGTGCCCCAAAAGCTGAAGCCAATTCTATCGTATCAGGATCATCCAACCAGGCGCGGATCTGCGGCAAGTTGCTGCGATAATTGGACCCCGTATGCAAATCAATACCAAAATCACAGCGGCTTATGATTTCAGTCATAAACATGTGAGCAAGCCTTCCTGCTGAAGAGCCTTTTGCCGTGCCGGGGAAGGATCGATTCAAATCCCTTCGATCAGGCAGGTATCTGGACCTCTGAATAAAGCCGAACGGGTTAGCAACAGGAATGGCCAACAATGTGCCTCGCAATTGAGCTAGAGCCCGGCTGTCCAACAACCTACGAATGATCTCAACGCCATTGATTTCATCACCATGGACAGCGGCACTGACAAATAGGACAGGCCCACTGTTTTTCCCATGAACAACCTGAACCGGCATTGTCATGGCGTTGTTTGTATAAAGTCGAGCCATAGGCAACTCGATGGCTGTACGATCACCGGGTTCTAGGCAAATACCCCCAAACTTAAAGGAGCAAGCTGGTTTCATCCGTTTCCCCCTGTTCCAGGACTACAAAAATATGAAAAGGATCACTTTATACGCCATCGACGGCGATTATGAACTTAAGTCGCCATCCCAGAATTCTGAAGTAGAGCCTTGTACTCCACACTTTGCAGACTGTCACTATAATAGCCAGTTATTCATCTGCTATCTTGAGTGTTTGTTCAGCTACTGGCAAGGACGGCAAAGACTTAACCTTCGGTCTGCGCTTTTTGGTCGTTTTCGAAGGGATCAGATCACGCATTAATTCTAGCTTTCCAAAACATAGAAGCCGATCCCCGGCCTCTAAAACCCTCTGTGAGCGAGGGTTCGGAATAACTTTTGTCCCTTGGCTAAGCGTCAGAACGACAATATCTTTGTCACGCAACCCCGATTCACTGATCGTTTTGCCGATAAAATCAGAACCTTCAGGAACGTGAACCTCTGCCACACCATATCCACGACTCACGGTCAGGCGCTGTCGCAAATCAATCTCTGGGAAATTAACCTGAGCCGCGATGTAATCAATAATGGCACCAGCGATATCAAGCTGAGTGCAACGTTCAATGCCCTCCAACCCAGGTGATGAGTTCACCTCCATTATTTGCGGGCCGCTTTTACTCTCCAACAAATCAACGCCCGCAACGTGTAAGCCCATAATTTGAGCTGCCCGTACGGCAGTTTCTCGATAAACCTCATCAAGCTCAACCAGTTCAGTCACACCACCACGATGTACATTGCTGCGGAATTCCTGTCCTTGCGCAACTCGGCGCATGGCACCAACGACCCGGTCACCAACCACAAAAGCTCGAACATCACGTCCTTTGCTCTCGGCCACAAATTTCTGTATCAGAATGTTTTGTTTCTGGCTTTGCAGGAGCTCAATGATCGCCTCAGCTGATTTTACAGTTTCAGCAAGCAATACACCGATTCCCTGAGTTCCTTCCAGCAGCTTAATAACGACCGGTGCGCCACCAACGCGAGCAATAGCCGGCAATACATCTTTCTTGTCGCGAACGAATGTCGTCTGCGGGATACCGATGTGATGCCTACTGAGAATTTGTAAGCTCCGCAATTTGTCGCGCGAATTAGAAATGCCTGCCGAGGAGTTAGCACAAAACACATCCATCTGTTCAAACTGCCTGACCACAGCAGTGCCAAAGTAAGTAATCGAGGCACCAATTCTCGGGAGAACGGCGTCGTACTGCGAAAGTTGCTTTTGCCGATAAAAAAGGTCCGGGTCTCCCTGCTCAAGATCTATCGCGAACTTGAGTGTGTTTAAAACTTTAACGCTGTGGTTACGTTGCTCTGCTGCTTCACGAAGCCGACGGGTGCTGTAACATCTCGGGTTGCACGATAGAATTCCAAGTTTCATATTGCCTCTCTGAGAGCTGGATGATTTAAAAATCAAAAACAGATGATTCGGCGAATTAAAAATAGATTGACTCTCAGTATAACACTCCTAACCACGAACCTTACGTCCATGGGACTTTTTGCATAGGGCATTCTATTTCCTGCTCTTTTATCAGTCAGTAGACAGAAGTGTCGCAACCACTGTCGCATGCGACACTTACTGCGACAGGTGCAGCGTCGCAAGTTTTTCCCATCAAACGACAAAGGCCCTATTTCTGGTAGTTTGATATTGGCATGACCTTTGAGTAATGAACGGAAGATGATTTATAAACCAAATCCTGACATCGAATTTCAGGAGATCACAACTCGAAGGAGACAAGCAAATGGGAAAAATTATCGGAATTGACCTAGGAACCACAAACTCTTGCGTTTCTATCTTAGAAGATGGCAAGCCGAAAGTTATCGAGAACAGTGAAGGAGCCAGAACGACACCTTCAGTCGTTGCATATTCTTCCGACAACGAAGTTCTTGTTGGGCAGACCGCCAAGCGGCAGGCTGTGACCAACCCTGAGAACACTCTATTTGCCATCAAACGGTTAATCGGCCGTCGGCATGACGACCCTATGGTCGCCAAAGACAAAGGGATGGTTCCGTACCAGATTGTCAAAGCGAAGAACGGTGATGCCTGGGTTAAGGCAGGAGGCAAAGAGTTGTCTCCCCAGGAAATTTCAGCAAAAATTCTGCAGAAGATGAAGAAGTCGGCAGAAGACTATCTCGGAGAAGCTGTAACTGATGCGGTAATTACCGTCCCAGCGTATTTCAACGACTCACAGCGGCAGGCCACCAAGGATGCTGGAGAGATCGCCGGGCTGAATGTGAAGCGGATCATCAATGAGCCGACCGCTGCAGCTCTGGCCTACGGTCTGGATAAAAAAGGTGACCAGAAAATAGTTGTCTACGACCTTGGTGGTGGCACCTTCGACATCTCGATCATTGAGATAGCCGACGTTGAAGGAGAGCAGCAGTTCGAGGTGCTGGCAACCAACGGCGACACCTTTCTTGGCGGTGAGGACTTCGACACCAAACTGATTGAGTTTATCTGTGCCGAGTTCAAAAAAGAATCTGGGATCGATCTTCGTGGCGACCAGATGGCGCTACAGCGCCTGAAAGAAGCAGCAGAAAAGGCCAAGATCGAGCTATCGACCACTGAGCAGACCGACATCAATCTGCCCTTTATCACTGCTGATGCCAGCGGTCCCAAGCATCTCAACCAGAAGATCACTCGGGCCCGTTTTGAATCGCTGGTGACTGAACTGGTCGAGAGAACCATCGCACCCTGTAAGCAGGCCCTTGCGGACGCTCGACTAAAAGCAAGCGAGATCGATAGCGTAATTTTGGTTGGCGGTCAGACCCGTATGCCACTGGTTCAGCAGAAGGTCAAGGATTTCTTCGGTAAGGAGCCGCGCAAGGACGTTAACCCCGACGAGGCGGTTGCGATCGGTGCAGCGGTACAAGGTGGTGTGCTCGGTGGCAGCGTTAAGGACGTCCTGCTGCTTGATGTCACCCCGCTGTCTCTCGGCATCGAAACCCTGGGCGGCGTGATGACCAAGCTGATTGAAAAGAACACCACCATTCCAGCGCAGGCCAGCCAGGTATTTTCGACCGCAGATGACAATCAAGCGGCTGTCACCGTACATGTCCTGCAGGGAGAACGAGAGCAGGCACAACACAACAAGTCCCTTGGCCAGTTCAATCTGGAAGGGATCAACCCGGCTCCACGTGGCGTCCCGCAGGTTGAGGTCAAGTTCGACATCGACGCTAACGGCATCCTCAATGTGTCAGCCACAGATAAAGTGACAGGCAAGGAACAATCAGTGGTTATCAAGGCGTCAAGTGGCTTGAGTGAAGCAGAGATTGAGCGGATGGTCCGCGAGGCAGAAACCCACGCAGACGAAGACCGTCGTTTCCACGAACTGGTGAGTGCCCGTAACCAGGCAGAAGCGCTGGTCCATTCCACTAACAAGGCGCTGGAAGAAGCTGGCGACAAAATTGATGCCGGAGAAAAGGCATCAATTGAAGCGTTGATCCAAACACTTGAAGCGGCCATAAAAGGAGACATCAAGGAAGAGATCGAGTCCAATAGCAAGCAACTGAGCGAAGCATCGGCCAAGTTGGCAGAGAGACTCTCCGCTCAGCCTGATACTCAGGAACAGGGTTCACCTCACACCGGCAACGCAGAAGAGGGTGTGATCGACGCCGAGTTTGAAGATCTCTCCAACAAAAAAGAGAACGCAGCCTGAGCAGCATAAATCTGTCAGGTGGCAGAAAGAAAAGCCAGATGCGCCGCAGATCCTCGTTAAAGGTTCAAATTTTAGGCAGAACAGGCTGTTTATGGAGAACCGGTGAGGATTTGCGGCGGCAATCTGGCTGCTGATTATAGTGCAGAAGTTTATAACTTGTGCCAGATGTAATGCTAGAATTAAAAGGTAGACAATACTTTCTTGCAAAGGCTCTGACATGATTTTTACTAAGGGACAGTGACATGAAAAGAGTGATGTTGTTTGTAGTAACTAACCTCGCCATTGTTTTCGTCCTCGGCATCGTGCTCAGTCTCTTCGGAGTCGGACAGATACTCGATGAACAGGGAGTTGGCCTGGATCTCTACAGCTTGCTGGTTTTTGCATCCGTATTCGGGTTCGGTGGCTCACTGATTTCACTGGCCATCTCAAAGTGGACCGCCAAGCGTATGACAGGTGCCCAGGTCATCACGACCCCAGGTAACGACGTTGAAGCCTGGTTGGTACAAACTGTCAGCAGGCAAGCTGAACTGGCGGGAATTGGAATGCCTGAAGTCGCAATCTATGAAGCCGCGGACGTTAATGCTTTTGCAACGGGCATGAACCGGAATAACGCGTTAGTCGCAGTCAGTACTGGGTTGTTGCGTTCGATGAATCGAGATGAGGCTGAGGCAGTCTTAGCCCACGAGGTGAGCCATGTTGCCAACGGAGACATGATTACCCTTGCTCTCGTCCAAGGGATCGTTAATACTTTTGTCATCGTCGCATCGAGAGTTGTAGGCCATCTGGTCGACAGGGTCGTGTTCAAGACTGAGCGTGGTCATGGCCCCGCTTTCTATCTCACCTCTATCGTGGCACAACTTCTTTTCGGCATCCTCGCCAGCATTATAGTTTTCTGGTTCAGTCGGCAGCGTGAATTTCGTGCTGATGCCGGTAGCGCCGCATTGGTCGGAAGAGAAAAGATGATTGCGGCCTTGGAAAAACTAAAGCGTAATGCCGATCAGCCTCACCTCCCTGACCAAATGGCCGCCTTTGGCATCTCCGGCGGTATTGGTCAAGGCTTAAAGCGGTTCTTTATGACCCACCCGCCTCTTGAGGAACGGATTGAAGCGCTGAGGGAAAATGCACATTAGGCTGGCAGTTTTTACGGGTGCAAATAAGAAAGACAGTAACATACTCGACCATGACTCAGGTGCTTATGAATAAAGTGCCTGAGTCATGGTCGAGTTCAAGACCCTTCATCATCGATCGTGATTCGTATAAGACTTGGAGACCTTGATGATTAACTTCCCTCCCCCTCCGAATCTTCACGCAATAGCAGTGCTTATCCTTGCTTTTTTCGCGCTGATTCTATTTACCCGAAAAAATCTACCTCTTGAAACCTCAAGCTTTGCCATCTTGATTTTGCTGACGATTGGATTCGAGATATATCCTTTTCATTCAGGCAATACGGTTTTGCACGCTGTGGATTTTTTTCATGGGTTCGGTCACGAGGCACTGGTAGCGGTTTGTGCACTGATGATTGCAGGTCAGGGTATCGTTCGCACGGGAGGCCTTGAACCAGTCGGCAGGGGGCTTGCCCGTTTATGGAAAATCAGCCCGAGCGTTTCCCTGTTACTCACACTACTGGTTGCCGCTTTCATAAGCGCCTTCGTAAACAATGTTCCTATAGTCGTGTTGCTTCTTCCAATTTTGATCAGCGTCTCCATTCGAACAAATGTCAAAGCATCCTCCGTCCTTATGCCGATGGGATTTGCGACCTTACTGGGTGGGACTTGTACCGCCATAGGAACCTCAACAAACCTTTTAGTTGTCTCGGTTGCAGCAGATATGGGAGTCAGGCGTCTGGAAATGTTCGACTTCCTTGTTCCTGGGGCAATTGCTGCAGGAATAGGAATTGGCTACCTTTGGCTAATTGTTCCGCGGATCATGCCGGAACGGAAACTTGCCCTGGCAGACACATCTCCGAGGATCTTCACTGCGCACCTTGCAATTCTGGAAAAGAGTTCCAGCATTGGAAAAACCCTTGCAGAGGCAATAAAAACTGTGGATGGAGGGATAAAGATTAAAGGCATTAGGCGCGGGACTGACAGTTTCACGATGCCTCTTCCCAGCGTGGTTCTGAAAAGTGGCGACCAACTGATCATTCATGACACGCCGGAGCGCCTCAAAGAAATCGAACAGTTATTGAACGGAACACTTTACCAGGACGAGACCCTGGGCAGCCCGATCGATGATGACCACCCGCTAAAGGCAGAAGACCAGCAGGTCGCTGAAATAGCGGTTGTTCAAGGCTCACACCTACAAGGGAGGACTTTAGATGGAATCCACTTTGCCGATCGTTATGGGGTTATCGTCCTGGCCATCCACAGAGCAGGAAAACATCTAAAGAAGGGATTCGACACGATAAGTGAAACCCGCCTTCAAGTCGGGGACATTCTCTTGGTTCAAGGGCCACGCGAACAAATTACCAGCCTGAAAAAAGAGAAAGAAATCCTCGTGCTCGACGCCACTGTAGACTTGCCTTTCACGAAAAAAGCTCCCTTGGCCCTTGGCATTATGCTGGCTATTATTGTAACAACAGCATTCGGCTTCTTACCGATAGCTATCAGCGCATCATGTGGCGCCCTGATTATGATAATATTTGGCTGTTTGGGATGGCGAGACGCCACCAAGGCATTAAGTACTCAGGTTGTTATGATTGTTGTCTCCAGTTTGGCTCTTGGGTCTGCGTTGCTGCAAACAGGAGGAGCTGAATATTTAGCGCAATTGTTTTTGGCCATTGGTGGGAACGCGTCACCATCTTTTATGCTCAGTGGGCTTATGCTTTTGATGGCAATTCTAACCAACGTTGTCTCTAACAATGCCACTGCTGTCATGGGTACTCCTATCGCAATTTCCATTGCAGCCCAGATGGATCTGCCTGCCGAGCCGTTTGTCCTGGCGGTCTTGTTCGGGGCAAATATGAGTTTTGCCACGCCAATGGCCTATAAAACGAACCTCTTGGTTATGAATGCCGGGGAATATACCTTTAACGATTTTCTTCGCATTGGGATACCGTTGGTTCTGATTCTATGGGCAACACTTTCCTGGGTTCTTCCAAACCTCTATGGCATTTGACAAAAAGCTCTTCGTTTTCAACAACGTCTACCCCACAGATGGGCTGTTTCTATAGATAATTTCCCAGCATGTAATGGAGTTCCCATTATCAAGACAAAGGCCTCCTAGAAATCTATTTAGCAACTTCTCTTGCGGGGCACATTGATTCTTTCGTAGCTTGTCGTACAATAAAGTCTGAAAAGATATTTTTCCAAATAAACAGCGGTCTCTAGGGAGGTAGTTCAATGTCAAAACAACTGCTCGAAGACAAAGGGTGGAATCCCTATTTAGCGGGTTCTCTTTCAGGAATTGTATCGGTCTTGTCCGTTTGGATAGCTGGGCAGTTTTTGGGAGCCTCAACGACATTTGTTCGCTCAGTCGGCTTGTTGGAGCAACTCTTTTCTTCCGAGCGAGTTGGACAAATGGAGTATTTCATCAAAACCACCCCAAAGATTGATTGGCAGTGGATGTTCGTTGTTGGCATTTTTATTGGTGCACTAATCGCCGCAAAAACTTCAAACTCTTTTCGATGGGAAGGTTTGCCAGATTTATGGCAGCAACGCTTCGGCCCAAAGAGCAAAGCCAAACGAGCGATTTTTGCTTTTTCGGGTGGTGCCATTGCGATGTACGGAGCACGCCTGGCTGACGGCTGACCGAGCGGTCACGGGCTGAGCGGTTCGCTCCAGCTAGCTATCAGCGGTTTTATTTCTCTGGCCTGTTTCTTCATCGGTGGGATGCTTATCGCACATATCATCTATGGGAGGAGGCCATTATGAAAATGCTGGCATATGGAATGATTACAGGTATAGCATTCGGTTTTCTTCTTCAAAAAGGCCGCGTGCTGCGTTACGACAAACAACTTGGCGCACTCCTTTTAAAGGATATGACAATCATCAAATTTATGCTTTCTAGCGTCTTGGTTGGGATGGTTGGAGTGTATTTGTTGGTTGATTTTGAACTTGCGAAACTGAGTATCAAAGCAACGGTACTGGGCGGAAACATTGTCGGTGGATTGATATTTGGTATTGGCTGGGGGCTGCTGGGCTATTGTCCTGGCACATCAGCCGGCGCGTTGGCAGAGGGCCGATGGGATGCTCTTTGGGGTATTCTGGGAATGTTGGCAGGAGCAGCGGTTTTTGCTGAAACATTTTCGTTTATGAAGAAAACTGTCCTGACTTGGGGGGACTTTGGAAAAATTACACTCCCAGCAATTTTGGGCATAAATCATTGGATAATTATCGTACTCGCAATTATCGGTGGCCTCGCCCTTCTAAGGTTCTTCGAACGTAAGGGATTATAACTTATTGTGCCATCCGGAAAATCCGGATGGCACAATAACCCAACTGGGCTCGAACTCAGAACCCTTTGTTTTTATTTGATTTAGAAGAAATCATTTGGCGATAAATAATTATTCTAGAAAATGAAATTTTCGCCTTAAAACTACTTCCTCTGCTGCGTCCCGATTACGGGACTTTTCTGCGACGGGATCGGGGGATAGAAAACTGAGCCACTGGCAAAGCGGACATCCTCGATGGAATAGAAGGCATTCGGGCATTGCTCCTTGATAACAGCTATGACTTTAGCGAGCTTCTTCCGCTTTACCAGAGTAAAAACAACTTTGACATTACCAATGTCGCCCTGCCCTTGAACACTGGTGACCCCATAGCCAGCGGTGCGTAAACTGCTGACCAACTTCGGTGCTTCAGCCCTGGTGATGACACGGATAAGCAAACTGCCGAGAGCAATCCGCTCCTCAAGAGCAATACCGACAAAATTTCCGACGGCGAACCCCAAGGCAAAAGCAACATAGGTCTGCCAATCCCCGAGGTTCTGCATCACTTTACTGATCGCCAGTATCCAGATCAGCGATTCAGCGAAACCGAGGATTGCAGACCAGTATTTCAGACCCTTGGATACAAAAATGATCCGCAAAGTGCCGACACTGACATCCAGTATTCGGGCAAAGAAAATCAAAAACAGCAATATCAATTGATCAATGCCTGAAGAAACAGGAACGGCAACCTCAAGCATTGTCAGCCTCTTTCAGGCGTGAAGAGGTATGACAGAAACAGGATTCCGCAGAAAAGTCTTCTGATGAGACGACGAGAGCAGGCATAAGCATAACCCTTTATTGGTCGGATGAATAATCTACAAACGAGATCGTTTAGTGTTACCGGGTGCCTGGGGCTATGGCGATAAAAAGCGACCGCTTTCTATGCTTCGTCTTGCGCGTTCCCGAGAGTGAGCAGGGCTCTGTGGATGCGGGTTTTACTCCTGTTTTTACAGGCTGTCAACAGCGAAATCGCATCCTGTATTTTTATCCGGTTCGCCACGGATTTAGTTGCATTCGCCAGCGGACAATTGACTAGAGCTTATCCAGAACCAACGCTGCAAAACTGAGGACGAAAAAGAACCCGCACATATCGGTGACCGTGGTTAGCAGTGGACTGGAAACCAGTGCAGGATCGAGTTTTGCCCGCTTCAGCAGCAGCGGAATTGCGCCACCGAGGGAAACGGCCACAATGGTGTTGACCGCCAGGGCGCCACCGACAACGAGGCCGAGAAACGGACTCCCTTTCCAGAGATAAGCGACAGCGCCAAGCAGGACCCCAAGTGCCAGCCCGTTGATGACACCGACGCTGGCCTCCTTGCCCAGTACCCGCAGTAGTTCTGTTGGGCGCACCAGCCCGAGGGAAAGCTCGCGCATACTGACCGCGACCGCCTGGTTGCCGGAACAGCCGCTCATGTCGCTGACCATCGGCAGAAAAACCGCCAGAGCAATTGCCGCAGACAGGGTGTCCTGGTACAGGGCGATCACGCTGGCAGCGATGATATTCAGAACAATGTTCAGAGACAGCCAGGACAACCGCCGCCCCGAGCGAGCCAAAAGAGGCATGGAGCGGAACTCTTCGCCGCCGATAATACCCGACAGGCCGAGAAATTGCTGGGTGCTCTGTTTCTGGTTCGCCTCTTCAACCGCTTCAGGCAGAACGATGCCAAGCAATTTCTCATCGTCATTGACCACCGGGACGCCAAACAGGGCGTGTTCTTCAAAAAAGTTGCGCAAATCTTCCAACGATGCATCAACGCTGACTTTGTGCGGGCTGCTGATCATCAGGTTACTGAGTTTTTCGGTCCGTTTCGGGAACAGCAGATCGCGCATTCGCAGCACCCCACGCAGACGATTTTCATCATCGGTCACGTACAGGTACTGAACGTCATAGTAAGCGTAGTCTTCACGATTTTCCTGCAGGTCATCGAGAACATCCTGAACTCTCTGGTCGCCACGAAAGTCGAGATATTCCGACAGCATCAATCCACCGGCAGTATCGGCGGCGTAGGTTAAAAACTGTCGCGCTTCCTCCGCCTCCTCCGGGTCCATCTGCTCGATAATCGCATTGGCATCGTCCTGGTCCAGTTCACCAAGCAGGTCGGCGATGTGGTCGCTGTCGAGTTCCTCCAGAATGGCTGCCGCCTGCTCCGGAGGCAGCTCCTCTATGAGATCGGCGGCCTGGGTATCGGAGATGTCTTCGATCACTTCGGCAGCTTCTTCGGGGCGGAGCAACGTCAGCAAGCGACTTTGTTCTGCAGAATTAAGACGCGAGACAGCCAGTGCGGTATCCGCCGGGTTGATGCTGTTCAAAAAGGCATTGATCTGCTCCGGTTCATCGGCATTGATCAATTCCGACAACTGTTCCCAGAGCTTTTTACTTTCAATGGGGTGCATAACACGGTCCTGTTCTTCTGTTTACGACAAGCATTGTGGCGGACTCTGCCGCTTCGTTGCAGGATCGATTGAATTGGCCGCTAGCCGAGGGCCAGTGCAGAGTAAACCCTTGCCGCAGCTTTAACTTCTGCAAGGCTGGTTTGTTCATCAGCGGTGTGTGCCGTTTCCAGCGAGCCTGGCCCGAGGATGACCGGTTTGCAGCCCGCCTGGAAGAACAGGTTACCATCGGAATGGGAGCGGAAGGGAACGAATTCCAGCGGCAGGTTGAGACGCGGATAGACATCATCAAGAACTTTGTTCAGGAGGTCATCCGGCTCAAGCTGGTAGCCGGCCGCTTCAAAAGCGAAAGCGAATTCCAGGTCAAGATCTTTGATTGCCCGCCGGGCCTTGACCAGCACTGTCTCCAGCTTGCGCCGCACCACCGCAGGGTCAAGGTCGGGCGAAAGGTGCAAATCGATCATTGCCTCGCAACGATCCGGGACAACAAATCCAGCCCGCGAGGAGCTCATCTCACGGATGGAATAAACCAGTTTCGAGGATGTCGGATCGAGCAATGCAGACTGCTCGATCTGCAGCAGAACCCGCAACATCGATTCGATGGCGTTGTGTCCCAGTTCCGGTAACGATGAGTGAATACGCCGGCCCTGGGTGATCAGCGACACCTCCATGTAGCCGAAATGGTTTATGGCTGGCAACATTGAAGTCGGTTCACCGATGATAACCCGTTCGGGGCAGATCTCCTGCAAAAAACGCGCACTGCCATCGCCATTCTCCTCTTCTCCAACCACCAGTAGCAGACCGAGTGAGGGGCGTTGTTTCTCAGGCAGGGTTGCCAGTGCCAGCCAGGCTTCGACCATCGCCGCGCAACCGCCTTTCATATCGGCGCTGCCGAGTCCCCGGACAATCCCCCATTCTTCGACCGCGGCGTACTCTTCAATATCCCATGCAGCAACCGTATCAACATGCCCGACCAGATACAGCGACGGATCTGCCTGTCCCATAGTGGCAACCAGGTTGTAGCGTTCACCTTCGACCACCTGCCGTTGCACTGGGATCCCGGTACTGGTAAGCCGTTCTTCGAGGTAGAGCTGGATATCTTCCTCTTTTCCAGAGGGGGAGTAGATGTCGATCATCTCCATCAACGTATGACGCAGTCGATCTGGATTGATAGCATGCCAGACAAGTTCAAGTTGCTTGCTCATGCTCAGGCCTTTTGGCGTTTTTTACGCGACTTGGAAAGGTTGAGAGTCATGTAGACGTGCTGCTGAATGTTGTCAAACCCCTGCTTTTTAAAGAAATTGATGCCGGCCTCGTTGTCGGCGTCGGTGTCGATGATGATCATTCGCACCCCCTGCTCGACCATCCGGGCCTTGATTTCAGCAAACAGTTCCTTTCCAGCGCCACATTTCTGCAGGCCAGGCCGGGTTCCGATCCAGACCAGGTAGCCGTATTTCCAAGCTGAGTGCTGTTTTTCCACCGTCGTGCCCAGGGCGAAACCGACGACCTCGCCATTCAGTTCTGCGACGATGCAGAGCTCACTATCAGAATTAAACAGAGTGGTGATTTCATATTCATCCCAGGTCCGGTACATACTTGACGAATATTCAGAGGTAAAAAGTCGTTCGCCGAGATGAAATACTGCGGCGAGGTCATCTATGGTCATCACGCGGATGACAATCTCTTCAGAGACGAGTCTTTTAGCCATATAACACCATCGCTGTTTACCCTTAAGGAGTGAGTTGGCTTTAGTCAGCGTGAATCTTCTCATCGGTAGCGGCAATGATCTGCAATTCTCTCTGGAACATAAAAATAGAACCTATCCTTAGAATTGTAAGAACCAGCAACAACGCACTGAAAGCATATAGCTCAGCGGGGGAAGTTTTATGCTGAAAAGCCATTATCATTATTTCGCGAATGAAAAAAACAATTGCCGCATCGACGATGAACGTCATCCTTAAGCGATGGGTATGGAAATAATCCACAAGTGATTTTGACATTTCTACCAGCACAAAAAGCGTCAAAACGTCAGTGATTAAGTCCAGATACTTTCCGGTAACCCCCGGAACAAGAAAAGTGTTCCAAACATTCAGAAACATTTTGACGACACCAATCGACATGGCAAGGATAAGCACTAGTAAAATTGCCCCAAAGACAACATTACTGACTCTGCTGAAAATATGATTAATATCAAACTTCATAAATTTCTATCTTCCCATTTGAAAGGGTTCATATTTAACTATCCCCAAAATTCTATAGTCTAGTGAATAATTTAGCATGGGATATCGACTTTAGAACATTTGTTGTGATTCAAGGAGATGGCTTCAGTTTAGTTATCCCTTTAAGCAGCCGCCCTAGAATATCTGCCCCTGTAATGATCCGTTTTCTCTCTCCCCAGACAAGGACGACATCTTTATCAATCGGTTCATCGCTCGTATGGCTGTAGATTCCCTTCAACTGCAGAATGACTTCTCCCAAAGAGATTTTCAAATCTTTAACGACTATCGGAATATGACAACAGGTCCAGGGGTTAAAGTGACTTGGCCCAAGCAAAGCTCCCCGCAGAAATTTGTCTGTGTCTAAGACGAAACGGGGATTCCCGTGGGTATCGGTCAAAACGGCCCATTTTTTTTCCGAGACGGAAATTGATTGAATAAAAGAATCATCCTTTGTTTTTTCAAACTGCGGGAAGATGAGTTTGCCATCTCGGTCTTCAAGGCGCAGAATACTCTCCGGGATAATATCGACCCCCTCATCGATAACCATCAGGTCATCGATCGCAAGAAAGTTCATTGCGCCAATCCCCTCGACAGGTTCAACATCCGTTTCATCAGACGCAACATGGCGGCGCAGAATTTCCCGGATATCCTTTTCGCGAAAATACTGAATACTCTCTTTTCCAAGCCAGAGGTCGAGCAACATTGCGGAGGGCTTCGCTACCGGATAAAGCAGGTACTGGTAGAACCTCAATGCCGGACTGAGCAGAGCAGCCATACGTAGTGCGTGACGTGAGAAATAGGCCTGTGGTGCAATCTCTCCGGCAAGAGTGATGACGAAAGTTGAGAAAAGAAAACCGACTAGCCCGGTCATCACAGAATTGGATAACAGGGTCAGCAGAACGTTGATACTGACATTCCCCCACAGAATCGTCACCAGTAAAAAGTTTGAATCTTCCCGCAGGCGTAAAACCTTGGTCGCAGCTAGATTGCCGTGACTCATTTCAACTTCCAGCCGCAAGCGACTGATGCCGAAAAAAGCGAGATTCAGGCCGGAAAACATGGCCGACTGGCTAATACAAAAGAGAATTCCCAACCATGACAATACGTCCACAATCGCTCCAATTCTATAGATCGACTAACGGGTAAAAACCGTCAAAAAGATAAATTCAGGGGTTAATGACGCTGGCCACGAGATAAGTCGAATAGCCCAGATAAGCGGCCAACAGAATGATTCCCTCAATACGATTTACCCGGCCGGCCCGCCCTTTGAACCCGTAACAGATGGCAAACAGCGAAATCGTCAGCAGGAACATGGTCAACATATCCCGCGACAGCACCTCCGCCGGTGTTGCCAACGGCTGGATCATCCCGGCGATTCCGACAACGGCCAGAGTGTTGAACAAGTTTGAGCCGAGGACGTTACCCAGGGCAATATCGTGTTCCCCCTTACGGGTCGCAATGATTGAGGAGGCCAATTCTGGAAGGGAGGTTCCCACGGCGACGATCGTCAGCCCGATAACCAAATCACTGACGCCAAACCCCTGGGCAATCTCAACCGCTCCCCAGACCAGCATTCGGGAACTGGCAACCAGCAGCAATAAACCGATTATCAACCAAAACACCGAACGATTCATCGGCATACTGCGCTGATCAAGCTCGACTTCCATTTGCTGCCCCAATGAATCGCTTTTCTTTCGCATCCCCTGCCAGATAGCCCAGACGACCAACAGTAAAAAGCAGAGTAGCAGAGTCGCTGCATCAAAACGGCTGATTTGCCCATCCCACACCTGCCAGACAGCCAGCGCCGAAACCAGTGTCAGCAGAGGCAGTTCCTTTTTCAGCACCTGGGAGTGAACCGTTATCGGACTGATCAACGCAGTTAAACCGATAATCAGAGCAATGTTGGTGATATTCGAACCATAGGCATTGCCCAGAGCGATGCCAGGGTTTCCCTGAGAGGCCGAGAGCGCGGAAACAACCATCTCTGGTGCTGAGGTGCCAAAACCGACGACCAGCATGCCGATCAGCAACGGTGGCATACCGAAATGACCGGCAACAGAGGCTGACCCTTCGACAAAACGATCAGCGCTCCAAACCAGAAGAATTAATCCAAAAACAACCGCAATTGTCGGGAATAGCATCAGGGCGGCCCTTCTGAGGGGTTTTCTGAAGCTGCCGATTGCTGGTCGTTAGATACCATCCTGATCGGAAATGGTTCTGTCACACTCCCGGTATAAAGGGTGACATGGGGAAAAGGAATCTCGATCTGATGTTCGTCGAATGCCAGCTTGATCTCGTACTGAACACTGTTCTTCAAGTCGAGGAAGTTCTCCCGTTTGGCCCAGACCGAAAACTGCAGGTTCAAGGCAGAGTCGCCGAAACCCTGAAAAATGAACAATGGTTTTGGCTCTTCCAGGCTGAGCGGGTTTTTTTCAGCAACGGCGAACAGCACCTCACGTACCTTCTCGATATTCTCTTTGTAAGCAACGCCGATCTGCAGATCGAGCCGGCGGATCGGAAAACGGGTCAAAGTCGTCACCTCCGACTTGAGCATCGTTTCGTTCGGGATCCGGACAAAGAGATTGTCGAAAGTTCGCAGCTTGGCGGACAGCAGGTCGATCGACAAGACTTCGCCGGTTGTACTCCCGACCTTGATGATATCCCCGACACCGAATGGGCGCTCACCTAGCAGAAACAGTCCGCTGATCAGATTTGAAGCCGAGGTCTGCGAGGCGAAACCGATCGCCACCGAAAGGATCCCGGCGGCGCCAAGCAGGACCGAAAGATCGAATCCCATTTCGTTGAGTGCAGCGATCAGAAAAAACAGAAACAGAAAATAGAAGACCGCCCTCTGTAGCAGGATATGCTGGTGGGTTGAGGCATGCTTCTTTACCAGCTTGCCGATCGATTTCGAGGCAATCTTGGCGACAGCATAGCCAACCAGCAGAATCAGCAGTGCCTGAGCAGTGTTAAGCAGGGTCTCTGTCTCAACAACTTTACTAAACTTATTGATGTAACTTAGCCAATCCATCAGTGAACTCCGATCAGCTGAACAGGGTGCTGAAGGTGTTCAGCAACATATTGCGTTCTTTTTTCTCCCGCGCCTTGCAGATTTTTTTCGCTTTGGCGTAAGGGGTGAGTGGGCTGTCAGAAAAAGAAACCTTGGCCATATCGGTGTCATCGTCGTTCAGCAGAGTGATCGCTTCAGTCCATAAGCCGCCTTGATCGGTATCAAACAGTGACAGGTAAGGAGTCGGTAAGCTGAACTGAGTCAGCAGCAGCGGTTTTTCAGCCTGGTTTTTGATTCTGACCGGAGAAATCGCCCGGTGTGGGCGCTGGGGTAGATCGCTCAAATAGAGTCGCCCCTGGGTGGTGCTGGCGTAGCAGAGCTCGCCGGCAAGGGTTGATGATCCGAACCAGGTGTCGGAGGGACGAATGATTGGCACCTCCTGCAAATCGATCTTGGCTTTATGGACCGTCACGGCAAACCACAGCGGGGTGCTGACATAAATATCAATTTGCTGCTTCGGCTGGATGTTGAGTGGTTTGGCGGTTTTGACGATGATTGCCCGGTCCGCCAGTCTAGGTGATATTGAAAACTGGTTTTCCGTGCTGCTGAAAATGTGCCGCTGAACATCCCCAGATTCCAGATCAAGGTCCCTATTTTTCTCTATCTGCCAGACTTCGTGGTCAGCGATAGTTTCAGTTGTTTTTTGATGCCAGATCAACCACTCTTTTTCCCGGCGCAGCACCTGGAGAGAAAAGGAACCTATTGTCCAACGTAACGACTCATTGACCGGCAGCGGAAAGTCTCCCCACCAGTTAACAGGCTGTAACATAATATTATCATTTGCCATAAACATCTCTCTTAGAGAGCAGAAACAGCCCACTCAAGGCGGTCCTGGTCTCCCCTTCTATTCTTAGTCCATTTTTCCCTCTGGCGAAGAGGCCCCCAGGCGATGTTCCTCACGCAGTCTCTCGACCCGCAGCTTTTCATGTTCGACTTTGACTTCAGCTTTTGCCGAATGCCGGGTCATCTTATCTAGCTGTGACCTCAACTGGTGTAATTCGGCATGAATGTTTGCCAAAGTCTGGTTGTCAGACTCTTCACTGGCAGCAAGCATTTTCTCCAGGCTTGCTTCGATCAGCTGGTTTTGTTCCTGAACCTCTTTGTCCGCCTTCTGCAGACGAGACCGTGCCGCAGTGAGGGCGTCCTCAGCCTCGGCCAGCAACCCGGCTACCCCCTCTTCCGGTTCGGCATCAAGGTCAATTTCCTGTGCAGCCACAACCAGTGCGACCAAAGGTAGCTGTTGCAACAGTCGCTCAACCATCCCCCCCTCGCTATCGACGATCTGACCGCCTTTGAGATGCAACGGCAACAACACCAAGCTGGCGTCCGCCGAATTTTGTACCACCGTCGCGGCACGACAATCATCGGCAACATCTATGACTGCCTCGATGCGAGCTAGTTCCAGCTCTTTCTTTAATGTTTCCTGCGTTGCTTCCCGATCATCATTCTGAACCGGCGTCACTACACGTAGTTGAGCCTGCTGCCAATATTCTGTACGGGTTAGCAAATGTCCCAACAACAGCATCAGTGATCCGCTATTCCCTGACTGATACCAGACATCAACCCGACGGCTTTCAGCAGCCAGTGCGTCAATATGGCTCCATTCATCATCCTGCCCGTCCAGCACAACTAAATTATAGCCGAGCCGTAATGCTGCCCGAAGGTTACGGCCGAAGTTATTCCGTTGTTCGCTGAAAAACTGCTGAGAATAGGAACTGTGGAAATTCAGCAGCAATGTATTAGCTTTTAGTGGGCCAAAGCCAAACGCTTGCAACAGCAACGGGTTGCCGATTTCAAAAGTGGTCGCAGCAACAACCAACGGAAAAGCAGGAACGCCGCTGTCCACAATATCCTTGTAAAGCTCGTTTTCCGCCTCGTGCTTTTTCAGGCTCCGCTGTGCACCTCTGCCCTCGACAACTCGCACCAAGGTGGTCAATCCGCTCTTGCCGACGAGCCAATTTGAAAACATCAGCAGACGTTTCCGACGCTCTCGACTGTCACTGTAGGCCAGAATCTGTGGCCGCCAATCTCGCGGGTGCTCAGGTTCCCTGGATATCTTCAGTAAATTCTCCCGAACCTGCTGTAGATGATATGAACGGCGACTGTCGGCCCAACGACTCTGCGGAACTGTGTGCTGCAGATACTGATAGAGGATAAACAGCACCGCGACTGCCAGCGCTCCCGATTTCCAGTCAATTGCCAGCATCGCCGCAAGGCAGACCAGAGCCCCGGCCAGACTGGCGTGCTGGTTAAACCATTTGAACCGGGGTCGGAACGACGGACTGGCGGCACGCGCTTCAAAATAGGTTGCATAGTTGAGCAGCCCGTAAGAGATCAGGAAGAACATAGCAACAACCCCGGCGATCAGATTAAGATCACCGAGAGCCACAGTAGCGACAGCGATAACTCCGGCCAGCAGTACGGCGCGTTGGGGGTTGTTCTGTGGTCCCGCCCCTTTTGCAAAAAAGTTCAAGAACGGAAAAATCTTGTCACTGGCAAGAGATTGTAGAATACGCGGAGCGCCGAGAAAGGATGCCATTGCTGAAGAAAGGGTAGCCGCAAACACCCCGACTGAAATCAACAAAGAAATAAAGGCAACGCGGTTCATTGCCAGATAATCAACGGTGAGCGCTTCCTGGGGCAGGTTGCCAGCAAAAATAAAAGCCGCGGCAAAGTAGACCAGTATTGACACGCCGACGGCCAGGAAAGTCCCAAGAGGCAGGCTTTTACCAGGTTCTTCCAGGTCGCCGGACATACTTACTCCCTGGGTAAAACCGGTTACCGCTGGGAAAAAGACTGCAAATAGTACCCAGAACCCAGGGCTGTCTGCTGCTGGAGTCCAATTTTGATTCAGCAGATGTGAATTCCAACTTTGTAGGCCGCCAACAAAAAACGACAACAGAGCAAGGCCGAGAATCACCATGACCACGTACTGAAAGCGGGTTGCCCAGTCCGCCCCTTTCCATGCCAATATAAAAAGACCCGAAATCGCTAGCAGGGCAATCAGTTGCGCCGCTACGTGTGAAGCGCCGAACAAGCCCGCCACGACTTCGCCGAAACCCATGCAGTAAAATCCTATCGAGACCGCCTGGGCGAGAAATAGTACCAATCCGAGGGCACCACCAAATTCCAAACCAAGAGTCCGGGAGATCAGGTAATAATCTCCGCCCCCCCTGACTGTCAGGTTAGTCGCGATGGCGGACAGGGAAATGCTGGTCAAAACTGAGATCGAATTTGCGATGAACAAGATTAGCAGGGCTTGCCACAGTCCGGCCGCACCAACCACATAGCCGAGCCGCATAAACAGAATTATTCCGAGAATAGTTAAAATGCTTGGAGTAAAAACTCCAGCGAAAGTCCCCAGTTTTTTTGCCGGTTGTCCTTTCTCCAAGCCTTCCTGGGTGTTCTGCATTATTCCCTCCCTAACACTGACAACACGCGCCATCTCTTCTCATTTTCTTCCACCAAACGATTAACGTACAAACGAAAATCCGAGTCGCAAAGATTCGGAGCGATCACGATAGCTGATCAGACTTTCCGCGAGAGCGTTGCTGTATTGTATATGTAAAAACATATCGAAATTACTTTTCAGCAGTTTGGAGATTGGGTAGGTCAGATCGGTCTGTAGCGATGTGCCTTTTGCTGCGAAGCGCAGTTGAGTTGTCGATACTAGTCCAGTCGCCTGCCCAAACTTGATTTCAAATTCGCTGTAGCCACGGTACTCTGCCAGATCCGGGTTGGTCGCATCGTCGTTATTAAAATAGGTCAGCAGCTTAGGGCTGAGCTGTAAGCCCAAGGCAGAGCCTGGATGATAGAACACCAGGATCGGTTTAAGGTAAGCCGTGTTTGTGCTCCGAGAAAACCCTTCCCCTCGACCATTCGATTCATGTTGGACACCCGCCTGGAAAAATAGCCCCTGCAGCCAGCGTGGGCGGTTCTTCCAGTTGCTCGATAGCAGGAACAGTTCCGGTTTGTAACTGGTGTCTTCGAACGGTTCTGAGTCGGAGGCAAGATCCCAGAATGAAGTTTGAGTGTAAGCGAAGTGTAAACCACGCAGCCAAGGAAAAGCTTGCGACAATGAACCGGAAGGGTTGAAAAGTCGGTACTTGAAGCTTATCTGAAACTTGCTCTTTGCCGGATCGGTGCCAACCAGAAAATACATTGGTTCATAAGCGGAAAAGTTGACCACGTACGGCTGATAGAGGCTGAACAGGCTCTCCAGGGTTGGGTAGTATTCCGGCGCCGCAGCATGGTCCGGCTCGGCTTCAGTTTTCTGCGCAACCGGCTGAGCCGCAACGGTATTGAGTAATAGAGTCGATTCCGGATGCCCCAGCAGGAAAATCTCGACCGGCCCGGCAAAGCTTGCCGGCACTTCCAGGCTGTAGTCCTTGACAGTAAATTGTCCCGGTGCAATGTCGGTCGGAGTGCTCTCCCCGGTTTCGACGGCGGTTACCAGGGTGGCGTTCTCATCCGCAGACCGCAGACGCATCGACAGGTTCTCTGGCAGGGCTCCGCTAAAGCCGGTCTGAGCTTCGTTGTAGAAATAAACCTTCAGGGTCAGCGGTTCACCCGCCTGGATTCGCACTGCGGGAAACTTCAGCATCAGCGAAAGGGGGTCTTGGGCGGCCGCAGGCGGGGAAAAGTAGCAAAAAATCGCAACCAAGAGCATGACCAGTTTCAGAAAATTCGCGGAGGCTCCTCCTGTGCTGTTCAATAAATTTTTTATCGCTACAAAATATCTCTGCATCAAGGGGATCACCCTTTCTTTTTCTGCATCGGATGTGGTTTTTCCTGCGCTAGCGGAATCGGCTAGCCCGGGTTATTTATCTGCCTGTTTTTCGGCGGTTAATTCTTCAGATGCCTGGTCAATTCTGTCTTTGAGCATGGCGTGCTGCCGCTTCAATCTTTCCTCTTGCTGTTTCAGGTTGCCAGTGGGTTGGGTATCCTTCTTTTCGCTATTTCCTAGATCTTGCAGCCGGCTCTCAATTTCTACGAGGGCATCTTTCTGCTCTTCCAGAGTCTCGGCCTGCTCCGCCTTGTCGAAAATGATATCCTCCGGTTTGCTTTCAACCCTAGCGTCCGTACCCTCAACCAGGACCTTGGGGATGAAGGAGGCACTTTCGACGTTACGTGTATTCATGAAATTGGGGGAAACGATTTCGACCCCGGCGCAGTGGAGCGCATCGAGGACCTCGCCGTTTAGCCGCGAACGGGCCGACAGCAGCAACTTGACATCGGTGAGCAGTCCCTTGACTTGGTAGACCACGGAAAAATCACCCAATCTGACCAGGTAAACGAAGGGTTCTTCCAGTCCGGCAGCCTTCGCCGCCTGCAACAAGACCTCCTCTACCCGGCCCCTTGGCACATCGTAACCGAGGGAAACTTCGGTGGACACGATGGTGCCCGATTCTCTTGTCACTTTGACCGGATTGTTGGTGACGTAGAGGTTGGGGAGAGTGAGGAGGTCGCGGTCTTCAGTCTGAATTTCCAGGTGGAAAAGCCCCCGTCCCGAAACTCTGCCGAAGTATTTCTCTATGTAAACAAAATCTCCAATTTTAAAACTTCGCACATTGCGAAGCATGATTCCGGCCATTGCGTTACCGAGGAAGGTCGTTGCGCTAAGGGCAATAGTCGCGCTGAGAAGAATCCCGAGCAGACTCAGGATCTGGCCTCGCAAGTTGTCGCTGATTGGTAGCAGGACAACAGCAATGACAACCATCAGAAGCGTTATAATCAGCATGAAAAGTTGCTTTTGGAAACTTTTCTCCGGATGCCTTTGTATGAGTCGACCCAGCCCCCAGTTAAGAGCAATCAGGATGCCGGCCAGCAGCGCCACAACAACTAAAGGTCCAAGAAACCTAGCGAGTAATTCAAGATTCATAAATAGCAACCATCCAATGGGTAATTCGTTAACGAGCAGGGCCCAGGACTCTGAATTTAACTGTCATGGGTTATGCGAAAGGTTGACCCGGCTGACAAATTAAGGTTACTGGAACAATCAGAGCTGAAGGTAAACTTTTCGTTTTTAAGGGCTCTACAGCAGTTTTCAATAACGTGATTCTGTATTTCCAGTAAGGTCAAGCCTGGTTCGAAAGTATTCACCCAGAAATTTACCTGGAGTTCGACATACAGGGGTTGCAGGGCAGAAATCACCACAATGGCCCGAGGATCTTTTAACACTCCAACAGTATTATTGGTCGCAGCCAGTAATACGTCCACCGCCTCTCCGGGATCATCAGCATAATCGATGCCGACCACAAAACTTGGCCGGCGCAAACCATCCCGCGTGTAATTAAACAGGGGTGATTTAAAGATTTGCGCGCTGGGAATGAAAATATCGCACCCATCAGGGGTACGGATATGGACATGGCGCAATTCAATCGTCTTGACGTCTCCTTTCAGGCCTTCGGACTCAATATAATCACCAACCTCAAAGGATCGGCTGAAAGTCAGAAAAAACCCGGCAATAAAGTTCTCCCCGACCTCCCGAAAAGCAAAGCCAAAAACCACCGCGACCAGACCGCCGCCAGCCATCAAGCTCACTGCAACTGGACCCAACCCAAGAATATTAAGGGCCGGGATCACCCCGAGCAAACTGACCAGCCAGATGGTCAACTGTTTTACAAATTGAACAATGGTTTTCGATTTCGCACTGTGCAGTAGAACTCCAGCTACGCCCCTTGCCAACAACCGTCCAATCCAAATAAACAGAATCAAGACAAACAGTGACATGAGAATTTTTGGAGCGATTTCGATGACATCCTGCCATAATGCAATCAGATTTTCCGTCAAGATATCAATCATAAATTATCCCAACCCCTTCCTACCACCTCGCACACTTATCATTCGCTGCAATCTGTTGCTGATTTGAGAGGAAATATTTTATCGTCAGCCACAGGTTCAATTTTCAATAGGGCCGGCGGGGCGCCGCCTCCCTTATTCTCTCCAAAATAGACAGTTGTATGTGGGAATGGAATCTCAATGCCGAGTTCGTCGAAACGTTTTTTCATCCGCCGGTTAAACTCACGACCGACCCACCACTGTTTGATCGGAATGGTCTTTATCCGCGCCTTGATTATTATGGCCGAATCGGCAAACGCATCAACGCCGAGAACCTCTAGGGGGTCGAGGATATTTGGTCCATATTCTTCATCCAACTGCAGTTCTGCACCGAGATCACGCAATACCTGCATCACTTCGTCAAGGTTCTCCCGATAGGCGACTCCAACCTCCATGAGATAGTAGGAAAAATCCTTGGTCAGGTTGCTGACGATGTTAATCGCACTAAACGGGATGGTATGCACTGTGCCCGACAAATCGCGCAAGCGGACAGTACGAATCGAAACAGACTCAACCAATCCACCTTTGTCGCCAACATTGACGACATCCCCCACAGCAATCTGGTCTTCCAGTAGGATAAAAATTCCGGTAATCACATCCTGAACCAGTTTCTGAGAACCGAACCCGACCGCCAAGCCGAGCACCCCTGCTCCAGCGAGGAGTGGTGCGATTTCGACCCCAAGTTGTGCGAGCACCATCAGGGTAGTTACCACGATCAGCACGATAGCGAGGGCTTTTCTGGCCACGGCAAGCAGGGTTCTCGTACGGGCGCTGACTTCAGACTGCGTGCCCTGTTCTATTTTGTTCGCCAGCTGTCCCTCAATTAAACTACAGGCAATTGCCCAGATGACAAAGGCGACCAGAAGGATAGAAAAAACCGTTAAGAGGGTCCCACCAAGAATTCTCCCCGAGTCGCTGGACAACCAACCGAATGTATTCATCCCCCACGCTTGCAGGATTGCCAACAAACCGAGCAGATATATGATCACAATCAATGCTCTGAGCAGAGTCTGCAGGTAGCGATTTGATCGCTCTTCCAAACCAGGAAAACGGGACTGAAGATCTTCGTCAACCTTAACTCCCCGAGTAAACAAAAGCGTAAACGCACGTAGGAGCAGCCTGACGCATCCCAGGACCAGCAGGGTCAGGAAGGTTGCGCGAAACATAAAGAGGTAGCCACCCTCGGACTGAAGGGCCCAGACCCCGTAGAACAGAACGACATAAAATATCGCCGCAAGGTGCCAAATTCCGGTCAAACGATAGCGCACACCTGAATTTCGGATGACCGACTGATCATTTTTTTCAGCAGGCCAATACAGCAGATAACTTGCCACCCCATTGCGGTTTTGCAAGATCATGACGATGACAAGAAAAGCCACCAACAAGCCCAACAATCTTAATATTACTTGATAAAATAGCGACGGGAAGCCGAGAAGAAGCGCGGCCTGAAGAGAAAAATATCCATAAACAGAGACGTAGCACAGCCGCTTTCCCCAGATAACCAGGTAGTTGGAGGTTTCATCGCTGAGACCTGAAAAACGCAGTCCTGACGATAACGGGGCAAAGATGAAATATAAGATAACAACAATTGCGTGAACGATGATAAAGGCGTTGATCCAGGCCAGAGCGACTAGGCGCGTTAACTCTCGCGGGCCGACCAAACCGAGGGTCAGATACGCGGTCAGCGCAAAGACCAGGATAGGCAAACAATCGAGGACTAAAATGGCCAGCAACTGCATTAACTTTGCTAACCAATGCTCTCCTACCGATTTTGTTGCCGCGGAACGCTTGAATCGTATGAGTCCCCAAAGACTTAAAAGAAACGCCAGATAACCAAGACCGAGCGTCAGTGCGAGGTTGACCAGAACCTCTCCCCAAATTTGTCGGGCCTGTGGATCTGCTAGTTCGCTTTGAACCCAAGATATAACTTCAGGAAGATTGTTGATATTCCCGGTCAAGACGACAATGGACTCGGTGAGGGCTTTCAGTCGTTGGGAGATGCCAAGCAAGGTTTGACTTGCTGCACTTTTTACCTGACTTTCAGGGATGGACGGCTGTTGGGCCTGAAGCAATACGTTTAACTGCTGGATCAATTTTTCTCTAGCGACGGGATCATCCAGTGTTTTGATCACCGCTTCGATCTCCGTCGCGGGTATTTGCTCCTCTACAGGTGGTTCTTGAGCATAGGTCGCGCAGGCAAAGCAAAGAAACAACAGACATCCGAACGAGAATAACAGCAGCCCCTTGGTTTTATGGAAAGACATCTATTCCCCCGTTACGATCAGAATAATAGGTTTGCTTAAATTACTCCCCTCAAAACAACCGGAAAAAACCGGCTGGGGCATTTAATATTTCCTATTACCTCTTAAAATTAGCTTCAGCAATCGGAATCATTGCTGTGAAAAACATCTTGTTAATTGGAAAATCAATTGAGGCAAGACGTACTAATTATTTGGCAGGCCTCTTCAGCCGATTCAACAAAATGGAAAATCTCAAGGTCATTTTCAGAGATCATCCCTTCTTCGACCATTACCGGAAAATTAATAACCCGCTGCCAATAACTACGACCGAATAACAAAACTGGAATTTTTTTGACCTTCTTGGTCTGAATCAGGGTCAATGTTTCAAACAGTTCATCCAAGGTGCCAAATCCACCGGGAAATGCAACCAAAGCAACCGCTCGCATAAGAAAGTGCATTTTCCGAATGGCGAAATAGTGAAACTGAAAGCATAATTCAGGCGAGATGTAAGGGTTCGGTGCCTGTTCCATCGGCAGAACAATATTCAGACCGATTGACTTAGCTCCGGCTTCAGAGGCACCCCGATTTGCTGCCTCCATTATGCCTGGTCCGCCGCCGGTAATAACGACGCACTCCTTCTCACCGTTTTTCTTTGCGCAACTTGCCAGCATATGGCTGAATTGGCGCGCCTGCGTGTAATAATGCGAATACCGCTCGGCCATTTTAGCTTTAGCCAAACGACGCTGCAGTTCCGCATCATCCGGACGTTGTTCAGCTGCGTTTAGCGCCTTTTCGAGTTCTGCTTGCGCCATTTTCGGTTCAGGGATACGCGCACTGCCAAAGACAACGACAGTTCTTTCAATCCCTGCATCCTGCTGGATTATTTCTGGCTTAAGCAATTCCAGCTGCAAACGTACCGGCCGTAGCTCATCACTCATCATGAAATCGGCGTCGAGATAGGCCAGCCTGTACGCCACCGACTCGGTCTGCGAACTGCTGACGCAGAGCTCGGCGGCAGTTGCGTCCTGTTTGGCAGATGGGAAGGGGCCGGTCTTTTCACTCGCGGTCATCTGACCTCCTGAAAACAGATTTGCAAATAAAAAATTGAAAAATACCGGGGTTATGAAGCATTCATAGGTAGAGTACAATTCTAACCGACCGGCTCTGAAATGAAAGGCGCAAAAGCTTCCACAAAAAAATTTTCAGCTTGCTTTGCGGACGTTTTGCCGCATCATGGCTGGGTGATCTATACAAAGGGTGACATGAAACTACTGATCGTTATCTTTAGTCTCGTCTGCTTTTCGCTGTCACAAGCACAGGCAAAAGGCCTGTCTTTGATAATCGAAGCCGATCAGCCTGAGATACAGAAATTTCTGGAAACCGGCCTGACAGCGCCTGAAGTGCTGTCTACCGAGCAGCAGACAAACAAACGCTGGCTCCGATACTACCAGAAACAATTGCCTCAGCTGGTCGAGGACATCATGCAACCGCTGGGCTATTTCAACAGCAAAACCGGCTCGCAGATGACACACCCGAGCCCCGGCCAGCAGGTCCTCACTGTCCAGGTCAGCGCCGGTGAGCCGATCCGGATCAGCCAGCTCGATCTGAAAATGGCTGGGCCGGGAACGGGGGATGAAAAAGTTTTGACGCTGCTGCAGGCATTTCCGCTAAAACCGGACGATGTTCTGCGGCAGGATCTGTACGAGCAGGGCAAAGCTCTACTGATCGAAGATATCGTCGGACATGGTTTTCTCGATGCACACTTTACTGCCCACCAGATTCGGGTCCATCTTGAAGATTATCAGGCCGAGATCACTCTACACCTGGAAACCGGCCCGCGTTACACTTTCGGGCCGACCAGCTTCAGTAGCGATAGCAGCTATCCACAACGGTTTTTGTCCCGGTTCCTCAGCCATCGGGAAGGAGAAACGTTCTCCCACGAAAAACTCGGCAAGACCCAACTCAACCTGATCAACGCCGACCTTTTTCAGAAGGTCACCGTCTCTCCGCAGCGCGAGCAAGCGACTGCAGAACAGATCCCGATTTCAATCGACCTGCAACCGGCACCGCGGCACCAATGGCGGCCGGGTATCGGCTACGGCACCGACAGCGGCGCCAGGGTCAGCCTGCGGTACCGGGATCTGAACCTGTTCCGCAACGGCCACGAGCTAAAAGGAGACCTGCTGCTGGCGCAATATCAGCAATCGCTGGTCACCACCTACATCATCCCCGATCTCGATCGCCTCGACAGTCAAACCCAGCTGCGCGTCGGTTTTGACCGGGAAGAGAGTGATAGTTATCTGAGCCGAGAGCTGTTTAGCGAAGCTGAGTACCAGCGAGCACTCAGAAACCGCCTGCTCGGAGCCCTGTTTATCCGCTTGACCCAGGAATACTCAGAGATCGGCGGAGAGGAAACCCGCGCCCAGATGCTGCTGCCGGGAGTCCGTCTACAATGGCGCAGCCGGGAAAGTCAACAAGCCGGACAGCCCGGAGTGTATGTCAGTGTCGAACTCAAGGGGGCCCAGGACAGCCTGCTGTCCGACACCAGCCTGCTGCAGCTCAAGGCACAAGCGAGCAGCCGTTTCCCAATAAGCAAGACTCTGTTTGCGCTGATCCGGTTACAGGGGGGAACCACCTGGCACAATGACCCACTGCGCGAACTGCCTGCTTCGCTGCGATTTTTTGCCGGTGGCGACCGCAGCGTGCGCGGCTATGGCTACCAGGCACTCGGCCCAGAAGATACTGACGGCGACGTGGTCGGCGGTAAGCATCTGCTGGTCGGTAATTTTGAACTGGAACAGCGCCTGACGGAAAAGTGGGGCAGCGCAATCTTTTACGATCTTGGCAATGCCTTCAATTCTTTCGCCGACTACGACCTGGCGCAGGGCGCCGGCATCGGCGTTCGACGCTACACCCCGATCGGACCGATCCGCCTTGACCTGGCTCGTCAGATCGGGCAATCCAGACCGCGCTGGCGGCTGCACCTGAGCATAGGATTTGACTGGTGAAACTCTGGCGAGTAAGTATATTTTTATTTCTACTGCTCCTGCTGGGGCTCTGCAGTGGGCTCGGTTGGTTACTTTATACCGAATCCGGGGCCAACTGGCTGTTGCCCCGAATTGCTGCGGCCAGTGGCGGTCAACTCGCTTCCGTCGAGGGAACCCTGCTCGGCAAACTGCAGTTGCAAGGTCTGAAGATAGAGCAACCGACAACCACAATCTCCTGCGACAGCATAAAGCTGAACTCAGCCCTGAGCAGACTGTTTCCTCTGCGGCTTAAAATCGAACGCCTGAAGTTAACGGGGCTGTCTCTGAACAGCCAGCCCGCAGCGACACCCGCCCCCCCTCCAAAGGTGCGTTGGCCGAACATCCCCTGGTGGCTCGATCTGCTTGAAGTCGAGCTGCAACAATTAGAAATGAAGCAAAGTGTCTTCCAGCAGGCTGACAGACAGACCCAGATCGAACAATTTAGCGCCAGTGGTCACTGGAGAGACAAACAGCTGCAGGTAACGACACTCGAACTGAGCACCCCGGACATTGCGCTGGCCGGAAATATCCGTGCCTCCTTCGGCCGCGCTGCTCTACTGCTGGAGCTGCAGGCCGACAACCGGAAGCCGGAGCAGCCCTGGCAGCAGCTCCAACTCAAAGGCTCGCTGCAGGCAGATGATAATAGTTTGCTGAGCGGGCCGATCAGCGTCGCTCTCGCAGACCCTCAGGGGCCCTGGCTGGCTGCCAACGGTGAGTTTGCACTGAGCGCTGAACAGTTGCAGTTTCAGCATTTGCAGCTGCACAGTAAACGCCGCGCCGGCAGCCTGCTGCTCAGCGGTAAGCTGAACCTGGCATCGTCCGAAACCGGGCTAGTCAGTAAACTGCAACTGAACGAACTCGACCTGCAGCCGGAAGTCGGACAGCCGCTCAAGCTCTCCGGCGCGATCGAACTGAACGGCCAGTTGGAGAGTTATCGTGGCAACTTCACCCTCGCCAGCCGCGCAGAACCGCCGCTCACAGCGCAACTGTCCGGCAACTTCAGCGGCGACCGACAGCAAGTTAGCTTGAGTGAGCTGACAGGCGTCTGGCTGCAGGGACAACTGAATGGGCAGCTGCAGGCCGACTGGCAACAGGGCTGGCAGGTCAACGCGACGTTCAGCGGGCGTGAGCTTGACCCACAACAGATCCATGATCGCCTTTTGGGCAAACTGAACTTCAACCTGAACGCTGCGGTCGTCGACAACGGTCAAGGAGCGACCGGGCAGCTGTCTGTAACGCTGGATGAGAGCGTCCTTCAGAACCAGACATTGACCGGGCTGCTGGAGCTCAAGCTCAACCAGCGACAGCTGGAAATCAGCCGGCTCGACCTGCAGGGCAACGGCTTTGGGCTGCAGGGTCACGGCGCGTTGGCCGATCGTGTTCAGCTCTCCTGGCAGATAGATCAGCTTGACCAATTGATCTCCGGATTGCGTGGAAAAATACGCGGCACAGGCAAGTTGTCATTGGCTCCGGAAGGCGTCAACGCCGACTTTACCAGCCACGGTGAACAGCTGAGCTTCGATGACCTGACCCTCGCCAGCTGGCAGCTGCAAGGAAAAATGAGCGCCTCTGAACAGTTCGAGCTGGCCTTTTCCGGACACGAGCTGAAGAATTCTAAATCAGGCATCTCCCTCGATCAGCTGCAGTTAGCCGCCGATGGTAATCTTCAGAAGCACAGTATCGAACTCCACTGCGCGCAAACCGAAAGCAGCCTGAATGGGCAATTGACAGGCGGATGGGATGGACAAAAGTGGCAAGGGAACCTGACCCACCTGCGGCTCGAAGACTCACGCCTCGGTCGGTGGCAGACAAAATCACCGGTTACCCTGCTGCTGTCAGCGCAGCAACTGCAGTTCGGCACGCTGCAGTTCGCCGGCAGTGGTGGCGGCTCAATCCTGTTGCAGGGGAACTACCTGCCACCAGCACAGCAGGGAGAAGGTCAACTCGCCTGGCAGGGACTCGACCTTGGTTTGTTCAATCCGTGGTTGCCGGAAGTCGAGCTGAGCGGAACCAGCAACGGCAGCCTCACGCTGCAGCCTCGGCAGACCGGCCTGCAAGGGCAGGTTGACTGGCAAGGGGAGCTAAAGACCCGGCGCCAGACTTTCTCCTTTGTTCACGCCGGCTGGCAGAGTAAATGGACTGAACTGGGATTAGACAGCAATCTCAAATTTGAATTTTCAGATGGCGGCCGACTTGAAGCCGAGCTCAGCAGCGATGACCCCTTTGCCTTCCATCGACCGCACCGGCTCAAGTTTCAACTACGGGGAGAGAATTTGGCCCTGCAGCGCGTGCAACCCTGGCTGCTGCCGGGTCTGAACCTGACCGGAAAGCTCCGCCTGCAGAGCGACGGCCACTGGAGTGCTGAGCAACCGTGGCAACTCTCCGGGCTGGCCGAAATCAGCGCTGGGAAATGCTTTTGGCGGGAGGACGAGGAGATCATCAGTGCCGAGCTATCGACCGCGCAGTTGCGTTGGCACTGGCATCAACAGCTCAGCGGCAAGCTCGAACTGCAGCTCGAAGAGCGCGGTCAGATCGATGCCGAGATGACCCTGCCGATCTCGGCAAGCTGGCCGCTCACAAGCATGGCAGATCAGCCGCTCAGTGGCGAGTTGACTGCCCGCCTACAGGAACTGGGACTGTTCTCGATACTGTTTCCGGGTCAGCTGCAGGAAAGCAGCGGTCAACTGAAGGTTGACCTGCAATTGGGCGGGTTCTGGCAGCAGCCACAGCTGCAGGGGGATGTCCGATTGTTCGACGCCCAGGCCTACCTGCCGGGCCCAGGCATTCAACTGAATGATGTCGAGCTGTCTGGCCGCTTCGACCGGCAGCTCTTTTCGCTCGACAGTTTTCAGCTCCGCTCCGGCAACGGCTTAGTGTCCGGAAGGGGGAGTCTGCAGCTGGCAGAATGGAAGCCGCAACGCTATCAGCTGTCTCTGACCGGCAACGACTTTCAGCTGTTTAACCTCCCCGATCTGCAGGCCGATGTCAGCCCCGAGTTGACCATCGACGGCGATTTCAAGCAGGTCAACATAAAGGGAATCCTGCGGATTCCTCAGCTGTTCGTCAAGGGCCAACAGAAAACTGCTTTGGCCGAAAACAGCCCCGACCTGGTGGTCGTCGATGCTCCGGAAAAAAGGACCAAACCGCTGCGAATTCAGCCCCAGATCGATCTGCAACTGCTACTGGGAGAAAAGGTGCTGCTCAAAACCTCCGGCATTGATGCTCGCCTGGAGGGAGGGCTGCGGATGGAGTCAACGCCCCAGCAGATGCTGGCGGCGTTTGGGGAGATTCGTGTCGTCAAAGGCCGCTATGCCAGCTACGGCGTCAACCTCGACATCAGCCGTGGCAACTTGATTTTTAACGGCGGGCCGCTTAACCAACCGCTGCTCGACATTCTGGCACTGCGCACTGCCGGTGAGGTCAAGGCCGGGGTTCAGGTGTCTGGCACCCCGAAGCGGCCAGAGGTGAAGCTCTATTCTGAACCGATGCTGCCGGAAACCGACATCCTCTCCTACATCGTCCTCGGGCGACCGGTCGGTGCCCAGGGCAACCAGAGCAGTGTCTTGATGTCCGCCGCTGGCGCTCTCCTCTCACAGGGGGAGTCGGTCGTGTTGCAGGAGAAACTGAAAGGCACACTGGGGCTCGACGTGCTCGATATCAACGCCGGCAATGGCGACACCGAATCGTCGGTGATTACCACCGGTAAGTATTTGCGTCCCGACCTCTATGTCAGTTTCGGTTATTCGCTGTTCAACAACAGCAATGAGGTCAAGCTACGCTACACCCTTTCACCCCGCTGGGAGGTGGAGTCGAACTTCGGCAACGAGAGCGGCGCAGACCTATTTTACAAGATCGACATTCCTTAAGCGGAACAGTCTCTTTTCCTGAGCGACAAAATAAGGACATAGCAACTAAACAAAAGCGCTTGGCGCATCTGGAAGCGATCCTTGACAATTAAACAACAAATGCAAAACTTCAGATTGAAGTTTAGAAATAAAGCATCTGTTTACTAACGCAGACCGAAAATCATGTTAGCAAAGCGACAGACATTTGTTTTGCTTTTAAAATTCATTTTCCCGGATGGCTGCGGCTTTGTTCTTCAGATATAGGAGAGTTTATGGAATCAGCACTGATCTCAGGTTTTCTGTTGAATGGCGAGGGGGGCGGTAAAGAGGTTGACTGGGCAGAGATCCACAACTGGTCGGCCGACCAAGGTCTTCTCTGGCTACACCTTGACCTCAAACTGGAAAAAACCCAGCAGTGGCTGGAAGGCGAGAGCGGGCTCGACCCACTTGCCCTTGAAGCCCTGCAGGCGGAAGACACCCGGCCACGTTGTCTTTCTTATCCTAACGGGCTGTTGGTGATTCTTCGCGGCGTCAACCTTAACCCAGGAGCCGATCCGGATGATATGATCTCGCTGCGGGTTTGGCTGGAGCCGAAGCGGATCATTTCGATCCGCCATCGCAAAGTGATGGCAGTTGACGATATTCGAAAAAATGTTCTTGAGGGTGATGCCCCGATCGATGCTGGTGATTTTCTCTTCCGTCTGACTCAGGGGCTGGCTTACCGGATTGGAGACGTATTAAGTCAAATCGACGACGAAGTCGATGCGCTGGAGGACGAGGTATTGGAACAGGGTTCTTTTGAGCAGCGGCGTAAGCTGAGCAACCTGCGCCGGCAGATTATCCGAATCAGACGTTACCTTGCGCCGCAGCGCGAAGTAATGACCCGCCTGCAGACCGAAAAATCACCGGTAATCACTGAACTGAACAGGATTCAGCTACGCGAAATCGCTGATCACATTACCCGCTATGTCGAAGACCTCGACTCGGCCAAGGATCGGGCCGCCGTCTGCCAGGAGGAGTTAGAAAACCGCATCGGTGCGCAAATGAACAAAACTCTTTACATTCTGTCAATCATCACCGCAACTTTTCTACCGCTGGGGTTGATCACCGGCTTGCTGGGGATCAACGTTGGTGGCATCCCTGGCAGCGAAAATCCCCTAGCGTTCGTTTTTGTTTGTTTGCTCCTGTTAGCAATTGTCGTCGGTCAGGTGTTCATCTTCAAACGGGTCCACTGGGTGTAATGTTTTAAATAGCGAAACTTACTCGCTTTGGTTACAGAACACTGCTTCTTTTGCCTGGCTGGAATGAAAAGTATCAATTTATGAGGCCTTAGTACCGATCCCTGAAGTGCATCGCTTAATCACCTGCGGCATAAGAGAGGGAATACAATGGACTCTTACCAGATCAATAAAATACAGATTAGACAGCTTGGACCGGCGCAGACGCCATCGCCACTGGAAGTAAAAAAATATTATTTCGTCGATGACGGTGAACAGGTCCTGATGGCTTCGACAGTCAGGGAATTAAAGAAACAAAACGATGGAGGCCCGTTCAGTTTTGAAATGGCCGGTCCACGCCGAAACCTCTACTTCCAGCCGGCTGCAACAGTCTGCGGCATTGTCAGTTGCGGTGGCCTGTGTCCAGGAATGAACGATGTTATCCGTTCTTTGGTGATGACTTTATGTCACGGCTACGGAGTGCCTAGAATCATCGGTTTCCGCTATGGCTTTTGGGGCCTCTCCGCAGAGGGAACAGCCTCTTCGATCGCCCTGTCCCCAGAGACTGTCAAACATATCCACGAAGATGGCGGGACCTGTCTGGGTTCCTCTCGTGGCCCGCAAGATGTTTCCGAGATGGTGCGCACTCTGGAAAAATCAGAGGTCAAGATTCTATTCGTTATCGGCGGTGATGGCACAATGAAAGGAGCGGCGGCGATAAAGCAAGAAATTGAACGTCGTCAACTCAATATCGGCATTGTCTGCATTCCCAAGACGATTGACAACGATCTGGAATATGTCACGCGCAGCTTCGGTTTTACAACCGCTGTGGAAGAGGCGCGCAAGGCGATTGCCGCCGCTCATGTGGAAGCACGCGGCGCAATGAACGGTATTGGCCTCGTCAAGCTTATGGGACGCCATTCTGGCTTTATCGCCGCGCATGCAGCTCTTTCCAGTGGCGATGTCAATTTTTGTCTGGTTCCGGAAAAACAGTTTATCCTGGAGGGAGAAGATGGCCTGCTCCGCAAACTTGAACTGCGTTTACTGAAAAAACATCATGCCGTCATCGTGGTCGCCGAAGGCGCGGGGCAAGATCTGCTGTTTGATGGGGATGAAAGTGATAAAGACAGGTCGGGAAATGTCCGCTTAAGGGATATCGGCTCCTTCCTGCAAGAGAAAATTCTCTCTTCCTGTGCAGAGAAAAAGCTGGACGTGACCCTTAAATATATTGACCCAAGCTACATCATTCGCAGTTTGCCGGCCAATGCTCTCGATTCAGCTTTTTGCATGGTTCTCGGCCAACATGCTTCCCACGCTGGGATGGCCGGTAAGACCGGCATGATGGTCGGCCATTGGAACGGACACTTTACCCATGTCCCGTTGGAAATGGTCGTGGGCCGCAGGCGACTATTGGATGACGAAACCTGGCAACGAGTCTTAGAAGTCACAGGTTAACAGCTACATGTGCAAATCGGATCAGGCTTGTTAAGCTTAATGACCTTATAGGCTTACGAGGACAAAAAATGGAAGTTCTCTAAAACAAGTGGATTGAATCTGCTTTTCAGCCGCTCGGCTAACAAAACAGTTTATGGAGTAATCAGATGAAAATTGACTTTACGATTCTTTTTTTGTTGATCGTTTTGTTTCTGAGTGGGTGCTCGTCCGCCAAGATAAAAAATGCCTGGAAACAGGAGGAGTACAATAAAAAAACCACCAGCATCCTCGTCGTTGGCGTCGCTATCAGAAAGGGGCGTAGGCAACTTTTCGAGACAACCCTGGCCAAAAAACTCAAGGCTCATGGAGTTCGGGCCATCCCCAGCTATACGGCATTCTCCAAAGATGAGATGAAGGAGCCGGACGTCAACGCTTTTCTTAAAGAAAAGAATATTCAGTCTGTCGTCGTGGTTAAAGTCATCAATTCAAAAGCCATCAAGCAGCGCGTCGCCCAAACTACTTATGTCGAGAAGACTCCACCTCTCAGGATGAATCCATACTTTGCCCGCTTTGATGGGCGCGGGTGGCATGCAGATTATCGCTACTGGGAAACAACGATAAGTACTTACGATACGGACTATGTCATCTCGAACCTAGAAGCGAACTTCTACCAGCAAGGAGATAAGAATGTTCTCTGGTCGGCATTGGTTGAGATCGACGGTTTGGACAACGACAAGTCGAACGTCGACGACTTGGCCAACGCTTTGGTCAAACAGATGCGCAAGGATCGCCGGATTTAAAACCTTTTGCACTTGGGAGTGCACGCCCCGTTATTGGGGCGTTTAGATTAACGAGTCTATTTTGAACCGTCATTTCTATGAATGAAATGGCGGTTTTATTTTGCCATACACCCTAATCAGCTACGGGTCTATGCCCAGGTGAACGACATCCCCCTCTCCATCGGCACTCAGGGCCGGATTTTAAGGATCAATAGAGGAAACTGTTTTTTTCACCGTAACACGCCTCAGCAACAGGTATCCGACCACCCCAGCCAATAGCGAGGCGATAAAAATCCCAACCTTGGCCTGCGAAATCAGTTCCGGCCGGAAGAAGGCCAGATTGGTGATGAAGATCGACATGGTGAAACCGATACCACCGAGGATGCCGACTCCGAGCAGTGAATACCAACTGGTTCCTTGTGGCAGTTCGGCAAGTTTTAATGCAACAGCTAGGCGAGAGAACAGGAAGATACCAAGCGGCTTGCCGATGAAAAGTCCGCCAATTATACCGAGGGTCACCGGCTGAGTCAGCGAAATCTGTAGCTCGGCCCAGCTCAGGGAAACCCCTGCGTTGGCAAAGGCGAATAGCGGCATAATGCCGAAAATCACCCAGCGGTGCATTTCGTGTTCCATCCGCTGCAATGGGCTTAATGCGTCGTGACAGAGTGACTCCAGCGCCAGCAGAGTACCAATCTTCCGCTCATGCACAAAGGGGCCTTCTGTGTTTCGCAACTTTCGATAGAGGGCCAGCAGATGCTCCGCCTTTTCCAGGAAGAGCTGACGTGAATAGCGCGGGTGTATCGGGATGGTTGCGCCGATCATGACTCCAGCGATTGAGGGATGGATTCCCGACTTCAACATCGCCAGCCACAGTCCGAACCCGATCAGAGCATAAAAGGCCGGATGCTGAATTTTCGCACGGTTGCCGAAAAACAATACGGCCCAGAGTCCGCCCGCAACCATCAGGCTGATCACGGAAATATTCTTGCTGTAGAACAGGGCGATAACCACCACTGCGCCGAGGTCATCGACGATCGCCAGGGCGGTCAGAAAAATAGCCAGGCTGCGCGGAATCCGCTTGCCAAGCAGTGCAATAACACCGAGGGCGAAGGCGATATCGGTCGCCATCGGCACCCCCCACCCCTTTGCTTCCGGCAACTCCGAAACCATCAAGATATAGATCAGGGCCGGGACCAGCATCCCCCCCAGAGCGGCCAAAACCGGCAAGGTCGCTTTGCGTAGCGAGTTCAACTCGCCAGCAAGAAATTCACGTTTTAACTCCAATCCAACAACAAAGAAGAAGATCGCCATCAGGCCATCGTTGATCCAGTGATGAAGGGACTGTTTGATTCCCCAACTGTCAGCTCCAATGCTGATAGTCGTTTCCCAGAAATGGTGGTAGCTGTCGCGCAGCGGCGAGTTGGCGCACACCAGTGCCAGAAAAGTCGCTGCCAGCAGCACGATCCCACCGGATGCCTGACGTCGTAAGAAACTTTCGAAGGGCCGTTTCAATTCGGCCAAGCCTTTGGCCAGATCTTCAAAATCCATATTTCCCCTGCCTCGCTATTATCTGCAATTTCACTTCAACTCCTCAACCTTTACCCGAACCTGTTCAGGTTCGATCCGCAGCGTGTCGATCGTTTCAGGCAAGAGCAAGTGGCTCTTATTGATAGAAAAGGTTTTCCGTCCAAAACGGCTCAGGGTCGCGTCGAGACGAATCTGCAGGTTACGCTGATCGAGCAGAAACAAAGCCCGCCTCTCACCCGACAAGGTCACCGTCACCTTGGTTGGTGTAACCTCGACAAAACGGTAGCCCTCGGGAATATTCTGCACCATGACAGGAAGCTCGATGACACTTTCAACAATCACTGACCCCGGCACCAGCACCAGCCAAAGAAGCAGCGCTGTGAACAAGCCGAGGATCGCATCCAGACCGTAACTTCCATACAGTCTGACAAGCGGCTTAGGTTCTTTTTTCTCTCCTGCATGTCGTTGTAGAAAATCGTCCAGACGTTTGGCCAGAGCATCCGACACCGAGACAACCTGAAGCCGTCCCTGTTCTGCGATTGAGATCTGCGCGGTTTCTTCCGAGACCACCAGGACAAGGGCGTCACTCTGCTCGGTCAGACCGAGCGCGGCGGCATGTCGGGTCCCACGATCTCGCAACTGTTCCAGCTGCTTTGAAAGAGGAAGGCGAACCCCGAATTGAGAAACCCGATCATCACGCACAATCAGGGCACCGTCATGGCCCGGCGAATTTGGATCAAAAACACTCAATAGCAGTGCTTTACTCAGCTTGCCGTCAAGTAATACGCCACCACTGATCAAGCTATCAACCGATTCACGACCAGGCAGAATAATCAGCGCACCCTGACTGTTTGATGACAGTTCTTTGAGTGCTTCGACCAGTAGTTCTGATACTCCGGTATGAAATTTTCGTTTCTTTATTTTGCCGAGGATCAATTGATTCGGAAATTTCTCCAGGAACCGTCGTATCTCTTCTTGGTAAACGACGATCAGGATCAATACGAATACAGCCGCCAAACCCTGCAGCATCCAGCTGGTTAATTTCAGTTCCAAGCGGTTCGCAACGAAAAATATCCCAGCGAAAAAAATGATCCCAACCGACACGGCTCGGGCTCTCGACGAACGCAAGACATGAACACCGACCGATATCAGCAGCGTCGCCAAGCTGATATCGAGAATATCACCCCAGCCCAGTTCGTAAAAAAGTTGTAGATAATTCCAGATCATCGACAGGTTCCCCTAAAATTCATACGAACAAAACATACCATCGCTAAATAATTATAGCTTCCAATCTATGGATTTAGAGTCAAAAAAAGGAAGGTCATCTATTAAGAAAAAGACGGGTAGGCTGTCTTAAATCTATGGAGCTTTTAAAGCTTGCTCCCGTACCAACCTTAGCTTTGATGTACGGAATTTTTATATCAGGCAAAATGCACCTTTCTCGCCAGCCAATCAACATTTTGTTCATGATTACAACGTCTTACTCAAATAATAGCTGATCAACAGAAAAAAGCGGGCGGGTTATACACCTTTAGAAGGAAAGTTGCACTTATTATTTGAAGAAAACAACTGATATTGAGTCTATATAATATTTATATGCCGGGGCGATTCTTATCATCTTAAGTAGAATCACCACAGAAACACGGTAAAATTTCAATAATTTGCCTCAATGAACATGGGTTCCCCCTAAAATCATCCTGCAAATAACATTGGAGCTGACAACATGATCACATCAACTATGCTCACACCAATTATTTTGATTTCGGTTGCGGCGGTCTTAGGTATTACCCTCGATATTCTAATTACGCGAAAAGTAAAAAACAAAATTGGCTTTACTCCTCTTTCAGAAACTAAATACAACAAATTTTGGCACACTCAATTCAAAGTCCTGCTTCCACTTGCCGCAATTATTTTAGTAGCGCCCACACTTCCAGTTTCTCCGGAAAACCTTCCTGTGGTTAGACGTTTTCTTGGCATTTTATTTATTTGCTCAGCTACCTGGATTGCATTATCTGCTGTATTTCTAGGCCGTTTTTTTATTCTGACCCGATATGACATGAGCGTCAGTGACAACTTGGATGCTCGAACTGTTCATACCCAAGTTAACGTTCTGGTAAAAATCTCTGTAATTATCATCATTATCTTGGCATCCACTTCCGTCATTATGATGTTTGACAGCATCCGCCAATTCGGTGCCAGCATTTTAGCTTCAGCTGGTGTTCTCGGCATCGTTATTGGTTTTGCTGCACAACGTTCCATCGCGACACTTTTGGCTGGATTGCAAATCGCTCTCACCCAGCCTATCCGAATAGATGATGTCGTCATTGTTGAAGGGGAATGGGGCCAGATAGAGGAAATCACCCTGACCTATATTGTTGTTCGCATCTGGGACTTACGCCGTTTGGTGGTACCCACCAACTATTTTCTGGAAAAGCCATTTCAGAATTGGACTCGCACATCCGCAGATTTATTGGCGAATGCTACAATTCATGTTGACTACAACATCCCAGTAGAAAACGTCAGAAATTAATTACACGAAATTTTAAAGAGCAGTCAGTATTGGGATGGGAAAGTTTGGAAACTCCATGTCACCAATGCAACTGATCAGACAGTTGAATTGAGAGCTTTGATGAGTGCAACTAACTCTTCAAATGCTTGGGAGCTAAGGTGCGAGGTAAGGGAAAAACTGCTGAGCTTTCTTCATAGAAATTATGCAGACAAGTTGCCAAAAATCAGGGCAGAGGTGCTTAGCAAGGCTCAAAATCAGGTTGGAATAAGTTCAAATTGATTTTCCACTAGCCAAATAGACATTTTCCAGTGTTCAAAAACAGTAAGTTTCGGCCGGCATGACAGCCACTTGTTCCAGCAAGTGTCGACTTTTGAGATGACTAGCCTGGTTGGCGGGATAACCGGAAATGGCGATTTACAGTAATAGATCGATTGGACGACTTGCGAACCTGTAATTTATCCAGAATAACTTTCAACACGTTTTCGATTGATCGGTTTTTTGGGGAAGAAATTCATCCTCAATGAGCGTCCAATAAGTCGAGAAAAACAAGACTTGCTTCCAGTAAAAAGTGCGCTATTCACCCCGCAACTTTGTCATCCGTCGGCAAAGCGTCAGAACCTCAGTCTGGTGTTCCTGCTCTTTTTTTCGAAGGCGTTGTTCCATTTCATCAAGCTGACGTTCCATCGTCTTGACTCGTTCCCGGTAGCGTAGTACTAAATCAATGGCTTCCAAGGGCAGCCCCATCTCTTCATGCAGATAGCGAATGAGTTTAAGTTTGCTGATATCCGCAGCACTCAAGCCCTTTACTCCATGCAGCATCGTATGTGCAGTGACCAACTCTTCTTTCTCACATAGGAGGATGAAGTCCTCAGAGACCCTGGTCATACGGGCGACGATTCGATATTCGAAGCGAGCCTCTGGATCTTCGTAGAAAGGTGAAATAGGGTACTTCTTCATCGCCTGCTCCTCTTCTGTTGGGCAGAAATTCCACGACCAGCAGCCAACTATCAGCCCTGCATAGCTTTCCATTTTTCGAGCAGTTTCTTCTCTTGTGTGGACAGCTTTTGTGGCAAAACAGTTTCCACGGTGACATACAGATCTCCGCGTTGGTCAGGATGCTTGATTTGGGGCATTCCTAAACCACGCAACCGGAAAACTCGGCCATTACTGGTTTCAGGTGGGATGGGCAGATTTACCGTGCGGTCGATGCCGGATACCGAGAGCTTGCCGCCTAGCAACATGGTAAAAATATCTGCAGAAACCGTGAGCTTCAGATCATCATTATCGCGCAGAAACCGTTTGTCGGGTAACACTTCAATGGTCAGATAAAGGTCCCCCGAAAACCCTCCTTCAGCACCAGAACCGCCCCTTCCCTTGACTCTGACCCGCGATCCGGTTTTTACCCCACGAGGAATTTTGACGTCAATTTTGCGCCCGTCCTCCCATTGCAACGATCGCTTGCTCCCCTGGTAGGCTTCATAGAGGCTCACCTGAAGAGAATGTTCGAGGTCCCCTCCCTGCCGGGGTCGCACCTGCTGGTAAAATTGCTGACCACCGGCTCCGCCACGACTTTGTGATTGCTGGCCACCACCAAACAAGTTAGTGAAAAAATCAGAAAATCCACCGCCCGCACCGAACAGTTCTTCAAACTCCTCGGGGTTAACGGTTTGATAATTGTAGTTTTGATTGCCTGCTGCCGCTCTCTCGCCCCAGTTGAAGTCTTCGGGCTTTCCACCGCCTTGTTGGTACTGTTGCCACTGAGAACCCAGGCGATCGTACTGCTGACGTTTTGCCGGATCGGACAGTACTTCGTTGGCCTCGTTGATATCGTGAAACTTCGCCGCCGCATCACTGTTAGCCGGATTGACGTCCGGGTGATATTTTCGGGCCAACTTGCGGTAGGCTTTTTTGATTTCTTTCGCTTCTGCCTTGCGATCTATTCCCAGGATACTGTAGTAATCCTTATACTCCATGCGGTCTCCATTCAGACAGGTTCGCTTTCATACCCATCCGTAGTTTTTCTCATCCTGCCCAGATTGTAGAATCACCTCGATGCAATCAGCACCTGTGCCGGACGTAACAGCTTGCCGCTGTGCAGATAACCCTTTTGTTCTACCCTCAATACAGTGTTGGGCGCGACACTGGGATATGGGACCATCCCTATGCTTTCGTGTAAATTGGGATCGAATGGTTGGCCTAAAGCATCGATCTCAGCAACATCATACTTGACAAAAAATTTCTCCAGCAGGCCCCGGTTCATTTCGATCCCCTGCAAAATATTCCTGCTGTCCTCATCCTGCGATGTATGCCGCAAGGCCAGATCAAGACCGTCAGCTACGGGTAAAACATCTCTCAGTAAAGCTTCTTTCTGCGCCTCAACTTCTAGGGCGGAGGTCCGTGTCAGCCGCTTTTTAGTATTTTCAAGATCTGCTAGCAGGCGCAGATATCGCTCCTTCCAGGCAGCCATATCATCCGGCGACTGGTTATCAATTGTCATATCCCTCTCCCCGGAGGCACTAGCATTTATTTGAATATCATCAGGCATCATCACACCTCTTCCTGCCAGTTTTTATCAGAGTAAGAATCCCCTGGAAAAACCGGAGGTTTCATTTTGGAATGAACAACCCCGCAGCAAGCTACGGGGTATCGAAAACATTAAGTTTCCACCCGTGAGCATAGCTCACGACTTACAACTCAAACTTCATCGAAGCAAGCTTCGGGGAATTAGTCCCTCTCTTCGATTAAATATTGATTATTACATCATTTTCGCAGGGTTTGTCGCTAATTCAATCCTTGTCCCGACAAATATTTCACTCGCTAAAACTTTCTGCTATATGACTATGTTTGGTGACGCTCCACCCGCCAAAAATATAGTCGACGCGTTGTCAACGTTGATAGACGACAGAGAGGCCGAAGAAGTAAACTCAACAAGTGCAATTCTACAACAAATACCTAATGTTATTTGGCCATTGTGAAAGTGGAGCAAGAAGGGTTACAGCGATTAATAGATGTCGGTGTAACCAGAAAATACCGTTGGTACACTTTTCATCTATCTAATGGCTTATTAAAAATCAGGTTTTCACTTCTGGAAAAGGTTTTTTTGGTCATTTCAGCAGATTTTCAATTACAGGTATTTTTGCAGTCAGCGGGCCATTGCCCTTTCGCCGATCACCACCCTCACCCCAAAGATCTGCTCAACTCCAAACCATATTCTAATAATTGAAAACCTCCTGATATATAGAAATTCCCGCATGGTTATGATTGGTTTTTATTCTTCAAGTAGTTGTTTATTAAGCAGCTAAACACACGTTTATTATCGGTGTTTACTTAATTAATAAAAATGTTATTTTGTGCTTGTTAATTAGATTTTAAGCCTCTATGATTCGATCCGTTACTTTTTACCACATCGTTCCATAGCGATTCTGGTGGTTTGTAAGCTGCACTAATAGCCACGTCCCGTGGAAGGGACAGATGACTTGGAGGGGACCATGTCATGCTTTTGTGATTTGATTTTTGTTTGGGAGGGAATTCAGGGGCGAGGTGCTAAGCTGGATGAAATTGCCGCCCTGTCTGCTCAAAAGACAATCCTACCCCATCTTAAAACGGCCCTGACATCGCTCAGACCAAGCCTTCAAAACAACTACCCATCGAATAAGACAATCCAGGAGGGGAATTTATTTGCTTATGGCTTTTTTGATTTCTTCTTTAAGCGAACTTCTATCGTAGACATTTTCCATTTGAATGGACTCACGCCCATCTAAAGCAAGCTCGAAGAGAATCTGAATTAATTCTGATCGAGACAAATTGTAACCACTTTCATTTCGAATGGTCTGGATGAACTCGTCATCAATCTTCTCCAGAAAGCCGCTCGCAATGGAAAAATTCGGTCTGACTGTTTTGGCGCGGGACATTATTTACGTTCCTTTTGTTGACAGCACACCATGCAGTATGTACCATAGTACCCACTGGCGTACCTACTGCAAAAACTGAGGTATGAAAGTAAAAAAACCTTAGCCCTGTTTTAAAAAAAATTCAACGAATTTAGGGAATTAAGAACTACACGATGCAATCAAAGAGGATTACTCCTCGCTATCTATTACCTAAAAGGAGAACGAAAATGAATCAATCGGCAACACCACAAACATCAAACACCTCCACAATTGTCCTGCTTATGGCTCTTGCTTTTGTGCTACTGCCAAGTCTTGCCTTTGCAGGTCCGATTGAGGATGGAGTTGATTGGCTCCTTGACTTGCTGACTAACGGCATCGCCCGCAGCCTGGCCATCATCGGCATCGTTGTTTTGGGTTACATGGCTTGGGCTGGTCGTCTGACCTGGGGTCGTGCCGGGCAATGGATTGGCGGCATCGTTTTGGTTTTTGGTGGCGCTGCAATTACCGACTTGGTTATTGGTGCGGTGTCCTAATGCCTGCACACAGCGACCCATTGTTTGCTGGTTTGACTCGCCCCTCTATGGTCTGGGGCGTGTCCTACGATGCATGCATTTTCAATGGGATGCTGACATCCGTGGTTTTCATCGGCACTGGGAGCATTTGGGGGCTACTGCTGTGCGTACCAGTTCATGCTGTAGCCTTCCTGATTTGCCTGAAAGATCCACGCGCCTTTCGCTTTTTAACGCTCTGGATGCAGACCAAAGGACGATCTGTTAGCCGAGTTTACTGGAAGGCCAGTACAGCAACACCTCTCCCAAACACCCGAAACAAAAAAAGGAAAATGTGAATGGCTGTCCAGAAGCGTGATGTTTGGCAAAGAGAGAATTCTCTCGCAGACTTTATTCCTTTCTCGGCTCAGGTTGACCAGAACACGGTCAGAACCGATGCAGGCGACTATCTACAAGTCATCCGCGTGGGAGGGTTTGCTCACGAAAGCGCCGACGATCAAGACATAAGCATCTGCGCGGAGCAGCTGAACCAACTTATTAAGAATATTGCCGCTCCCGACATCGCTCTTTGGACACACACTATCCGAATGGAAGAAAACAACCATCCAGACGGTGAGTTTTCACCTGGATTCGCCGCCGCACTAGACCAGAAATATAAAGCACATCTCGATAAATCAAAAATGATGGTCAATAAGCTCTATGTCACCATCATCTATCGGCCTAACCCGGTTAAGGTTGTCCGCCTCTTTTCGAAACTGGATAGAAAAAGCGACAAAGAAAAAATCGATGATCAGAAAGCAGCACTTGAGAAGCTCGATGAGATCACTTCGATAGTCCTGCAAGGCCTGGATCGTTACAACCCACACAGGCTCGGCTGCTATGAAGAGAAAGGGATGTTCTTTTCTGAGGTGCTGGAATTTCTGGCCTTCCTCGTCAATGGAGAATGGCAGCCATTCCCGCTACCGCGAGCCCCACTCTCTCAAGCCCTCCCGACCTCTCGACCATTTTTCGGGCGGGAAGTTTTTGAGCTTCGCTCTGCAACAAATGAAACATATGGGGCCATGCTCGCTGTCAAAGAATACCCGGAAACAACTGAAGCAGGCTACCTGAACGCATTGCTATCGGCCCCTTTCCCTCTTGTTCTCACACAGAGCTTTACCTTTTTAAGCCGACCCGTTGCGATTGAAATGCTCAAACGCCAACAGTCGAGGATGATTAATGCCGGAGACTTGGCCGAATCTCAAATACAAGCGATCAGCGACGCCTTAGACGATCTCGCAGCAGGTCGCTTTGTCATGGGCGAGCATCACCTGAATTTAAGTATTTTAGCGCGCAGCCCCGATGAACTGAAAAACAACCTGAGCGCAGCTAGGGCTGCACTGTCAGACTGCGCCCTAGTCGTAGCTCGTGAAGATCTGGCGCTGGAAGCTGCCTATTGGGCACAACTTCCCACAAACTTTCGTTTTCGCCCCAGGCCTGCGCCGATCACCTCCCGAAACTTTGCCGGGTTCGCTTCGCTACACAACTACCCTTCTGGCCGTCGTCAACGAAACCAGTGGGGACCAGCTGTGACACTGCTTAAAACCAGCAGCGCCGCCCCTTATTACTTCAACTTTCACGAACCGACCGACAAGGTTCTGAGAGAGAAGAAAGCAACTCCGGAAAAAACTGAGGACAAGGAACAACAAAAGGCTCTCGCAAACACAGTCATTATCGGCCCCTCTGGCTCCGGGAAAACTGTTGCCCAAGGCTTCTTGCTGGCTCAGGCCCAGAAGTTTGCCCCTACCTCGTTTATCTTCGACAAGGACCGAGGCCTGGAGCTTTTTGTCCGCGCAATGGATGGCGTTTACTCGCCACTTCTGAGCGGTCAGCCGACCGGCTTCAACCCCTTCCGAGGTTTGGAGCCAACCCCGCAAAACATTCTGTTCCTAGAAGATCTAACCCGCAAGCTGGCAAGTCCAGCCAATGGCGAACTTTCAAACAGGGAACTGAATGAAATCTCTGATGGCGTACGCGGGGTCATGACCGGCTTGGAGCCAGCCAGCCGGCGCCTATCGTCTTTGCTGGCCTTTATGGATCAAACAGACCCTGAGGGAGCCGGTGCCCGTTTGTCCCGCTGGTGCGTCGGTGGCCCTCTTGGATGGGTCTTCGACAACGAAGAAGACACTCTTAACTTCTCCGAAAAGACCCTTTTCGGCTTCGATGTAACGGAATTTTTAGACGACTCAATCGTAAGAACTCCGATCATCATGTATCTGTTTCACCGAATGGAATCACTCATCGACGGCCGCCGTTTTATTTGTTTCATGGATGAGTTCTGGAAACTGCTCCTGGACGAATATTTCAAGGACCTGGCTCAGAACAAGCTAAAGACAATTCGAAAACAAAACGGCTTCCTGGTCTTCGGGACTCAGAGCGCTAACGATGTCCTAAAATCAGAAATCGCCCATTCGATCATTGAGCAGTGCGCAACCATGCTCTTCTTCCCAAATCCGAAAGCCGCCAAAGAAGATTATGTCGATGGCTTCAAGCTGACAAATCGAGAATACCAAATTATTAAAGAAGAACTTGCGCCGGGCTCTCGCCGGTTTTTGATCAAGCAGGGGCATAGCAGTGTTGTCGCAGAATTGAACCTACAGGGCTTCGACAATGAATTGGCAATCATTTCCGGGACCACAGATAACGTCAATTTGGTCGATCGTCTGATCCAGATCGTCGGTGACGATCCTGCCAACTGGATTCCGTTGTTTCATGAGCAAAGGAAATAAAGACATGAAGAAGCTCAAGGGATTTGTTAGCAGCTGCCTGCTGTTGGTCTTACTTTCTGTTAGTGCTCCCCTACCCGTTTCGGCTTCGGGGATTCCGGTTATCGACATTGCAGGCTTGGCCCAATCAATCCAGCAGCTGCTTCAGATGATTGAGCAAGTCATGGCGCTTAAAGAACAGGTCGAAACCGCTAAGAAGCAGCTCGATACTGCTAAAGACGAGCTGAGCAGCATTTCCAATGTTCGAAACATGGGCGGGATTATTGGCTCGATCTATGACAACGACATGGATGTCGATTACGAGGACGCTTTAGAGGCCGCAGACATTTTATCCTCAAATGAATTCGATTTGACCGACACAGCCGCAGAGCTTTTTGACAGGCAGAACCATGCCGCAGGCAAATGGAAAGGCCGATCCGACAAGTTTATCGATCAAGCTATCGAGCGTTTCAACGAACTCGAAAAACTAGTGCAAAAGGTTAACGCAGCCCCAGAGCAAAAGGACATCCTTGATTTGCAGGCCAGAATCCAAGCCGAGCACGCTTTGCTGCAGAACGAAGCGATAAAGCTGCAAATGATGGAATCGCAAGCAAAAGCTGAGCAGGCATTACTTACCCAAAACCAAATGCAAGAACACTTAAACCGAACCTCAACCCCTGTTACAGACTGGTAAAGGAAATTTAAAATGAAAACACTCGCACTTACTCTTATGCTTTTTGCAACCACCCTTGCAGGCTGCTCAGAAGAAAAAGCTAAAAGTGTGGATTGGTATGAAACCCACTCTAAAGAAAGAATTGCAAAGTTAAACGAGTGCGCTCAAAAAGGAACTATTTCTCAAGATTGTAAAAATGCGCAGCTTGCCACTCACAACAACAGTGCTGAGACTCCTGTAACTGATTGGTAATAGTATGCCATATATAAACGTATTCCAGAGGCTGTTTGAAAAGCTAGGAATTATTATTGATAACTATATCGTCAATACTGTAGGAGATATAATTACCTTTATTAATCCGATAGTTAATAGCCTCTTGATTATATATCTTGCACTATGGGGGATCGCCCACATAAGAGGAACTATTCAAGAACCTCTAAAGGATGGACTTGGTCGCTTTCTTCGGGTTGTTATTGTCTTATCTTTTGCTCTAAATGTTGGCATGTATAGCGGTATTATCGCTGATTTTCTGATTGGTGCCCCAGAGCAAATAAGCGGTGTCGTAACAACGGCAGCTCCTACATCAGCCCTTCTCGATGACCTTATAAATAAAGGCTTTGCACTCGGAAAAACAGCATGGGATGCAGGAGGAATTCTTGATCCATTAGAGTCTTTCGTCGGCATTATAATCTGGGTTTTTACCGTAGTTACAGTCACATATGCAGCTTTTCTTTTACTTTTTGCTAAGCTCGCAATGGTTGTTCTGCTGGCCCTTGGTCCAATATTCATTGTGTTTCTGCTGTTTTCAGCAACCCAACGGTTTTTCGAGCTTTGGCTTGGGCAGGTCTTCAACTACGCCCTTGTCCTCATCATTTCTGTTTCCCTGATCGATCTTATGTTTTTCATTTTTCAGGCGCATCTCACGAGCGTGCTGAACCAAGTTAATACATCAGGGATTCCTATAGGCATTGGAGACACAATGGCAATAGGCGCAACTGCTGCGCTGAACTTTTTGGTTCTTCGACAGGCACCCCAAATTTCTATGGCTCTTGGTGGCGGCATCGCTCTAGCAACTCAAGGCTTTATCAGCACAATAATTCAGCGAAGTCCGATGCTGTCTTGGCTTAATCGAACCACGAAAGCCACTGCAAGAGGGGCTGCAGGGGCAGTAAAAACCGGGTCTTTAGCAGCGACTGCTTCAGCCGGAAATCTGTATCGGCGCCGTTTCGGTGGCAACAGCATCACAGGTCAATAACAGAAAATTCTGTACGTATGAAAGTTCACATAGAGAGAGGGTTCTGAATGAAAAAGCTACTTACCATTTTTTTATTTTTTGGAATATGCGCCTGTGCGCCGAAGCCACCCTGCTGCAACAACAAAGCGGAAGGTATGAGGCCCATTAACCCCGAATATGTGACCACAGAACAAATGGCCGCTTGGGAGAAACAAAAACAGGATGAACACCTAGCTGCGCTGAACGACCAGGAGACATTCCATGAAAATTAAGCGTAAGAAAAAAAGCGCTCAGCAACCGAAAGCACCGGTACAAGATCCGAAACCGAAGAAATCTCTCGATCGGCAATACTTCGATGAGGCAACCGGCTGGGAAACTGACCGTATCCTTACCGCCAAGAAATCAACAAAGATTGCTTGGATCGTGGCCAGCATTGCCGTTTTTGTTGCTGTTTGTGCAGTTGGAGCTGTCGCCGCTCTCGCACCATTTAAAGAGGTCGAGCCCTTTGTTGTCCGCGTAGATAACAGCACCGGCATGGTGGATATCGTAACCGCCATGAAAGAAGGCGAAACGAGCTATGAGGAAACGATTAACAAATACTGGATTAATCAGTATGTCCTTCTGCGTGAACATTGGTTACACGCAACCTACAGGGAAGACTATTACAAAGTCGGCTTGTTCAGCGCTCCAACAGAACAAGAAGGTTATGCAGAAAGCATGAGCGCAAGAAACAATCCCAATTCTCCCCTGGTTCTTTACGGTGATGCGGCTGAAGTCAGAGTAAAGGTCAAAAACATCAGTTTCATAAATGATCTTGTAGCTATGGTTCGCTTCAGCAAAACAGTCGAGCGAGCGGGCGAGCGAAGCTTGCCGACGCATTGGATTGCCACGGTTCCCTTCACCTACATATCAGCACCCATGAAAGAGAAAGATCGCCGTATTAACCCGCTTGGTTTTCAAGTTCAGCGGGGATATAGAGTCGATCCAGAAACCGTATCGGAGAGCAGAAAATGAAAAGGACAATCATTATCCTCCTGTTTCTTCTCCCATGGACTGCTAACGCCCTGGAAATCCCAGCAGGCGGAGAATTTGATCAGCGAATTAAGTTTATCGCCTATAACCCCGCAGAGGTTGTCGGAATCATGGGGCATTACGGCTTTTCTACCCACATTGAATTTGCCCCAGGAGAGAAAATCGTAAAAATCGGAATTGGCGATCGCAAGGCCTGGGACATCAGCGAACAAAACAATCACTTGTTCTTGAAGCCTATTGCAAAGCAGCCCATTACCAACATGACGGTCTTAACCAACTATCGTGTCTATAATTTTGAGCTTAACGCGCATGCTTCTAAACGTGGAGCCCATCCGGAACCGAACGATATGTGTTTCCAGGTCAAATTTGAGTATCCGGCTTCAGCTGCCCGCGCCGCTGAGCGTGTCGCTGAAAAAGAAAAATTGCGTGACATGCTGAACCAAAACGACGAATCCCAGCCGAAAAATTTCAACTATTGGACAAAAGGGAGCAAAACTCTTTCGCCCAATAAGGCCTATGACGATAAACGCTTTACCTACCTGACCTTTGCCAACAACAAAGAGATGCCTGCCATCTACATTGAAAACCCGGACGGAACGGAAAGTCTGGTTAATTCACATGTTGAAGGGGATGTGATCATTCTCCACAAGGTGGCTGAAAAATTTGTACTGCGCAAAGGCCTGCTGGTCGCCTGTGTCTACAACCGATCATACGATGAAGACGGCGTCACCAACGAACGCGGCACGACAATCCCAGGAGTAAAACGACAAATTAAGGGGGAGATTTAAATGGACGAGAACAACCAAAATCAGCTTCCCGATAACCATGAAGTCGAAGGAGAGCGAGGCCTACCGCCAGTCAACTCCGCAAAGAGAAACAGCGCATTATCACGCATCGGTATGGTTTTCATAGGCGTTTTGGCCCTCGTTGCCATTCTTGCCGTGAATGGCGTCTTCTCGGAGGAAGAAAAAACCGCTCGCCCCGGTGATCCAGCAACCGAGGAAAGACGAAAGAAAATCGTTGCCTCAAACCTGCCGGAACTCATAGAGCCGGAGAAAAAGGTCGGGGTGCCCGCCGCTGAACCTAAACCGGAACCAGTCAGACCAAAGGTCATCAACACGGGCCTTATCGCCCCCGCGAAACCCGTGAAGCCTGTCTATAAGATCCAGAAGAAAAAGAAAGTTCTGACTCCCGAAGAACGCCGGATGCTGCCTGGAGTCTTCGCCGATCAAAGTGGCGGAAGAAAATCTCAAAACCAGATCAATACCGCCTCTACACCGAGTTACGCCGACATCATTTCAGGGCTGCCTGGTTATTCTGCTGCCGCTCCTGCACCATCAGCTCCAAGTGGGTTTGGCTCTGGACCGAAAAGCCCTAAAAGCAACCTGGATAAAAAGATGCAGCCAACGGTCATGGAAACAGTACAAGCAGCCATCCTTCCTGATCGCAACTTCTTGGTGACCCAAGGCGCTTTCATCGACTGCGCACTGGAAACAGCTATCAGCAGCGACCTCCCCGGCTTTACGAGCTGCCGGGTGACCCGTGACGTTTACAGTACCAACGGAAATGTAAAGCTGATCGATCGCGGTTCTCGTGTTGTCGGTCAGTATCAAGGGGGTTTACAGCGCGGCAAAGCTCGGATTTTCGCTCTGTGGAACAGAGTGGAGACCCCTTCCGGAGTTATTGTCTCTCTCGACTCTCCAGGCACTGACGCGCTCGGTCGATCTGGCCATGGCGGACACATCGACACACACTTCTGGGAAAGATTTGGTGGCGCAATCATGTTGAGCGTCATTGACGATCTGGGGAGTTATGCCTCCGCAAAAGCCGCTGACGGTGACACACCCATTACTGTCGGCAGTACCAGCGGAACAGCCCAGGAAGCAGCAGCAATAGCTCTCGAAAACTCGATCAATATTCCTCCCACTCTCTATAAGAACCAAGGCGAACACATCAGCATCTTTGTTGCCCGCGATCTTGATTTTAGCCCGGTCTACGACCTAGCTATGTATGAGGAATAATCATGACTCCAAGTAAAGCAGCGCCACTCCTTGAATATTTAAAACCGCTGCGCTCATACCTGGACGATCCGAACGTTACAGAAGTTTGTATCAACTCTCCTGGCCAGATCCTGACCGAAGGCCGGGAGGGGTGGAATTTCCATGAAGCTCCGGGCATGACCTTTGAGCGCTGTACTCAGCTCGCCAAGCTGATTGCAACCTTCTCACAGCAAAGCATCGACCAGCAAAACCCGATTATCTCTGCGACACTGCCTCAAGGTGAGCGGGTGCAGGTTGTTATCCCCCCTGCCGTCAGACCCGGTACGGTTAGCTTGACGATCCGGCGACCGGCCAACGTCATTATGACTCTCGATGATTACGAGAAAGCCGGTGCTTTTGAGAACGTCAAAGATACAACCTCAGACATCATGGAGCATGAAGAAACTCTCCTAGAGCTAAAAAAGCAACGCCGCTTTAAAGAATTTCTGGGACTGGCCGTTAAAGAAAAGCAGAACATCATCGTGTCCGGCTCTACCGGTTCCGGTAAAACTACGCTTATGCGTTCCCTCCTCGGCTTGGTGCCAACTGATGAGCGCCTCTTGAGTATCGAGAATGTGGACGAACTGAAACTCCACGAATCACACCCGAACAGCGTATCTCTCTTTTACAGCGCGGGCGGTCAAGGTGTCGCTAACGTCACTCAGCAACATTTGATCGAAAGCGCCCTGCGTATGAAACCGGACAGGGTTTTTCTGGCCGAGCTGATCCGGGGCGATGAGGCCTTTTATTACCTGCGCAACGTCAATAGCGGCCATCCTGGTTCTATTACCTCGATGCACGCTAACAATGCACGACTTGCTATCGAGCAGCTTGTGTTGTTCCTGAAAGAATCCGCCAGCGGTTCAACCATGAGCCGTGAAGATATTAAGCAGCTTATTTTCATGTGCGTTGACGTGATTGTTCAGATCAAAAAAATCGGTCGCAAACGCATTGTCACAGAGATCTATTATGACCCTCTCTTTAAACGACAACTCATGGCTTAAACCGCTGCTGTTTGTAGTGGTTACCCTGGTCTGTGCTGTTCTATGGGTCTACCTGACCGGCGGATTTTTTCTTGCGGTTACAGGCGGGGAATTCAAAGACGCCGACCTTATGACCGCTTACAGCTACTGGTATCACTACGCCCAGGACGAAAAAATAAGGTCATGGCTTAGCCTGTCCGCCATTTTTTCCGCGTTAGTTGCAGCGCTGCCTTTAGCGCTCCTGATCATCCCTAAACGCCGCTCTCTTTACGGCGAGGCTCGCTTTGCTACAGAGTCGGAAATCAGAAAGGCAAAGCTCAAGGCAGAGAAAGGGATTATCGTTGGCAAGAACAAAGGTCGCTATTTGATCTTTGGCGGTGAAGAGCATGTATTGATGGCCGCACCGACCCGCTCCGGCAAGGGTGTCGGTATGGCTATTCCAAACCTACTTAACTGGGCCGATAGTGTTGTCGCTCTCGATACCAAGCAAGAGCTTTGGGATATAACCTCTGGTTTCAGATCCAAGCACGGCCAGGACTGTTTTTTGTTTAATCCGGAGGCCCGCGATTACCGCTCTCATCGCTGGAACCCTCTGCACTATATTTCCGACAATCCGCACTTTCGCATTACCGATATTCAGGCGATCGCCAACATGATCTTCCCGGAGAACGACCGGGAAGCCCCGATCTGGCAAGCCTCGGCCCGCTCGTTCTTTCTCGGTATTGTTCTCTACTTGCTCGAAACAGAAGGTTTGCCGGTGTCGTTGGGTGAGGTTTTACGTCAAGCGACTTCCGGTGATGATCTGCACTTCTCAACCATCATCACAGAACGAAACGAACAAGGACAGCCCCTGTCCGGTGAATGCGTTGCCGCTTTGAGCGACTACCTTAACACCAGCGATTCAACCCGCTCTTCAATCCGCAAAACCTTCACCAGCTCCCTGGAGCTTTGGTTTAACCCGATAATCGATGCCGCGACGTCTGAGAACGATTTTGACCTACGCGATCTGCGAAAAAAGCGGCAAACAATCTATCTCGGCGTTGCTCCTGGTGCACTTGATCGGCTTGGCCCGCTGCTGAATCTTTTCTTTCAGCAGACAATCGAACTGAACACCCGCCAACTCCCGGAACAAAACCCGGAGCTAAAGCATCAAGTCTTGCTACTTATGGACGAATTTGCCGCCCTCGGACGGATAAATATATTGATGCGTGGCCTGTCCTTCATTGCCGGTTATGGGCTTCGCCTGCTGCCGATCATCCAGTCCCCTGCACAGATTCGCGAGATATACGGTGTCGATGCCGCCGAGAGCTTCATGGACAATCACGCCCTGCGCGTGATCTTTGCGCCAAAGGGCAATAAGGACGCTAAGGATATTTCCGAAACGCTCGGTGACACGACAGTTAAAGGGCGCACTCGCTCCCGCAACTTTGGTGGACGCGACAGTAAAAGCATCAGTGAATCCGATCAGCGCCGCGCCCTGCTTTTACCGCAAGAGCTGCGAGGACTGGGCCAGGACAACCAAATCATTATCGCCGAGAACTGCCCACCGATCCTCTGCCGGAAGATCCGTTATTACAAAGAAAAGACCTTTACACACCGGCTGCTCAATCCTCCAGATATTGGCAAACTTGAAATCAGAAAGAGGGACTTCCCTGGGTTTTCTATGCTAGGCAACAGCCCTGAACCAATGACCGTAGAGCGCGCGATCAAGGCAGAAGATATCGCTGAGATTGACCAGCTTGATATCGAAGACTTCTCCTGTGATTTTTCATCTGTGGAAGTCCCTACAGGGGAAATTTCCGATCAACAAATGACGAAAATCGTTGATCGCTTTTTTAACGAAATAGAAGCCAGTGTTTAAAGATTTCGTACGTACGAAATTTCTTTCACTCTAAAGGAGGCAAAATGTCGAAAAAAACGAGAAACATGATCTTACTCATTTGCGCTGTGGTGGGTTTTGGGGCTTTTGCCACAAGCAACCTCACTTATGCGAGCTCCGCTGACGATGCTTGTGCGTCTGAACTTTGCCTTTCGGACTATGAGACTGCGACTGAACACGCTCAGACCTGCAATGAACCAATAAACAACTATTTTAAGATCAAGAAAAAAAAGCATGGAGACTTTAGTGCATCGAGAACCTATAGAGAGCGCAGAAAATACCTCTACAAATGTCGGAGCGGCAACAGGCAAGTAAAAGAAGAAATCATGGCTCGGTATGGTTATCTTCCAAGCAAGCCCTAAATTCTCTGGTCACTAAAAGCGAGAAAATCATGTCAGAAGAGACGCGTCCGCCGCTTGAGTATTTCCATTGGGATAGCCCAGAGTATTACCGCTGGTATGAGTATGGCGGAAAGCCTCGGAAAACTCCCCTAGATCAAGAGCAGCTATCAGCCTTTCTGCAAAAGGAAAGAGGATATTCTGCGACCGATGCCAAACGAGCGGCGGAGCTATCAGGCGCACAACCTAAAGAGAAGGAACAAAACTCTGTAGAGGCTGTGCGCCATCTGAACAAAGAGAAAATTGCTCCTGCAGCAAAGCAGAAAAATTCCGGCAAAAATACTGCCGACCTGGAAACCGGGGCGCAACAGGTCGAGACCCAAGAGGCTGTCCCGGAGAGTTACCGAAAAAGTACGGACCTACCAGCCTCAATCCAGAAGCACTACCTGCAGGTGGGGGACAAGTTCTTCTATGACAAGCACCCCGACCAGTTAGCATTTCGGGATAAGGGGCATAAGCTCCTAACGAAATCGAGCGGGGCAATGATCGCCGCTTCTTTGATCCAGATCGCAAAAGCGAGAGGCTGGACGGAAATAAAAGTTCGTGGTTCTGATGATTTCCGCCGTAATATTTGGCTAAAGGCAAGCGAGCAGGGCCTAGAAGTCAAAGGGTATGAGCCGAAAGGATCTGATCTTGCGGTATTGGCAAAGCGGTTAAAGCCGATCGACCATACCGAACTAAAAGAAAAAGAGGCGTTGCCGGTTAAACAACCCGGCATAGAGAAAGAACAGCCGGTTGGCCATCCTGAACGATCAACCAAAGCAAAGGCTATAAGAGATTCACGGCCGGAGAAATTGGTCAAAGACTACCCGGACTTAAAAAACGAAGCCGCGACAGTCAAGATCGCTGAGAAAATCGCCGAGCGGTTCCCGAAAAAAGCCGATCAGAAGCGCTTTATGAGCCAAGTGAAAAATCGGGTCGCGGATAGGGTTGAGAAGGGCCAGCAAAGCCCGCAGATCAAAGTCCGCGAGGTTCGGCAGATGCAAAAAGCCCAAGTCTCCCAGATACAAAAACGCTGAATGTGAAGCGCTAAGTTGTAGTAGCTCAAACTTGATCTGACAGTCAGGGTCAGATTAGCTCCTGTCTCATCAGTTCAAGGAACATATGAGATCCTTTTTGAAGCAACTTATGCGAAGCGCGGATCAGCGAGAACGGGGGCGCTGATGAAGTGTTGAAAACTCCATACTTTTGAAACAAACTCTTTTCTGGAATTTAGCATTTTCATACGGGCTATTTATGCACCTCCTGAAATCTCTGCTATTATTTGACATGTTTAATCGTCTATCATCCAGGCAGTTTAAAGCATTCTTTTTCTGAGATGATCAGTTAACCCGATTGTGCGAGCAAAACTCCATGGAATATTCACTCAAAGAACTTCTAGATATTCCCAAATTACGTGACCTGTTGGATTCACTAGATGAACTCCACAGCATGCCCTCCGCCGTCATCGATATCGATGGCAACATTCTTATAGCGACGGCGTGGCAGGATATCTGCGAAAAATTCCATCGCATCAATCCGGAAACAGAAAAAAAGTGCATTGAGAGCGATCGAAGCATCGAGTCCGACCTAAACCAACAAATGCCTCAAGTTATCTATCGCTGCCCAATGGGGCTCGTCGATGCTGCGATGCCAATCGTCGTGGCAGGGAATCATCTCGGCAACGTTTTTACCGGACAGCTCTTCATCGATCCGCCGGAGGAAGCCTATTTCGCCAACCAGGCACGTCAATACGGTTTTGACGTGCCTGAATACCTGGCAGCGATGAAAAAGGTTCCCTATTTTACTGAAGAAACCCTGCGTAAGAATCTGAATTTTATTCATCGGCTTACGCTGATGCTCGCCGAGGAGGGGCTGCAGAATAAACTGTTAAGAGAGAGCGAAGATCGCTTTCGAGCGTTACATGACGCATCCTTTGGTGGGGTCATTATTCATGAAAAAGGCCTGATACTCGATTGCAATCAAAGCCTGTCGGAAATCACAGGTTTTTCCCATGATGAACTTATTGGCATGGACGGGCTTAAGCTGATCGCTCCTGATTCGCTCGATCTGGTATTAAACAATATCAAGAACGGTTATGCAGAAGCTTATGAAGTTGAAGGTGTTCGCAACGACGGCTCTATCTATCCTCTGGCAATAAGGGGCAAAAATGTGACCTACCAGGGAAGAGAGGTTCGGGTCATCGAATTTCGCGACATCAGCGAGCAAAAACAGGCCGAGAATGCTCTACAGGAGAGCGAGAAGCGTTTCCGCGAGTTGATCGAGCAATCGCCTATTGGCCTTGCCTTGTGTGCCATGGACGGTTCGCTTGTCTCGGTAAATCCTGCCTACGCTAAGATTCTCGGTTACAGCATCGAAGAGACTTTAAGGCTGACCTATTGGGACATAACGCCGAAAAAATATGCCCCGGATGAACAGCGGCAGTTACGGCAGCTGGAGGCAACCGGACACTACGGCCCCTACGAGAAGGAGTATCGTCACAAAGATGGACACCTGGTTCCGGTGCGTCTGAACGGCATGATTGTCGTCAGGGACGGTGAAAAGCACATCTGGTCCAGTGTTGAAGATATTACTGTCTTGAAAAAAGCCGAAGCAGATAAAAATGCACTGATGGAGCAATTACGCCACTCGCAAAAAATGGAGGCTATCGGCACATTGGCCGGAGGCGTTGCTCACGATTTCAACAACATTCTTTCTGCAATCCTCGGCTACACGGAACTGACCTTACGTAACCCGAACTGCGACACCAAAAGTAGAAAAAATCTTAAACACATTCTCTCCGCTGCTGAACGAGCCAGAGAACTGGTCAAGCAGATTCTCATGTATAGTCGTAAAGGCGAGAAAAACCTTGAGCTGGTTGAGCTTCACTCGGTGGTACTGGAAGCGATCAGGCTGCTGAGAAAAACCATTCCTACGACAGTTTCCATTCGGCTGGATATAGATCCAGGAACTGGAACAGTGCGGGGCGATTCGACCCAGATCCATCAGGTAGTCATGAACCTTTGTACCAATGCCTACCATTCTCTGTCGGAGCAAAGCGGCGAAATCGCAATCAAATTGGACCAGGTCGATGTTGACGCCGTTACTGCAGCGAAATATCCAAACCTGCGCCAAGGAAGATATGGGCAACTGACTGTTTCAGATAACGGCTCTGGGATGCCCCCAAAGATAATGACCCGGATTTTTGACCCGTTCTTTACGACCAAAAAGCAAGGAGAAGGGACGGGTATGGGGCTTGCCGTCACTCATGGTATTGTACAGAGCCACGATGGTGCCATCGGTGTAGAGAGCGCCGTGGGAGATGGAACAACCTTCAATGTGTTTTTCCCTCTATCCTCTGAGATTCCAAACGGCAAGAAAACTTCTTACGATGCATCGGTTAATCAACCAGGATCAGAGCACATTCTTTTGGTTGACGATGAAGCCATGCTGGTCGATTTGGGAAAAGAGACCCTTGAGTCGTTGGGCTACAGAGTGACCGCCACAACTTCCGCCAATGAAGCGCTGGAACTTTTTCAAGCCAATCCCGATAACTACGATCTGATCGTTACGGACCAAACGATGCCAGAAATGTCGGGAGATGTTTTGGCCCAAAAAGCAATGTTGATACGTACCGACCTCCCAGTGCTCATTTGTACCGGCCATAGCGCCGTGTTGAATGCCGAAAAAGCTCAGGCAATAGGTGTGAAGGCACTACTGATGAAGCCTTTGAATAGTAAAGAGCTAAACAGCGAGATACGAAAAATATTGGAATCGCCAATCGACGGCCAATAGCGGGTGTGAGGAGCATCAATCAAAATAGATTCTTCAAAGTCTATTAAATCGTGACTTAACGATTAAGCCGTTGGAGCATTTCCAGCGGCTTTCGTGTTTCAGCACTCCATAGATTTGAAACGATGAAGCAGTCAGGTCGCATTGGAATACGGAATATCTAAACCCACAAGCTGAGTCAGCCGACTGTTATCCCTGAAGATCAATGACACAAATTAAGGGAAACTCCCAGAATTGACCGACTGCAATAATTCCGCTACATTGGCTAGTGTCTTTCACATGTAGGTTTCTGAGAACCAGGGGGAAACATTGAACAATATTGACAAGCCATCCGCAGTCGCGCAGATGGCTTTTTCATATCCTTTAATATCTCTTTGTTTGGGGGCAGGGTGATCGAATTATCGTCAGCTTATAGAGCTTCCCGTAGAAATACCTCGTTAATATGTGGTGTTGGACTCGCTTGGTCAGCGGCCCAATTCGACATTACAAACACATCAATCGGCATTTTGGAGAACGTAAACCTAGAAGGGGCGTCACTTCAGGTTGTTTTCTCAATATTGTGCGTTTATTCAATGACGAGATGTACAATTGAGTACATGATGCAGAATAATGATGTCAGACGATGGAATTTGGCAAATCTAGACTACATAATTACTCTCTACATAGCCCGCTTAACAATTTTTGTTTTGGCGGCATCATTTGTCAGCAGATCGAGTAAGTTAGTTCTGTTTTTGACAGGTAGTTTTGTTGGGCTGATTATTGGATATTTTATAATTTCAGTGCTGTTGATGTTCGTAATTTTGATTATTAGATTCGCCCTAATGTCCCTCACTGGAAAAAGGTCCACCGGTTCTCCCGTTCCGATTATTTGGAGTTCCGAGGCTTGGGGGTTTCTTATTGCTGGCCTTTTATATATTGCTTTTTTTACCTTGTCAGGCTTCTCAGTTATTAACCCTCTTGGTTTTGCTGGGCCAGAATTTTCCCAAATCGGCCAACTACCGTTGGCGTTCTTTGCAGTCATTTGTTTATTGATCGTTATAAGCTTCTTTTTGGATCTGCGTTTTTTGAGGATGGTTTTTGCTTATGTGCCTTTTACCATTGAAGACAGCTACACAGATGCAGAAGGGATTACCCATTATGAGGTTGGGCCAAATCCAGATCATCCTGATTATGAGAAAAGGATGAAAGAAGGAGAAGTTGAACAGGCGAGACTTAATAAATGGAAGGAAAAATTAGAAGACAATCAAGGGGAAAATGAAGGACAACCTGAAAGAGATAAAGAAAAGGACAAATCTTCCAAATCACCCCTTTAAAAACGCAAAAACCCCCACGAGCAAACCGGCGGGTGTCAAGGTAGTTGTCGCCTCGATCTTTTCAAGCAGCTTCTGATTTCAGGCCCTCTTCGGAGGGCCGTTTTCGTTCAGGATTTAGTCGAACGATTTCTATTGGTGTCCAGTTGCGGGTATGCCTTGCCCAGCGCTCTGGATTCTTTTCCCGCGCCTGCTCATAAACGTTCTTACGGTTCTTCAGCTTTGCAGTGTCTTGCCCATAATGCCGATCATCCGGTGTTACGAAGCGGATCTCGCTGTGTAGGTGCTCGGTATTGTACCAGTGAACAAAGGCATCAACCCATTTCTGGGCATCCTGCTCTGTAGCAAACGGCCGAGAGGGATACTCTGGTCGATATTTCAAGGTTCTGAACAGCGACTCGGAGAACGGATTATCGTTGCTGACTCCAGGCCGACTGAATGATGGAACCACGCCGAGTCGCTGGAGTGTTGCGAGCATCGTTGAACCCTTCATTGGACTCCCATTGTCGGAGTGCAGGGTTAAACTTTTCGGATCAACACCGTGCCGGTGGAATGCTTCAACAAAAAGTAGAGCACTGTTCTGGCCAGACTCTTTGGGGAACACAGTTGCCGCAATAATCTTGCGGCTCCAGACATCCAGGATCAGATAGAGATAAAAGAACTGACCTCTGATTGAGGAGCGCAAATAAGTAATATCCCAGGACCACACCTGACACGGCCCAGTTGCCGTTTTCTCTTTTGGACGTCGGTGTGTGGCCGGGCGACTCCGTTGCCGGTGAGTGAGCTGATTCGTCGCCCTCAAGATCCGGTAAAAGGTCGATTCCGAAGCGATATATTGGCCTTGATCAGCCAAACGGGGAACAATCTGCTTAGGGGACATCTCCCGATACACCGGAGAGTTTGCCACTGACAGGACCAGTTGCCGTTCTTCGGGGCTCAGCTTGTTTGCTGGTACGGTCAACGGGCCATGCCGCCCGTCATCCTTCTGCAAACGCCAGCGCTGAATGGTCCGAGCCGTCAGCCCCAGAATCCGGGCAGCAGGGTTCAGTCTGGAGCCCTGAGCAACAGCATCATCGATCAATTCAAGAACCCGTTGTCGCTCTAACTGCCCGTGCCGTCGTCCTCGTCCCCCCAGATTTCCTGGGCTTTTTTTTTGAGAACCAGCAGAGCCGCCGTTTCAGCCAAGGCTTTTTCTTTGAGTCTGAGATCTTTTTGCAGCTTTCGGACGCGCTCGCTTTCTAAGGCTTTATTCTTGTTTTGCACCGGAACCGGCTTCAGCCCATCCAGCATTTGTTCGCGCCATTGCTGCAAATGGGTCTGATGCAGCCCCTTGTTGCGCAAAAACGCACCCAACTCTGCATCGGGCAAAGAGGCTGCTTCTAAAACCGCCGCCAGTTTCTCTTCGGGACTCCAGTCTTGTGGTCGTTTCATCTTACTCGGTTTTGGTAAGCAAAGTGGTTCAGCATCTGGTTCGGCAGACCCGCTTTCTACCGTAGCGGCATCTTTCAACCATCTGTAAATAGAAGCACGAGAAGCATCGAACTCTTTTATCAGGTCTTCAAGAGAAAGAGCATTGGGGCCGGTCGCCTTCTGAATCACCATGGCCCGATACGCTTTAGAATACATGTTCCTCCAACCTGCCCCCAGTGATTTGTTTTGGAGTTCAGTTAGAGGCGACAACTATGCTGACACAGGGGGAAACAAGGTCTCAAAAATAGTAAGTTTTGAAGAAAATTAGTTACGACTAAATCCGACACTGTCTGTCAGGTCAGGTTCAGACTTTTACAGCTAAGTCTTGATTTGCCTCAATGCAATCTCTGCCCTATTGGTAATTTGGTCGACTATTGCCTGATAGATGGGGTGTTCGCCATAGCACTCACTCATTTCCCTGGCAATCCTGCGAGCTGCTACCGGGATTTTTTCAGCCATCTTCTGAACTGTTGTTACGACAGGCTTTGAAGACCCTTCGCCGATATCTTTTGAGAATTGTTCCCAGACGCTAAGAGAAAGCTCTTTCGGCTCAAATGCACCGCCAATACTCATTGCAAAACGACTGGGCAGGCTATATACGCCGACGCAGACAAGGTCATAGAACGGGGCAAGTGAAGGAGCCAAGCCGCCGTCATAGATCAGCGAAATATTTTTACTATGGCAGTCGTAATTACAAATCAGGCAGTTAAATACGGTTAGGTTGATGAGCTTAATTTTGTCGGCAAGAGGGTTTTTGAAAGTCTTTACCAGATTAAAGCAGTCCCTATGCCCAGGCCCTCCATTTTCTTCATACTTCTCCCTGTATGAATAGCCGAGGGCTTGGCAAAAATCTTCCTGATGAATCCTAACGACCCTGCCCTCCTCATCAAATGCCCTGTCGTATCGCTCAATGATATAGGCATTATCTTGGCCATTTAAGATGAAGACTTCCGGCACATCCAGTCCCATCTCTTTTGCGAGGGACATGCAAAATGCCTCGTTTTCGACCAGACCATCCCATTTGAAATGTTGTGGTTTAAGGATGTGGGTGCTGGGGGCTCCATCTAGCGGCAGGTAGAGTTCGCCGTCTTTTACCATGACGGGCAGTTTGTCTTGTACGCCGGCCAAGGACAGGCGGGTTGACTCTTCGGGACCGAGAAAAGAAAGGTCCATAATAAAAGCTTCTTCGAAGAGCTTTTTCTTATCGTTCCCCGAGAGGTGCCGATACTCGTGGCGACTCCCCTGGGATAAGTGAAGCTGCTCCTCTGAATATAAAGAGATTGCTCCGGCGCAGTCGCCTGCTAAAGCGGCAAGTAACGCAAAATCATCTTCAGCGGACACGCGATATTTATTGGCGATGTGATCTCGGAATTGGCCCTCAGGCAGTAAGTTAGAGAAGAATGGCTTTGTTTCTTTGGCCGTAAAAGGTTCTCCTTGGAGAGGCAGAGAATGAGAGAGAGGGCTTGGCGACTCCTGTGCAAGCCATGCCGGATCGTAACAAAAAAAGTAGGACTCGCCCTCTCTTGAGAGGGTCCCCACTTTTTGAGTGTCTCTATAAGCAAATAATTTATCGATCATTTACTCTTCACTCTCTGGTGCTCGCGTACAGGTCAACACCAACTGTATGGAGCAAAAAAAGGACCTTCCCGATTTCAGCAGTGGCCTTCCCTCTTTCAACCTCAGAAATAAATCTTATGCTCAGACCACAATGCTGTGACACCTGCTCAAGTGTCAGTCCCTGGGACTTTCTTTTTTTCCGGAGGATTCTTCCGATCTCGAAAGTGTCCTTTATGGGCTCATTATTGGGGCCGACGAATGGCATCAACTCATCCTTAATATCTACTGGCTGACGATTTATTTCACGTTCGGGAAAATACTAACAGGTGTCCCGGTACCAAGCAAGAAAGTTTTCCCGTACAGGACATTTTCAAAGAAGGGAAGACAAATCAGGCTAATTTGTACCGTACGGGAAATAAACTCATTTACCACTCCAGCTTTGTTCCTCCGTGATATGGCTTTGCCAGTCCTGAATCAAGCAAAGCCTGAGATAAGCTCTGACCGTCATAATAAACATCAGCGACAATCCGAAAATATTTCCCCCGCCGCATGTTGCGCAGCTCGACCGTTTTTGCCGATCTCAGCCGCTCGACGACGAACTGTTTTGCCTGTTGGGCCAGTTTTTTGATCTCTGGCCGCTTATCCCTCATTTCCGGAGTATCGATCTTATCTACACGAATTCCGACTCTTTCCCCGATGATCGGTGGCCATTCTTTGATCGTGCACCTGAAGGTATCGCCATCGTAGACGCTGGTGATTTCATCGACAAAGATCGATCCAAAGACCTTGTCTTTGATGCTGGCGGCAAAGGAGGAGGACGAAACCATCAGAATCAGCAACAAGGTTAGGGTGAGTTTCAGTTTCATCGTTTCAGCTCCGGTTTCGGTTGGTTTTTATTGCGGGCTTGCTGTGGCGTCTGAGTCTGACGCACTTGCCCCGCAATCTTTGCCTGGATCTCATGCCGCTCGGTCTGCAAGGGCGGCATCGTCTTCACGAACTTCATGACGTCTTCTGCAAGCGTTTGATCCTCAGCGTTCGAACTTTTTGCCAGTTCCTTTGCGACAGTCAGCCAGCCCTGCCTTATGCCTGTTTGACGTTCCTTGATTCTGCTCTCCCAGGGCCTGCTCTCTTTGACGCCTTCTTTGAGCTCCGTGATTGCAGCCCGAACCTTGGCTTGATCAACCTCTGACCGCACACCTCTTTTGCGCATTGATTGAATTGCCTGTTTAACCGACTTCTTTACCACCCCACGAGGAGCACGAGACGTTGCTTCTGCCTTGACGCCATGCTTCCGCAATTGTTTGGCAAAAGCCTCGCGCCAGATCTGAGGATCTCCTTTTTTGACGTGCAACCGCGTCCCATCATAGCCAAGGTTTTTGACAGTTAAATGCACGTGGGGATGCTTCTCGTCCTGGTGCTGGACAAAAAGATACTGGTGATTTTCAGCAAAAGTCTTTTGTGCAAACTCCCGCGCAGCATCCTTTACCGCTGCTGCGTTTGTTCCAGGCGGCATCGAGAGCACGATATTGGTACTGTCGCGCGTGTTCTTTTTTCGTCGACCAGCGTCCAGCATCCATTCTTCTGCGACCTCTGCAACATCTGCCCGTCCGTCGATAATTTCACCACGCTCGTTCTCTGCCTCGAGCTCTCCCTTTCGGGTTATATAATCAAGGTGGGTTTTCAGGTGTGCTTCGCCCTTCGTGTTGCCGGTGATTTTGACCATGACCTCCGGCCTACGTTTCACGACCCGTTCGACTCTCTGTCGAATGATATTCAGATCTCTCGGCTTCTGACGGCTGAGCTTTGGATCGCCTTCTAGAATCCCCTCTGCCAGGCCGAATGCTTTATCACTCATCGTCAACGCTCCAACGGTTCAAACTTTGATCAATCAGCCTGAAAACCTGTTTTTTGTGAACAGCAAAGCTATCTGCTATCGCTTTTATCTCTGCTCGTTTGATCCGACTCTCATCACGAAAGTCTGCATTTATAGCGCGGGCGATCTGGTTCAGGTTGCGGCCGATCGCAGCGATCTCTCTGTTTGATTCTCTGAGCACGTCTATTTCGCTTGTAGAGAAGCTTGGTTGACGAAAGAGAACAGTCCTGACCAAGCCGACAATCCAGGCGGTGTGTTTACTGAACCCATCTGCCCGGCTCCGTTGTATCAGTCGATTGAACTCCTGTTCGGTGAAGCTGATGGTCGTTCTGTTGTTGCGTTCAATTTTTTCTTCAGAATCAACAACCGCTGCATCTGTCGCTTGGTTGATCATTTGGCGTAACAGTTCCGTTTCGGTCATGCCTTGGCTTTTGGCGAGGTTCCGGAAGGCTGTTTTCTGCTCTTTATCGACTTCGGCTTTGATGATCGGCATTTTCTTTTTCGCCTTGAATGAATTCCCTTGTGGGGAGGGGGAAGAGCTGAAAAAATACTAGATGTACTTTTTTATGCTGTCAAGCGAATCCTGCACTATTACCCCCTCCCCACTAAATTTTCGTACATACGAAAATTTTCCGCCTCCCCTGCCCCAAATGGGCGTGGGAGGTCGGGGGCCGTTATGGTCCACGAGTTTGTCGCGGGCTGGACCTTGCCGAGCTTTTGACGGCTGCAAATTCTTTGCATCCGGCCAGGGCCATCCACAATCAAACGAACCGCAAACAGATACCCACAAAGAGCCGGGGGAGCCTTTACGCGCCACCTTGGCGCGGCTCCCCCTGGTTCGCTTCGCTCACACTCTTCATGGATATCTGCGGTTCTACTCGCTTCCGCTCGTTTGGTTGTGGATGGCCCGGCACTCCTGCCCCCACGGGCAGGTAAAAACCAGAAACATTCAAAAAAAGCAATGAGGGGAAAAGTTTCCAGCGGCGTCGCGATCTGCTGGAGATGAAAACAGCCTGAGGTGCGGCTCCCGACATAAAGCAAACCGGACAAAGAGCGACAACCCAGGCTGAGAAGTGACTTCTGGAATTTGCTGTCCAGAAGTGAGGAAGGTATTTGCGATGTGCCTCGCCTTAATCGGTCACGTTGAATTCGATCTGATAATCGACGCAAACACCACACTGGCGGAGCTGCTTCATACTGGAAAGATTGTGCGCCTTGGGATGAATCTCCAACAAGACCCGCTCGATCTCCTTGAAAGAATCGTTTTCGATCTTCTGCCAAGAGTCGATTTTATCAAAGGTGAAGTGAACTCGACCCTTGGCAACTAGAGCCACCGCACTCTCCCTGCGCCCGCGCGGCTCTTCGTAACCATGAAAAATATAATCGTTCGCCTTGTAGTCAAAAGATTTATAGGGCTCGATCTCTACATTGCACACAGGGCACCTGTCATTGCAGGTGCAATCCCAATCATCCTGCCACTCGGCCCCACAGTCTTCATGCCGGTAATAGTTTGTGAACAAAACAGCCTCCTATGTTGTTTTATTATATAATAAAGCTATCGAAAGAAAATACGCTTCGGCTTACGACGCTCTACATGGATCCTGGTCGTAATTCCATCGATCCGCTTAACGATCACCACAACTTGCTTGTTCATCTCTCCTCCTCCCATCCAAAAATGAGCCTACCAGCTCGGAATAATTTCCTGAGTGACGACCCGCCCATCTTGTTGAAAATACTCTGCGGCACATTTGCACCTCCGGTTCTTGCACATAACCCGGTGAACCTTCGGCGGGCCTTCGATCAGCAGCGACCGACATCCGGAACCACATCTCAAACAAGTGATATGTTCCATCGGCTAAACCTCCAGGCTGGCTGCAATTTCGAGCCGAACTCGCTTCAACCGCTCCAGGTAAAGCTCGATATGACTCAGCTCTTCGGGTAGCTGCAGCCCGTGAGCGGTTGCAATGATAATGTCATCAACAATTGTTGTTTCCAGTCTTTGCTCTAAAGCTTTCGCCCTTGTCAGATCATCAAGCTGCAAATCTTCAATCGTAATCCCTGGCATCCCTACTCCTCCTTCTCCTCTTTCGATGACAGCTCGCGAATTGCGCGGCCGATCGCATCAACACAAGAATGAACCTTATTTTTATCCTCAATACCGCCGTCATATACCGGCGCTTTGTGGCATGAAATCCCAACCAAGCCTTTTGCGACATCCAATGGATCAGCACCACTGCGAAGAGCGAGAGACGAAGCAACCGCAACACCGGAGGTGGTGGCAGAGGTACAACCGCCAGCCTTGCCAAGCCGGGTGAAGATCTCAAAAGGACGACCCTCGTGAAAGGTGATGGTGATATAGATGCGCCCACACGGGCAGGGAAGTTCCAATGTCCTGCTGTCGGTTTTCTGTGGCCTGGACTGTTTCGGTGTCACGCTGTCTCCCTCCCTTTTCTCTATATTTATATAATAAACTATTATACAGCAATAAGTCAAGCACAAACCACGAAAAAGATATTTATTTTCAGCTACTTATCTGGCACAAAGAATGCGATCTTCCCTTATTAGCCAGGCTTTGACTTGCCAGCTCGCCAGGAGCTGGCGAACGCACCGACCATTGATCCGAAGACCAAACGCAGCTGTCCGCCCGCGTCCCGACTCAAACCGCATTAGTACTTTTGCTTTTGGGGGTTGCACTGAGGCGGCCCTGTGCTGGCTGAGTGCTGATTTTGGGTTGGAGCTGGCATCAAGCCAAAGGCGCAGAGGCGAGAGGAATCCCCAGGGTCGCAGATCAACCTTTAAGCGGCCCCTTTGCCTGATGTGACCCTTGAGAAATTTCGTACGTACGAAAAACCAGAAACACTCCGGCTCCTATGGACCCGGAACTGGTTCTCGTCTCTCTCTTTTAGAAAACAAGGGGGCGTTGCGGGGGAATCCCCCGCAGAGGGGGTCGCGGAAAACGCCAGAGGTGGTTGCAGCCAGGGGGAGACCTCCCCCCACCCGAATCTTCTGCTTTTGCTACATATTGCCCTTAAAAGGCTTAAGCAATCAGACTGCCAAGCTTATCCAATAACATTGGCGCATAGTAAGTGACAAACCGCACAACACCCCGCCAGACTGAATTGAAGAAATCAGCTGAATCAGGATATTGCAGGACCAAAATCCCACCGGCACAAAAAGCGATGAACATCTTAATCATGAAATCCCCCTCCCAGATAGTCAGACAACATCATTGCCGAACAACCAGAACAATGACCGGCCCTTCTACCCCCCAAACTTCTCCGCCAGCTTAAACAGCCTGGAACCTGCCGCCTCCCGAAAATCCGGATCGGTCACAGCCTCAAGATAGTCAATAAGCGGCCGCAAATGTGCCTCAAACTGACGATATAGGTCTGGCCCCGCGTCATCTATGGAATCGGCCTCATGCAAAGCGTCAGAACGAACCAAGGACTTCCCTTTCTCCTCATCCTCAGCAGCAACAGGTTCGACAGAGCCCTCCGCCTCCACAAGCGTCTCAGACATTTCAACTGGAGCAACCGCCTTCCGCTCTTTCAGCTCCGCAGCTAAGGTGCGGACCTCATTATTGGAAATTGTCCGCTCACCCCGCAAAAAGGACGCGACCTCATCCGGGAAATCCTTATAAAGCCGATAGAGGGAGGCCAGCGCCTGTATCGTCCGACAGCGCCCGCTGTCATAAAGGTCACGCACACAATCGGGCAACTGGAAGAAGATCGCATGATCGGACACATAACTGGCAGGCTTGCCGAGCAGCCTGGCGATCTGTCCCTTTTTATCTCCCGCCTCAAGCCGCCTCTCAACAAAATGAGCAATCTCCAGAGGAGTCAAGCCTTCCCTCTGGATGTTCTCAATCACCTGATCGTAACCGGTATGATCGTCATCAATAAAAACCGGGATTTCCGCAAGACCTGCCAGTCGGGCGGCCCGCCAGCGGCGCTCCCCGTGATTGATAAAATAAACTCCGTCCTCATTCGCGGGCTTCACCGAAATCGGGCTCTTAACGCCACGCTCCTTGATCGATGCGGCAAGCTCCTCCAACCGCTCCGGGTTAAAGTCCTGGCGGGGCTGGTCCGGGTCAGGTGAAATCTGATCCAGAGAAACCAGCAGAGGATGCCCGCTGTTCGCTGCGTCAAGGAGATTGTCTTCCAAGAAAGCAGCGGAATTGAACTGATCCAGGCCGCTTAAATCGACTCCATTACTCATCGCTTACCCCTCCAACCCGATCGAATACGATCTTAAATGCAGCCTTAAACTCACGGCCCGCCTCCTTTGCGGCCGTCTTCTTGAGGCTCCACACCGGCACCCCTGAGGCAAGGGCCTCCGGAATGGAAGACCGGAAGCCGATCTTTGCCGGAACAAGAAGCTCGGAGTAGTTTTTAACCAGCTCCGAAAAGGTCGCCTTCTGTCTCTCAGACCGCGAGTTAAAACGATTCGGCAGCATCCCCAAGAACTCCAGCTTCGGATTATATTTCTGCTTCACCCCGAAAATTGTCTGCAGCATCATCTTGATCCCATCGATGCTGTACTCTTCAAGCTCGATGGGTGACAGAACATAATCGGCAGCGACCAGAGCGGATGTCATACGCAGCCCCAGACTCGGCGGCGTATCTATGACGCAAAAATCAAATGCTCCGCTTAAGCTGTTTATGTTCTTGCGGAAATGCCCGACAACCTGCGGGTTGGCCCGTTCCATATCAGCCATTTTCGCGTCAGCGGAAATCAAGGTGATCCCCCCGTTTTTCTTCACCTCGATCGGCTCAGCCGCAAACAAAGAACTTGATACTTCTTGGCTGCTATGTGGGGCCAGCGTCTTGCTGGCATTGGCTTGCGGGTCTATATCAACAAAGAGAACCGAATGCCCTGCTTCGGCTAAATACATCGCCAAATGCAGACCAATACAGGTCTTCCCCGTTCCGCCTTTCTGGTTTGAAACGGCAACGGTTTTCATCTCTCGCCCTCCATAAAAATTTCATCAATCAGCGGGGGATTTTCAAATATCCTCTTTCGACCAGATAACCCCGAACAACAATCTGTACCAGGCGAGCAAAGACCCCGCCTGTCATCATATTCGCTTCTTCCTTTATCTCCTTGATGATCTCACTACTGAGAGACACCGGCTTATTCTTCGAAGCCCCCTCGCCGACCTTCACCCAGCAGACCGGGAAACTTCGCGGATCAGCCAGGTACAGCCGTAAAACCATTTCCAGGAAACTGGAAAAGTCACCTTCATTTTCTGCGTCAGCTGCCTCCTGAAACCGCTCTATTAACACCTGAGGCAGGCTGACCGGGTGGTATCTCTTTTCGCTTCTGCCCTCTTCAAGGATCTGAGTTTTGATCTTTTCCAGCAAAGCCATATCAATCTGCATCTATAAGCTCCTCCATACCGTATAATGAAACGTTTTATAACATAGGCATGGAGGAGCTTCACAAAAAAGATCGGTTCGGCCGGTTATATAATTTTCATGCTTTCCCCATCAGATCGAACACGAAACTGTTGCTGTCGAAGTGATGGCAACACACAGAAACTGAATTTTCTCCGCTATGCGTCCACCACCCCGAAGGGCTTTCCATGATCCGTCTTGCAAACGCCCTGGCGTTCGCGATCTCGCCTCTGCCAAAGTTACGCGCCGCGTCACCGGCGTAATCATCCGAATATTGGCCATCACATCGCAGCTCTTTAAATTGCCCATTCAGCAACGCCCGCAGCACGTGCCGGAGAGTCCATTTTTTCGGTTCTTCCTTTAAGGGCTTGATAACGGCCAGGTTGAAGGGTGAATAAACCCGAATCGCTTTCACATCTTCCATATAGACTTTTGCGCCTTCAACTTCGATGGCATCAAACTCCCGAAAGCGATCGGCCCATGGCAATGCCCCTAGTCCTGCAAAGATCAACGGCCAATCGAAGGACCGCGAAGATAGCCAGTTAAGAGCTCCGCATTCTTCTGTATCGTTCAGGCTATATGACCGGCACTGCCTCCCGGATTTCATCGCCTCGCTTAGATCGGTGATTCTTACCTGCCCCTGGGACCGCTTCATTTTGACCTGCTGCTCTTCAAAATAGAGCTCCTCGAAGCTGTTACAAATATCGATCGGTGCCATCTTCTGTTCCTTGCTGATAATTTTCATTTTTCCCTCTCCCTGTTTCACTATCTAGAAAAGTTCCTGCTGTTTTTCCGGGCCTGCCCAGTCGCAGCTTTGGTCCGGGATAAAGGTCAGAGCCTCCCCGAGAACAACTGCTTCTTTTCCCTTCTTCACCTGGGTTCCGTAATAAAAACAGTCTCCCGGCTTTCCAGCCTCTTCCAGTGAATCTCTTTCAGGCTTGAATAATCCAACTGGAACAACTTCAACCGCTTCGCACCACTTCACCCCGTCCTTCTGGTGAAAGACTGAAACACAAACAAACGCCCTCCCCTGCCACTCAAAAACTCCTCGTATTTTTTTGCTCTCTGAAATAAGGTCAGCACTGTAGGTCCTTACGATGTCGCCATCTATCGCGTCGCATCCATCCCAGCTTCTTGCCAGCCTGCTGGGATGGACCTTTACTGCATTCTCTTCCCGCATCATGTCCCCCTGGTCGAGGAGAGGGGTTCCCCCCTCCCCTCTTTTATAATCACAGCCCCTGCTGTTCCTTGATATTGACGAGCCACTGACCAGCAAAGACCGCATGATCTTTTTGCAGCCGCACATTGATTTTGTCTGGATTCCCATCGCCACCGAAAAGCACAGATTCCTGATAGATCCCTAAACCCGCCTGCTGAAAACTGAGCGGATAAACATTTCCGTCTTTGCCCTGCAGAAAAGTCATCTCCGGGTCGCTGACCAAATCCCCGCATTGCTCATAGTAGTGAGCTATCGAGAAGATCAGGCCCCAATCACATTCATTGATGCACTCAACAATCGCCGCCATATAGACACCTCCTGCGTTATCAATTCTTTTGTGACTGCAAACTGTTGTCATGCCTTCGGTCATTTTTTCAAAAACTGCTTTTGCCTTCTTGTTAATCGCTTTCATTTCTTCCTCCATATATTATTTTATTATATAATAAAACTAAATCAAAACAGCTCCCAGATCACTACGAATAGATTTATAAGCGTTGATCGCTTCATCTTTCGAGTGAAAAGTTTTGCCATACCCAGCCAACTGCATCCCCTTTGGAATTCGGAACAGCGTCACATAATCAAATTCACCTTTCTTCGTATGGACAAATACCTCAAAGTCAATTCCCCTGCTTACCTGAATGATATATTTCTCCATCCTCCACCCATAATCCAAGGCGTCTATACCCTTCTCAATAATCACATTATTTCCTTTCACTCTCACGGATTATCCGGCTAACAAAAGCTGCGACCTCGTAACTGTTCTTGTAGCTTCCGGTTAGCCGAGTATTAGCAATTTCATTGAGCGCTTGCTCAGCAGCTTTCAGCGCCTCCAGCATCAACTGGCGTTCAACATTTGTTTTCATTCGTCATTCCCTTTTCTCTATACCCATATAATAAACTATTATATGCTAACAAATCAAGCACAAACTACGGAAAAGTTATTTATTTTCATATACTTATCTGGCACGAAGAATGCTGTCTTCCCTTATTAGCCAGGCTTTGACTTGCCAGCTCGCCGGGAGCTGGCGAACGCATCGTTCCTTGATCCGAATACCAACCGCAGCTGTCCGCCCTATTCCCGATTGATGCCGCTTTCATTTTTTTGCTTTTGCACTGAGGCAGCCTCGTGCTGTCTGAGTGCTGCTTTGAGGCTTGAGCTGGCATCAAGCCGAAAGCGCAGAGGCGAGAGGAGGCCCCAGACCTGCACCTGATTATCCATAGTGCAACAAACGAGTGTGCCGCAGGGTCGCTGATCGATCGACAGAGGACGCGAGGAACGAGCTAAAGGGGGAAAGCGCCACACCACAGCGCACGGTTTCCCCTGCCCCCCTGACGATCGATCTTTAAGCGGCCCGTTTCGCTATGTGTGAACTGGTGACGCTTAAGAAATTTCGTAAGTACGAAAAACCAGAAATAACTCCGTCCTCTGTGAACCGAGACCTGGATCTCATGCCTCTTTTATGGAAATGACTTTTCAAGGGGGCGTTGCGGGGGAATCTCCCGCAGAGGGGGTCGCGGAAAACGCGCAGTGGTTGCAGCGAGGGGGAGCCCTCCCCCCAACAAATGAATTCATAGCTTATCATATGTTTTCATTTCATATGTTAACATCTGTTATCATAAGATAACGTATGGTTTGTTACTTTAAGCTATTGTAATTTATGATCCGCTCTGTTATTTTACGTTAATATCAAATCCCGTATGGACAGAAGGAGACAAAATGAATATCTGTGTCGGCCATCAGAAGGGTGGGGTAGGGAAGAGCACAACAGCAATCAACCTTGCCATTAAAAGAGCTTCGGTCGGAAAAAATGTTCTCTTCGTTGATGCTGACCCACAAGCATCGTCAGTGAAGTTTTTCATGCTCCGCGAAGAAGAGCAAATAGAGCCATCGATAACTTGCACTTCGCTGACCGGAAAAGCTGTTTATCAACAGATTCCAAAACTGATGGACAAATTCGATGACGTTATCATCGATACAGGTGGTCGGGACACAGAAGGCTTCAGAGCCTCATTGTTAGTAGCGGATACTTTATTGGTTCCGGTACTCCCTGGACAGTTCGATTACTGGGAAACTGAATCCTTGCCTGAGATCCTGGATATGGCCCGGATCAACAATCCAAAACTTCGCGCTTGTGCGTTTATCAACAAAGCCGATACCCATCCAGGCATCTCGATGGTCGATGAAACTGTTGATGCGATCTCTGAGCTTGAAGGGATCGAGCTGCTGAAGTCAAAACTCTATTACCGACTCGCTTACAGAAAAGCAGCAGAACTCGGTCTAGCTGTCCATGAGTTACCAGGCAAGTTCAAAAACCATAAAGCCCTTATGGAAGTCTTCAATTTGTACCAGGAGGTTTTCGATGCCTAAGCCAACTCCCAAAAAAGTTGAGGGAAGCAAAATCATTTCACCGGAAGATTTTATGGGTGGTGCTGTTGCAACGAATGCAGAGAAGGGGAGGGCGGTTGAAAAGCCTGAACCGGAAAAGGTGAAGGAGGAGCAAGCTCCTGTGGCAGCTCCGAAACCAAAACCACGGAAAAAAACTGAGCGGGTTGCAAAAGAGCCGGTGGTTTTTGTCGGGGTAAGAATTCCGGAATCGGTCGCAGAAATGCTGGAAGAGTATGACCAGAATTACGCTCTCCGTGGAGAATCCAAAAACTCAATTATGGCTGAAGGAATCAAGAAAGAAATCGCAAGTCGCTTGAAAAAAGCCAAAGGATAGAGAGGGGGGGAGGGCGCCGAAAACAGTAGCTTTAATGTTCACCCTTGTGAACAGGACTTATAATTGAACACGTTTTCCTGATTTGAAGCATATTGTATTGCGTCATCAGAGAGGTACAATTCCTAGCCTCCCTCAAGATTCTTCCATTCTGGAGAGATCCCAGTACGTCCGTAGCAGTTTATCTTGGTTCATACCTTCCATAAAAGGGTACTTCCGAATGACATCTTTAACTGTTTCATCGACCTGTCCAGCAAGAGAGGTCAACCACTCCTGGAACTCGTTATCTGCAGTTTCCGCTTTGTCCTGATCTGCTATTTGTTCCAGTAGCGCTTTTTCCTCTTTAGTCTGTTGAGCTATCTTTTCAACCAGAGATTTATAGCCAATAGGACGGTCATAGGCTCCATGGCGCTTTAGAGCATTGAAAACATAGCCGACACCGATCGGTTCTCCTTTTGCGTCTTTAAGCTTATGCTCAAAGGCCCAATCAGCATGATTGAGGCTCTGATAGAAATTAATAGGTTGGGTGTCAAACTTCTTCCAGTGATCGATCAACCTGCGGATTTCACTCATACCGAAGCCACCAGCAAAGAGATGGGGGTATTGTTCGGCGATATCTTCGTCAGTTAATTGCCGCAAGCTCTCATAGCTGGTCTTGGTTTTTGTCTGTTCATCACTATAAGAAAGAGTCTTTCTATCTCTATAATCTAGAGGGATGTCTTTACCAGTCCTTATTACCAGTCCCTTTTCCCACTGCTCTCCTTCGGGAAGGTTGCTTATAATGTGAATTCCTTGTACGGCTGCCTTATTGGCGCGTTCAGTTGTGATCCAGTCGTACTTTTTGAAGACACCTATAATCTTCCTTACAGTTTCGCGCTTAACCCCAGTATTATTTGCGATTTCTTCATATTGAGTAATGACGTCTGGGTGTTGTTTCAGCCACTCGAAAACCGCTTTTTGATTGCTGGTCAGGGCTTTGAAAGATCCAGGGAGCATAACGCTGGCACCTGGAGAGGACTGGTAAGTAGGAGTGGTAATATGCACTGGTAATGTGGACTGGTCTTTCGACCGATCCTCATGGCCAGTGCCCATAACCACTGGTCCGGAGGACAGGTCATTTTCCCACTGCTTTTTTGAACTTTTCTGTGCTCTTGAGTTAATAGCAATGATCTTTTCGCGAGTCTTGCTGGCAGAAGGGCGGCTAGAGATGTTTTTTAAAATACTCCCCAGTCCGGCCAGGTCTTCGCTTGTACCGTTTGAAACTTTATCGCTCATTCAGCTTCCTCCAATGCCGCTTGTTCAGAGAAGAGCTTCCCTTGGGATTGATCAAGATCGTATTCATCTAAGATGTTGCATAGCTCAGCCCCCAAGCTGCGAATTTGGTTTGACGCGCTTGAGCGGGGCTGAAACCGAATGACAGTTTTATTGTCAGACTCAGCTTGTTTATAAATATCTGACTCGCTCAAGGTGGTGCTGAACATATTTTCTTGGCCATAGTCCTGGACCATACGAGAGAGCATGTTTCTGGTTGAAGTTTTGCGTTTATCCACCTTGTTGACCAGCAGGCGAAGAAAGCGGAGGTCTGGATTGACCGTTTCGCTGACCTGGTTGATCGTGTCGATAGCAAGATCGAGCCCATCGATGGAGCGGTCTGAGCCGGACTCGATCGGGACAATGACGCAATCACTGGCTAAAAGGCTCATCATGACCCAAACGCCAATATTTGGTGGGCAGTCGATGATACAGAATTTATAATGCTTAAGTGCATAGTCACGAAGATTATTGCGAAGGGCTGTGTAGGCCGCTTCGACGTCTTGATAGAGGACCGGCTCCAGTCCTGCGCTGCGTTGGACATTGGGGAGCAGGTCGACACCTTCGTATTCCGTCGGGTAGATATATCTGCGCAGTTCAGATTCTGGTTTGTTTGGTGTGTTATCTTTCAGTAGGTCGTAGAGTGAAAGATAGTTACTGATCTGTGGAGGCAGGAAGAAATGCGTGGTGTTGGACTGGGAATCCAGGTCCGCTACGAGGACTTTGTGCCCTTTATTTGCTAGTGCGTGTGAGAGGTTGGTGGCGAGAGTCGTCTTGCCGACCCCTCCCTTGTTGTTGACAATGGCGATAATAATGGGCTGCATTGAGGGCCTCCTGTACACTATAGTTGAGATAGAATATACGTCTAACTAACTGGAAGTCAACAAATTTAGTAGATAGGAAACAGTAAAATGGAAAGATGGTTTTAGTCTGTGGTGCCGCCGGGACCTTGTTTTTTGTGGGTCGAGGAAAGGGGAGGGGGGTAGGAAATATTCCTTTAAGAGACCAAGCAGACGTCAGCCCCAGTCTCAATAGTTGCCCCAGAAAGCCAGAAACAATCATGATATTGCGGCTTCACGAAATTCTCACAGCTTGAGAAGGGCACGTTCTTTTTAGCGAAATGCCTCTGAAATGACTTGAAATTATCAAATATTTAACTACAATTATGGTACATCAATAATTATGTCACCATAATCAGGCTTTCAAGGGTAAAAATGTCTTCTCCATTTAAGTTTCAAGTGCTCGCGGCAGATGCCCCTTTTTGTAATCGGGTTAAAGAGCAGCAAGAGCTGAAAAGTTATGCTCTGGCCAAAACCAACGTGGTGATCTTCTCGCCGCGACGCTATGGCAAAACCTCCCTGGTTGATCGCGTCCAAAATTCCTTGGCAGAGGAGGGGGCCATCACCATCTACGCTGACTTCTATGGTGTTTCTTCGATTGCTGATGTGGCCGCCTTTCTGGCCAAAGCCGTCTTTAAGGTCACCTCGAAAAACGACTCCCTGTTTAATCGGGCCATGCGGACGTTTAAATCCTTCCGGCCCTCATTGGTTGCTCGCCCTGATGAGAAGAGCGGCTTCTCGCTCTCGCTGCAGGTCTTACATGAAAGCCGCCCCGGTCTGGATATTTTGGAGGAGACCTTAGACGCCCTCGGCACCTTCATTGCCGAAAGCGATCAGCTGGTCCATATCGTCCTGGACGAGTTCCAAGAGATCACCAAGCTCTCGGAAGTCCTTCAGGTTGAAGGGGTGATGCGGCAACATATCCAAAGGCACGATGCCAGCTACTTCTTCGTCGGCAGCCGGCGCTCGCTATTGCTCAGTATGTTTAACGAGCGGCAGCGGCCCTTTTACCAGAGCGCGCTGAACTATGAGCTCGCGCCACTACCACGGGAAGAATTCGCCGCATTCATTGAACAAATTTGCGCCTCTGCCGGAAAACTGTGTGACCGCGCAAACGCAGAGCTGATCGTCGATACCGTCAACTGCTATCCCTTGTACGCCCAGAAATTGGCTTTTTTTTCCTTCAACACCGCCGAAGGGGAGGTGGTTGATCAGGTGGCTGTCGAGATGGGCATTCAGATGCTTATCAAGGAAAGGGGCCGGAACTTTGAGGAAACCTTGGCAGAGATTCCGGTCAAGCAGGTGGCTTTGTTGCGAGCCCTGGCCATTGATCCTACAACGTCCCTGTACTCTCAGGAGTATATGAAGCGACATGACCTTGGATCACAGGGCGCGATTCAAAACTCGGTGAAAAAGTTGGTGACGATGGACCTGATTGAAAAGGATGCTAAAGAGATCTGGCGGGTTGTGGATCCGGTTTTAGCTCTTTGGCTGCGGAACCAGTTTGGTTAGTTGGCAGGGGAGGACTTTGAAATGATTGCCATTCAATGCACCCAAAAGCTGCTGAAGGAAGTAGGCCAAGAATACAAAGAGGCCATTATCCCGACTTACCCGCTCGGCTGCTGGCATGCCAATCTGCTTTTACTCGATCGGCGCAAGTGTGCCCTTTTTACCAATGATTTAACCCGCTATTCCTTTCTGGCTCCCGGTCTGAAAAAGCCTGATATTAAAAATCTGGAAGAGGTTTTTCGGCAGAAGCTGTTTCGGTCTATGCGCCTGGATGGGTTTGGACAACAGGAGATCGAAAGGGCGCTGGAAGAGGTTCAGGAGGTTGCCTTTACCCGGACCAGTGATCGCAGTGTGCTGGGAACCATGAATGATATGGCGAATATTATCAAGTGGGCCGTTTATGATGCTGGCGGTCTTTTGAATGTCGATATTGATGAGATGAATTCGAAGTTAAACCGGATGCCGATAAAGCCGCTGGATTATGGGTTCAGTGTGGAGAGGGTAGGGGAGGTGTTGAAAAGGCAGAGTTAGTATCGCCTATGCCCAGCAAGAATGCTATAGAAAAAACATTGTAATTTCGCTATGGTAATTCGATATTTATTGTCCGGGGGGATGTGATGAAAAAAGAGGAAAATATTAACTAAAGAGACCGCTTTGCGCCTGGAATGGTGCGGCGGTTTTTTGTTGCCACAATCTGTAAAGGTAGTTCGTTTGATGATGACACCCAACTTTACCCAGACCGCTGCGTTCCTTTGGTCGGTTGCCAACCTGCTGCGCGGTGATTTCAAGCAGAGTCAGTATGGTCGGATCATTCTGCCGTTTACCCTGTTGCGGCGTCTTGAGTGCGTTCTAGCAAAGGACAAGGCGAAGGTCGTAAAGAAACAGGCTGAAATCGGCAAAATGAACTTGCCGGAAGAGGTGTCGGAGAAGATGCTGCTGCGGGAGACCGAAGCGCAGTTTTTCAATACTTCGTCGATGGATCTTTCCACCCTTGGCGCGGCGGATATAAAGGATAACCTGGAGTCTTACATTCAGGCTTTTTGCAGGGATGCGCGGGAGATTTTCGAATACTTCAAGTTTGCCGAGTTCATCGCCCAACTCAATGACGCCAACCTGCTCTACAAGGTGGTGCAGAAGTTTGCCAATACCGATCTGAGTCCCAAACGGATTTCTAACTACGAGATGGGCCTGGTTTTTGAGGAGCTAATCCGCCGCTTTGCGGAGAGTTCCAACGAGACCGCTGGGGAACACTTCACCCCGCGAGATATAGTTCGTCTGACCACTTCACTGGTGTTCATGGAAGATGACGAGGTGCTGACCCAGGAAGGGATCATCCGCACTATCTATGACCCCACGGCGGGGACCGGTGGGTTTCTTTCCAGCGGCATGGATTACGTGACCGAACTCAACCCGAATGCGGTGATGCGTGCCTTCGGACAGGAACTCAATCCTGAGTCTTATGCCATCTGCAAGGCCGATATGCTGATCAAGGGGCAGGATGTCAGCCGCATCAAGCTCGGCAACACCCTCAGTAACGATCAGCTCTACGCCGACAAGTTTGATTACATGCTCTCCAATCCACCCTTCGGTGTCGACTGGAAGAAGGTCGAAAAGGACGTCAAGGACGAGCACACCATCAAGGGCTTCGACGGTCGCTTCGGTCCTGGTTTGCCGCGTGTTTCGGACGGTTCGCTGTTGTTTTTGATGCATCTGATGAGCAAGTTGCGTGATGCTAAGGATGGTGGCGGGCGCATTGGGATTATCCTCAACGGGTCGCCGCTCTTTACCGGCGGTGCGGGCAGCGGTGAAAGCGAGATGCGTCGTTACATCTTAGAGGCCGATCTGCTGGAAGCGATCGTCGCCCTGCCGACCGATATGTTCTACAACACCGGCATCGCAACTTATGTCTGGGTGCTCTCCAACAAAAAAGATGCCGAGCGTAAGGGGAAAGTGCAGCTCATCAACGGCGTCAACCTGTGTGGCAAGATGCGCAAGTCTCTTGGCTCCAAGCGCAATGTCATGGGTGATGATGATATAGCCACCATCACCCGCGCCTTCGGGCAGTTCGAGCAGATCGATACTCTGACGCTAGACAAGCCGGAAGAGGTGAAGAGCAACCGGGGGCGTCAATCCGCGAACCCAAAAGCTGCTGAGCCGAAGACCTTTTCGAGCAAGATTTTCGCCACCACTGATTTCGGCTACCGGCGCATCACTGTTGAGCGCCCCTTGCGCCTTTCGGTGCAGTTCAGTGATGAACGGCTGGAAGAGCTGCGCTTTGCCCCCAAGCCATTTAATGCGGTGATGAAATGGGCTTATAAGCAGTTTGGGCAGAATTGGACAGATGCAACATACGGTGATTTTTCGGATGTCGAGGTCGAGGTACGTGCCTACGTCAAATCGAACTTCAGTGACCTGAAAGAGAAACAGATCAAAGACCTTCTCGATAAGAAGCTGTGGCGCTTCCAGAAGGGACTGCTGGAGAAGGGGCAGGTGTTGCAATGGCAGCTCGGTCAGCGAATGGGAACTGATGCCATTGTTGATGGCCAGTGCGATGACTTCAACCGTTTTGAGGTTGAACTGAAGCAGGCGCTTAAGGTGACCGGCGTGAAGCTCGACGCCAAGGAAAAGAAGCAGCTTCTCGATGCGGTGAGCTGGAAGAATCCAGAGGCTGTGCGGGTGATAAAAAAAATCCACACCAAGAAGGCCGATCCGCTTTACGGTCTATTCAGTGTTGATGGACAAACGGTCGAGTTTCAGACCGATGGCGACCTGCGTGACAACGAGAATATCCCTCTCGACCCGTCACGCAGCGTGATCGAGACCGTGGAAGACTATTTCCACGCCGAAGTTGCGCCCCATGTGCCGGATGCATGGATCGACAAGAACAAGCGGGATGAGAAGGACGGGGAGCTGGGGATTGTCGGTTACGAGATTCCCTTCAATCGGCATTTCTATGTTTACACGCCGCCGCGTTCGCTGGAGGAGATTGATGCGGACCTGGATGTGGTGAGTAAAGAGATTATGGACCTTTTGCGGGAGGTTCATTCGTGAAAACTTCTGCTCTCCAGATGATTAGCAAGTCTAAAAAAGTACTTGACGGTATTGTTGGTGAAGGGTACTGTTTTCATATCGCTTCGGCGATTAACCTTAAAAACACCCTCCAAGCCTCTCAGGCGGTTCGCCGCTGGAATGCTCAAACCGGAGGGTTTATTTTTTGGGGGCTAGGCTATGCAATATAGTAAGCCCCCTCTTTCAATTGATGAGCAGGTAACTCGTTTAACTCAGCGTGGGTTGGTCTGCGAAAATCCTGAACGACTAAAGCATTACCTCACTCATATCGGCTACTATCGCCTCAGTGCCTATTGGCTCCCCTTTGAACAACCTCCTGTAGAACCAAACAGCCGAAACCATAATTTCGAAGCAGGTACGACCTTTGACAGGGTTTTGGACCTCTACGACTTTGACCGCAAGCTCCGGTTGTTGGTGATGAATGCCATTGAACGGATTGAAGTCGCTATCAGGACGTGTTGGGCAAATGCAATGGCAATGCGTCACGGTTCACATGCCCACATGGATTCGGAACTTTTTAAAGATCCGTGGCAGCACCAGCGGGACTTAGCAGCGCTTTCCCGTGAAATAGAAAAGAGTAGTGAGGTTTTTATCAAGCATTACCTGGATCAGTATTCAAAACCCCTCCTTCCACCCATTTGGGCCACTGTCGAGATGATGAGTTTTGGACAGCTGTCTTATTGGTTTTCCAACACGAAAAGTACAGAGATTAAAAAAGAGGTCATGCAGAGCCTGAAGCTCCCTACGATTGAGGTTTTAGAAAAGGTTATGCATACATTGACGCCAGTGCGAAACACTGCTGCCCACCATGGCAGGTTGTGGAATCGACAGTTTCCGATGACTCTGCCGGAAATAAAACGATTGCGGGAAAGGGTCGTGCCGAATAATGCTCCCAATAGGCTGGGCCATCGCATATTCAACTATCTGGTCATCATCGAATATTTAAAGAGTGTCATCAATCCAACGGGGCAATGGAAGTCACAGTTGATGAGTCTTCTCGGGACTGTTTCGGAGAGTGATTTGATGGCAATGGGCTTTCCCGGGGATTGGCTGGAACGGGAGCCTTGGGTGGGGGTAGCATGATGGTAGGGAGGTATCAAGCATATCCAAAATATAGATCCACTGATGTGAAGTGGCTTGGAGATATTCCATCAGAGTGGAAAATTTGTGCCATCAAGCATGTCAGTACGCTCAATCCAGCAAAGTCCAAGCTTCGGTACCAACAGGGCGATGAGTGCAGTTTTGTGCCAATGGAAAAGCTGAAGACCGACTCCCTTGTTCTCGACGAAATACGTCCTATTGCTGATGTGTACGAAGGATACACATACTTTGTCGACGATGACATTCTTATGGCGAAGGTGACGCCGTGTTTCGAGAACAAAAATATTGCTATCGCAAAGGACATGGTGAACGGAGTTGGGTTCGGTTCGTCCGAAATTTATGTGCTTCGATCAAATCAGAAGGCCAATAACAGATATCTATTCTACCGACTTCAGGATGATGGATTCATGGAGGTTGCTACGTCATCTATGTCGGGGGCAGGTGGTCTCAAGCGAGTTCCATCAGATGTGCTGAACAATTTCTTAGTAGCACTGCCGGAATATGAAGAGCAAATCCAAATCGCCAATTTCCTTGACCACGAAACCGCCAAAATCGACTCCCTGATCGACAAGCAACAACAACTGATCACGCTGCTGAAAGAAAAGCGTCAGGCGGTGATCAGCCATGCCGTCACCAAAGGCCTGAACCCCGATGCGCCGTTGAAAGATTCCGGTGTTGAGTGGTTGGGGGAGATGCCGGAGCATTGGGAGGAAGTCAGGGTTAAGCGACTGTATAAATTTGCCAAAAGGCAAGGATATAAAGATTTAACAGTACTTTCTGTCTATAGAGAACATGGGGTGATTGTTAAGTCGACGAGGGACGACAACTTCAATAAGACCCCTGAGAACCTTTCTGTTTATCAACTCGTCAATAAGGGCGACTTGGCAATCAACAAAATGAAAGCTTGGCAGGGATCTATGGGGATCTCGCAGCACCAAGGGATTACTAGTCCTGACTACGCTGTATATAGGCCTCTGCACGATTTTGCCGACCGGTATCTTCATTATTGGTTTAGAGCAAGTCACATGCCCGATGTTTATAGAAATATATCTACAGGAATACGGCCAAGCCAATGGCGATTGGATTTGGAGGAGTTTGAAAAACTTAAAGTGTTTCTCCCACCAAGCACTGAACGCTCTTCGATTGTAAGAGAAATTAATGCCATTGAAATGAAGTATCTAAGGCTTGTTGAATTGGCGGAAAAGCAAATTGATTTACTACAAGAACGTAGAACTGCCCTTATCTCCGCAGCAGTCACTGGAAAGATAGACGTTCGGAACTGGAAGCCTGAACGGCGATGAAATAGTATTTTTTCTCAAGTGCTTACTGACACTGGCCTTTTGTAGTGGGCAAAATGGAGGTTCTTTTGAACAGTGAAATAGAGCTATTTATAAAGGAATATTTAAAGGAGATAGAAGAGGATAACGCGGCAATATTTGCAGGTACAGGTTTATCTGTACCTGCAGGCGCGGTTGATTGGAAATCACTGTTGAAACCTTTGGCTGATGAGCTCGGATTAGATATTGATAAGGAATATGATCTCGTTACGCTTGCACAATTTCATTGTAACGAGAATGGAGGGAATAGAAGTAAAATCAACCAACTCTTGCTTGAAGAATTGTCAGTAGGTGATCACCCCACAGATAACCATAAAATTCTTGCTCGTCTTCCTATTTGTACATACTGGACAACAAATTATGACAAGCTCATAGAAACAGCACTGAGAAGTGAAGGAAAAGTGCCTGATGTTAAATATACGGTTCCTCAGCTTGCGACCACAAAACCAAAAAGAGATGCTGTTATCTATAAGATGCATGGCGACATTGACCACCCTGATACAGCAGTCATAACAAAAGACGATTATGAAAAATATTCTAATAACTTTGGAGCATACATCAATGCATTGTCTGGAGATCTTGTTTCAAAAACATTTCTGTTTTTAGGGTTTAGCTTTACAGATCCTAATCTTGATTACATTCTAAGCAGGGTCAGAATAACTTTTAGAGAAAATCAACGGCGTCACTATTGTATATTTAGAAAGCGTTCTCAGTTAGAAGGAGAGAGCGATGAAGATTTTAAACAAGCCGAAATTCGACAGCGCTTGGTTATTGAGGATCTCAAACGTTTCAATATAAAGACTATCCTTATAGACGACTTCCAACAAATTACCGATATTTTAAGTTATATCGAGGGGTTGTATAAGCGCCGGAAGATTTTTATTTCGGGCAGTGCAGATGTTTATGACCCCTGGGGTCAGCAGGCAACTGAAGAATTCCTTTTTCATCTGTGCAGTGCTCTTATTGAACAAGACTATAAAATGGTAACGGGCGTAGGCCGGGGTATTGGGTATGCAGTTGTATCAGGGGCAATCAATGGAACACGAACTATAAATTGCAGGATTGATGATAGGGTCAGCATGCGTCCATTCCCTTTAGTTTTGCCATACGGTAGCGACATAGGTGCTGTGTGGGAAGATTATCGGCAAGACATGATACCCAGGGCTGGAATAGCTTTATTTCTATTGGGTAATAAGTATCAGGATGGCAATTTAGTGTTGGCAAACGGTGTGCGTAGAGAATTTGAAATAGCAAGGGAGCATGGCCTTGTCGTTGTCCCAATTGGGGCAAGTGGTTACATGGCAAAAGAGCTATGGACTGAGGTTGATTCTGATTTTGATACTTTCTATCCAAACCCGCCTGATGGTTTTAGAGAGGCATTTTCTGTTCTCGGAGTGGAAGTTTCACATCCAAATGAATTAATTCAAATAATACTTGATCTTGTCCATGTTTTGACGAAGGAGGGGTGAGCGTGCGAAAGGTTTTTTTTAGTTTTCATTACAGTAAGGATATCCGACGTGTTGTTCAGGTTCGCAACTCATGGGTTGTGCGAAATTCTGGAGAATCCCAGCCATTTCTAGACAAAGCAGATTGGGAAACCATCAAGCGTTCAGGGAAGAAATCAATTGAAAACTGGATTGAAAAGCAGCTTAAAGGCACTTCTGTAACTGTTGTGCTGATTGGTGCTGAAACAGCATCAAGAGAATGGGTTGGATATGAGATCAAAAGAAGCTATGAGCTCGGCAAGGGAATTGTGGGAATTTCAGTAGTGTCCCAACGTTTAGTTGAATAAAAACAGCTGGTTATCGTTTTCGGTTGCTGCGGTTGTGTAATTCGAATCTGCAAGTAGCTGATTTAATTGTACTCTCTCAAACGAGGTTACGCTCAATATCTGTAAAATTGTGTAGAGACTGGCCTCGATCTTGAGCCGTTTTTTCATAATTGCCACCAGCAGATAAACGGTCACGGCAATCCAGATCTGGGTTTTGACCGCATTCTCGCTGGTGCCGTAGAACGCTTTGATCCGCAGGTTCTGTTTGATCCAGCGGAAAAATTGCTCGATGTACCAACGGCGACGATAAAGCAGTGCAATCGATTCCGCCGGGAGCGTGAAGTTGTTGCTCAGAACGACGATGGTTTTGTCGGTTTCCAAGTCGCGCACTCTGACCCGACGCAGCTTTTCCGGGTAATCGCGTTCCGAGTGATAGCCGGTGAGCTTGATTGTTTGGTCGCAAAGTAATCCGGCTTCTCGGTTTGCGGGAGCGGAATAGAGTCGCCGGAAGGCCATGTTCTTCTTGGCCCGGATGACAAAGAAGGCATGAGCCTTGGTCATCCGATAGAGACGAAAATAGTCGAGATAGCCACGATCCATCACATAGATGGCTCCCGCTTCGAGAGGCAGATCGTCGAGAACTGTGACCTCGTGCTCTTTGCCGTCCGAGATGTAGATGAACGTCGGGATGCTGCCGCGCAGGTCCAGCAGGGTGTGTAGCTTGATAGCACTCTTGGTCTGCCGGAACTCGGCCCACGGAAACAGCGACAGGCACAGATCGATTGTCGTTGCATCCAGAGCATAGACTGTCTGGTCGAGTTCGATGCCGAAGTCCTCGTTCTGGTAAAGGTTGCGCGCCACCGGAATGAGGCTGTGAGCCAAGTCGGCATAGATTCGCCAGTCGCGCACCTTGTTGGCGTTGGCGAGAGTATTTCTCGATATCTGGCTGCGGATGCCCATGTGATAGAGCTTGTTGCTCTGGGCACGAAGACAGGCTTCGATATCGCGCAGGCTTTCGCGATACGTCAGTTGAGCAAAAGCCATGCAGAGAAACTGGTCGAGACAGGTGAATGACTTGACCTTGCGGTTTCCCTGATAACGCTTCACGCACTGCCGAAAGGTGTGCAGAGGAAGATGGTCGATGACTTGAGAGAAAACCAGCTTGCCGGTGGCCATAAGGCAGCTCCTGTCGTGAGGTATTGCAACCATACGCAGGATGATGCCGAAGCGGATTTTGTTTCAAGTCGATAACAGCCATTTTTTCTCAATAGCTCATTTATATCAAATAGTTATAGGGACTTTTTGATTTAACGTTGGGACGCCACTGTGGGAATTTATATTCACAATGTAAAGGATCCACAGAGTGGCACTGACTTTAAGGGAAGCAACCCATTTGATAATTGGTATGTCGAACGGGATGGGCAGAAAGTATATTTTTCAAGTTTATATAAAACATATGACTGGGTTTCCGGCGATGGTTACAACAATTTGTCAAAGTGGATAGAAGCCGCGGCCAAGGACGTTGGCCGGTAAGGACGTTCGTGGTGAATTTAAGGGTGGCAAATAGTGGCATTATGTAAAGCAAAAACTAAGACAGGAAAGCGTTGTGGAAACCTTGCCAGAAGTGGCTCCAATTATTGTGCTGTCCATAAAAGGAATGAATCGAAGAGTGCGGGCCTCTCGATAGGGATTGGTGCTTTAGTTGGCCATGCTATTGCGCCGGGTATAGGTGGTCTGGTTGTCGGCGGTACTACGGGTCTCTTTGCAAGCGCTATGGGGAGAAATGGGATGAGAAAGAAAACGCGAGTTTTTGTGAGTTTTGATTTCGACAATGATAAAAAATTGAAAGATTTCATTATTGGACAGTCTCGACTAGCAGATTCTCCCTTTTCTATCGAGGATCACAGCCTCAAAGAGGCTGCTCCTGAAAGAAACTGGAAAGATAAAGCGAGAGCAGCAATTAGGAGGTCTGACATTGTTCTTGTGATGGTTGGTCCCAAAACACATAAGGCACATGGAGTCCTTGCTGAAGTTGGCATGGCTAGGGACGAGGGCAAACCAATAGTGCAAGTAATTGGTTATCGTAATGGTGACTATACTGCGGTGCCAAATGCCGGGCGTCTATATCGTTGGGATTGGGCAAATTTAAAGAAGATTTTAGGGTAAGCAGCGAAAGGTGCTGAGGGGGGAGTAAATGAGTTTCTATACAAAGGACGAGGCCAGGCTAGCCGCGAAAGGAATGTTACGAAAAAGTTATTCGGCCAAGACCGCAAGTCAAACTCTTTCTGAAGCAAAGATTAAAGCTGGCTCCTATGAACAATTTGATGTTTTTCTGTCTCATTCGATTAACGACGCAGAATTAGTTCTCGGTGTTAAATGTCTTCTTGAGGATCAAGGCTTGAAGGTGTATGTCGATTGGGTTGTTGATCCACACTTATCTCGCGATGAGGTGAACAGAGAGACCGCAAAACTTATACGAGAACGAATGAAACAATCAAAATCATTGATTTATATTGCGACAGAAAGTTCGACTGATTCGAAATGGATGCCTTGGGAATTGGGGTACTTTGATGGGTTTAGTAGTGGAAGCGTGGCAATTTTGCCTTTGATGGAAAAATCATACTCTGCCTTTAAGGGGCAAGAGTATTTGAGTATTTATCCGACAGTTGAGAAGGGGAAATACAAGTCTGGTAAGGAAGATGTTTTCATTGAAAGCAGCGGTGTAGGCTGGACTACATTAGCTAAGTTTGCAAAAGGGCAGACAGGTTTAAGTAAATATAGTTAAGCGTATGTGGTTTCGGGGGCTTAATGCCTTTTGATTCAGTTGATTTATAATTCAGTAGTAACAGCAGCCATGTCGGATGAGCTGTTAATTTTGTCTGGAGGGACAGCGGTGGTAAATAAATCGAACGAGCAGTACTACCAAAGTGACGTCATCTCCGAGATGGTTGCTAACGGCTGGCTGCTCGGCACGCCGGACGGTTACAACCGTGAACTGGCCCTATGCGAAGGAGATCTGCTCGGCTTCGTGCAGGAGACCCAGGACGAACAGTGGCAAAAATACTGCAAACTCTATCCGCAAAATCCAGAAAAACATCTCCTCGAAAAAGTCGCAAGTCAGCTCAATAAAGCCGATCCCAACGCCGCCGACCGAGACCTGCGAACCTTCGGCACCCTCGGTGTGCTACGTCACGAACTGCGGGATCGCGGAGCCCGTTTCAAACTTTGTCAGTTCAAGCCGGAACACGACCTTAACCCTGACACTTTGGCCCGCTATCAGAAAAATCGACTGCGCATCGTGCCGGAGCTGGTCTACAGCCCCTATGCCACTGAAGAGCATCTACTTGAAACCGGCAAGCAAGCGAAGAAGTGGCGCATCGACCTGGTGCTGTTTGTCAACGGCTTGCCGATTGCCACGTTGGAACTGAAGTCGGAGTTTAAGCAGGCGGTCGACAACGCCATCAACCAATACAAGCGCACCCGACTGCCAAAAGACCTAATAGTTAAGAAGCCAGAACCGCTGCTGACCTTCAAGCGCGGGGCGCTGGTTCACTTTGCTGTCAGCCAGTACGAGGTCTACATGACCACTAAGCTGGAGGGGGGCGACACCGTCTTTTTGCCGTTCAATAAAGGAACTGAAGAAGGCGGGGCTGGCAACGATGTCCCAGAGAATCCGAACGAGTATGCCACCAGCTATCTCTGGAACGAGGTGCTGCTACCGGACAACCTGCTCAAGATCCTTGCTCGTTACGTTCATCTCCAAATTGAAGAAAAGGAAGATTGGCAGGGGAGAAAGTACAAGAAAGAGACGATGATCTTTCCCCGCTATCACCAGTGGGAGGTGGTTAACCGTCTGCTTGACGCTGCTCGCGAGGAAGGACCGGGGCAGAAATATCTGATCCAGCACAGCGCCGGTTCGGGCAAGTCTAACTCCATCGCCTGGACGGCCCATCAGCTCTCATCCCTCTATACAGCCGAAGGGGATAAGCAGTTCCATTCGGTGATCGTCGTCACTGACCGCACCGTGCTCGACGACCAACTGCAGGACACCATCTACCAGTTTGAACATGCCGACGGCGTGGTGGGACGGATTAATCGCAAGGAAGGGGATGGTTCCAAGTCGGAAAAGCTGGCCAAAGCCCTGGAGAGCTCGCAGCCGATCATCATCGTCACCATTCAGACTTTCCCCTTTGTGCTCCAGGCAATAGAGAACAGCGTCAGCCTCAAGGATCGCCGCTATGCGATCATCGCCGACGAGGCGCACTCGTCACAGACCGGCGCTACTGCCCGGCAGTTGAAAGAGGTGCTGCTGGCTGAGAATACAAGCGACGATGTTGAGTTCACTTCTGAGGATATCCTTGATGCGACCATCGCCGCCCGGCGTGGCAGTGACAACCTCAGCTATTTTGCTTTCACCGCGACACCAAAGCCGAAGACTCTGGAATTGTTCGGTCGCCTGCCCGATCCGAGTCAGCAGCCATCGAAGACCAACAAGCCGGAAGCGTTCCACATCTATTCGATGCGGCAGGCGATTGAAGAGGGTTTTATCCTCGATGTGCTGAAGAACTACACCAACTACAAGGTCGCCTACCAGCTGGCGCAGAAGATTCAGGCCAGGGATGAAGAAGTTGACAGTAAGAAGGCGACGGTGAAGCTCAACCAGTGGGTGCGGCTGCACGACTACAATATTGCCCAGAAGGTGCAGGTGATTGTCGAGCACTACAAGGACAACATCATGGGCCTGCTCGGCGGACAGGCCAAGGCGATGGTGGTGACCAGCTCGCGCAAGGAAGTGGTGCGCTACAAGAAGGAGTTCGACAAGTACATTACCGCCAAGGGCTACAGCGGCATCAGCGCCCTGGTCGCCTTCTCCGGCGAGGTGAGCTTCAGCGACAACGATCCGAATGCCGAAGGGCTGGTGGGGGAAAAGTTCACCGAGCACAGTATGAACCCCGGTCTCAAGGGGCGCGACATGCGCAAGGCGTTCGACACTGATGAGTTTCAGGTGATGCTAGTCGCCAACAAGTTCCAGACCGGTTTCGATCAGCCGAAACTGTGCGCCATGTACGTGGACAAGAAACTTTATGGCGTCGAGTGCGTTCAGACCCTTTCCCGTCTGAACCGGACCTACCCGGGCAAGGCCGAAAGCGGCACCTTTGTGCTCGACTTCTTTAACGATCCGCAGGATGTTCTCGATTCCTTCCAACCCTACTACCAGACTGCCGAACTAGCATATGTGTCCGACCCTGACCTGGTTTTCGATCTGTTCGACAAACTGCGTGCCGAGGGGATCTTCACTTGGCAGGAGGTTGAGCAATTCGTCGTGGCCTTCTTCGCCAAAAACAAGAGTAGTGCGGCGATCAGCAATATCTGCAAACCTGCGGTCGAGCGCTGGCAGGGGCGCTATAAACTGGCGGTCGAGGCCTATAGGGACTCCAAAACAATCTTCGAAGAAGCGAAAAAGACTGGCAATGCGGTTTTGATCGCCAATGCCGAAAAGAGCTTCAAAGAGTGCCGTAAAGAAAAAGACCGGCTGGAGATCTTCAAGAAGGATCTCGGTAGCTTTACCCGTTTCTACGAGTTCATGTCGCAGATCGTTGATTACGATAGCAAGGACTTGGAAAAGCTCGCCCTCTACGCTCGCCACCTGCGGCCGATGCTGCGGGAAAAGCTGGATGACGAGGACGAGATCGATCTGAGCAACGTTGCTCTGAGTCATTACCGGCTTTCCAAACAGCGCGAGCTGAACCTGGTGATGGAGTCTGAAGGTGACAACGGTCTCAAGCCAGGCAGCGATTTAGGTACCGCCAAGCCAAAAGACAAGAAGGAAGAGTTTTTGTCGCAGATCCTGGCGCGGTTAAACGAGCTGTTTATGACCGACAACCTGACTGAAAAAGACCTTGTGAACTACGCCTACACCATTCGCGACAAAGTACGTGAGAACAAGAGCGTTATGGATCAAATCCGCAACAACACCCCGGAACAGGCGATGCTTGGCGATTTTCCGCAGGCGCTTGATGACGCGGTGCTAAGCAGCAGCGAAGCGCACCAGAATCAGATGATGCAGGTTTTGTCTAACCCGGAAGTGGCAAAGGGGTTTGCGCGAGTGGTGTTTGATTTGCTGGTGGGGAAAGAATAGCCGGTTGTTGGTGGAGTAATGGAAAGTTTTAAGCAGAAACCCAGAAAATGTCCTGCGTGCGCCTCTAGCAGAATTGCCTCCATCATGTACGGCATGCCTGCTTATGATAAGAAATTACAGGCTGATCTCGACAGTGGCCGTGTAGTGCTGGGTGGATGTTGTGTCAGCTTGAATGATCCTGCTTGGAAATGTACGGAGTGTGGAGCTGATTTTTACAAAGAGACTCCTGAAGATGTGACTATCGAGGAATAAGCTATGCCTATTAACCATGCTGTTTGGAAAGTCGCTTCGGAACCACAGCCATTGAGGGAAGTTTCTCTCGAAAGCGAGGCCTTTCTGGAGAAGATGATCGTTGCTGATCCCAACATTCTCTCTCCACATTGGTTGCTCATCGGTCAGCAGGTCAGAACAGACTATGGTGGCATTATTGATCTGCTGGCTGTTAACCAAGACGGCCAGCTGATAGTTGTTGAGTTGAAGCGTAACCAGACACCGCGCGAAGTGGTTGCGCAAGCTCTGGATTATGCTTCCTGGGTGAAAAATTTAACCTCGGACGAGATCGCACATATCTATGATCGCTTTTCCGGTGGTGGTGCACTTGACGATGCATTTCAGCTGAAGTTCAATCAAACGCTCGACGAAGAGCAGCTGAACGGTTCTCATCAGATTGTCGTTGTTGCTTCTTCCCTCGATCCTAGTACGGAACGGATCGTAAACTATCTAAATGGGATGGACATTGCTATCAACGTTATCTTCTTCCAGGTGTTCCAAGATGAAGATCGTCAGTACCTCAGCCGTGCCTGGCTAATCGATCCTTTTGAAACTGAGATCCGTGCAACGTCCGTACAGTCTGGTGAGCGTGGCGAATGGAACGGCGAGTATTATGTATCGTTCGGACATAGTGCGGAGCGTGATTGGTCTGAGGCGGTCAAGTACGGTTTTATTTGTGCTGGGGGAGGGGCTTGGTATTCACGAACATTGTCGCAGTTGGCTCCAGGCGATCGCGTTTGGGTCAATGTCCCAGGACAAGGTTATGTGGGCATTGGTAAGGTGACAGGCCAATCCGTCCGTGCTACGGAGTTTCAGGTCGACGCAGATGGAGAGCGAAAACATTTTCTCGATATTGCTCAGGCTGGCTATCATAGACAATATGCCGAGGATGAGGAGAATAGTGAATATTTTGTTCCGGTTGAATGGCTGGAAACTAAGCCGATCAATCAGGCGGTTTCAGAGGTTGGTTTCTTTGGTAATCAGAATTCAGCCTGCAAACCACGCACAACGAAATGGAACCACACGGTGGAGCGGTTGAGGAAACTTTTTGGTGTGGAGTAGTCGCTGTTAGAGGGGGGGCGTCAATGTTTAAGAAATATCTTGTTCTTATGATTTTGTTTTTTCCCGACACTGTATTGTCTGCTCAGTTCGATCTATGGGAAACGGGCATGACACTGACCGATGTTGTCGAGATCGCTCGCCAGCACAATGTCCCTATCCGTCAGTCCGGTGTTCATTCTCCGAATAAGAATTTCGACAAGAGTTTTCTAAACGAGAGATTCTGGTCTGCTAAAGAGGTTGTGTACGTAACCAACCTTCTGGGCATGGGAGCCAAAGTCGTACTGAAAATTCACCCCGACTGGCCAAGAAGAGTTTATGAGATCGAAATCAGATTTGCGGGAAAAAGCAGCAGTCAGGAGTTCAAGTCGGAATTACTCGAAATGCTAGCTGGAAAGTATGGTCAGCCGAATAAAGCTTTGCTGAGCCTAAGGAAAACATATCGTTGGCAGCCGGCTGAGGGGGATCAAATCATTCTGACTATGTACTCCTTCCCGGTTCTGTCCTATGTCGATGCCAATTTGAAGGACCATGCTTTGAAGCAGATGGGGTATAAGGCTAAAAACCAGAAGCATGGTTTTGTCCAGCAGGATTCGAATAAGTTCTGATGGGTGACTTTTAGGGGGGAAAATGGAAGGCCTAATATTTCTTGTAGTTATTGCGGTCATCATTAAAATTCTCACGGTTATATTCTCCTCCCGTAAAAATGACAATCTCAGAAACTTTCCATATGAAAAGCAAGCTAGGCTCCTCAGTCCGGCTGAGCGTTCATTCTTTGGCGTTCTGGAACAAGCGACCGGTGATTCATACCGGATTTTTACAAAGGTTCGGCTTGGCGATCTGTTCAAGGTCAGGTCTGGGCTTGATTACAAAGACAAGTTGAGAGCTTTCAATAAAATTTCAGCGAAGCACATAGATTTTGTCATTTGTAGCCCTGAAAGCATTGAGGTGTTAGCGGCTATTGAGTTGGATGATAAAAGTCATACGCACGCCAAGAGGAAAGCTCGGGATAAATTTGTAAACCAAGTTTTCGAAGTGGCAGGTTTGCCCTTGGGCCGGGTTCCCGCGAAAAAAGGCTATACTTCAGCGGATGTTCAAAGAGTACTATCTCAGATTTTGGATACTGGGACAGATGGTGAGCCAGAAGAGATCGACCAAGATTTTATTTTTGGTGACGACCACAAGCTGCCTGATGATTCTCCCAAATTTCAGTATTCTGCGAAGTCCAAGCCGCTATGCCCATCTTGTGGAAGCATAATGGAGGCAAATTTGATTGGTGACGGAGAGGGGAGAGAATGGGTTTGTTCTAAGGTTCCGATCTGTACTGAATGTTTGGTAGTTAAATGTAATCATTGAAATTGAGTTTGATTTGTCATTTCTTCGAAGAAAGGAAGTGCGGGGCGTTGTCCGATAAAATTATAGAAATAGCACAAGAGTACTGGCACACATGGAAAGGTTTGCTCTTATCAATAGCAGCATCGTCTCTGATCCTTTCAGTCGTTTTAGGACAACTTAAATCAACGGATCTTATCTCTGTAATAGCATATTTATTTACAGCGATCCTTGTTTCTCTCGTTTGGTATTTTGCAAATCTATGTCCTAAAACTGAAAAAGGAAAACTTGGATTTGTAGTAAGCATAAGAGGGACAAGTGATGCAGAACAGAAAAAAATTAGTGATGATTTTATCTATAACCTGAGATCTCTTCTTAAAAGAGGTCCTCTCGGTAAAAACGTTGATTTTATTGAAATATCAAAAAACATTTCTTCAAAAATTAATGATATTGATGATGCACAGTTGCTTAGAGCAAAAACAAAAGCTAAGTTTCTTATATATGGCAGGATAAGAATAAGAAAAATAGATGGAAATGACTGCAATATATTAGAATTAGAAGGGATAGTTTCACATGCAGATTTGCCAAAAGAAGTTAGTGAAAAACTAGCAAATGAGTTTGGAGAACTTTTCCCAAGAAGAGTTAATATAAAATCTGAAAATGATCTTTTTTCATTTAATTTTACTACAGAATGGACAGAGGTTGTTGCTAAATATGTTATTGGGATTGCTTCTGCTCTTTCTGGCGATTTGGATTATGCAGAAGTACTATATAAAGATGTCCAACAAAGTCTAGAAGTGAAACAAACAGACTTTCCTGTTTTTGAAAAACTTAAAAATAGAATACCCAAAAGAATTACTGAAATAAATAAGGCTAGATCAAACATATCTCTTAATGAATGGAGAAAAACACATGATAAAAATGAGCTAGAAAAATTTATATCAAGTTTAGACAAGGTTGATGATTCTGCGGAATCTGATTATGGGACCTTATTGCTTAAGGGTATAAAGGTTTTTCTTTGCTCAAGAGATGTCGATCTTGCTTTGTCATATGTTCAAAAGTGTAAAAAAATTGATGACCCTATCTGGCATTTCAACTCTGCTTTTCTTCATGCCTATAAGGGTGACCTTGCAAAAGCAATAAGAGAATATAGGATATGCTCAAATTATGATATTGCCGCTATCACCATATCCCAGGTTGAAAGTTTTTTGGTTTGGATTATTGAAGAAGAACCTGATAAATATCAATTTTACTATTGTTTAGGTTTTTTTAACTGGAAGATAAAGGGTGATGAAAAAAAAGCTGTAGAAGATTTCCAAGCATTTTTGAAATATTCAACGGGAGAATTATTTACTAAGGAAGTCTGCTTGGCTCGGAAGTGGATTGGGGAAATTGAAGAAGAATAGATTTGAAGATTTGTGAGTCTATATATAATTGTGACTTTCGGGCTTTGAGGGAACGGTGGAGAGACGTTGTTAGCTAGCCCATGGGCAAATTCACATGTTTTTTCACCGTCGCATAAGATAGGTTATGTAAACTTTGCAAGAGCAAAAGCCTGACCCTACGTTAAAACTCCACTATGGATCACCTGGCAGATAGTTTCAAAACAAACGGGTGCGGTGCTGGAAGATTATGGTTGGATGGAGTGCTTTGATAGCGGATTTTTGTTCTTCCTAGGACGGTTTTCTCTTTCACTGTTTCAAAACCCACCCAGGTATACTTCATCGCGGATGCTTTCCTCGAATTTTTTACAGATTGTCAAACCCGAGGGCCTGGTCCGCTGGTTCCGAGGTTTTTCACCGGTTGCCGATTGGGACTCGTAATAATCCGGCTCTTAAATGTTTTCATACAAAAACAGTCTTCCACTCATCGGAAGGCTATTTTCTTCACTAATTTCATACTGTATGAAAAGATTACGCGACTAAAAGCCTTGATTTAACGTATTAGTAATCAATTTCATACGATTTAGCCCCCTTTTTGTGGAATTATCGTAAGCTAAGCGCCGGCACTATGATTATTTGAAAAGAAGGAGAATGACAGTAATTTCAAAGGTGTGCATAATGGCGGTAAGTTTTTGCCAAGGAGGAAGTTGTGTCACTCACCAAGAACGATCTTATTGAACATGTCTACCTGACTACAGGGTTTTCGAAGAAAGAATCCTCTGGGATTGTCGAAGAAGTTTTTGAAACCATTAAGTGCACCCTGGGGACTGGGGAGAATGTGAAGATCTCTGGTTTTGGGAACTTCACGGTTAAACAGAAAGATTCTCGCGCTGGACGAAATCCTCAGACTGGAGAAGCTATTGAGCTCTCAGCCCGTAAGATCGTGTCATTTAAGCCTAGCATGAGCCTTCGGGACGAGATTAACGAAGACTGACTTCCCCTGAAGGGCTGATTGTTGTCTGAAGTGAAAGTTGGCACATATCGCAGCTATGTGGTCACGGTGTTATGTCGGTAGAGCGAACTCAAAAGGTATAACCCCCTGCTGCTCCCAAAGAGAAACTATTGAATCAAGCGCTTCCTCGGCGGTTTTAAAATCAATGCCGCGAGGGATAATCGATTCATTTTCAAATGCCGCTTTTGTTTCGCTCCAGCTTTCCTTAAAGCTGATGCCGCCCCGGCAGTCTATGTAGCGAGATTCGCACGCCAACTGAAATTCTTTTCCTGCTGTCGCCCAGAATGTTTCGTCCGTTATGGGTTTGTTTTCTAAAATCCGGGTGAGATCATATAAATCCTTTACTCTGATCGCTTCCCCTGGCTTTTTCATCTTTTCCCTATAAGACGGTAAAGTGCTTAGGAATGCTCGAGCTTTTTCGCCGGCAATTCTTTCCAAAGTGTAGGCTCTGATGGTGGAGCCGTTCCATTGTATTTCATCAATTGAATCTTCTGTAAGGGTTTCAGGGGCTGCGACATCGATTGTAAGTGCTGGTAGCCCTCGAACTCCAGCCAGCTGATGGTCAATCAAGGTTATTTTTACCTGGAAAGCATTCCAGCCCTTTGGGTGTTCGACACGCGGTTTGAGATCGACTTTTACTCGACTGACCTCAAAGCGAACGGGGGACTGCTTTTCAAAATATCTTGATACGGCAAGTGGAATGTGTGTTTCTAGAAAGCTCTTCTGATCACTACGATCAGGGACCTGTAGGCTGAAGTCGGTGTCCAGGTTGCTATCAATGTCGAGAGAAAGCCTGTCTGTTCCTAGCCGACGATTAAGGATAAGGGCACCTTTAAAGATCAGAACATCCCTTATCTCAGCATTTTCTGACAGGGCTGAAAGAACTTGGGAGAGGGCCTCATATTTCCATAGGTTGATTAAATTTTGTTCCATGGCTATTACGGGATAAAAATATTCCAGCTAGGGTTAATTCGTTGGAAAGCGTGTCCCTTTAATAGGGGGATGGTGATTTGGTCCGCTGAGGTTTCTGCCTCTTTTTTTGTGTTTTCCAGGAATCGGTTCAGTTCAGCCTTTGGCTGGTAGCCAATAAAGTCAAGCAAGGCCCCTAGCCTGCGATTGAGCGAAGCGGATTTGATGCTGTTCAGCAAATCGAGAAGGGCCTCTTCGTCTATTGAGTCGATATAGTTCTCCCACGCCTCGAACACTACTTCTGCCCCGCCGCAGTGGATAGGGTAGCTTAAGGTGTCGAGCAGTGTTTGTTCTTTAGAGGTTATTTTGATAGTTGTTCTTGGGTTCAGGATGCGCGTCTTGATTCCTGGGATTGTATTGCTATTTCGCTTTGTTGTGTAAAAAGGGACGCCTTGATAGGAAAAGCTGAGCGTGCCAATTTTTTTGGACGCCTCAGGTTGCGTGTCCTCATGTTTAGAATCAATGACCTGATGAGGACTTTGGGGGTTGCTTGGTTTGGGCGATTTGGTTAGCGTAGCAATGTGGTGATGGCTTGGAAATTGAGTGGACATCTCATAATAGGAAATCGCGCTGAAGTAGCAAATCACCCCGTCGGGTTTGTGGGCTTGTAGCATTTCAAAAGGGTCTGTGGTCTTGTCATGTGAGGCGCTGAGGCCGATTAGATAGAACTCTTTGGAGGGAGCGCTGCTCTCCTTTTTCTCTGTCGGTATTTCAGTTGCAAGGCCCATTGAGGTCAGCAGTTCTAAGATCTTGAGACCACTTGGAAATGTAGATGGCAGCTGCTTTTCTTTTTTTATAGCAGAGAATATTGAAGCTAAGGTATTGCGAGAGAGGCAGCGCGTTGACGGAATTCCTTGAGACGGGGCAACTAGCCTGTCGGAAAACTCTTTAAGAAATAAATCCCATTGCTTGGGGAGCGCGTGATCTGGCATTGACCCTCTTTGAATATCGGTAATCAGTGCTTATATCGAATATGCTTGCTAGCAAGCATATTCGATATAAGCACTGATGTCAAGTGACGGAATAAAAATGCATTTTTACAAGAAAGAAATTGTGGATGGAAATGTAGCGCTTGCCGAGAGTTTACTGCAGTTCATTATCTTTTATGCTTGCTAGCAAGCATAAAAGATAATGAACTGCATGTCAAGATATCACGATACATTCAGGATTTTCTGCTAGGGCCAACTATCATACCGCCTGCTACGAACGAACAAAAGCCAGTAAGGGGTCATAAGTGTGCTGATCAGCAGAACGAAGTGCATTGATGTAATTCCTTCTGCAGTCGCCAGCATTAGTTAAATTTTCTTGCCCCCAACTGAAACGTTCCTGCCCTAGTAAATGAACCAGAACAATGTCGGCTATCAGGCGAGCATGGCGGCCATTACCATTTGGAAAAGCATGAATGGAAACCAGTCGGTGATGGAAGCGAGCTGCTATTTCATCCGGCGGATAGGTATCAAACTCCAGCCAGGTACTGACATCATCAAATAGTTGACGTAGAGCCATTGGGATTTGCACCCATTCAATACCGATATTTTTCTGACTGCGGCGAAACTCGCCTGCCCACCGCCAGACATGCCCAAACATTTTCTTGTGCAGCGAGCAAACGTACTTCTCAGTTAAAATATCCTTCTGCTTGCGTCTGAAAACGGTGTCTTCTGCTTCATGGATATTTTCTTGTTCCCAGCGATCAAGCTCAGCTCTGGTCCTGATGTGCGGCAGCAAGAGGCCCTCTGCTTCGTCTGGATCTATTGGTGTAGCCCCTTCGGGATACTCAAAATCGATCATTCTTTCCTCCAGAAGTCCCTAGGCATGTCGCGTACCAGATCATCTACCTTGGACTGAAGCATTTTCTGACGTTCCTCACTTGAGACCTGCTGATTTTCGAGCAACATCGTATGAGAGGTGCGGGAAAAGCGCTTTTCAGCAACTTTTTGGGCCTGATTTCGAATAGTTTCTTCCAGGCTGACGCGAGGGACAACGGAATAAACAAAAACACAGTCCATTGCCTCTGCAGCTTGACGCATGCTCTTCAATGTAATGGCACCGGAAATTTCATCCTTTTCCATCTGCACAATGCGCGGCTGGCTGACTCCCATTCGTTCGCCCATTTGCTTTCCGGACATTCCCAGGGCTTCACGAATTGAGCGTAGCCAGCCTTTAACTGGGGGCTGGCTTGTCCTGATAACGCTTAGCTTCTTGAAAGTTGCGTCCAGCTGCTCTCGCATAATGCGGCGATGCTTAGATTGCATAATATAACCTTTAAGTTATTTATATTTACTTTTTTGATAATACATATGTTATAAAATATAAGCAAATAAATAATATATAGATTATAAAAATGATCAAGACAGGCTAGAATTCTACAAACGGCAAACTATCCCAGCGAGTTGTATAAGCTGGTGAAAGCCGTGCTTGTCGCATGAACCAATCTTTTTTCGGCCTTTGTCCGCCGAACCAAATGCCTCCAGCCCGTTGATTGATCAGATCTATTGCTTCCATTAAGCTCTTTGATTCAGGGCCGATAGCTGGGTCATGGAGCAAAGATAGTTGTTGCTGCTTTTCTGGGGAGAAGTCACTGAGCATAACGCCTGCTTTCGTGTATCGATGGCCATCTTTCCATATTTCTTTTAACAGTTTGGTGCTGAGAGATAACAGGTTTTGGGTATTTGAGGTCGCCTGAAAAAGACTCTGGGTTGCTGCGTTGCCGTAATAGGTCCCCAGGTTATCAAACGGGCTGGTTCTGATAAAAACGGTAAGAGCTGCAGCGATCCGTTTTTCTCTGCGTAACTTCTCTGCGGCACGCGCAGTGAATTCACAGATGGCTTCTCGCATCAATCTATATTCGGTGATTTTGTCACCAAACGAACGAGAACAGATGATCTGTTTTTTGGGCGGAGAAATTTCCTCCAGTTCGATGCAAGATTCTCCGTTTAGTTCCCGTACTGTACGTTCCATTACAACCGAGAAATGTTTTCTGACAAATTTTTGCTGAAGTTGTGACAGGTCATACGCCGTGTGGACCCCTATTGTCTTAAGTCGTTTTGTATGTTGCCGGCCAACTCCCCAGACTTCTGAAACGGGGACCCGTTGAAGGATTTTCGTGGATTGCAGGCGATCGGAAAGATCCACCACCCCTTCTTCTGGGAACAGTTTCTTGGCGGCGTGATTGGCAAGCTTTGCAAGGGTTTTGGTTGGTCCAGTCCCGACTGATACCGGAATGCCGACATGACGGAAGACTGTTCTCTTGATCCCTCCACAGTAAGCTGTCAGTTCGCGGAAACCGGACAGATCCAGAAACGCTTCATCGATCGAATAGATTTCAACGTGTGGGCTGAATGTTTCTAGGGTCTGCATCACCCTGGATGAGATATCTCCATACAGTGTGTAGTTTGAAGAGAAAATGTGCGCTCCATGCTGCTGTAGGAGATCCTGAACTTTGAATAGAGGTTCCCCCATCTTGATACCGAGGTCTTTGACCTCCTGGCTACGGGCAACAATACAGCCATCATTGTTCGAGAGAACGGCAACAGGTTGCGACTTTAGATCCGGCCGAAAAAGCCTTTCACAGCTTGCATAAAAGTTATTGCAGTCTACGAGGGCAAAAGTTTTCATGGTTTGCGGACCGAGTGGATAACGGTTGTGACAACACCAAAGATTTCCAGATCCACCCCTTCTGGAATGGTTATCGGCAAATGTTTTTTGTTCATCGGCACAAGCCGCAGCGCTGGCTTCAATTCAAGCCGCTTAACCGTCAATTCGCCACTGAGCTCTGCAATGATAATATCCCCGTGACGGGCTGTTAAAGATCGATCCACGACGAGAATGTCGCCGGAGAAGATCCCTGCTTCGAGCATGGATTCTCCCTGCGCGCGGACAAAATAAGTCGCAGCTGGCCGTTTGATGCATAGCTCATTCAGGTCGAGAGTTTTTTCACAATAGTCTGTTGCAGGAGATGGAAATCCAGCAGGAACGGCATCAAGGTAAAAAGGGATCGACAGGGACATAAATGTATCTGACTTGCCGAGCAAGACTGCATGCATAATCAACTCTCCATGGTGTGTGTTTCCCAGAATTGAACACGCCATTGTGTCGGATAATGTCACGATTCTATGCTGTGGTCTTTGGAAGATTTTTTGATAAAGCTCTCCCCTTCAATCAGAGATCTGTCAGGATTCCTCTCTATCATTAGAAAATCAAGGAGGGGATTCCTATGCAATATTCAAAAGTTTTGGTTCATGCGTTTTCAGTAGCAACAGGAAGAAGTATCGCCGAGGGGTTGATCGAGTTGGGTTTGTCAGACGTTGTCCAAGAAGAGGATGTTAAACAGCTTACGGCGGTCGAAGAGAACTATCTTCAGGAACTGTTATCGGACGAGGATTCCATCAGGTCGTGGCGCTACGTTACCAGTTAAATGGACTTGAAGCCCAATGGAACGGAAAAGTACGCTAAGGATTTACAACAGACGAAAAAAAGAGACCAGCCAAGCGGAGGGGGATGCGAGGCTGGTCTCTTCAGTTCGGAGCTAACGCCCCTCCTGATAACGTTGAATCTAACCGAGTGTCTGGGCAAAGTAAAGGGCGTTGACACTAAACTCAAATCGTAATCCAACGCCGGGGCGCAGCCCCGGAAAATTTTGAGGCAGGGAATTAGGTCCCCTGCCCCATTTGTTTATCAAATTATTCTGAAGATGCCTGGAACTCTCGTCCAAGCATGTGATCGGCTGCTTTTTGAGCTTGTGCGGCAGCGAGGATTACAAGCTTGGGGTCTTCGGAGATCTTCTTACGCCAGCCATCGATGTAGGCAGCTGAATTGTCGATAGTTGAGTTTTCGATACCGGCAATACCGCAAAGCATAGCGCTTCCCATCTCGGCCACAAGCTCCTCTTTTGAGTAGTTTTCTGAACCAAATTGAATACGTTCGGTGATCCCAGGACGATTAAGGCGGTTCTCGTGGCCTGTTGCATGGGTTAATTCGTGAAAGATTGCGGAATAGTATTCTTCCTGAGTGTGGAAGTATTTTGCTTTGGGAATCCAGACCTGATCTTGGCCCGGTGAGTAGCATGCTTGAGTTCCCATAAAAAGAATTTCAGGAGCGTTAGGCATACCGGCAACGATGGCCTCAGCTGCCTCAATGGGGTCCATATCCTCTCTGGTTTCAGCAGTTGGGATCTTTTTAGGGTTAATGCCTTCTGTCTGCTCAAGGTTCCAGACCAAGTAATAGCGTAACATCGGGATTTTCCGAATCTCGGCTTCACCGTTTTCTTTTTCAATTTCTTTATCCAGGAACTTCCAGAAAACGACGGGAGTACCTTTCTGGCCCTTGAGGACTTTCCCACCTAACTGCTTAATTTGCCTGAAAGAAAGCCACCAGGGAGAGGCGAAACCGCTGCAAGAAAGCATAAGTGGATTGATTCCACGGTAGGGCTTCTTGCTAATCAGGTTCTTAGGGGAGCCGCTTTCAGCGTTCCAAGGTTTACGCCAAGGCACTACACCTTGATCGAGCTTAGTGAGGATTTGATCGGTAATCATTTGATAGATTTCCTGGCTCATCTCTTCTCTCCTTTGGTTTGGCCGAACCGTAGATGTCGGCTAATAGGTTGTAGGGGGTTGGTTGTTTAAAACCTCATCCCCTGAGGTTGAGAGAAAAGAAGGAGAAGCCAGAGGAGCAAAGGCAAAGCGGAGCGGTTAAAAATGCGGAGGGTCTAGCGAAGCTGGAAACCGTATTTTTTATTGCCGGTGAGACGAAGCGAATACAATTTTCGGTAACTCAGGGGAGATGGTGGTCGTTTGAGATAAAACAAAAGCCCAGCCCAGTATATTTGGTGATGGGCTTTAAAATAGTAGGCATTGACTTGGAACTTATTGCCGTTCCTCTTCTGAAGGGTCAAAACCCAATGGAACGAAAAACCACGTTAAGTTAATAATCGGCTCAACATCAAATCTCAATCCAAGTTATGCTGTATTCATGTGTGGTCGAATTTCTCTTGGTTCAACAGCGGAAGCGATTGCCCAGATCCTTAGGGTCTCGGGCGTTCCTGAAGTAAAACCTCGCTGGAATATTGCTCCAGGGCAAAACATTCTTGCTATTCGATTGAATGAGAACAGAGAGCGCGCCCCTGCCCTACTCTTCTGGGGACTTATTCCTCCCTGGAGTAAAGATCGATCTATTTCTTACAAAATGATCAATGCACGGGCTGAAACGGTTTCCGAAAAACCTTCTTTTCGTGTTGCCTACAAATCGCGCCGGTGTTTGGTCCCAATTACAGGATTTTACGAGTGGAAACGGTCTGAAAAGAAGAAGATTCCATTTCATATCAGGAAAATTGATTCTTCATTGTTTACCGTAGCGGGCTTATGGGAATGCTGGACAGACAAGGCTTCTGGTGAGGTTGTTGAATCCTGTGCCCTTCTTACGACCGATAGTAATTCTTTGCTGACGCCGATCCATCACCGGATGCCGGTGATAGTTGGGGAAAAGCACTACGATGAATGGCTGGCAGGCGATTCTGAGCATTTAATGCGACTGCTTCTGCCGTATGAGTGGGATGGCTTTGAGGCAATCCAAGTGTCCGATTATGTCAATAATGCCCGTCATGAAGGGGAGCGGTGTCTTGAGCCTGTCTCCTACTTTGGCAAAGACACCTTATTTTAGATCGGTGACCCGGTAGCTGTGATAAGTGCCAACTTTTTTGCGCATCAAAAATCCTAAGAATATATGCAAGCCCTATTTGGCAGGACTTTTGGGAACGATGGGGCCTGACTTGATGGTCGCCATTTTGGCTTTTCACAAATGCTAAGATTTGACAAAATACTTGCCTCTAGAAATTTCCGGATTTAAATAAAAACTCACGGTTTTTGAGGGTCTAGCCTAGCCTTTATCCTGTCGCTATATTTTGAAAAGTGCTTCTCCATGCATTCAGGGCAGATACCATGTGATAATGTAGAGTTGGAATGGGCCTCAATATATCCTTCAACTCTTAGCCAATAACCCTGATCATCTCGAATATCTTTACAATAAGAGCAAATTGGAATTATCTCGCGCAGCTCTGCTATTTCTTCTTTTGCCGCTTCAAGCTTTGCTACGGTTGCCCTTAATTCCTGAACTAATTTTCTCTGTTCCATCAAATCATCGTGGCGAGCCACGGCAAGTTCAACCGCTCTTTGCAACCGATAAACATCAGGGGGCTTAACTAGATACGCCCCCACACCTGCCTTTTTCGCTTCAGCAAGAAATTCAGGTGACTCGTAAGCTGTCATCAATACGACAGGAATCTGAAATTCATCACGAATGGTTCTGGCTGCCTCTAAGCCATCCATGATAGGCATTTGTATATCCAAAATAGTAACATCGGGCTTATGCTTGCGAATAAGTTCCAGGGCTTGCTTACCATTTGCAGCCAATGCAACGGGCTCGTAACCAGCTAAAGATACTTTGTTTTCAACATCCTGCGAGATTAGATACTCGTCTTCCGCTATGACAACTCTTAACTTAGCATCAGGCTTCATGTGGTTCTTCTTTCACGCTTAAAATCGGGAAAAAAATATCGCTCCTGGCACCGTCATGATTACTGATCTTAAACTTTCCAGAGAGACTCATCTCTACAATCCCATTTATCATCTGCATACCAATACCACTGTCCGGAAAAGATCCATCTATCACAGATTGTGGATAGCCTGGTCCATTGTCCTGATAAGACAGATGAACTCCGTTATCCGCAGTGGCTTCAATATGGATGGTAACAACAATCTGTGAGTTCTCCGCTGCATATTTTGCCGTATTTGTCGAAAGCTCGTTAATAACCAAAGACACATTATGGGCTTGAGCTGCTTCGATGACAAAGTCTGATTCATTGATGATGATCTGGGGTGGAATGTCCCGTGGTAAAGTATTTCCAACAAGCTGGTGACAAAGATCTTTAAGCCCAATAGGTTGCCATTGATTGGCTGATAATAGTGAGTGTAGGATACTCAAAGCATTGACCCGACTTTTAATTTCATCAATGAATAGGGAGTAGCTTTCATCCTGGCGTTTCTTTGCCTCCAGATTGAGCATACCGATGATGAGAGCCAAATTGTTTTTGACTCGATGGTTCACTTCTTTAAGCAGCAAACCCCTCTCTTCCGACAGCCCCCGTTGTCGCTCTTCCGACGCCTGCCTCTGCTCCATTTCTGCGAGCAGCTTATGATTTGAGTTGTTCAACTCGATCAGGTTATCTCGAAAACGCAGCAGACCAGTTTGTATATTATCGATCTCATCATTGAGTTTCGGTTCCGGAATATCGATATCAAGATTCCCGCGAGTCAGTTCTTCAAGAATCCCTGAACTCAGCATAATCCGCCGGTAAATGTTATGGTAGGCGAGATAGAGGCTGAAAAGAATCAGAAAAAGCAATGTCAATGACGTCAGGGTTCCGACCCACAGCTTATTTTTTTCTTCCGCAATTGCCTTTTGGCTTTTTACCTCAAAATCTTCAAGTAATGCTTGGCTAATCAGGTTTAGTTTCTCTAGATTTTTGACCCCTTGCGGCAGATAGTCTTTAGCAAGTACGGGGGCAATCCCGGTTCGATCATATTCGTTCATAAAGGATTCTGCGACAGAGTAAAATCGGCCCAGATACTGATGCTTAAAATCATCGATTTCATCCTGCCGGGCTGGCCCTAGATTGACATTGGAAACAATACCAAGCCTATCCAGATAAACCTCAACCGCCGCCCGTCTTCTTTTGATCTCCGCCATTCTGGCAGAACTCAAACTGCTGATATTGAAGGAAGACGCTTTCAGGTAGGAAACAACCGGGCCGGTATGATCACGCAACTGTGACAGCAAGAAAAAGGCCTCAGCCACAGGGCGCTGCTCTGGCAACCAACGTTCCTTCTGCATAAGACTGTAAAGGATAAGTTTGAGATGCCCAATCTGCTCTGACATGGCATTGAACCAGAGATCATCAAGTGTCAGATTGCGCTGCTGAAAAGGCAGCTGAAATTGCTCACGGTAATCATCACGCAGCAACTTTATCCTGTTTAGGGTTGCAGCAATTTTTTTCGCGAGTTCAGGCTGATCAGTTTCAAGCCATGGTTGAGTGTCCCTCAATACTTCTGCAAACGCCAGATCTCCATCTCTGCCATGCTTGCTGAGAAAGTCGATCGATTTCTGCATCTTTTCCGGGTCGCCACGAAAATTCATGACCACGTTGACCCGGCCCCGCTCAAAACCATAGTGGCGAATCGTCTGAAAAATAGCTGAACAGGTTACTAACGCATCCTTATTGCTTTTGGCTTGAGCATAGTCCTTATAAAGACGCTGCAGGGAAAGGCTGCTGAAAATCAACACAATTAACATCAGCACGATAGACATGCTGAAAAAATAAACCAAAATACTGCGTTTTTGTGTTTTTGCCATCAGCTCCCCCGGTTGTAATAAAAATGAAACAGGTGAAGCAGAAGCAGGTAAGCGATCAGCTTAAGAACATGCCCTGCAGCGTTAAAAATTCCATAAACGTCCTGGTAGAGGGTAAACATCAGTTCACTGAGGATGGTTACGCCTAGGGCGCTAATAAACAGGAAATGCCCGCGTACTGAAAAAATCTGCTGGCGAAAAGAGATCAGCAAAATACTGATGATAAGCATGCTGATAATCACATATTCGGAGAGTACCTTGAACTGGGTCAGACCATAGCCATCAATAAAAGCATCGGGAAAGTGCCCGCTGAAAACTCCCGCAACGGCTATGCCTGTGACAATACCAGTGGCAGCAATGATCACAGCGATTGGCAACTGTTTTTGACACAAGGTCGCTACGAGAATACCTAGAGCGAGCACATAACGGCCAATAACCCAGAACTGAGTTGCAGCGTTGGCCTCGTGGACAGGCAAGAGGTCCATACCCTTGTACGCCAGCAGATGCATGATATCAACCAAAGCAACCGCACAGAGAGTGACCGCCAAGATGTTACAGAAGGTGCTACGCAGAGACTGTTCACTACGGAATACGACAACACCAGCATTCATGGCGAAAAAAGCGCACAGAAACTCAACCGTGATGTGGAAGGCAAGATAATTGAAAAACAACAAACCCAGAGTTGCGAGCAGAATCGCGACATCAAGCTTAAATAAAGTTTTTTCCTGAATAGCTTCCATCGTTCCTCAACTTCCAACAAGATATATTGGTACACCCTAATCCATTCTCCCGTATATTGCGACACTTTTGTCACCTCATTTATCGGTTTTTTTTGCGAAAGTCGTTGCAGCCGACCCGGATAGACTATGGGGATTGAGATTTTAGGATTTTAGAATATTGGCAAGCTAAGGCAAATCGCTCAAGATCCACATTTCAAAAATCGCCGACTTATGGCAGGGTTTTGAGCGGCTTGTAAATACCCGAAAACAGCCAAGCTGGATTGAGCGGTGACCTATGGCAGGAGATATGCGAATAGCTTGGCCTGGTTGGTTGTGATTCCAGGTATTTAGGTTTCTGAGTCTGAAGGATCTGCGCGTTTCAGATGTCCTACCACTAGATTTGGCCCTGAAAACGGGCAAAATCGGCCTACTGACAAAGCTTATCTTTGAATAAGAAATGCCTCTGAAAATTTCAGGGGCATACGTCATTTAACTCAGTAATTATCTCTTTAATGATTCTAGGTGGTTAGTTCGATAATCTCTAGTTGGTATTTTAGTTCCCTCCTCTTGCTTACAAAAGAAAGAGGTAATTATGACTGTATTGCTCATTTTTGCTTGATTTTGACCACATGTTGCCCTATATTTGCTCTTATTAATTATTGTGGACTTACTCGATTATGGAGAAGACATGAACGGACCCTCTGCTTTTGGCCTAGGCGCAAAACTGACTGCCTCGATTGCAGTCATTACGTTTGTAACACTGGCACTCGTCTTTACTTCGGTTTTCGTTCTTAATGGACAGAAAGATGATTCGACAGTTGTCAACATTGCTGGTCGGCAACGCATGCTTAGTCAAAAAATGTCAAAAGAGGCTCTCTCTATTGCAGCTGGGCTAGAAGTTTCGTCGAACCGTGACAGCCTAAAGCAAACTGCCGATCTCTTTGCGAGCAGTTTAAATTCACTGATTAATGGTGATGAAAAGCTCAACCTCCCTCCGACCCAAAACCCTCAAATTCTAAGTCAGATGCGGCAGGTCGAAGTATTATGGGACAATTTTTCTCCGCATATCGATACATTCGTTAACCCTGCAAGTACTGAAGCTGCTCGTAGTGTGGCCGCAGAATACATCTTGCAGAACAATGTGCCGCTGCTCAAAGAGATGAACTCAGCAGTCGGGATGTATGAAAAGCACTCTCGGGGAAAAGTTGGTACGTTGAAAACAGTTCTCTATGCTGGGGGGCTGATTGCTCTGATAGTTACCCTGCTTTGCTGGCTTGCCATAAATCGCAAAGTTGTCAGACCGGTGAGAGACGTGGTGGAGATGGTGAAGGGGATGGAGCAAGGCAACCTGGATAAGCGTCTTGACATGAAGCAAAACGATGAGATTGGTCAACTGGCGACCGCAATGGACTTATTTGCTGAAAATCTTAAAAGCGAGATATTGACTGCTTTCAATCGTTTAGCTACCGGAGATTTTACTTTCCAGGCGAAAGGGCTTATCGCCAAACCCCTCTCTGAAGCTAATCAAAAACTCTCAGAAACAATTAAAGCCGTTCAGTCTGTAAGTCATAAAGTTGCTGCTGACTCTCTCCAGGTCGCTACAACCAGCACAGAGCTTGCCGATGGTGCAACCCAACAGGCCGCCGCGCTGGAAGAGATTTCCGCTTCGATGACTGAGATGAATGAACAGACTGAAAATAACACCAGAAATGCAAGTCAGGTCAGTACTCTCTCCGCACAGGCAAAGCAGTCTGCAGAACGCGGAAACGACCAGATGCAGTCGATGGTAAAAGCTATGTCAGAAATTAAGGAATCTGGTGACAATATTAGCAGAATCATAAAAGTCATTGACGAAATCGCTTTCCAGACAAATCTTCTGGCGCTTAATGCTGCAGTTGAAGCTGCTCGTGCCGGACAGCACGGGAAAGGTTTTGCTGTGGTCGCAGAAGAAGTTCGAAATCTGGCCGCGCGTAGTGCCAAGGCTGCAAGCGAGACAACCGATCTGATTAACAGCTCAGTTGAGAAAACTGAAAATGGTTCACAGATTGCGGATCAAACGGCTAAGGCTTTAAGCGAAATTTACGACGGTGTTGTTAAGGTCTCTGGATTAGTCGATGAAATTGCGGCGGCCAGCAATGAGCAGGCTCAAGGGATTGCCCAGGCGAACGAGGGCCTTAATCAGCTTGACTCTGTCAATCAGAACTCAACTGCCATAGCAGAAGAAACTGCTTCCATTTCTGAAGAACTGTCGGGACAGACGAACTATTTGCAGAAAATGCTCAGTTGCTTCAGTATCACTGGTGGAACAGTTGACGTTGCTGCTCCCAAAATGCCAGAATCGAATAGAACTTCTCAAGCGCCACCCAAGGGGGTCCAGAATGAACATCAAGCAATTGGTTGGGGTGGGATGAGTTAGGAACTTAACATCAAATTGGATGATAGCGAATTTGGAAAATACTAATAGGTAAATCCATTCTCTACATAGCCGTGTGAGTGGCTTGACTTGACTATATAAAAGGCTTAGTTGTTGGAATCTAAGCCTTTTACGTTCTGAAACTTACAACTCACGGGATATGAGGCTCGATATCTCGCCTAGTCTTTCGTGGTTTATAGTTTAGGCGTTGGTTCGATTTGTTATTATACAATTTTTAACGACCTGCGCGAGTTCTTCTCTTCCCAGTGGTTTCACACAAAACGCACTGATCCCCAGTTGTTCAGCATCTTTGGGAGACACTTGGGAGCTGTAGCCTGTACAGAGAATCAGCGGTAAGTCAGGCCTGATACTCTTGATCTTCTGAGCGAGATCTTTGCCGGTCAAATCGGGCATGGTCTGATCGGTCATGATGAGATCAAAATTGTCTGCATTCTGTTCAATCATCTTCAGGGCGTTGAGTGGCTTCGGTTCGGCGGTTACTTGATAGCCAAGTTCTTCAAGAATATTCTGATACGTCGCAAGAACCATTTCATCATCATCGATAATCATTATTCTCCCGGTTCCCCTTGGGATAGCGTTGTTTTGTTCTTCTAAAGGAACATCTTCATCTTCCAATCCCTCAGGAAAGTAAAGCTGGATAATGGTTCCTTGGCCGATTGCGCTGCTGACCTTGATAAATCCATTATGCGAATCAACGATTCCGCGGACAGTGGCTAAGCCCATGCCGGTGCCTTCCCCGGCCTCTTTCGTTGTAAAGAAAGGATCGAAGATTTTTTCTGCGACAGCTTCGGAAAAGCCTCCTCCTGTGTCGCTTACCGTGAAGCAAAGATAGGTTCCCGCTTTTGCGTCGGGGTAGGCGATGGGATCACGGGGATTGAACTGAACGCAGTCCAGTTTGATTGTCAGGTCTCCCATTTCGTTCATGGCTTGAATAGAGTTATTGCAAAGGTTGATCAGGGCTTCCTGGATCCGGGTAAAGTCCCCCATAATTCTGGACCTGCCGACGAGTGGGGAAACCTCCTGCTTGAAAGTGACTGAAGTCGGAATCGTCGGTGCGAGCAATTTCATGGTCTCTTCCAATATGTCCACAGCCGGAACGGTGCGTAAATCGCTTCCACTGGTGCGGGAATAGATCATAACCTGCCGAATCAGATCTCTTGAGCGCATTAGAGCCATTTTTGCGTTTGCCAAAAAATCCTGAACCTGCTCCGAACACCGGCATTTAAGTTGTGCCAGCTCTAAATTCCCCAGGATGATTGACAGGTTATTGTTGAAGTTATGCGCCATGCCACCAGCCATCTGGCCGACAGCTTCCATCTTGTGCTTCTGATAAAGTTGTTCTTCGAGTTGCCTGTGGGCTTTTTCTACGCGATTTCGTTCCGTCACATCATAAAACATGCCGAGCATCAGCTCCCGGTTATCCAGGTTGAACTTTTGAGCTTTGATTTCAACATCAACGATTTCCCCAGAGGCTCTCTGCAAACGCTCTTGCAGAGTTTCGCTGGCCTGGCAATCGCGATGATAAAGGAAAAAATCGGTCAACCCTTCCGGCTGATCTTTTGAATGAAGAACTGATGGGGGCTTGCCGAGTAATTCGCCTGCGGGACGCTGAACCATGTCGGCCAGCTTGTCGTTACATTCCAGGAGTTCACCTGTCTTAGCATCGGCAACGGCCAACCCGACATTAAGCTCATTGAAAAAAGTCCGAAATTTGGTTTCCGAGGTTTCGGCCCGGCTGCGTGCCGTGGATTCATTGATCAGTTTTTGACGGATAACGCGATAGGTATATCCGATAAAGGATGTGCCGAGCAGCCAGACCAAGGCCATGCCAGATGAATGCTGGTAGACATTGCCCAAAAAAGCTTTCCGATAGGGCTCCAAAGGGACGGAAACGCTGATCCCGCCACGGATTTCACCCAGCTTGTATCCTTGTTGAGCATGGCATTTCAAACAGATTTCCTCGGTAATCATTGGCAGCATAAGGCGCTGATAAGGTTTCCTGTCGATGACGGCCTGTAACGTGGCCTCTTTGGCTCCCTGATGAAAACTTTCGAGTGCCGATTTTTCCCAGGGGTCAGGTGCGTTTTCTGGTCGCAAAGGATTCAGGCTGGTAATGTGCCCCTGCGTGCCGTATTGGCCAAAGGACAGTTCATGGACCTGCCGGGTCATATACGCGGGGTTGACCAGGGTCAATTCCATCCCGTCGGTGGTGGTCACATCTCTGGCTGGAATATGTGCGAGGTAAGGGTTTGCAGGGGTATAAGAACTTTTCTTGACGTAAACGCCACCTTGCGTTGCCGCCCAGCGCCGATAAACCAAATCTTTATTGTAACTGCCGCGGGCTTCGGAGATTGCCATCTGCCGGATAAAATCTTTTTCCGACTGTCTTTCGAGATACCACAGCCCAATAATCACAAATGTCCAGGCAAGAAAACCGACCAACCAGATAAATTTTAATTTATGTGTTTGCATGGATCCCCTCATTCGGCGGCGGTTTTGAAAATAAAGAATTTGTGGCGTAGGTGAGTATACTTCGCTGCAAAAATACCCTTTTAAGAAGTGTGGAACAGTGGAAGGAATTTTTTATAAAAGGCAAAGCTCTCACAATGCCTGAAATAAACCCTGACCCTATAAAGAAACCTTTACACAGAAAGCCACAAATTACAAGTCACTAACTTTCAAGAGGTGAATCACGTGGAGCCTTATCAATATAAAAGTTATTCAAGGCTATTACTGTAAAAGCCTAGGAGGTGAATTCAAAAATCAGAGTTTCACTTTTGAAAAAGAATTTCAGACAGATCAACCAATTTTCAAATCTAGGAAATTTCTTTTTGCATATATGGTCTCCCCCCATATTGCAAGGGCATTAGCTAAACGTGAGTAGCAGGTCATGGTCAACAGTCGACCTTCCCTTTAAGTTTTTCATATAGCTCGACTTCAAAGGGCCGGCTTTCCTCACCGCGATAGACAGTAAGATGCGGAAACGGGATCTCAATTCCCTGTTCATCAAAAAGATATTTGAGGCGGCGCTGAAATTCCCGGCCGACAGCCCACTGTTCGATCGGCCGGGTTTTGATCCTACCCTTGATCTCAACCGCCGAATCTCCAAACTTATTCACCCCAAACACTTCTATATCTTCAATGATTTTTTTCCTGAAAACTGGATCCTCGCGCAACTCCCGACCGACCTGCTTGATCAGTTCGATGACACGATCGGTGTCTTCTTTATAGGCCACGCCGACGTCAAAGACCCAAGCCGACCAGGTGTGAGTCATATTGCTTAACGTGCTGACCGTGCCATTCGGAAAAACATGGACAGTACCGGTCAGGTCGCGCAGCACGATGGTTCGGAAATTGACTTCATCGACCAGACCACCAGTGCCGTTAATAACCGCAACATCGCCAACCCTGACTTGGTTTTCAAGAATAAAAAAGAATCCGGATATCACATCGCGCACCAGATTCTGTGCCCCGAAACCAACAGCGAGTCCTAATATTCCTGCACCAGCGAGAATCGGTGCGATATCGACACCAAGCTCCTTAAGGATGACGAGTATAAGAACAATCCAGAGGGCCAGGCTTGCTGCCTGCCGAACAAGCTTAATCAAAGTCCCGACCCTCTTTGAAGCCTCAGACAAAGGTTCGTCTTCGGCTTGATTATTCTGAATCAGGCGCTTTTCAAGTCGGTTCAAAAGCGCCTTCATCAGTCGCATGGCGACCAACAGGATCAGCAGTATCAAAAAAATCCTAACCGAAGAGTTGATCAAAACCTTCCAATTCAATGCATCAACATAGGCTTCAATAATATCCATAGCCTCTCCTTTCCATCCATTGATATATAAATACTAGACGGCAAGTAACAGAACATCGCTGACACGCAGCATGGTTTATCGGTCTTTGTCGTTAAATTTCTCGACTTGGGCTTTACCCTGTTACTAAAGACTGGTCTCCAAACAGCCGAGTGAACACAGGGCATTATCAAACTGATAATTGTCAGGTATTCCTAGCAGTAACCAAATGGCCAAAGTTGCGCGCAGAACGTCTTTACCTAATTTGGAGCCTCGGTTAGCAATATACTTTATTGAACTGACAGTTTCTCTCCCTTGAGCGCCTTAGGCAATCGCTGAAATTTCAACCCGAAACACGCTCCGCCAAGCATAGAGGAAGCGGCTATTTTCATGTCAGCATTATGCTGCTGACAGCAAGTCTTGTATGAAAGTAGGCCAAGGCCTGTTCCATTATTTTTTGAAGTATAAAAAGGTTCCAAGATCTGCTTAATTTTATCTTGTGGGATACCTGGGCCATCATCGTGTACCTCAATCAGAACACTATCTCCCTCTTTAACCAACCTCACTAGAATCTGACCATTTTTATTCGTTGCCTCTGCAGCATTCAATATCAGGTTCATTAAGGTTCTTGATAGCAACGGAGCGTTAATTTTGGTGATGATACCAGGTGCAATTTCGCTATTAAGTTCACAACCTTTTACATTTTTATGCATTTTCGCAAAGTCAACTGTTTGTTCGACTATTTTTGAGAGATCTCCTTCAGCCTTCTGGCCTGGGATATGCCCTTTAGAGGCAGCAAGCATTCGTTTCGTGAGTTGCGTTAACTTGTCTGATGCAACAGAAATGTCCTCAAGTCTTTTTCTGTCCTTTTCTGATAACTGCTCCGATTTTTTCAGAAGGACAATATTGCCGACGACGGTCCCCATTAAGTTATTGATATCATGACAGATTGAAGAACAAAAGAGCCCGGAAATTGCGTTACGCTCACTGGCAACAAGAGCTTTGTTTTGAGATATTATTAAAGAGTCTTTTTGCGAGATTTTTCTAAAAATATGATAGGAAGATAAAAACAAGATAAGTCCTGTCACCACTGTGAAGTAAATCCCTTTTTGTAGCTCAAGGGCTGCTAAATCAGTGACTGACCCTGAATGACTTTGTGCTATTTTCCCCGAAAGAAAAATATACAAGGCAATCAGAACAACATAGACCGCTGCTAAAATTGAGGCGAGCAGTAATGGCTGCAATTTTGATTGTTCTTCGACACCAGATCTGAATCCGGTATTTTTTAGCTGTGAGCTTTTCACCATAAGCCTCCTAACAGGTTGTTGAAAAACAATTAGCTCAACCCCTTGATTTCACTAGGGACGGCTACACGAATTTGTTATAATTACGCGCATAACCATCCGATATTTCAGGAGAAACGTTATGCGCGGTGATGACCAGAACCAACAGGCCATGTTCAGTTATGTCTCACCGGAACAACGGGTTCCCAAGGATCACCCCTTGCGTCCGGTTCGGATCATGGTTGATAACGCGCTGGTCAATCTGGCTCCTTTATTCAAGGAGATGTACTCACATACCGGCAGGCCTTCGATTCCGCCGGAGCAGCTTCTGCGAGCACTG
>NZ_FQZT01000002.1 GCF_900142125.1 Malonomonas rubra DSM 5091
CCGGCATACTGGTTATCAAACAAGCCTGAAAGTGCGCAAGCGAGTCGAGGAGATCTTCGGCTGGATCAAGACGGCAGGCTTGCTCCGTAAAACCCGCCACCGGGGCCTTGATCGCGTTGAGTCTACCTTTACCCTGGCAGCGGCAGCCTACAATCTGGTCAGGATGCGCACCCTGATTTGGGGATTGTGACGAAAAGGGAGTCGATCACGCCGATTGCATCGCGATAAATCGCGAAAACGGTTCCAATGGCGCTTGAAAATGGTCAGAACTAACGAAACATAGATTGTCAAAGAGCAAAAAATTCTTCTCGGGAGGATAGAGGCCAACTCCCGGCTAGTTTTTCAACGGCCTGCAAGAACAACTTCCTTATATTCAATGCTGACTTCTCCGTCTTCAACTGTCTGGTACGGGAGTTCAGTACCCTGTTTGATTGTCGCTGACTGCCCATTAAGAGTAGTAACTCGCGGAGTAGATATAACTTTAAGCTTACTACCCGCCTCAAGAGCAGAGATTCTCATATCGAGGATAGTGCTGTTCAATACACTATTACCGAACGTAATCCCTGCGCCAACACCACTGGTTCCCAACGAAGTTCCGAGCAAAAAATCGCCACCAAGTCCGATGCCTCCAGCAACATTTTCAGAGGTTCCGCCAGGGTCATTATCATAGGAAACGCCCCAGTTAACACCTAAGTCATGGGAATATTCAGTGCTAACCTCTACGATCCGTGCCTCAATCATGACTTGCCGCTCTGGCGTATCAAGGATTGCGATAAGTTCTTTAACTTTTTCGATCCGTGAAGGAATATCATTAACAATCAGCAGTTTATTTCTATTATCAGGGGTAATGGTTCCCCTATCACTAAGGATTTTTTCCACAGGGGCCTGCACACTGGCAAGGTCAGCATAACTGACGATAATAACTTCTGTTTCAAGAGGCTCAAGCTTCTCTTGAGATTTCAGAGAAGTAAGTTCTGCCTCCTTCATTCCACGAATTTTGTCTTTTGGCAAAACTCTGACAACATTTCCCTCCTGAAGCATCCCCAAATTAGTTATGTCAAGAACCAATTCAAGGGCTTGGTCCCAAGGGACATCAATCAAACGTAGAGTTACATTTCCCTTCACGTCATCAGAAGCAATGATGTTTAACTCACTGATCTCAGCAATCAAGCGAAGAATATCTTTGACATCTGCGTTATCGAAAACAAGAGACGTTTTAGCGCCTGTATACTGTTTACCAGACTCTGAAACCACATCTTCAAAAACAGGCACCGGCATTGCGTTTGCGGCAGAAGCGCTCACTTCGCCAGTCATAGACGGCTGATATGTTGGTTGTGTGCCATCAACTGGAAGAGGCATGATACCTGTCACAATCGGATCAGCAGCAGCAAAACGACCATCACTAACGATAAATTCATATCCTGAAACCGCTTTTTCAAGGCGATAAGGAACATCACCTTTTAAGAAAACAGAAAAACGGACCTCAGGTTTACCAGACACATTAACCAGATAGGGGGTTACAGAATTAATTGCACTTGGAAAAGCCAAGGTATCAAACACTCTACGAAGCGCCCGTGGTAACGTAGCGTTTTTCAATGAAAATGTAATCTTGTTATCTTCCCTAACAAGCTCACTAGCTGTTGACAAACCATCTAAGCTGATAAGAAATTTTGATTGACCAGAGTCGTTAGAAAAATCAATTGCCGTAACCTTCGCACTTCCCATGGTAGCCGGCTCAGACTTTACCTGCTCTGCTACTTTTTGAGTTGGTTGCCAGGTGACCACAACCTGCTCATTTTCAGTGTTGACGTTAAATGTTGGAAAAACTCCTCCATCAACATCAAAAACAAAACGGGTCTTGTCCTCGTAAGGACCAACTCGAAGAGCCTTAAATCCCTCACTCAGTGGATAGCGACGACTATGTTTCCCTGGCTGAACGCCATAGAGGTCAACAACCAAACGTTTAGGGGAATCAAGCGTAAAATAGCGAACTTTTTCAACGCCTGCACTTGCCGTCAATTCGGCTCTCTGCCCATCTACTGAAACAGATGAAAGCGACTCTACGGCCCAACCTACTGACCCCAGCAAACCGACTATGGCCAGCACGACAACACTGAGGCGCAAAATGCTTCTTCTCATATTTAATTCCCCTAATTGAAACGTGAAAAAGTCGACCCTTCAGTAGGCCTACATCTCGATATAGCGTTCTTCCTTGATAAGTTTTCCAGTCAGACTATCAATCCCGGCTTCTTCTACGACAATTCTATCAGGAGCCTTTTCAATTCTTTGTCCGGTTATTTTATCGATCTCGATTTGTTTGGTTTCAATTTTTGTCACTACTCCACCGTGCGGCCCAACAAGGTCTCCTAATTTGACTGTATAACTTTTACCATCAGGGGCCTTTACCATAGCCCTCGGAGTCCCTTGAACTACCAACATCGCCATCATTCTCAACTGGCCTAATTCATATTTCCCCAAAGGACCCAAATTGACTTTTGGAGCCACGGCAGTTTTACTCATCTTTTGAATCAATGGCGCAAAAGGATCTCTTCTTCCAGCGGGACTATAGGTAAACTCCGGTTTTTTTTCAGGCGTAACAGATGTAATAGCTTCATCCTTGGCAACGGCATTTCCACTCGTTAAAACAGGCATACCAAGAAAGACAGCCAAGCAAACGACTAGCGCCTTTTTCAGTCCTTTATGTTTCACCGTCGCCCTCCTTTTTTAGCTTTTTTGGCTTGGGCAGTCCCTCCCTCAATAAAACGGAAGGTAATAGCACTACAATCGATAGCAAGGTTTGTTTTTCCGTCAACGTCCTTACCGCTACCCATTTTCAAACCTTGAATATTCACAATACGTTCCATTTTTCCTACAGCATCAAAAAACAACGCAGCCTGATGATAAGATCCACTCAACTTAAGTGCCACAGGAACTTCAGCATAAAATCCTTTTACATTTTCACCCTTTGGCTGAAAGCGGATAATATCAAGTCCTTTTTCTTTGGCTAACGCACCAATATTTGTAAGCAGGCTGGGTATTTCCTTTTTCAATGGGAGCTCACCCAAGGCCAGCTTTAAGTCTTCCTGAAGTTTTGCGTATTCTTCTTTATAAACCTTCAACTTAGCTGCAATTCTTTGGTTTTTCTGAAGCTGTACCTGGGCAGCATCTCTACGTTCGACCAGCTTAGAATATTCATCCACCTGCCCCTGATAAACCGTAAAGTAAAAACCGGCACCAATAGCAGTAACTATCACGAGCACAATCAAGGCCCTTTGATAGGTAGGCAGATTCAGTACTTTTTCTACTCTTGCATCCATGAACTAGCCCCAATCTATTTGTTTTGTGACGGCTTTTCTGACTTACAATTAAGAGAGAATTTCTGCATCTTCACATCCCCCACTGCCGACTGTTCTGTAACCGACAGCTCAACATCTTTATAGTAGGGAGACTTTTCTAACTTTTGCATAAATAATGCAACAGTCTTCTCTGAATCACCAAAACCCGACAGTTTGATATTGCCTTCACTTTCAGAGAACTGTGTTAACCAAACTTTTTCCGGCAAAGCAATGCTTAATTCGTCTAAAAGACGCACAGGCCCAGACTTTGCTTCTTTCAACTCCCTTAATACCGACAACTTTTGCTCGATCTCTTTTTTCTTTTTTTCGAAATCAGCAACTTCGCCGAGTTTTTTACGCAATGCTTTGTTTTTAGCTTCTATACTCGCTATTTCATTGTTTATTTCGTCTATTGCCCAAGCCTGTTTGAAATACAAAGTCCCACAGATTGCGCCGGTGACAAGCAAGCTAAGTAGCAAAACAAATAATTGAAATTTCAGCTTTTCTTTTTTTTGCGCGGCCCTGACAGGAAGAAGATTTATATGAATCATTTGTCACCAACCTTCCTCATTGCCAAACCGGTAGCCACTGAAAACATCGGTCCGATTGCATCAAGATATTCCTTATCGAATTCTTTATCATTTACAGTCAGATTTCGAAACGGATCGGCACGCTCTACCGTTATAGCTAAACGCTCTTCCAACGTTTTACGAATTTGTTCGGAGCTTGACGCTCCGCCAGTCAAATACACCTTTGAAACCCTGTCTTCACTTGACGTCGCCGTGAAGAAATCGAGTGATCGTTGAACCTCTTGAACCAAGTTCTCGACGGCATCTGCCAGCACTTCTTCGACGGAATCAGCATCAACATCTGCTACTTCACTAGTCCCTAGTTTCGCCTGCTCCGCTTCTTCACTGCTCAGGCCTAGGCGTTTCTGCAATTCCTCGCTCAAAAGGTTACCACCTGCCTGGATATCCCTGGTGAAGACCGAAACATCACCTTTTAGCACGTTGACACTTGTTGCACTGGCACCAAGATCGATCAGCGCTACAACCTCGTCTTCGACGAAGCCATAGTTGTAATCAAACATGTTCTCTACAGCAAAACAGTCTATGTCCATAACCACAGGCTCAAGTCCTGCTTCTGAAAAGACAGAGACAAAGTCATCAACAAAATCTTTTTTCGCTGCAACGAGCATAACATTCATCTGCGAAGGGTCTTTAGAGTCAGGGCCAAGAATCTGGAAATCGATATTGACTTCAGAAATGTCAAAGGGAATATACTGTTCCGCCTCCCACTGAATGGAAGCCTCCAATTCTTCCTCTGTCATAATTGGAAGCATTATTTTCCTAATGATAACTGAATGACCAGAAACCGAAGTTGCTACCCTCTTGGCCTTCACCTTCATGCCGACCATCAAATTTTGGATTGCTTCCACAATTGAAGTAGAATCCATAATGGTGTTATCGACAATCGTTTCAGGGGCGAGCGGCATAACCCCAATATTTACAAGATGAAAATTCCCACGCGACTCACGCAAGCGCACAAGCTTCACCGAACTTGAGCCGACATCGATACCGACAATATCTTTTTTCGAGGCGAACATTCCTAATCCAGTCAGAAAAGAGTTACCTTTTAAAAACACAGAACCATTATACCGCTTATTTGCCTGGAAAGACCTTTTCCTTATCAGTCAAATTATATCCGAGAGCCAGAATAATCTTTCTCATAGTTTCCATTCGACATGGGTATCCACGCTCAATACGGGTGATCGTCAAAGGCGAGACATCAGCTTTGCGAGCAAGTTCTGCTTTGCTCATCAACAAAGACTCTCGGATTTCTTTTACACTGTTATGAAGCATGCACTCAGCCCCTAGATAGCAATAATATTCAAATTGTGCATAATTATAGGTCAATGAAGTCTATTGTCAAGAAATTTTAAATTAATCCAATAATCAAAAAATTATCGTAAACATTTGAAATGAAGAAGATAAACGCAAAAACACAACCTATAGTAAGAGGTCTCAGCAATTAGCAATATATATAGTGGCCACAAAAAAGGAGGGGTAGCTAATTAAATACAAACTACCTGTAAAATGACAGATACCAATTGATAATTTGCTCTCCCCAGAACAAATATATAATTGATGCGCTCGCCAGAAAGGGTCCAAAAGGCAAAGCAAAACGGGAGTCTTTCCCCTTGATCAACATCAGAGGAACACCGATCAAAGTTCCTCCAAGTGAGGCAAAAAATATTATCGGAAAAATGGCTTTCCAACCGAGAAATGCTCCGATCATTGCAAGGAGTTTGATGTCGCCACCACCCATCCCCTCCCTTTTCAACAGGATTTCATATAACCAGGCGATTACTAACAACAAGCCACCACCCAGCAAGATCCCCAATAAGGAATCGAGCCATGAAAGCCAAGGGATAGCAAACGAACAGGTGAAACCGATCGGGATGCTCGGCAAACTGATAATATCGGGGATGATTTGATGATCCAGGTCAATAAATGTAATAACGACAAGTAGTGAAACGAACAAAGCATAAATCAGCGCCGTCCAACTGAAACCGAAAAACCACAGCACCAGAACAAACAACAAACCATTCAGCGCTTCCACTAATGCATAGCGAGGCGAAATATTGACGCCACAGGATGCGCATCTCCCCTTAAGCAGAAACCAACTTAATATTGGTATGTTTTGATACCAGCGAATTTTGGTTTCACACTTTGGACAACGAGAAGCGGGGGAGACTACCGACATGCCCCCAGGAATGCGGTAAATGCAGACATTAAGAAAGGATCCGAAAATTGCTCCTAAAACAAAAATACAAGTCAATACAATTTCTAATGCTGGCATCTGCCCTCCCAAACCAATCAATGGCCAGACTCACTTTCAGCAAACTTACTAGTACTAAAAACACGGCCGGACTTCATAAGAACCCATTCCCCACCATAAGGATCTTTTGGCATCACCAACAGGTAACCAGCGGCAACAAGATCACCTAACCGTTCAGGCATCTGTCCACGTTTTTCATGATACCTATCGAGTGCTTCTTCTATCTGAACCGCCCCCTCCAACGCCTCCAAACGCATTGCCAAACGTCGCCTCAATAAAGGCTCATCCGTCTCAGCCAACATTTGTTTCAGGAACAGCAAAGCAGTTTTCGATTTTCCGCCATAATAAGCTAATCGAGCACCAAGCGTTTTTAAATATTCAGGGCTCCCGGGTAGTTTAGAAGCTTGCATAATATACGTTGCTGCAGTTTCATAGTCCTGTAAGAAATAATAACTATTAAAACCTATAAAAAAAGGAAATCGCCAATCCCAATCCCGATACTTAACGCCTTTCCTTAATATCTCATTCGCTTCTTCAGGCCTACGTGCATCCCAAGCAAGCAGCCCCTCAGCCAACATATACGGGTCCACAAAATACGGATCAAGATCCGTAATCACACCAAGACTTTTATGAACAAACAGCCAGTCATCCTCAGCCATAGCTTCATCTGACTGACTGCGCCCACCAACAAACGTCAAGGTTTTCAAAAACAGAAAGTCAGAAAGAAGTCCGTGCTGCCCAAAAGCCAGGACACGAGTAAATTCAGATGGAAGAATATACGCCGCTGGCGCATTTTTTCGAACAGTCCCCCTGTCCTCCCAGACAACTCCAAATAAATTATAATAAATCAACAGCGCAAGACTCAAACATAACGCTCGAACCCAATAACGCATCAATTGAATTCCCGCCTAGTGAACACGAAAGATGCCAACAATAACAAAATGACCGCGTAGACCACGCCATAACCAAAAGAAAGGATTAACCGTTCCAGAGACAGAGGTAAGCCGTGAGCCGCCTCAACAGTGAAATCGAAAACAGCTAAATTAGGTAAAAAATAAGAAACAACATGGACAAAAGAGACAAGTGAATCTGATATCATACGTTCTTGACCAGCAAGTTCTGTCTGAAGGTAATAAACAACCTCTTCAATGCTCACCCCCACCACATAACTACTCAATGTGAAAATAAGAGCGAGCAGCGAGTTGCTGGTAAGCGAACTAAAAAAAATCATAATAGCTGACAACACCCACAGCTTAAGAAGAACAAAAAAGCCGGCAACCCAAAATAACCAAAAAGAGAATCCAATAAAATAATTCGCATAAAGAAGTTTCACAAGAAGAACAGTAGATGTCGAAAAGGCCAAAAGCAGCAAAAGCGAGACACTTACAAAAAAAAGAATGCCCAAGTACTTCCCCCAGACATACTGTCCACGCGAAAGGGGCTTCGACAAGACCAGTTGAATAGTTTTACGATCAATATCCTTGCCCATTAAATTGACACCAACAAAAAAAACCAGCAGTAGCCCGGCAAAAGAAATAGCCGACAAATTCATGTCGACTGTCACTTTACCGATATCACGCATAAAGAAACCCGCAACAGTTATATTAAGACCAAAAAGAAATAGGGCTAGAAAAGCAACTCCAAACAGAGCACGATTTCGGATACCTTCCTTAAAAGTAATCACTGCAAGAGCATAGATCGTCTTCATCTGGCTTGCTCCTGGACTATCTCAACAAACAGATCCTCTAGAGATAACCATTCTGAGCGCCCCCCCTTGACAGGAATCCCCGACTGCTCAAAATAACGATTCAAAGAGAAATATTCTTCTGTAGGGATTGCCACCAAATGGCCTCCTTCAAACTCACGAACCCGCCCACCTAGTTGCTCTATCTGTTCAATTTCTACCAATTCCAATATCCGCGTCTCCAAAAACAAAAGCCCATCGTTAATCTGCAACAACTCATTGCGAGAAAACTCTCTGACAAGACAGCCCTTATTCAAAAGACCAATACGGTCACATAATCGTTCCACATCATTAAGTATATGTGAGCAAAAAAATATTGTCTTGCCTTGTCGCTTTAACTCCATTACTAGATCAAAAACCATCTTCCGACCAACTGGATCAAGACCAGACATAGGCTCATCGAGAATCAGAGTCGAAGGGTCATGAAGCAAAGCAAAACATATTCCTGCGCGCTGTAGCATTCCCTTAGAAAAAGTTCTTAACGGCCTCGCGTGAACATCAGTTAAACATAAACGTTCCACCAATTCTTCAGCACGCAATCTTATTTCTTTTTTTTCCATACCCGATGTTCGGCCAGCAAAAAACAACAATTCTTCCAATGTTAAGTGATCATAAAGATATGGATTCTCAGGAAGATAACCAATTTCACGTCGAAAACTGGTTCCAGAAAGCTCCTTCCCCCTAAACAAAATCCTGCCGACATCTGGACGGACCAATCCCATAACCATCCTAATCGTCGTACTCTTCCCTGCCCCATTAGGTCCAATCAACCCAAAAACTTCTCCTCCATTAACCTTAAAACTTAAACCATTGACAGCGCGGACATTTTTCTTGAAGAGTCCAGGGTTATAAGTTTTTGCCACATCTCGAACTTCAACCTCAATCATTGCTCAATTCCATTTTTGAAAAATCCAAGACATCCCCTTGAGGCCAAAAGCTCTCCAAAGGACGACCAGTGTTTCTTGAGGCTTCTAGCATATTCAGGTAATGCAGAAAAGACCATGTCAAGTTATCAGACGGCATTAAATCAATTGCCTCCTCAATAGCTCCCCTAGCTTCAGATTCACGACCATCAAGTAGGTACAAGCGAGCAAGATCATACCATTGCCATCTCGAACCTTCAAAACTCACTAAGCGTATATACAGGGGAATAATTTGCTTTGCAAACGCAACATCCTCAGCCGCCAAAGTCAACTTAGCATAATGTGGCAAAACTTTTGACATCACGCGATATGAACTATAAGGATTATCCACCAAATTATTCATCTCTTGAAGGGTGTCAGAGACCTGAACAGCACTCAAAACCTCTTCTCGAAATTTGCCAATACTTAGCTCGTAAGAAAACAATAAGCATGTCAAAAAAAGACCAACAGTAGAGGCAAAAAAAACTAATTTTTTTTGAGTTTCTCCAAATTTTATTTTTATCAAATCATTATTCGCTAGAAAGATCCCTAAAAAAACAAAAAAAAGAACAAGCAGTTGAGGGGATCTTAGGACCCAGGAAAACATTGATTGAAAAATGAATGGAAAAATAAATAAATGAATGAAAAAAACTTTTTTATCTAATCCACCTCTATTTCCTACAAGGAGCTTTAAAAAGGAATAAAAATAGTAAATCAACAAAACTATACATAGTCCCCCACCTAAAAATCCTGTCTCTGCAAATAACTGAAATAACTCATTGTGAGCCCAATCAGTATTAGACATTGCTTCGTAGGGGACAAACCCCAATAAATCTCTAGCCAGCAAAGCATAGCTATCCTGTACCAGACCAAAAGTTCCTAAGCCAGTACCGAATAAAAAATTATCAAAGAAAATCAAAAATGAACTCATCCACAACAGGAACCGAACGTCAATGCCGGTGCCCACTGCAGAAAGCGCTCGAGGTGAAAAAGATGAATCAGAAAAGATAAATGGCTGCAAACGATAAACAGAAAACGCACAAATGAGCACCAAAACCAACGTCCAAAACTCTTTGCTTTCGAATAATTCTGAGCAAAATAAGCGCTTCTGCAAAACCAAGACAACCATAAACGCAATAATCAGAAGCAAGGAAAGAGTTCCGGCTCGAGAACCAGTCAAAAAGAAGACATACGAAACAACAAAAAAGGGGAAATATTTAAAAAAACAAAATATCCCGGGAAGATTTAAATTATCAACTGATGAATACTTATAAAAGTAAGACAAGATTATAACTATTAGAAAAACCGAAAAAAGATTTGGCTGACCATAAAAACCCGTAACTCGAAGAGATTTAATGTGGGGCAAAAAATAAGGTATCAGAAATCCATCAGATGGTCCTTGAATCATATAAAATGAATATTGATAAAGCCCAAATAAAGCTGAAATTAAACCAAAAAAAGTCAGAAATGACAAATATTTATCAAACAGACTTTTATATATAAAGAAAACATTAGCTGACGTCAAAGTAAGTAGTAAATAGAGAAAATAGATTGCAGAAAGAAGAAGTGACCAATAAGGGTTAATTGAAAAAAAGGAGGTAACTATAAAGAGTGAAAAAAGAAAAAATAATAAATTTAATATTTTACTATAATAAAACTCTTTTCTACAAAAAAAAACATCAAGACAGAAAGGCAAGAAAAAGAAAGTAAAAAAAGTTTCGGAGATTTATCAATACTTCCTAAAAAAGGGACAATCAGTATTTGTTGTAATAAAATAAATACTAAAAAAAATATATCTCCATGTTTTTTCAACATATTATGCCTATAAATAAAAAATGCCCCTTTAAAAAGGGGCATTTTCCGAAAAAATTAATAATCAATCAAAATTCCAGCCTAATGTGGCAAATGCATCTTCAGACGCTCTTGTTGTCGGGATAGCCAAAATGGTGGTGTCCAGCGCGGTACCTGTCGCATAACTAGCTGTACCGATGTTATTCAAATTTTGCCCGGTACAGTATTTAGCATTTCCACCGGGGTGAGCCGCGGCAACTGCATACCACTGAGCAGTCACAGCAGTTGTACCATCAGTTACATAGCGTGCAACAACCTTCGGCGACAGACCGATGTCCAGTGTTGCAGAGTTAGCGTTCGATCCAATATTCAATTCACCAGCTGTGCCGGTATCCGAAAGGACATCCTCAGCGAAAGAAAAGCTCGCAAACATAAGCACACAAGCGACCATAACCATAAAACAAAGTGATTTTTTATACATATTTATTCTCCAAAAGAACGGAAGTTAAAAGCTTTAGCTTAAAATTAGTACGGATAGTAATATTCGTCCGTGTAAAAGCCTTCAAGCGAAGTCTTTATTGTCTTCACGTCACTCTGGGCAGCAGAATTAAACGCCTTCTGACGATAGGAAGCGAACTGCGGAATCGCAATGGCAGCCAGAATACCGATGATCGCAACAACGATCAGCAGCTCGATCAGGGTGAAACCCTTTTGGTTCTTACGGAATTTCTTCAACATCCTTGTGTCTCCTTTCCTGAGAGGACATGTGCCGAAACCGGCGTAGCAAACGTTTTTTCTTTGATTAACGATATCCTCTTAGAGCAAGGCATATACCAATATTAAATAAAAATAGTTTTTTTTAACGATTGTTTGTAAATTCAGCAACTTAAGCCTTCTTTAATTTTAATGGTGAAAATTGGCTCTTTGCACACCCTGCCTCTCTGTCAATTTACGTCAATCGAAACTGACAATTTTTGTCACTACCGCTATCTATTCCTCATCGCCCATATTCAGTTTTGACAACCGGTAGCGGAACGAGCGAAAGCTGATCCCCAGAAGGTCTGCAGCATCTTTTTTGACGCCATTCGACTTCTGCAATGCTTTTTCCAGCATTGTCTTTTCAATATCGGCCAGCCATTCTTCAAGATTAAAACCTGCTTCCGGCAACTCTTCCAAGACAGAACAGGGGCCATCCGAGCGCTTTTTGATTTGTGGTGGCAATTGTTCAACAGTCAATGTCTCCCCTGCTCCCAGGACAATGGCTCTTTCAACGAAATTTTCCAGTTCACGTATATTTCCAGGCCAGGAATACTCGAGCAGATACGGAAGTGCATCCGCAGCGATAGGAAGGTGTGAATCGCCAGTACGGACGTGGTAAAAGTAATCAATCAACAAAGGGACATCCGTACTCCGCTCACGCAAGGGAGGCAAATCGACCTGCACGACATTCAATCGATAATATAAATCCTCTCTGAAATCACCATCGCGGACCGCATCTTCCAGATTTCGGTTGGTTGCCGCCAGAAGTCGAATATCAAGGGGATTGTTTTTGGTTCCGCCCACACGACGGTACTCACGTTCCTGCAGAACTCTCAGCAATTTCACCTGCATTGCCATGGGCAGCTCGCCGATTTCGTCCAAGAACAGCGTCCCCCCGTTCGCCGCCTCAAACAATCCATCCTTGCGTCTTTCTGCCCCCGTGAACGCTCCCTTTTCATGCCCGAACAACTCACTTTCCAGCAGGTTTTCCGGAATCGCCCCGCAGTTAATCGGCACAAACGCCTGCTGCTTTCTTTCACTGTTCAGATGCAACGCTTTTGCCACCAATTCTTTACCGGTTCCACTTTCTCCGGTAATCAGAACGTTGGCTTGACTGGGGGCAACTCTTTCCAGTAAAGCCACTAAATTCTTCATTGCAGAAGAGTTTCCCACCAACTGTTTGAAAGAAAACCGCTCATCCAGTTTCTTTTTCAGTTGAATATTTTCGCTTTGCAGGTGATTGCGCTCGAGGGCCTTTTTGATAACCAAACGAATTTCATCGTTTTTGAATGGCTTGGTAATGTAATCGTAAGCACCAAGCTTCATCGCTTCAACTGCCTCTTCGGTTGAAGAAAAGGCTGTAATCATGATGACTGTCAAATCGACTTCCTGCTGCCTGATTTCTCTGAGAAGCTCAATGCCAGTCATCCGCGGCATCTTGATGTCACTGATCAAAAGATCATATTTAACATCATCAAGTTTTTTCAGTGCCTCTTCACCGTTGACTGCTTCATCGACGCGATATCCTTCACGTTGCAACATGATGGATAAGAATTCACGCATACTTGCTTCATCATCGACAACAAGGATCCTGACCTGTTTATTTTCACGAATCATCTTTTAACTATCCTGTGCACTGAAAACCAGACAGAACTTTGCCCCACCTAAATCAGAGCGTCCAACCGTCACCTTGCCACCGTGAGCTTCCATAACTGAATAAACCGATGCCAGCCCTAATCCTGTCCCTTTTTCTTTCATTGAAAAAAAAGGATCAAAAATCCTATCTAAAATGTCATCATCAATCCCAGGGCCATTGTCCTCGACACATATATCCCCAGTTTCAGGCGTGACAAAAACTCGCAGTAACCCTTGGCCATTCATTGCTTCAGCAGCATTCACAACCAAATCCCACAGCACCTGCCAAACCTGCCCATGATCAATTGAAAGAATCTTTTCATCCGGACACTCTACCTCTATCTCAACCTGTTGAAACCGAGGGTCATTCCCGATCATTTCCATCAACTCATCGATAACAATACAGATATCGACATCTTTTTTTTCTGGCAGTTTAGGGCGAGCAAACATCAGAAAATCAGTCAACAGCCCGCTTAGGCGTTCTGCCTCTTTAACAACAATCCCCATCAGGCGCCGATCCTCCGAACTGACATGCTCTGCTTCAAGCAACAGCTGAACCGAGCCACTGATCGAAGCAAGTGGATTGCGGATTTCATGCGCCATACCGGAGGCTAATCGCCCAACGGCAGCCAGACGATCAGCACGCTTTAAATCTTCTTCAACACGTTTCAGCTGCGTCAAGTCCTGAAAGGTCACTAGCAAACCGGTATCTTCACTTTCGTGACCTTTGGCAACAGCCGAGGCATAACCTAAAATGAGCTGATCACCAGAGGTTTTAACAAACACTGCTTCCGAACGTTTCGCTTCAACATATTCACCGCCACAAAATAAAGGTAACCCTGGAAAATAAAGAGTGACGGGTTGATTATAGACCTCCTCAAACGACAATCCAGTAATCTCACTTGCCGCCCGATTAAATGTTTTGATTCGAGAATCCGGACCCACAAGCATTAAGCCGCTGCTAATGTGGGCAAGAATCGTCCGATTCAGCTTTTCCAGTTCTGCAAAATCAACTTTTTTCCGGGCCAGTTCGGCCTCACTTTTGCGCCATCTATCTGCCAGCGTTCCACTCAAAATTGCGGTGAGAAAAAAAGCAAAAACATGCACAAAAACAGCAGAAAGAAAGGCTCCATCGGAAATGCTGCGGTCAAGATCAAAACGCTGGAGATAGTGGAAATATTGCAGATCAAGAATACCGCCAAAAAGAATGGCGGCTGAAGCCGCAGCAAAAATCGTCTGCTGGCGGGAAAGAAGAAAGCTCGCAGCGACGATAACGAGCAAATAAGCAAAAGAAAAAAAGCTTTCGACCCCACCAGTCAGCAGCACCAAGACAGTGACAAAAACGAGGTCCCAGACAATCTGTATCTGGGTAAAAAGTCCGTGGCGCCTTATCAAGCGCAGCAGAAGAGCAGAAGCCAGAGCTTGCGCGTAAGACACGCCAACCAGAACCAGCAGTGGCACAACAACATCCGACTCGACTTTGCCACGCCAATAAAAAATTGCCGCGCCACCAAGTAGAAACGTAATTACCGCAGCCCGACAGGCGAGATACCATGTCAGGCTGCGGTAATCAGTTTTGAATTCCGGCTTCAGGTTTTGACTTAACAGTGGCATCAGCCGCCGACGGTTCCTGCCAGCTTAAAGATCGGCAGATACATGGCAATAACCAGTCCACCAACCGTTGTTCCCAGAAAAAGCATCAACAGCGGTTCCATCATCGCCGTCAGGTTGCCAACAGCATCATCAACTTCATCATCATAAAAGTCGGCAATCTTACTCAGCATGGTATCGATCGCACCAGCCTGCTCGCCAACCTCAATCATCTGACAGACCATCGGCGGGAAAACTCCTGACTCTTTCAACGGCTCGGCGATCGTTTTACCCTCACTAATGCTAATCCGTACTTGGTTTATAGCTTTTTCTACGGTTTTATTCCCTGCTGTTTTACTGACAATATCAAGGCCGTCAAGAATCGGCACACCGCTGGATATCATCGTCGCCATGGTCCGTGAAAATTTTGCTACCGCCACCTTGCGAATTAACACACCAAAAACAGGCAGCTTCAAAGCCCAGTCGTCAATCTTTTCACGTCCCTTTTTTGTCGCGTAAATCTTTTTTGCTGCAAAAATAAGAAAAGCTATAACACCTATGATGACCAATATATAGTCTTGGACGAAGTTACTAATATTGATAACGATTTGGGTTGGTGCGGGGAGCGCCCCACCAAAATCAGCGAACATTTTTTCAAAGGCAGGTATAACAAAAACCAGAATAACCGCAATAACAACTAAAGCGATACCAACAATCGTTGTCGGATAAGTCATTGCACTTTTGACTTGCTTCTTAAGTTTCAAAGCCTTTTCTATATAAGCTGCCAACCGATTCAGAATTGTATCGAGAATACCACCAACCTCACCAGCAGCAACGAGATTGACGTAAAGCTCATTGAACGCTTTGGGATGCTTTTTCAGCGCGTCAGCAAATGTTGATCCAGATTCCACATCTTCTTTGACTTGTGTCAAAATTGTTTTAAATGTCTTATTTTCCTGCTGGGTAGATAGAATGTCCAAACATTGCACCAGTGGCAGACCAGCGTCGATCATCGTTGCAAACTGACGGGTGAAAACTACGATATCCTTTGTCGTGATTTTGGGCTGCATGAAGCTTATATTCAGCTCCATATTCATCCCTTTACCAGCCTCTTTGACTTTACTGGCCTGAACCCCCTGACGACGTAAATTCGCCATAACGACCGACTCGCTGGTCGCTTCCATGGTTCCTTTTACGGTTTTTCCATCCCTCGACTTGCCTGTATATGCAAAGCTTGGCATTCCCTGTTCCTTTCCAATTTCGATTTTTTAATTTACTGCAAATCTATCTTGCTCGGCCAGGGCCTCCCACTGGAGCGCCGGGTTTGTTACGTCTAAGGACTGCGTTCGGGTTGGCAAACATCTGCTTCAACTCTTCAATATCCGGGGAACGCATCATGGCGTCTTCCTGTGAAATCTGCCGCGAATGAGCGAGCAAGAAGAGAGACTGGTTAAGCGTCTGCATGCCGAATTTGTCTTGTCCAACCTGCATCTGAGAATAAATTTGGTGAATCTTGTCTTCACGGATCAAGTTGCGAATCGCTGGGTTTGGTACCATAACTTCAAGCGCCATGCAGCGCCCTTCGCTGTTCGCTTTTTTCATCAGTGTCTGCGAAAGAACCCCTTCTAGAACGAATGAAAGCTGGGTGCGAACTTGCGACTGCTGGTTGGTTGGAAAAACATCGACGATACGATTGATCGTCTGCACGCAGGAGTTTGTGTGCAAGGTTGCAAAACAGAGGTGACCAGTTTCAGCGATTGTCAGTGCAGCCTCAATTGTTTCAATATCACGCAACTCGCCAAGGAGAACGACATCGGGGTCCTGCCGCAAAATATATTTCAACGCTTTCTTAAACGATTGAGTATCGGCACCGACCTCGCGCTGGTTCACAAGACATTTTTTATGGGCGTGAATATACTCTATCGGGTCTTCTATCGTGATGATGTGCTCGTTGCGAGACGAGTTGATGGCATCGATAATAGCGGCCAAAGTTGTTGACTTACCGCTACCGGTCGGGCCGGTCACAAGAATCAGACCACGCGGCTTTTTCGACAGGGTACGAACGACTGGGGGCAAACCTAGATCTTCGAAGCTTTTGATCTCGAATGGTATTGCACGAAAAGCACCGGCAACAGCGCCACGCTGCATAAAAATATTGCCACGAAAGCGTGACAGACCCTTCACCCCGAAAGAAAGGTCAAGTTCGCTCTCTTCCTCAAACTTTCGCTTCTGTGCATCCGTCAGCACACTGTAGCAAAGCTGCTTTGTTTCAGCCGGATTCAGCTCAGGCATATTCAGAGCGGTCATCTGCCCATCAATCCGTATCTGTGGTGCGCTTCCGGTCGAAATATGCAGGTCGGAAGAACCCTTTTCAATCATCGCTTTCAGCAGCGTGTGCATGTTGGCCATAGCAGCAACCCCTCTTAATTCTTAACTTTACATTTCCTGATCATCAGCAACAGTACAACGCAGAACTTCTTCCAGCGTTGTCACCCCTTCCATCATTTTGGTCAGAGCCGACTGCCGCATAGTTTTTACCCCAAGACGCATCGACTCCTGCTTGATTTCAGCCGTATTCGCACCCGAAAGAACCATTTCTTTCAGTTCATCAAACATCGGCATAACCTGATAGATACCGATACGCCCCTTGTAGCCGGTGTCGTTGCAAGTACTGCAACCTTTCCCTTTATAAACTTTGAACTTACCAATTTCAGCTTCTGGCACACCCGCCGAAATCAAAGCATCCTTGGAGACATCTTCCGGTACTTTGCATTCAGAGCAAACCCGTCTTCCGAGGCGCTGAGCTGAAATCAGGTTAACCGCAGACGCAACCAGGAATGGTTCAATGCCCATATTCAGCATACGGTTGATCGTACTCGGAGCGTCGTTTGTGTGCAGGGTCGACAAGACCAAGTGCCCAGTCAAGGCTGCTTTAACCCCGATCTCAGCTGTTTCAAAGTCACGAATCTCACCGATCATGATGATATCAGGATCTTGGCGCAAAAAAGCACGCAGAGCAGCGGCGAAGTTAAGTCCGATATCTTCATGCATTTGCACCTGGTTGATACCGGCAAAGTTAAATTCGACCGGATCTTCCGCCGTCGAAATATTCTCTGAAACCTTATTCAGTTCGGACAGAGCAGAATACAACGAAACTGTCTTGCCGCTACCGGTCGGGCCGGTAACCAGAACCATCCCGAAGGGTTTGTGGATCTCGTTTTTGAACCACTTAAGTGCCTTCTCTTCGTAACCAAGCTTGGTCATATCGAGTTGCAAGTTACTCTTGTCGAGCAATCGCAAAACAACCTTTTCGCCAAACAAAGTCGGCAGGCAGTTAACGCGGTAATCCATCTCGACGCCCTTGCCCATTTTGATTTTTATGCGCCCATCCTGCGGCAAGCGGCGCTCAGCGATATCAAGGTCAGCCATGATCTTGATACGCGAGGTAATAGCATTTTTAAGTTTTTTTGGTGGCTTCATGACTTCATAAAGCACACCATCGATCCGGTAGCGAACACGAAAAACATGCTCATAGGGCTCAATATGAATATCGGATGCCTTCTTTTTGATGGCATCGGTCAAAATTAGATTGACCAGCTTGACTACAGGAGCATCTTCACTTGCTTTTTCGAGTTCACCAACATCTTCAAGAGTACCATCCTCGACCAACTCTAAGTCATCAAAGTCTTCAAGGTCGCCCATAACATCAGCAAGGCTGGCACTTTGATCATAAAATTTATCAATCGCATCTTTGATAGAAGCTTCAGCTGCGACGACAACCTCGACATTGAAGCCGGTCATGAACTTGATATCATCAATAGCGAATATATTAGATGGGTCGGACATGGCTACAATTAAAGTAGCACCTGCACGATTTATCGGAACCAGCTGATATTTTTGAGCAACCTCGGCCGGGATCAATTGGATGACAGCGGGATCGACATCAAACTCAGCCAGGTTGATAGATGGGACACCGTAGTGCTTAGAGAGAAAAGAAGCCAGGTCATTTTCTTGTACATAGCCCAGCTTGATCAGTGCCGCGCCAAGCCTGATCCCCTCTTTTTTCTGTTCCTCGACCGCTTTTTTCAGCTGGTCATCGGAAATCATCTCGTTACGAATTAGCAGTTCACCAAGTCGGTTGGCACTCATCGAAATGCGGCCCTTTCCCTCTCATCTTATTTTGAGCTACCCTCAGCCCAAAAGTCCCATTATAGCTGGCGAAAAACGGTTTGCTTACTTTCCCTCATGTCAAGCGCACAGCTGCACACCTGTCACAACAGAATAAGATATACCATATCGCATTTTAATTCGCTAGCACTAATCTTTCAATAAGAAAGATATTCCTGGTATTGAATAATATGACGGGAACCAAGGATCTGCCTTGCACGGACAATGTCTGCTTCGATCGCTGCAGTCAGCTCCTGCAAACCGGAAAACGTCTTCTCATCGCGCAGGCGCTCAACAAAATATATACGTATTTTATCCCCGTACAGGTCACCTGAAAAATCAAGCAGATGAACCTCAATGGTCGATTTATCATTAGCAAATGTAGGACATTTCCCAAGATTTACAACTCCATTGTATTCCTGCAGCCTATAACGAACCTTGACGGCATAGACACCGGCAGCCGGTAATTGCTCCTTGTCCGTCACCAAATTAGCTGTCGGAAAACCAAGCTTCCGTCCACGTTGTTTGCCGGCAACAACAGTACCTTCGAGATTATAATGCCGACCAAGAAGATTGACTGCTTCAGCAACCTTTCCCTCCATCAACATTTGCCGGATACGGGTTGAGCTGTATGGCAAGCCATCGCTGCCAACTGGCTGCAAAACGAGAACATCAATCCCCTTTTCAGAACAATATCGCTGCAGAAACTCGGCATTTCCAGCCCTGTTTTTACCGAAGGCATAATCGTAACCAATGACCAAACCGCGTGCCTGCAAAGCTGCGACAAGTATTTCGTCGACAAAACGCTCCGGCGACATGGCTGCAAACTTTTGCGTAAAGGGAGCTTCTATCAATGTATCGATATGAGAAGCTTCTATCAGTCGCCTCTTTTCGTCAGGAGTATTCAGCAAAAGGGGTGACTTATCAGGGAAGAGAACCTTTAACGGATGGGGGGAAAATGTGTAAACAACAGAGCGACACTGCTTGTTTTTTGCCATAGCAACGAGTTGCCTGAACAGTTCACGATGCCCTAAATGAACCCCATCAAAATTCCCCAATGAGACAACACAGGGGCCAGCGGCATTTTTATCGGGAGAAAGATTATTCAGGATTTCCATAACTGCAGCATACCAAAGTTAAACAAGAAGCGCTAACATCCTCGAAATATTAACGAATAGCGACACTATCCAGCAAGGACAAAGTCAACCCTGCGACGCCAAACATCGACATGATGTACTTTTACCGCCACAGTCATACCAACACGATAGCACTTTCTGCGACGCTCGCCCTGCAAGCAATGACTTAAGGGATCAAAACTATAAAAATCTCCGGTAAGACTGCGCACATGAACCAGCCCTTCCAGTCCTAACGCATCAAGCTCGACAAAAAAACCGAACTCTGTAACCGAACTGATCAGACCAGAAAATTGTTCCCCGATATGTTGCTGCATCAACTGACAACGCCGCAGCTCGAACAAATGTCGCTCTGCAGCCATCGCACGACGTTCTCTTTCAGAGCAATCACGTCCCAACTCCAGCAAACGTTCCTTGCTAGGGGCTGTCGCATTTTCTGTTGCAGCAAGAACTTGTTTCAAGGTGCGATGAATCGTCAAATCTGGATAACGCCTGATAGGTGAGGTAAAGTGACAGTAATTTTCAGCGGCCAAGCCAAAATGCCCTTTGTTCTCAGGCGTGTATCGAGCTTGCTGCAAACTGCGCAAAAGTTGTTGATTGAGCAGCTTTGATTCAGGCTTGTCTGCGAGATCGTCAAGCAATTGCTGTAAACTCCGTTGCACCTGCTTGCCAAGCAGCACGCCGTAGCCGAACTCAGCTGCTAGCTGTTGAAAATCCTGCAGTTTCTCCAAGGTTGGAGATTCATGAATGCGATAGAGAAACGGAACCCCGGCCTTTTCCAGATAACTGGCAACAGCTTCATTGGCCGCCAGCATGAATTCTTCGATCAGGCGGTGGGCCTGGTTTCGTTCAATCTTAGCCACAGCGGTTGGAAAACCGCTTTTATCCAGAATAATTTCAGCATCGGCAATATCCAACTCCAAACCTCCCCGTTGACGCCTCTGCTCCGCCAATCTTCCGGACAACTTTGCCATGACTGGCAACTGTGCAGCAATAGCATCCGCCAGCTTTGTTGCGTCTGAACTACCAAGAAAACCAGCGACCTCAGTATAAGTCAGACGCGCTCGGCTATGCATGACCGCAGGGTAAAAGCGTTGTTCGCAACAATGACCATCAGCAGAAAAAAGTAACTCTGCAGTCATTACCAGGCGGTCTTCATATGGATTCAGAGAGCAGATACCATTACTTAAAGCCTCCGGCAACATCGGCAAGCAGAAGCCAGGAAAATAAACGCTGGTCCCACGCTCACGTGCCTCCTGATCGAGTGCCCCCCCCTCCTGGACATAATAAGCCACATCAGCAATACAGACCCACAGTCGAATTTTGCCGTCAGCTTCCTGCACCACGGCAACAGCATCGTCGAAATCTTTTGCGGTTTCACCATCAATCGTCATCAGCGGCAGATAACGCAAATCGACCCGTCTCGTCAACTCGTCCACAGGAATACCGACCACTGACACCTCATCAGCCTCGGTCAAAGCACCACTTGAGAAGTTGCGCGGTAGCTCGTGTTCAAAAATGACAGCCTCGATATCAACTTGTGGGTCATCCGGATCACCAAGGACTTCAACGATTTTTCCACTGGCAGAAGCTGCTTCACTGGGATAGCGGATAAATTCTACTTTGACGATCTGACCGTTATTGACCTGCCCGGCAAAATCGCCTTGCAGATAAATCGCATTCACCAGCGCTTGATCAAGCGGCATCGCCCAACTGCGTTTCCCCTGTTGTCGATAAAGAGCCAAAACTGTTTTATGGGCTCTCTGAAGAACCTTCACAATCTTTCCGTATGGACGGCCGCTACGATCAAAACCCTCGCCCCGGGCCTCCACAACATCCCCCGGCATTGCACTGCGAACGTGCTTGGCAGGTATAAAAAGATCCTCCTGCTCTCCCTCCTGAATACGCACAAAACCAAAGCCCTGCTCGGCTTTTGAGAAGACCCCTTTGACCGATTTTTTGCTTTGCCGTAACCGGTAGCAACCCTTTTTTTCCTCGATCAGGCCATCAGCAACAAGCCGGCGAAGAGTTGCAGTTAATCGCTTTCGCTCCCCACCGTGAAGATTAAGCATGTCGGCAATATCGCGACGATTTAGAGACCGTTTTGGAAAACGGCACATCAAATTTTGGATTCGATTTTCCAGCAAAATATTTCCCTACAAATTAGATACCCCGGGTAAACCCGGGGTTCTGATGCTTCGCATACTGATTGCTTTTGCAATCAATTAAAAAGTAGCCCGACGACCACACGATATTATCGGACCAATAGACCTTGAACAGCCACTCAAACTTTTCACGTATTCGGAACGACGATTGGCTCTTCAATCTTCCCATCACCTCAAAAATTGAATACTTAGGTGGGATGATCATCACAATATAGAGGAGATCACCGTCATAGCCAATCGTCTCGATTTCTACGCCGGGCATCTGCCGCAATGGGCTAGAGAGCACCCTTCCAAGGGACTCACAGACACCAGGCTTAGGATCCTACGGCGGTATTTGCATACCCAGACGACATGGTATTGCAAGCAATAGGCTGAATGTGCCGAAACTCGAACGTCCATCCACCTACAATACCGCCTCCGGTCTCATTCATCCACGGCTAAAGCCGTGGTCTTCTGTCTTCGACCGAATAAAAGCAAAGGCCTGCACACTGGCAGGCCTTCGGGATTTAAACGTGGTTCAGTTCAAGTGGCGGTTACTTGTTTCTGGACACCACATAATCTGCCAAATCGAACAACGCCTGGCGCGCTTCATTGTCAGGAAAAATCGCCAGTTGCTTTTTGGCCAACTCGATCCGATCAGCAGCACGTTTACGTGTATACTCGATACCACCGTAATTATCGATCAGATTGCAGACGTAATCGAGATCCTCAGGCAACAGTTCCTCCGCCTCAACAATCCGTTCGATCTCCTGCTTTTCCTGCTCAGTCGCTTCGGCAAAGGCACAAATCAGCGGCAGGGTCATCTTGCCCTCATAAAGGTCATGGCCGCGTTCTTTGCCGAAATCAGCCTCGTCTGCGACATAATCAAGAGCATCATCCATCAACTGAAAGGCGATACCGATTTCCAGACCAAATTCGCGCAGTGCCAACTCTTTTTGCTCATCGACACCCGCCAGCACTCCGCCGACCTGGCAGGCAGCAGCAATCAGGATCGCAGTCTTGTCACGGACAACCTGCAGGTAACGCTGCTCGTTGACTTCAAGGTCACAGGTATTGATCAACTGCTGAATTTCGCCTTCAGCCAGCTCAGTGGTGGTATCGGAGAGAATTTTCAGAATTTTCAGGCTTTCACTGTTGACCATAACCGAAAACGATTTGGCAAACAGAAAATCGCCGACCAGAACCGATGCCTGGTTACCCCAGACTGAATTGGCCGAACGATTACCACGCCGCAGGTCGGCACTATCGACGACATCATCATGCAGCAGAGTTGCGGTATGAATGAACTCAACAACGCTGGCAAGCTCGATATGTTTATCGCCCTGGTAGTTGCACAAGCGGGACGAAAGCAGCAGCAACATCGGCCGAATGCGTTTGCCACCGCTGGAAAGGATATATTCCCCGACCTGGCTGACCAGCTGAACATCCGATGACAGGTTCTGCTTGATCTGCGCCTCGACGGCGCCCATATCGTCTTTCAACAGGGCGATTACAGAATCCATAAACTCTCTAAATCCTTCAAGCTGACATTGCAAAAAACGGCAGGAAAAGGAGGGCAAAACCATAATTGACAAGCCCTCTTTTACGATCGCAACATTCTAAAAACCACGCCGGGCGTTGTCAAAACTTTTCTCGGTCAGCCTGTAAATAGTTACTGAACCCTATTTATTCTTACACACTTCCGGGTGAAATGAGCAAAAACTTATGTTACTCATAAAAAGATGAACCCTCTGATCGGCATGACTTTTATCACTGGACTGCTTGCTTCGGCCCACTGCCTTGGGATGTGCGGTGGCTTGATAAGCGCTTTGAGCCTGACGGAAAATGGTCGCCGCTGCGGACTTCCCTGCCAACTCATGTTCAATCTGGGCCGGGTAACAACCTACAGCTTACTCGGCCTGTTCGTCGGTTGGCTCGGTTCCGCCCTCACTATTCAGAACGAACTTTACAATATCACCCAACTGCTACAGATCGGCTGCGATATTTTCATCATCCTGATCGGGCTTGGCAGCGCCGGGTTGTTCAGCACATTCAATTTCAGTCTTTTAAAGACTGGAGCGCTACAACTAGACCTTGAGAAAAAAGCCGACAAACTGAAGGGGTTGCCTCTGCCATTGGCCGCGCTTGGCATCGGACTGCTCTTCGGCCTGATGCCATGCGGCATGCTTTACGCCATGCTGCTGACCGCAGCCCAAAGCGCTGACACAGCAACCGGCATGTTAATGATGCTCGCTTTCGGTCTTGGCACCTTCCCAGCTCTTTTACTGCTCGGACAAACCAGCAACTGGCTAAAAAGGCTTGGCAATCGCCCGCTAAAAGCAGCCGGAATCATGGTTGCCCTGATCGGTAGTTACAATCTGCTGAACCACATCGGAATGATCAGCTGAAAACAAAAAAACCCGATCACTTTTCGTGATCGGGTTAATTCCTAATTGGTGCCGAAGGGGAGACTCGAACTCCCACGTCCCTACGGACACTAGACCCTGAACCTAGCGTGTCTACCAATTCCACCACTTCGGCATCTTCAATTGTGGCCCCATTGTGCGGAGCGATGGTGTTTATAACAAATGGATTTTTCGATTGCAACAAAAAATCGGTGTCTTTACCAAAAAACCTCGCACTACAGGCTAAAGGGTTTAACCACAAGGGTTTTATACTGCTGAACAGTCACCATCCCTGGCTTCGCACCAGGCGGTTTTTTGACTGCTTTGGCTTCGGCAACCATCACTTCAACCTTGGAATCGTTTTTCGCTTTACAATTGCCCGCAGCTATCGCGGCAGCAAATTCGATATCAGCCGCGCTGAACTCAGCTTTCCCGCCCTCACCCTTTAAAAGCACGTGCGATCCTGGACAGCGATACGCGTGAAACCAAAGGTCTCCTTTTTTCAGCAACTTTGTCGATATCATATCGTTCTGCCTGCTGTTGCTGCCCCAGACAACTTTGCGCCCCCCCGGACTTAGGAGTTCTTTTACGACCTGTTGCTGATTATTACCACGGGGTAGCCGGCTGACTTTTTCTTTCAGCAGTCCCGACTTTTTCATCAAGTCAGCCACCACTGAAATGTCATTCGGCTGCTCCGCGCTCTCTAATTGGTAGTTTAAATCTTCCAGCCACTCCTGCTCTTCTCTGGTTTCAGCCAGGCGACGCTCGCTGTGTTCAATGCCCCGACGATATTTTTTGTAGCGTCGGAAATATTTATCAGCATTGTCCTGCGGTGAAAGCTGCGGGTCGAGGGCTATCGATTCCTCAACTGCCGGGTCGAGATAATAATTGAGAACCTGAACCTTTGCCGTTCCTTTTTCGATCAGATGCAGGTTCGCCAGCAACAGATTCCCCAGTTGCTGATAGCGCTCATAATCCTGCTGATGGCGATATTCCTGCTCTATTCGGACAAGCCTCTTTGAAAGCTTCTTCTTTTCTTTTGCCAACAGTTTCATCAGCTGATTTTTCAGATCTTTCTCGCTACCGGCATTTTCACCATCAGCCTTTTTGTTTTTTTGCCCCAGCGACTCGTCCCGCTTTTCCGGTAATGTATATTGAGTGCCCAGCTGCAGCCTTCCTTCTCTCTGCCGCTTAAGAAGATCGATGATCTTGCCCTGATTATCGACAAAAACCAGGTTACTGCTGCGACCGGTCAACTCTACGATCAATCGACAATCGCCCTTGCCTCCCTGGCATTGAAATTCTACGACACGATCATCATTCAGCTGCTGCACATCAACAATCCGGGATACCCGCGCTCGCAGTAATTGGCAAAAACGAGGCGGGGTAAAAGGATTGGGATAATTTTCCTCGGTCAGCTGGATAGAGCCGTTCAGCGCAGCGGCAATAATCTGCAATCTCAGGTTCTGCTCCCCGGTCCAGAGCCGAAACAGCAGCATATCGGTTGTCGGCTGGTGGATTTTAGTAACTCGTGAACCGGCAATTTTATCTTTCAGTTCAGCGACCAGCTGCCGAACCTGCTCAACATTCATTTATTCTCGACCTTTTCTTGCCATGCAAAGCATCTTTTTTTCCCCAATTGAACAACTTCTGTTAGAATCGTCAGCCATTCTTAAGCAATGTACAACATGGAGGTCTTCATTATGAGGGAAAACTGGAAAATTGAAACCCAGGCCGTTCAGGGTAACTACGCTCCGAAAGCTGCTGAACCGCGCACTGCGCCGATCCACCAGAGCACCACGTTCAAGTACGACAGCGCCGAGCATATGGCACAGCTGTTCGACCTTGATTGTGCAGATCCCATGTATACCCGCCTCGGCAACCCGACCACCAGCGTTTTCGAAGAAAAAATCGCGCTGATGGAAGGCGGCGTTGCCGCGCTGGCAACCTCTTCCGGTCAGGCCGCCTCGGCGGTTTCGCTCCTGAACATTACCCGCGCAGGACAGCATGTCCTTTCGGCCAGCACCCTGTACGGGGGCACTTACTCGCTGTTCGCCAACACTTTGCCGAAACTGGGAATTGAAGTAGGTTTCATTGACCCAGAAGCATCCGTCGAGGAGATGAAGGCGGCATTCCGCCCCGACACCCGCTGCCTGTTCGCGGAAACCATCGGCAACCCCGGCCTGAACATTCTCGATTTCGAGAAGTTCAGCAGGGTGGCAAAAGAGATGGGCGTCCCCCTGATCATCGATAACACCCTTGCCTCACCGGCTCTTTGTCGCCCACTGGAGCATGGCGCTGATATCGTTATCCATTCCGCCACCAAGTACATTGATGGCCACGGGACCGCAGTCGGCGGTGTGATCGTCGACAGCGGCAAATTCGATTGGTCTGCGAGCGGTAAATATCCCGAGCTTTGCGAGCCGGACAGCTCCTACCACGGCCTGAAATATGTCGAAAAGTTCGGTCCATTGGCCTATATCGTCAAATCCCGTGCTCAGTATATGCGCGATCTCGGCGTCACTCCTGCTCCACAGAACAGCTTCCTGTTCAACCACGGGTTGACCACCCTGCACCTGCGCATGGAGCGTCATAGCAGTAACGCTCTGGCCCTGGCGAAATTCCTTGAAAAGCACGACAAGGTTTCCTGGGTAAACTATCCGGGCCTGGAAAGCCACCCAAGCTATAAACTTACCCAGAAGTACCTGCCCAAAGGCGCCAGTGGTGTGCTGACCTTCGGCATTAAAGGCGGCCGTGAAGCTGGTATGAAATTCATGGAAGCCTGTAAGCTGATCGCTATGGTCGTGCATGTTGGTGATGCCCGCTCCTGCGTCCTGCACCCTGCAAGCACCACGCACCGCCAGCTATCCGAAGCAGAACAGATCGCATCCGGCGTTACTCCAGACCTGATTCGCTTGTCAGTCGGCATCGAGCATATTGATGACATCATGGCCGATGTCGATCAGGCGCTGGCTGCCAGTTAAGCCATCTAAAAAAAGAAATTTCCTTTAAGGGCAAGCCTTTTGGCTTGCCCTTTCTTTTTAATGCTGTTATAGCTTACCTCTATTCTTTACTATTTTAGTATCTTTAACACATAGACTTCCACACCGGAAAAGGTGGCTAAGATGAGCGATCAACCAAAATACAGACCTGGCACACTGGCACTGCATGCTGGCCATAGTCCCGACGCTGCAACCAACTCGCGTGCAGTCCCCATTTACCAGACCACCTCATATACCTTCGATTCAGCCGCGCACGCTGCAGATCTCTTCTCGCTCAAAGAGATGGGCAACATTTACACCCGACTGATGAATCCAACAACCGATGTGCTCGAGAAACGCTTGGCGGAGCTTGATGGTGGAGTCGGAGCTCTGGCGCTGGCATCCGGCTCATCTGCTATCTCTCTGGCGATTATGAACATCGCTAAGTGCGGTGATAACATCATCGCTGCCAGCTCGCTTTACGGCGGGACTTACAACCTTTTCAATCACACCTTTGCTCGCATGGGTATCACAGTGAAATTCGTCGACGGCTCAAATCCAGCGAACTTTGCCGCTGCCATCGACGACAATACCAAAGCAATCTATGCAGAAACGATCGGTAACCCGCAGAATAATGTCGATGATTTCGAAGCAATCGCTAAAATTGCCCAGGATAACGACCTTCCGCTGATCGTCGACAACACGGTTGCCACTCCCATGCTGTTCAAACCGATCGAGCACGGTGCTGACATTGTCTGTTACTCGTTGACAAAATTCATCGGCGGGCACGGCACAAGCATTGGTGGAGCTGTCGTCGACAGCGGTAATTTCGACTGGTCGAGTGGACGCTTTACTGAATTCACCACGCCTGATCCGAGTTATCACGGCTTGGTCTATCACGAAGCCCTCGGCAACCTGGCGTACATATTGAAAATGCGCCTGACCCTGCTGCGCGATATGGGTCCATGCCTTTCCCCCTTCAACGCGTTCCAAATTCTGCAAGGTTTAGAAACCCTCCATGTCAGGATGCCGCAACACTGCAGGAATGCGCTGGCTGTGGCCAGACACCTTGAGCAGCACCAGCAGGTCAGCTGGGTCAATTACCCCGGACTGAAAAGTCACAATGATTACGATCGGGCCCAGAAATATTTACCAAACGGTCAAGGCGCAATCCTGACATTTGGCATCAGGGGCGGACTGGAAGCAGGCAAAAAGTTTATCAGTAACGTAAAACTGGCAAGCCACCTGGCCAATATTGGCGACGCCAAAACATTGGTTATTCATCCAGCATCAACGACTCACCAGCAATTGAGCGAGGAAGAGCAAAGATCCGCCGGGGTTACACAAGATATGATTCGGGTTTCCGTCGGCATCGAGGATGTGAGTGATATTATATCCGATTTTGATCAGGCACTCGCCGCAGCCCATTGTTGAATCAGTAGAGTCGTGGCCTAAAAAAAATCAGATAAAGTTTGAGCGCATGCCCTACCTGGCGTGCCCGATAACAGTCACCGGCCAACAAAAAAACTGGCACCAGCGGTCCCGCATCAACGGATCTGGGGCAGTGCGCTCCAAACTCAAATGCCTAGTGGGCTGCCTTGTGAATCACGTCACTGACCTGATTCTTCATTGTTTCAGAGGGAGTAACAACAATATCTTTGCCCCCGATTTTGGCAGAATACCGAGTGTCATCCTGATTGGCTTCGTAAATTTCCCTCAACTTGTTGGATAGCGCTTTCAGGTCTTCAGGCTTGGCGCCTTTATCTGCAAGTGACTTCAAACTGTGAACTTCGTTATCCTCTATCCATGCAATGCCGAAATTTTTAGGCGGTTTGCCGATGAAGACGTATCCCCCCTCTTCTCCCGGAACAACCTCCAACGGCTTGTGGACTTGTTTGGATAGTGACTCAAGCTGATCGCGGATTTTCTCGATACGATTCGCCGCTAGGCTTTCTTCATCCAGTGGTTCATAGCCTTTACTGGACGCGAAAATTCTGTCGAAAAACCCCATAGTTGACTCCTTTCTGACCGGCGACAGAATATATATACCTTATCTTGCTTTTCATTAATTTCAAGGGCAGCAAAAATTTCCCGTTAATTCTCAGCAGCAAATATGCTATCGTCCCCCGCCATGCAAACGAATAAACCTTTTCATATTGTCTTGATCGAACCTGAAATTCCGCCCAACACCGGAAATATCGGCCGGCTCTGTGCCGCAACCGGCAGCCACATGCACTTGGTTGGCAAGCTTGGATTTTCCATTGATGACAAACAGGTCCGTCGTGCCGGGCTTGATTACTGGCCCTACGTCAAACTGCACTGTTGGGATTCGCTTGAACAGTTGCAGACGGAATATCCGGATGGACGCTATTGGTACATGTCGAAAAAGGCTGAGCGCAATTACACGCAAGTCGAATTTGAGGAAGGTGACTTTCTGGTTTTCGGCAAAGAAACCCTTGGTTTGCCGGAAGAACTGCTCGATCAGGTTGGCAATCAAGCGCTGCGGATTCCGATCTTCACACCGCACGTCCGCAGCTTGAACCTGGCTAACTCGGCGGCGATCATCCTGTTTGAAGCGCTACGCCAAACAGGGCAGCTTGAAGAATAAAAAAAGGCCGGTTCAAACTGAACCGGCCTCCCATTTCCTAAAGTAAAACGTTAAATCATTCCCAGCAACTTCCCGCTTCGATCAAGAAAATCGGCCATCCTCTCTTTACTGATTGCCTGGTGCGACAGCATTGCCAGATCATAGATCTGCTGCATCAGCAGTCCTGCTGTTTCCTTGTCACCGGCATCCTGCAGACTCAGCACTTTTTCGACAGCCGGGCTGGCTGCGTTGACCATCAGGGTATGATCGGCAAACATGTCGGGCATCTCACCCTGCCCCATCATGCTGGTCATCTCTTTGAAACGACGCTGCTGCTCATTGAGCAGGATCACTCCGGGAACCGTATTGTCCTTGAGAGTTTCGATCCGGATGGTCAAGCCCTTGATGTCGAGTTCGGCTTTGAAGGTTTCTTCAATCCGATCCTTGCGGCTCTTGTTGTCGGCATCGACGATCTCTTTGCTTTCATCCTTCTCTTCGATCAGATTTTCGGTCACGTCGGAGTCGACACGCTCGAACTTGAGATCACTATTCTTCGATTCGAGGAACTGGATAAAATGGTTATCAATCATCGCATCGAGAATCAGCGCCTCCATGCCTTGCGCTTTGAACATCTTCAGGTAGGTCGCCTGTACGCCCTCATCATTGGCGTAATAGACCTTGTTCTCGTGCTTTTCTTTTGCGCGCTCAAGGTAATCGGGTAACGTGGTGTATTTCTCATCACCGGTCGAGCGATAGATGACCTGGTCCTTCACTTTGTCGTAGAACTTGTCTTCGCGCATCATGCCGTATTTGACAAAAGTATGAATATCTTCCCAGATCGGCACGAAGATTTCGCGATCTTTCTTCGCCAGTTCAACCACCTTGGACGCGACGCGGCCGCTGATGACTTCTCGGATCTTGCGCACTTGCGGCTCGTTCTGCAGATAGCTGCGGGATACGTTGAGCGGCAGGTCTGGCGCATCAAGGCAGCCCTGCAGCGGAGTAAGGAATTCGGGAATCAGCTCCGGGGTATTGTCAGAAACGAACACCTGATTACAGAACAGCTTGATGTGACTCTTGGTGACATCGAACTCGTTGGTCAGGCGCGGGAAGTAGATGATGCCTTTCAAATTGAAAGGGAAATCGATGTTCAGATGAATCCAGAATAGCGGGTCCTGCGACATGGGATAGAGTTTGCGGTAGAACTCCAAGTATTCCTCATCTGTAACTTCACCGGCCGACTTGGTCCAGAGCGGGTTCTTGTCGTTGACCTCTTCGCCTTCCAGGGAGATGGAGACCGGCAGGAAGTTACAGAATTTCTTCAGCACTTCGCTGACACGATCCTTTTCGAGGAACTCTTTTTCTTCGTCATTTAAATGCAGGATAATCTCGGTACCGCGCTCACTCTTATCGCTTGCCTCTAACTCGTAGCTGGTCGTTCCGGCACATGTCCAGTGGACCGCTTCGGCATCCTGCTGATAGGAGAGCGAACGGATCTCGACTTTATCTGCAACCATGAAGCTGGAATAGAAACCGAGACCGAAGTGACCAATGATCTCGTTTTTATCTTCAAGCCCCTTGAACTTTTCGATAAAATCCTCGGCCGAGGAGAACGCCACCTGGTTAATATATTTACGCACTTCATCAGCTGTCATCCCAAGACCGTTGTCGATTACGGTCAGAGTGCCGGCGTCTTTATCAATCTTGATATCGACCTGGTACTCATCCGTAAGCTTCAGTCCTTCCATTAGATTGATATTCTGCAGCTTGTGGATCGCATCGACAGCGTTGGACACCAGTTCACGCAGGAAAATGTCCTTATCGCTGTAGAGCCATTTCTTGATAATCGGGAAGATATTCTCGGTGTGGATTGAGATGGAGCCTTCTTCTTTTTGCAGCTTTTCAGACATGACCTAACCTCCTGTTATTAAATTGCGAACAGAAAGATAAGGAGATGAGATTTATTTGTCAAGGGCACAGCAAAAACCCGCCTCAATGACTGAAGCGGGCTTATATGTTTATCGATGCGACGGATTTCAGAAACCAGGCATTGCCGCTATCCCGCGACAGAAAAAATAAATAGCGAACAGCATCGGCATAACGATATTGCTGACGAAGTGAATCAGCAGCCCTGTGCTGCGCCCCCAGACCTTCTTCATCAGGGTCAGGCGAAAGTGTTCATTGTCCATCATAAGACGGATCAGGGAAACAGCCACAATATAAAACCCAAATAACGCTTTAACAATATCCAAGTCCATGGCAACCTCCGATCAAACACTGTTATAGACAGCCTAGCAGATCGATTTTAGGTTTGCAACTCATTGTTTTTGCGTCTATTTGTGAATAAATACCGGATACGTAAAAAGGGTCTGAACTAACAAAGCACAGACCCTTTTAAAACAAGCTGATATGGAATTATTATTAGTTCTCCGCGAGGAAATAATCCTCATAGAAATCTTCCAGATTCTTCAGATGGCGAGTCTCATCCGCCAGCAGACGCTTGAAAAGAGGAGCCATAGGTGCTCCCTCACAGCCCTGCAGCATGCGCTTATAAAAATCAACAGCCGCCTTCTCCAAATGAATCGCGTAAGCGAGAGACTGACGAGCATTTGCATTCGGCTCGAGCTCTTTTTGTTCAAATACATAGTTCAGATTAATCGTCGGAACCGGCTTCGACATATCTTCATCATGCTCATAACCTTCAAGCAGTGCTTTTTCAATGCTTTGCTTGTGTTGCAGTTCTTCAACGGCCGCTTCTTTCAGGATCATCTTTGCCTGACGATCATCGACGATTTTGATGGCGTAAAGGTAGTTACGAAAGCCCTCTTCTTCCATCTGGATTGCTTTTTCCAAAGCGGCTTCATAGGTATAGCAGACACCTTCTTCGACTTCTGGACTCATCTTGAATTCTCCCGTTCATCAAATGTTCAATAAATAACGATATAGCCGTGCTTAGTCGCTATCGCCGAGATTTCCAAAACATCATCAATCTCGTAACTATTACCATCAAGCACGAACGTGTAGCCCCCTTCGGGCTTTTCCTTTGCCAGATCGATCAAATACTCAAAGCTTGCAGTTTTAACTGTCTCCACTTAAAACCTCTTTATCATTAGCTAAAGGATAAGATTAGCACATCGTTGAAACCAAAGTCACTCACCAATGATTTTCACCAATACACGCTTGCGGCGGCGCCCATCGAATTCACCGTAAAATATCTGCTCCCATGGGCCGAAATCGAGTCGCCCTCCAGTGACGGCAACGACAACCTCGCGCCCCATGACGGTTCGTTTCAAATGCGCGTCACCGTTATCCTCACCAGTATTATTGTGCAAATAATTGCTGAGCGGTTCATGCGGGGCGAGCCCTTCCAGCCAGCGCTCAAAATCTTGATGCAGCCCACTTTCGTCATCGTTGATAAACACCGATGCGGTGATATGCATGGCATTACACAACAGCAACCCTTCCTGAATACCACTTTCCTGTAAACATCGCTCCACTTGTGAGGTGATGTTACGAAACTCTCGCCGGGCAGGGATATCAAACCAAAGTTCTTTACGGTAGGATCTCATCTCTTTAAATCCATTTTAACAGTCAAAATACATTTATGATTTTATATAGCTAGCCGCTAAGTGAAATCACACTCAGGTTATTTTATGCGAAAACTATTGACTCCCATTCGCAGGTTCTATATAAAAGTTCGCTGCGCCGTCGTAAAGTATACAAGTAGCGCCGGTAGCACAGTAATTTTATGTTAAAAATGCCTACAATCAAAACGATATTTTTCATATCCCTGCTGCTGTCTTTGCTGCTTGTCAGCTGCTCCGACAGCGCAGCTCCTGTCTATCAGGGCTCGGAGATTGAGATCCTCAAGGCCTCGGTAACGCATGAACTGGAAAAAGAGTTCGAGCGTCACGATTACAGCCTTGACGAGCTTGATCACGGTGTGCCACCACTGATCCTGCAAACCATGCCGCGTGATCTTTCCCAGATCAGCTCCAGTTCACGCAAAAAAGAAGTTTTCTTCAAATCTCTACTGCCAATGATCCTGCTGGCAAACAATGAGATTCACCGAGAACGTAAACAGATCATCGAATTCAAACAGATCTTGGAAAAAGGTGGCAAGCTCAACGACGACCAGCTGCACCGCCTGAACAGCCTGGCAACACGCTACAAAGTCGAAAGTGCCAACCTGACTTCAAAGCAAGCGCTTTCCGAATTGCTGCTGCGCATCGATATCATTCCCCCCGCCCTGGCCTTGGCACAGGCGGCCAACGAATCCGCCTGGGGAACGTCCCGCTTTTCCCAACAGGCAAACAACCTGTTCGGCGAGTGGACTTTCATCAAAGGTGCCGGTATTGTCCCGGAAGGACGGCCGGAAGGCGCAACCTATGAAGTACGCCGTTTCGAGAACGTCTATGAGTCTATCCGCTCTTACCTGCGCAACCTGAACACTCATTTCGCATACAAAGAAATGCGTCAGATACGTGCCGAGGCACGTGCTGCTGGCAACAAGCTTAAAGCTTCAGAACTGGCAGAGGGGCTGTTTCGTTATTCGATCCGTGGTGAAGAATACGTCAGAGACCTGCAGTCATTGATCCGCAGTAACCGCCTCACCCGCTTTGCCAACGTCGGCTTGAAAAGCCGCGGCTGAGCCTTTTTTCACATCTAAAGAACTCTGCAGCGCCGGACGTTCAGCGTTCACCCAGGGCTGGCTGAACCAGTGCCAACCACCCTTTTTGCCCGGCACAGTCAAGGTGTATTTGTTACGACGACCAGACAGCGGTTGCTCTGCAATGACCCGGTACCAACCGGGACGTCCGATCACAGCAGCAACCGTGCAACTGTTCTCCCCCTGAACAAAGCAATTCACACGCCCCATATCGACATCAGCAGTCTCCAATTGCAGCAACAATTCCGGCGGGTTCTCTTTATAGATGAGCGGGCTGACCGGTTCCTGCTGCAGAACCACCAGAGGCTTCATCTTTAACTTGTCAATAAAACCCTTTAGAGTGGCGTAAGGTCCACCCATCGGGAAACGGGGCAAGGTAAAGAGATCATTTTTATCATGCACAACGCCTGACTGCTGGGCAAACGCAGACTCAAAGCCAAGCTCTTTGACCAAACCGATCACTTCATCCGAGTATTCGCCAAACGTGTAGGCAATAGATTTTGGCTGATAACCAAGCTGCTGTGAAAAAGCCTGCTGTGACTTAAGAATGTCTTTCTTTATTCGCTCTCGCCACGCAGCAAAGCTTTCTCCTTCCTCCATTTCCACCATATAAGGATGGGATGCCGTATGGTTCTCAATCCCCACTCCTTCGGCATGCAACCCCTTTATCGTCTGCCAATCGAGATAACCGGAGCTACCGACTGCGTCAGTATTGACAAACAACGTGATCGGGTAGCCATACTCCCGCACAATCGGCATGGCGCCATCAGCAAAAGATTGATAGGCGTCGTCAGCGCAAAGTGCAGCTGCCTTCTCCGGCAGTGATTCTCCCTGCTGGATACGCCGGACCACTTCGCCAAACGACAACACCTGGTAATTCTCCTGTTTCAGATAAGCTAGCTGCTCAGCAAAGATTTCAGTGGAAATATTGGTGGAGGGGTAACGGTTCTCGTCAAAGCGGTGATAGATAAATACATTGGCCTGACCGGCGCTGGCAACCTCCGCAAAAAGCAAAACGCAAAGTGGAAGCACAAGCCACAAACGAAGACTTTTCATTTTAAAAACCATTTAGTTACGAGAAGATCTAACTTTATTGCGCAGGTAGCGACGAATGGTATTGCGCGCTTTCGGGGTGATGGCCCATTCCAGCCACTTCGGCAGGACTTCGGGCTTTTCCGCCGTTTCGATAATAACCTGATCACCATCGAGCAGGCGGGTTTTAAGCTGACGGGTACGGCCATTGATCTGCCCGCGCCGGGCGTGCAGGCCGAGGGATTCGTGGATGTCAAAAGCAAAATCCAGCACGCTGCTGCCTTCCGGCAGAGTACGAATTTCACCGTGCGGGGTATAAACCTGGATCGTTGCCGAAGCAAGTTTCAGAGATTCAGTATCGAACGCCGATTCACCATCGACCAGCGATTTCATGAGGCTGCGAAAATTATCGTGGCGGAATTTGAAACCGGGGGCCAGCACACCGGAGTCGTTGAAACGGGCCAGCTTGCGGGTAGTAATCTCAACACGCATCCGCTGTTGTCCTGCCTGCACTGTTGTTTTCAGAGCTTGGTAGCCGTGCGCAGAGGTCTGGTTCAGATGATCGCGTAGCTTTCCCGGTATCGGCGGGAAAAGCCCATGCAACAAGCCGAGGAAAATGTAGGCATCCATCATCCGGTCTACCTGCACTTCCAGCGTGTAAAGGGTTGCAAACCCTCGCCGCATCGCCTGAACGGCTGTAATCGAAAACGGACGCCAGCGATCTTTCAGCAGAACCGTTAACTTCTGCTGCTCGCAAGCACCCATTATTTTTGCCCGGGTTTTGCGCAGGAAATCGACGTTCTCTTTTTTCAGCTCGGCGATTCTTTCGTTGTATTTCTCTCCCCGCTTCGGATAAAGCAGGTTGTACGATAGAGATTCCAGCTCGGTAGCAACGTAGCCCATCCCCAGATGTTGCGCCAGGGGCACGTAGATTGTCCGCGTTTCTTCAGCGATCAGGCTCTGCTTATGCGGCGGCAGCGCATCGATGGTCAACAGATTGTCCATCCGGTCCCAGAATTTCAGGCAAAGCACGCGGATATCGTCGATCGCCACCAGAATCGTCTTACGGTAGGTTTCTTTTTTCAGCTCCTCGCGAGATTTCACCTCGGAGGTCACTTTCGTCAAGCCATCGACGAGATGTGCAACTTCACTGCCGTATTTCTTTTCCACATCGGCCAAGGTCACCGGGGTATCTTCGACAACATCGTGCAGCAGAGAAGCGATCACCGAGGAGAAATCCATCCAGTGACGGGCAGCCAGGTGGGTCACCCTTAACGGGTGAAAAATATAAGGCTCGCCCGATTTACGGAACTGTCCCTGGTGGGAGCTGCGGGCATCGTTTAATGCCTGCTCGACCCGGTCAAGTTCATGATCCAGCTCGGTCTCAGAGAGACTGGCACCGTAATGGGTCACCAGCAACTCCATGATCTCGGTGATCATGCGTTGTTCAGTTTTGGCGTTGAAATCGCTCATAAAATTGCGTGCTGCCAGCTTGTGACTAACCCGGAGGCCAGGTCATATCCCGACCACCAAGCAAGTGGAAATGGATATGCCAAACTGCCTGTCCACCGCCTTCATTGCAGTTATTGACGACACGAAAGCCGTCTTCAGCAAAACCAAGATCATGCGCCAGTTTACCGGCGACCTGGTAGATATGTCCGATCAGTTGATTGTCGGCTGTCGTCAGGTCAAGGGTGGTGCGAATGTGCTTGCGCGGCACAATAAGCAGGTGATGGGGAGCCTGGGGGTCAATATCCTCAAAAGCGATCAGCTGATCGTCCTCGTAGCGGATCGTTGCGGGAATCTCACCGGTCGAAATCTTACAGAAGATACAGTCACTTGCCATAGCAGTCTCCTTCGTGGTGTAAATTCAGGCTGTGGAGTTGAAACGGAATATTAACAGACATCTGTCACACATCCTATCGCAAAAATTGACCCACCTCTATTCTGAGAATTATCAATTTTTACCCGCTTTCTTCCGTTTTGCCCAATCGGTCTGCCGCTTCTGATCCCACCAGGTGGTATCAACCGGGGCACAAAGCGATTCACCAACAACAACAAAGGTCAGCGCCGGTCGTTTTTCTGGTTCGTTCAGATGAAAATAGTCGACGCCGTCACAGGTAGCGACAATGCTGTCGAGAGTCGCCAGTAGTACTTTTTCCTCCGGCAATCCAAGTCGGTAAAAAAGCGCTATCGGCACATCCGCCCCATACCCCTTGTGCAGCTTCGCGACCAGCTCTTCGAGCGGCATATTGTTCATGTAAATCAGCAACGAAACACCGCGGGCGGCCAACTCTTCGAGTTCAGGAGCCGAGGAACTTGCGCCCAGGGTTTTCGGCGATACGATTAATGCCCGGTTACAGACTGCAGGCAGATCGAAGGTCCGCTTTAGCCGCGCCGAAGCGACGTTGGCAACGCCGACGCCAGGAATGACTTCAGCCTTCTCGGCAAAATGGCAAACAATCCCCTGATAAGGCGAATAGAATGTCAAATCACCCGGCACCAGAAAGGCGACAGAAGTCTTCTGCAACTGACTCTCGATCTGCTCCAGAAGTTGATGAAAACCGAAATCGAAAGGATCGAACAGCTCCTTGCCCTGCAAAAAATCGGCAAAGGCGACATCGTAGGGTTCAGAATAATAGACCACACCACAGTCGCACAACGCTTCAGCCCCGTGCAAAGTCAACATTTGCGGGTCTCCGGGCCCGGCACCTACAAAAAACAGCCTATTCAACCGCTGCTCCTTTTTTCAGGTAAAGCAAAAACTCACGATTTCCCTTCGGCCCGAGAATCGGACTCTCTTCCACACCCGCAACTTTGCAGCCAAGCTCTATTGCCATCTGCTCGACCGAGGTGATGACCTGTTGATGCTGAAGCGGATCCTTGACCACCCCGCCCTTACCAACCTGCCCTTTGCCAACCTCAAACTGGGGCTTGATTAAGGCAATAATTTCAGCCTTGGCTGTCAGCAGCGGCAAGGTACTGGGAAGGACTTTTGCCAAAGATATAAAGGATGCATCGATCACGGCCAAACTTGGCTGTGGATCGAGGTTATCTGCCGTCAGCGAACGGATATTACAACGCTCCATGTTAACGACACGAGCATCTTCCCGCAATTTCCAGGCAAGCTGACCGTAGCCAACATCCACGGCATAAACCTTCGCCGCACCATTTTGCAGCAGGCAGTCGGTGAAACCACCTGTCGAAGCACCAACATCGATGGCAACCCGCTCAGAAACATCAAGCGGAAACACCTGTAAAGCTTTTTCCAGTTTCAAACCACCGCGGGAAACATATTTTATATCTTCGCCTTTCAGGCGGATATGGGCATCACGATCAACCTTGACACCAGCTTTATCGACGCGATGATCATCAACCACGACTTTGCCTGCCAGAATCAGCGCCCTAGCCCTTTCGCGCGAAATAACAAGGCCAAGTTCAACCAGAAGTTTGTCCAGTCTTTCTTTCATTTATTCCTGTTCCACATTTTTTCGGCTGACTTTAGCACGCCTTTTTTGTCGCTACAAAAGATAAAAAAAGGGAGGCTGAATGCCCCCCTTCGGTTCGCGTCATGTCTGTTTTAGCCGACAAAAGATTCCCTGTTTTCAGTAAATATTTCATCAATCTCGTTGATCGCCTCAGCGACATCATCGGCTCCCAACTCCAATGCTACAGCACCGGGACAACCAGCAACATCGATCGACTCGTCAGGTTCGCGCTGCCCGATACCCAGTTTACGGCAGATGAAATCTGACAGATTGACTGTTGCCGTCAGCCGGAAAAGATCCCGACTACCCTCTTCTTCCTCTTCAACCGGTATTTTCAAGTCGTCGTGATGCAAAGTCGTCATCACTAGTGAACGGTTAAAATTCCATTTATCGAGGACAGCAGCACCGACAACGGCATGAGCGTAGGGAAAATAATTCCCCTCCAACTGGCGATAACTACCTTCGCCTGTATAGACCGCTTCGACCAGTGCGCGATAAGCCTCGCCATTGCTGTAGTTCATAATTACTTTGCCGAGATGACGGAACAGGCCCGCGAGAAAAGCTTCTTCAGGATCGGCACTGGAAAATTTACGCGCCAGAACGCGGCAACCGATGGCACAGCCGATAGAGTCCTCCCAGAGCATCTTTTCCAGCAGGCCGTAAGATTTATTCATTCCCTCAAGGCTAGCTGCCAGAACCAGACTGCGCAGGGTCCGCTCACCAACGATGGCAATTGCATGATCCAAGGTTTTGATTTGGCGCGACATACTGTAAAAGGCAGAGTTTGCAACTTTCAGCAGGCGAGCCGAAACAGCCGGATCACTGGAGATCGCATCCCCCAGTTTTTTATAATCAGCAAATTCATCACCCAGCAATTCCAGGACCTTGGTCGCGACTGCTGGCACCGGTGGCAAATCACCGATGGTTCGGACTACAGTTTGAAAATCGACGGACATCTGTTGCTCCCTGAGATTAATAATATTTTATCTGACTGATTATAGCAGAATAGAACGTCATCGGAAGCAAAAAATCAATCTCCATTTATCATCCGCCCAAAGAGGGAATTTTCACCCTTCTGATCTCCTCCCCCTGAAGGCGCATGAGTCAGAATCCGATCAGCTAATCGACTAAAGGGCAAACTCTGCAGCCAGACACGCCCCGTGCCTCGCAGAGTCGTCAGGAACAACCCCTCACCGCCGAAAAACATGCTCTTCAAACTTCCAGCACGTTCAATATCATATTCTATCCCCGGCTCAAAAGCGACCAAGCAACCGGTATCGATACGCAGCACTTCATCATTCATCTGCTTCTCGATTATAGTGCCACAGGCGTGGACGAACGCCATGCCGTCCCCCTGCAGACGCTGCAGCACAAATCCTTCGCCGCCGAAAAAGCCCGCTCCCAGTCGCTTCTGAAAAGCGATACCGATGCGTGTTCCAAGTGCCGCGCAAAGAAAAGAATCTTTTTGGCAGAGGATTTCGTTCCCAGCGATCTGGGCCAGGTCGAGAGGAATAATCTTGCCAGGATAAGGAGCAGCAAAGGCGACGTGTTGCTTGCCCTTTGCTGCATTACTGAAATGGGTCATAAAAATCGATTCGCCAGTCAGAGCGCGCTTTCCGGCGCCAAGCAATTTCCCGAAAATGCCCTGGTCAGGCACTGAGCCATCGCCCATTTTAGCTTCAAACGCGATTCCCTGTTCCATGTATGTCATGGCACCTGCTTCAGCAACCACAGCCTCACCCGGGTCAAGTTCAACCTCGACCATCTGCATATCATCACCGATGATTTTATAATCAACTTCGTGACATCTCATTGACCACCTCCACTCTCTTTCCACACAAAAAACTGTACTATCAGCTCAGAGTTCAGTCTAGCAGGCTTTCTGCCGGTATGCGAAAATGCGCAAAAAATGTTGACAAAAACATTCACCAAGCTCTTTCAAATCAACCTGTTCACCAAGTTCACTACTGACCGAAGTCACCTGTTCATCAGGGCGACCGCAGGGAACGATCATATGAAAAGTCTGCAGGTCGTTGTTGACGTTCAAAGCGATACCGTGACAGGACACCCATTTTTTCACAGCGATACCGAAACTGCAGATTTTTCTGCCGTTCACCCAGACGCCCGGCTCTCCTTCTTTCAGGTTGCCTTCCAGACCATAATCGGCCAGTAAAGCAATCACCGCATTGAGCAAGCCATCGGCGAACCAGCGCAAATCCTTCCGCTTCAAAGCGACAATCGGGTAGGCAACCAGTTGTCCTGGTTCGTGAGCCGTCGCCAAGCCACCCCGGTTGATATTTCGCAAAGCGATCCCGGACTCTGAAAACTCATCCACGCTGACGCGCAAATCATCACCGCTGGCACGCCTGCCCAATGTCACAACCGGCGGGTGTTCGACAAGCACGAGGGTATCATCACCTTCTCCCTGAAGGCGCTTTTCAACCAGCTGCTGCTGACGGTGAAAAGACTCTTCGTAATCGAGCAAACCCCAATCAGCGATAACGATATCTGTCAGTGGAATTTCTTTAGCCATGCAATAACCCCGCAACTAAAACAGGGAGTTACACAAGCGTGCAACTCCCTGATATTCTTGGTGGGCGCAGCTGGGATTGAACCAGCGACCCTTCGCGTGTGAGGCGAATGCTCTCCCGCTGAGCTATGCGCCCGGGTGGAAATTTTTATAGCAACAATCAGTAGAAACTGTCAACCAAGGATTCTACTGTTTCGCAACTCAGTCTCACTTTCCAGCCGGCAAATAGATTTTACAGGCAAGCCGATAGCCGGGCTCCGTTACCATCGCTTTATCAAGAATCGATTCGATGGCATAGGGCTCTTTCCCCTCGACCACCCCAGTCAAGTTCACCAGTGCGTCGGCATCCCAGAGGATACGAAATTCAGGCGAATCAACCCCATTGGGGGTGTGGTGGTTGGCAACCAGTTCACAGACAACGTCGATCAGGCTTTCATCTGCTCCAACATCCGCCAGCAACATTCGCGCAACCGGGGGCCCTTCTATCTCCTGTGACTTACCATCGCAGCGTCCATATTTGCGCTCAGCTTCGGGTATCCCGATATCGTGCAACAACCCGGCACAAATAGCGATAACCGGATCGGCGTCGATATACTGCAGCAAGTCGATGACATGTCCAGTGACATCCTGCGCGTGAGTGATGCGTCGGATATCCGTGCCGAAGTAGGTCTCCATCACTTGCCGTACCTGCTGCAGAAAATGTTTCTGCTCAGCATCTAGCTGTAAAATTTCCGGCAGTTGATCCAACATCATTCCTCCCGTTTATCAATCGAGGACAAAAACCTTTGCGGTTGCTTCTGCATGCAGAGTTCCATCTATTTTCAATTGCGATTTGGCCAGCCAGACTTTTCGACTGCTGTTAAGCAGTTCACCCGTCACTTCAACCTCGGCTCCGACCGGAACTGGCTTACGGTAACGCACCTGCAATTCCGCCGTGACAAGCTGCTCCGCTTTTGCCATACAGGCATAAATACAGGCCTCATCCAGCAATGCTGCAACCACACCGCCATGGATGACATCCTGCCAGCCCTGAAAGTCCCCCTGCATCTGCAATGTCGCTGAACTGCTGCAACTTTGTTTATCAGTAATGAACTCCGCTTTGAGACCAATGGGATTTTGCTGCCCGCAAACGAAGCAGGCAGAATCACGTTCGACCTTGTTCGGCTCACTGCCGCTCATCAATTCCGCAAACTGTCAAATTCATTATTTTTCTCCGCTAAAAAGAAAATGGGCTGCAAACGCAGCCCATTATTTTCGATATGGCGACCCCGGGAGGATTTGAACCCCCGACCGTCACCTTAGGAGGGTGCTGCTCTATCCAGCTGAGCTACGGGGCCATCGGCACGCTTATACCGTAGCGCGAAAGCTTTTTCAAGTAGTTGTCGTCCGTTAAAGGCTAAAACTTCAGCAAGCTGTAAACCTTGCCTTCAGGCAGCTTGCTACGACCTTCCAGAAATTCCAGCTCCGCCATAAAAGCACACTCGTGGATCTCCGCCCCAAACTGCTCCACCAGATCGACGACGGCCGCCATGGTACCGCCGGTCGCCAGCAGATCGTCGGCGATAATCACTTTGTCGCCTTTTTTGAAAGCATCTTCGTGAATCTCCAGAGTATCGGTACCGTATTCCAGTTCGTAGCTGATGCTACGCGTTTTATACGGCAGTTTGCCCGGTTTGCGCACCAGTGTAATACCGGTGCCGAGCTTGTATGCCAGCGCTGAACCGAGAATAAATCCGCGCGCTTCAATGCCGACGATCTGATCGATTTTTTCACCGACATAACGGTGTGCCAGCAGGTCAACCATCCGGTGAAAGCTTTTGGCATCCGCCAAAAGGGTCGTGATGTCCTTGAAAACAATGCCTTTTTTTGGAAAATCGGGAATGTTGCGAATAATGTCTTTAAGCTGATCCATTTTATCTCCTCGGGTTACGAATCAACATCTTCGTTGAGCACTCGTTCTTCCAGGGTTTTACGCAGTTTGGCCAGACTCTTTGCTTCAATCTGGCGGATACGTTCGCGGGTAACACCAAACTGCTGACCGATGGTATCGAGGGTTTGCGGCTCTCGGTCATTCAGGCCGAAACGCAGAGCGAGAATCTCTTTTTCATTCTCACTTAACTCATCCATCCATTCAAGCACATGTGCGAACCGGTCCAGATCTTCAATCATACTGCCGGGATCGATCACATTTTTATCTTCAATGGTATCGATAAGGCTGTAATCGTTATTGTCCCCCATCGGGTGTTCAATGGAGTAGGTTTTTTTCAGCAGGATCATCATCCGCCGCACATAGGCCGGATCACTATCCATCGCCTCGGCTATTTCCTCGATGCTCGGATCACGTTTGAGGCGCTGCACCATTTCGCGACTGACTTTAACCAGGCGATTGATATCATCGGCAACATGAACCGGCAAACGGATGGTCCGACTCTGATTCACCAGCGCCCGCTCAATCGATTGACGCACCCACCAAGTTGCGTAGGTGGAGAAACGGCAGCCCTTACTGATCTTGAACTTCTCAACCGCCTTGATCAGACCCATGTTGCCCTCTTCGATCAGGTCAAGAAACGGCAATCCACGGTTCATGTAGCGCTTGGCAATTTTGACGACCAGCCGCAGGTTCGATTCGATCATCCGCGCCCTTGCAGCTTCATCCCCTTCCGCAATCAGTCCCGCCAACTCTCGTTCGTCCTCTGCGGTCAGCAACTTGCTTTTCTGAATCTCTTTCAGGTAAAGCTTAATCGCGTCAGCAGCGACATATTCTTCTTCATATTTAGCGGTTTTTTTTCGAGAACCGGACTTCTTTTCCACTTCTGCATCCGGTTCGACAACCGAAAAGCCTTCCAGCTCTTTATCGTCATCGTTGGCTCTGTTATGGCCGAAATCGGAATTTTCATCGTCCATTCTGACCTCCCCCAAAAATGAATAACATCAATGTGTTAAGTGGCAGTCTAGGTGACGTTTAGAGCCTATGGCAAGTATAAAATCGGGTTGACCGCCTGCTTGCCCTTACGAACCTCAAAATGCAACCGTGGCGACCCACCGGCTGGAGGAGTCCCAGACAAAGCAACCTTCTCCCCCTTACTGACAAAATCACCCTGTTTCACATAATTACGCTGATTAAAACCATAAACAGTAAAAAGATCATTCTCGTGCTGGAGAATAATCAGGTGGCCATAACCATTAACACCGTCACCACTGTAAATCACTTTCCCTGCTTCGGCAGCAACAACGGTTGTTCCTGAGCGAACGGCAATCTCTATCCCTTTACCACGCCCTGCCTCCGCCTGGCTGCTGAACGATCGAACGATTTTGCCGCGCAACGGCCACTCCAGCTTCTTCACATCTGTCGATCGAGCAGGTTGACTGATTTTTGCCGACGGCTTTTTTACGACAACTTTTTTAGCCGTAGTCGTTTTTTTGCTGCTTACCTTAGCAGCTATCGTTTTCGTCACTGGAGTGGCCTTCTGTGCCGGCTTGACCACCGTAACAGAACGGACCCGATCGGCGCCCGGGACAAACAGACGGGTTCCCGCGCGCACTTTGGTTGGGTCATTGATCCTGTTGGCACGAACGAGAGAAGCCTCGCTGACATCATAGGTTTTACTGATACGATAGAGCGTCTGCCCCGGTTTGACTGTGTGATAAACGCCAGTTTCGCAGCCGACCAGAAGAACCAAGAGCAATGGCAGACACAGGCAGAGCCAGATGCGCAACATCTGCACCCGACTCAACAGCAATCTATCTGCCCATCTTCTGAACATCCGTATCCCGCAATATCAGTAATCAATGTAAATATTTGATGAGAACCAGTACCGCAACCAGTAGAACAAGAAAAAGGATAGTGAGTAAATTGAAATATTTTTCGATAAAATCGCGTGCCGGTCGCCCCAGGTAATAAAAAAGCGCAGCGATCAGAAAAAAACGCAGTCCACGACTGACAACCGACGCCAGCGCGAAAACTGGTAAATTGATCTGAAAAGCCCCAGCGGAAATGGTAAAGATTTTGTACGGAATCGGAGTAAAACCGGCCGCAAATATTGTCCAGAAATCGTACTGATCGAACAGGCCCTTGACCTGGGCAAAGCCAGCCTCGGTAAAACCGGGAACATACTGATAGAAATATGGGCTGAGCGAGTCCCAGGCGCCCCAGCCGATAAGGTAGCCGAGCATACCACCAGTCGCTGAACCGATGGTCGCTACCAGCGCGAAGCGATAAGAACGGGTAGGAATAGCCAGACAAAGAGCAATCAGCAGAACGTCGGGAGGAATGGGGAAAAAACTGGCCTCGGCAAACGCCAGCAGGAACAACGCCGGCACGCCGTAGGGAGTATCGGCCCAGGACAGGACCCAGTCATAAAGACGACGAACAACCTTCATAGCTGACCCAATTTAATCTTCATCAGCCGTCAGCCAGCCCTGTTCACCGATCAAAGGAACAAAACGGCAGCCCATCAACTGCTCTCGCTTGTAGTTACCATTCTCCAGTCGCGTGATACGCATCAAAATTTGTTGCGAACGATCGCCGACCGGGAGCACCAGTTTACCGCCAATCTCCAACTGCTGGAGATATTCAGTCGGAATATCGGGAGCACCTGCCGCGACCAGGATACCGTCGAAAGGAGCTTGATCTTTCCAGCCGATGGTCCCGTCACCGACTTTGATATTGACGTTGCTCAAGCAAAGCTGATCAAGCACTTTGCGTGCCCGGCCTGCCAACGAAGAAATCCGTTCGATGGAATAGACACGTTTCACCAGCAAAGAAAGAATTGCGCTTTGATAGCCGGAGCCGGTACCGATTTCAAGTATTCTTTCGTGCCCTTCGAGCTCCAGCGCTGCCGACATGGAAGCAACCATATAGGGTTGTGAAATCGTCTGTTTTTCACCAATCGGTAATGAAGCATCACTGTATGCATGGCTATGCAGACCGGGCTCAACAAAGAGGTGGCGAGGCACCTGCAACATGGCATCGAGAACGCGCTGATCTGTGACCCCGCGAGCCATAATCTGCTGCTCGACCATCCGTCGACGGGCAATAGCAAAATCCATCAATTCTTATCCAGCAAAGTCGTGAGAGACCAGTCTTCGATAGCAGAAAAGGAACTGTCGTTGGTCAGGTTGGCGTGCAACGGAGTAACTGAGATCATCTGTTCGTGTACCGCATCACAGTCACTGCCGGGAATACTTTCGAAGCCGACATCGCCTCCGCCGATCCAGTAGTAGTGCCGCCCACGTGGGTCCTGATTAACTGTGACCGCATCACCGTACTTGCGTTTTCCCTGCCGTGTCACCCTGACGCCTCGGCAGGGCCCCGGCGGCACATTAACATTCAGAAAGGTATCAGAAGGCATACCGTTCTGTAGCACCTGTTCTGCAAGTTGTGCGGCAAAACCGGCGGCTCGGGACAGATCTTCGGCCTGAAAAACATCGCAATCAAGGGAGACAGCAAAGGCAGGAAGTCCCATCAGCGACGCTTCCATCGCAGCACAGACTGTTCCGGAATAGGTAATATCATCCCCTAGGTTCCCGCCGCGGTTGATCCCGGAAACGACTAATTGCGGCTTTTCATGTAGCAATCCGTGAACCCCGAGATTAACGCAGTCGGACGGAGTACCATCGACGGCAAAAACGTCTGTCTTGATTTCTTCGGCACGCAGGGGGCGCTCCAGAGTCAAAGCATGGCCGACCGCGCTACGATTGCGATCAGGAGCGACCACAACGACCCGCCCCAATCTCCCCAGCGCAACAGCAAGTGAACGGATACCGGGCGAACGTACTCCATCGTCGTTGGTGACAAGGATCAGCACAGGAAACCTTTATTCGACATCGGGATTATCCAGCAGGCGTTGCCGGATACGTTGCAGATCGGTTTTGAGGTGTTGCAAAACTTCAGCTGGAGAAGCCGCACTCTGTTCGGACAGTTCATCCATTGACATGTCCGACATCAGCTTTTTGCGTGCCCCGGCAATAGTAAAGCCCTGCCGATAAAGCAGATCCTTTATCAACAGGGCCGTTTCGACATCTTTTCGACGATAAAGTCGCTGATTAGAGCGGCTTTTTACCGGCTGCAAAGCTTTAAACTCGGTTTCCCAATAACGCAGCACATGGGTTTTAACCCGCAGTAAAGCTGCAACTTCACCGATTTTATAATAGAGCTTGTCTGGTATATCGACAGCCATTCAACTCTATTTATTCGTCTTCGCCGTTAATCGACGCCTTCAGAACTTGACTCGGCTTGAAGGTGAGGATTTTACGTGCAGAAATTTCAATCTCGTCGCCGGTTTGCGGGTTGCGACCACGACGTGAAGCTTTTTCTTTGACGACAAAATTTCCGAAACCGGCAATCTTGATTTTTTCTCCGGTTTCCAAAGTATTCTTCATCAGGTCGAATACCATTTCAACAATTGCCGCCGATTCCTTTTTTGAGAAACCGGTGGTCAGATAAACACTTTCAATCAAATCTGCTTTGGTCATATTCCCTCCCGCCAGTGTTCACGCAGGTGCATAATTGAATACTACTATCTAGTTGATTTTTCAGGACTTATACCACAGAGAAATAGGCTGTGCAACTGCTATCAGCGAATTTCTGCACCAAGCTGATGGCAAATCGACTTAATCAGCTTATTGTGGCCCTTTACAACCTCATCATCGGTCAAAGTTTTTTCCAGGTCGCGATAACGCACCCGGACCGCCAGGCTCTTCTTTCCCTCCGGGATACCCTTCCCCGTATAAAGGTCAAAAAGCACTGCATTTTCAATATATTTCACCTTGGTTCGGTTGATGATATCCATCACTTCAGCCGCACTTACCGACTCATCAAGCAACAGCGCACTATCACGGATAACGTCCGGGAAGCGCGAAAGCGGCTTGAACTTGCTGTATTCACCGGAAACTTCAAGCATGGCTTCAACATCCAACTCCAGCAGGAAGACCGGTTGGTCGATATCGAAAGCAGCCAGGACCTGCGGGTGAACTTCGCCAATGCTGCCGAGCTGCTTTTTTTTCTGCAGCAAATGACAGGATTTGCCAGGGTGCAGATACGGCTCCGGCGTATCAACAGAGAAGGTGACATCAGACACGTTGATTGCGCCAAGTAGTTCCTCAACCACACCTTTAAGGTCGTAGAAATCAACCTGATCAGCACCTTGCGCCCAGCCTTCCGGTTGGCGACGGCCACAAGCAACTGCAGTCAGAGTCAAACGCTCATTGCAGGTTTGCCCTTCCTGCGGAAGAAACACCGGCCGCAGTTCAAACAGACGTAAGTCGGTACTGCGATAAGCCAGGTTGCGGGAAACCGTTTCCAGCAAGCTCGGCACCAAACTGGTCCGCATTACCGCCTGATCTTCCGACAGCGGGTTAAGGATTTTCACCTGCTGACGCCGCGGGTCGTCCTCGGCAACGCCCAACTTTTGGATGGCATCAGTGCCATAAAAGGAGTAATTCATCGCCTCGGAGAAACCGCAGGAAACAATGGTATTGCGCAGCATGTTCTGAACCTGCTGACGCTTCGGAGGAACCACCGCATCGACAGTCCCGACCGGCATGGTGACCGGAATATCGTCATAGCCGTACAGCCGCGCGACCTCTTCGATCAGGTCGACTTCCCGCTCAATATCGGGACGGAAACTCGGCACGGTCACCTTCAACTGATCAGCAGCACTACCATCTTCAACCTGCAGACCGATCGACTCAAGCAGAACCTGAACAGTCTGCAGATCGACCGGGATATCGAGCAGCGCCTGCACCTTTGACAGGTTCAGATCGAGAACCGGGGTCTGCAGCGGCTGCGGATAATTATCAATGACACCGGCGAGCACTTCACCCTGCCCCAGTTCAGCAATCAGGCTGGCAGCACGATCGAGAGCAACCGGGATCATATCGATATCGGCACCACGCTCGAAACGGTGCGAGGATTCGGTGTGCAAGCCATGACGCTTGCTGGTACGACGGATCGCCGTCGGCTTGAAATAGGCTGCTTCCAGCAGGATATTTTCAGTGTCATCCTGCACTTCGGAATTCAGCCCCCCCATGACCCCGGCCATGGCAACAGGCTTTTTACCGTCACAGATCATCAGGTCCTCGGCGATCATTTCATGCTCCTGATCATCGAGAGTCGTAAATTTCTCGCCCTGCTGTGCACGCTTGACGACAATCCGCCCCTCTTCGAGGAACCTGAAGTCGAAGGCGTGCATCGGGTGACCGAGTTCCATCATGATGTAGTTGGTGACATCAACGACATTATTGATCGAACGCATGCCGACCGCTTCAAGGCGACGAACCATCCAGTCTGGGGATGGACCGATCTTGACACCTTTGATCATCCGTGCCGCATAACGCGGGCAATACTCGGCATCCTCAATAGTCACCGAGGTCTGATCATCAATCTTCTCTGCTGACTCGGCAATTTCTGGCTTCGGCAGCTTCAGTTTCTGATCACACATGGCAGCGACTTCGCGCGCCACACCAACGACACTCAAGCAATCAGGTCGGTTCGGGGTCAGGCCGATCTCGATCATAAAGTCTTTCAGCTCAAGCGCATCGAATACCGGCTGGCCAAGCTTGAGATCCTGCGGCAGGATCATGATACCGGCCGACTCTTCCGACAGGGCGAGCTCTTTTCCAGAGCAAAGCATGCCCATGGAGACCTGACCACGGATTTTTGATTTCTTGATTTTGAAATCACCCGGCAGAACCGAACCAACCTGCGCAAAAGCGACGATATCGCCAGTTTTGTGGTTTGGTGCTCCACAGACAACCTGAACTGTTTCTGTCCCGTTATTGACCTGGCAAACGGTCAGTTTGTCAGCGTCCGGATGCTTTTCCACCGATTCCAGTTTGGCAACAACAACCGAATCGAGTCCACCGCCGATTTCTTCCAGCGCATCGACCTCAAGACCAGCCATAGTCAGGCGATGACAGAGATCTTCGGGGCTGTAATCGAAATCGACAAATTCTTTCAACCAATTATAGGTAACTATCATTATTCAATCCTTCCCCAATCTAAAACTGCTTGAGGAAACGCAGGTCATTTTCGAAGAACAGACGCAGGTCGCCGACACCGTATTTGAGCATGGCGATCCGCTCCAGTCCCATGCCAAAAGCAAAACCGCTGTACTTCTCAGTGTCATAATCAACCGAACCGAACACAGCCGGGTCGATCATGCCGCAACCAAGGATTTCCAGCCAACCGGTCTTACTGCAGACCCGGCAGCCTTCACCGCCACAGATCACACATTCGATATCGACCTCGGCGCTCGGTTCAGTAAAGGGAAAGAACGATGGGCGGAAACGCACACCAAGACCTTCGCCGAAAAACTCGCGCAAAAAGTGAGTCAGAATCCCTTTCAGATCGCCGAAGGTCACCTTCTCGTCGACCAGAAAACCTTCGATCTGGTGAAACATCGGGCTGTGGGTCAGGTCGGAGTCACGGCGGTAAACGGTACCAGGAGCAATGATCCGTAACGGTGGCTTATGTTTCATCATCGCCCGGATCTGCACCGGCGAGGTATGAGTCCGCAACACCAGGTCATCGGTGATGTAGAAGGTATCCTGCATATCACGTGCTGGATGATCTTTAGGAATATTGAGCGCTTCGAAATTGTAAAAATCCTGTTCGATCTCCGGACCCTGTTCAACCATGAACCCGAGGCGGGAAAAAATATCGACTATCTCCTCGGTCACCAAAGTGACGGGGTGCTTGCTGCCGGAAACAGCGCGGCGGCCAGGCAGAGTGACATCGATCTTCTCGCTGGCCAGCTTATCGGCAATTGCCTGCTGCTGCAGCTCCGCCTGACGAGCGGCAAAGCGTGCTTCAAACTGATCCTTGAGGGTGTTGACCAAACTGCCGACGACCGGCCGTTCTTCGGGAGCGAGATCGCGCATCCCCTTCATCACCTCGGTCAGAGCACCTTTTTTCCCCAGCACCTGAACCCGTACATCCTGCAGGGCCTTCAGGTCAGCAGCCTGTTGCAGATCGCTCAGGGCCTTTTCCTGTAATTGCTCAATCTGTTCTTTCATCAGTCATTCCACGTCTAGGCAAAGGTCTTTGCCTGTTCGGTCATTTAACGAAAACTGACGCCGGCGGACCAGCGTCAGGTATTTAACAAAAGGGAGTGAACCGGAAACGAAAAAAGGGAGATGGAGTTTAAAGTCCATCTCCCCTTGGAAGGCTTGAATCTGCCTACTGCAGTTTCGCCTTGGCGGTTTCAACAACAGCGCTGAAACCTGCGGGGTCGTTGACAGCAAGATCTGCCATAATCTTACGGTCAAGAGCGACCTCGGCCTGCTTCAATCCATGAATCAGGCGGCTGTAGGAGAGTCCGTTGTCACGGGCCGCAGCATTGATACGAGCGATCCACAGGGCACGGAAATCCCGCTTCTTGACACGACGGTCACGGTAAGCGTAATTCAGTGCGCGATCGACTGCTTCGGTAGCTGAACGGAACAATTTGCTGCGGGCGCCACGGTAGCCTTTGGCAAGTTTAAGTACTTTGTTCCGACGACGTCTGGCTTTAAAGCCTCTTTTTACTCTTGGCATCTCACTTCTCCTTCTTCTTTAAGTAGGTTTCGGCTTGCGCCGTGGTCGGATCTGCAGGGGGAGATTAGTCCCCACAGTTCACAACCAACTCATCATTCGATGAGCAAATCGTTACAGGTACGGAATCAACTGCGCGATGTTACGCTCGTCAGCTTTGTGGATAAGAGTTCCCTGACGCAGCTCACGCTTCCGCTTGGTGCTCTTCTTGGTCAGAATGTGGCTGGTAAAAGCCTTGTTCCGACGGATCTTGCCGGTGCCGGTCTTGCGGAAACGCTTGGCCGCACCACGATTGGTCTTGATTTTTGGCATTACTAACTCTCCTGTTACCTTTTGTTTTATATAGTTCCGGTATCCCGGTTCACTACTTTTTCAGCGGGCCGATCATCATGGTCATGAAACGACCCATCTTGCTCGGCTGCGATTCAACCTGACCGACATCTTTGAGAGCTTCAACGGCTTTGTCCAACTGCATCATCCCCTGTTCGGGGTGAGCATTCTCGCGTCCGCGGAACATGATGGTCAGTTTGACCTTATTCCCTTCCTCGAGGAAACGACGAGCATGCTTAATCTTGAAGTTGAAATCATGATCATCGGTCTTAGGCCGCATCTTAACTTCCTTGATCTCAACCTTGACCTGTTTTTTCTTGGCTTCAGAAGCACGTTTGGCCTGCTGGTACTTGTACTTGCCGTAATCCATGATCCGGCACACCGGCGGCTCCGCCCCAGGTGACACTTCCACCAGGTCTAGACCCTGCTCTTGAGCTTGACGCAACGCTTCCCGGGTATCGAGAATCCCGAGCTGACCACCCTCATCATCAATCACCCGAACTTCCCGGGCTTTGATGGCATCGTTGATGTTCGCTTCCTTGGCTATCGGTCTGTCTCCTCTACTCTGTATGCAGATTTCTGCAGCAATAAATCACATCGCACAACGGCGAAAAGACCCACCACGGGCCCTTTCTTGCTTATCTATATTCAGCTGCTTCCTTTTCGACGAAGCTGATAAAATCAGCAACGCTCATCGATTCCATGTTCTTGCCAGTCCGGAATCGCGGCGCAACAGTTTTTTCTTCCATCTCCCGATCGCCGATGACCAGCATATACGGGATCTTTGCTACCTGCGCTTCGCGAATCTTGAAGCCGAGTTTCTCGTTCCGCAGGTCAAGCTCTACCCGAACCCCAGCGGCACGGAGCTGCTGGTAGACCTCTTCAGCGTACTCAGCCTGATTGTCAGTGACATTAACAACAATCGCCTGAACCGGCGAAAGCCAGAGCGGGAAGCTGCCTGCATAATGCTCAATCAGTACACCGATGAAGCGCTCAATCGAGCCAAGGATGACTCGATGCAACATAACCGGTCGATGCTTTTCCCCGTCGGCGCCGGTGTAATTCAAGTCAAAACGCTCGGGCAGGGTAAAATCGCACTGGATTGTAGCACACTGCCATTCCCTGTCAAGCGCGTCCTTGAGCTTTACATCGATCTTCGGACCGTAGAAAGCTCCGTCGCCTTCGTTGATTTCATACTCCTGACCGCTCGACTCCAATGCGGCCCTTAAAGCGCTGGTTGCGCGCTCCCAGTCCTCATCGCTACCGATCGCTTTTTCCGGCCGGGTCGAGAGCTCCATGGTGTATTCAAAGCCAAAAATTCCAGCAACGTCCTGCACAAACTTCATGATCGCCTTAACCTCAGCGTCAATCTGGTCCGGGCGACAGATGATATGGGCATCATCCTGAGTAAAGCCACGAACTCGCAACAGACCGTGCAGAACGCCCGATTTCTCATGGCGATGAACTGTGCCCAACTCGAAATAGCGCTGTGGCAGGTTTCGATAGGAACGCGGCTGCGACTTGTAAATCAACATGTGCGCCAAACAGTTCATCGGCTTGATGCCGTAACCCTGTTCGTCGACCTCAGTGAAGTACATATTTTCTTTGTAGTTATCGTAATGACCCGACTTCTCCCAAAGCTCCTGCTTGAGAATCTGCGGCCCCATGACAATATCGTAGCCGCGCTTGAGGTGTTCCTTGCGTTCGAAATCCTCGATAATGGTGCGCAACATGGCGCCCTTCGGATGCCAGATGACCAAACCAGCACCTGCTTCCTCGCTGAAAGAGAAAAGGTCCAGCTCTTTGCCCAGCTTACGGTGATCCCGTTTGCGTGCCTCTTCAAGTCGATTCAGGTGCGCCTTGAGGTCTTTTTTGTTCTGGAAAGCAGTGGCGTAGACCCGTTGCAGCATGGCGTTGTGTTCATCACCGCGCCAGTAGGCGCCTGCCAAGCTGGTCAGCTTGTAGGCTTTCAGCATACCGGTGCGTGGAATATGCGGCCCACGGCAGAGGTCAACAAAGTTACCTTGGCGATAGACCGAAACCTGCCCTTGATCGAGGTCTTCAATCAGCTCGACCTTGTACTCCTCGCCCATCTCATGGAACATATTGATAGCGTCTTCGCGGGTGATATCTTCGCGGGTGATCGGCAAATCAGCTTTGGCCAGTTCATCCATCTTCTTTTCGATGACTTCGAAATCTTCCGGCACGAACTTTTTGGTCTCGCTATAGAAGTCGTAGTAGAAACCATCCTTGATCGCCGGACCGATGGTGACCTGGACTTCATTGCCGTAAATATCCTTAACCGCCTGGGCCATCAGGTGGGCACAAGAGTGGCGGATAATTTCCAACGCTTCCGGTGAATTCTGGGTAATCAGCTCAAGCTTACCGGAAACCGATAACGGGCGGGTGACGTCAACCAGCTCACCTTCAAAACGGGCAGCGACGGCCTGGCGCGCCAAACCTTCACCGATGGTCAATGCGACATCATAGGGAGTCGCACCCGACTCAACCTCTTTGACTGACCCGTCCGGTAGTTCAATCTGCAACATTGCCATATCAAATCTCCTGAAACAAAAAGAGGCATCTTTATGTAAGATGCCTCGACGTTCAATGCGGTAATTTTGGTTGCCGTTTTATGGTAGGCGCGGGCGGGATTGAACCGCCGACCCCTACCGTGTCAAGGTAGTGCTCTCCCACTGAGCTACGCGCCTGCAACCAACCGGGCGTGTTTGTATCAAATCGCCCTTCACACTGTCAAGCCATTTTCTTTAATTTCTTTCAGATTTTTCTCTTCTCCCGAACCGGCCTTAATACTACTCTAACAACTCTTGCCAGTCGTGGAGAAGATGTTTAGAGTAAACCAGCGCCGATGCTGAGCGCAATAGCTATTCGGCAACTATTAATACAATGAGGTATTGAAGTGCAAACAATTGACCAGCTGATTCACGAAAGTTGCCTCAAACATGGTGACAGCATTGCCATGCAAAGTAAAAGTCGAGGCAAATGGAAAGGCTTAAGCTACCAAAAGCTTTGGCATTCGGTGGAAAAACTTGCTTCCGGTCTACACCACCTGGGTATCAACGAAAAATCACACGTTGCCCTGCTGGGCCCTTCTTCCCCACGCTGGGTTGCAGCCTATCTTTCCATCTTGCGTGCAGGCTGTGTCGCAGTTCCGGTTGACAAAGAGTTAAAAGCGACCGAACTGCGCCAGATTCTGGCCGACTCCGATGCCGAAGCGATCTTCGTTGGCCAGCCACAGTTCGAGACCCTGCTCGACATCATCGATGACTTGCCGAAACTGCAAAAAATCATTCTGATTGATATCCCCCTTTCCGACATTGCAGATCGTTCCGACATCGCCGGTGTGCTGGAAAAGCTGTCGACCTTATGGCGTGAACTGACTGAGGTCTGCAATATCCCTGCTGGGAAAAAACAGCAAATCGAATCAGCAGCAGTGGAAGCTCATGCCCTGCTAACCGCCATTGAAGAGCCCGAAGGCGAAAAGAAAAAAATAAATTTCCTCACCCGCTCAGCAACCTCACGAAACAAGTTACTGAAAGAAGAAAGGTTGTTTGATTACAAAAGTATCTTCCATGACAAATTTCTCAACCCGGCAGAAAACAATCCAGACGATAACGCTATCATCTTGTTTACGTCCGGCACCACTGGCCGCTCTAAAGGGGCCATGCTCAGTCACCGTAACATTGTCAGCAACATAAAGGCGGCTTCCGACCGTTTTCAACTCGACAGCTCTATCCAGACGCTTTCCTTTTTACCGATCAATCATGTTTTCGAGCAGGTCTGCGGTGTCCTGCTGCCACTTTCACTCGGTGGCAAGGTCAGCTTCGCCGAATCGATTAAAAAGCTGGGCGACAATCTGAACGAAATCAAACCGAGCTTCCTGCTCGGTGTTCCAGCGGTTTATCGCTTACTGCTCGACCGCATCATGAAAAATATCGATTCCAAATCCTCTTCCCGCATGCTCTATAAGTTCGCTCTGACCCGTGGCGTTGTCGCTTCCAAGGTCAAGCAGGCGGTCGGTGCCAACACAACCTTTGTCAGTGGTGGCGCAGCCCTTGACCCTGCCATTGCGGCCGGCTTCAAAAGCCTTGGACTAACATTGCTGCAAGGTTACGGCATCACGGAAACCTCACCGGTCATTTCGGCGGAAAGCCCGTTCAAAAACAAGCCAGGGACTGTTGGCGAGGCAATGGACGGTGTCCAGGTGAAAATCGACAGTCCGAACGATGATGGCGAAGGGGAAATTCTCGTCAAAGGGCCCAACGTCATGCTCGGTTATTACAAAAACCTAAAAGCGACCGAAGAAGTCCTGAAAGATGGCTGGTACCACACCGGCGACCTCGGTCGTTTCGACAGTGACGGCATGCTACAGATTTGCGGCCGGGTGAAAAACCTGATCGTTACGCCAAACGGCAAAAATGTCTACCCGGAAGAGGTCGAAAACCAACTCCTAAAAAGTCCGTTTATCGCCGAAATCATGGTCTATGGGCACAAGATCAGCAAAACCGCAGAAGACGTTTACGCCGTCATCTTCCCGGATGAAGAGAACCTGTTCAACTATGAAAAGGAACGGGACAAAGGGCCCCTCTCGGAAGCCGAAATAGAAACCCTGATCCGCAAAGAGGTGCTGACTTTCGGTAAAGACCTCGCTGATTACAAGCGGGTGAAGAAGTTCACCCTGCGCGAAGACGAGTTCCCCAAAACCACGACACGCAAGATCAAGCGTTACATCGTCGAACCGAAAATCTCTATAGACCAGTAGCTTTCATAAAAATAGACGCAAAAAGCCGGGAGCGAATTGATTCGCTCCCGGCTTTTGATCCCAGCATATCGCAGCAACTAACCCAGGTTAGTTTCCACCCGGATCAAGCGGGTCGGCTCCTGAACAATCTTAAGCTGATCGATCTCAGCCAACGCCTTGTTGATGTTATCCTCTTTCGCTTCGTGGGTCATGATCACGATCGGTACCGCATCGGCAGCGTGGCGTTCCGGCTGAATCATCGATTGAATACTGATGTCATACTTGCCGAGAATCCCTGAAATCTGCGCCAACACACCCGGAGCATCAACAACAGTGAAACGCAGGTAATACCGACTGATAATGTCGCTCATCGGCTTGATCGGCAACTCATCAATCTGGTCAGAGCAGTATCCCATAATCGGAGTCCGCCGCTTGGCACCGGAGATCATATCGCGACCGATCGCCATGACATCTCCCATCACCGCACTGGCGGTCGCATCCATCCCTGCCCCACTGCCATAAAGCAGCGCCGGGCCGAGAAAGTCGCCCGAGAGACGAACAGCGTTGAAAACCCCATCGACTTCCGAGAGCTGATAGCTGTCGGGAATCATGGTTGGATGCACCCGCACTTCGATCTGGTCCCCCAGATTCTTGCCGATCGCCAGCAGTTTGATTTTATAGCCCATCTGGGTGGCAAACTGAATATCGATGGCAGCAACGTTAGTAATCCCTTCAGTATAGACCTTGTCGAAGTCGACTTTCGTGCCGAAACAGAGCGCTGCGAGCAAAGCGATCTTGTGTGCAGTATCGACCCCTTCAATATCGAAAGTCGGGTCGGCCTCAGCATAACCAAGCTCCTGCGCGTCTTTCAGCACCGGGGCAAAATCACTACCGTTTTCGGTCATTTCGGTAAGGATGTAGTTACAGGTTCCGTTGAGAATGCCGAGAACGTTGCTGAAATCGTTAGCACAAAGGTTTTCCTTGATCGCAGAGATCACCGGGATACCGCCGCCGACAGCGGCCTCGAACATCACCTCGACACCGTTCTCCTCGGCCGCAACGAGGATCTCCTGACCATGCAAAGCCATCAACGCCTTGTTGGCAGTCACGATATGTTTGCCGTTAGCGATCGCTTTAAGGATAAACGACTTGGCAGGTTCATAGCCGCCGATCAACTCGATGGCAATATCGACATCCGGATTACTGATAATATCTTCAACATCAGTACTGAGGAGCCCGGCTTCGAGTTGGACACCTCGATCAGTCGTGATATCGAGATCAACGACTTTGGCCAACTCTAGTTTTTTCCCGAGACGTTGCTGCAGTAAATCGGCATTCTTCTGCAACACCCTGATCACCCCGGTTCCGATAGTACCGAAACCGAGCAAGCCTACCTTTATTGAGTCCATAAATCCTCGCAAAAACTATATTCAACTATTCGTTATCTTTTCGAACCTGTTGCGCGACTTTATCAAGCAAACCGTTAACAAAAGCCGGCGACTCTTTGGTACCGTAGCGCTTGGCGACCTCGATGGCCTCGTTGATGGCAACCTTGGCCGGGACATCCGGCAGGTAGAGCAGTTCGTAACTGCAGATACGCAGAATTGACAGGTCAACTGTCGCCATCCGCCCAAGACTCCAGTTTTTTGCAACCTCGCGGATCTGCTTGTCGATCACCGCACGGTGTTCGACCACGCCTTTCACCAATACTTCGGCGTAAGCCTTCGCCGCTGTTGGCAAAGGAGCATCGGCTGACTCCAGCGGTTCACCGAGAGCATCATCTGCAAAGCGGAAGTTCTGCCAGAAATCACTGAGAAGACTGGCAGCATCGGCCTGTTCATCAACCCGCAGGGCAAACAGAATCTTCAACGCACACTCGCGGGCAACGCGGCGATTGTTACTTGCCATGCTTTAAACAGCTCCCATCAGGTTGACCATTTCGATGGCACTCAGGGCTGCTTCAGCACCTTTGTTGCCAGCCTTAGTCCCTGCCCGCTCAATCGCCTGTTCTACCGAATCTGTGGTTAACACACCAAAGGAGACCGGCACACCACTATCAATAGAAACAGATGCAACCCCTTTCGAGACCTCTGCACAGACATAATCGAAGTGCGGAGTTCCCCCACGGATAACTGCACCGAGGGCAATAACAGCATCGTACTTGCCGGAGCCGGCCATCTTTTTGGCAACCAGCGGAATCTCGAATGCACCAGGAACACGCACCACGGTCAACTGTGCGTCATCGGCGCCATGGCGGGTCAGCGCATCAAGAGCGCCCTCCAACAGGCGGTCACAAATAAAGCTGTTGAAGCGGCTGACGATCAAACCGAACTTCTTGCCCTTGGCGTCAAAATTTCCTTCGATAAATTCAGGCATCATATCCTCCAGTCAACAGGTCTTTGCTAAAGATTTTCCAGCAAATGCCCCATTTTTTCACGTTTGGTTTTCAAATATTTAACATTGGTGCAGACCGGTGCCATTTCGATCGGAACCCGCTCGACAATTTCCAGGCCGTAACCTTCAAGGCCGACAATCTTCTTCGGATTATTGGTCATCAGGCGCAGCTTGCGAACTCCCAGTTCGGCCAACATCTGCGCACCGATCCCGTAGTCGCGCAAGTCAGCTTCGAAACCGAGTGCTTCGTTCGCTTCAACGGTGTCACACCCCTGATCCTGCAGAGTATAAGCCTTCAGTTTATTGACCAGACCAATACCACGTCCCTCCTGACGCATGTACAGGATAACGCCACAGCCTTCCTTGTCGATCATGTCCATCGCTGCGTGCAACTGGTCACCACAATCACAGCGCTGTGAGCCGAAGACATCACCGGTCAAACATTCGGAATGCACCCGCACCAGAACCGGCTCATCCGGGTTGATTTCACCTTTAACCAAAGCCAGATGCTGAGCGTTATCGACGTCATTTTCGTAGACAACAGCCTGAAACTCACCACCGTAAAAGGTTGGAATCGGCGTCTCAGCAGCACGCCGAACCAGCATCTCTTTACGCATCCGATACTCGACCATATCGGCGATAGTGATGATTTTCAAATCGTGTTTTTTTGCAAATTCTTTCAATTGCGGCATGCGCGCCATGGTGCCGTCTTCATTCATGATCTCGCAGATAACGCCGGCAGGTTTCAGTCCTGCCAAACGAGACAGATCAACGGATCCCTCGGTCTGCCCGGCACGCACCAGCACACCACCCTTTTTTGCCCGCAGCGGAAATACATGACCGGGGCGAGCCAGGTCGCGAGCGGTGGTTTCATCGGCAACGGCAATCTGAATCGTATGAGATCGGTCGGCGGCAGAAATCCCGGTGGTCACACCACGACGGGCCTCAATCGATACCGTGAAAGCTGTGCCAAAAGAAGAGCTGTTTTCGGTTACCATCAGCGGCAGGTCAAGTTCGTCGGCACGCGCTTCTGTCAACGACAGGCAGATCAGGCCGCGCCCCTCTTTTGCCATGAAGTTGATGATATCAGGGGTCACCAGTTCAGCGGCGCAAACCAGATCCCCTTCGTTCTCACGATCCTCATCGTCAACCAGGATGACCATTTTACCCTGGCGAATATCTTCCAGAGCTGCTTCGATTTTTGCAATCGGCATTATTTTCAATCCTTTTTTAAAGTCATTAGCCGAGGAAATATGTCACATAAATCCATTCTTGGCAAGGAACTCCAAACTGAGGCCACCGCCCTGTTCCTGATCCGATTTCGGTGTCAGCAAGCGCTCGACATAGCGGCCGATCAGATCGGTTTCGATATTCACCTTGCTCCCTTCACTGCAGTTTTTCAGCGTCGTTTGTTCCAGTGAGTGCGGAATGATTGCCACCGAGAAGCTACCCTCGGTGACCTGGTTAACCGTCAGACTGATACCGTCGATGGCAACCGAACCTTTTTCAACCACGTAACGCATGGCGTCGGCGGGTATGGTGAATTCGAAGCGGACCGCATTTTGATCGAGAAAACGGCGCTTAACCGTTGCGACGCAATCGATGTGTCCGCTGACCAGATGCCCACCAAGCCGATCGGACAAGCGTAAAGCCCGTTCAAGGTTAACCTGCATGTTCGGCCGCAGAGAGCCAAGATTGCTGCGATCAAGAGTTTCCGGTGAAACATCGGCAGTAAAAGATTGATCATCCCAACTGGTCACCGTCAGGCATACGCCATTGACAGCGATACTTTCTCCCAACTGCAGATCATCCTTCACCAACTCGCTGGCAATCTGCAGTGATGCTGAGTTGCCCTGACGATTCAGGCTGTGAACTTTGCCGATCGATTGAATCAGGCCTGTGAACATCGCTCAACCTCTCCGGTTATCAGAATATCTTCTCCCACCTGCTGGTAGCGCAGATCGCTCAGTGGTACCGCGTTTTTCAGCTGCTGACAACCTTCACCGGAAAAAATACCGAAATCGGAACCACCGCCAATCAGCTTGGGAGCGACAAAAACCATCATCTGGTCGATCAGACCCTGTTTCAGCGCCGCCCCAGCCAGCGTGGTGCCTCCTTCGAGCAGCAAACGCTGCACGTTTCGCTTGCCCAATTCCTGCCAGAGCGACTGCAGACAGACCCGCTCCTCAACTTCGGGCAAAGACAGCACCTCAGCACCGGTCAGACGCAGTGCAACAATCTTTTCGTCATCCCGGCTGCAGGTCGCAATCAGTGTTTTTGCCTGAGACTCCTGGCTCAACATCTTTGCTTCTAACGGCATTCGCAGCTGACTATCAACCACCACCCGCAACGGATCACGGCCGCTGCTTTCCGGCAGTCTGGTATTTAACAAAGGATCATCTGCCAGCACGGTACCGATACCGACCATGATCGCTTCAACCCGGTCGCGCAGCTGGTGTACCAGCAAACGGCTTTGCTCCCCGGATATCCACTTGGAATCGCCGGACGAGGTTGCAGTCTTGCCGTCGAGAGTCATGGCCGTTTTATAGATACAATAAGGCAGACCGGTCGTGATCTGCCGTGCAAAAGGCGCCAGCAGGCGGCGGCAATCAGCCCCTTCGACACCAGTGACAACGTCGATACCGGCCTGCCGCAGCTTTTCAATGCCACGCCCTGCAACCTGCGGGTTGGGATCCTGGACACCAATAAAGACCCGCTTGACCCCGGCAGCGATCAGGGCATCGGCACAAGGACCGGTTTTCCCCTGATGGGAGCAGGGTTCTAGAGTGACATAAACATCGGCGCCCTTGGCCCGCGCGCCGGCGTGGATCAAGGCGAAAACCTCAGCGTGCGGTTCCCCCGCCTTCGGATGAAAGCCTTTACCGACGACAGCACCATCACGCACGATAACCGCTCCGACCGGAGGGTTCGGCGCTGTACGACCGACGCCGTTCTGTGCTAACTGCAGCGCCAACTGCATATATTCACGATTTTGTTCTTCCACCACGGGACTCCGCAAATATGGTCTAAAACGGTCAACAGCCGGAATATGTACCATATTCCGGCTGTCATAAGTCTAATTCATCACACTGTTAATTCGAGTTTTTCAGCAGATCAGTCAACTCTGACATAAACTCGTTGATGTCTTTGAACTGCCGGTAGACCGAGGCAAAACGGACATAGGCGACCTCATCAACATTGTGCAGCGTTTCCATCACCGCCTCGCCGATCAGGCTGGCATCGATCTCTTTATCGCCACACTCCTGAAACTTGCGCTCCAGCTGATCGACCATTTCCTCGATCTGTTCAACCGAAACTGGTCGCTTCTCGCAGGCTCGCTGCATTCCGGAAATTATCTTGGCACGATCGAAGGCTTCGCGGCGACCATCTTTCTTGATCACCCAGGGCAGGATCTCTTCAACCCGTTCATAGGTGGTAAAGCGGCGTTCGCAGGCCGGGCATTCCCGCCGCCGACGAACATTATTACCTTCTTTGCCGAGCCGGGAATCGACCACCCGGGTGTCGTCATGCTGACAGAAAGGGCACTTCATGCGTCCTCACTTTGCTTAAACTGAACGTATTCGATTCCGGCCTCTTCCAGCATCTGCAGGGAAAGCTTGTCCGGATAACCACGTCTGAAAACAACACCGGTCACCCCGGCGTTGATCAACATCTTCGAGCAGATAATACAAGGGGAATCAGTACAGTAGACGGTGGAGCCGTCGATATTGATGCCGTGGCGAGCCGCCTGAATGATTGCGTTCTGCTCAGCATGCAAACCGCGGCAGAGTTCGTGCCGCTCGCCAGACGGAACCTTCAGCTGATCACGCAGGCAGCCGGTGACATCACAATGGGTGATGCCACTCGGCACGCCGTTGTAACCGGTTGCCAGAATATTTTTATCTTTTACCAGGATAGCACCAACCTTGCGACGCATACAGGTCGAACGACTGGCAACCAGCTCGGTGATCTGCATGAAATATTCGTCCCAACTCGGTCGGTCCATGGTGATTCCTTACTTCAAGCGGTGCGCATAAAGCGGGAACTGCTTGCAAAGTTCCTTGACTTCTGCACGGATTTTCGCCAGTTCTTCTTTGTTTTCAGCATTTTTGAAAGCGCGGTCGATCCAGTCGGCGACTTTGACCATCTCCGGTTCTTTCAGGCCACGGCTAGTGGTTGCCGGGGTACCGATGCGGATACCGCTGGTGACAAACGGCGAACGAGTATCGAAAGGCACCGCGTTCTTGTTCACTGTTATACCCGCCTCTTCCAGCACCGCCTCGGCAACCTTCCCAGTAAGGTCAGTACCAGTGAAGTCCATCAGCATCAGGTGGTTATCGGTACCGCCGGAAACTAGCTTGTAACCTTTGGCGACCAGTTCGCTGGCCAGAGTCTGGGCGTTCTTGACCACCTGCTGAGCATATTCTTTAAACTCAGGAGACAGAGCTTCCTTGAAAGCGACCGCTTTGGCTGCAATGACATGCATCAGCGGACCGCCCTGAATACCAGGGAAGATGTTGCTGTTCAGTTTTTTGCTCCACTCTTCGGTACAGAGGATCATGCCGCCACGCGGGCCACGCAGGGTCTTGTGAGTGGTCGTAGTGACGAACTCCGCATATGGGACAGGGTTAGGATGGACGCCTGCGGCGACAAGACCGGCGATGTGAGCCATATCGACCATAACAACCGCGCCGACTTCATCAGCGATACGACGGAAAGCCGGGAAATCGAGTTCACGGGTGTAAGCGCTGGCGCCAACCACGATCAGCTTCGGCTTGTGCTCCTTGGCAAGGCGCTCGACCTCCTCGTAATCGATAGTCCCTGTTTCTTCTTTCACACCGTACGGGACGATGTTGTAGAGCTTACCGGAAAAGTTGACCGGGGAACCATGTGTCAGGTGACCGCCATGAGCCAGATTCATGCCGAGGACGGTATCGCCAGGCTCACAGACAGCCATATAAACTGCCATGTTGGCCTGGGAACCGGAGTGGGGCTGGACGTTAGCGTGCTCAGCACCAAACAACTCCTTGGCGCGATCAATGGCCAACTGCTCTGCCTTGTCGACAACTTCACAACCACCGTAGTAACGCTTGCCCGGATAGCCTTCAGCGTACTTGTTGGTCAACACCGAGCCCTGGGCTTCGAGAACGGCTTCGCTGACAAAGTTTTCCGAAGCGATAAATTCAAGGTTATATTCCTGACGTTCTGTCTCCTCATCTATGATATTGGCGATCTCGGCATCGGCTGCGACTAAATTCTTTTCGGACATCATCTTCTCCGTATCTATCAATTACTGTATAAGCAAAAACGGGGCGGTTATACCGCCCCGCCTGCAATGTGGTTATTAGCCCTGTTCGAGAGCGGTAATCTTATCAAGGCGGCGCTGGTGACGGCCGCCCTCGTACTCGCTATCAAGCCAGATTTCCACCAGCTTGGTACCCTGTTCCGGCGTCAGAACCCGCCCCCCCATTGCAAGGACATTGGCGTTGTTGTGTTCTTTGGCCATTTGGGCAGTGAACTCATCATGAACGAGTGCGGCGCGAATTCCGGGAATCTTATTAGCGGATATCGAAATCCCGATACCCGTGCCACAGATCACAACTCCCAAATCCACCTCGCCGTTTGCAACCGCACGGGCAACTTTGGCACCAAAATCGGGATAATCGACGGAATCATCGCTGAGAGTGCCAAAATCAGCCACTTCCAGCCCACGCTGCGTGAGCATTTCAGCGACCGCCTGTTTCAGTTCCAAGCCGCCATGATCCGAACCTACTGCTAACTTCATTATTTAAACCTTCTTGAACAACAGGGTGGCGTTAGTACCGCCGAAACCGAAAGAATTCGACATGGCGATATCACACTTTGCCTGCCGTGCTTCGTTCGGTACATAATCGAGATCGCAGTCGGGGTCCGGCTCATCATAGTTGATGGTCGGCGGGATAACTCCCGTTTCAATTACCTTCGCCAAGAAAACGGCCTCGAAGCCACCTGCAGCACCAAGACCGTGGCCGGTCATACTCTTGGTTGAGCTGACCATCACCTTCTTGGCGTGGTCGCCCATGACTGTTTTGATCGCCATGGTTTCGTACAGGTCGTTAAAGTGGGTCGAAGTGCCATGGGCGTTAATGTAATCGACCTCTTCCGGATTAATTCCGGCATTTTTCAGCGCCATCTTCATGCAACGAGCAGCACCTTCTCCGCCCTCTGCCGGTTGTGTCAGGTGATAAGCATCTCCACTCAGTCCGTAACCGCCGACTTCACAGTAAATCTTGGCACCGCGGGCTTTTGCGGCCTCATACTCTTCAAGTATGACGATACCAGCCCCTTCTGCCATAACGAAACCATCGCGGTTCTTCTCGAACGGGCGGCTGGCCCCCTGCGGATCATCGTTACGTGTCGAAAGCGCTTTCATAACATTGAATCCGCCGATTGCGAGCGGAGTAATGGTCGATTCTGTACCACCAGCGAACATAGCATCAGCATCGCCACGAGCGATGATGTGATAAGCGTCACCGATCGAATGTGTTCCGGTCGCACAAGCTGTAACAGAAGCGACGTTAGGCCCTTTTGCGCCGAACCGCATGGAAATATGCCCCGGTGCCAGGTTGATGATCAGCATCGGAATGAAGAAAGGAGAAATCTTCTTGTAGCCGCGCTCGTTCAGCACATCGTGGTATTTCTCCATGCTCGGCAGACCACCGAGACCAGAGCCGACCAGTACGCCGACACGATCCGCATTTTCATCGGTAATCTCCAGCCCGGAATCCTTGTATGCCATATCAGCAGCAGCCAGGCCGTACTGGATAAAGAGGTCCATTTTCTTGACCTCTTTCTTCTCGATAAAGTCGGTCGCTTCAAAATCCTTAACCTCGCCAGCAATCTGGCTCGGCAGTTCAGAAGCATCAAAACGGGTCACCGGACCAAGACCGGATTGACCGGAAGTAATGGCAGCCCAGTTTTTCTCAACACCGGTCCCGAGCGGGGACACGATACCGATACCGGTCACTACAACTCTACGCATAGCTCTCTCTTTTCGATAGTTATTCGGCGCACCGAATGAAAATCTTTTTGACTAAACCGGCGGGACACCGGCTTTTTACTTCGACCTGAGCCAATTTTTGCCACAGGTCCCAAACCACAGCTGAAAAAACAGAACGGTGGCAACGGAATCAACCGTTGCCACCGCATGGTACTTAGGAAGCGTTGCTGATGTAGTCAACCGCGTCCTTGACTTTCTGGATCTTCTCAGCGTCTTCGTCAGAGATTTCGACGTCGAACTCTTCTTCCAGAGCCATGACCAACTCGACGGTGTCGAGAGAGTCTGCGCCCAGGTCGTCCATGAATGCTGCATCAGGAGTTACCTGATCTTCGTCAACACCCAGTTGCTCAGCAACAATCTGCTTTACACGTTCTTCAATAGAAGCCATATGCTTTCCTCCTGTGTGGTTTCGGCTGTAAAAAAGCCATTTTGTTTACATGTACATTCCGCCGTTGACCCCGAGAACTTGACCGGTAATGTATCCGGAGTTGTCGGAAGCCAGGAAAAGAACCGCGTTGGCGATATCATCCGCCGAACCGAGCCGCTCAAGCGGAATCTGGGCGGCCAGCTCCTGACGCTTGTCTTCCGGCAGCGCGTCAGTCATGGCGGTGGCGATAAAGCCAGGCGCAACCGCGTTGACGGTTACGTTACGTTTGGCCAGTTCGCGAGCATTGGAACGGGTCAGCCCCATCAGGCCCGCTTTGCTGGCACAGTAGTTTGCCTGACCGGCATTGCCCATCTGACCAACAACCGAAGCGATGTTGATGATTCGGCCGCTACGCTGTTTGGTCATAACTTTTGCTGCAGCACGAGTGCACAAGAAGGCACCCTTCAGATTGACGGTAAGAACCGCATCCCAGTCTTCGTCCTTCATCCGCAGCAGCAGGCCATCGCGAGTGATTCCTGCATTATTGACCAGAATGTCGACCGAACCGAAAGTTTCCTTGGCGACTTTGATCATGTTGTCGACATCAGCAGCATCGGTGACGTTACCGGTCACGGCTACAGCCTCAACACCATCTGCTTTGAGCTCGGTAACAAATGCCTCAGTTGCTTCAGGATCGATATCTACGGCGACAATCTTTGCTCCCTGACCTGCCAGCGCCAGAGAGATACTACGGCCGATGCCACGCGAGGCGCCAGTCACAACAGCAACTCTATCCTGTACCATAACTGTTCTCCTTATTTGTACGTAAAAATTTAACTTTTAAAGCTTTTTCAGGCTGTCGACGTCAGCGATATTCTGCACTGTGGAACCTTTGGCAATCCGCTTGGCCAGCCCAGACAGCACTTTGCCGGGACCGATTTCGATGTAATTGGTAACGCCCAGCTCTTTCATTTTCAGCACTGATTCGTCCCACCGAACTGCCGCACAGACCTGTTCGACAAGCAACGGCTTGACCCGCTCAGTCTCCTGATACGGAGCTGCTTCGACATTACCTACGACCGGGCATTTGAGCTCACCGACGCTTACCCCAGCCAATACTTCAGCCAGGCGTTTGGCGGCCGGTTCCATTAGCGCAGAATGAAAAGGAGCACTGACCGGTAGCGGCAAGGCACGCTTGGCTCCTGCTTCTTTCGCCAATGCCATGGCCCGCTCGACAGCAGTTGCATGCCCGGCAATAACGATTTGTCCCGGGCTGTTAAAGTTAGCCGGTGCAACCACATCACCTTCTGCTGCTTTCTCGCACAGTGCAGCCAACTCGGGAGCATCGATCCCCATGATCGCCGCCATGGCACCGACACCGACAGGTACAGCCTCCTGCATGAAGGTCCCGCGTTGACGTACTGTTTTGACTGCATCTGCCAGCGATAATGCACCAACAGCGACCAACGCCGAATATTCACCGAGGGAATGTCCTGCGGCAAAAGCAGGTTGCAGATCGGTCTCTTGCTCGAGCACACGCAACGCTGCAACACTGGTCGCAAGAATTGCAGGCTGGGTATTGGCTGTCAGCTTCAATTCGTCATCGCTACCACTGAAGCACATAGCAGCCAAATCAAAGCCGAGGGCGTCATTCGCCTCTTCAAAAACCAACTTAGCAGCATTGAAGTTCTCCGCCAGGTCTTTACCCATCCCTGTATACTGTGAGCCCTGACCGGGAAACAGAAAAGCATTCATATCTTTATTTATCCGTCGTTATTGAGTTTACGGAACATTACCAGCGGAGCAGAGTTCCACCCCAGGTAAAACCACCACCAAAAGCAGTCAACAGCGCCAGATCACCCTCCTTCAGCTTACCGCCACGATTCGCTTCATCAATAGCGATCGGAATGGTCGCGGCCGAGGTATTACCATACTTGTTGACATTGATAAAGCTCTGCTCTTCAGTCAGCTTCAGACGTTTGACGGTTGCTTCGAGAATACGAATATTGGCTTGGTGGGGGATGAATTGACCAACGTCTTTGCTGGTATAGCCGTTATGCTTAAGCGCTTCTTTCGAAACCTCCGTCATCATGCGGACGGCATGTTTGAAGACCTCGTTACCCTGCATTTTCAGGAACGGAAGCTTTGCCTCAATTCCTTCCTGCGAAGCCTGGTGCCTGACACCAAAGCCCGGCTGGTAAAGCAGCTCGAGATAGCTGCCGTCTGTATAGAGATGTGAAGAGAGGACTCCAGATTCGCTCTCCTGCGCTTCGAGCACTACGGCGCCAGCGCCGTCACCAAAAAGGACACAGGTATTGCGATCGGTCCAGTCGATGCATGAGCGGCTGAAAAGCTCCGCGCCGATCACCAGCGCCTTTTTTCCGCGCCCGGCCATGAGGAAATCATCTGCGCTCGCCAGGGCATAAAGAAAACCACTGCAGGCAGCCGACACATCGTAGGCGTATGCATTCTTAGCACCGATATTGTTCTGGACGATACAGGCCGTCGCTGGCCAGGGGTAGTCACCGGTGATGGTCGCCAGAACGATGACATCGATCTCATCAGCAGCAACGCCAGCCATTTCCAGAGCACGCTGCGCGGCTTTGGTGGCTAGATCGGATGTGAACTCATCATCGGCAGCAATGCGGCGTTCTTCGATGCCGGTGCGGGCGACAATCCAGTCATGGTTGGTTTCGACCATCTTTTCAAGATCGTAGTTGGTCAGAACCTTTTCCGGGGCATAGGACCCAGTTCCGATAACACGTGACTTCATAGCCGGTTCTCCTTTTTCCAAGACATCGTCATTACAAAAAAATACAGAGATCAACCAATGTCGATCAAACGTTCTTCAATCTTGATCCGGGCAAACTCTGTTGCCTGCCGAATTGCAATACTGATCGCCACAGGATCAGAGCTGCCATGACAGATAATACCGGTTCCCGCAATGCCGAGTAGCGGTGCACCACCATATTCGGCCGGATTAATCTTCTTCTTGAATGCAGCAAACGCCGAACGGCTGAGCAGATACCCCAGCTTGGCCAACGGCCGACTTTCGATTTCGCGCTTGAGCATAGTGCCAATGGCAACAGCCAGGCCCTCGGAAACTTTCAGCAGCACATTGCCGGTAAAACCATCACAAACGACAACATCGACCGAACCATTATAAACGTCACCCCCCTCAACGTAGCCGACATAGTTCAGATCGGTTCCCTTGAGCATCTGATGAGTTTCGCGGGTCAGGTCGTTGCCTTTCTTTTCCTCTTCACCATTCGACAGCAAACCAATTTTGGGGCGGTTCTTGCCGAGCACCTGCTCGACATAGATGCTGCCCATGTAAGCAAACTGGAACAGGTTGATCGGCTTGCACTCGACGTTGGCCCCCATGTCGAGAACCATAGTCTGCCCTTCCAGTGTCGGCACCAGGGTCCCAATTGCCGGGCGGTCAATCCCCTTGACTCTTTTCAGAACAGCCATCCCTGCTGCCATGGTGGCACCGGAATTGCCGGTACTGACAACCGCAGCGGCTTTACCTTCTTTGACCAGCTCGAATGCAACCCGGATCGACGAGTCTTTCTTTTTTCTGACAGCGTCGGATGCAGAATCGTGCATACCGACGACTTCGCTGGCGTGCTGGATTTCAATGGCAAGGCCAGCGGTCTGATGTTTGGCGAGTTCAGCTTGAATCTTTTCGGTATCACCCACCAAAATGGTCTCACAACCATATTGCCGGGCAGCGGCAACAGCACCGGCAACCTCGGCTGCCGGTGCTGTATCACCGCCCATAACATCAATAGCAATTTTAAGCGACATGTTAAGCAATAACTGCTTTAGATTTCGTCGCTATCGAGGATCTCTTTACCTTTATAGGTACCGCAGCTTGCACAAACACGATGCGGCTGCTTCGGCTCCTGGCACTGCGGGCAAGTCGAAATACCGGGAGCAGAAATTGCGTCGTGTGCGCGGCGGGTGTGTTTTTTTGCTTTCGATTTTTTACTCTTAGGTACAGCCATCTGTTTTTCTCCTTGCAGCCGAACGTTTGCTCAGCAGGTTTTTTATTGATCAGGCGTTCGCCCGCTTATTTTTAGTCCTGGTTCGAATCGATCTTCAGACCGGCCAGGGCCGAAAACTTGTTATTGAAAATCTTCTTTTCGCAGCCACACTGCGTTTCGTTGAGATTACAACCACATTCACTGCAGAGACCTGCACATTCATCCGAGCAGAGCGGGCTGATCGGCAATGCCATCACGACTTGATCCTGTAGCGGATGAAGCAAATCGAGACAGTCGTCCCGGTAATAAACCAGCCCCAACTCATCGGTTTCCAGCTCGACCTCTTCCTCCTCTTCGTTACCCTCTTGCTCTTCAACGAAAGGGGTAAAGGTCAAAGCGAATTCACTCGCCAAATCGGCAGTATAGCGTTTCAGGCAGCGGCCACAACCAAGTTCGACACTGGTCGAGAACTTGCCATCCAACTCGACCAGCTGGCCCGACTGCTGGAAGCGAAGTTCAAACTGCAGTGGTGCTGTAATATCAACACCCTCTCCCAGCATCTCCCGCAATACCGGAAAATCACTCACTGAAAGACTTAAAGTTTGCTCCAAGCAACCGTTTTTTATATCTTTTAATTCAAGACGCACAACACTGCCCCAGAGCAAAAGTGAACAGTATAAAGAGAGCCTTGATCATGTCAAGGGAAAAGGGCCTTTTGCGCCGATTCAAAGCGGCGAGTTTACTTAGCCCATAACAAGTTAATTTGCAAGGTTTTTTTTAATAAAGAAAATGGTAGTTGTAGGGCTGGTAAAAAATACCAGAAAGAAGCCTGATCATAGGCCCTCAGCTGGATAAAATACAAACAGGACAAAAATGCAATGAACCGCAACGAACAACTGAACAAGATCCATGAACTGCTCGACATCATGACTCAACTTCGCGCCGAAGACGGCTGCCCGTGGGACCGCGAACAGACCCCCTCATCATTGAAGAAACACATCCTCGAAGAAAGCTACGAGTTACTCGAGGCCCTCGACCGTGGTGATGCAGATGAAATTTGTGACGAACTGGGTGATCTACTGCTACAGGTTGTCTTTCAGGCGCAGATCTTTTCGGAAAGCGGGACTTTCGATATGGGGGATGTTGCAGCATCGATCAGCAGCAAACTGAAGCGGCGCCATCCACACATCTTTGGTGACGCAGAGCATGCAGGACACGAAGAGCGGTGGGAACGAATCAAACTGCAGGAGAGAAATGAACGTGGTCAATCGAACACATTGGCCCAGCGCATCCCGTCGGCACTACCGGCCTTGAAGCGTGCAACCAAATTCGCCAAAAAGAAAGGACCAGAACCTCACTATGAGAGCTTGCAACAAATAGAGAACCAGCTTAAAGTCCTGCGACACAACCTATCGGAAAACAACAAAACAACTGCGGACATTGAGCAGGCGATCAGTCTTTTACTGCAAAACACTTGTGAGCTCTGTGCCGCCACCGGCAGCGACCCGGAAGAACTATTGCGACAAAAGACCACCCAACTCATAGCGTCTTATGACAGCAAAAATCAGTTCACCTGAGGTCACAATTTACAAACTCGGCGAAAAACAAACACTTTTGGACATCGTCCACAACAACTGTTGAAAAGTTGTTGAAAAGCCTGTTGATTATTTGATAAGTGCGGCAACAACCGCACTACCCTACATGTTGCCTATTTTTTAGACATTTTTTTAACCTAGTATTTTCAGCAACTTAAGACTATGGGGAATTCAACAGCGACAAATACCAGATAACGAACCTACTTAATTTACATTTTTTTATGAAAGGCGAAAAAAATGTTTATAAGACTGCTATTTCTCTTTACTTTAGTCCCAATACTTGAACTTTACGTGTTGATTGAAGCCGGGAGACAGATTGGCCTGGGAGCAACGATCGCGATGATTTTTTTTACTGGAATCGCCGGAGCCTACCTAGCCCGAAGCCAAGGCTTCGACTTGATCAACAGGATGCAAAAAGACCTCAATGAAGGGCGTGTTCCGGCAGGTGAAATGATGAATGCTGCCATGATTCTGGCCGGAGGCCTGTTGCTGCTGACCCCCGGATTTTGCACTGACCTGCTCGGTTTCTGCCTACTGACCTCGATAACACGCGACGTTTTCAAAGCTTGGGTGCAGAAATGGTTGGAAAAAAAGATCGCCAATGGGGAGATTCACATCTCCCGCTTTCCCGGCTAGCTTTTAGATGCTGCTTTGCGGTTCTTCAGCAACTGTAACCCTCTACCAAACTCATCTACACGCAACAACAGGCAAGCAGCGACAAAGACAATAACTCCAGCGGCAACCGCAGCAAAGAGCACAGAACCGCGCAACCAGATATCTGATCCCTGTTGCCAATCGGTTGTTGCCAGAATTGAGTGGACCACAGCAGCCATCAACAGACAGGCCGGAACAACTTTCAGCAAAGGCCTCCAGAGACTGTTGCTCAACAAAGAACCAACCCGCCCGCGCAGCAGCCAAAGCAGCAAACAGGCATTAAAAAACGACGCCAGCGTTAATGCAACCGCCAACCCCAGATGCTGAAAAGACTGCATCAGCACCAACCCGAGAACCAGATTGACCAGCAATGTCCATAAAGACACCCAAACCGGCGTACGGGTATCTTTCAGAGCATAAAAGGTCTGCGCAGCAATCCGGCTGTAACCGACAAAAAGGAGGCCGGGCGCGTAACAAATCAACGCCATTGCCGTGTTCTGTAAAGCGGCCTGGTCGAACTCCCCACCAAGAAAGAAGAGAGAGTAGATCGGCGTGGCGCAAAGCATCAAACCGACAATTGCGGGCAGGGTAAAGATAGTGATCAGCGACAAGGCAAACCGAAGCGATTGACGCATGCCATCGATATCATCCTCAGCAACCTGCTGACTCATCAGAGGCAAGGCCGCCTGTGCTAGCGAAACAATAAAAATCCCCTGCGGAAACTCGAACAGTCGCTGCCCGTAATAAAGATAGGATACGCTGCCTTCAGGTAAAAATGAGGCCAGCAAACGTGTCACGATAACATTAATCTGATAGATCGCCACGCCGGCAATACCTGGCAGCATCAAAGTCATCACCCGATGCAGGTTCTCATCATGGCGAAAGGAAAAATCGAGCCGTAGGCGAATGCGGTACCTGAATAACACCGGTACCTGCAGCAACAACTGCACAACCCCTCCGAGAAGCACCCCAATCGCCAGAGCGAAGATCGGCTGATCAAACAGTGTACCCAGCGTCAACGCGCTGAGAATCATCGACAGGTTAAGAAACAGAGGTGAAAGAGAAGGCAAAAAGAAATGCCCGCGCACGTTGAGGATACCAGTCAATAAAGCGAGAATCGAGACCAGCCCGATATACGGAAACATTACCCGGTTCAGCTGGTCGGTTAACCTGAGCTTACCGGCTACCTCACCGAATCCATAACCGATCCCCTGCACTATCCAGGGCGAACAAACAACGCCGACACTGACAACCAGCAGCATCACCAGCAAGAGAAGAGTTATACAGCGATTGGCCAAACGCTGGGCCTCTTCTTCCCCCCGCCGATGAAAAACCTCTGAAAAAGTCGGAACAAACGCTGCTGTCAATGAGCCTTCACCGAAAAAACGACGCAGCAGATTGGGAATCGTAAAAGCCATAAAGAAGGCATCGGTAACGAAACCAGCCCCGAACAAACGGGCAACAACCACATCCCTGACCAGTCCAGCAACACGGCTGAGCGAGGTGGCAAAAGCCATAACCAATGTTGCTGCTGCAATTTTTCGTCGACCAAACATTTAGATAAACTTAATCCCAGGATTAAAAGTCATAACCTGCTGAAGAAACGTAACAAAAAGGACACCCATTGGCAAATTCTAACTTGACAGAAGGACAGCTGATGACTATTATCCCGAAGCTTCGATTAGCATATTCAACAAAACAAGGAGAAACAAGGTGGCCAATCATAAATCGGCAGTAAAACGTAATCGCCAAAATGCAGTTCGCAACGCCCGTAACACCCATATCCGCTCGACTATGCGTACCCTGGTCAAAAACGTTCGTGAAGCTGCTGCTGCAGGCGACAAAGATGCAGCAACGACAGCTCTGCAAAAAGCAGTTCCGTACATCGACAAAACTGCGACCAAAGGTGTTATCCACAAAGCGACTGCCAGCCGTAAGATTTCCCGTCTGACCAAGCTGGTTAACAGTATCGGCTAAATCAATTTATTGAAGAACAGAAAAGGGGCTCTCACAGCCCCTTTTTTTATATCTAATTCTTGCGGCACAAACGCAATAATAAACTTTCCAGTAACGCTTCAGCATCCGCACCACTCGACTTCATTGCCAAATCGGTTTCCAGAAAAAGCTCATACGCGCGCCGGAAATCAACCCGCGAAAAACGTTTTCCCTGCGCAATCATCGGCTGCACGACGAAAAATGGCACACCGGCCGTTCCGGCAATATCGCGCGGACTGCAGTTCTGCACCTGCAATTCGCGCACTTTCCACAGCTGACGGAAATGGCGCACCAGCAGCGACAGAATCTTCAGCGGAGCCTCCCCCCCATCGGTCAACTGTTTCGCCAGACTGAGAGCCCGTGCGACGTCTCCCCGGCCGACAGCGTTGCCCAGTTCGAAGATATTCTCACTGCGGCTTTTGGATACCACCGCCTGAACATCACTGACATCGACCAATGTCCGCTCACCAAGGTAAATCAGCAGTTTTTCCAGTTCGCCATGGACTTCATGCAGACTGTCGCCGACCATGCTGCAAAACAGCTCCAGGGCGTCAGCAGAGATGCGGTAGTCACGTTCATCCAGGAAAGACCTGATGTGCCCCGGCAGTTCACGTTCTGTCAGCGGCTTGAACTCGATCAGGGTTCCTGATTTTTTGAATTGCTGGAAAAATTTACGACGGCTGTCGATTTTGTCGGCTACAAGCAGCAGGCAGGTTTCCGGCACAGGATTTTTCAGATAGCTCAGCAATCCGTCCATCTCTGAGGCAGGAAGCAAGTGAGCATCTTTAATGGTTACCAAACGATGGCTGGCGAAAACTGGAAGGGTCTGAGCGGCGTCAATAATAGTCACCGCAGTCGCTTCTTTGCCAAAAAACTGATTATCGTTGAAATCATCCTTTTCCGCCAGCAATACAGCCTTGCGCACTTTACGTACAGCGCGTTGAAGCAGAAAAGGTTCTTTTCCGTAAAGAAACAACAGAGCAGGAACTTCGCCTGCATTCAGGTCGCGAAACAGCTCATTCGCAGTCATCGGCAAACCCGCTAAAAATCGTCCAGCATGCGGGTAAGGATCTCTTCCGACAACCGCAGGCTAATTTCCTCAATCGCTTCCTTTTCATTGTCATTCTGCAGGTTTTTGTCATCAGCCGCGAGATAATCTTCCGACCATGAAACACTCCCCTGCCACAGCAGCCGGCCGTCAGCAATCGAGCGCAAAGAGACCTGTGCCACCATGGTTGCACGATATTCGCTGATATCATCATCGGAGTCGTAAGACAGCGCCCGGGTACGGTAATCACTCACGGTCCCTTCAAGAATGGCTTCTGCCTGCTGTTTGTCTTCAACTAATGAAATATTGCCATTGCGGGCAAAGACGTAACTGATATCGTTGCTCACGCGGTTTTCCAGCCGAGCCTCGGAGGTTCGATTGGTAAACAGGGGAGCATAAACCCTCGTTACTCCCCCCGGCAAAGATTCTCCCTTACCTGGGAAATGATAACCGCAAGCGGTTACCAACAACAGCAATGTCAGCAGCAGCCAACGCATCAGGACACCACGATATTGATCAGGCGGCCGGGCACAACGATAATCTTGCGCACCTGCTTGCCCTCGACAAAACGCTGCACGTTCGATTCGGCCAAAGCTGCCTTTTCGGCCGTTTCTTTATCTGCATCGACAGCGATTTCAACCTTGCCGCGCACCTTACCGTTAACCTGAACCACCAGAGTGATCTCATCAGCCACCAGCGCAGCATCATCCCACTTCGGCCAACCAGCCTTTTCAATGCTCTCATTGTGTCCGAGAACTTCCCACAGCTCTTCACAGGCATGGGGAACAAAAGGATTGAGCAAGCGGACCACAGCCTCCAACGCCTCGCGCAGCACTCCCGGGTTCTGCTCTCCATCCTTGAAAGCATAGATAGCGTTAACCAGCTCCATAACCGCCGCTATGGCCGTATTGAAGTGGAAGCGGCCATCGACATCTTCGGTGACCTTTTTAATCGTCTGATGGGTTTTACGCCGCAGGTCGGCCGCACTACCGGAAGCGTCACTTGGAATCTCAGCAGAACCGATCAGCTCCATATTGTCGAGCACGGCACGCCAGACGCGCCCGAGGAAACGGGAACAGCCTTCAACTCCCTGCTCGTTCCACTCCAGATCTTTCTCCGGCGGTGCTGCAAACAGGGAGAACAGGCGCGCTGTATCGGCGCCATACTGGTCGATCAAAGCGTTCGGGTCGATGACGTTCTTCTTCGACTTACTCATCTTCTCGGTACGGCCCAACTCGGCAGTCTTGCCGCAGAGAGTGCATTTGCCGTCTTTGATCTGCTCAGGGTAGAGCCAGCCATGCTCGGCACAGCGTTGGGTTTCCATGCAGACCATGCCCTGGGTCAGCAGGTTGGTGAAGGGCTCGTCGACATCAATCATGCCAAGATCACGCAGAACCTTGGTAAAGAAGCGTGCGTAGAGCAGGTGCATGACCGCGTGCTCGATACCACCGATGTATTGATCGACCGGCATCCAGTAGTTGGCTGCCTCTTTGTCGAGCGGACCATCGGTGTAATCGGGGCAGGCATAGCGGGCGAAGTACCAGGAACTCTCAACGAAGGTGTCAAAGGTGTCGCTCTCACGTCGGGCGGCCTTGCCGCACTTCGGGCAGTCGACCTTGAGGAACTCTTCGTGACGGGCCAGCGGTGAGCCACCCTCGCCGGTCAGCTCAACATCATCCGGCAAAATAACCGGCAGGTCTTTTTCAGGAACCGGCACTGCACCACAGCTGTCGCAGTAGATAACCGGAATCGGAGTGCCCCAGTAGCGCTGACGGGAAACACCCCAGTCACGCAGACGGAAGTTAACGGTCTTGCGACCTTCGCTACGCTCATCGAGATAGGCGGCGATCTTCTCTTTCGCCGATTCATTATCGACACCGTCAAACCGGCCTGAGTTGACCAGCGAGCCCGGGCCGACATAGGCCTCTTCCATCTGCTCAGCGATCAGCTCATCTCCTTCAGGCTGAATAACCACGGTGATCGGCAACTCGTACTTGCGGGCGAACTCGAAATCACGCTGATCATGGGCCGGAACCGCCATGACCGCGCCGGTACCATAATCCATCAAGACGAAGTTGGCGAGGAAGACCGGAATCTTGTTGCCGTTGAGCGGGTTGATACAATAGGAACCGGTGAAGACACCCAGTTTCTCCAGATCGCCGCTGGTGCGTTCGATTTTGTCCTGGCGTTCAACCTTGGCGACGAACTCGTCGACGGCAGTTTTTTGCTCAGCAGTCACCAGCGTTTTGGCCATCGGGTGTTCCGGTGCCAGACTCATGAAGGTCGCACCAAACAGGGTGTCGGGACGGGTGGTGAAAACCTTGACCTGCTCTTCGCTGTCGGCAACCGGGAACTCGATCTCGCAGCCGTAGCTCTTGCCGATCCAGTTGCGCTGCATCGCCAGCACCCGTTCCGGCCAGCCGGGCAGTTTGTCGGTCCAGTCGAGCAGCTCGTCAGCATAATCAGTAATCTTGAAAAACCACTGCTCCAGCTCTTTCTGCTCAACCAGGTTATGGCAACGCCAGCAGCTGCCATCTTCAACCTGCTCATTAGCGAGAACGGTCGCACAATCCGGGCACCAGTTGACTGAAGAGCCTTTCTTGTAGGCCAGTCCTTTCTCGTACATTTTCAGGAAGACCAGCTGTTCCCAGCGGTAGTAATCGGGATGGCAGGTTGCGAACTCGCGTTGCCAATCATAGGACAGGCCGATCCGCTCGAGCTGCTGACGCATGCTGTCGATATTTTCGTAAGTCCATTTGGCCGGATGGGTTTTGTTTTCGATCGCGGCGTTTTCCGCCGGCATGCCGAAAGCATCCCAGCCCATGGGGTGCAGCACATTGAATCCCTGCATCCGTTTGAAACGGGCAACCACATCACCGATGGCATAATTACGAACGTGCCCCATGTGAATTCGTCCGGAAGGATACGGGAACATTTCCAGCAGGTAATATTTTTCCTTGGAGGGATCTTCGGTCACCCGAAATGCTTGATCCTGCCGCCACTTCTCCTGCCATTTACGTTCAACGTCTTTTGGGATGTACTGCTTTTCCATATATCCTCCGTAACGGGGCTTTTCACCGTCACTTTTCGCATCTTGAATTCAGTGAGTATATACACGAAAACCGGCACAAGCCGGTATCGAGTTTTAACAATTATTGTCGGAGTCTACACCGTAGAGGCGGCAGCAGCTTGTTCTCTTCTGCAGCAGCCACAATCGCAACCTTATTTGGCCCGATAGGTGATTCTTCCGCGAGTCAGATCGTAGGGAGAAAGTTCTACCGTCACCCGGTCACCAGGCAGAATACGGATGTAGTATTTACGCATTTTACCGGAAATATGGGCCAGAACGACATGATCGTTATCCAGCTTAACGCGGAACATGGCGTTCGGCAGTGGTTCGACAACGGTACCTTCTACCTCGATTGCTTCTTCCTTGGACAAGGGATCCTCCTGAGCTTGCTTCGTTACAAATTTATCTGGAATGGCGACTTATTACATGTTCGCAGGCAACTGTCAAGTTTACAACAACAGTTACCAGCCTTAACTTTCTTTCTGCAATAACCGTTTGGTGACATCGACGACCTGCGCTGTCTGAATCGGCTTACAGAGATATTCCGTGGCACCGAGAACCGTTGCCCGTTCCCGGTCAAGGGCCGCTCCCTCTGTGGTGATAACAACAATCGGCAGATCACTGTACTGCTGATCGTTACGTAGCAGGCTGATCAGCTTCAAGCCATCCATCAGCGGCATATTGATATCTGTCAGCAGCATGTCGTAACGCTCGCTCGACATCAACTTCAATGCGGCAATGCCATCTCCCGCTTCATCAATCTGCAAACCGGGAATCCTGCGCAGGGCAAAAACGATCAATTGACGCATGGTCGGCGAATCATCTACCACCAGTACTCTTGCAGTTTGCATAATCTCCCCTCTTCATATCCGTGGCCACCCGTCGCATTCCGGGCAAACAAAATGTAACGATTTCAATCCACCGGAGCAAAAGGCCGGCAACGATATTCAATCTCCTGCAACATTTTTTTCAGTGGGACCACCTTCTCGACCAGCCCAGTCAGCATCGCCTCTTTGGGCATACCGTAAACCACACAGGATTCTTCCGCCTCGGCCAGCACGCGACCGCCCCGCTCGGCAATTTCTTTCACCCCTGCGGCACCATCGTTGCCCATCCCGGTCAAAACGACCCCGAGGGTCTTTGCACCGTAAATCCGCGCACCGCTGCGAAACAGAACATTGGTCGAGGGGGTATAAATCTGATCATCCGGAGGATCGACAATACGAACCCGAACATCGTCAGATGTCTCCTCTAGCTCAATATTTTTGTTGCCTGGACAGATCAGAACCCGGCCGGACTCCAAGCGATCCCCGTCAGCAGCCTCCTTAACATCCATCACCGAATACTCGTTCAGACGCTGGGCAAAAGAGAGGGTAAAACCCGGTGGCATATGCTGAGTGACAACCACCGGCACCGGCAATTTTTCATGCAGATTGGAGAGCAAATGATGCAGTGCAGGTGGGCCACCCGTTGAGCACCCGATCAACAGCACAGACGATTTATAGTCGGTTGATCTGCGCGGAAAGCGAGGCTCAACCGGGGCTTCCTGCTTCAGCTCCAGGCGTCGGCGAATTTTTTCACCGCTCAACTGTGCCGCGCTGGCAACCTTTGCGATCAAATCGTCCTGTATATTGTAAAGGTCGGAGCTTTTTGCCCGCGCCGGCTTAGCAATAAAGTCGATCGCACCCAGGTCAAGGGCCTTAAAAACATCCTGCCGGTCGCTCTGTGAAGAGATCACAATAACCGGCACAGGGTAGTTCTGCATGATCAGGCGCAGTAGTCCGAACCCGCCCATGCGTGGCATCTCGAGATCGAGGGTGACCACGTCAGGCTTCAGGTCGATAATCTTTTTCAACCCCTCTTCGCCATCAATGGCATAACCGACAACACGAGTATCCGAATCGGATTCCAGCATTTTACCAATCGACACGCGACTGAACGCAGAATCATCCACCACCAGCACCCGGGTCACAGAACACCCCCTGCGCGCTTCCGTTCGGGACGCTGATAAACCATATCATGGGTAAAATGACGCAGATCGAACTCGGTGCTGATATTCATCAACGACTCAGAATGTCCGAGCAATAAAAAACCGCCGCTGTGCAACTGATCATGCAAACTGGAGATGACTTTCTTTTTCGCTTCACTGTCAAAATAGATAATGACATTTCGGCAGAAAATCGCATCCATCTTGCCGAGAAGAGAAATGCGCTGCTGATCGAGAAGATTCAGGTGACTGATGCTGACAAGTTGCTTGACCTGATCCGATATCCGCAGTTTGCCATCCTGATCGGTAAAATATCTGTCGATATAAAAATCATCGGTGCTGCGGAAAGACCCCTTACCGTAAATCCCTTCACGCGCCAGAGACAGAATCTGCTTGCTGATATCAGTACCAATGATCTCGACATTCCAACGCCGGATCTCCGGGTTCTGCATCAGTAACATGGCAATCGTGTAAGGTTCTTCTCCCGACGAACAGCCGGCACTCCAGATACGCAGGCTGCGATCACCGCTGCCACGCTTCTTCTGCATAATCTCCGGGATGATTTCATCGGTGAAGGTTTTCAGCTGAAAATCCTCGCGGAAGAAATAGGTTTCATTGGTCGTCAGCAGGTCGATGACTGTGGAAAGCTCTTCATCCCTGTCGCGACTGTAACGTAGTTGATAATAGTAATCCTTGAAGCTCTCCAGGTTCAGCTGAGTCAGACGACGATTCAGGCGCTTTTCCAACATGTATTTTGATTCAATGTCGAAATGCAGACCGCAGTGATCGTAAATAAAATCACGAATCTGGCGGAATTCATCTTCCGACATTTTTATGTCAGGCTTAAAAACAAACATAACCGTCTAAATGCCCACCACACCGTTACGCAAAACGATTTCAATTGCCTGACAAACCGCCGGGTCGGCTTCTTCAGCCAAATACTCTTCGAGCTGCAAAAGAGTCTGCCGATCGGCTTTTTTCCCAATTTCACGCACCGCCTGCAGTCGAACTTCTGCACGTGCATGGGTGAGCAGCTCCTCAGCAGGCTTCTGAGCACACAAGAGACGAACCGCTGTTACATAAACTTCCTGATCTTCGTGCTCAAGCGCCTGCTGCAACAGAGGCCCAGCCTCGTCACCAAGCAATCGCTGCGCAGCCTCCAACGCAGCGATAGTGACAAGACCGACCGAATCCATATACCCAGTCTCAATAATTCCCTTTACATCAACCTGGCCATCTGCCGGCAAAGCACGCAGCGCTTCCATCCGCACCCAGGGATCCGAATCTTGCAGGGCGTGCTTGAGAACAGGAATTGAGCGCTCAGCAGGGAAAAATCCGATCGCCGCAGCAGCCAGTCGTCTGACATCGGCAACTTCATCGGTCAACGCAAGGGAGAGTCCTGAGAAAAGATGAGCGGACCGTTGTCCGGTTAAACCACGCAACGCCTCGCACCGCACCTGCGCATCAGCATCTTTAAGCGCCAGCAACAGCTGCTGATCGGTCGACTTCGGTGGCAATCCACCGAGGGTCTTCACTGCCAACAAACGCATTTTCGGGGTTGTTGCTTCCAGGAACGGCGATACCGTCTTGATAATCCCAGTCGCATCCAACCTGCCGATCAATGCCAGGGCCGCTGAAGCGGCTTCGCGCACTTCGGCGACGTCATCTTCCAGCAGATCACCGATTGCGGCGATAGAAGCTGTCGCCCCAATCTTGCCCAAAGCAGTCACACCAGCGTAGCGGAACTGGGGATCCTTAGAGGCTAGCGCAGCTGTTGCCAGTTCGCACACCTTGTCATCCATCAGTTCACCGAGCAGGAAGATCAAAAACAGGGCGTTCTCATCATCCAACGATGTTTCGTCCACCAGGGCGCGCCAGATAACGGCGGGAATTAGCCTCGCAGCATGAACAACATCGGCCCGCAACTCTTCTTCAGCTAGCAGCGGTAGAATGCGATTAACGAGATTAACATCGGGGAAGAGACTGAGAATATAGCAGGCAGAACGGCGGAAGTTAATATCCTCATGCTGCAGATAATCGAGCAGTTGACCAATCACCTGGTCCGGCTGCTGATTAACGTCCGGACATTTCCCATCGACCAATGACTGGATCAACTGACCGCACGCCAACAATGCCGACTCACGATTTTTACGGATCGGGTCGGAAAGGCCTTTAAGCAAAACGGTAATTCCCGCTTCGTCCGCCAGCTGTCCCAGACATTTGAAAACTGAACGTCGCAGAAGAACGTTCTCACTGTAAGGCAGGACCTGGGACGCCGGAACGCCTTTGCCGATGGAGGTCAAAGCTTCAAAAATAGCAAATTGCAATCCGGTATCAGACGACTCAAGCAACACCAGTAGAGAATCGATAGCAACATCCGACCCGATCTTGCCCAGAGTCTCCACAACAGCATAACGAACGTTTTCATCCTCGTCGTGCAGGAACGGAAGCAGTTTGTCAGCGCAACCTGCGTGACAGATTTCTCCCAGGATATCGACGATAAATTTACGCACTTCTGCGTCTTCGGACGAGAGCCGCTCGACAAGGAACCTGCTGATTTTATTTCCCAGGGCGATAAGAATTTCGATAGCCGCGTTACGCAAGCCGGCGTTATCAGGATGTTTGAGTTGATCGATGACCAGCTCAACACGCGACACGGCATCGGGCTGTTGCATAAAATAGCCGATCGCTTCTTTACGTACCCGCCAGTCTTCGTCGCCGAGCGCCTGCAGGAAAAGCCTATCTTCAAACGTTGATAAAGCCGCTAAACTACGCGCAGCCTGCAAACGGCTATCGACGTGAGCATCCAGCAACATTTTTTCCAGTTCCGACAAATCCACTCTTTGCTCCATCCGATAACGCTACGAGTTCCGCTGGTAGTCCTGGCAAGCGGAAATAAATGCCTGTCGCAAAAGCTCACCCGCCATCTCTTTTGCCTGTGGCAGGCGCGAAACCAAAACCCTCTCCCCTTCCGCCAACGGCTCCCTGAGCAGATGCAGCTGTGTCGTGGCATCCGCTCTTTTTTGCAATCGATCATGGTGGTAAAGCAGGATATCTGCCACCAGCAGCTTGGCCAAGGCAGATGCTCGCTCGGTCACCGCCTCATCGGCCAAAGTTCTTTCACCAGCATCAGTCCGAATCTGTTCGACTCGCGCAACCTGCTCCGTCAGCGATGGGAAATACTCCGCCAACTGTGGCAACAAACGATCACCGATATGGTGCAACTCCAGGTAAGCATCTGCGCCGTACAAGGAATCTGGTCGTTTTTTATAGGCCGTGCGGTTATAAACCGACGACAGTAGAATAATTCTGCAGTCGCCCGGCCCTTTTGTTGTAAGCTCATCTATCAACTGGAAAGGGAATATTCCCTCAAAAGCAACGTCGACCAGAAGAACCAGTTGCCTTTTGTTCCTTAGCGCCAAAACCTCTTCTCGGCTAGAGCAAATTTCAACCTCAACCGTCAGGTGAGACAAACGCTCCTGCAGCAGGTGGCAAACGATTTCGTCTTCGTGAGCAATAGCAACGGTCAACTTTTCAGTCGGCCTGCGAACCTTGAACCTGGTGCCGCATTGCGGACACTTGAGCAGCAGGCTGTCTATCGGTTTGCCTGAGCGATACCGTAACCGGCGATTGCATTGCGGACAAACAACAAGCATCGATTCGTCAGTCGCCCGCTACCAGGGTTCCGGATTCCAGCTGACTCATGTCGATAGTCGCCTCAAAAGCCAGTAATTTGCGCGGATCGAGCAGCATCATAAGCTGGTCCCCTTTGCGGCAAACACCAGGAAAAAACTCAGCTTCCGGCCCGGACAGGTAATAGGGGGTCGGGCGCACATCGGCCGGGGAGCAAGCAACAACTTCTGTCACCTCATCGGCCAGTAAACCAACAATCCGGCCATCAATCGCGCAGATAACAATCCGTTGTTTCTTTTCTTTTTCGGCGAGAGCCGGCAGCCCGAAGCGCCGCCGCAAGTCGACAACAGGAATAACGGCTTTGCGCAGGTTGATCACGCCATCGACGTAGGCAGGTGCTTTTGGCACAGCCACGATCGGCAAGGTGCGGATGATCTCCTTGATACACATGATATCGAGCGCATAAAATTGCTGCCCGACCCGCAGGCAAGCAACCTTGATCGGCTTGACTGCACGTTCAGCTGTATCTGTAGCAAAGTCGTTCATGACAAGTCGCGATTAGCCCTTCACCAACTCGGCAATGGTTTCCATGACTTTGGCGGATTTGAATGGCTTGGTGATATACTCGTCTGCCCCAACTTCCTGCCCACGGTTGAAATCCTCCGGGGTCTTTTTTGCCGTCAGCAGCACAACCGGAATATGCTTGGTTGCAGGGTTCTGTTTAATCCGCGAGCAGACTTCGAAACCGTCCATCTTCGGTAGCATGACATCGAGCAAGACAAGATCCGGCATCTCTTCATCGATCGCCTCCAAAGCCGCCAGGCCGGATGTTACTCCCTGCACCAGGTAACCTTTGGTTGTCAGCAGGATGCTCTCCAGTTTCAACAAGCTTTCTTCATCCTCAACAATGAGAATTTTCTTCTGCATGATAGCTTCTCCTGAGATCCCGACCTTTAGCCTGTCGGACAGTATCCGCAGCCCCCTCGGGCCACCAATTGAATGACAATTACAGGCTCAAACCTGCAAAACTTCATCCGGGTTCAATAATATCAGCATGCGCCCCTGGTAGCGGCCGACTCCGGAGACATAATTATCCCCTTCGTTGACGACCAGGGGAGCCTGTTCAATGGCTTCCTTGGGAATCCGAACAACCTGGGTGATACGATCAACCAGCAAACCGATCGATTGTTCTTTCCCTTCGCAAACAACAATCCGTTGATAACCACCCTCGCTGCTACAGCCCAGCTTCAATCGACGGCACAAATCGATCACTGGGACGACTTCTCCGCGCAATGACAAAATCCCTCTGACATAATCGGGGACATCTGGCAATTCAGTGTAGGCACGTGGCTTGATCAACTCCATGACAACGTCAAGGTTAAGCGCATACTCTTCCTTTCCGAGTAAAAACGTCAGCCACTGGACGGTTTCAACCTCTTGCCCTTTGTCACCACCAGATATGCCCTGAATGTAGTCTTCTTCAGACGCAAAATTCAGATCGGGAAAAAACTGTTGCAAGCCGGGAGCAGCAGAACTCTTTGGTGGTGCTACGGGTTCGAGCTCCGACTCTTCTGCGGCAAAAAGTTCCGCAGCCAGAGTAGGCTCGAGCAATGCCTGCTCTTCAACGGCCACATCTTTTTTCTGCGCTTTTTTTCTGATTTCGGCTAAATCCATAAGGCGTCCGTTTCCATCGGATCAAACTATAGCAAAAAACAGTTCTAACTGGTTATAAATAGTTCAAAAAGCCCGATTCACAAGCCTTCAAGTTCATCTTCAACAGCAGCAATCACAGCCGCGTCGATCTGGCGCACACCGCGACCGAAACCTTCCAGCAAGGCAAGGGACGCCAACTGATTGATCCGCCTTGGAATTCCAGCTGAGATCTGGGCGATTTTTTCGGCGGCATCTGCACTGAAGAGATTTTCATCCCCTCCCGAGCATACCAGCCGATGCTTTAAATAGTCAGCGACTTCAGCGCTTGCCAGTGGTTTCAAATTGAACTGGATACCGATCCGTTGTCGCAGAGGTTCATAAACCTGATGCCCCAAACGCTTGACCAACTCCGGTTGGCCAAGCAGGATTACGCTGATCAGGTTGACATCATCCAATTGATAATTGGTCAGCAGGCGGATTTCATCGAACACATCCTTGTGCGGGATCAACTGCGCCTCATCGACAATCAATACAGGATGAACCTGCTGCTGATAAAGCTGATAGAGCTGAGTTCCGAGTTGTTCCAGGAGTTCCGATTTATTGTCAGCAGGAGGTTCAATGCCCAACCGCAGGGCCAACGCTTGAAGAAATTCCAGGGGAGACATACGCGGATTGGTCAGCAGGACTATCCGGTAGTTCTCGCCAAGTTCATCCATCAATGCCCGGGAGAGGGTCGTTTTGCCACAACCGATACCACCGGTCAGCAACACCATGTCCCGCTCTTCAACGGCATGCAACATCCGGGCAAGGGCCTCGCGGTGACTTCGCGACAGGAAAAGAAACTGCGGATCGGGGGTTTTGGCAAACGGCCGAGTGCGCAGACCGTAAAAACTTTTATACACCGACGCCGCCCTCCCGCTGCAGGGCCTCGCCGATCAAGCCGCTGACATCTAGCACCAGTATTGTTTTCTGATTGCCGAGGTCGGCCGCGCCGGCAATCCCCTTAACAAAATCGAGCGCTTTACCGAGCGACTTGATGACCACATCTTGTTGTCCGCGCAACTCATCGACAACAATACCGAGGCGCTTGTCGGCAAAACCGACGACAACAACAAACCTGTTGCCTTCCTTCTCTTGTCCATCCAGCTTAAACAGCTCATCGATGCGCAACAACGACAGGGTCTGCTGTCGCAGCTCCATCACCTCCCGCCCTTCGATCGTCTGCAGCATACCCGGTTCCAGCATCAGCGTTTCCAGCACCGAATTGAGCGGAATAGCGTAGTCCTTCTCCTTCACTCGCACCACAAGCGCCTTGATGATGGCCAGGGTGATCGGCAGGGTCAGCGACATCACCGTCCCCTTGCCAACCTCACTGGACATATCGATCATGCCGGAGAGAGCTGAAATATTACTTTTGACCACATCCATGCCAACGCCGCGACCGGAAAATTCGCTCACCTGCTCTTTAGTCGAGAAACCGGGATGGAACAGCAAACCGAACAGGTCCTGACGGGTAAGGTTGGCATCGGCCGAAATCAGTCCTTTTTCAATTCCTTTTTTACGCAACACATCCGGATCGATTCCGCGACCATCATCATGCACTTCGATAACAACATGATTGCCACGTTGCGAGGCAATCAGTGATACTGTCCCAGTCTCCGCTTTTCCAGCGATCAAGCGCTCGTCCGCAGCTTCGATACCATGGTCGAGCGCGTTCCGGATAATGTGCATCAGCGGATCAGCCAGTTCCTCAACAATCAACTTGTCCAGCTCAGTATCGCCACCCCGTACCTCCAAGCGGACCTTCTTACCCAAGTCCTGAGCCATGCGGCGGATAATTCGGTTCATCTTGTCGAACAGCTGACGAACCGGCACCATGCGCACATCCATAACCCCAAGCTGCAGTTCGTTCAGCCGACGTTCCAGCGCATGCACAGCTTTATCCAGCTCGCGAGCGATCGGCAGCCCCGCCGAATGCACCTCGCTGCAGAGCTGGGCGATCGAGCCTTTTGCCAAAGCCAATTCACCGACGATAGTCATCAGATAGTCGAGCTTGCCGATATCAACCCGCACTGTGCTGGTAAAGGATTTCGCCGAACTGCTTTCACCGTTCTGTTGCGGAACCGTTTCCGGCTCTTCCTGTGGCTGCGCGTCAATAGCAGGTTCAGCCATCGGGTCTTCGATAAACGAGGGAGGTTCGGAAACCTTTGGCTGCGGCTCAATTTTCGGCGGCGGAGCGACCGGTTCAGGCTCCGCAACAGGTTGAGAAGCAGCGGCGCCTCCAGCCTCTCCAAGCAAGACCTCAATTGCAACATCGTCGCGACCAAGCTTGCCGGTAAGGTCCTGCTGATCAACGCTGACTCCGCAAAGAATACGGAAAGCAAGCATCTCCGGATCGTCGTTTTCGGTTCCAGGTAGAGTGCTGATCACTTCACCGAGACTTTTGATCTTTTCGGTCACATCAGTCAGCTCTGTATCGAAAGTCATCAGCGAAAAAGCGACCTTGACCAGATATATGGTTTTGCCCTGGGAAATATTCTCTTGCAGTCGATGTTCTTCATATTCGGTCAACACATCGAGAAGCGACTGGTCGATATTGAGCGAACCTTCATCTGCTGTGACAGGTCCTGTCAGCAAGTGCTCGATACGGTCGAGATAAGGAGTGAGGTCCTGGGTGTAATCGGGGCTGTCGGCTTTACCACGAATGAGTCCGGACACACCTTCTAGGGTATCGAAAAGACAATCGAGCAAAGCTTCGGAGAGAGCGACTTTACCCATGCGCAGATGATCAAGCAGATTTTCAAGATGGTGGGCCAACTCAGAGACGTCGTTGAATCCGAACATCCCGGCCAGGCCCTTTATGGAATGGGCATCACGGAAAATACCGTTGAGCAGATCCGGACTACTTCCGCCATCGGCAATACCATCACCGAGCTTCGCCAGATCCTGGTTCAGTTTATCGAGTAGTTCTTCTGATTCAGCGAGAAAATCGTCAATTGCCTGATCGGCCATCTAAAGTCGGTCCTTTATTTGAGCAGCTCAGCAACCAATTGTTGGAGTTCTTCCGGACTGAAAGGTTTCACCAGGTAAGCATCCGCACCAAGAGCGAGCCCTTTCTCGCGATCCCGCTGGCTACCCTCGGTGCTGATAATCACCAACGGGGTCTCTTTATACAAAGGGTTATTACGCACAAAACTGACCAACTCCAGACCGTTGATGTCTGGCATATTGATATCGGTCAAAACCAGATCGACCTTTTCCCGGGGCAAAATTCGCAATGCTTCGAATCCATTAGCCGCTTCGAACACCTCAAAGTCATCCATCGCGTCCAGAGTCGACACGATGAGTGAACGCATGGTCGGTGAGTCATCGGCTATCAGTATCTTTTTCAAAACCACTCCTCAAAAAATAACAACTCCCCTCCCAGGCGTCCTGCCAAGACCATATTACACATCCTGCAGAGCTTGCTCCATAGCAATCCCAGCTTTGGACAAAAACAGCTCAAAAGCCTGCGCAGAACGAATCGGCCCACTGTCCGGAAAGTTGTCGCCATAAAGCATCGCAACAACTTTGCCGTCGCTCACCAGCGGGGCCAGAAAAACGCTATCCGGTGCGCCACCGAGAATTTCGATCAGGGTTCGCTCCGAGCGTGCCCCACCAAGTGGGGCCATCAGCGATTCTTTCTCACTCAGCACCCGGCCAAACACTGAACCGTTTTCCGCCGTCAACCGCATTTTGCGAACAATCTCATCCGCAGCTGACGACAGGCTGTCCAAACCAAATTGACCAAGCCCAACCAATTGGCGATCTCGCACGTCGAAGATAATCGCCCGATTCATGATCTCGCTGGCGTAGCGCAAAATCAGCATGATGATACCGCCACCGATATAAGGGTTATCCAACTCGGCCAGCATCCCCTTGAGCAGAAACAAGCTCTGGTCATCTAGGCGGCTTTCAAGCTGGGCAACCTCCTTCTCAAGTTCACCGTCATCAGCAACGACTTCGCCGCTGCTTGCTAACCGCTCCCCCTTGACCACCAACCGCTGAGATGAAATCCCTTTTTCCAGCATAAAATCAAAAGGGTTCAGGGCCGCACTGCCAAAAGCCTGTGGCTCACCCAGTTCGAACGAAAAAAAACCTTTCGACCAAGTAAAAAAGCTGGAGACAATGGCCTCTATCTGACGGCCGACGACCTCTTCAACCTGCTGCGGATCGAGTTGGCAACTTTCAACCAGCAAGGCGCCAACAGGTTTATGCTCATCCAGCGATTTTTGTCGGGCGAGCGCGGCATCAATCTGTTCTTCTGCAACCAAACCGTTTGCTTTGAGCAGTTGCCCAAGAGTCTGTGGATACTCGGAAGACGTCGCCCGCACCACCTGCCCCTGTAAAAAAGTGATGGACCCCTTTTTTCCGTTTTTTAAAAAAAGAGTTCCCGATTTTTTACTCAGGCTGACAATCTGCAGGATGTCGCCAATCCCCAAATCTTCGAGATAGCCTTCCAGGCCCATAATATTGAGATCCGGACGAAAAAATGCTGGTCAACAGCTAAGGTTCTGAATACTCTTCAACAATTTCTTTTTATAAAGATAGCTTAAGATAACGAAGAAATCTTCACGAGTAAAGATTTTGTTACTTATCAGCCTGCTTGCCGCGTCCTTTGAACTGAATTCGCACCGGCACTCGATCGAAACCGAATTTCTCCCGAAAACAGTTCGTCAGGTAACGCTGATAAGAGAAATGCACATCCTTCGGCCGACTGGTGAATAGCACGAATGTCGGCGGCCTCACCGCCCCCTGAGCAGCGTAGTAGAACTTGATCCGCTGGCCACGCACCATCGACGGCGGATTCTTCTGTAGAAACTCTTCCAGCCCTTTATTCAGCTGAGCGGTCGGAATGCGGCGGTTGAATTCTTCGAACACTTCAGCAACGATCGGCAGAATTTTATTGACCCGCTGCCCAGTCAGCGCCGAAACGAAAATCAGTGGTGCAAACGGCAGGTACTTGAAGCGGCGACGCACCTCTTCCACGTACTTGCCCATGGTCTTTTCATCTTTTTCCGGCAGATCCCACTTGTTCACCACCAGGATCAGTGCCCGCCCCTTTTCGTAAGCGTAACCAGCCACCGCCAGATCCTGATCGGTCACTCCTTCTTCGGCATCAATCACCATCAGCACCACGTGTGCCCGGTCCATCGCTTTGAGTGCATTGACTGCACTGTATTTCTCCAGCGTCTGGCTGACCTTGCCTTTACGCCGAATCCCGGCGGTATCGATTAACACATAACGCTTGCCATCATGCTCGAAAGGCGTATCAATACTGTCACGCGTGGTTCCCGAGGTCGGGTTGGCAACCACACGCTCAAAACCGAGCAACTTATTAACCAGCGACGACTTACCAACATTCGGTCGGCCGATCACCGCCATCCGAACCTCGTCTTCCTGTTCAGCCTTTTCCGGTGCAGGCGGTAGTAACTCGGAGAGGTCCTCGATCAGTTCACTGACACCACGACCATGCTCAGCGGAAACCGAATAAATTTTCTCGATGCCGAGGGCGTAAAATTCGCTGGCCCCCATTTCCTGCTTATCGCCATCCACCTTGTTGACGATGAAGAAAACCGGCTTGTCGATCTTGCGCAGCATCTTCGCGACTTCTTCGTCGGAAGCGGTCAAACCATCGCGCACATCCATCAAAAAGAAAATGATATCCGCCTCTTCCAACGCCAACTGCGACTGTTCACGCATCTGGGTCAGCAGCCTATCTTCGCTGGCCGGCTCGAAACCACCGGTATCGATGAGCAGAAACGGACTGCCGTACCGGGTCACTTCAGCGTAGTGCCGGTCGCGGGTGACCCCGGGAAAATCCTCAACGATCGCCTTGCGCTGACCGAGCAGGCGGTTAAACAGGGTCGACTTACCAACGTTCGGACGACCGACTAATGCAACAACTGGTAACATAATTTCTACTTCTATTCTTTTATTCGTATAACACAACCGTCGACGGTGGGTTCTCCCGGTCGACACGCAAAGGATATCTGACGCCCGGACGGCGTCAGCTAAGCCCCAAGGATGGGTTCAGGCGGCCTTTGTGGGTCGGCCGGGAGAACCCCTCCACCAAAAAGGCTACTCGTACCCCAATTCCCTGAGCATCCGTTCGCTCTGGCTCCAATCCTTATCAACCCGGACAAACAGCTCCAAAAACACTTTGGTGCCGAGGAACCGCTCGATCTCCATGCGCGCTTCCTTGCCCAAAGTCTTGATCATCCTTCCAGCTTTACCAACGATGATCTTTTTGTGACTGTCCCGCTCAACATGGATGGTCGCCTGAATCACCACCAGATTCTTTTCCGGTTTCTCCTCGAAAGTTTCCACCCGCACAGCAACACCGTAAGGAATCTCCTCGCTCATGCGGCGCATCACCTTCTCACGCACCATCTCGGCAACAATAAAACGTTCCGGCTGGTCGGTCAGCTGATCTTCCGGGTAGTACTGCGGGCCCACCGGAAGATAGGGTTCCAGCGCATCCAACAATTGCGGCACACCGTCACCGTTTTCAGCACAAATCGGCACCACTTCCTTGAAATCGAAACGCTGAGAATACTCGTCAATCAATGCCAGCAGACTGGTCGGTTCAACCATGTCGATCTTATTGATCACCAAACAAACCGGCGTAGCTGTTTTCTCCAGCAGCTTGAGGATAAACTCGTCTCCGCCACCCGGCTTGTCGTTCGCCTCGACCAGGAACAGGACCAAGTCGACATCATTGCAGGCGCCGACCGCCTGATCGACCATGTAGCGGTTCAACTTACCTTTCGGCTTGTGGATACCGGGAGTATCGACAAACAGCGCCTGTCCACCTTCAAAGTTGTGAATACCGAGAATCCGGTTGCGTGTCGTTTGCGGCTTGTTCGAGGTAATCGCAATCTTCTGCCCCAGAATCTTGTTCAGCAGCGTCGACTTTCCCACGTTCGGTCGACCGACAATGGCAACGAACCCCGATTTAAAATCTTCCGTCATCAAAACATCTCACACTTCCTGACCAGAGCATGGTCGAGTGCCGCTGCAGCGGCCTGTTGCTCGGCCCGTTTTTTACTCGGCCCGCTACCGCTGCCAAGCAGTTTACCGTCAAACCGTACCTCCATCGAGAACACCCGCTCATGGTCCGGTCCGGAAACCTTGCATAATTTATACTCAGGCAAACGCCCGTAACCGGCCTGCAACCGTTCCTGCAGACAGGTTTTGTAATCAGTCCCGTAACGCGATTTTGCCGTTACATCGATCGCTTTACCAAATATCCGTTCTACCACAGCGCAGGCAGCATCGAAACCGCCATCGCAATACACCGCACCGAGGAGAGCTTCCAGCGCATCCGACAGCAGGCTTTCTTTTTCCCGCCCGCCGCTTTTCTCTTCCCCTTTGCCGAGCCGTAACCCGTTCCCGAGGTTGAGCTTGCGGGCAATTCTCGCCAGACCGCCCTCACAGACAACCTCAGCGCGGATACGGGTCAAACCACCCTCCGGGATGTCCGGGTAACGGCGGTAAATCCGTTCGCTGACCGCCAATTCCAGCACTGCGTCACCAAGAAATTCCAGCCGCTCGTTGTGCAGGGTCGGGTCAGACTGTTCATTGCTGAACGATTTATGGGTCAACGCCTGCAGCGGCAGATCGGCATTTCCAAACCGGTAATCGAGCGCCGCTTCAAGTCCGGCGATGTAATCCGACACGAAAAACTCCGTACTTAGGGGGGTGATTGTTGCGGAGTATAGCCAAAAGGCTCGGACAGTTCAAACCATTTGCCGAGGCAAGCAGGCGAAAAAGAAATGATTTCAACTTGATTCATCAACTCCGCTTTTTCTATAATGTTTTGTTTTTCAGGTGAAAATCTACTCAATGATCAATTTTCTACGGATATTTATATAGATGGCGCCATTTATCACCTTCGAGGGAATCGAAGGCTCGGGCAAAACAACCCAGATTCAACGACTGACAAAACTCCTGCACCAGCAAGGACACAGTGTACTGCAGACTCGCGAACCGGGTGGCTGTTCCATCGCCGATCAGATCCGTGGCATTCTGCTGCATCCGGACAATGCAGAAATGGATTCACGCGCCGAGCTCCTGCTCTACGCCGCTGCACGTGCCCAGCACATCGAACAGATCGTGCGCCCGGCCCTGAACGACAATAAAGTCGTAATTTGCGACCGTTTTACTGACGCCACTATCGCCTACCAGGGAGATGGTCGTGGGCTCGACCGCGACCTGATCAGTCAGCTTAATCATCTGGCTGCAGGAAATTGTCGCCCCGGTTTGACGTTGCTGTTCGATCTGCCGGTCGAAACTGGACTCAGCCGTGCACTGCAGCGTGAAAGCGAACAGCAGAATTGTACCGAAGGGCGCTTCGAACGTGAAAAAACTGAATTCCATCAGCGCATTCGTAACGGTTATTTACAGCTGGCCAAAAGCGAACCGCAACGGGTCAAAATTATCCAAGCAGATCGATCACCTGAGCAGGTTTTTGAACAGGTGCGTGGATTTGTTGATTCTTTTCTGCAGGCAGAAGACGAAAAATAGATGACCTTCGATTCCATCATCAGCCATGAACGGCAGAAAAATATCCTGCGCCGCGCTCTGCAGAACCAACGGGTTGCCCACGCCTATTTGTTTGAAGGTCCTGACGGCATCGGCAAACGGCTGATGGCCCTGGCTTTGGCTCGTGCCCTGCTTTGTGCAACCGGAAAGGGCTGCGGCACTTGCGCCGCCTGCCGCAAAGTCGACCATAACAATCACCCGGATGTTCATCTTCTCGACGCAGAAGGAACCACCATCAAAATCGATCAGATTCGCGCGCTCCAACAACAGCTATCCCTCAAACCACTGGAGGGCGAATACCGCATCTGCCTGATCGACGGTGCCGAGCATATGAACCCGGCAGCAGCCAACGCTTTACTGAAAACGCTGGAAGAGCCGCAACCCAATACGGTCATTGTGCTACTCAGCAGTCGACCGGAAGCGCTACTGGTGACTATTCGCTCGCGCTGCCAGCGACTTCCCTTCCAGCGCCTGCCGAAACAGCGACTGACCGAGATTCTGGCTGATCGGCTCGATTTGCCGGAAACCGAGGCTGCTGTTCTGGCTGCGCTTTCAGACGGCAGTTTCAAAAAAGCTCTCGGCGACAACAGGGAGCTGTACTTGCAACAACGGCGTGAACTGCTGCGGTCGCTGCTGGCACTTTCTCCCGGCAGCACTGTGCCCCTGTTCAAGCTGGCAGAAACCTTGAATGCCGAAAAAGAACACTTAACGGAAATCCTCGATATCTTTCAGGCTTTTTTTCGTGATTTACTACTGTTGAAAAATGGCCGACCAGAAACCGAGCTGGTCAACCTGGACATGAAAGAAACCCTTTTCCGGCAGTTGCCGCAGGAAAGCACGCAAAGTCTGCTGCAAAAGCTCGACGCGCTCGATGCCGGACGCTATTATTTACAACGCAACGTCAACCGTCAGCTGGCGATGGAGATCATGCTGATGCGAATGAACGCTGCTTGACAGATAAGGATACAGATTTTCTCTTATGGATAAATTACGTTTAGTCAGTATTTCTTTTCACACCGCTGGAAAAGTATTCGATTTTGATGCGAAGAACTTCACGCTAGAACCGGGCGACACAGTCGTGGTGGAAACCGAACGTGGCCGCGCTCTTGGCAAAGTGGTGCGTGAAATACGTGAAATCGACCCGGAAGATGCACCACCGAAGCTCAAAGCAGTGTTGCGGCAGGCGGAAGAAAATGATCTGGCAATGGCGGACGCTAACGCGGACAAAGAAGCGGAAGCCTTGAAGTTCTGTCAACAGCGGGTGCTCGATCGCAAAATGGAGATGAAGCTGGTTCGTGCCGAATATCTGTTCGATGGCTCCAAAATCATCTTCTATTTTACCGCCGATGGTCGCGTCGATTTCCGTGAACTTGTCCGTGATCTGGCCCAGCACTTCCGCACCCGCATTGAAATGCGTCAGATCGGGGTCCGTGACGAAGCCAAGCTGGTCGGCGGGCTCGGCGTCTGTGGTCGAGAGCTCTGCTGTGCCAGCCACCTGCGCAGCTTTGCTCCCGTCTCGGTGAAAATGGCAAAAGCACAAGGTCTTGCACTGAACCCGTCGAAAATTTCCGGACAATGTGGTCGCCTGCTGTGCTGCCTGGCCTACGAATACGAAACCTACAACGATCTGCGTAAAAACCTGCCGAAGTGTGGCAAGAAGATACAACTTGAATCTGGTACCGCAGAAGTGATTGCACTCGATGTGCTAGCGCAGAAAATGACCGTTTGCTGTGCCAACGGCGATCGCTGTCAAGTGCATGTCGACGAACTGAAAAAAGGCTTTGACAAAGCTGCTGCTGACAAAGCAAAGTCTGGTGAAAAGGACGATAGTAGATCCAGCAAAGAACAGCAGAAACCACGTCGCCAGGACTCTCAGGAGCGACAAGAAAAGCAGGATACCGGGGACGACAACAAGCAGGAAGAGCGCCGTAGCCGGCGACCGCGCAATCGCAACCGCAACCGCAAACCGAAAAATCCGCAACAGCAGTCGGGTGAGCAGCAGAAACAGGAACGCCCGCCTAAAACTGAAAAGCCGACGGCTCAAACCCAGCAGACCCAAAAGCCATCGCAGGATAAAAGCGAGCAGGATAAAAACCAGCAGCGCAAACGCAGGCGGCGGCCACGGCGGCGTACTAACAAGCCGAAGCAGCCAGAAAACAACAGCCCACAAAGTTAATTGATCGAATGATAGATGCAATCCCTGTTTTCAAGGAGAGCCATGAACATGAGTAAAACATTTTACATCACCACACCGATCTACTACGTCAACGACGTCCCGCATATCGGCCATGCTTACACTACCCTGGCCTGCGATGTCATGGCGCGCTACAAGCGTTCACGCGGCTTCGAAGTTGCCTTTTTGACCGGCACGGACGAGCATGGTCAGAAAGTTGAAACGGCAGCCAAGGCCAACGGCGAAACTCCGCTGGAATTGGCCGACCGCGTAGTCAAACGCTTTCAGGCCTTGTGGGAGAAGCTCAACTGCTCACACACCGACTTCATCCGCACCACCCAGGAGCGGCACAAGCACACCGTCTCGGAGCAGTTCAAGACCATCATCGAAAAAGGCGACATTTACCTCGGCTACTACGAAGACTGGTACTGCACCCCCTGCGAGACGTTCTGGACAGAGACCCAGCTGATCGACGGTACCTGCCCCGATTGTGGTCGCGAGACCACCAAGCTGAAAGAAGAGTCCTACTTCTTCAAGATGAGCAAGTACCAGGATCAACTTCTCAAGCACATCGAGGAGAACCCGGATTTCATCCAGCCCAAAACGCGCCGTAACGAGATTCTCAGTTTCGTCAAAGAGGGCTTGCGTGATCTGTCGATCTCGCGCACATCTTTTTCCTGGGGCATCCCGGTCCCCGGGAATGACAAACACGTCCTTTACGTCTGGTTCGACGCTCTGACCAACTACATCTCCGCTCTCGGCTACCCAGAAGACAAAGAAGGTAAGTTCGAGAAATTCTGGCCGGCAATTCACGTTATCGGTAAGGACATCCTGCGCTTTCACACCGTCTACTGGCCAACGTTCCTGATGGCCGCGGGGGTTCCCCTGCCGAAGAAGGTTTTCGCCCACGGCTGGTGGACCGTTGAAGGGCAGAAGATGAGCAAGAGCCTGCGCAACGTGGTCGAGCCGAACATGCTGATTGACAAATATGGCGTAGACGCAATTCGCTACTTTCTGCTGCGCGAAGTTCCCTTCGGTCTTGATGGCGACTTCTCCCACAGCGCGCTGATCAACCGGGTCAACTCCGACCTGGCCAATGACATCGGCAACCTGGTCAGCCGCTCAACTGCGATGCTTGGCAAGTACTTTGGTGGCAAGCTACCGAAACCGGGCGCAGCGACCGATCTCGATCAGGCGTTGATTGACTTGGCTCCGGCGACTCTGCAGAAGGTTGATAATCTGCTCGAAGAGATGGCTTTCAACAAAGCGCTGATGGCGATCTGGGAAATGATTTCGGCCGGCAACAAATACATTGACGACACGGCCCCCTGGGCGCTGGCCAAAGACCCGGAACAACAGGAACGTCTCGCTACCGTCATGTATAACCTGCTCGAATCGATCCGTATCGTTGCCCTGCTGGTGGCGCCTTTCATGCCGGATACCGCAGCAAAAATCATCGAGATTCTCGGAGGCGACAGCAACAACCTCAACCTTGAAGGACAGGATCAGTGGGGCGGGCTGCAACCCGGTATTCAGATCGAAAAGGCCAAGCCCCTTTTCCCACGGATCGAAATCGAGTAATATATTCAAGAATACAGATACAACCCTGTCGGGGCGCTTTTACGGCGCCCCGCTTTTTTGGAGCATTTTAAAATGTCTGCACAGCTTCCACTGCTGGTCGACAGCCACGCGCATCTCGATGGCGGCCAGTTCAACAACGACCGTGATGAAACCATTGCACGTGCTCACGACAACGGCATCAGCCACATCCTGACCATCGGCTGCGATATGGAGAGCTCGGCAGCCAGCCTGGCCCTGGCCACCAAGCACGAGTATATCTACGCTGCTGTCGGGGTTCATCCCCACGACGCTACGGAAATCAACGATGACACCCTGAAACAGCTTGAAGAGCTGCTTGGCCGTCCCAAGGTTGTCGCCCTCGGTGAAATAGGCCTCGACTTCTTCCGTGATCGCTCGCCGCGTGACGTTCAACGGGAAGCTTTCCGTAAGCAGATCCGCCTTGCACGTAAAGTCGGCAAACCGATTATCGTGCATGACCGCGATGCCCACGACGAGGTCCTGCAGATCCTCGAAGAAGAGAACGCGGCTGAAGTCGGCGGCGTGCTGCACTGCTTCAGCGGCGATGTGGCAATGGCGAAAAAATGCCTGGAGATGGGCTTTTACCTCTCTTTTCCCGGAACTATCACCTATCCGAAGAATGAAGCGGCTCGCGATGTTGTCCGCGCGGTCCCGATCGACAAGATTCTGGTCGAGACTGACTGCCCTTACCTGTCTCCGCAAAAGTTTCGCGGTAAACGAAATGAACCGGCTTATGTGCGTTACACAGCGGAGAAGGTTGCCGAAATCAAGGGGCTGACAATAGAAGATGTCGCCCGCGTCACCAGCCGCAACTGTTTTGACCTGTTTGGTTTCGGAGAGGTCGACCAGAGCACCAAGATCGCCTACCAGATCCGCAATTCGCTTTACCTGAACATCACCAACCGCTGCACCAACCACTGTATCTTCTGTGCAAAGTTCAGTGACTACGTGGTCAAAGGGCACGAACTCTTCCTCGAGCGGGAACCGACGGTCGGAGAAGTCAAACAGGCAATCGGTGACCCGAGCAGCTACGATGAAGTGGTTTTCTGCGGCTACGGTGAACCGCTGCTGCGCCTCGATCTGATCAAAGAGATCGCCGGCTGGCTCAAGCAACAGGGCGTTAAGGTCCGTATCAACAGTGACGGTCAAGCCAATCTGGTTCACAAGCGCAACATCCTGCCGGAGCTGGCTGGACTGGTCGATGCGATCTCGGTTTCTCTTAACGCGCCGAACGCTGATGAATACCAGCGCCTTTGCCAATCGGGTTTCGGTAGCGACGGTTATCAGGCAGTAAAAGATTTTATCCGCCAGGCTCCTGAATTCATCCCGGATGTTACGGCAACAGCCGTCACCGTTCCCGGCGTCGATATTGCGGCCTGCGAGCAGGTAGCGAAAGAGCTGGGCGTGCAGTTCCGCGTTCGCGAATACCAGGAAGTCGGCTGATTACTTAATAAAAACAGGGAGGAACAGATGTCCAGTTACGACTACGATCTGTTTGTTATCGGTGCAGGCTCCGGCGGTGTTCGCACTGCGCGGATGGCAGCCGCAGAAGGCATCAAGGTTGCGGTGGCCGAGAAAAGCAAACCGGGCGGTACCTGCGTCAACCTCGGCTGCGTGCCGAAAAAGCTCTACGTTCACGCCGCTGAATATGGTGCCGGTTTTTTGCAATCCCCCGGTTTCGGTTGGCAGAGCCAGGCGCCACTGTTCGACTGGCCAACCCTGCGCGACAACAAATCGGAAACAATTACCAGGCTCAACGGCATGTACACTGAAATCCTTGGTAAGGCTGGTGTAGAAATGATCGACGGTCATGCCCGCGTTACCGGACCGAACGAGGTTGACGTTGCCGGCAAGAGATACAGTGCCGAACGAATTCTGCTCGCGACCGGCGGACGTCCATCCCTACCGGAGATTCCGGGCAGCGAGTATCTCCTTTCCTCCGATCAGATTTTCGACCTACCCGAGTTGCCGAAAAGAATGCTGATTGTCGGCGGTGGCTACATCGCCACCGAGTTCACCGGCATCTTTCACGGACTCGGTGTTAACGTCACCCAGATCTATCGCCGTGAACTGTTCCTGCGCGGGTTCGACACAGATATCCGTGAGTTCGTCGCCAAGCAGATGCGTGAAAGTGGCATCGACCTGCGTTTCAATTGCGACCTGAAACAGGTTGTTAAAAACGCTGACGGCAGCCTCAACGTGACCCTGAAGGATGGTAGTAATCTGCAAACGGATCTGATCCTGGCGGCAACCGGCCGTGTGCCGAACACGGAAAATCTCGGTTTGGACGAGGTTGGCGTGAAACTGGGAGAAAATGGCCGGGTTCTGGTTGACGATTTCTACCAGACCAATATTCCATCAATCTACGCCCTCGGCGACTTGATTGATCGCATGCAACTGACACCTGTTGCGCTGGCGGAAGGAATGACACTGGTTCGCCATCTCTATAAAGGCGGAGCTGAAAAGCTCGATTATTCTTTGGTTCCAACCGCGGTGTTCAGTAAACCGAACATCGGCACCGTCGGCCTGACAGAAGAAGAAGCGATCGAGCAATATCCACAAATCGATGTTTACAGCGCCAACTTCCGTTCGCTCAAACACGCCCTCTCTGGTAGCAGCGAACGGGTACTGATGAAACTGCTGGTCGACCCGGCAACCGACAAAGTGGTCGGCGCCCACATGGCGGGAGAAATGGCAGGCGAAACCATCCAGGGAATCGCCGTCGCATTGAAGGCCGGAGCAACCAAAACGAATTTCGACAAAACCATCGGTATCCACCCGACCAGTGCCGAGGAATTTGTCACCATGCGCACGAAAACCCGAACCGTTTCAAAATAGGAGCAGAGTGATGAAAATCAGCATCGAATACTGCGGCCAGTGAAACTACCGCGCTCGTGCTGCCAGTCTGGCAGAGAGATTTAAAAAAGAACTGAACGCCGAGGTTGAAGTTATTGAATCCCACGGCGGCGCATATGAGATCACCGTCGATGGAGAACTGATCTATTCGAAAAAAGAAACCGGCCATTTCCCGAATGAAAATCGGATATTGAAAGACTTGGCAGAATAAACAAGAAAAGGCGGAACCGCTAACGGCTCTGCCTTTTCCTCGTCAATCCCTTCATTGCTCATCAGTTACCGAACAACTTGTTCAAGGTCCCTTCCAGCAACTGTTTCACCGGCTTCTGCTGTTCGCTGTCACCGCCAAGTTTATCCAGCAGTCTTTGACTGGCTTCCTGCTTCAGTTTCTCCGCTGCTTGCTTCTGCAATGCCTCGCTATCGAAACCAACCCTTGGCCGGCTCAGGGTTCCCTGAATGGCTAACGGCAAAACTCCCCAGCCGTATTGGTCGGTGACAACCTGTTGCAAGCCGCTTTTCACCCCCAGCTTGCTCATCAACTCTGGAGCAAGGCGGGTGTCCAGTGTCATATTGACGGCTCCGTCAACGCTGACAGTTCCTTTCTGCGTAATCCGGGTTTTTGAACTGTCCAGATTACCGGTCAGGCTTGCCAAACCGTTGCGCATATCATAATGGCTTTCCAGCGAATTGAAGCTGAGCACTTTCAAATCTGCTAGACCGAGAAACTGGGAAATAGAATTAAGCACGGGCGAACCCGCAATCTGGCCGCGCTGCAACTGCACCCTACCGTTTAGCTGCAGTGAACGCAAAAGAGTATCAGGGATGGTGCCACGGCCGGAAAAATTATTCTCAACCTGCAGCAACCCGCTAACGGTCTGTTGAGCTTGTGGCAGCAGTCCGCCGGCCAATGTCATCAGGTTCGATTGATCAAGCTTGGCATTCCCCTGGTACTGCAACCCACGCACAGCAAGGTTGACATCAGCGTTGATCTGGATGTCACCCCCGGCAACATCAGCACGCAGTGGCTCGATGCGCAGCCGGTTGTTGCGCAGGCTCATCACTGCTTGCACCCGATCCATTTCCAACTGCTTGTAAATCATCTTGCCGATCAACATCTGGCCGGTCATGTCGAGAGGCAGGTCGAAGGGGCCGATCTCCTCGGCAACCGTCGGCTGGTGTTCAACCTTTGTGCCCCCATTGCTAACCGCCGGGGGGAGTGGTGCCTCCGGAATAATGGCATTCACGTCGAGACGCTCGGCGGTCAACTGAAAATCACCGCGTATCAGGTCACTCATCACATTATTGGCGTTAAAATCAAGGAGCAGCCGCTGATCGGCCATTTTCAGAACCATCTGCCTGGTCGAAGCGTTATCGTCGCGGTAATTGATGGTTCCGTCCAGACCGGCCCGCTTACCGGCAACCGTTGCCTGCACATCGAGCAATTGCAGTTCTGCCGATTGCAGCAACTTTGCGCCGTCACTCGCTTTTCCCGCAAGGTCGATCCGCCCGTTCAACTGACCGGCCAGACTGTAGCTTTGCAGATCACTGCCGACCCCTTTCGGCAGGCTGTCCATCAGAGAACGCAGGTCAAGATGATCAAGCAGCAAAGCCATCTTCAGTTCAGGGTCTTTGTTCTCCAGGTCGAAATCGCCTTCCAAACCGAGCTTTGCGCCATTGAAATCGACAAGCAGAGTAGACAGTGCCAGCTTCTGTTTCTGCAGATTGAAGTTCAGCGAGTAATCAAGCGCTATCTTCGCTTGATTCAAAACAGCTTGCGGCAGATCATTCAGGCGCATATCGAATTTATCGAGTAACAGCTTACCTTTAGAGGTAATTTGCTCAGGCTGCAGTTGAACCTCCAGGTTGAGAGTCAGCTCTCCGGAGCCAAGCTTCCCTGGCAACGCGCCACGATAATAGGGAGCAAACTGCAGCAGATCGACTTTGTCGAGTTGCAGATCGAGATCGCCCTTTTGAGTCGAAACATCGTAACGACCAGAAAGATCGATTTTACTGCCATTGAGTTCGACGGAAAGGTTGATCGGGAAAGCTTTGTTTAGCTGGATATTTTCTGCATTAAAGTTCAGTCTCTGCAGATTGTAACGATAAGGCGTTTGCGGACTCTGCATACGATCGACAAAAAGCAGATCTCCATCTTTAACGGTTACTTTTCTGATCAACAGATCAAAGACTGCTGAAGCCGCAGAACCAGCCTTATCTGCAACTACTGATTTGCTTGGCTGCTGCTTTTCGCCGCTTTTGTCCGGTATCAGATCAGTAAAATTAAAACTGCCATCCTGGTTGCGCACAACTTCGATACGAGGATTTTCCAACAAAACCTGGTCGATAACCACATCCCCGGTCAGCAAAGCGAGAAGCTTATAGTGCAACGCAACCAGTTTGACACTGATAAAATCGTCCGGTGTCAGCTTTTTCTGTACCCGCAGGTCGGAAATCGTGACCCCCGAAAAAATGCCGATATCGATGGCACCAATCTCAACTTCACGCTGTAGCGCATCTTTCGCTAATGGCAATAAAGTTTCCCGCACCTTTTCAGGCGTGATTACAACTTTGACCAATAGAGAGAAAGAAACCAGGATAAAAACCAGGCTCACGCCCAACGCTATCCAAATTTTGCCAGACTTGGACATCACTCCTCCACCGAGAGATTTAAATTAGCTTTGCAAATTTTAACATTATATAGAAATTCCGCTAGTTAGAATAAATAAAACCATTCTTGTCCACATAATTCAATATTGATTAAATAGATATTTTTGCATATATTGAATCGCAAAAGGAGAAAACCATGCCAATCTTTGAATATCGTTGTACAAAATGTGAAAAGATCACCGAGAAAATTTGCAGTTCAACTGTCACCGAGATTGAATGCCCTGAGTGTCACTCCCCTGCGAAAAAAACTGTTTCCATTTTTTCCGGACAAACCGATTCTGCTTCAGCTGGTGGCTGCATGCCGAGTTCAGGATTTTCCTGAGCCTGATGCACAGGCAGCGTGCCTGCCTGAAGACTGAACGATTAAAACCTCAAGTTTAAAATGTGCCATATATTCATACGCTTACTCACTCATGAAATATATTAAAATGAAAAACTGCTTGATAATACAGGGAAGAAAGTGGAGAGCGATTCTAATATTAGAATAATTTACTTTAACTAAGGCAACCGATAGAATTTACAACATTAAATATCTCACATCATTTTGGAGATGGCTGCCTATGAAGAAGAATAAGAACTCTCTGCTGATAGACATCGGATGGTGCGAATGGGTTTCTTTTCCCGCGCTGAAAATCCCGGCAATTGAGGCCGAGATAGTCAACGAAGCTCGTCAATCAATCCTCAACGTTTTCGACTTTTCAACGTTTAAGGAAGGCGAAGACCTGATGATCAGTTTCGGCGTTCATCCGATTCAAAATTCAGACGAGGTTGAAGTTTACTCTGTCATGCCGGTCAAGACCAGGCGCCTGGTCAACACCCCGGATGGTGACCGCGAGTGGTGCTACGTTATAGAGACCGAGATGCGGATCGGCTCGATGAAGAAAAATATCGAATTGACCCTGGTAAAAAGCGAGGACTCCCTCTTCCGTCTGCACCTCGCTCCCAAAACCATCAAAAGCCTGGTGCGGATCAATCCGCAAAAGAGCTACCTCACGGGTCAAATCCTCGGTAATTTTTCCGAGCGTGCCGCGCTGGGCGCGACCTGATTCGAACTTTGATAAAAAAGAAAAAGCCGGTTTCACAATTGTGAAACCGGCTTTTTTTCATTCCTCCAACGCCATTTCGTACAGCTTCTGCGACCAACCGCTAATTTTCTGGCCGTTGATTACCGCAAAAGGAACACCACGCCCAGTATCCAGCTGCTGCTTACGTTTCGCCGCAGCGGCATCTTCTTCAATATCGTAGACCGTTACCTCAACCCCCCGACTGGCCAAAAAACTTTTGGCCTGGATACAGTAGGGTCACCAACTGGTCACATAGAGTTCGGCAACATCTTTTTTCTCGTTCTCAGCTGCCATGGTCTCCAGCGGGGCAAGAGTCAGGAGCAAAACGGCGACCAACATCAAGCCCAGGATTTTCTTTAATTCTCGATTCACTTTCGACTCCAGATCGATATGAGCTGACAATTAACCGATAGGCAGGCTACCGGTCTGTAGAATAGGATTGAAAAAATTGACGAGCGGTCCGTCCGCTATGGGTCGCCCGCGCTAGGGCAAAAAGTTTCGCTGCTTCATGCAGTTTTTTTCGATCACCGGAATAATCGGAAAACAGGCTATCGACGATTGCCAGATACTGATCCATTGTGCCGGGATAAAATGAGAGCCAGAGTCCAAACCGATCCGACAGGGAGATCTTCTCTTCGACCGCATCGGTGTAGTGAAGTTCCCCATCCACAACTTTTGTCCCAAGGTTTTCTTTCGCCATCTCCGGCAACAAATGGCGTCGATTGGAGGTCGCATAAAGCAAAACATTACTCGGTGACACCTCGACCGACCCCTCCAGCACACTTTTTAAGTGTTTATAGTTTCTTTCTTCCTCACTAAAGGAAAGGTCATCGCAGAAGATAATGAACTTTTGCGGTAGGTCGCGAATCTCATCGACAATCTCCGGCAAATAAATCAGGTCGTCTTTATCGACTTCGATCAAGCGCAGTCCCTGGTCGACGTAAGCGTTAAAAATCGCTTTGACCAGCGATGATTTTCCTGTCCCTCGCGCACCCCAAAGCAACGCGTTGTTGGCCGCTTCACCATTGAGAAAACGTTCTGTATTTTCCTGCAGTTTCTGCTGTTGCTCTTCAATACCAAGCAAATCCTGCAAACTGACAGGATCACAGTTTTTGACCGGGCGAAGATATTCTTTACGCTGCCGCCAGATAGCAGCATAGGTGGTTGTCCAATCAAGTTGCATGTAAAAATATTCACTTTCTATGGCAGCTGCAGCAGGGAATGCTCCACCACGTGAAGTATAGCAAAAAGCTCAGCTTTCTGGATAGTCTTCAGCTAAAGCTCACACCAGCCATCAAATAAGGGAAAATAGAGTGCGCTGCGGACCTTCCGCCCCGGTTCCAGTTGCTGCAGTAGAAGCTGATAACTTAGCAGCTGACCTCGGTACTGCTCCCTTTTTTCTGCATAAAAACGCTCATGGGTTTCTGTCTTTTTCGGTGCACTCACCTTGTAGTCAATAACCCAGCGCACCCCGTGCTCATCGATAAAAGTACGATCGATGACACAATGCAGCAGGGCTCCATCGACCACCCCGGTCAGGGGCAGTTCACACGCTGATTCAGTGTGGGGCTGTAACAACCAGCGGCCCTTCTGGCCCTGCAGAGTATTTTCAACTGCTGACATGATCGTAGCAATTGCCGAATCATGTTCCGCAACAGGGACCCCCATCACGGCCAATTGACGCGAAAAAGCTTCAGATCGTTGGTCTGCGGCATCAGGCCGCCAAGACTCAGCCCCCTGCTTCACCAACTGCTCAAGCTGATTATGAACAATTGTGCCGATGTGGCGCTGAACCTGACTTTCCCAACCGCTGAACGGCACGTCTTCATTGTCGAACTCTTCGAGATCTGAAGCCCGACCGACATCTATCGTCTGCGGCAAGGGGGCTGCCTGCAATTCCGGATGTTGCCAGTAAAGAGGTAAGCGCTTTAAGGCCAGCTGCATCATTTGTGGTTCCGCTTCCGGAGAAACCACAGCGCAGACGCCGAACTGCTCACCAAGTACCGGCCAGAGAGTTTCCAGTAATGAATCCTTCTCCGGCTTCAACTCTCCACGGCTGTTTTCTTTCGCATGGCCGAACAGATGCAATCGTTGCCGGGCGCGGGTAGCAGCAACGTATAGCAGGCGGCCGGTTTCAAGTTGCTGCTTTTCCTGCTCCAACTTGCCGATCAAGCGATAGATCGGATCCTGCTCACTGCCATCGCGGGGAGCGATCGGCGCCAGCAGCAAGCCGTGCTCAGGATGTTCCAGCCAGCGCAGCAGAGGGCTATCAGCTCCGCGCGGTCTGCGTCCAAGACCGGGCAGGATCACCTGGTCGAACTCCAATCCCTTCGCTTTGTGGATGGTCATCACCTGCAGGCGCCCATCCGCTGTGCTGTCAGCAGCGGAAAAAAGTTGCGACAGCCCTTTCTCCAGCAGATCAAGCGCGGGCAGATCAGAACCCTCCTCCAAACGTTCCAGCAGGTCGAAAACCAGCGCCGCATTGTCCAGAGCTTCAGCCGAATAGCAAGCGGCGCCACCCAGCGCCAGCCAGCAGCCCTCGACCAATTGGCGTAAACCGAAACGACCACGTTTATCGATAGCAGTCTGCAGAATCGGCCAGATGCGAGCCAGGTGTTGTCGCCCTTCATCCGAAAGCGACGCCAACCGTTGTTCATCCTGCAGCAAGCTCGGCAGTGTCGCGTAAGGCGCATCCGCCACCAAGGCATGCAGATCATGCAAGCTCAAGGCCGCCCAGGGCGCACGCAGCACTGAAAGCCAGGCGAGCCGATCGCCACGGTGCAGTAAAGCACGGGTCAGTGAAATGATATCAAGGGCGACCGGCTGTTCCCCCAGCAGGTCGATATCCTGGGCCTGAAACGGAATCTGCTGTTGTCGCAATAGTTGCAAAATCTGCGGCAGATGGGTGCGGCTGCGCACCAGAATCGCGACGGTCTGTTGCGGATCATCCTGCTGGGCCTGCCGGACAAGTTGCAGTACCTGTTCCGCTTCGGCCAGATCGTCGCGGCCATTGAACGCATGAAGTTCGCAGGCGCCGCCTGGCAACGGAGGCAACACGGCATCTGCTTCTGCCAGGGGAACCGCCCCGCTGGCGACATCGACTTTGGCTGGAAACACACCGGCGAAACTGCAATTCACCCAATCGACGATACCCTGCTGCGAACGGAAATTACAGCTGAGCCGCAGCGGCTCCAACTGAGTGCCATCGTCGCCCAGCCGCCCGGCAAAGGTTTTCAGAAACAGGCCGACTTCGGCTTCACGGAAGCGGTAAATCGACTGCATCGGATCGCCGACCAGGAACAAGGTGCGGCCATCCCCTTGCTGCCAGCCAGAGGTTAAAGTTTCCAGCAACTGATATTGCAGCCAGGAGGTGTCCTGAAATTCATCAACCAGAATATGCTCCAGCTGACTGTCCAGTTTCAGCAACAGGTCGCTCGGATCGGTGGCGCTCGCCAAAGCCTCTTTCGCCTTCAGGGCAATTTCGGCAAAGTCGGCCTGCCCCTCGGCCCGGAACACCAGCCAGAGTTCAGCCACCAGCAACGGCAGCAACTCAATCAATGCCTGCAGGATCTGCCATTGCTCGGCGATGTATTCAGCGCGCGGTAGTTCACGGCAGGCTGACAGCAAAGAAATAAAGGCCGGTGAACTTTCCAATTCGTCCAGCAACGACTGCATCCGTATTTTGGCGTCTTTGTGCCCGTCACCGGTGGGGAACCCACAATTTTTATTGATCCCACGCGGCTTACGCAGATCCCCCCCTGAAGTAAGCAGCAGATCGGCCACTCCCTGCCAGATCGGCAGGTGCTCGACAACAGCCTGCGGCATCCAGTCGAGATCGGTCAGTGTCAGTATTGGCCGCTCGCCTTTATCCCATAATTGCGCCGCCGCATAGCGCCCGCAGAAAAGAATCTCCTCTTTGCATTCTGCTGGGCAGGCAGCCGACAACTGCTGCAGTTTATCCGCAACCAGATTCTCCAGCGCCGATTCCAACGGCTGGCGTGACTCCTCGCCCCGGACACCGAGCAGATGACGCAGCCACTGGTCCCGCTTGCTCAACATGTCGACCAACATTTGCTGTAGACGATCCATGCGGTTATCCAGATGCGTCAGCAAACGCCCGATCTGATCACTGCCCTGCTGACCACGCATAAAACGTTGCAGCAGGTTTTCTGCTGCCTGCTGGTAAAGCGTATCAGCATCTTCGGCCAGCTCTGGCACACCGCCGAAACGACTGAGCCAGGGCATTTTGTTGACCAGCCCGGCATTGAAGCTGTCGATCGTCTGAATCGACAACAACGACGGGTTCTGCAACAATTCCCAGCCCTGCTTGCGATCCTGCTCCATCGCATCTCTGGCCAGCTGCCAGGTCTTTTTTTTGTGAGCTTCCTCGGGGCTGTCCTGCTGTGCAGAAACCAAGGCATCGAGCAGGCGGATACGCATCTCCGCTGCAGCCTTGCGGGTAAAGGTGATGGCGAGGATCTGCTGCGGTCGCTCGACGCTGCCGAGCAGAGCAAGAAACCGCTGGATCAGCAGCTCGGTTTTGCCTGAACCGGCCGGTGCCTGAACGATAAACGATCTGTCCGGATCGATGGCAGCCCGACGCTGTTCGGCATCGGCAATCGGCATAACTGCGCTCATGATGCCCCCTCCTCGCTGCTATCTATCAGGTCCGCTTCTCCGATGCGGCAAAGACCACGCAGATCGCAAAAGGCACAGGCGGTTTCAACATCAACCGGACTAACCGTTGCTTCACCGGCGACATAATCGGTCGCCAGCTGTTCCAGTTGGGTACGCCAGTGAACAAGCAGCTGCGACCAATCCTCAATTTCCAGCTGCTGCGCCTGTTTGCTGTCAGCAACCCCGGAAACTTTCGGCAGCATGTCACCCTCGCCAGCGACACCAACCAGCTTACAGTCTCCACGCCGTACCTGGGCAAAAGCAACCGCATCGGCTCGGGATTGCCGATCAGCCGTGGCATAAATCGGCAGTTGCGGCTCCAGCAGTCGCTCCGCCAGCAAACTATCGCTTTTCACCCAACCAGTTTTGTAATCGATGATCACTTTTCGCCCGTCAACCAACTGATCGACCCGGTCGACGATGGTTTTGATCTGCAGGGGTCCAATCTGTTCAAAGTGCTCCTGCTCCATTTCGGTCACCGTGAATGGCAAGCGTTTGAACTCCACCGCAGCAATCCACTCCTTGAGCAAACCGAGCAGTCGGCTTTTTTCGATGTCCAGAAGAGCTGCTGGTGGGGCCGCCTGCCTGGCGAAATACTCTGCCAGCGCAGCATCGATCTGCTGCTGCAGCGACTGATCGCAGCGTTGCTCATTCATCTCCAGCAACGCCTGCTGACTACCGATTTCCCGCCAGAACAGCTCCAGGGCTTTATGCACCAGGTTGCCCCGCGTGATCGGATCAATCCCTGGTTGAGGCGAATCAAAACCGGAAGCCTGCAAACGGAAATGGGCAAAAGCACGGAAGGGACAGAGCGCCTGATCACGCAGGATTGCGGTCCCCCCGCTGCCGGTGCCACCTGCCAGCGGCGGCCCTTGCCGATCAAAAATTTGTTGCAGTTGCAGCTTTTCCTGCTGTTGCCGGCTGAGAAGGTCCTGCCGCTCGGCAAGCTCTGGCTGACGTAGCGGAAAATCGAGAATCAGCGGGCTGGGGCGTAAATCGCAATCGCCGCCACGCAACGGGTAGCTGATAACCATATCCCGGCTGGCCCCCTGCAGCCGTTGCAGAACATTGCGGGCGAACTGAAGTTCCCGCTCGGCACTGGCATGCGGCATCCCCTTTTCGACCTGCACGCCAACCGGCAAAAAAGGATTGGGACGAGCGGCCGCAGGAAAAATTTCTTCGCTGAGGCTCATCAACCAGAGATGATCGAATTCCAGTCCAGCCGATTCGAGCAGGCCGACCACCTGCACCGGTCCGGTTGGCGCTTCCAGCTGGAATTCGATTTCACCGGCCAGCCGCCGCAACAGAGCAAGAGCCTGCATCCGGTCGAGTGGTTGTGAAACCGGGTCGAGGGCGGCAAACTCCGGCAGCAGTTTCTCCTGCCAGACGCTGACCATCTGGTACTCGCTGCTCGACAAAGAGCGTTCACCGGGCCACCCGACAGACTGCAACTGCTGGGCAAAATAGCCTGCCCATTCACCCGGTAGCAAGCGTTCTGAATTTTCCACATCCTGCTGCAGTTTACTGAAAATGGCTGCGGCTTTTTCAGCTCGTTCATCTTTTGCAGCAAGATCAGCAAGATTTTTCAGCCCGATCTGCTGCTGGCGAAAAGAGCGAAGACGAGTATCGAACAGTGCGCGTTTATCCGCCTCGCTGCGGCTACCACCGAGATATGGTGTTCGCAGCAGAAAGCTCACCTGCTCGATGGTCAGGCGATAACCGACCGCCAATATCTGCAACGCGGCATGCACAGGCCCCTGTTCGGCCAGTGGCGAGCCAAGCGACAGGCTGAACCTCGATTCCTGCTCCTGCAGCCCGAGCACGGCTGCCGGATCGATCTGACTGCGAAAAACCCGCTCAACCTCTTTACGCCGCTTCTGCAGGTCGGGAACCACGACACCGATGGAGGTCGCGCCCTGTTCCAGCAACTTGCGCGCCCAGCGCGCGGCCGCCAGCACTTCATGCTGTGGATCGATTGCAGCGTAACGGCCAATGACGGCACCTTCTTTCATCGCCTGCTGCGGTTGTACCACCTTCCCGCCTTGCTCTTTGACCAGGCACGTCAAAGCATCCAGTTCTGGGGCCTGCTGATCGAAACCAACGAGCAATAAGCTCTGCGGCAGCGGAAGCTGGCCATTTACCATTGCCTGAAAAACCACAGCCGGCAACTCGGCCCGGTCGAGCCAGTTGTGCCGGCGACATTCATCCTGGTATTTCTGCTGCCAGCGACTGAAAACCTGCTGATCTTCGGTCAACTGGGAGAACACCGGTTCAGCGTCATAAGCAACCGACAGCTGATGCGCTTTCAATGCCTCTCGTGCAGTTGCGGAAACCTGTAGCAACTCCCGTTCACTCCCAACAGAATCAGCTTCAATCAAGCGCTCCCACAAACGCCGGGCACGAAAACCCTCGAGCAGTCGCCAGCCCTGACCAAGCTCTGCCAGGCAGCGATGCAGCCAGCCTTCAAAGCTGATGATCTGCGGTGTCGGCCAGACCTGCAACCCATTCCCCTGCATCTGTTGGTCGAAGGCTGCCATCAAGTGGCGAGCCAGGCGCTTGTTCGCGGTCAGAACCAACGCCCCTTTTTCCGCTGCACCGATTATTGAATGGTAAAAATCGGACAAAAAGTCCTCCTGTCGATAGATTTATTTAAGTGACAAAAAGCTACAGGGAAAGCATGTCAAAATAAGTCATTGCTGTAGAAGAATCTTACCTGTCACTGTCGCCTGATGATATCACCAATTACCAAGCTTTACGCTTGACAGCTTAATTATCACTAACTAGTATCCCTATAAAAATAAGGGGAATAAGATCCACATACTCGGAGCATTCATGCGGAAATCCATATTCAACGTCACTGAAATATTCTTCTGCCTTTGCCTGCTGCTGGTGCCATTACCAAGCTTCGCATACGATCTTGGTGATTACTTGAGCATCAACGGCTTCCTTTCGCAAGGCTATATTCATAGCTCTGACAATAATATTTTCGGTGAATCGAAGGACGGATCTTTCCAGCTCAACGAGTTCGCCCTGACCCTGAACTCAACGCCGATGGAAAAACTGCGTTTAAGCCTTCAGCTGCTCTCGCGTGATCTCGGCAAAGAGGGGGATAACGATATCCTCATTGACTGGGCGATGGCCGACTACCGGCTGACCGATTCATTCGGTGTGCGCCTCGGTAAAGTCAAACTGCCTGTCGGCCTTTACAATCAGCACCGCGACTCTGACTTTCTGCGCCCGATGGCATTTCTGCCGCAAAGCGTCTATACGGAAAATAAACGAACCATGCATGTCGGCGCCTGGGGTGGCAGCATCTACGGCAACATTTCGCTCGGCCACGCAGGTGATTTAGACTATCAGGCTTACTACGGAAAAGTCGATTTCCGGGATGACTCCGGCCAGGCGGTGGGCATGGAAAGCCTGATCAAAAAAACCAGTATGCAGCAAGGCTGGGGGCCGGTTACCAGTTTCGACTCTGAAAACGAATATGTGACAGGCGGTTCGCTGATCTACAATCTGCCGGTTGATGGCTTACGTCTTGGGTTCTCCTACTTCACGGGAAAATCGGAATTCGATTTCACTGCCGGTGGTTTTGATGGAAAAGCAAGCGGCAACAGCAAAGATTTTGTAGTTTTCTCCCTCGAATACACTGGTCCAAACTGGACCTTCGCCAGTGAATACACTGAGTTTACCGGTGACCGCAAAGTCGCTTCGATCGATGTTTATGACGGTCGCTCTCAGGGTGGATATGTTCAGCTCTGCTATCACCTGCACGAATCTGTCGCGGTCTCTGTGCTTTACGATGTCGTTTACGCCGACAAAGATGATCGTGACGGTGATCGACTGGAAGCCAGTGGCCTACCCGACTATTTCGGCTGGCGTAAAGATTTCGGTACCGCGATCCGCTGGGACATCACCGATCGCTGGATGGTCCGCGCCGAATACCACAACATTGACGGCGCCGGGCTGGGGTTGTCGATTTACAACAGCCCATCAGTCCCAGATCGTTACTGGGACTACTACGTGCTGAAGACATCCTACAACTTCTAGGCAGAGGGGGAATCGATGTTTAAAACAAGATACCTCCTGCTGCTCTTTTTGAGCCTGACGCTTGCGCAGGAGAGTTTGGCTGCCGATTACATACTGGTGGTCAACAAAGAAAATCCGGTCCATACGCTGGATAGCGAAATGGTGAAAAAAATCTTCCTCGGCAAACGCAACTTCTGGGAGGATGGCCACCGGATCGAAGTTTTCCTGCAGCCGGAAAATGAGCTGCATGAAAAGTTCATCAAAGACGTACTGAAAAAATCGACCCGACAATTCAAAATGTACTGGCGCCGCGAGCTCTATTCCGGAACAGGCCTTCCGCCACAAAAACTGGAGGATGACGCGAAGATAAAAGAAGCGGTCGCATCCGACCCACGGGCCATTGGCTACATCGCTGCCGACAGTTTCGATGACAGCGTCAAGTGGGTCCGAATTACCAAAGAAACCAACTAGCAAGAAACGGAGCTGAGTATCGAACCGGCTCCGTTTTTTTCATCTTGAAATTCTAACACGATAATATGAACACAAACATTCAATGCTTTTGACAGAAGTACACCTTTTCAGTTAATCTAGATTCCCTCCCAGAAAACGTGACTTACTATTACAGGGCCTCCCCCAAAAGTATTCGAACAATGAAGAATAATCAGAATCAGAAGCTTGGCTTACAGCAGAAGCTCTTTTACTTCAGCATGCTTGGCGTCTTCGTCGTCTCCATCCTGGTTGCAGCGGCAGCCATGTTTCCACTTTCAAAAGCGCTTTTTGAGCAGGAATATCAAAGTCTCAAGTTTTCGCACCAACTGCAGACGGCACAGGTTTCTCAGCACTTCCGCGAAATTAAAAGCATAGCTGAGCAAATCACCAGCCGCTCCCGGATAAGACAAGAGCTGGAAAAGTATAATGCCGGAAAAATTTCACTGCAGGCCTATCAAGACTTCACCCGACCAAAACTTGAAGATGCCTTGAAAACATCTCCTGATGTCAAAACCATTTGTCGTTTTGACCAGACGGGAACTCGTGTCGTCTCAGTCGGCGTTGCTTTCGATTGTGTTCTCTACAAAAATTCAGCCTGGCGGGAAGGCAGAACAACTGTCACCGGACCGATATTTGTCAACGACAGTCCCCACTTTCTGGTTGTCGCCCCAATCCGAAATCGCCAAGACCTTGTGGTTGGCAAAGACGAAGTCCTGTTCAGCAGTGATGGCTTGAAGCATATCGCGATGCAGCATAGCCAAGATAAAGCAGAATCACTCTTCCTGCTGGGATACTCCTCAGACAACGATCGTGCCTGGCTCAACCTGCGAAACAACTCGGAAGTCAAAAAAACCACAAGTCGTGAAATAGACAGGCTTCTAGTCGATGTCGGATCCGGAGAAACAATGCTGGCCGAGACAGAAGCAACTCTTTTCGGGATTGAAAAACCGATTACAACCTACAGCCAACTCCCGGACAGCAGCTACCTGGTCCTGATCATCAATCAATCCAAAGGGATTCTCGACAAGGTCAGATCAACTCTCATCAAAGTTTCCGGCGCAATTCTGGCCCTTTTACTCGTCTCCGCAGTGGTTCTCGCATTTTTGCTCAAACCTCTTGAAGTCCAGGCCCTTGAGTATCAGAAAGAGCTCGAAAAAGACATTGCAGAGCTACAACAAATCATTCCGATTTGTATGTATTGCAAAAGCGTAAGAAATGATGAAGGCTACTGGAACCGGATTGACCATTACATTGAAAACATGTCTGAAATCCGTTTTTCTCATGGTATCTGTGAAGCCTGCATGGAGGAAAAGTATCCTGACGTCGAGAAATCGTAACACCTGACGCCGCAGCAAAGAACAGACAAAATCAATCTGTCGCCAGATCAACAATCTGATCGGTCACTTCGGTGAATGCTACATCGTGACTGATCAAAAACAGCTGATCGTACCAGTGCTCGGTCACTTCTTCACGGCCGACATCAATAGCGCGAAACGCGTGAGCCAGATTTTCCCGTCGCTCTGCATCCAGGTTGGAAGTCGGCTCATCGAAAAACGCCACCCGCGCACCAATGGTCTGTAACAAAGCGAGACGCAGGGCGACAACGGCACTCATGGTTTGACCACCGGAAAGCTGATCATCGACCCGCTCGCGAAGGTCGCCATCAACCATATCCCGCAGCACGATCTGATAGTTCTCCCCCCAGCACAGCTCCTCTTCCTGCTCGGAAATCGTCCGATAAATCCGTTCCGCACGTTGACTGATCTCGCTGCGAAAGCGTTCCGACAGCTGTGCTGAAACGTTACGAAAAACCTTGTTCCGCAGAAATTTGAGCAGCTGTTCCTTTTCCTGATATTGAGCCACCTGGGCCTGTTTTGACGCAATCTCGACCTGCACCTGCTGCAACTTTTCCAGTTCTCCCTGCAAACGGATGATTGCCGCTGCCAATTCTTTCAGCTTCTGCCGCCCCGTGCCAAGAGTTTCACGCAGGTTATCGTTCTGCTGCTTTAACTGCTGGTGTTGCTCCGGTTGATACTCCTGCTGCAGTTGCTGTAACTGGTGCTGCAGTTCCTGCTGTTCACCCTGCAACTGCGTGAGCAGAGACTGATACTTCCGCAACTCCTGCTGCCGGGCCTCCATTTCCACAGCAGCCTGCTGGTTGGCAAGAAAAAGATCGCGCGCCTGCTGATTCAACTGCTTCTGTTCTTCTGCGGCAGCAATATCCTCCTGCAGGCTTGTGAATGCTGAGAGTTGCCTGTGTTTTTCCGATAGCTGCTGCTCCTGCTCCTTCTGCTGCTGGCGGGAAACTTCCAACTGGTTTCGCCGCTGCTGATTTGCCTTCCGTCTAGCGCCCAGTTGCCGCAACTGCTGTTCAATCCCCTGCAACTTGATCTGTTCGGTTTTCTGCTGCTGCTCAGCAGCAACCATCTGTGCCTCTTTTGCCGTGGCCCTGCTCAACTCTTCCTGTAGCGTTGCAGTATGTTGATCAAGATCGGCAAGCTTGCCCGCGAAAAGATCTGTGGTTGGCACATCTCCGAGATTTTTGCATTCCTCCTGAAAAAATGGACAAATGCCGTCAGCCAATTTTTCCTGCCCTTCAGAAAGTCCGGCCCGCCGACCATCAAGTTGACCAAGCTGGCGGCGCAGATCATCAAGCAACCGGCGCTGCTGTGGCAGCTCGCCTGCTAACTTGGCAATTACTGGATCGACTCCCAGCTTCTGTTTCTCCTCAGCCAGCTGTAGATCCTGTTGCTGCAGCTCTTTTTCAGTTTCCTCGATCGTCTGCTGTTCAGCTCGATAACGACTCTCAGCAGCAGCCTGCTGCTTTTCCCGTTCGGCAATGTCAAGCTCCAGTTGTCGCTGTTGTTGCTGCTGCTGTCGCAACGACTGCAAACGAGCCTCAGCCTTTTCAAACTCGTGCTTCCCGCCTTCGTTCGCCCGAACGATCTGCTCTGCCTGCTGGGCGTCATCGACCCGCTGCTTTTGCAAGGCAATCTTCTCCACACCATTTTGCAGACGTTGCTGCAGTGTGGCGATATCTGTCCGCAGCTGCTGCAACCGGTGCTGCTGACTCTCGTATCGCTGGAGATCCTGCTGCAGCCGGGCCAGCTCCTGCTCCTGCTGTATGACCACGCCTTCCACCTGCTTCTGTTGATCTGTTACTGCAACCAGTTCCGCCTGTTTCTGTGGCAGAACGTCCAGCTGCTGCGTAAGTGGCTGCAACGCCGCCTGCAATTCGCGCAGTTTTCCTTCAATTGCTTTGCCCAGGTGTTTGGTTTCGTTGAAGGTTTTGCGCCAGGCGTCAATACCGAGAATTTCATCGAACTTGTCGCGGCGCTTGGTTGCCTGCTTGATGACAAAAGGACCGAGGAAATCGTGCTGAAAGGGGCCGATTACCAGCTCAAACTGCTCCGCCAGTGAACGACCGTTATCAAGGTTAAGCAGTTTTTTCAGACGGGATTCGGTCTCTTTACCATCCTTGTGCTCTTCGACCTCAAAGTCACCGCCGACCTGTTTTTCCAGCAGCCATTTCCCGGCGCCACCCACGGTTCGACAGACACGATAGTCATTCCCATCCGCTGGGCGAAAAACGAGTTTGATCTCGCCCCGTTTCGCCCCGATAGAGACAAAGCGGTCAACATTACCGACGAAGCTCTGGGCATCGACCCCGAACAGGGCGTAACCGATCGCTTCGAAAATAGTGCTTTTACCGATGCCGTTAGCACCGACCAGCACGTTGATGCCGGGAGAGAACTCCAGCTTGGTATCACGGTGCGATTTGATATTTTTCAGCTCAACAGAAAGGATCTGCATATCACCGATCCCCTTCCAGCAGTGCGAGCAATTCATCGCCGTCATTGACACCCTGCTGAACGGCATCGCGCAGTCGCAGTGCCAGTTTGCAGAGTTCGTCCTCCTGCCCCTGGTAGTGGCTGTCGGCAGAAATCAGCTCGTGCAAAACATCCTCTTCGATCTCGCTCAAACTTTTCTTTTCATCATCAGCAGAAGCCGATTTCGTGTGTAGGCTGAGTTGATTTTTCACTTCCAGGTGCAACGGATTCGCGAAGTCCGCCAACGCGGCCTGTAATCGTTCACGTCCCAGCTCGAAAGGATGAAATTTCACCCGCCCGGTCAGTTTCAACTCCAATAGCGGTTGACGGGAATCTTCGTTGTCGGCCAACAGCGCAGTGACCTGTTCAACCACCCGTTGCAAAGCCTCTGCTGCGTTCGTTGTTCCGTCCAGATCGACCTTTTCAACATGCATCGGCCGGGGGTCGGTGGGAATAAATGCAGGGGTAAAGCCGCCGTCTTCAACCTCCACCAGGTAGTAGCCTTTATCATACTTCTGCTCACCGAAATTGACCCGCTCCGGCGAACCGGGATTGTAGGCATACCCGTTGCCTGCAGGTGTTTCGACAACATAAGGTTTGTGGCCGTGACCCAGCGCGACATAAGAAAAAGTCTCAGCCAGCGGGTGGGCCTCTTCCGGCTTCATGTTACCGATTTCGACCGGCGAATAAGTCCAGACGCCAACGTGAAACAGCAGCAGGTTGTTCTGGGTCTCGACGGCCTTACAGATCCGCTCGACATGATTTCCGGCCTGGGCGCCGATGTAGCCAACACCATAGATATTCAGGTCACCGATCTGTAAATGGCCACCACAGCCTTCTTCAACATCAAAAGGAGCAAAATGATAGCCCCCCTCTTCCGTACGCTGCGGCCTTAGCAGGCAAATGTAACCGAGCTGTGAAAGGGCTTCCATCCAGGAGACATTGTCGCGCCGATGCACCCAGTCATGATTTCCTTCGATGGCGATGCAGGGAATCCCGGCGTCCTTGAGTGGCTGCAGTGTCTCGATGGTCCGGGCGAACGTTTTTGGCAGAATCTGGCCGACGTGGAACAAGTCACCGCCGATCAGCATGAAATCAACCTGCTTATCGACGGCGTCGGCAACGATACCGGACAACATCTGAAAGAAATCTTCGTAACGTTGCTTTTCTGCAAAAACGCTGCGATAGGTTTTACCGAGATGAATATCTGAACAGTGGATAAATCGCATCAATTCTCTCTTTAGAGTTTATTGCTTCGAGATGAGGAACAATAACAACTTGTCTTGACTCGGCAAAGTACAAACTGACTCTGCTTTCCTGGAACAAACCGCAAAACCCACTTGTTTAAACAAGCAAACTCAAGTACAATATTTGCAAAATTTAATAAATGGTATTTTATGCTTAAACAAATCCTCTTGATCATACTTTGTTTTTTTCTTCTCGTTGCTTGCGACATGCAAGAGTACCCGGCCCCACCCGGATCTGACCGCAAAGAAATTCTGATTTACAGTGGCATGACCATGATCAAACCTTTGCTCGAAGTCAGTAAACTTTTCGAGCAGCAGGAAAATTGCGTGGTGAAAATCACCTACGGCGGCTCAGGGCATATCATGAGATCGGTGCAGATCAACAAGATCGGCGATCTTTTTTTCCCGGGCAACAAATTGTACATCGATGAACTGGCTGAGCAAGAGATGATCGAGGAAACAGCACTGGTTGGCTACAACCAGGCAGCTCTCTTTGTTCAACCAGGCAACCCGAAACAGATCACTCCCGACCTGCATAATCTCACCGACGCCAGGTTCAATGTCGTCATCGGTAGCGAAACATCTGGAGCCATCGGCCGCGAGACCAAACGGATACTGGACAATTTCGGCATCTACCAACAGGTGATCGACAATGCTCTCTATTTGACCACCGACTCAAAAGGCTTGAACAGGGCAATGAGGAGTCATGACGCCGATCTGGTGATGAACTGGAAAGCGGTCGGCTATTTTCCCGAAAACAAAGGGAAAATGGAAATATTACCGCACCCTGAGGAGCCGCTGCACCGGCGCCCATTAGTGATTGGCACTTTGCGCTACAGCCAGAACCCAAAACTGGCGGGTAAATTCCTGCGACTGATCTCTTCCGAGACCGGTCAACAGATTTTCCAGAAATTCGGCTTCCTGGACTGAGAACGTTATGTTGAGAAATTTACAGAAGCATATCGTTGCCCAGATAGTCCTGCTGCTTATCTTTGTTTTTGTCGTTTTTTTCGGTCTGCGCACCAGCAACTATCTCCTCCAGAAACGCAGTCATTACCTGAGCAGTTTGGTTGCCAATGAACAAACCAAGCTGGAAATTTCCCACCTTTTGCAGAAGAAATTGCTGCAGCTCAACATAAAGCTGCACGACATGTCCAACGCGAACAGCGGTTCGGAACTAAACAGAATCGTTGACAGTTTCCAGCAACTGAGAATACAGATCGACCATATCCTGAAAGTTCTTGAAGCTGGGGGTATCTGGGAAGAGATTTATCCTGTCAATTTTGGTGACGAAGAGCTGATATCCAGGAAACTTAATTATATCAATTATCAGCAGCAAAAAATCGATCTTCAGATCATCGAAATGCGGGCCAAACTCGTAGAGCTGGATACAATCGTTACAAATTTCCAAGGTCTGGTGGAAACAAAGATTGCGGCATTCAGTAACTCCAACGCTCTGAGCTTTTCTGCCGTTATCAGTAAAGTCGGTCATTATTACAAAGGCGTTGAGCCTTTCTTTGTCCGCATTCTTGAGAATTCCAACCGGTTGCATTTTGAAAGCAAGCAGGAAATGGAGCGGATTCACCAGATTCATACAAACTTCACCAGTAATTATAGAAAAATTGAGATATCTACCAGAGTAGCTGCCACCCTGATGTTGCTACTTATGGGCTGGCTAGTGGTCCGTTCGAGTCGCAGCATTCTTCGTGAGAGAGACCATTTCCAGAACCTGCTGCTTGAGACAAACGAAAACCTCGAGCAGTTGGTGCACGACCGTACACAAAAACTGGAAAAGGAAGTCGAAGACCGCAAACTGGCAGAAATCCAGCTCACCGAACAGGCGGAATTTCTCCTCAGCACCATTGAGTCGCTGGCCCATCCCTTTTATGTCATCGATGTTGCAAGCTTCGAGGTTGTCATGGCCAACTCAGCCACTGGATTGGCTCATGATACCGCCGGAATTACCTGCCATGCCTTGACCCATGACAGCTCGACTCCTTGCGACAGCAAAGAGCATCCATGTCCACTACAGTTGGTCAAAAAGACCGAGAAACCTGTCGTCGTTGAACATACCCATGTCAATCTACAGGGAGAAAAAAGGATTGTTGAAGTCCATGGGTACCCGATTTTCGACACCAATGGACAGCTGGTCCAGATGATCGAGTATTCACTTGATATCACCGATAAAAAAGAGGCTCAGCAGGCCCTGCAGGAAGTAAACGAGCAACTCGAAGATAAAGTCCGTGAGCGCACTGCCGAGCTGGAGGAAGAAGCTCGTCAACGCCGGGATGCCCAACTGAAGCTGGCCCAGAGCGAGCTGCACTTCCGTCGCTTGATCGAAAATGTTTCCGACCTGATCGCGATCGTCGATGCGGCAGGCACAGTCACCTACATCAGTCCTTCGGTCGAAACTCTGCTCGGCTACAAACAACAGCAGGTCATCTCCCGCAACGTACGCGAACTTGTCCACCGGGAAGACCTGAAAAACATTGCGATTGAGCAGCTGCACAAAGACTATGGTGTGACATCCCCCATGACCCATCGCATCCTTGCCAGCAACGGGGGGTATCGCGTCATGGAAACCTCAATCCGTAAATTCGATCAGATCGACGGCAATGACGAATACATCCTCACCTCACGGGATATCACCGCCAGAAAAGAAGCGGAAGAGGAAAACCTGAAGCTGCAGATGGTGGTCGAGCAATCCCCCAGCAGCGTGGTCATGACCGACATCGAAGGGAATATTGAGTATGTCAATCCTGCTTTCGAAAAGATTACCGGCTACCGTTTTCAGGAAGTGGCCGGGAAAAATCCTAACCTTCTAAAATCAGGCCGAACAGATCCAGTCAAATTTACCGAACTCTGGCAAACCATCAAAGCAGGGAATATCTGGCAGGGTGAGTTCATCAACCGCAAAAAGAATGATGAGCTGTACGAAGAGTCTGTGCAAGTGATTCCGATCCTCGACTCCTGGGGTGAAATCAAACATTTTGTCGCCGTTAAAGAAAATATTTCTGATCTAAAGAGAGCCCAGCAGCAAGCGGAGAGTTCGAACCGGGCAAAGTCAAAGTTCCTCTCGCAGATGAGCCACGAACTGCGTACGCCGTTGAACGCGATTAACGGGTTTTCCCGACTGATGCTGACAAGCAAAAAGAACCCGCTCAACGATAAACAACGGGACATGACGGAGCAGATCAACTCCGCCGGTAAACACCTGTTGCAACTGATCAATGAGGTCCTCGATCTGGCAAAGATAGAAGCAGGTGAATTTTCTCTGAACATTGAACCGCTTGATCCGGGCCCTGCCATCGAAGAATCGCTGTCATTGATAAAGCCGCTGGCTGATGAACAGAACATCCGTATCGAAGCTGACGACCCAAATCATTTACCACTGGTCAGAGCTGACATGATTCGTCTGAAACAGATTCTCCTTAATCTGTTGTCGAACGCCGTCAAATACAACAAACAAAACGGCACTGTGACAATTCGCCTCAATGAAGAAGTCCCTGGCCTGCTTTGCTTCGAAGTCACCGACAACGGAATTGGCATTGCCGAAGAGAAAAAAAGGGACATTTTCACCCCCTTTGCCCGCGTTGTCGACAACCAGGAGGCCATTGAAGGGAGTGGTATCGGCATGACCATTACCAAGCAACTGGTCGAAGCTATGGGCGGCACTATCGATTTTGAAAGCACTCTCGGAAAAGGTAGCAGCTTCTGGTTTACTCTGCCGCTGGCAGCAACAGAAAGCGTTCAGTTAAAACCGCAGGAGATAAAGCAAGAAGCTCCTCAGAGCCTCCCCGTCAGCACTAAAAAAGAACAGAATGTCCTCTATATAGAGGACACTCCTGTCCACACCGATTTAATGCGTGTTTATTTTTCCAAGTTAGCCGGATTCAAATTACAGGTTGCGGAAACGGGTGAAGATGGCATGGAGCAGGCTCTGGCTGATCCGCCCGATCTGATTCTACTTGACCTGTACCTGCCGGGTATCGACGGTTTTCAGGTTTACCGTAAGTTGAAAGGGCACAGCTCCACCGAATTCATCCCGGTTATTGCTGTGACAACAATAATCGGTGAGGAGGGTGAACCTCTCCGAAGCAAGATAGAAAAGCTCGGTTTCAACGGCCTTCTGCCCAAACCGTTCGATTTTGACAAACTGATAAAAGTGCTGCAAAAGAATCTGGAGATAGAGATATGACAAGCAACAACGATCTGGACGATCTCGTCCTGAGCAGTTCGCTGAGCGATATCCATAACGCAAAAATACTGATCGTCGACGACAATCCTTCCAATGTTGCTTTGCTGGAAGCGGTACTGGAAGAAGATGAGTACGAAAACATCTACACCACGACAGATCCGTTTCAGGTTCTACCTCTGTACATGCGCCATCGCTTCGACCTGATCTTGCTCGACATCCGTATGCCCGGCATGTCCGGAATCGAGGTGCTGGGGCAGTTTGCCGATATTATGCAGGAGGAATACCTTCCGATCATCGTTCTTACCGCACAGACCGATCAGGAAACCCGTCAGCAGGCGCTCTCCGCCGGGGCGAAGGATTTTCTCACCAAACCGTTCGAGGATTGGGAGGTCCTGCTGCGCATCCGCAACACCCTGCAGACCCGCCTCTACTACACACGTCAGGTTATCCGTGCGGACCTGCTGGAGAGCGAGGTTCGCGAACGGACCAATGAAATTCGCCGGACACAATTCGAGATCGTCCGTCGCCTTGGCGCAGCCGGGGAACTTCGCGACAACGAAACCGGCGCCCATGTCCAGCGCATGAGCCACACCTGCAGCCTGCTCGCTGCCAAGCGTGGGCTGGGGCAGGAGTTTTCTGAACTTCTACTGCACGCCAGTACCATGCATGATGTCGGTAAAATCGGCATCCCCGATGACATTCTACTCAAACCGGGAAAACTGACTGATGATGAATGGGTCCTGATGCGCGAGCACCCACGAATCGGGGCGAGGATCATCGGCGACAACCCTTCAAAAGTCATGCAGTTGGCACGGGAGACTGCTCTCTACCATCATGAAAAATGGGACGGAAGTGGCTACCCCAATGGAATATCTGGAGAACAGATACCGATTGCAGCACGTATCGCCGCGGTCAGTGACGTTTTCGACGCACTCACATCAGAACGCCCCTACAAACATGCCTGGCCAGTTGAAAAAGCAGTCACCCTCCTTAAAGAGGAGTCCGGAAAACATTTCGAACCGGTCTCTGTCGATCTGTTCATCGACAACCTGCCAGAAATATTACAGATCAAAGATCGTTTCCTCGATCAGGAAACTTTTAACAGTCCGGCACCGGCGTAAACTTTCTCCTATTCCGGCCTTGCTGTCGCAGCGGTTCTCCCCTATGATCAGCAGCGACTTTTAACTGACGGAAAGGCAATATCATGGCGACCAAGCTGGATGAGGCATTGGCTCTCGGCGCAAAGGATCCGAAAGCACAACCACTCTATTACGATCTGTTTCTGAACTCACTCTTCTTCATTCCTGTCATCGAAGAAAAAACTGCAGAGAATGATGAAACAAAAAATGATGTGAATGAAGATGACGGCTCGCTACCGCTGCTGGTACAGGCGAACGGCAATGAATACCTGATGCTGTTCGACACCATAAAGCGGCTACAGGATTGGGCGGACGATTCAGTGAAATACGCCGCACTGCCCGGTCATGCCGTCACTGAGATGTCTCTTCCGAATCTTTACTGGGCTTTGAACTATGGAACCGAGCATCAGAAGATGTTCGAGCCGAAAGAGATCGCCTGGCTTAAAGAAATCGTCCGCCAGACCAAGGACGCAAGCGAAGAGCAGGAAAAGCAGGAAGAACCGAACCAACAGGACACAGAATGATCACTGACAAGCTGACCTGTATCGAGCTTGACCAAACGCAACTGGAGGGTTTCCGTAAATTCATCAGCTGCTGGTTGTATCAGGACAGCTCGCTTAACTTCATCGTCGATCCAGGTCCGCTCTCAACCATTCCGGTTCTGCTGACAAAGCTACAACAACTCGAGGTCAAGCAGCTCGATTACGTCTTGCTGACTCACATTCATATTGACCATGCCGGTGGCGCCGGTGAACTGCTGAAACATTATCCTGAGGCAAAGGTGATCTGCCATCCACAGGGGATCAAACACATGGTGGCGCCTGAGAAACTCTGGCTCGGTTCGCAGAAAGTACTCGGCCAGCTGGCTGAGGCTTACGGTGAAATCATTCCGGTTCCGGAGAACATGATCAGTTACCAGGAGCAGATCGGCAACACCGGTATCCGCACTTACCAGACGCCGGGACATGCCCAGCACCACTGCTGTTTCCAGCTAGACAACTTGCTGTTCGGTGGTGAAGTGATCGGGGTCCACTATCCGCTGAAAGATGGTATCTACATGCGCCCGGCGACACCGCCGAAATTCATTCTTGAAGTCGCCCTCGAATCGATCGAAAAGATGATTGCCCTCGCACCGCGCTATCTGGTAATTGCTCATTTCGGCCTGGTTGAGCCAGCCCTGGATTACTTGCAGATCGGCAAACAGCAACTGAAGCTGTGGGTAAATGGAGTTTCCCAGCACCTCGATTTACCTAGAGACGAATTCCGCTCGGCGATGACTGAATGGTTGCGAAAGAACGATCCGAACTACGGACTGATCGATCAACTGGAGGATGATATTCAGGCGCGGGAAAACTATTTTCTCGACAACTCGCTGCGCGGCATGCGCGAGTACGCAGAAAGTCTGGGTTAGCCCTCTTCCCCTTCAGCCAAGGGCAGACGCAGCAGGTAGATCGTCACGCAGAGGGCGATGCCGATCAGCATCATCTTCACCCAGAGAACCGACAACAGGAAGAACACCGACACCAGCACAGAAAGCCAGATGGTGCTGATGGCGACTATCTTGGCACGTAACGGGACCCCTTGGCCGCCGATATAGCTGCGCACCACAGGTCCGAGCTGCGGATGCTCCAGCAGCCAGCCATGAAACCGCTCAGAACTCCGGGCAAAACAGGCTGCCGCAAGGAGCAGCAGTGGTACTGTTGGCAGCAGTGGCAGAAACATCCCCAGCACAGCCAAAGCAACACTCAAGAAACCGATGATCAACAACGCCACACGCAAGGCTTTATTTTGACTCAGTGGCAACTGTTCATTACTCATTAATTCTGCCATTACACATCTTAATTAGCCTATATTTCAACCCTTTACGTCTTGCGCTAAAAAATGATGTCACTTATAGTTAAATAACGTAAAGAAAGATTTCATTTAACTGGAAACGACAAAGGTCTTGGTTGTGCGCATCAATTCAACCAATATTCCGACTCAGGTCAGCAGGTCTCAATCTACTTCACCAAACAGTAAATCTGCCGACCAGATTCCGGAACGACAGCAGGCGCTGCGTGAGGAGAGCTACCAGCGCAATGCATCGACCTCGGCACCGATTATCGATGCCGAATATGTCGAATTCTATACCCCTTCACCCAAAAACTTTGCCCAGGAACGACAAACCCTCGACAGTCGAATCGAAGTGGAAACATCCGGTGAGCAGTATCAGGCCCGGGCGACCAGTAGTGGCAAAACAGGGCCGTACCAGATGCAGAACCATCAGGCTCCGCCCCCCGGAACCTTTATCGACACTTTCGCTTAAACCTGTATCAGTCCCGCAACTTCGTCATCACCTGTTTCATATCTTCCCAGACTTCACGCTTTCCGGCCGGGTTACGCAACAAATACGCCGGGTGAAACGTTGGCATGAGAGGAATCCCCTGATACTCATGCCAGTTACCACGCAATTTCCCCACCGGAACTTTGCTCTGCAACAGGGTCTGGGCAGCAAAACGTCCCAAAGCGACGATGATGCGTGGCTTGATCGAAGCCAACTGCTTTTTCAGGAAAGGCTCGCAGGCTGCGATTTCATCCGGTTGCGGATCGCGGTTACTCGGTGGCCGGCACTTGATGACATTACAGATGTACACATCGCGACGGCTCAAATGCATGGCGAACAGAATTTTATCGAGCAGTCGCCCCGCCTCGCCAACAAAGGGATACCCCTTGATATCCTCTTCCCGCCCCGGCGCTTCGCCGACCAAAACCAGATCCGCCTGCGGATTGCCGACACCGAAAACAATATTCTGTCGGCCTGCGGACAGACCGCAACGCTGACAATCGGCGAGGCCCGCTTGCAGTTCTTCCAGGGTTTCAGGCCGACAGGGGGCCTTAGGTTCAGGGTGTGCAGGATCGGGAAGTGAACAGATCGGCAGATCTTCCTCGGCGACCTGCGGTACCGCTTCAAATCCCCACGCCTGCAAATCTTCCAACAGTGCACGCCCTTGGGAGATTGCTTCGCAGGTTTCGTGATATAATTTATCAGGCATAACTTGAACCTGCTTGTCTGCTGTTGATAGCAACAGCTGAATTGAGAAATAAAATGCGCATTCTGCTTTTAGTATTAACTCTCTGCATCCTTCCGGCCGATGCATTCGCCTGGGGAGTCGGTGTCCATCTTAGCCTTGGCTCCTGCATCCTGGAGGCAAACAGCATGCTTCCAGCTGCACTGGCCAACCTGCTGACAGCCTATCCCCTTGACTACCTTTATGGCTGTGTCGCGGCTGACATCACTTTGGGGAAAAAATTCACCCACTACCTCGACCATTGCCACAACTGGCGTGTCGGCAACCAGATTCTCGAGCATGCCCGAAAAGAAGGCCCGGAAGCCGAGGCCTGTGCCTATGGCTACCTGTCACACCTGGCAGCCGATACCGTGGCTCATAACTACTACGTACCGTTGAAACTGTCGACAACCTTCAACACAGTGCTGCATAACCACGCGTACTGGGAGGTCCGCGCCGAGTTCGGCATTGCCGACGATGTCTGGGAATTGGCGGAACAGCTGTCAAAGCGAGACAACAGCAATCTTGACAACATGCTCAGCAGAACCGTGTCGAAAACTCTCTTCTCTTTCGGCACCAACAAACAGCTGTTCAACTCGATGATGCTGGTCAGCCGCCTGCAGCGCTGGCATAAAATACTGCGCACCGTGGCCAACCGCTCAAAGTTTCAGCTCGACGATACCGAGCACAGCGAATACCTGCTGATGGCGCTGGAAGCGATCAGTGGCATCCTCAGCGATCCGGAAAGCCCCTACTGGAACGCGGATCCAACCGGTGACCGGGCGCTCGCGGCGGCGAAGCAGATCCGCAAAAACATGAATATGCTCTGGCTCGACGGCAAACTCCTGCCGGAAGATTCCGACCTGATCATCGAGGATCTGCGAACCCGCTTCAAGCTGGGCATCACCAATCCCGATGAGCTGTTACCTCTGCTTACTGTTGCTTAGCCTTCCAGAGTTTCTCCACCTGGTCGAGCAGACGTAAGGCAACCTGTTCTTTTTTCATCAGCTCCAGCTCGTCGACACGGCCATCGGCAAACAGAAAACGTACGATATTGGTATCGACATCAAAGCCGGCGCCTTCTGCACTGACATCGTTGGCAACGATCATATCGAGATTCTTCTTCTGCAGCTTCTCCGCAGCGTGAGCCAACAGTCGCTCGGTTTCGGCAGCAAAACCAATCAGTATTCGTTCGCCCTTCTGTGCCCCCAGTTCGGCCAGGATATCGGGGTTTTTCTCCAGTCGAAGCACCAACTCGTCTTCTTTTTTCTTCAGCTTGTTGGCGCCTCGTTCTGCCGGACGATAATCGGCAACAGCCGCGGCCTTTATCACCACATCGGTCGCGGTAAAATTATTCAGCACTGCAGAGCGCATCTCTTCCGCGGAACTGACCGGCACACACTTGACACCATCCGGCACCTGCAAGCTGGTTGGACCGGTCACCAGGGTCACCGTCGCACCCCGCTTCGCCGCTGCTTCGGCAATCGCGTAACCCATTTTTCCGGAGGAATAGTTGGTGATGTAACGCACCGGATCGACTTCTTCACGCGTCGGCCCGGCAGTCACCAGTATGCGACAACCCTGCAGATCGTTCGGCAACAAAACAGAAGCAGCAACCGAGAGAATATCTTCCGGAGCGGGCATTTTCCCCTTGCCTTCCCAGCCGCAGGCAAGTGCCCCGCAGGCGGGTTCCATGACGTGATAACCAGCATCAAGCAATCTTTTTTCGTTCTGCTTGTAGAGCGGGTTCGTGTACATATTGCTGTTCATCGCCGGCACAGCCAGCACCGGGGCCTTGGTCGCCATGACACTGGTGGTAAGCAGGTCATCCGCCAGGCCGTTGGCAATCTTGCCGATCAGGTTGGCAGTCGCCGGCGCCAGCAGGAACAGGTCAGCCCGGTCAGCCAGGGAAATGTGACCGATCTCCTGTTCCTGGTAGAGGTTGAACAGATCAGTATGTACCGGGTTACCGGAGAGGGTCTGAAATGTCAGCGGAGTAACGAACTGCTGCGCGTTTTTCGTCATGATGACGTGCACGGTCGCACCAGCCTTGGTCAGCAGGCGTAATAACTCCACCGCTTTGTATACGGCGATACCGCCGCTGACACCCAGAATAACTGTTTTTCCCTGCAGCATCATTTTCCCCTAAGACAAAAACGGATTGTAAACTTTTTCCCGGCCGATGCTGGTTGACGGGCCGTGTCCCGGATGCACGGCGGTGCCGTCAGGAAGAGGTAACAGCTTTGTGCGGATGCTCTGAATCAGCTGTTCATGATTACCGCCCGGCAGATCGGTGCGACCGATCGACCCGGCAAACAAAGTATCGCCGACAATCAACTGATCATCCACCAGCAAACAGATACCGCCCGAAGTATGCCCCGGGGTGTGCAACACTTTCAGTTCCAGCTCACCGACATGGACAATATCACCATCGACCAGCAGCTTGTCCGGTTGCGGCGACAGCTCGGTCGGCAGTCCGTAAATCCCGGCATGCTGCGCCGCCATGCCGAGCAGGTCTTTGTCAGCTTCGTGTAGCAGAAGTTCAACACCGGTCGCTTCCAGCAATCGCTTATTACCGCCAACATGATCGAAATGGCCGTGAGTGTTGATCACCATCTGCAACTGAAGGTTGTGCTTCTGCAGACGATCAAGGATCCGATCTGCATCGCCGCCCGGATCGATAACGACGGCTTTGCGCGTTTTTTCACAGCCGACAATATAGCAATTGACCTGTAGCGGTCCAGTTTCGAGGCTATCGAGAATCATGACTCATTTCCCTTATCGGAAAAGGCTGAAAACAGATCGAGGTTTTTCTCTTTCAGCTGTTCGCCCAATGTCGCACCAAGCGGTTTATTGAAATCTTTTTTTGCCGGTCTCGCCGGTCTTTCCGCTTTCGGCATCGGCGGCGGTGGAGCAACAGGCTGCACAGCGTCAGCTTGTCGAGTCTCCTCGCGCTCGCCTTTGTAGAAATACTGGTCGTAAAGACGATGATACGCTGTCCAGTTGCTTTCACGGTTCGGCTCTTTGTCGATGTGCGCCTGGATACCGTTGATCTTGGAATCGAGGTCATCGATGAAACTGAGGACCACCGCCTCGATAAATTTCGGCCGCTTCGGCGAACCGAACTCATACTGGCCGTGATGTGACAGCAGCAGGTGTTTCAGCAACACAGCCAGCTTCGGCGGAAAACCATCGATCCGGCGAACCCGGTCTTCGACCATCTGCACCCCGATAATGATGTGGCCAAGCAGCTTACCTTCATCAGTGTAATCGAAGGACCGCTGGTAGGAAAGCTCCTCGACCTTGCCGACATCGTGCAGCAAAGCCCCTGCGATCAGCAGGTCGCGATTGACTTGTGGGTAGCGCTTCGCCATGTCAGAGGCCAAAGCCGATACTGCCAGCGAGTGTTCCAGCAAGCCGCCGAGATAAACGTGATGCATCCCCTTGGCGGCCGGGGCCTGGCTGTAGCGGGGATAAAATTCCGGATCGTCGAAAAAGGAGCGCAGCAGTGCCTCGATGTGCGGATCGACCAGTGAGTCGAGCAGTTCGTCAAGTTCCTGCCGCATCTCTTTTGGGTCACGCTCTGAAACTGGTAGAAAATCAGCCAGATCAACCAGCGAATCATCAACCTTGCGCAAATCCTGCACAACGATCTGCATCTTCCCCAGGTAGACGCTCGCCTTGGCGATCACCTGAATGAAATCATCCTTTTCGAAATAGGAACCGAGCTGATCGACCCGGTCCCAGACCCGGCCCTCCACCTCGCCGGTTCGGTCCATCAGTTTCAGGGTCATATACGGCTTGCCGTTTTTCGCCATCGCGGTAATTTTATCCCGCACCAGGAAAACTGACTCAAGTTGATCCCGTTCGCGGATCTGATCTACGTATATCTGCTTCAAATTATCCTCTACTTTGAATAACGTCCAAGAATACTGTCGGCGACTTTCAGGCCATCAACCGCAGCACTCATGATTCCGCCGGCGTAACCGGCCCCCTCTCCGGCCGGGAACAACCCGGCATGACTGACCGATTCACAGTCAGCGTTGCGCAAAATCCGCAGCGGTGCGGAAGTGCGCGTTTCAACCCCGATCAGCGTTGCCTCTTCACAGATGAAACCGCGCATTTTACGTTCGAACTGCGGCAACGCCAAGCGCAATTCGTCTGTTACAAATTTCGGCAGACAAGCGTTCAAATCGGCCGCAACCACCTGCGGCTGGCAGGAGGAATTGATCCGGCCACCATTCCCCTGAAGAAACTCCAAAAGCGGCTGCGCCGGTGCACTCCAGTTACCGCCACCTGCTGTGAACGCCTGCTGTTCCCAACGACGCTGAAAACGGACACCTGCCAGTGGATCGGTCGCGCCGAAATCATCCGACCGGACAGCCACCACCAGCGCGCTGTTGGAGCGCTGCGCATCCCGCTTGAAATCGCTCATGCCGTTAACAACGATAGCGCCCTCTTCTGAAGCGGCGTTGACAACCATCCCGCCGGGGCACATGCAGAAAGAATAAACCCCGCGACCGCTTTTCCGATTGTTCCAGGCCAGGCTATATTCCGCCGCCGGCAATTGCGGGTGCTTAGGCATACCGTACTGAATGCTGTTGATCAGTTCAAGAGGATGTTCCACCCGCAGGCCTATTGCGAAGGCTTTTTGCTCCATCCTGACAGCTTTTTCAGACAACATCTGATAGCTATCACGAGCACTATGGCCAACAGCAAGGATCAATTGTTCAGCAGGAAGCTGTTCATTGTCGTTCAGCTGCGCGGCAACAACTTTACCTTGAGTTGTTTCGATGCCGGTCAGACGGGTTGAGAACCGAATATCGACCCCGAGCTTCTGCAACTGCTTGCGGAAATTGATCAGCACAGCGCGAAGTCGGTCGGAACCGACGTGCGGCTTGGCTTGATAGAGGATTTCTTCCGGCGCACCGAACTGCACCAGGGTTTCCAGAACATTCCTCATCAACGGATTATTGAGGCGCGAGTTCAACTTGCCATCGGAAAAAGTTCCCGCCCCCCCCTCGCCGAACTGGATGTTACTCTCCGGGTTGAAATTCCGTTCGTTCCAGAAAGACTGAACATCTCGGTAACGTTCCTCAACCGGTTTGCCCCGTTCGATTAAAGTGACGTCAGCACCGTTTTTCGCTAATCGAAGTGCAGCAAACAATCCCGCCGGCCCCATGCCGACGACCAACACTTTCGGCCTCTGGTGAAGACTGAAAACAGTTTCGGCTGACGTCAGGGGAGTTTCGATCAGTTTTTGATTTTCACTGTTTGCGGCCAAAACGTCGCTGTCGTTTTGTGTCGTAAAATCGACAGTATAGACGCGCAAAACGTTCGGTTTTTTCCGCGCATCGATCCCTTTTCGAACAATTTTCCAGTCAAGGATCGACTCGACGGGCAACACCAGAAGTTCGGCTATTCTTAACGGCAGGACCGACTCGTCCTCGTCTAACACGAGGGGTATTTCACGCAAACGCAGAGGCATCAGTGAACAGAAGAAGGCAGCAGCGGTAATTCGACGATGAAAGTCGCCCCTTCGCCGGGAGCACTGTCGACGGAAATTTTGCCGCCGTACCCTTTGATAATCCTCAGCACGACCGAAAGGCCGAACCCAGTTCCCTTCTCTTTGGTGGTAAAGAATGGATCGAACAGGCGAGCCAGGTTTTCGGTGGGAATGCCGCGCCCGCTATCGGCAACCTTGATGATCAGGCTTTCCGCATCGCTGATCATCACCAAGCCGAGGCGTCCGCCATCCTGCATCTCAAAAAGAGCGTTACTGATCAGGTTGGTAAAAATCTGCTCCATCTCTACAGGATCGGCTTCAATCTCGGGGGCGCTTGCGTCCAGCTTGCAGTCAACATCGATCTTCTGTGCATCGATCTGAACCTTGTAGTCGCTCAGCACTTTATGAATAACGTTGACGAGATTGACCCGCTCCAGCTTCTCACCTTCCCCCTTGCTGGCGGCGAGCATCTTCAAAAGGATCTGATCGATCCGCTCGACTTCCTGTGTGATTTTGGTGACGTAGTTTCTGTTTTCTTCATCCAGTTCCGGGGCGGACATCAGAATCTGTGCAAACAGGTTGATCGAGTTCAGCGGATTGCGGATCTCGTGCGCCATGCCCGCAGAAATGTGGCCAAGAGTTGCAAGTTTTTCAGATTGAATAATTTCTTTGTGTGCCAGTTCCAGTTCGCGGCTCTTGTTGACCACCCGCTGTTCCAGCTCACGGTTCCATTCCTCAATCTCTCGTTGTAGGAATTCTCTTTCTCTGAGCAGGTTATGGTTTTCCAGCTCCACTTTGCGAATCATCAGAATCGAATCGATCCGCTCTTGCAGGTTTTTATTGGAAAAAGGTTTCTGCAGATAATCGCTGGCTCCGGCTTTCATCACCTCGACAGCAACTTCTTCACTGCCCTTCCCTGTAAACATGATGACATAGGTATCAGGGTAGTTGATTTTGATCTGCTTGAGAGCAGAGAAACCGTTCATGACCGGCATCATATAATCGAGCAGCACCAATGCCGGATGATGTTCTGCCACCATACGCACGCACTCTTCACCGTTTCGCGCCAGGAGAACTTCAAACCCACGTTTTCTCAGCAGCAGCGAGGTTAATTCAAGGATGACTTCCTCGTCATCGACAAGTAAAACTTTTTCACCGGCGAAGCGGCTTTTCTCAATCGTCATAATGTCTATCTACACAGGAAAATCAAAAAAGGCAGGATACTCCGGCTGTTTCACTTTGACAAGCAGAAGCAAAATTGAAAAGCAGCCATTACGGCTGCTTTTCGGAAAACAGTTATCATTTATTCAGTGGCCGCTCAAGCGTCCTCTTCCAAACGAACGGTCAGCACCGGCAGTTTTGATTTACGCACAACTTTTTCTGCTGTACTACCAAACAGAACATGATCCAGACCACTGCGGCCATGAGTTCCCATGACTATCAGCTCTGCCCCTTTGTCTTCGGCCTGTTGCAGGATCTGCTCATGCGGCAACCCGGGAACAATCATCGTCTCGTAATCACTGAAACCGACAATATGCTGGCGGCTGAAACTTTCCATCATCTTCTCTGCGCCCTCGGCAATCTCCTCTTCCAACTTTTCATAGGAGATGTGCGGGACGTAGAAACCGCGCAGATCGATCGGCTCATTGATAACGTGGAGAACAACCAGATGTGACCCGAACTTTTCAGCCATCGACAATGCCATCTGGAAAGCGTTATCAGAGCTGTCGGAAAAATCGACCGCCACCAGAATGGTTGCAAAATTTTTCATGACCACCTCCTGCCTGTCAGTGAAAAGCGTGAACGACTCAAGCTCGTTGCAGCTCACGGTTGAATATCCGTGACATAACTGCTTTCAGCTCCTCAATCTTAACTGGCTTGTTCAGATATTCAAACGCCCCAAGGTTCATCGCCTCAAGGTAAGACTCAACCCCGCCGTATGCTGTCACCATGATAACGTTGACAGACGGATAAGAACGATTCAACTCACGCAAAAAAACCAAACCATTCATTTCAGGCATATTGATATCTGTGATGACCAGATCGATCGGCGCGTTTTTTAAATATTCAAGCGCTTCAAAACCATTCGCGACTGCATCGACCTGAAAACCCTCAATCGCCAACAATTTCTTTAAGCCGATGCGCGCATTCTCTTCGTCATCAACAACAAGTACCCGTTCCATGTGTCATCCTATCGTTCAAGTTCATTTAAATATTATCAGCAAAAGGTGACCTGTCAAGCGTCGGGCCGTTTAGGTAATATACTGATTTCATTATTAAAGATATTATTCATCAAGATTTATTCCGGTTCCCGGTTGTGCTTTTTGTTTGGAATGAATTGCCTTTTCCTGACTTGACACCATTAATTACAACCATTTTGGTAATAATTTAATGAATTTTTTTCTTGACTTGCGTACTGTGGTTATCTATTTTGATAACCGTTTTCAATATCATCTGAAAGGAATTATCATGTTCAATAGCCTCGGAGAACTGAGTGTTGGAGAAAAAGCAACCGTCAGTGGTTTTGCCAAGGGCACCAAGGAGTACCGGGCCAAGCTGCTGGCGATGGGACTGACGAAAGGGATCAAGCTGCAAGTCACGCGTGTTGCCCCGCTGGGTGATCCGCTTGAAATCAGCGTGCGGGGATTTTCATTGAGTCTGCGGCGCGATGAGGCGAACGCTGTGCTGGTGAACAAAGAGGCAGCGTCATGAATAAATTAAAAATTGCGGTTGCTGGCAATCCTAACTGTGGCAAAACCACCCTCTTCAACGAACTGACCGGAGCCCGCCAGATGGTCGGAAACTGGCCCGGGGTGACCGTTGACCGCATTACCGGCCTCTATTCCTTCGAAGGACATGATTTTGAACTTGTCGACATTCCCGGTATCTACGCCCTTTCAGCACATTCCAGTGATGAAAGGGTCGCGCGCGACTATCTTCTTTCAGACGACTACGACCTGATCGTCAATGTTATCGACGCCGCGAACATTGAACGTAATCTTTATCTCACAACCCAGCTTCTGGAGATAAGGGCACCGATGATACTGGTGCTGAACAAAATCGATGTTGCCAAAGCTCGCCAGATCAGTATCGATGCAGATGAGTTGGCAAACCGGCTCGGTATTCCAGTCATCCCGATATCAGCAGCCAAACGCAGTGGGCTGCAGCAACTGAAAAAAGCTATTCACCAAAGCGCTGAAGAACAGCCGCTTCCGAATATCGACATCTCTTATCCTCCAGCAATAAAGACAGCGAAAAACAGAATATCTGCCCGGCTGAAAGATTTGGCAGAAGAACGCAACTGGCAACCCGAGTGGCTGGCGTTGAAGCTGCTCGAAGACGATTGTGAATTCAGCGTATTGCTCGACAAATCGACGGCAGCATTGGTTGCTGCAGAGCAGATGCAGATTACTGAACTGATGGATGAAGATGCCGATATCAGCATTGCCGATGCGCGCTACAACTTTATCCACTGGCTCACGAAAGAGAGTGTCAAACACAAAACAAAAGTCGGCAAAACTATCACTGATAAAATCGACAATGTCGTTCTTAACCGGGTTTTCGGCATCCCCATTTTTCTGCTGATGATGTACCTGACATTCATGTTTACCATCAACGTCGGTGGAGCGTTTATCGACTTTTTTGACATTGCCACCGGGGCGATCTTCGTTGACGGGATGAGTGAACTTCTGGGTGGGCTCGGCAGCCCGGACTGGCTGATCGGCATCCTTGCCACCGGCATCGGCGGCGGAATCCAAACCGTCTCGACCTTTATTCCGCCGATCGCATTCATGTTCTTCGCTCTCGCCATCCTTGAAGGTTCCGGCTATATGGCCCGTGCAGCCTTCGTTATGGATCGGTTTATGCGTACCCTCGGTCTGCCTGGTAAGGCTTTTGTGCCGATGCTGGTCGGGTTTGGCTGTAACGTTCCCGCGATCATGGCGACTCGCACTCTGGAGAACCAGCGCGATCGTACCCTGACCATCATGATGAACCCTTTTATGAGCTGCGGTGCTCGCTTGCCGGTGTATGCTCTGTTTGCCGCTGCCTTCTTTCCGGTCGGCGGTCAAAATATCGTCTTTCTGCTTTACCTGGCCGGAATTGCTTTTGCTGTCCTGACGGGTTTGATTCTCAAGCACACACTGCTGCGCGGCAACATTACACCTTTTGTGATGGAGTTGCCGCCCTATCACGTGCCAACACTGAAATCGGTTCTCCTGCGAACCTGGGATCGACTGAAATCCTTCCTGCTCAAAGCGAGCCGCTTCCTGATTCCACTGGTTGCCCTGCTGGCGCTGCTGAACACCATGTCGATCGACGGCAGTATCGGCCATGATGACAGTAAGGATTCGCTGCTCGCATCGGTCAGTCGAACCATAACGCCAATTTTTGCACCGATGGGAATCTCGCAGGATAATTGGCCTGCAACCGTCGGCATTTTCACCGGTATCTTCGCAAAAGAAGCAGTGGTTGGTACCCTTGACGCCATCTATCTACAAAATGAAACTGCCGCGGCGAACGAGGAAACCGCGAACTTCAATCTGCCCGCCACGCTGCAGGAAGCCGTTGCAACAATTCCAGAAAACCTCGCCGGTGTCGTTGGCAGCCTCAGTGATCCTCTCGGGCTTGGTATTGGAGATACCAGCAACCGTACTGCAGCAGCAGAGGAACAGGACGTCAACAGCAGCATCTTCGGCACCATGGGCGCACTGTTTGATGGCAAAGTCGGCGCCATCGCCTACATGCTGTTCATTCTCATGTACTTCCCCTGTGTTGCTGCTATGTCAGCTGTATACCGTGAAACCAACAGGCGCTGGACCGCCTTTCTCGCCAGCTGGACAACAGGGCTCGCGTATATTTCTGCGACTTCCTTTTACCAGCTAGCAACCTTCGCTGAACATCCGACGTTTTCAAGCCTGTGGCTAGTTGGCTGCCTGCTGTTCTCGGCTGCGACCATCGCCATCATGCGTTACCTTGGGGGTGAGAGAAAAGTGACCGGGATCGTTCTGCCGGCCAAGAACTGATTCTATATACGGTGGGGCAAAAGCTTTGCCGAAAGGATAGAAAATGACACCAAGTGCAGTAAAAACCTATTTATGCGACCGCAAAGTCGCTCCATTGAAAGATATCGCCATTCACTTTGACATGGAACCGGACGCTATCCGCGGCCTGCTGAGCCACTGGATCAGAAAAGGTCGAGTGAAAATGTACCAGGGAGATGCTTGTCAAAATGGTAATTGCTGCGGCGGTTGTTCGGGTCACAGCGAAAAAGAAGTGTACGAGTGGCTGCAGTAGATGGAGAGCTAAATCAAACGCTCCAAAAATCAAAAAGCGCGGCAAGCAGTTTTTCCATCTGCTGAGCCGCGTTTTTTCCGCTGGCAAGAACATCTTGATGGTCGAGGTTGTCCGTTTTCCCTGCCGCCAGATTGGAAATATAGGATATCGCGGCAACGTCGAGCTGGTAGCGCTTGGCGACTATCGCCTCGGGGATGGTTGACATCGACACGGCTGAAGCGCCAAGGGCTTGTAGCATATTGATTTCAGCAGGTGTTTCGTAGTTCGGTCCTAACATCCAGGCAAGAACACCGCTGTGCAACCGGATAGCCTGTTGCTGCAATTCCCGGTTCAGGTCGAAATAAAAATCCTGCGCATACAGGTTTGACAGATCAACAAACTCACGCTCTGGCCGGCCGATCAGCGGATTCTGTCCGGTCAGATTAATATGATCGCTCACCAGCATGAAATCACCGGCCTGCATCTGATCGGCGATACCTCCGGCGGCGTTAGTCAACAACAGCTGTTTGCAACCCAACTCGGCAGCCAACCGGACTGGCGCCGTGACCTGCCAAGCGCTGTAACCTTCATAGAAATGATAGCGCCCCTGAAACAGCAGCACCAAGCGACCGAAAATTTTGCCACAATGGAGGCACCCAGCATGGCCACTGACGCCGGAAGCGGCAAAGTTCGGGATATCGACGTAGTTTAAATGATCAGCGTCCTGAAGCTGTTCACTGATCGCTCCAAGACCGGAGCCAAGGACAATGGCCAGCTGCGGCTTGCGCCCGGCCAGCCATCCTTTTACTTTCGCTGTCGCCTGGGAGATATCGTCGAGAAGGGTCATCATTTCAGCAGTTTGTCGATCCGTGCATTCAGCTCTTCCGGCTTGAACGATTTGCTGATGAAATCGTCAGCCCCTGCGTGCAGCGCTTTGCGAGCGTCATCATCCTTGCGATAAACCCCGCTGATACAAAGAATCTTCAGGTTGCTAAAACGCTCTTCAGCACGCAGTTCACGGATTAAATCGAGACCGTTTTTATCCGGCAGATTGATATCGACAATCAGCAGATCGACTTTTTTCTGCTCAAGAGAGTTTAACGCCTCAGTCGCGCTGTCGGCGGTCAGCATATTCGCATCACGCCCTTCTAGCAGGTCAAGCAAAAGTTCCCGGAAGAAGCGAGCATCATCGACAACCAGAATCGTTTGCTTGTTGCTATCGACGACATTCTCGTCTGCTGGCTCTTGGCTAACCTGAAACTGTTGGTTGCATTTAGGACATTTGACCTGCGCAGTCTTTACTGTTTCCGGTAGCGGTTTGGAACGATAGCGAGATTTACAGGCCGGGCATTGGATAATCATATAAGGAACCTTTCCTGCTCGCCGATTTACTCTGCGCTCTTAAGCGCCCGCAACAGATCAGCCGCCTTCAAGCCCGGATCCGAGGTCGGTGCCAGTTCGACAACTTTTTCAAAACGATCTATTGCAGTGTCGTTCTCCTGCGCTTTCATCTCCATGACACCAAGCTGGTACAGGGCCAGTACATAATTAGGAGCGAGGTTAACCGCCTTTTCCAAGGCTTTCCGTGCCAGTTCGGTTCTGCCCATACCGACCAGGGCCTCACTTTGCAGAAAATATGCTCTGGGGTAACGGTTCGAAACTTCTGCAGCTTTTTCAAACTCATACAGAGCAGCTTGATAGTCTTTTTTCTGCAAGTAGGCAAAACCTTTGCCAGCCAGAGCGACGTGCGGATTCAGAAACAGCAGGTCATCAGCCGCCTGGCCAAAATAATCGATCGCTTTATCCCACTCTTGCATATCGAGATAAAGTGAACCAATGTTGTTCATATAGCGAGGTTCTTTATTTGAGATGTCAATCGCTTTCAGATAATGCTCTTCCGCTTTTACATAAGCCTTTTTCAGCTGATATGCCTGGCCAAGCGCAGCATGGATCGAATCACTCTGCGGAGCAATAGCAACACCTTTTAGCAGCTCCTGCAGGGCCATGGTTGGGTTGTCATTCTGCAAATGGGAAACACCCATCCGGTAATGAGCCTCTGCCTGCTGGATTTTATCATTCTGCACTTGTGGAGTCGGTGCGCAGGCAACAAGAACGACAGAAAGGAACAAAGTGAACAAGAAACGATTGCAGAACATCAAAAAACCTCCAACACCATTACATCGACGCGAGAAAGCGTCCCAGGCTCTTCAAACTCCGCTGGCGATGTTCTTCCAGCGGATCAACACCCTTAGCCATACGATCACCACCTTGTGGCGTCTCTTTCTGCGTTGGCTGTGAAATCTGGCAGATTGGCAGTGAACTCCATAGCTTCTGCTGCTCAGCGGCCGAGCGCAAATGGTAGTCCGTTTCGCTGAGGACAAAGCCCATCGATTCGGCGAACACGAAACCTTCCTCGAAGGTTCTCTCCGCATCCTCTACCGGCACTTCTCCCTTTTGGGGGACAAAAAAAACCGACTTACGGCTTTCCGAAAGATAAAAACCAACGACGACCAGAACTTTGTTGCCACTGTTGACAGAAACGAGGTAAGCGGCACACATCTGCGGCGGATATCCGGGGAAGGCCATCTGCACGTTACAGCCGGAACTGTTCAGCCGGGCAACCCGTGTTGCCGGCAGATTAAGAACTTTCAACTGCTTATGTTCTACAAACATTTGTATGCCCTCCGTTCCACCAGTATAGTCGGTTTATTCTATATCGGCAAAATCGGTCAGTAATTTTATCCGCTTATAGCGACTTTCGATCTCGGCGTAGTCGATTTCACGCAAGCGGTCGAGGCTGAACTTCTCGACCGTGAAGGACGCCATGACGGTGCCGAACACAATCGCTTTGCGCAGGTTCTTCTCTTCGAGGTTGCGTGTCGCTGCCAAGTAGCCGACAAAGCCACCGGCGAAAGTGTCACCGGCGCCGGTTGGGTCGAACACTTCTTCCAGCGGATAGGCCGGGGCAGAGAAGATGGAACCTTCGCTGAACATCAGTACGCCGTACTCTCCCCGTTTGACCACCAGTGTCTTCGGCCCGAAACCACGAACGATCTCAGCAGCTTTGACCAGGTTCGGCTCATCAGCCAACTGCCGCACTTCCGCTTCGTTGATCACCAGCATATCGACTTTGGCCAGGGTCTTGATCAGCTCTTTCTTCTTTCCCTCAATCCAGAAATTCATGGTGTCGCAGGCCACCAGTTTCGGTTTTTTCACCTGCTGCAGAACTTCAAGCTGCAATTCCGGATCGATGTTGGCAAGAAAGACGTACTCGGCATCACGGTAGTTTTCCGGCAGTTCCGGTTTGAACGACTCGAAAACGTTGAGGTGAGTTTCCAGCGTGTGCGCTTCGTTCAGATCGTACTCATACTTGCCTTTCCAGCGGAAGGTTTCACCGGCACTCTTCTGCAACCCCGCCAAGTCAATGTTGCGGGAAGCAAGGAAATCGATGTGTTCCTGCGGGAAATCGTCGCCAATCACGGCAACCAGGCTGACATCGGTAAAGAAACTGGCCGAGGTGGAGAAGTAACAAGCGGAACCGCCGAGGGCGTCATCCACTTCACCGAATGGGGTTTTAATCGAATCGAACGCAACACTGCCGACAACCAGAATACTCATATCATTGAATCCTTATCTAAAGATACTTGCCGATGATCGGATCGAGCACTTGCTTGGTCTCATCCGGAATCAGGCTTTTGTCAGTCATGACCGCAAACTGCAGAGATGAGGAACATTCGCAATCACGCTCACTTCTTTGCGCAACGATCTTTTCCACCGCTGCCTTGATGATTTCGCGGGCTTTTGCCACGTTCTGCTGAATGATGGCGATAACCGCCTCAACCGAGACATCGTCATGCCCTTCATGCCAGCAGTCGTAATCGGTCGCCAGGGCAACAGTGCCGTAGCAGATTTCGGCTTCACGCGCCAGCCGCGACTCGGGAACGTTTGTCATGCCGATAATATCAACGCCCCAGTTGCGGTAGATATTCGACTCGGCGCGGGTAGAAAAGTTTGGTCCTTCAATACAGATGTAGGTGCCACCTTTGTGTACGGTTGCGCCAACCTGCTGTGCCGAATCGGCGAGGATATCAGCCAGCTCACCACAGATTGGGTCGGCAAACTGCACATGCCCAACTACGCCGTTACCGAAGAAGGTCGAAGCTCGCTTGCCCTGGGTGCGATCGAAAAACTGATCCGGAATAACGATATGGCCGGGGACGATTTCCTCTTTCATGCTGCCGACAGCCGAAACCGAGATAATCTGTTCGACACCGAGTTTTTTCATGCCGTAGATATTGGCCCGGTAGTTCACTTCAGACGGCAGAAAACGGTGCCCGCGACCGTGCCGGGGGAGAAAAACCATTTTTGCACCAGCAAGGTTGCCGGTGATAAAAGCATCGGACGGAGCACCGAAAGGGGTTTCAAGTACCACTTCCTGCACATCAGTCAACCCTTCAATTTCGTACAACCCACTGCCGCCGATAACACCGATAACCGGTTGCTGCATATCAAACACTCCTGTTTTATAGGTTCAATTCAAGCTTCAGCTTCTTTATCAAGTTTTCCTTTGAGCTGCCCGCAGGCAGCCGAAATGTCCTGCCCTTTACTCGCTCGCCGCATGGTGATGATCTGCCGCTGCATCAGGTAACTCTGGAAAGCAGTGATCGTCTCTTCGTCAGGGCATTTAAATTCCGAGCCTTCATGCTCATTGAACGGGATCAGGTTAATTTTGGCGCGGATGCCGTGCAACAGTTTAACCAATCGTTTGGCATCGGCAAGAGAATCGTTCACCCCTTTGATCAGAATATACTCGAAAGTGATCTTCTGCCGCGGGCCGAGGGGATAATCGCGGCAAGCAGCCATCAACTCTTTGAGAGGATATTTTTTGTTGATCGGCATCAACACATCGCGCACTTCATCGGTGGTGGCGTTGAGGGAGACTGCCAGGTTGACCTTGACCTGTTCCCACAACTCTCGCATCTGAGGAATCAAGCCGCTGGTCGACAGGGTCACACGGCGACTGCCGTACCCGAGGCCATCATCCAGGTAGAGAATCTTCAGCGCGGTGACCACGTTATCGAGGTTGTGCAGCGGTTCGCCCATGCCCATCAAGACGATGTTAGCGATCGGTCCGTCATGCAACACACCACAGACCTGGTTAACAATTTCCGCCGGAGTCAGGTTACGGGTCAGACCGAAGGTCCCGGTCAGACAGAACTGGCACTGCATGGCACAGCCAACCTGAGTCGAGATGCAGAGGGTGTCTTTCTCGGTATCCATCGGGATACGCACCGCTTCGACCGATTCGCCATCCTCCAGGCGGAACAGATATTTTTTGGTACCGTCGCTGCTCGCCTCGACTACTTCCGGCTGCCACTGGGAAATGTACGCACGCTCAGCCAACTGCTGCCGCAGCGCCTTGCCCTGATCGGTCATCTGTTCGAAATCGGTCACCTCGCGCTGATAGATCCATTTCATGATCTGCTTAGCACGAAATTTCTGGGTTCCGAGTTCGACCAGAAAATCCTGCAACTGTTCTAACGTCAATCCTTTCAGATCGACTTTTCCACTATTCAACGAAAGTCCTTTATCCTTGAAACTACTACGAAAAAAGCCCCTCGGATTGTACCGAAGGGCTTTCTTACTGACAAGCTGTTTATCCAGTTACGGATTAGAGCAACTCCAAACCGTTGAAGAAGTAACCGAGCTCAAACTCAGCGGTCTCCGGAGCGTCGGAACCATGGGTAGCGTTCTCGCCGATGGAGGAACCGAATTCTTTACGCAGGGTCCCCTCAGCCGCTTCAGCCGGGTTGGTTGCGCCCATCAGGTCACGCCATTTGAGGATTGCACCTTCAGCTTCCAGAGCCATAACGATGCAAGGACCGCTGCTCATGAAGTCAGTCAACTCAGCGAAGAACGGACGCTCGCTGTGCACTGCGTAGAAACCTTCAGCTTCAACCTTGCTCATGTAGAGCTTCTTCAGGCCGACAACCTTGAAACCTTCAGCGTAAATACGTGCGAGAATTTTACCGGCGTGACCGGCGGCGAATGCATCAGGCTTGATGATGGCGAAAGTTCTTTCCATGACAATTTCCTCCAATATTTTGAGTTGTTAGATTTTTAGTTGATAAAAAAATGCGTGCGCTTTGTAGCATTGCGCCCGGTCTGTGTCAAGCGCTAAGCGTCCTTAACTGCCATCTCCTGCAGCACCGGAATTACCTGCCGCAACGCGTTACCACGATGGCTGATCCGGTTCTTGATGTCGAGCGGCAACTCCGCCATGGTTTTGCCGTATTCCGGCACCATAAACAAGGGATCGTAACCGAAACCACCCTCTCCCCGCTGCTCACGCAGGATCAGGCCGAAGACGGCACCGGTGTAGGTGACACAATCGCCTTTCGGTGTCGCCAACGCCATCACGCAATTAAACGCGGCCTGCCGTTTATCATCAGCGACATCAGCCAGTTCTTTCAGTAGCTTGGCGTTGTTGGCAGCATCGTTGCCCTGTTCGCCGGCGAAACGGGCAGAATGCACCCCCGGCGCCCCTTTCAACGCATCAACCACTAAACCACTGTCATCAGCCAGAGTCAGGCAGTTGCTGTATTCGGCCATCTCCAAAGCTTTTTTACGCGCGTTGGCTTCGAAGGTATCGCCATCCTCTATGACTTCAGGTGCACCCGGGTATTGATCGAGACCGATCACCTCAACACCACTTTCATCGAGCAACCGTCGAATTTCCTTGAGTTTCCCCTGATTTCCGGTTGCAACCAGCAGCTTCATCTATTTCAGCTCCAACGCTTCCTGCTGCATCTCGGCCAACTGGGCGCAACCCTGCAACCCCAAGTCGCGCAGCGCATCCAGCTCTTCAACCGAAAACGGCTCTTCCTCGGCAGTACCCTGAACCTCGACGAACTTGCCGGACCCGGTGATGACAAAGTTCATATCGACTTCCGCCTTCGAGTCCTCTTCGTAATTTAGGTCAAGCAACGGCTGCCCATCGACAATGCCGACACTGATCGCAGCAACGCTGTCTTTAAAGGGTATTTCTTTCAGCACACCTTTTTCCACCAGCCCGGCGAAAGCATCGTAGAGTGCAACATAAGCCCCGGTAATCGAGGCAGTACGAGTACCTCCATCAGCCTGCAGCACATCGCAGTCGATCTGCACGGTGAGTTCGCCCATTGCCTTAAGGTCAGTGACGGCACGAAGCGATCGGCCGATCAGGCGCTGGATTTCCTGAGTCCGGCCGGAGAGTTTGCCCTTGGCCGCTTCGCGCATCGAGCGGGTGTGGGTAGAACGGGGCAGCATGCTGTATTCAGCGGTGACCCAACCACGTCCTTCGCCACGCATGAAAGGCGGCACCCGCTCCTCAACGGAAGCATTGCAGAGGACCTTGGTCTCTCCGCAGCAAACCAGCACTGAGCCTTCAGCGTAGCGGGTAAATTGACGTTGAAAACTGATCGGCCGCAGCTGATTCGGCTGGCGGCCATCAAAGCGCTCTTTGTCTGTACTCATTGAACCGACTCCTTCTTCGCCTTGGCGTAATAACGAATCCCCTGATAGAGGGCCTGCGCCAGACGTTCCTGATATTCATCATCCTGTAAACTTTTCAATTCTTCAGGATGACTCAAATAGCCGAGTTCAACCTGGACTGTCGGCAGATCACCACGCCCCAGTGACAACAGGGACGAACGATAAATGCCGTTAACCTCTATGCCTGCCTCTCGCAGCGCCTGCGCCAGTTGTGCCGCCAACTGGTGACTCTCGGACAGCTTGACCGGCTGTTGTTCTTCCTCTTCAGCAACAGTTACCGATGCGCCCTCCTCCGGACGGATGAACAGGTTGACTCCACGCGGCTGCGCAGAGAGCGACGCCTGCGCATGCAGCAGCAGCCAGATATCGACATCCTCTTTTGAGGCCGGGGCCAGCCGCTGTTCCAGCGTCAATTCGTAGTCGCCGTCCCGGCTTAGATAGATCGGAATACCGAGTTTCATCTTCAACTGCTTGGTCAATTTCTCAGCGACCTTCAAATTGACCGCTTTTTCCTTGAAACCATTCTCGGCAATCGCCCCGGTATCGAGCCCGCCGTGGCCGGGATCGATGGCGACGGCACGAATCAACGGGCCGCTGCGTTTGACCTTTTTATTCAGCAAAAAAGCAAACAGCTGTTCCAGGCTGTTCGGTTCCTCTTCGGCAATGGTGTCACTATCGGGGTCGAGATTATTAAAATAGATCGGCTTCCCGACCAACAACGAAAGCTGGTTGAGAACGAAGCTGTCGGTCACTCGCAGGCGACCATCGATAAAGCGGGGTTTTTCACGGAGTGGATAGTAATCTTCTCCCAGCTTCAGGTAGCCGCTGGCCGGAGAGATTTCCGCCCAACCGCGTGCGCTGCGGATAAGGAAAACATGCTTGATCGAATTCCAGTGGCCAGACAGGCCAACGGCATCGAGGGCATCTTCAACAGCGATATAAGGCACACCGCCCTGCTGGTAAACATCGGTGATCCGCACCGGGTCTTTACCGCGTGGCGCAATATCGACCGCAGCGAACAGTGGCATTGCAGTCAGAACAAAAAATAGAATCGGCAGAAATAAACGCATCGAAGCTCCCTGATGAAAACCGGATGTTTATACCCCAGCGGAGGAGTCAGTGTCAACGCGGCTGCAGGGGGTCAGGGGCCTTCAGCCAAAAGCGGTTCGCCCGGAACCGAATCAAGCTGTAATGCTTTGAACAATCTGCGCGTCAGCAAACGTTCCAGCTCCTCCTGGGCGGCTTCATCTTCGTCCATTTCACGAATCTGCCCACCGGCAACCATGCCATGACCGCCAGCTGTCCCCAGTCCTTCGACCATTTGCTGGATCACTAACCCTAAAAGCGCTTCCGGAGCAGACGAGCGCATGGAAAGAATCTGCATTCCATCATACCACCCCATACCGAGCACATACTTGACGCCTTCCTGCCGCAGCAGAAAGTCAGCCAGTTCGGCGACAAGATCTGGGTTGTCTATCCGCCGCAGGTTGAACACCAGCACCTCGCCATAAACTCGTGCAAAGTCAATCGCTGTTCGAAACGCGGAAAAATACTCGCGTGGCACCTGAGGGTGGACAATATCGAAAAGGATACGATTATTCGACAACGGCAGCAGTTTAAGGTAGGCATCGCGATCAGCCTTCGACCACTCGCGACCGAGATCCTGCGTCTCTGACTTGATAGCGTAGAACAGGCTGGTTGCCAATTTTGTGTTCAGCTTCACGTCCTGTTGACAAAGGTATTCGTAAAGAATGGTTGCCGACGCACCGTAGTGGGTACGGATATCGACCCAGCAGACGTTCGACAGGTCGGTTTTAGGAGCGTGATGATCGATCACCAGATGCACTTGCCGATCAGCCGGGAATGAATTATTACCGGTATTCGGCTGAGTATCGACCATACAGACCACAGCGAACTGATCGAGATCGAGTTGACAGATCGGCTTCATCTGGATTTCAAGCAGCTTGACCATGCTGCGATTCTCGCCACGACCGACAATGCCACCGTAAGTGATCACGGCATTCTGTCCGGTTTTCACCAGTAACAGATGGCGGAGGGCAATAGCCGCGGCAATCGAGTCGGGATCGGGATTGTCGTGCGTGACGATCAGAACTTTACCACGCCCGCGTATCCACTCGATCACTTCTGCAACCGAATCCCCATCCTTTGAAAAAAACGGGCAACTGGCATCATCTGAAGATATTTGTGGCACCATTTATTCTTCCTCCAGCGACTGCAGCGCCAGCTCAACCGCCTGCTCTGAATTAACCGCCATAACGGCCTCCGAAAAAATCCGGTCACGATTCAATTGCACGACGGTTTTCCCCAATTTCAAGCTGATTGCAATTTCCGAAACCGTGCCATACCCACCTTCGATAGCAATAAGCACATCGGCCGTGTGAGCGATGATCACATTGCGGGCATGCCCCATGTTGGTGGCAATCGGCAAGGTAACATAAGGATTGGCCGATTCCGCTGAACTTCCCGGCAAGATACCGAGCACCTCGCCTCCCGCCTCGGCACAGCCCTGTGACGCGGAAGCCATGACCCCACCGAGACCTCCACAGACCAGCACAGCGTTGTTCTGTGCGATCAAACGTCCAACGTCATAAGCCAAAACCAGCCCTTTTTCACTGGGGCTTGCCCCACCGATTACACCGATGATTGGTTTTCTCGTCATCGTCCTATACCCTCCAGTACCGATTTCATTTTACGCAACAGCAAACTGTTGACCACCACCGAAACACTGGAAAAGGCCATTGCCAACCCGGCAAATTCCGGTTTCAGGTAGAGCCCAAATGCAGGGTAAAACAATCCAGCCGCTAAAGGAATCCCCAATAAATTGTAGAAGAATGCCCAGAACAGGTTTTGCTTGATTTTCAACAGAGTCTGCCGGCCCAAGCGGATACCACGTTCGATATCGAACAGATCACCGCCAATCAGGATCAGGTCGCCGGATTCTTTGGCAACATCAGACCCGCTACCAATGGCAATACCGATATTGGCCTGTGACAGCGCCGGCGCGTCGTTGATCCCGTCGCCGACCATCCCGACCAGCAGCCCCTGCTGCTGATATTTGCGCACCACGTCCAGTTTCTGTTCCGGCAGGACTTCCGCCTCGACCTGGCTGATACCGAGTTCAGCCGCAACCGACTGCGCGGCAGCCTTGCGGTCTCCGGTCAGCAAAACGCACTCAATATCCAACTTTTGCAACCGTTCAACAACAGTAGTGGCATTCGGTTTGATACTGTCGCTCAAAGCGATGATACCGACCAGCTTTTGCTCGACAGCCAGGTAAACGAGCGATTTCCCGGCATCACTCAGCCGCTGCTGATCGTTGCCCGCAGGGGAGCAATCGATGTCATTATCCGCCAGCAAGCGCTGCTGACCGCAAAGCAGAGTTGCTCCGTTTTGTCGTGCGCGCACCCCCTGGCCACCAATCTCTTCCAGTTGGGATACGCCCTCCCAACGCAGCCCACGGCTCCGGGCCTCAGCAACAACACTCTTCGCCAACGGGTGACTGCTGCCTTCTTCCAGCGCCGCGGCAAGCTGCAGAACCTTACTTTCTCCCACGTCATCGTAACTACAGACTTCATCGACCTGAAATTTTCCGCTGGTCAGAGTGCCGGTTTTATCGAGCAACAGGATCCGTAACCTGGAAATCTGCTCCAGCACTGAAGCTTTTTTGAATAGAATCCCCCGTTCCAACCCAACCGAGCTGCCAACCATAATTGCCGTTGGTGTAGCTAACCCGAGGGCACAGGGACAGGCAATAACCACCACGGCGATTGCCATCTGAAAAGCAAACAGAAAACTGCTGCCTGACAGCAGATACCAACCAATGAACGTCAGCAGTGACAGCAACACAACCGCTGGGACGAAATAGCTGGAAACCTGGTCTGCGACCCTCTGAATTGGTGCTTTATCTCCCTGCGCCTCTTCCACCAGGCGAACAATCTGGGCCAATACCGTTTCCTGCCCGACGCGCGTTGCGCGCACAACCAGTCGACCGGTGCAATTGATGGTTGCACCCGTGACCTCATCCCCAGGCTCTTTGCTGACCGGTACTGATTCACCGCTGATCATCGCCTCATCGACGGCAGCAGTCCCTTCGACAACAACACCATCGACCGGTATTTTTTCGCCCGGACGAACGAGTAGCAGATCACCTAGGTTAACATCACTGGCAGCAACCTTGCGCTCCTGCTCACCGTCAAGCAGCACGGCATGGTCGGCCTGCAGTTGCAGCAACTTATGCAGTGCGGCACCGGCCCTGCCCTTCGCTCTTGCCTCTAACCATTTGCCAAAACGGATGAACATGATCAGCATGGCACTGGTTTCAAAAAAGACCGTCGCACCGTCCCCGAGCAAACCGAAAAGCGCCAACAGTGAATAGCCGTAAGCAGCGGTGATGCCGAGAGAAACCAGCACATCCATATTTGCAGAGCGATTTTTCAGCGAAGTCCAGGCGCTGCGATAAAAATCAAGACCGGCAGTGAACTGGGCGACAGAAGCAAGCAGAGCATTGACAAACAGGGTCGCAGTGCCGAAAAGCGGGAAGAACATCAGCAGCATGATCGGAAGAGCACAGGCGGTTGCGATCAAAAGGTGGCGCAAATTACGGTCAGCTTCCGGATCGGAAGGCTGCAGATCATCGGCAGGCAAGGCAGTAAAACCAGCAGCTGCAACCTCGGCGTAGACATCCTCGGCAGAAAGAATCTGCGGGTCAAACTCGACCTGACCGGAATTTCCGGCGAGGTTGACAGCGACCTGCGCAATTCCATCTTTTTGCTGCAGGCGTTTCTCGATAGTTGCAGCGCAGGAAGCACAACTCATTCCACGAATGGCGAAACGCAGCCGTTGCCGCTCGTTTGATTTTTTTTCACTTTCAGAGCACGGCATTGAAGCCGACTGTGCAGGCGCCTGCGTCTGAAAACCAGCCTCCCGCAAAGCTGTTAGCAGAGGCGCAAGATCCGGTGGGTCCGGTTTTTTGAAGCTCAGGGTAGCTGAGCCTTCCTCTAAAGACACAGCTACCTTGTCTACCTCGGGAAAAGCGCTCAGGATGTCGCTGACCCGGGCAACGCATTTCTGGCATTTCATGCCGAAAACAGGAATGGTCCGTTGCGAACTATCCATAAAAACTCAACAGTGAATCACGCTACCAGCAGAGGCCAACTCTTCCAGCCCATCCAGAATCCCCCATGGTGATGATTCTACTGCAATCACCGGCACTCCGAGTTTTTCACCCAGTTCGTCGATACTCAAATCATCAAGCAGCACCGGTTCGTCCGCTTTCAGCATTACTTCCGGCAGCAGTACTCCATCGCCGAGATCGTAGTCACCCAGTTGTGCCAGCAGATCAGCACCTGTCAGCAGGCCGGTCACCGTGACCTGGTTACCGAAAAAACGATTTTCCACAACGCGCACCGGCAGTTCCAGTCCAGTCCGGATCTCCAGCCGTTCAGTGAAATTCCTTAGTTCACCGGCAAAAGATGTCCCCGTCACCAGGGTGACTTTCTGCAACGGTAACGGTTCGATTTCCAGAAGAACTTCCGCTTCCTGTTGACGGAACTGGGCAATCAGACCGACACCATTTTCGATCTGGCTGAGATCCTCATAAAAAGAAAGCTCAGGAATTTCTGCACCGGCCTGTAGATAAATTTCATCTGCGACAAAAACGAAACGGCTGCCTTTTTCTTCCAGAAATTTCTGTTGATGCTGTTCAATTTGGAACAACAGCTTTCCCGCTTCAACTGACGTCAGTTTTCGCAGCTGCGGCAGGTTGTTTCGATGATCCGTCAAACCGACCGGCACCACTGCAAGCGAAGCGATCTGCGGGTAGAACGCGGCCAAGTCGCTGATGGTTTTATCGAGGGCATCACCATCGTTCCACTCCGGGCAAACGACAACCTGGGTGTGCAGTTCGATACCAGCGTCAGTCAACCTTTTGAGCAAAGGCAAAATCGGCGGAGACTGGCAGCCAAGCAGTCTGCTGCGCAGCTCATCATCGGTCGCGTGAACGGATATATACAGGGGAGAAAGCTGCTGAGCGATAATTCGCTGAAAGTCCTCTTCCTGCAGGTTGCTCAGGGTAATATAAGAGCCATAAAGATAGGAAAAGCGGTAATCTTCATCCTTGATGTAGAGGGAGCGGCGCATCCCTTTCGGCAGCTGATGAACAAAGCAGAAAACGCACTGGTTTCCGCACTGCAACGGCTGCGGATGCTCCAACTGCAAGCCCAGGTCCTCTTCCGGCGCTTTCTCCAACTCAAGCTCCCAGAGTTCACCGTCCTGCCGCATCACCTCCAGGAGCAGGTCCTCCTGCTTAAGCGCCTGATGATAATCGATCAGGTCACCGATCTCCTGCCGGTTGATCGCCAACAATTGATCGCCCGGGTCGAGTCCGAACTCGGCAGCGTAACTTCCGGGAAGAACCGATTCTATACGCAACATCTGCAAAACTCCGGGTAGAAAGAGTCTTTTCTGATTATAACATCGACAAGAAAATCGCTGTAGTCCGGGACAGAAAAGCAAACAGGGGCAGCGCATTCAAGCACCGCCCCTGTTGGATCGTCTCTACAAAGATCAGCGTTTAATCGCGACCGCTATGTAACCGGAAATTACCATCGGAAGACGTGATCGAGCTGATTGCATGCTTATAGATAAGGATGTCGCCATTACTCTCAGCAAGTACACAAAAACTGTCGAACGACTTGATGTAACCTTCCAGCTTGTCCCCCGACATCATAACAATAGTGACCTTAACCCGTTCCTTGCGGGCCTGATTCAGGTACTGATCCTGAATATTAAAAGGTGACTTAGGCATATCCGCTCCTTTGTTGACTGATAAAATCTTCAATAGACCGTAACACTCTACCAGACTCCGTTAAGGAATCAACCCAAATTATTTGTGATTCCTTACGGAACCAGGTCAATTGCCGCTTGGCATACTGACGAGTGGAGGTTCGTATCTCTTCCAGCATCAGTTCTTCACTGCCCGGCACATCGAGATAGCGAACAACTTCACGATAGCCGAGGGTCTGCAACGCCTTCAGTTGCGCTGAATAACGCTCGATAATAGCGCGGGTTTCCGCAACCAATCCTGCATCCAGCATTAGCTTGGCGCGCAGGTCGATGCGTTGGTAAAGTTCTGCCCGCTCCTGCTGTGGAGCAAACTGCATCACCCGGTAGGGTTGATCTGCAAAGCGGTGTTCATCCTGCAATTCTGTTAGGGTCCGGCCGCTGACGTGATAGACCTCCAGCGCCCGTACAGTACGAACAATGTTGTTCGGATGAATCCTCTCTGCCGCCACCGGGTCGATTTTTGTCAGCTCTGCGTGCAGGCTGCCCGGCTGTTCATCTTCCTGCCGATGCAGACGATCGCGCAGCTCCTGATCGCCGGTCGGCGTATCGGCCAACCCGCCGAGCAGAGCACGAATATAAAGTCCGGTGCCGCCGACAATACAGGGGACTTTCCCACGCTGATGAATCTGCTCGATCAGCGGACGCGCCAGGTCGACAAACTGGGCGACGGAAAATTCCTCATCCGGATCAATGACATCAATAAGATAATGGGGTACCAGTGCCTGTTCTTCAGCTGTCGCTTTGGCCGTACCGACATCCATCTGCCGGTAAACCTGGCGGGAATCGGCAGAGATGATTTCCAGGGGAAAATGCTCGGCCAGTTGTAGAGAGAAACCGGTCTTGCCGGATGCGGTCGGTCCACAGACGACCAATAGCGGGATCTTGGTTTGGCTCATCGGTTACTGTCGCTTGAATAAACGCTCGACTTCAGTCAGCGTTAACCGTTGCATTACAGGTCGGCCGTGCGGGCAGTGTGCTTTAAAGTCGATTCTGTCGAGTTCACGCAGCAGGGCTTTTATCTCTTCGGTGGTCAGCGCCTGGTTGGCACGGATAACACCGTGACAAGCCATCAGAATAAGGATCTCATCGATCGACTCCTGAAGCTGCCCGGCGCGACCAACTTTCTCCAGTTCGAGCGCGACATCGATAACCAGCCGCCCAACATCCCGTCCGGCTAGCACCTGCGGCACCGCCTTTAACGCGAAAGATTTACCGCCGAAAGGTTCGATATCGAAGCCGAGTTTTTCCAACTCTTCGGCACTTTCTTCCAGCGCCGTGGCGCTGCGGAAATCGAGTTCCAGCATCTCCGGGAAGAGTAGTGACTGGCTCGGCACCAGACCTTCAGCATAAGAGGCCCGCAGTTTCTCAAACCCGATTCGCTCATGCGCTGCATGCTGATCGATCAGAATAAGGTCATCGCCATCCTGGCAAAGCAGGTAGCTTTGATGATACTGACCAAGAATTTTCAGGCCAGAAAAGAAGCCGTGCGGTTCGCTTGCGGGCAAAACCAGTTGTTCAACAGGCTGCGGTTGCTGCTGTAATCGCTCAGCCTGAGAAACAGGAACAGGCTCAGGGTGCGAGACGGTTGATGAAACCGGCTGATAACTGGCTGCCGCCTCACGCATCTGACTCGGCGCGCCGAGAGTGGCAGGTCGATATTCGGACGGCGCAACCGGTGTCGGCATCACCGAAGCAGTTTGCGCAACATCATCCTCATCTCTATCGGTAAGCCAATCGGACGGGCGCAAAGTCTGCTGCAGAGCATTGGCAATAAAGTCGTGAACCAGCCCCTGATCGCGGAAGCGTACCTCGTGCTTGGTCGGGTGGACATTGACATCGACCAGCGCCGGATCGAGCTCGAGGAACAGGGCGACAACCGGATAGCGACCTTTCATCAGCAGGTGGCGGTAACCTTCCATCACCGCATGCTGCACGACGCGATCACGAATGTAGCGCCCGTTGATAAAGGTATAGATGTGGCTGGCGGCAGAGCGGTTCAACTGCGGCTGTGAGATCAGGCCGGTCAAACGCAGATCGGGGCCGCCCTGCTGCTCAACTTCCAGCATATCCTTCAGCAAGGAACGACCGAGGACAGCGGCAAAGCGTTCGCGCAGTCCTTTTTCCCGCCGCAGATCGAGCAGCATCCGCTCGTTGTTCTTCATGCGGAAACTGACTGCCGGGTTGGCCAGCGCCTGCTTGGTGACGACATCGGCGACGTGGCTGAGTTCTGTCTGCTCTTTGCGCAGGAATTTGCGTCGCGCCGGCAGGTTGAAAAACAGGTTACGCACTTCGATCACGGTCCCCTGTGGCAGGCCGACCTCTTCAGCGCGCTTGATCGCTCCGCCTTCTGCGTAGATCTGCTGTCCCAAACCATCTTCGTTAGCGCAGGTTTGTAACAGAAAACGGGAAACCGAAGCAATCGACGCCAACGCTTCACCGCGAAAACCGAGAGTCTGCAAAGCAAACAGATCTTCATCACTGCTGATCTTGCTGGTCGCGTGCCGTTCCAGCGAAAGAAAAGCGTCCTGCCGATGCATGCCACTACCGTTATCGGCAATACGGATCAGCCTTTTACCACCCGACTGCAACTCGACCAGGATATCGCTGGCTCCGGCATCGAGAGAGTTTTCAAGCAACTCCTTCACTACCGAAGACGGTCGCTCGACCACCTCTCCGGCTGCAATCTTGTTGCAAAGTTCTTCAGGCAGAACATGTATCTTGTGTTGCGATTCGGTCATATTTTCCATTATCACAAAAAAGATAGCGGCCGAAAAGATCGGCCGCTACTTTGGTGGATGTCTCTGCTGTGGGACGTGTTCTTATTTTTCTTCCAGATCGTCGAAAATCATTTCGATTTCATCGAGATCTTCTGCTTTCTCAATCAGCTTTTCCGCGGTCGGCGCTTCGACCAGGCCAAAATCCTCGGCAACATTGCGCAAAATTTTGCTGGTCACCTTGGGGCTGCGGCGCAGATAGGCCTCAAACAGGGCATTATCACAAAGGGTATTGATCATCCGTGGAACACCACTTGCCAACCGGTGCACCAAAGCCGGAACATCTTCTGCGAACGGATCAGCCTTGCAGCCAGCGACCTCGAGGCGATGCTTGATATAAGAAAGACTCTGCTCGAGAGTCAGTGGCCTCAAGGTGTAGCGGAATGCAACTCGCTGGGCAAGCGGCTCATCCAGTTTCAAGACGTTATCAAGTTCCGGCAACCCGAAGAAGACGATGTTGAGCAGTTTCTTACCAGGAATTTCCAGGTTCAGCAGCCCACGAAACTCTTCCATCAGCTCACGGGTCTGCAGCATCTGCGCTTCATCGATCAGAACAACCGCTTTGCGGCCTTCCTTCTCGATCTGCAGCAAACGCTCATAAAGTTGCTTGAGCATTTTAAGCGGGCTGATGTCGGGGTTTGTCACCCCCAGCTGCATGCAGATACGCGAGAGAATCCAGTCCGAGGTCACCGCCGAGTGAATCATCACCAGCAGCGAAGACTCATACTTATCGATTGGAAGTTCATCGAGCATACGCCGGGCCAAGGTAGTCTTTCCTGTGCCGACTCCACCGACAAGAACGGCCAGACCCTTGTCTGAGTCGACCGAATATTTCAGGCGCAGCAATGCCTGTGTGTGCTGTTCGCTATCAAAATAGAATTTATCGTTCGGTGCGTTAGAGAATGGTTCCCGGTCGAAATTGAAATAGTCGGTATAGCCCATGATTCACCCTCTGAAACAAAGAAGGAAAGATATTTCTACAGGAAGGAGATACGTTCCTTGCTGGCAACCGGCTCTGGTTCGGAAGCGATACCGAGAGACTGCTGCAACTCGGCCACTTTCTCCTTGACGTTGCGATATGATTCGTCCTGAGCTAACACCACGCGATAGCTGCTGAGAGCTTCTTCCAGCCGCTCAGATGTCTCGTAAAGCGAAGCCAGTTCAAAACTGAGACTCAACCGCTGCTCATCCTCCAGGTGAGGCGAGTCAAGCGCCTGCTGGTACATCAGCTCGGCGTTGGCGTAATCCCCCTTGTCTGCATAGCAAAGGCCCTTGAGGGTCTGGCAATCGACAAAACGGGAAGGATCTCTCTCGGCTTTTCCGAACTCGCTGATAGCATCATCAAACAAGCCCATTTCACGGTAAGCAATACCGAGATTGTAGTGGGATTCCATATCATCGGCGGCGATCTGCTCATCGACATCGGTACGGAAAACCTTCTTTTCTGCATCGTCATCCAGCGCAGTAAAAAAGTCGTCCTCTTCTTCCGAACTCAATTCCAGATCAACTTTTGGCACCACAACCGAATCTTCCTGCTCTTCTTCATTCAGGTGGCCGAGAATAATATTGAGTTTCTGCTGGCACTCTTCCGAGTCGGGAGCATAGGCCATGACATCGGTACACAGCTTTTCCGCTTCTTTATAGAGTCCCTGCTGAATGTAGAAATCGAGCTCTTCCAAATCCGTACTGAGGTCTCGCCCTCCCCCAACTGCCGCAGGAGCGGCTTCGTCTTCGTCACCGAGGGCAAAAGAGAGTTCAAGATCGTCATCGCCGAGTGATTCCAGTTCGTCAGATTCCGACAGATCGAGATTGATGACACTGTCGCTCTGCTCTTCAGGTTCACTTTCGGTCGTCAACTCGACATCATCCATCATGTCGAGATCGAGATCGAGCTCCTCCTCAGGGACATCGAGGATCAGCTCATCGACAACCTCTTCGTCGGACGCTTCTGCATTCGCTTCATCATCAAGCGGCAGGTCAATTTCCAGACCGGGAATGTCAATATCTTCTTCGGCAGAAGCAAGAATCGAATCGGAGAGAGTTTCCTCCAGAACAACTTCGCCCTGTTCCTCATCTTCGTCCTGCGCAGCGATGATATCTAGCAGCTTATCGCCGTCACCGGTCAGTTCGTAAATCGAATCGAGTGTCTGGATAACAGTCCGATCTTCCGGCAAAAGTTCTTTCAGAGCCTCGTAATGCTCTTTGAGCATCTCCACCCGATCAGACTTGAAGAAGCTGTCTTTCCACTCCTCCAGCTCTTCCAATGACTGCTGATGCTGGCCACTGTCAAGCAGCACCTGGATATACAGATTACGGGTTTCCAGGTCTGTCGGATCAAGGTCGAGCAACTGCTTGTAGGCAAATGCAGCATGCTCCCAGTCTTTCAGATCATTGTAGCCACGGGCCACCAGTCGCAGCAAATCGGGGTTATCCGGTTTCTCCTGCAACAACCCGTTGAGAATGTCGACCCCTTTTTCCAGCTCACCCTTTTCAAACAGGGTCAGCGCCAGTCCCATTTTCAACTTTTCGTTGTTCGGGAACAGAGGCAGGAACATTTTGTAAAGTTTGAGAATTTTATCGAAATCGTTCTTTTCGCTGAGGGTCTCCAGCACGGCTTCAAATTCGGCCAAACCTTCGTCACCGCGGTCATTAGTGGCAAGAACTTCCGCCAGTTTGACCCGCACGTTCAGGTTGGTCTCATCCATATCGCGCATCTTTTCCAGCACTTTGATAACATCGGCAACCATCTCGTTGCGCTCATAGTAGCTGATCAAGTTACGATATTCCGCCATCGCGTTACCGATCAGACCCTGCTTCTCGTTCAGCTCGGCAAGGCGACTGAACAAAGAAACCTGGCTGGGATCGATCCGCTGCATCTGCTTGTAGATGGCGATCGCTTTAAGATAAAAACCGTTGGTGGAAAAATATTTGGCGACCGCTTCAAAATGCTCATAGGCTTCCGGCCCGCGGTTGGTTTTCACCAACAACTCGGCCAGCTTTTGCCGTGAACGTACGTCTGCCGGATCAAGATCTACGACTTTCAGGTAGTCTTTTATCGCACGCGCAAACTGCTTTTTTTTCAGGCTTTTCTGCGCGGATTCAATAAGTTTGTCTTTATTTGCGGCCAAAAAAAGTCCCCCGATGCATAGTTTTATTCATTTTAGCCATCGCAGAAGAATACGTGACACTGGCCTCGACTGTCAAGTCAAGCATTGGGATTTTAACAAGAAAAACAACAGCATAGATATACCTGCAAACTATGATTTCAGAGAACTTTAAAGAATATCAATATAATCAGATATCTAAGGCTTCTTTCTGAGCTGACCAAGCTCATGCGGCGTCAACCGGCGGTAGCTTCCGGTCGGCAAATTTCCCAGCTCAAGCTGGCCAAGTCGAATTCTTTTCAGACGCACCACCTGTAAATCAACCGTTTCACACATCCGTCGCACCTGCCGATTCCGTCCTTCACCGATGGTGATCTCGAACCAGCTGCTCGCCTTACCAACTCTGACATTTTCAATTTTGGCCGGATGGGTCATACCATCATTCAGTTTAACCCCTTTGCGCAATGCCTGCAGTTTATTTTCAGTCACATTACCGCGCACCCGCACCAGGTAAGTTTTCTCGACATGGTGCCTTGGGTGGCTGAGGTGCTGGGACAGCTCGCCATCGTTGGTCAGCAGCAGCAAACCCTCACTGTTGTAATCCAGCCTGCCAACCGGGAAAAGCCTCTGCGGAATATCGGCCACCAGATCAGTGACCAGTGCGCGCCCCTGCGGGTCTTTCAGGGTCGAGATATAACCGCGCGGCTTGTTCAGCAGCACCGTAACCTTTGCTTCCGCCACAGCGAGCTTCCGCCCGTTGACGATAATTTCATCGGCTGACAAATCAGCCCGATCACCAAGCTGAGCAACCTTGCCGTTGAGCAGAATTTTCCCCTCACTGATCCAGCTTTCAGCCTGTCGACGCGACGCCAAGCCGGCTTGGGCGATCAATTTCTGCAGCCGCTCAGCCATCAGTCTGTCCCTCCTTGTCCGGTTCCAGCGGCAAAGCCTCCGCCAGCTCGGGTTCGAGAGCGCTGAACTCTTTTAACGTCGGTAGATCCTGCAATTCGCGCAGACCGAACAGTTCCAGAAAATGGCGGCTGGTGCCATACATCAGCGGGCGACCCGGCACATCTTTCTTGCCAAGTATGCGCAGCAGGTTCTTCTCCAGCAGACTTTTGATCACTCCGCCGGAATCAACCCCGCGCAAATATTCCACCTCAGCCCGCGTTACCGGTTGCCGGTAAGCGATAATCGCCAATGCTTCGAGAGCGGCCTGGGAAAAACGAAATGGGCGATCTTTGCTCAGTTTGCGCAACCAGGGACCCAGCTCAGTCGCGGTACGGAACTGATATCCCCCCGCCACCTCGGCCAGATAAAAACCGCGCTCTTCGCCGGAATAATCCGCGAGCAACTGCTCAATCACCGGGCGCACCTCAGCTCTTGGTTTTTCCAGCAACAGGCAGAGACGATCAAGAGTCAAAGGTGCATCAGCAGCAAAAATGTACGCTTCAATCAACGTTCTCAACTCAGGCATATCCAAGGCCTTCTTCCTGTAGCGGCACCTGTTCCAATTCGTCCTCATCGACCGCCAACGACAACCAGATTTCCCCGAACTCGTTCGCCTGTTCCACTTTAATCATCCGCATTTTCACCAGCTCGAGTGTGGCTAGAAAAGTCACAATAAGCTCCTGCTTGCTGGGCGCATTAAAAATTTCACGAAAGGATATCCGCTTCTTGCCGGTCAAGCGTTCCAGCACCAACTGCACATGCTCGGCAACTGAAAGCTGTTCGCGGATAACTTCGTGAAAAACTTCCGTTGGTGCCGACTGCAAAATCCGGTGAAAAGCTTCTGTCAGCTGAAAAACACCAACCGAAACCTCGTCATCAGCTTCATCGAACAGTTCAGTCGGCACAAAACTGCTGGCATAAATATCGCGATCGAGCAACGGAAACTCGGCCAACAGTTCGGCGACTTCTTTATAACGCTGATACTCCAACAACCGGCGAACCAGTTCAGCGCGCGGATCTTCACCCTCCTCCTCGTCCAAATCTTCACTGACCGGCAGCAACATGCGCGACTTAATGTGCAGCAGGGTCGCTGCCATCAGCAGAAACTCTCCGGCGACATCGAGATCGAGCTGCTTCATCTGTTCGATAACATGCAGATATTGCTCGGTGATCTCGACCATTTGGATATCGTAGATATCCATTTCGTTGGTTTTGATCAGATGAAGGAGAAGGTCGAGGGGACCGGCGAAGTTCTGCAGCTGAACCTGAATCGACATGCAGGTCAGTTCCCGAACAGGAAGCTCATCGCGTGCTGCACCACACCGAATTCGGGGCCGGCCATCAGTTTCACCAGGCTGCCAATCAAGGGGGCCAGTACCAGTGACCAGACATCGGTGAAAAAGACCAGGAAGAGGATCAGGATAAAGCCAAAGGGCTCCAACCGATTAACCATCATCGCCTGCTTTTCCGGCAACACCCCGACCAGGATACGACCACCATCAAGCGGCGGCAGTGGAACCAGGTTGAAGATACCGAGCAATACGTTGATGTAAAGGCTGAAGCCGAGCATCATCCGCACCGGGTTGGCGACCTGAGCGAAGGTTTGTGAATCACCGATCGATGTCGCCTCCAGCAGGCCGATACCACGCAAGAGCAGCGCCGAGGCAACCGCCAGCAACAGGTTTGCGACCGGCCCAGAGAACGCCACCCAGATCATGTCCCGTTTCGGATGCCGCAGGTTTCCGGCATTGACCGGCACTGGCCGCGCCCAGCCGAACCCGAAAATAAAGATCGCCACAGTGCCGATCGGATCGAGGTGCCGCATCGGGTTTAAATTCAGCCTCCCCAGCAACCGCGCAGTCGGGTCACCGAAACGTTCGGCCGCGTAGCCGTGGGCAACTTCATGCATGGTGATCGCCAGCAGCGCCGGCACCAGCATGATCGATATTTTCGAAATAATAGTTTCCATTTAATCTCAAACGTTTGCGGTTATATTTTCGCTCTGTTATAGACGATAAAGAGAGGCGGGTCCAGCAGAAGAGAACATGCCGCCGGCTAAAAAGGTTATTTTTTCACAGCAACAAATTTTTCCCGAACCAGCTGTCTTTCATCTTCCAATGTACGAATTTCTCCATTCAGGCGAGCATTGAGCAGAGTGAGAAAAACCTGGTGAAAATGGGGCCCCGGTTTCAGCCCGAGCTCTATCAGGCCGTTGCCGTCAAGCAGCACTTTTACTTTACGGAAATCGGTCACGTACTGGGAAACCCATTTGCGCACCTGTTCGTTATCGCTGCCCGCCATCACGAAAAGAACGATCTCAAGCGATAATCCATTAAACCAGTGATAGATGTCACTATTCTTCGGCGCATTCCCGGAGCCAGCGCGGTAATATGCCCTCTTCAACGCTTTTCGCGCCGGCGGCAATTGCAGCAGTAGATCACGATATTTCGGCGCCAGGTCAAGCCACGCAGAAACCCGTTGCAAACCTTTATCCGACAAAAAATTCAGTAGGCAGAACAGGTAAAGCAGCCAGCGGTGGTACTTCTCGCCGGTATAAAGCAGATCAAACCAGCTGCTGGTCTTTTCCGCCGAAACGATCATCTGGGCAGTCGTGCGATCGAAATGCAGATGTGGGTCGATAAACTTGAGCAGATCGAACTGCTCCAGACGTCGCAACGCTGAAATCACCTGCGGCTCATCGAGAATCTGTCGCAGCTCGTTTCGGATGCGGGCACCGCCGACCTTTTTCACCAGCTTCATCCGCACCGCGCCGCGCATCAACCGCTCGGTCTGTCGACCGATACGGAAACCGAGCCGCTGCTCGAAACGTACGGCGCGGAACAGCCGGGTCGGATCCTCGATCAGGCTGAGATTGTGCAGCACGCGAATCTGTTTTTCTTTTAGGTCGCGCTGTCCGCCGAAAAAATCGAGCAGTTGTCCGTAGCTCTCTTCGTTAAGAGAAATCGTCAGGGTGTTAATGGTAAAATCGCGGCGGTAGAGATCGTGGCGAATTGATGAGTGTTCCACCTGTGGCAACGCTGCCGGGCTTTCGTAATATTCGATCCGCGCCGAGGCAACATCGATCTTGAAGCCGTCCGGCAACACGATCACTGCCGTACCGAACTTCTGGTGCGAACGGATACGGCACTCGGCCGTTTTCGCAAATGCTTCGGCAAAGGCAATCCCATCCCCCTCGACCACAACATCGATGTCGAGGTTTTCCTGGCGCAGCAGCAGATCGCGGACAAAACCGCCGACCAGATAAATCTTCATGTCGAGGGTATCTGCGACCTCGCCCAGCTGCCGCAACAGCGCACGGATAAACTTCGGCAATTGCGCATCGATCAAACGGGCCAGGTTTTTTCGTTTTAACCGCGCCCCGCCCCGCCCCGATTCGACCGGCAAACGCTCCGCCAGTTTCTGTCGATCGCCGAGCAGATGACGCAGCAGATCGGTGCGGGTAACGATGCCGACCAGCTCACCATGCTCAACCACTGGGATACAACGCTGATTATGGTCAATGATTCCACGCTGCAGTTCTGCGAGCTGAGTCTGCGGATCGGCCGTATCGAAATCGGTGGTCATCACCTCGGTCACCGGCATCTTCTGCAGTTTGTGGTGAGCTGCTTTTTCCACCACCTGGCGGGTGATAATGCCGACCAGGTGCTGAGCATTGAGCACAGGGATGGCGTTGAAGTTAAAACGAGTCATCAACTCGCGTGCATCTTCGATAGTCGCCGAAATCGGTAAGGTCTTCACCGGTGCCGACATCAATTGGCGTGCTTCATATCCGGACTGAACCGTCTTCTGCAGCTCCTCTTCCAGCAGATCGAGCAACTGCACCAGGGGAATATCTTTCACCGTTGCGGACGACGCGTAAGCATGCCCGCCACCGCCGAAACGCTGAAACAGTTCACCGACATGAACTTCCGGGATCTGCGAGCGACCGACCAGAAACACTCGATCCTCCATGCGTACGGCAACAATCAGCACGTTGAGATTTTCGATATCTTTGAGCTTGTGAACAAGAGAGGAGATATCACCGACATAATAGTCGATAGAGGCGTAGGCGATCGCTACCTCCACGCCGTTGATCAGTTTACGCTTGCATGATTTCAGCAACTCGTTAAGCAGATCGATCTGTTCAGGCGACATCTCGCGGACAAGGAAATCGGCCACAGTGTTGAGGTTAGCACCATTTTCCAGCAGAAAAGCCGCTGCCTGGTAATCGCGAGGGGTGGTACTGGCGAAAAGCAGATGCCCGGTATCTTCATAGAGGCCGAGCATCATCATGGTCGCTTCGTCGGCCGTCGGTGCGATACCACGCTGCATGAATTGGTGGGCGAGAATGGTCGTGGTGGCACCGACCTCTTCGATCAATTCAAACTGACCGGTGATGGTTTTTTCATCGGCGGGATGATGATCGTAGATGTGAATTTCAAGGCCCGGTTTATCGACGATTTCGGCCAGGCGACCGATGCGTGCCGAGCTGCGCACATCAACCAGAATCAAACGACTGATCTGCTGCAGATCAATATCCCGAACCCCTTTGACACCGTACGCGTAGAGCGTGCTCTGCAGCAGAAAATCGCGCAGTCCGCGTTCCTGCCCACCCGGGAACACCAGCACCGCGTCCGGGTAGAGCCGCTTGGCAGCGATCATCGACCCGAGGCAGTCAAAATCGGCATTCACATGGGTGGCGATTACATCCATTGATGTCCCGTTATTCAGTTGATCAAGCGTCTAGGGTTCCGATCAGGTCGTTGATATCGTCGATCCCTTCATTTTGACAGAATTCTTCCAAGTCGTCGATAATCGTCGCCATCGCGTTCGGATCGACGAAATTGGCAGTCCCAACCTGCACCGCTTTAGCGCCGACGATGAGGAATTCAAGGGCATCGATAGCACGCGATATGCCGCCAATTCCAATCACCGGAACATCGACCGCCTGTACTACCTGGTGCACAAGTCGCACCGCAATCGGCCTGATCGCCGGTCCGGAAAGACCGCCGATGGTGTTGGCCAGGCGCGGCTTGCGGGTTTTGACATCAACTGCCATGCCGGTCAGGGTGTTGATCAGGCTGATGGCGTCGGCCCCGGCGTCCTCCACCGCTTTCGCGGTGACACGAATATCGGTGACATTAGGTGTCAGCTTAACGATCAGCGGCTTGCTGGTTTTCTTCCTCACCTGAGATACCACTGCGGATGCAGCACTCGCCTCGGTGCCGAACACGATCCCGCCCTGCTTGACGTTCGGACAGGAAATGTTCATCTCCAGACCGGCAACTCCGGGGACGTCCTCCAGTCGGGCGGCGACCTCGACGTACTCCTCCAGCGTGTTGCCGAAAAAGTTGACGATGACCGGCGAATTGTACTGGTCGAGAAATGGCATCTTGTGCTTGATGAAATCTTCGATGCCGACATTCTGCAGGCCGATAGCGTTGAGCATGCCGCTGACCGTCTCGCAGATGCGTGGCGTCGGGTTGCCTGCCTTGGGGTTGAGCGACAGCCCCTTGGTGACGATAGCACCAAGCTGATTCAGGTCGAGGTAGGGAGCATATTCTTCGCCGTAGCCAAAAGTTCCTGAAGCAGGCATCACCGGGTTTTTCAGTTTCAGGCCGGCGATCTCGACGGCCAGTTTCGGGCGGGTCAACTTTACACTCTGTCCGTTCAACTCACTCATACCCCGCAACCTCCGCAATCACCGCTTTGATTTTCCAATCGGTTCCAGTCGAGCTGTTCCGCCTGGAAAACCGGCCCCTGCTTGCAGGTACACAGGTACTGCGGGTTCTCTTCGCTGTGCCCGGCCCCTTTGACCACGCAACCGAGGCAGGCACCGACACCGCAGGCCATCAGCGCCTCCAGTGACACCTGCAGCGGCGTGCTGTGCGCGGCACAGATTTTCTGCACCGCGTCGATCATCGGCATCGGGCCACAGGCGTACACCTGCGCGTTGGGATATTTTTTCAGTTTGCGCTCCAACACCTGGGTGACAAGCCCCTCTTCGCCGAGGCTGCCGTCTTCCGTGGACACATAGGTCCCGACACCGAGACGTTCGAACTCGGTCACGGTGATGATATCGTCGCGGGTGCGACCGCCCATCAACAGACGAACATTGGAGTTGGCCACCAGTTTCTCTGCCAGCATGTAGAGTGGAACCAATCCGATGCCACCGCCGACGAGAATCTTCTCTTCATCCGGATCACCCAGATCGAACCCACGTCCGAGGGGACCAAGCAGTTCGACGCGGTCGCCCTGATGCAGATCCTGCATAATTTCGGTGCCGCTACCGACCACTTTATAAATCAGCTCAACGAACTCTTTCTGTGGCATGCCATCGCAATCGGGGGCAGCGTAGCCGACGCGGAAGATGCCGAATGGTCGCCGTAGCAATGGCGGCAGCGACCGCTGTACGCGGAACATGACAAACTGCCCCGGCTGGGCCAGCTTGTTATACTCCGGCGCCAGAATCCGCATGCGGTAATAACCGGGCGAAATTTCCTGGTTGGAAAGGATGATCGTTTTGTGGTTCTTCATCCAGCTCAACTCCTTATATCTGTACTATTCCGACTGACCCGCCGGAGGAAAATCTTTCACCATCAGTAAGGCGTCTTCGCCATCACGATAATAGCCGCTGCGCACCACATCGGCAACAAAGCCATGCTTTCGATAAAGAGCAATGGCTGCAGCGTTGCCAGTGCGCACCTCCAGCCAGGCCCGCTCCAGCCCCCTTGAGGCACAACGATCAAAAGCATGCTGCAGCAAACGACTGCCGACCCCCTGTCGGCGGAACTCCGGTGCCGTTGCTACGTTGAGGATCTGCATCTCTCCAGCAATCAGCCAGTAGCAGATATACCCGGCCAACTGCTCGTCATGCCAGAGCAGCTCGACGCTGGAAACCGCGTTGTTCAGTTCCTGGCGAAACTGCCCTGAAGACCAGGGATGCGGATAGCTTTGCTGCTCCACCTGCAGCACAGCAGGCAGATCTTTTTCCTCTAAGGGCTTGATGTGAAAATAATCGTTCGACATGCTTTTCTGCTGCTGAAGTCGAAACCATTCCGTGCTAAAATTTGCGTTTTCGCGGCCGCTACGGTGTCCTCGAAAGGGAACGGAATCGACAATTTCCGGAGTTCTAGCATAATTTCCGGTCTTGATACAGAGAATAGAAATTTTCTTTATCGTAAACAGCTGGTTGGGCGATTGACAAAGCGTGCCGCGGGTGCTTTAATGTGCGGCCATTTTGGGACACCAAGGAGCCGTAAAATTGAGTACTAAAAAACCGATCACCTATAAAGATGCCGGGGTCGATATCGACGCCGGTAACCGTTTTGTCGATCTGATCAAGCCTCTGGTCAAAGAAACCAACCGCCCGGAAGTGCTGGCCGATATCGGCGGCTTCGGCGGCCTGTTTTCTCTCAACAGCAGCAAGTACCAGCGCCCCACCCTGGTTGCCGCGACTGACGGCGTCGGCACCAAGTTGAAGCTGGCCTTCATGATGGACAAGCATGACACCGTCGGCATCGATCTGGTCGCCATGTGCGTCAATGACATCATCGTCCAGGGTGCCGAACCGCTCTTCTTCCTCGACTACCTGGCAACCGGCAAGCTGGCGCCGGAGGCTTCCGTCGAGATCGTCAAAGGGATCGCCGAAGGCTGCAAGCAGGCCGGCTGCGCCTTGCTCGGTGGGGAGACTGCCGAGATGCCGGGCATGTACGGCGGCGGTGAGTACGACCTGGCAGGCTTCAGTGTCGGCGTGGTCGACAACGATAAGATTATCGACGGTTCTTCGATCACCAAAGGTGACAAGATCATCGGCATCGGTTCGACCGGTCTGCACTCCAACGGCTACTCGCTGGCACGCAAGATTTTCCTCGATGAGCTGAATCTCGACCTGAACGATACACCGAAAGAGCTGGACAAGCCGCTCGGCGAAGAGCTGCTCACCCCGACCCGGATTTACGTCAAGAGCATCCTCAACCTGATGCGCGACTTCACCGTCAAAGGGATCGCCCACATCACCGGTGGCGGCTTACTGGAAAACCTGCCGCGCGTTCTGCCGCAGAAATGCAAGGCTGTCATCGACCGTAACAGCTGGGAGAAACCGGCGATTTTCGAGATGCTGCGTGAAGGCGGAAACATTCCGGAAGAAGAGATGTACCGCACCTTCAACTACGGCATCGGCATGACAATCGTCGTCCCTGAAAACGAAGTTGAAGACGTTATGGGTCGCCTGAGCGGTCTTGGCGAAAAGGCCTATCTCATCGGAGAAATCAAGCAGGCGAAAGAACCTTCCGTCGAACTCTCCTGATAAAGGTAAAGCCATGTCGGCAAGCAAAAAACTGAAACTTGGCGTACTCGCGTCAGGCGGCGGCACCAACCTGCAATCGATTATCGATCAATGTCAGCAGCAGCAGATCGATGCTGAAATTGTCCTGGTACTCTGCAACAACCCCGGCGCAGGCGCGCTGGATCGGGCGGAGAAAGCCGGGTTGCCGAATACTTGCATCAACCACCGCGACTTCGAAGCCCGTGAGGCTTTCGACGAGGCCGTTGTTGCTGCATTGCAAGAAGCAGGTGTTGAACTGGTGGTCCTGGCCGGTTTCATGCGCATCATCTCCGAAGTCTTTGTCGCTGCCTTCCCGAACCGGATCATCAACATTCACCCGGCACTGCTGCCCTCTTTCCCCGGATTGCATGTGCAGAAAAAAGCGATCGAGTACGGCGCCCGTTTCTCTGGCTGTACGGTCCACTTCGTTGATACCGGTGTCGATACCGGCCCGATCATTATGCAGGCCGTGGTACCGATCTTGGATGAGGATACCGAAGACAGCCTTGCCGCCCGTATTTTACAGCAGGAGCACAAAATCTACCCCAGGGCAATCCAGTTGATTGCGGAAGATCGCATCAAAATAGATGGTCGTCGCGTACGTATCGATGATTCTGTTGATGCCGAAGCTGCTCTGATCAACCCGCCCCTTTAAGGTTTAATGATGGCAGAGACGATATTTGTCAGCAGCTGTCTGCTCGGCCTGCCGACCCGCTACGACGGAACCGATAACATCTGCCCGGAGGTCATCGCCTATCTCCAGCAAAACAATCTGATTCCGATTCCGGTCTGCCCTGAGCAGCTTGCCGGTCTGCCAACACCGCGCCTGAAGTGTTGGTTCAGACAAGGGACCGGGAAAGATGTGCTGGATGGTTGCGGTATCATCTGTGACGAGGAAGCAAAGGATGTCACTGGCGCCTTTGCCGCAGCCGCAGAAGACTCACTCAAGATTGCCGAGCTGACCGGCTGCAAAAAAGCTATTCTGAAACAACGCAGTCCATCCTGCGGGAGCGCCAGGGTGCATCAGAACGGACAACTGGTTACAGGCATGGGAGTCACAGCGGCAAAGCTTGTAGCTGCTGGAATCGAAGTCCTGAGCGAAGAGGATTTCGCGGCAAAATAGTGCTGAAAAACAATTGCATCGGAAAAAAAAACGTGTTATCAATGCGCGTTCGAAACTTTCAGGAGGATAGGAACAATGGCCAGAGAATGTGAAGTCTGCGGGAAGAAGCCCGTTACCGGAAATAATGTCAGCCACGCGCACAACAAAACCCGCACTGTCTGGAAGCCGAACCTGCAAAAGGTCCGGGCGATTCAGAACGGTTCGGTAAAAACCATTAAAGTTTGCACCCGCTGCATCCGCTCCGGTAAGATCCAAAAAGCCGTTTAAGCTTTTTGCGATAACCAGCTTGATAAAAAAGGGATGGCCTTATTGGTCATCCCTTTTTGTCGTTCTATCTCGGTTCCACTTCTATCAATCCAGCAAACCTTCCAGTTCCGGTTCAAAAATTTCCCACACCCGCTCTTCCAGTTTTGTCAGAAACTCAGGGCTGGTAATGTTCGGCAGTTTAACGTTCGGGTTCGGATTCTTATAAACCTCGGCCGGAATACGGAACTCATCCTTGCTGTAGCCCTGCCGAAACTCAAGAGCCATTCCGCGCAGGAACGCTCTGCGCACGGCGGCCCGAATCTCTTCAGCGGTAATCTCGAAATCGAACTCGCTCTTCAGACAATCGACCACCATCTGCGTGCCGATCCCTTTGGCGATATCAAAGAATTTGCACAGGCCGATCATATCGAAGCCGACGATGTGCAGCTTGTCTTCGGTGATCCCCTGGACCCAAGAATCGATATCCGATTTGCCTTCGCGGGTCAGTAAGCCGTAGGTGCCCATCGACATGTGGCCACCAGCGATAGCCCAGGCGTAACCGGGGTTACTCTCGGGCTGGTAAGCAGCAATCTCAAGTCCTTTGACGTGATAGGCGTAGTCGGTTTCGCCTGTCTCTTCCGACAGGCGCATGGAGCCTTTGCCGATTTCCGGACAACGCCCCTCACCGGCGGCAATGATCAGTTCACGGGCCTTCTCGTAATCACCGAAATTCACACCGTTCAGGATTGGTGCTTCTGGATGGCGCTCGTTGTAGGCCATGGCATAGGAGATGGTGACGCCGAGGGAGATGGCGTCCATGCCATAGTTGTCGCCAAGCTGGATCAAGCGGGCGGCCTGTCCTGCTTCGTGGATACCGATGTTGGTACCGAGCAGGTTGAGTGGTTCGTAATCGAACTTGGCCAGAAATTCGCCGCGACTGCCGTCAGCTTCGCGCTCGTAGATATTATTGTGACAGGTGATGCCGCAACGATAGCAGGCCTCGATCTTGACATCGTGGGTTTTCTCGACATTTTCACGGAACAGTTTTTCCGGGATAGCGTTGCCTTGCGGGCGGAAGTTATTGACAGGTACGGCATGGAATTCCTGCAGAACGTCGTACGCAGCCCAGGTTCCGCCGCCACCACCACGACTGATCGGCTGGATGCGGGCGGAACCGCCCCCTTTGATAACGTTGAGGTTCGCAGCCTTGACCAGTTCGCTCGGCTTGGCCATCTTGTCTGTACTTTGAGCAACCAGGGCAAGCAGGTTCTTGTAGCCCATCAAACTACCCATGCCGCCACGCCCGGCGAAACGGCACTTGTCTTCTTTTGATTTCAACTGATTCTCAGTCGACAGGGCAACAGCGCCCATGTAGTTGTTCTGCCAGTTTTCCCCGGCCTGCCCTATCGCGGCAAAGTGTGCGTCAGGGTACTCCTTCTGCAATTCCATAATTTTGTCATGTGTACCGAGACCAACCAAGCGGTCGGCAGGTTTCAGTTCAACCACCGGACCGCTTTCCGTTTCCTTGATGACAGCATAGACCGGCTTATCGGAACGATTCTCGAAGATCAGTTCATCAAGCCCGGTCCACTTGAATTTGGCGCCGAACTTTCCACTGCCGGTGGACCACATAGCGGCGGGCAGCCCCTTCTTCGAGCCTTTGATCGGGCTGTAGCCGGAGAAGTAGGTACGCAGACCTGTCATGGCAGTCGATCCGGTCAGCAAGCCGGTATTGACGATCAGTGGATTTTCGTCGCAATAGGCATTTTCGATTTTGCGCCGCGCCAGGTCCTGAAAAGAACGGCCAAAACCGCCGAGAACATCTTCCAGGTTGCGGCAAGGAACTTCGGCAAACTCCATTTTTCCAGTCGAAAGATTGACGGTGCAACGCTGGTAGTAAATAGACTCGGGATTGGTCGCCGGTGTTGTCGTGTTAATCTTCATCGTTCTCTCCCCGTGAATTTCATTTTCCAGATATCAGTAACTCAGCCGCCCTCGAGGATCGGCATCAAGGTTAAATCGTCGCCATCCTGCAAAATGCTATCAAACCCGGAGTGAACTCCATTTATCAGCGCAATGCCCAGAATCTTTTCCGAAAGACCCAGCTGACGAGCGACTTCCATTACCGTTATCCCTTCCGGATAATCGCACATCTCCTGACGAAAACGATCGATCTTGAAAACGCCAACCAGTTTGACCCTCACCTGCATTTAAATCCCCCTGGCGACTGCATACAAAACGCAAAAAGCATAACAAAAAAAAGGGCAGTAGGAAAATCCTAACTGCCCGTTCTTAAACCGAGGTGATATCGGCCAGACACGCCGGACCCTTTGGGCCCGGCGAGTTATTACACTGAGGAGTTCTATTTACTCAAAAACCAGCAGCAGATCGCCCTGATCTACCTGGTCGCCTTCACCAAAAACGATTTCTTTAATGACGCCATCTTTCTTCGCCTTGACGTTGGTTTCCATCTTCATCGCCTCGGTCACCAGCATGACGTCACCTTCCTTGACCTCGTCACCAATGTTGACGTTCATCTTAAAGATCTTGCCCGGCATCGGCGCACCAATTTCGTGACCATTATCCGGATCGGCCTTAACGTGAGAACTCTCGTCACTCTCGACCGACTCGTCTTTGACGACAACGGTGCGCGGCTCGCCGTTCAATTCGAAATAGATGTTGCGAGTACCATCTTCACGCACCCGACCAACAGCGTTCAGCTTGACGATCAGGGTCTTGCCTGCCTCAATATCGATGGTCACTTCGTCACCAATATCCAGCCCGTAGAAGAAAACCGGAGTCGGCAGAACCGAGGTATCGCTGTGCTCCTGGCGGAAGCGATCGTATTCTTCGTAAACACCGGGATAAAGAACGGCCGAGAGGACATCCTCATCGCGCACTTTGTGGCCCAGCTTTTTCTCCAGCTCATCTTTTTTCAGGACAAAATCAACCGGCTCGAGCAGTTCACCCGGACGACAGGTAAGCGGCTGCTCGCCTTTCAGGATGATCTTCTGCAGTTTCTCCGGGAAGCCGCCGTAAGGCTGGCCGATCATCCCTTTGAAGAAGTCGACAACACCCTGTGGGAACGCCAGGTCGTGACCGCGCTCGTAGACATCCTCCGGCTCCAGGTTGTTCTGAATCATGAACATCGCCATGTCGCCGACGATTTTCGAGGACGGGGTCACCTTGACCAGGTCGCCAAACATATCGTTGACCTTGCGGTACATCTCTTTGCACTCTTCCCAGCGATGACCGAGACCGAGGCCCTCAACCTGCGGCTTGTAGTTGGAGTACTGACCACCCGGAATTTCGTGCTCGTAAACTTGCGCGGTGCCGCTGCGCAGTTCCGACTCGAAGGGTGCGTAGTAGGTCCGGCAGGTTTCCCAGTAGTTGGCCAGTTTCTGCAGGCCCTGCATGTCGACCTTCGGATCCCAGATGGTGCCTTCCAGGGCCGCCAGCAACGCGTTCATGTTCGGCTGAGCGGTCAGGCCCGAAACCGAGGAGAGCGCTGCATCGACCACGTCGCAACCAGCCTGAGCTGCCATCATCAGCATGGCGACGCCGTTGCTGGAGGTGTCGTGAGTGTGCAGATGGATCGGCAGACCGGTCTCGTTTTTCAGTGCCTTGACCAGCTTCTCGGCCGCGAACGGCTTGAGCAGACCAGCCATGTCCTTGATCGCCAGCACGTCGGCGCCCATGGTTTCAAGTTCCTTCGCCATATTGACGTAGTACTCAAGCGGATATTTGTCCCGCTTCGGGTCGAGGATATCGCCGGTGTAGCAGATCGCTGCTTCGCAGATAGCACCACTCTTCTGTACCGCCTCCATCGCCACCTTCATGCCGGTGGTCCAGTTCAGCGAGTCAAACACACGGAAGACATCAATGCCTTTCTCGGCCGCCTTGGCGACAAAGTCCTGCACCACGTTATCCGGATAGTTGGTGTAACCAACAGCGTTGGAGCCACGCAGCAACATCTGGAAAAGAATGTTCGGGATTTTCTCCCGCAGGCGCTCCAAACGGTCCCAGGGATCTTCACGCAGGAAGCGCATCGAGACATCGTAAGTCGCACCACCCCACATTTCGAGAGACCAGAGCCCGCCACCCAAATGAGCGGTCGCCTCGGCGATGCGATCGAGATCGTAAGTGCGGAAGCGCGTCGCCATCAGCGACTGGTGAGCGTCACGCATGGTGGTGTCAGTCAGCAGCAGTTGCTTGTTCTTGCGCGTCCACTCAGCCAGGCCTTTCGGGCCCTTCTCACGCAGAATGTCGCGGGTACCGCGCGGGTGCGGCTGACCATAGGGGATCTCCGGTACTTCGGCTTCGCGCAGATTTTTAAAGCGCAGCGCCTTCTCTGGGGCGATACCGGGATAACCGTTGACCGTGGTGTAACCGATGTAGTTAAGAATCTTGTTGGCCCGGTCTTTCTTGATCTTCAGATCAAAAACTTCCGGATGTTTGTCAAGGAAGGACGTATCACACTTGCCTTCGAGGAAAGTCGGGTGAGTAATCACCTTTTCCAGGAAACCGATATTCGTCTTCACACCACGAATCCGAAACTCCTGCAGGGCTCTGTGCATGGTCCGCGCAGCACACTCGAAGCTCAGGCCCCAAGTCGACACCTTGACCAGCAAAGAATCGTAGTGCGGTGTAATCAGGGCGCCAGCATAACCTGCCGCAGCGTCGAGACGCACACCGAAACCAGCTGCTGTTCGGTACGCCTTGATGGTGCCGAAATCAGGCGAAAAATTATTAGCCGGATCCTCGGTGGTAATCCGCGACTGAATCGCATAGCCACGCAGCTCGATATCCTTCTGCGATTTGATCCCGATGCAGGGATCAGACAACTTATGCCCTTCGGCGATAAGGATCTGAGCCTGAACCAGATTGCGCATGGTAACCAGCTCGGTAACGGTGTGTTCAACCTGAATCCGCGGGTTAACCTCGATAAAGTAAAAATTCTGATCTTTGTCCATCAGGAACTCGACAGTGCCGGCATTGCGATAGTTAACCGCGCTAGCCAACTTCAGCGCATAACCGCAGAGCTCTTCACGCTTCTTTTTGGTCAAATAAAGCGAAGGAGCAATCTCGATCACCTTCTGGTGACGGCGCTGGATCGAGCAGTCTCGTTCATAGAAATGGACCAGATTGCCGTGAGCATCCCCAAGAATCTGAACCTCAACATGTTTCGGATTTTCGATGTATTTCTCAAGGAACACGGTCGAATCCCCGAAAGCAGCCTGCGCTTCCGATGCCGCGCTGCGAATCCCTTCAAGAAGCTCTTTCTTGTTATTAACAACGCGCATACCGCGACCGCCACCACCAGAGCTGGCTTTAACGATAATCGGATAGCCGCAGTCTTTGGCAAAGATCAGTGCTTCCTCTTCAGTCTGGACCGGGTTCTCGGTACCGGGTACGATCGGTACACCCGCCTCGATAGCAACCTGCCGTCCAGAAATCTTATCCCCCAGCTGACGCTGAATTTCCGGAGTGGGACCGATGAAACTGATACCTGCACGCTCACAGGCCTCGGCAAACTCAGCGTTCTCCGACAAAAAACCGTAACCTGGATGTATGGCATCGACATCCTTCTTACGCGCCAGATCAATAATTTCATCAATTGACAGGTACGCATCGATCGGGCCTTTGCCTTTGCCAATCTGATAAGCCTCGTCCGCTTTATAGCGATGCAGGGAAAGACGATCTTCCTCCGAATAGATCGCTACGGTAGAGATGCCCAATTCAGTACAGGCGCGGAAAATCCGGATCGCAATTTCACCACGATTTGCTGCCATTATCTTTTTGAATTTCTTTACACCCATTGTTCTATCCTCTCCAACAAATAAAGCATGATTTCCAAATTTGTGATTTTTTGAGATCGCTAAAAAAATTCACTATTGCTAAATTTTATCTGTAATATCGACCGGTTAGAAATCTTAAGCTGTGCCATAGAAGCAGAAAGAAGCGACAACTGTCAAGCTAGAATAGTGTTCTATTTCTTACAGATTTGGTTGGAAAAATGGGCGTCTAAAAGTGGTCTGACCAGTAACTTGTGTGAATTCAGGGAATTACAGAGAAATGAATAATTATCAGATATGTTTTTAAGATGAGAAAAAAAATGATAAAAAGAGGCTAATGTCTTAGACGTAGGTCGTCAGCCGGGTAAAACCGGAAGTAATATTGTTCTGCGAAGGACTTGGAGCCTGTTGCGAATTTTCACTGCGGTCGGAAACAGTCTCTTCTGGACCCGAAGCATCATCCGAGGAAGAGTTTTTTTCCATTCCTTCAGCGACAGATGAGAGATCTTCCGACCTTTGGTTGGCAATTTCGATGCGCGCTTCCGCCGCCATAGCCTGGGCTCGCTGGGCAACTTTCATATCCTGGGACGAGGGTTCCGCGGGCGCCAATGCTGCAGCCCGGACTTGCTGCGCTTTTTGTAAGGTCGCTTCGGGATCCCCAGGAATCGCAGACATATCAATGCTCACCTCGCCACCAACAGCGTATGTTTGTCCATCGGGTCCACGCTCATAACTGAAGTTCGCAGCGCCGGCATAGGCACCACCGGCGGCAACATGGGCAGCTTCATGTGCGCGAACTTCCGCATCACGTCTTTGTAGATCGCGGATTTCCTGCGCTTCGCGGCTCAATTCAAAAGAATCCTTTTTGCGCCCGTCAGAACCGACCTCTTCCTGGCCTGGCATAGTCCGCACTTGCTGAACTTCAGTGACCTTCTCTTCATGCTCGCTATTAGGCGTAACAGTTTCGGACTGCTCCGCCTGGTTCTGAGACTGCTGCGCAGGATACGCAATAGCTTGTGGATTAATACCGTCGAGCATAATTCTCTTTCCTTGTGCAAACTTCTGCTTTTCAAGTATTGCACAAAAGCTGCATTAAGCTCAACCAATCTAATACAACAATAATAACCTATTAATACTTGTCGCTCTTGTCAGCGGCATGATAGGATTCGTCAATGAAATGACGCTCTAATCCAAGAGGGGTTCAGCCGTGCCAGAAAAAACACAGATACTACTGATTGATGACGAAAAAGAAAGTTGCCAGGCGCTCTCCCTCTTACTGGGCCGCGCAGGTTACAGTGTTCAGAGTTGCCATTCCGGGGAGAAAGCTCTTTCTCTGCTGAAAAAACATACCTACGAACTGATCATCAGTGATCTTTTTCTTCCTGGCGTCAGCGGCATGGACATTCTCAAACAAGTCAAAGAAGATTCCCCACAAACCTGCGTCATCCTGATTACCGGCAATGCTTCTGCCGAAACGGCTGTCGAAGCGATGAAGGAAGGTGCTTTTGACTACATCTCCAAACCGTTCAATTTCGAACGCTTGAAGCTGCAGGTTGCCAAGGCGCTGGAGAAGAATCAACTGGTGACCGAAAACCTGTATCTGCGCCAACAACTGCAGCGAAAATATAAGTTTGACAACATTATCGGCACCAGTCAGGCGATGCAGCAGGTTTTCACCCGCATGGAAAAAATCGTTAATACTGACTCCACGGTGCTGATTCTGGGAGCGTCCGGAACCGGCAAGGAGCTTGTCGCCAAGGCAATCCATTTCAACGGCGCGAGAAAAGACAAACCATTTATCGCTATAAATTGTGGGGCCATCCCTGCCGACCTGCTCGAATCGGAACTTTTCGGTCACGTCAAAGGAGCATTTACCAGCGCAGTTTCCGATAAACCGGGAAAATTCGAAGTCGCCAACGGTGGGACAATTTTTCTTGATGAAATTGGCAACATGCCACTGCAGCTGCAAATGAAGTTACTGCGCGTTCTGCAGGAGCACGAATTCGAAAGGGTCGGCTCAAGCAAAAAAATCCGCCTCGATGTGCGCCTGATTTCTGCAACCAACGCCAATCTCGTCGATCAGGTCAAAAAAGGAAATTTCCGTGAAGACCTCTACTATCGACTGAATGTCATCCCGATCGTACTGCCGGCGCTCAAAGACCGTCGCGGCGACATCAGCCTGCTGGCAAAACACTTCCTGACCAAAATCTGCAAAGAGATGAAACGTCCCCAGATGATGCTCGATCCACAGGCGCTGCAAGCGATCGAAGCGTACAACTGGCCCGGCAACGTGCGAGAAATGGAAAACGTCATCGAACGTACTGTCGCTTTGACCGACGGCGAAACGATCGGTTGTAACGACCTGCCAGCCGACATCGGCAATGCCAAGGTTGCTCAAACCAGCATGACGCCACAGGTTCCCGCAAACGGCTTGAACATGCCAAAGATCATTGCCGAAATGGAAAGAGAAATGATCCTCCAGGCGATGGGAATTGGCAACGGTGTCAAAGCCAGGGCGGCCAACCTGCTCGGTATCAACCGCACCACCCTGGTGGAAAAGATCAAACGACTGGGAATTGAGTTGTAACTCTTCTATAGAATCAACGAGGAAAACAATGAACGCTGTCCAACTGACCGAAGGAATCTACTGTCTGCCAGTCAACCTGGAAAGCTACCAGCTTTTTGAGGGCATGTGGCCGATGCCGAACGGCATCTCCATCAACTCCTATATCGTCCGTGGCGAGAAAACCGCGCTCATCGACCTAGTTGAGGATGTGAACAACAAACCGGCCGACTTCGAAGCGGAACTGGCGTCGATTCCTGTAACCTTCGATGAAATCGACTACCTGGTTATCAATCACATGGAGCCGGATCATACAAGTTGGCTTCCGACCCTGCTGCAGAAAAACCCAGACCTGACCTTTTACGTTACGACCAAAGCGGCCGATTTGCTGAAATCCTTCTATGGGGTCAGCGAAAACATCCACATCGTTGAGGATGGCGAATCCCTCGAACTGGGCGCAGGCAAAGTTTTGACTTTTTTTGAAACGCCCAATATCCACTGGCCTGAAACCATGATGACCTACGAGCAGAGCAGCAAAACCCTCTTCTCCTGCGATGCTTTCGGCTCGTACGGCACACTGGATGATGTCTACTTCGACGATCAGCTCTCGACCCGGCAGCATGATTTCTTTCTCAACGAGGCATTGCGCTATTACGCCAATATCGTTTCCAGTTTTTCGACCTTCGTACTCAAGGGGATCGACCGGCTGGAAGGATTGGACATCCAAACCATCGCCCCATCGCACGGAATCATCTGGCGGGAAAATCCCCAGGCGATTATCGAATCGTACGCACGTTTTGCCTCCTACCTGAAAGGCCCCGCGGAGCCTGAGGTAACGGTGATCTGGTCAAGCATGTACGGAAACACCGAGAGGCTGGTCAAACATATCGTTCAGGGGGTACGGATGGAAGGCTTGCCGGTTCATGTTTACCAGGTCCCGGATGAGCATGTCGGCGCGATCCTCGCTTCGGCCTGGAAATCGGCCGGCCTGATTCTCGGCATGCCGACCTACGAGTACGAAATGTTTCCGCCGATGGCCTGGGTGCTCGACATGTTCCGGCGGAAAAAAATCTGGAACAAAAAAGTATTACGGTTCGGCTCTGCGGGTTGGGTTGGCGGCGCACAACGGGAGTTTACCAAGTTGACAGAAGGTCTCAAGTGGGACTTTATCGAGCCGATTGAATGGAAAGGTGCACCGACCCAGGGCGAATTTGATGTGGCGGTCAAACAGGCTCAGTTACTGGCCAAAAATGTCAAAGCTTTCTGCCAGGCATAACCGACCAAAAGCTATTCCAGGATGGAAATCGCCGCTCCAAACGAAAAAGGCCACCCCGCAAAGGGTGGCCTTTTACATATCTGAAATGACAGCTACTTCTTCTGTTTCTCCATCTTCTTACGCTCGTTGGCATCAAGATAACGCTTGCGCAATCGGATCGATTTCGGCGTCACCTCGACCAGCTCATCATTATCGATGTATTCCAGCGCCTGCTCCAAAGACAGAACAGTCGGCGGTGTCAGGCGCATAGCGTCATCGCTACCGGAAGCGCGCACGTTGGTCAGCTTCTTGCCCTTGCAGCAGTTGACCACCAGATCGTTCTCCTTGGCGTGCTGGCCGATGATCATTCCCTCGTAGACTTCGACGCCCGGCCCGATAAACAGGATGCCCCGATCCTGCAGGCTGAACAACGAGTAAGCGATCGACTCGCCCGGATCGATGGAGATCAGTACACCGTTCTTGCGTCCAGCGATCGGCCCCTTGTAGGGTGCATACTCGTGGAAGGTGTGATTCATTACCCCGGTGCCGCGAGTTTCGGTCATGAACTCGGTACGGAAACCGATCAGGCCACGGGCCGGAATGATAAACTCGATCCGGTTGGTCCCTTCCATCGGCGTCATCGACACCATCTCCGCCTTACGGGTACCAAGCCGCTCGATCACCGTGCCCTGGTATTCCTCAGGCACATCAATGGTCAGGTACTCCATCGGCTCACAGGTTTCGCCATCAATTTCGCGGAAGATAACTTCCGGTTTTGAAACCGACATCTCGAAACCTTCGCGACGCATATTCTCGATCAGGATCGACAGGTGCAACTCACCACGGCCAGAGACTTTGAAAGTATCTGTGTTGTCTGTATCTTCAACGCGCAGGGAAACGTTGGTGCGCAGCTCCTTCATCAACCGGTCACGGATATTACGCGATGTGACGTACTTGCCTTCACGACCGGCAAAAGGCGAGTTGCTGACCATGAAGTTCATCGACAAGGTCGGCTCATCGATAGCAACGTAAGGCAGCGCCACAGGAGTTTCTGCAGAAGCCAGGGTCTCACCGATTCCCAGTTCTTCAAAACCGGCAATGGTGACGATATCGCCAGCGAATGCCTCGACAATTTCAACCTGCTGCAATCCCTGATAACCGAGCAGCTTGGTGATGCGGCCATTTTTGATTTCGCCATCTTTATTGATCCAGGCCACGGTCTCACCCGACTTGACCTTGCCGTTGAAGATCTTACCGGTAGCGATACGGCCGATGAACTTGTTGTAGGCGATATTCGTGACCAGCAATTGAAACGGCGCCTCAACATCGACCTGCGGCGGATCAACCTTCTCGCGAATCATCTGGAACAGCGGCTCGAGGTTATCCGATCCGTCCTCAAGCTCGTGCATGGCATAGCCATTTTTGGCACTAGCATAGACGATCGGGAAGTCGAGCTGCTCTTCGTTGGCATTGAGTTCACAGAACAGGTCGAAAACCATGTCGACCACCTCTTCCGGGCGTGAGCCGGGGCGGTCGATCTTATTGATGACGACAATCGGTTTCAGCCCCAGATCGAGAGACTTCTTGAGCACAAAGCGGGTCTGCGGCATCGGCCCGTCGAAAGCATCGACAAGCAGCAGGACCGAATCAACCATCTTCAAAATCCGCTCGACCTCACCACCGAAATCGGCGTGGCCCGGGGTGTCGACGATGTTGATCTTCAGGTCGCCGTGCTGCACCGAGAGATTTTTGGAGAGGATCGTGATTCCGCGTTCTTTTTCCAGGTCGTTGCTGTCCATCACCCGTTCGGTGATCTCCTGATTCTCACGAAACACCCCGGACTGAATCAGCATGGCGTCAACCAGCGTGGTCTTGCCGTGGTCGACGTGGGCGATGATAGCTATATTGCGAATCTTTTCCGACATCAGTTAAACCCTTTATAAATCGTTATTTTTGCAAAACCGCGCGATTATGCCAGAAAGGTGTTGTTGTGCCAAGTAAATACCTAGCTACGCTTATCTTTTTTACCAGATACAAAAAAAAAGCTCCCCCACCCGGATAAGGTGAGGGAGCTTTTATCTCCTCAAACTGACGATTATCGTCTCTCTTTTCTTCGTTCAACACCGCCAAACGACTGCTCAAAAATTTCCAGCAGTTCGATGCTCTGCTTCGACAGCATCTTGGCGTTACCGATGATTCCATAATAAAGGATACTCAAGCGGGTCTTCGAAGAATTGTCCTTGATCCGCACGACCTGGCTGTCGTTCAACTCATCCGCCAAAGCGATCAGTTGACGGTTTTTTTCAACCAACTGATCTAGTTCAGCCGTTTTCCGGTTGGTGAATGTATCTTCGACCGCCAGCAGAATTTCGCTCTGCGCTTTACGGATTCGCTCGAGTTCTTCCACCTGCACCGGCAACAGTCCTTCATGATGGTTGCCGACATGGGTATAAGCACGCAGAACGATATCACGATACCCATCGGAAAGCTTCTGCAGTCGGCGGATCGTCTGCGGGTACATATTTGAAACTGCCAGGTCTTTTTGGTCGAGCAGACGCATCGATTTGAAAACGTTGGCGCTGATGATGTTCGTCCACTGTTGCATCTTGCTAATCTTGCGACGCTCACCACCGATACGATCAAAGTTCTGAATAAACAACGCTCCCAAAACGGTATCGAGCGATTCGCGGATCTCTTTGAGCATGAAACTCATGTGTTCAAAAGTCGTCTCGACACTGCTGTACGGATCTTCAATCGACTTGAGGTTGAAAATCTCCTCTTTCTCGGCGTCAGCCGCCATGACTTTGTGCTTGCGATGGGCGTTCCAGATCAGCGCCGCAGCAAACACAATCAACAGCAGAACGCCAACGGCCTGCAGGTAGAAAATAATCGTGGCAAAGATCGCTGCTGAGGTGAAGGCGATAACTGCTGTCATGAACCAGCCACCAACAACGGTCAACACCCCGGTCACACGGTAGACAGCGCTTTCACGCCCCCAGGCCCGATCGGCAAAAGAACTGCCCATGGCGACCATGAAAGTTACGTAGGTGGTGGAAAGAGGCAACTTGTTGGAGGTCGCATAGGAAACCACGCCGCTGGCGACCATCAGATTGACTGAAGCACGCAGCAGATCGAAGGATGGCCGCCCACCCGCAACCTCAACCACCGGGGCGTTCTGAGGATCGAGCCGGTTGTTGACCCAGCTCCGCACGCCACTGGGGACAACCGCACGGACAGTATCGAAAATGTGCAGCACCAACCGTACGATTGCCCGAGAGAGAGTCGTCGACTCAAAGCGCTCGTTACCCTCATCCTGCTGGCTGAGCTGCAGTGACGTTTCGGTCACCGAACGCGCCTTTTTCGACAGCAGCAGTGTGACCACCATCAAGGCTCCGGCCCCAAGCAGAATCAGGGTCTCCGATTGAACTTTCTGGCTCAGCATCCCCATGGTGGCATTAAGAGGATCACCCGAGGCCATCGCGGCGGTGTACGAATGGAAACCTGCCAGCGGCACACCGATAAAGTTGACCAGGTCGTTGGCAGCAAAAGCCATGGCCAACGCAAAGGTCCCAATCAAGACGATCGGCTTCAGAATATTAAACTTCATCATCTGCATGATCTGCAGGATGATCGCTGAAATGACAAAGATCACCACCAGGATCAAAAACCAGTTGGTCTTTATCCAGGCCACATCCTGCTTGCTCATAAAGGAAGCGCCCTTGGCCCCCTTGACCAGAATGAAGTAAGTGATCATTGACAGGGCCATGCCGCCCCAGAGCGAACCGTAGCGATTGATCCGCTGTTGATAATCGAAGGTAAAAAGCAGGCGGGTAAGAAATTGAACCACCGCTCCACAGACAAAAGAGATCGCAACCGAGAGCAATATCCCCATGATAATGGTAATCGCCTTGGCGGTGTTTATGTAGCTAACGATTGTTGCCAGACCGTCACCTGCCTGCACGATCTTGAGCACAGAAACAGCGACCGCAGCACCAAGCAGTTCAAAAACAATCGAGACAGTCGTCGATGTCGGCAGGCCGTAGGTGTTGAACAAATCGAGAAGAATAATATCCGCGATCATGACAGCCAGAAAAATTGTCAGCATTTCCGGCATGGTGAAAAACTGTGGATGGAAGATTCCCTTCCTCGCAACCTCCATCATCCCGCTGGAGAAAGTCACGCCGGCCAGAATCCCCAGACTGGCAATCGCCATAATAGTTGCCCGCGATGCTACCCGCGAACCGATGGATGAATTGAGGAAGTTGACCGCATCATTACTGACCCCAACGATAATGTCCATCAACGCAATCACAGCGAGGATACAGACGGCAACAAGGAAAATTTCTGTACTCATAGATTTTTACAATCCTTCACAAGGCTGAAACGGGTTCGAGCACTTTTTACCCGCAAAAAGCCGGACAGACGCAAAAGTCTGTCCGGCTCAAAAGTGAATCCGAAAAAGCATTCTTTGCAGGCTCCATTAACCAACACACAAGCTCTTATCGGCTGCTAACATTACGAGTGAAATGTTAGGATAGTGTTAGCGTAAAATTAAAAATCCTGCTTTTAGTCTAACCTAAAGATAATATTCCTCAACGTCCTGCGATCAGGGTGAGCAAAAATTTTACTAAACAATCAGGAGGCCTCGTCGAAAACAGCCTCGTGAAGGTTGACAGTATGGTTCTTGATCCGCCGCAGCGCAACCGCCATATCGCTGAAGGTCAAAGCGGACAATGCCCCGCAGGAGCCATCTTTCATCCGTTTCAAATGGGCCTTGCGAATTTCGTCAGCCAGATCATTGAGTCGGCTGGCCTCATCATAAATCTGCTCTGTCGTGGTCGCGTCCTGATTTTGAAACGCCTTACATACCAGGCTGAAGAAACCAAAGACTTCGCGCTGATAGCCATGGATCGCCGCCCAGGCATCATCACTGAAACCAGCTTCATGTTTTTCCAACCGGAGCATGTAGCCACAGAGAGAGTCGGCATAATCAGCGATTGATTCAAGCTCGTCAGCTGCCCTTACATAACTGTAAGCCCTGTCCGACTGGCTTTTACTGGCATTACCAGCCTGCATAAGGGTGACGACAAAACTGGTGATCTCATGTTGCATGATATCGGTTTCTTCCTCGAGCGCCGCCACTTTGCGCTTGAACTTGTTGCGTTTTTTCATCCCGGGCTGGAGAAAACTGCCCGAGTGTTTAAGCGCCTTATGCACCCGCCCCTGCATCCGCTTCAACTCTTCATAGACCATCGGAATCCCCATCGCGACCGGAATAGTACCAGGGGCGCCGATGTATTTGAGCCCCTCCTTGGTTGCTTCTTTTCGGTCAGGCAAGAGACGCACCACCAAGCGCGCCAGATGATTCAGAAACGGCAACATCACAAGAGTCGCGGTGACATTGAAAAAGGTGTGCGCCATGGCGATATGAGCGGCAATATAAGGGCGATTCCCCTCAGCATCGACAAACCCGGAAGCACCGGGAACGAACGTCTCGATCATCGTCACGTAGAAAGAGAATATCGAAATGATAATCAAAACACCAAGCACATTGAAAATACTGTGCGCCACAGCAGCACGCCGCGCAGAAATAGTGCCACCGATAGCTGCAAACTGGGCTGTGATGGTGGTGCCGATATTCTCCCCCATCACCAGGGCAATTGCTGTGTAAAGCGGAATCGCACCCGTCGTTGCCAGGGCAATCGTGATACCGAGCATCGCCGAACTGCTCTGAATGATCATGGTCATCAAACAACCGATCGCAACGCATCCAAGAATACTCAGTAAGGTTTTCGCATCAAGGGCCAGCATCAGGTTCATAAAGCCTTCATCACTTCTCAGTGGTTTGAAGGCTCCGCTCATGATCTCCAGGCCAAAGAAAATCATACCCAAGGCAACGATAACTTTTGTGCTCGCGGAGATACGATCATTTTTTGAAAACAGCATCGGGAATATCCCGAGCGCTATCAGTAATAATCCGTACTTACCAACCTTGACCGCCAGAATCCATCCCGTGATGGTGGTCCCGATATTGGCACCGAGAATAACTCCGATCGCCTGCGTCAACTCCATCAGCCCGGCGTTGGTAAGACCGACGACCATAACCGTTGTAATCGATGATGACTGCACGAAGGTGGTAACAAACAAACCGACAAAAACTGCCAGAAAACGGTTCGTGGTCACCGAAGATATTGCTTTACGGATCATCCCTCCCGACAACATCTGCAAACTGTCGGAAAGATATTTCATTCCGAGGATAAAAATGCCAAGGCCACCAACCGCGGTATAGCCCATCTTGAACGGCTCAATCATTTCAAACCCCTTGAATTACTTACAAATATCGATCTAGCATCTTTTATTTTATAAAGACTAGAAAGCTATCTACAAAGAGAAAAAGCCGGACAAACTTAACAGTCTGTCCGGCTTTCAATACTTTAGAAACAGCATACGAGGGAATCTTTGCTGATCGCCCCGAGCTGCGCTAACATTGTAAACAGATTGTTAGCGCTGTGTTAGCAAAAGATTGCTCTACGTACAAGATATTTTCGTCATTTTAATCAGCCGCAAAAAGCCACCGCGTCGATTTCAACTAACGCCCCCTTCGGCAACGCCGCCACCTGAACAGTCGCTCGTGCCGGTGCGATGCTAACGAAATACTCAGCATAAATATCATTGACGACAGCAAAATCGTTCAGATCAGACAGGTAAATGGTGGTCTTTACAACTTTACTGAAATCGGCACCAGCCGCAGCAAGCACTTCGCCCAAGTTATCCATGACCTGGCGGGTCTGTTCAGAAATGCCACCTGCAACCATTTCACCGCTGTCTGGAAGCAGAGGAATCTGTCCGGAGCAGAACAGGTAATCGCCGGCGCGCACAGCCTGTGAATAGGGGCCGATCGCCGCAGGAGCTTTTGTTGTTTCGATTCTTTCCATTTCCAATCTCCGCTTAGTTACGCAAACGTTCAACCTTGTAAACACCTTTTACTTTTTTCACTTCGCGGATAACACGATTCAGGTGCTCAAGGTTCTGCACATCGATCTCAAACAGGTTGCTGCCTTTCTTGTCACCACGGGAGAACACGCTGGCGCTGACAATATTGGCGTCGGCATCGGTAATAGCCCCAGAGATGCCAACCAGCATCCCCTTCTGATCATGACAGGAAACGCGAATCTTGACCGGTCTTGTGGTCTTACGCTGCATATCCCATTCGACATCGATACGTCGATCGGGATCGCTGGCCTGCACCTGTGGGCAATCAATCGTATGTACTGTCAGGCCACGACCGCGGGTGATGAAACCGGTCACCGGCTCACCCGGCAGTGGATTGCAACAATTCGCGAAACGGACCATGACATCATCAATACCATCGATTTTCACGGCACTGCTCGGTTTCTTGCGGCCGAGTTTGCCAAGGACCTTACCGATCGTTCCCGGTTTGCCCGTGATCTTCATTTCATCACGCGGCAAAACGTGGGAGACAAACTGTCCCGGTGAAAGCTTGCCGTAACCGATCGATGCGTACAGATCATCAACCTGCTTGAACCCGAGCTCCGTCACAGCCAGATCGAAAGAATCGAGAGACTGGGCTCGCTTCATGCTGTAGTCATGCTTGCGCAGCTCTTTCTCCACCAATTCACGGCCCATGACGATACTCTTTTCACGCTGCTCGGCCTTGACCCACTGGCGTATTTTGTTGCGTGCCTTGGAGGTTTTGACAAAAGAGAGCCAGTCTTTACTGGGTGTATGGTTTTTCGCCGTGATGACTTCGACGATGTCGCCGTTTTTCAGCACAGTCCGCAACGGGCAAAGCTTGCCGTTGATGCGCGCGCCAACGCACTGGCTGCCGACATCGGTATGAATGGCATAGGCGAAATCAACGGGACTGGAACCCTGCGGCAACTCCTTGACATCTCCGTTAGGAGTAAAGGCGTAGACCTCTTCCGGGAACAGATCGATAGCTGCTGATTCCGCCAACTCGCGAGACGTGCTGACATCCTGCTGCCATTCGAGCAACTGGCGCAGCCAGCTGAAACGCTGGTCGTCGCGGCCGGTCGCGGCAACAGCCCCCCCTTCTTTGTACTTCCAATGCGCAGCGACACCCTCTTCGGCAATCCTGTGCATTTCGTTGGTCCGGATCTGCACTTCCATCCGCTCACCGAAAGGACCAATCACCGTTGTATGCAGTGACTGGTACATGTTCGCTTTCGGCATGGCGATGTAGTCCTTGAAACGACCGGTAATCGGTTTCCAAGTGGCATGAATCAGGCCGAGCACTTCATAGCACTCGCGGACTGAATCGACCAGCACCCGAAACGCAGTGAGGTCGTAGATTTCATCCAGATCGACCCCGGTCCGCTCCATTTTTTTATAGACCGAATAAAAATGCTTGAAACGCCCGGTCACATCGCCGGTGAGCGCATTCTCCTGCAACAGGTCAAGGATAAGCTTTTTCACCTTTTCGACGTACTCGGCCCGCTCTTCCTTCTGCGCGCTGATTTTGCTCGCCAGGTCAGCAAATTTTTCCGGTTCAAGAAATCGCAGTGACAGATCTTCCAGCTCACTCTTCAGCCAGCTGATACCGAGACGATTGGCCAATGGCGCATAAATTTCCAGTGTTTCTCGCGCGTACTCAACCTGCTTCTGCTGCTCACAGAACTGCAGCGTACGCATATCGCTCAAACGATCGGCCAGATAAACAAGCAGGACCCGCATGTCGCGCGCCATGGCGATAAACATCTTGCGGAAGCTCTCGACCTGCTGCTGATTACTTTTCTTGTAAGGGATGCTGCTGATCTTGTTGCCGATTTCAATCAGCGATAAAACCTCGTCACCAAAAGAATTGCTGACATCCTGCGGAGAGACAGCTTCTTCTTCAAGGACATCATGCAACAGACCGACAACCAGCGTGGTTTCGTCGACTTTCAAGCGGGTGAGAATGGAAACAACTTCGAGAGGATGCTGCAGGTAGTCTTTGCCATCACGATTCTTCTGTCCCTCGTGGGCACGGACACTGAAATCGTAAGCCTTCTGCAGGATGGCTTCGTCGAACTGCACTTGTTCTTTGCGCAGTTGCTGGAGGATATCATTAAATCTGATCATAAACGCTTCGCTCAGGAGCGACCTCCCGATAGAACGTATTAGACAGGTTCGCTCAATCGTTCAACCGAGCGCCCGGCCCAACGCTCGCGGCGAAGGGCCGTTGAAGGACGGGTCAGGATTTTTTTTTGGTCGGGATCTCAAACTCGACACAATTTGCCGCGATCTCGCGCAAAGCGACAACAACCTTTTTATTGCCAGCCTTGTTTTCGATCATCGGCTCAGCACCTTTATACAGTTGCTTCGAACGTTTCGAGGCGACCATCGCCAACAGGAAACGGTTGGGGATTACTTCCAGACAATCTTCTACGGTAACGCGTGCCATCTATTCTATTCTCCTGTCAACTTGGCCAGAGTCTGTTGATTACGCTGACTCCGGCAGCGTTCTGCTTGAACAATTGCACTCAACTGATCGAGTGCCGTTTGAAAATCATCATTGACGACTAAATAATCATACCAGCCCGCTTCGGAAATTTCACGTCGGGCATTTTTCAGTCGTTTCTCAATCACTTCGTCGCTATCGGTATCACGACCACGCAAGCGACGCTCCAGCTCGGCAAAATCTGGCGGCAGAATAAAAACAAAGACGCCATGCTGATAATTCTGCTTCAACTGTGCAGCGCCCTGGAAATCGATATCAAGAAGCAGATCAACACCTTGTTCAGCTGCAGTCTGCAAGGTGTTCAGCGATGTCCCGTAACAGTTGCCATGGACTTCAGCCCATTCCGCCAACTTGTTTTCTGCGACCATTTGCCGAAAAACATCCTCTTCAACAAAATGGTAGTCCTTGCCCTCGACCTCACCGCTCCGCGGCTGGCGCGTGGTGAACGATACAGACTGACGTAATTCCGGGTACCTGTCAATCAATTCTCGACATAAAGAGGTCTTTCCCGCACCGGACGGCGCCGAAACGACAAACAGCACCCCTTCGCGAACCGGGTCACTCAATGTTCTGCACCTTATTACTGACTACAAACATAAATCCTCTTTAGATTCGAATCTTTGGACCCAATCAACACCCCAAAAAGATCCGCCTGTCACCAGCTGCGCAAAGTGTAAAAAGAACGTTACTTTGCAAGTATGGTTGCAAATAATACGTTCTCCGATACTAAATATCAAAGCAAAACTCTGTGATAACCGTCACCCGATCACCAATCTGCCATTTACCAACGTCTTTGCCTACGGCTGTAATTACACCGGCTAACTCATGCCCCGGCACACGGGGTAGAACGATATCAGGATCGTGTCCCATCCAGCCGTACCAGTCGCTTCGGCATACACCTGTTGCCATGACCTTGACGACGACCCCATGGTTTTCCGGTGTCGGATCGGGAACAGACTTTATCTAAGGTGCAGCCGAAAACGATTCGTAGATCATTGCCTTCATCCGAGGCTCCTTGTTGGAAACGGCTGAAGCGTTTGGAGTCGGACGGGATGATAGAAAGTTATCAAACGAATCTGAATCGCCGCGAATTGGGATTTGGAGTTTTAGCTTTCGTACAGCTCTCCTGCACACAGCATGATGAAGAAGTCACAGCGGCCTTTGAAAAAACCATCCAGTCCTGCCCGAATGTTCTGTCCTGCCACAATACGACTGGCGAGGCTGATTACTTGCTGCAGGTTGTCGCCAGAGACTGCGATGATTACAGCCGGTTCGTTGACAAGGTCCTGAGAAAACTCCCAGGGATTTCAAGTATCCGTTCAAACTTGTCATTACGGGAATTGAAATCATCGAATCGATTACCAATTACCGAATATTCAAATGGCTGATTTTTATACCCGAGCCCCCGTCGCGATTCGATGCGGCGACTTGGTTGTTTTCACCGTTAGATCGTTTCAAGGTTCTCAACGGTTTTTTCTGTTTTTATGTTTCCGGTGTTGAGCACCGACTTGGGTTCAAAAAATAGGACATGGCATTCTTCTTCGGCCACCGGCATATGTTCGACACCGCGGGGAATGATAAAGAATGAATCGCCCCGGGATTGTCGGAGACTCCAAACTTTGAGAGTATGGGGTCATGAATACGAACAAGAGATACAGTCCTGAGGTCAGAGAACGAGCAGTTCGCTTGGTAGCGGAACAGCAGGGAGAATATTCTTCCCGGTGGTCAGCTATTTGTTCCATAGCAGAGAAAATAGGGTGTACGCCAGAGACATTACGGAGATGGTGTAAGGAAGCCTGGGGCTCTCAAGAGAGTCGTTCTGAGGCAAAAACGGCTCAGGAACAATTGAAACAACTGGAGCGGGAAAACCGGGAGCTTAAACGAGCCAATGAGATCCTGCGCAAGGCCGCTGCTTTTTTCGCCCAGGCGGAGCTCGACCGCAAACCGAAATAATGGTGTTGTTTATTGATGAACACCGGACTCAGTACGGGGTCGAGCCGATCTGTCGCCAGTTACCGATCGCCCCATCAACGTACTATCACCATAAGGCGCGTCAAGCAGATCCTCAAAAAATTCCGGCACGTCATTTGCGGGATCAATTTTTGAAGCCCCAGATCCATAGGGTCTGGAAAGAAAACTTTGACGTTTATGGTGCGCGCAAAGTCTGGCTGCAACTGAACAGAGAAGGGATTCCCGTCGCCCGTTGTACCGTTGAAAGATTGATGCGAGAGATGGGGCTACGGGGTGTTGTCCGTGGCAAGAAAAAGATCACCACGATCAGTGATCCCAAACAGGACCGTGCTCCAGATCTGGTGAAACGGAAATTTGAAGCGACCCGACCGAATCAACTCTGGGTGGCTGATTTTACGTATGTCGCGACCTGGTCAGGATTCGTCTACGTGGCTTTCGTCATCGATGTATACGCCCGTAGCATTGTCGGCTGGCGTGTGTCCAGTTCCATGAAGACGGCATTGGTTCTGGATGCCCTGGAGCAAGCCCTGTGGGCGCGTAAAAATCGCCGCGAGTTAATCCATCATAGTGACCGGGGGAGCCAATATCTCTCGATCCACTATACGGAGCGACTGGCAGAAGCAAATATCAGCGCTTCGGTCGGTACAACCGGTGATTCTTACGATAACGCTTTGGCCGAAACCATCATCGGCCTCTACAAAACAGAAATCATCCACCATCGCGGCCCCTGGAAAGGTCGTGAGGCGGTTGAATACGCGACACTGGAATGGGTCGATTGGTTTAACAATCGCCGCTTGCTGGAACCGATTGGGAATATTCCACCGGCAGAAAAAGAGAAAGAGTATTATCGGCTAGAGGAGTCAGACGAGGCAGCTTGACTCAAACGAAAACTGTCTCCGGAAAACCCGGGACGATTCAGAACTGGCCTTCCTGCAGATTGATATCCTGGTCTTTCAGCTTGATCGTCAGTTTACCTTTGATCACCATGAAAAGCTCGTCTTCGTTTTCGTGATGGTGCCAGACAAATTCACCTTTCAATTTTGCCAGTTTTACATATTGCCCGTTGAGTTCACCCGCAACCTTAGGGCTCCAGTGTTCGTTGAACAGGGAAAACTTTTCTTTCAGATCAACGACATTCATTTCACTTATCCTTTCTATGCTGCACTTATTTCTGCTTGATCAATAATGCCGGGATGCTCTCGAAAAGATATAATAATTTCTCAAACCAAGGAAATAAAATGTCGGCAAATAACACGCAATCCACAGTGATAAAAAAAGAGATGGGAATCAGTCAGCAAGAGTTTCATGACGAACTCCCACGCTTACTCAGGGGTATTCCATACCAGCTGGACAAGTGCAGCATTCAGTTCCAGTTCCAGGGGAAAGATGTTGAAATCAAACTCGGATCGGAGAGAATTCGGCAACTGGGGCAGTCATTGCAACTGCCTGTCATGCCGGTTGAAATCAGCTTTTTTGACTGTTCAGAGGAGCAGATTGAAGCGTTTATCAAACATTTCAATCTGACCTTTCTAAAAGGTGGAGGCTAATGTTCCGGAAGAGCTTCTGCTGAAAGATTCAGCGGATAGATATCCGCAGGAGGGCAGCGAAAAAGGCGTGTAAGCGCTTGCCGCGAAGGAGTTCAAAACCTTAGTAATCCCACCATTGCCCAGTTTCAGGTTTGAACTTGGCGAGTTCGTTGTCCATCGCCCGCTTCATCTTTGCATCGCTACAGACAAAGGCAAAACGCTCCAACGTCTTGTCCTGCCGCAGGAACTCGGCAACTGTGCGAATCGCGATTTCCGCAGCCAGTTCGATTGGGAAGTTGTCGTCAACAGAACCGATGACTGGAGACGAGATCGATTTAAAACCGTTCTGTTGTGCCAGTTGCAGCAATTCTGCATAGCATGACGTCAGCAGCTCTGTTTCCTCCTGTTGCCCCCCCTGCCAGACCGGCGCAACGGTATGAATGACATAACGAGCCGGCAAACGGTAGCCTTTGGTCATTCTGACTTCTCCCGGCACACAGCCCCCGGCAGCCTGTAATTCATTTAGCAGGTCGGGACCTGCAGTTCGGTAAATAATACTTTCATCGTCTCTAAGACCACCGTCAATTTCGTTAATAATAACATCCGCTTCCAGGCGGGTAATGCCGCCCTGAATGATCTTGATCCGTTCCATCTGTATTCCCTAAGTTCTTGTGAAGCGCGAGTCGTTACAACTCACTTTAATCATCCAGGCCCAAACATATCGGCATGTGATACTCAAAAATATCTGGTCGTCTCGTGGCGATCAGGGATTAACAGCAGCATTCTTCGGGTTCCTGAAGAGGGCAGCCTATTGCAAGCAACTTTTCTGCAAGATGTTTTACCTCCAGCCATTCAAGCGCTGGGTGAATATCTTTAAAAACGTAAGTATACGCAACTTGTGGATCTATCTCCATACTGTGGTTACGCGTACTGCGATAAGTAAGGTCCGCGCTTGAAACAACCGCACATCTCTCTTTCACAAAGATGTCATTGTATTGCTCTTTTAACCTGTTGAATTTCTCAGCTTCAACTTTGTTAAGGGCCAAGACGACTAAACTACGATAATCGATCAACTTTTTCATTGGAGCCTGATACCCGGGGTCTCTGGCAAGATCTTCCAGATGGTCGTTCAGATCATTATAATCGACAACTCCGCTTCCTTTCACATATACGAGTTTCTCCTCAGGAAGTATGGAATAACTCAACGGCATTGTATTTGTCCCCTTGTGAATCGCAGTATATTTTGATTATTTTGGTATTCAAAAAACAGCTGAATAGTTCTCACTACAGACTTCAGCATTATGACACAAACTGATTTTGGCTCGTCCACTGTGCTTTGCTTGATAGAGATGTTGGTCCGCGCAGCTGATTATGTCTTCTGGCCGCGTCAAACTCATAGGATCGATACTACAGCCACCAATACTGATAGATAAATACTCACCATTACCGGAGCCTGCATGCGGGATTTGAAGATCTGAAACAGCTTTAGCAAGCCGTGTCGCAATCAACTCCATCCCCTCAAAATCAGTATTAAACAAAACGCAGCAAAACTCTTCCCCGCCATACCTCGCGATGATGTCTGTTCTCCGAGGGAGGAAATTTTGAAGACAATGAGCGACCTTCTGTAAGCACCTGTCACCCACCAAATGACCATAGGTATCGTTGTAGGATTTGAAATAGTCAATATCTATCATCAATAAGCCAATGGGTAGCTCGGCTCTTGCAGCACGATTCAATTCTCGCTGAAGTTCGCGATCAAGGGCCCTTCGATTCATAATCCCTGTCAAACCATCCAGATCAGCGAGCAGGGCAAGTTGCTCCGCTTGTCGCTTGAGCTGCGAGGCCTGACGTTTCAGCATAAGATGATTGCCCACCCGGAGTCTGACAATTTCCGGCTGGATTGGTTTCGTCACATAATCGACAGCGCCAATCTTAAGGCCCTGCACCTCATCATTAACCCCATCAAGAGCGGTTAAAAAAATGATCGGAATATTCTTTGTTGCAACGTCTTCGTACAAATGCTGGGCAACGCCGTAGCCATCTATACCAGGCATCATGATGTCCAAAAGAATCAAATCGGGACGCTCACTTTTAGCCTTCAATAAAGCATCTTCGCCATTGGCACAGATAATCAGCTGATAATCTTTTTTAAAGATATTTTTAAGGATCAATCGCGTTGTTTCTTCATCATCGACGATCATTAATTTAGGTAAGTCAAAATCCATTTTTCCTCTTTGAACTGTTCCTGATAAGCAAAGAAATATTCAGGGTTGTCTTTAAATATATAAAAAAAGAGCCTTCCCTTCGTTGACGAAGCAAGGCCCCTTGTTAACTTCTTCGGCAACCCGGCTATCCCATTAGGACCCGTAGCTTTGCGTCCTCAGATTGCTCTGAGTTTGCTATTATCGAAATATATTAATTTTTATAAAACTAAAAGGTTATAAACAATAAGTCAACTCATTTTTGTGCCTGACAATTCTTGAAGAAATGCAGGGTTTTAAAGACCGGAGAAAATAAGGCCCCCAATATTGTATTTAACCAACTACCTGATAGAGCAGGCTGAGGGACAGTAAAAATAAAAACGTACGTAGAACCTGCTTATAGGTTTGCTGTTGGATGCGACGCTTTATTTTAAAGCCCGCGAATAGGGCAATGAACACCAACAACAGCATGGTCGAGGAAAGCATCAGCTCATTTAAGGCAAATTTCCCGTTCAAGGTAAATAGGGCGAGTTGAATCGCTTTTCCGAACAGGAAACAGATATTTGCTAATTGCACAATTTCTGCTTTTTCAAATTTTGCTTCAAGGGAATAGATGATCAGAATTGGAGCCATAACGTTAGTCAGCCCGCCTAAGACCCCTGCGGTGAAACCAAAGATGAGCATTGACAGATTTGGCCGACGCTCGACCCATTCTAGCCGGACCTGGAATTTATCAATCATCAAGTAACCTAAAATCGCCACGGCAAGCAATACTTTGAACAGTTCTGAATTGGATACAATCAGAATCTGAGTGCCGATGGCACTGCCTGTCATGGCGCAGAGCGCCAACGGCAAATGCTTACGAAACGCTCGCAGAAATTGTCCCTCGTTAGCAATGCTGGTCAGGTTGACAAATGTTGTTGGCAATAGGGTCAGGATAATTGCTGTCTGCAGGTTGGTTGACAAGGCCAGTAGTGGCGTTGCAACCATTGGAAAACCGAAACCAATACTTCCATGAAAAAACGCAGCTAGCAGAAAGATAGCGCCGGTGAGCAAAAACGTTTCAAGACTGAGTTCGATCAATGCTTGTTTGACTCGCGGAAAAATTTAACTCGTTATTTGGATAACTCACTTTTGTCCTGTATCAATTCGATTTTAAATTAGCTGTGCCGTAATTTTGCGTCAACCAAACCGTCAACACAGAAACAACTTTTTTCAAAAAGTGCTAAACCACAGTGTCATTTAACACGAAAGCCGCCGGGTAGGCCCCGACGGCTTTATTCTTAACTCACGAACTCTGAGGATCAAATAAGGGGTTTAACCCCAGTAAAAATATCAAAACGAAGCCGCCTGTGACCAGTGCACCGTTTTGATGTTTTTTTAAAGTTTTAAATGGCAGTTCCACCAAGTGACGGCAGCACCATCGGTATGTTTATCGTCTCACTCTTCGTATCGACAATCCCAAACAAACGGATTCAGTCTCGGGCGCTGCAGGTCATCGCACTCACGGTAATCCCAAACCCGCACCTCGCCACCTGGGGTCTTTACCATCATTTGCTCTGTATCTAAACTGCAGCTGGTAATGAGCCCTTCTTCGCGGTTACCAGGATGACGGACAAAGGCATCACCTCCTGAAGTCGCTTCCGAACAAAGATATAAGAATCTGTTTCGTTCCATGATCGGCTCCTTTCTTCACTGTCCACGGACAGTTTTTTTATTCTTCAGCTGGGCATAAACTCAGTTCGATCTCTATCAACTCATCTACGCTCAATGCCCTGCGAGACGCTTCCACTTTCCCTAAGTTATCAATCTATCGTCTTAAAGACCGCGGCAAAGTCTGCCTCTTCCAATCCAAGCTGCCGCGCCCGCTTGAAGCTTTCATTGGCAGCTGCCGCAGTGGCCAGCGGTTGTCCTAGCTGATCGCCAAGAGCGATCGCCAGTCGCAGATCTTTCTGCATATGTTTAAGCGGAAAACTTGTCGGAAACTCTCCTTGCAGAATCATCGGGCCCTTGCCGCCGAACATCGGGTTGGCGAGTGCGCCAGCCATCAGGATCTCGAGGATCTGATTTCCCTCGAGGCCACTTTTCTGGCCGAGCGCCAGCCCCTCACAGAAAGCGGTCATCATCCCACCCATGATCATGTTGACCACCAGCTTCATCCGCGCCCCCTGCCCGGTAGTACCGAGATAGGGGCACAGCTTTCCCATCTTTTCAAACGCAGGTACTGCCTCGTCATAGAGCGAACGGTCGCCGGCTGCTAGGATAATCAGGGTACCGTCTTCAGCCGGTTTCTTGGTTCCGGACACCGGCGCTTCCAGAAAGCGACCACCGGCAGAATTAATAGCATCTGCAATCGACTGCGAGGTATCACTGTCGACGGTCGACATATCCACGTAACCGCGGCCATCGCCGATGCCCGCCAGCACACCTTCAGCCACAAAGCAAACCTCTTTGGCAGCAGCAGGATCAGCAAGAATGGCAAAGCTGACATCGCACTCAGCAGCCACTTCGCGGGGACTTTCAGCCTGCCGCGCACCCAGCTCGACCAGCGGCGCACATTTGTCCGGGTTACGGTTCCAGACGGTCACCTCGAAACCGGCCCGCACCAGGTTGCTGGCCATTGCCTGTCCCATGATGCCGAGACCTAGAAAACCGATTTTTTTCATTCAACACCCTCCTGTCATTTCATTCACGGATAGTTAAATTCTCAAAGTGGTTTAGGCTGGCAAAGGTTTGCCGCCTCTTTTGTCTTTGCGCCACAGTTGGTGCAGACGAATTGCGGATCTTTAAAGATTTCGTCGATTTCAGGGTTACGTTCTTTGTATTGCAGCTGACAGGCATGCAAATCACAATGTTCTTCCGGGTTCGAACAGCTTCGTTCTGTCATGATAAGCTCCTTACTGAAAACATATTATTTTCTATATATTTCATGCTAGTGCGGTGCCCTTACCGATGTCAACAGTACGAGGATCAAAATAATCGAGAAGACAACCAGCCGAGTTCGAAAGATCATTCTTCCGGAGCCCACGGAAATGCTGACTGTAAAAAATCAGTTTGACTCGTTTTCCGCTGCTTTAAGTAATTCGGGATCGAAACAGACCAGCTCGACATTGTTTCCATCCGGGTCATAAAAATACAGTGAGCGCCAGCCGAAGCGGCTGTGTTCTGCGCTCTGCAGCTCAATACCGGCATCTTCCAGTCGTTTTTGTTCAGCAGAAAAATCGTCATGCTCAAGCAGGAAAGCAAAATGGTGCAAAGTCCCAACTCGTGCCATTGCCACCTCAGCGTTAAAATCTTTCGGTGCACTGAATCTGTGCGACTTGTCGAAGATAGCCAGCAGTTGAGGATGCCCCTCAAGGTCGTCAGATATTTTTAAAAAGGTCGCGGCTCCGAGTGTAGCAAAGAGTTCCAAGCCGACTATCTTTTGGTAAAAAGAGACCAACCTTTGTGGGTTCTCGCTGCGAACAACCAGCTCACCCAATCGTTTTCGAGCAGTTACCATAATGCGACTCCTTTTTTTCTACCCTGCGGCACCAGCTGCCGAGCTATAAGCGAGGGCCGATGGAGTTTTACAGCCAACAATCGCTGGGGCCATTTGAACTAGCTCGTCATTTTCGAGGGCCGCGACCATAAACAGCCCGAAGTCAATCCGGCGTGTGAGGTTACTTTCGAGGACAGGATCACCAACATGCTCACTCCAGACCGGCAGACCCTGGCTATCACCTTCTTCCAGGTCACTTGCACGGACAACTGTCCAGCGGGTGTCGCTGGCAAACACCCGGCGACAGGCTTCAACCTGATCACTCAGATCTGCAAAGCGAAAGAGCCGCACAAGAAATCCGAAGGTTTTCACGAACGCTCTTAGCTTAAGTGGGTAAACATCGTTCCCATCTCGCGTAATATGCCAACCACAGGAAAAGCAGAGCCGTGCATCGGGGGGTGCAAAATCGAGCACCGCCTGGGCGGTTCCGGTAGCGTAATGCTGGACTCCCCATGGCACCAGCACGGTGAGAACTCCATCGCATTCTGCGACCGCTTGCCTGATCATCTCTCGGTCATTCGTTTTGCCAGGAACAATCGTGATTCGATCTTTGAAATCATCAAGTTTGCCGACACTTTCAGGGCGACAAACAGCAACGATCTCGTAATCCCGGTCCAGGGCATGCTGAACCATGTACTGCCCGAGTTTTCCTGATGCACCGACGATGCAGACCTTTTTCATAGTTCGCTCCGCCATACTTAGGGCCGTTTGCACTACTGCAGATAGACAATTTAAAAAGCCGCGAAACAATCTGGATGCTTCGCGGCTTAATTTAAACGGTGCTTAGCTCATCGGCCCCAGTTTGGGTCGTTCCAGATCGGTACATTCTCGATAGTCCCAAACACGGGTTCTGCCTGCTGCGGTTTTGACGACAAAATGATTTGTCTTCAAACTGCAGCTATCGATCATTCCTTCTTCACCCGTGATGGGATGACGAACAAATGCATCATTTCCTGCTGTCGCTGCCGAACACAGCGACATAAAGTTGCTCCTGTCCATACCTCGATCCTTTCTTTTGTTGTTTAAGAAAGCCCGACCTGCCTTTGGCAGAGTGTGGAAAAAAGTTTCCAACTTCCTCCAAGCCGAGCTTTAAGTGCTGCAAAGGGGTAGTGCCATAGTGAAAATATCTGGCAAGAGTTCGTGGATTATGGCCGGTCACTCGTTCGCCATCGCTTGAAACTAGACGGTCTCTGTTATCGTGAAAACATCTCCAAGTTGAGCATGCGCTCACGATAAATCAGGCACGACGCCAAGTTGTTGTAATAGGCTGAGCTCGTCGAGAACCTCCCAGTCTTCCAGAATTTTATTGTCCTGAAATCGGCTCATGACTATTCCATGAACGTTTACCTGCCGGTTGGTTGCTGGAATACCCATAAATTCTTCCATGTGCGTCCCTGTTAAAGTAAAACTGGTACAGGCTTTGTCTTCAGCAAAAACCTGGTCATCTATTTTCAAAGAGAGATCAGGGAAACCATGACGAAAAGCACTGATAAATGCCTTGAGTTCATCTATGCCTTTAACTTCATTCCCCGGGCTGCGATATAGGTAATTTGGGTGAATAATTTTATCCAGAGCTGATAAGTTCCCCTTATTAAATGCTTCTTCGATGAACAGTTGAGTTAACTCAAGCGCGCTAACCTTCATTATAGCTCTCCCTAAATGTGGAGTTTACGGCCAATGATTCCACCTGCTCCTGAAATAAAAACCATTTTTCTGCCTTTCTTTTCATAGGATGAACAGCAGAATCATCAACAGAACAGACGTCAGGCAGGCAACACCTGTTCGAAATAGATTCGAGAGATTCCAGCGCTGTTCGAAGTTGTCACGAACTTCCTTCAGCGATTGTTCATCGAGAGATGCCACATTCTGGCTTTGGAGCTGTTTGTTCAGGGGCAGGTTGATGAGGATTGTCGGCAGCTGAACCCCGAGCAGATAGACAAGAGTCGCGATGAGAAGAAGAGACCAACCAACGCCGTTCAAGTACCAGAAACCGAGCAGCACCGCTGCTGGTAAAAACACGATTGAGCCGATCCAAACCAACACAAACGCCAGCTGGTTGTTCTGGATAACGCCATCCATCACCTGGAACGATCTGATAAACGCCCGGACATCTAAAATTTTTATGCCCGGCATGACCACAACTGCGAAAGAAAACAGAAAACCAGCCACCAAGGAGCAAAGAAGCGTCGACAGCACTGAAGCTGCCTGCATTACCCACATAGCTAACCTCAAACCAAACGCCAAAAGAGACCTTTTTGATTATATTTTATACCGCCGACCGATGCTTTTACAATGGAAGTGAGCTAAAAAAAGAGGGAATGCCAGACTTTTAGAAATTCCTGGCAAGAGGGGAACAAACTTCAATCCGCGTTATCTGGCATATGTCGTCCAATCACTTTCCCGAAGTTTGCTATTTTTATTCTTATTTTTTGACCGACCTTTGTTTTTATGATACTCAGCTTTTCCCCAAGTCATTTTTACAATAGAAACAGTGCAGCCTTAGATATCTAAAAGTTCTGACTATTCTATGTTTTGTACCTGCTCACGAATTTTTTCCAGTTCCGATTTCAAAAGAACCACGTGGCGGGTCAACTCAGCATCGTTTGACTTGGAACCCATGGTGTTGGCCTCGCGATTCAGCTCCTGAACAAGGAAATCCATCTGGCGCCCGACCGGTTCACCATTTTGCAGCAATTCGTTGAACTGCTCAAGGTGACTCCTGAAACGTGTCACTTCTTCGCTGATGTCACAGCGATCGGCAAAAATAGCAATTTCCTGCGCGACCCGCTGCGGATCACCAGCATCATCACCTAAACGTTCAAGCCGATCTTTCAATTTCTGCTGCCATTCAACCGGCACCTGCGGTGCTCGCACAACAATCTTCTCCAACAATGACTCCAGCAATTCCAGTCGTTGCTTGATATCAACCGCTGTCGCTTCGCCTTCCTTCTGCCGCATCACCAGCAACGCCTGTAAAGCAGCATCGATAGCCTCTTTTAAGCAGCTTGACAACACCTGCTCGTCATGGCCGGCATCCTCAACAGAGAGAACATCCTTCTGCGCAAGTAAAAGTCCGAGGCTGATTCCGCCCGACAGATCGTAGCGCATTGTCAGCCCCTTGAAGATCTTCATGTACTCTTCGGCCAGAGGCTCGTTAATAACCGGCAACGCACTGCCAGCACCGCTAGCATCCTGGGTAATAAAAACATCGACCTTTCCCCGCTTCAGAACAGCCGAAACTTGCTTTTTGATCTGGCTTTCCAGCGGCATCAGTACACGCGGTGCCTTGACATTGATATCCCCATAGCGGTGATTTACCGCCTTGATTTCAACGGAAAAGGACAGGCCATCAACATGCGCCTGCCCACGGCCGTAGCCGGTCATGCTTTTAATCATCAGAAATCCTCTTTAATTACTCATGCACCACAGTTGCCGGGTGCGGGATAACTTTCGCGGTCTGTTTATGCTCTACCGGAGTGTATTCGGGCACTATAACACGAAGTTGTTTTTTTACTTCAGGCAAATCGAGAGCCTTGGCTGCAGCAAACAGTTTATCCAATTCGGTAATCAGAACTTCCCTCGTTGGCGCAACTGAACTCGCCACACAGATTTTTTCGTGATGGGTCGGCAAGGCTCCCTCTTCTGCCAGCAGAAGCTCTTCGTAGAGCTTCTCCCCTGGGCGAAGTCCGGTATAGACGATCTCGATATCTTCATGCGGCTGAAAGCCGGACAAACGGATTAGCTCTTCTGCCAAATCGACAATCTTAACCGGCTCGCCCATATCGAAAAGGTAGATCTCCCCGCCCTGCCCCATGCTGCCAGCCTGGAGAACCAGCTGAGTTGCCTCCGGAATCGTCATAAAGTAGCGAGTGACCTCCGGATGGGTGACAGTCACGGGACCGCCACTTTTGATTTGCTCTTTAAAGGTTGGGATAACGCTCCCGTTACTGCCGAGGACATTACCGAAGCGTGTTGTGACAAAGCGGGTCTTGCTCTGTTGTGCCAAGGATTGCACATAAAGTTCAGCAGCTCGCTTTGAAGCCCCCATCACATTGGTCGGCCTCACTGCTTTGTCGGTTGAAACCATAACAAAGGTCTCGACCCCGAAGCTGTCAGCAGCATCTGCCAGCAGTTTGGAACCTCGGACATTGTTATTAACCGCTTCCGCTGGATTATTCTCCATCATCGGCACATGTTTGTAAGCAGCAGCATGAAAAACAACCTGCGGCATCTGCTCGTCAAAAATAACATTGATGCGTGACGGGTTACGGACATCACCGATGATCGGGATCACAGCGGCCTCAGGGTGGGCCTCGACCAGCTCATTTTCAATCAGGAATAACGGTGTTTCGGCACTTTCAAACAGGATCAGCTTTTCTGGTTTGAACTTTACCACTTGCCGGCAGATCTCGCTACCGATGCTACCACCAGCACCGGTAATAAGGACTCTTTTCTTATGCAGATAGCTGCTAATTTCTGCCTCATCGAGAACAATCGGCTGGCGACCCAGCAAATCTTCTAAACTAACGTTTCTGAGTTGCTGAACAGACACGCTGCCGTCAATTAACTCACCGACACCCGGAAGAATTTTAAAGCTAATCTCAATCGAATGGCATCGTTCAACAATAGATCTAATCTGTTGTCCGGATGCAGAAGGAATAGCGATAATCACTTCTTCTATATTTTTCTTGAGGACAATTTCCGGCAGATCTTCACTTGTACCGAGGACACTGAGCCCTTGGAAAGAACCTTTTTGTTTCTGAGGGTCATCATCGACAAAACCAACCAGTTGCAAATGAAGACGTGAGTTCGAACGAACTTCTCGAGCGATCATCTGACCGGCATCACCAGCACCGATAATTAAAGTACGTGTTCCTTTTTCTCCACCGAAGGAGAGCATTGGCAAGTACTGCTCGCGAAATGCCCTTGTGACAAAACGTACTCCTCCCATCAACATGAAGCAGATAGCCCAATCCATAATTAAGACTGACCGCGGAACATGTTCCAGGCGATAAACGACTACGGCATAGAGAACAAACAACAAAGAAGCAATGATATTAGCTTTGAGTATTAAAAACAGATCGGGCATTGATACATAACGCCACCACCCCCTGAAAAGACTGAAGCGCCAGAAAACGATCAGTTTAATGGCGAGCAAAACCGGTGCTAAAACCAAACCACGCGCCCAGTACTTACCTTCAATGGCGAAATCGAAACGTAGAGCAAAAGACAAGTAAAATGATGATAAAACTATCAACACTTGGATTAAGAGTATAAACGTGAAACGTAACTTGTGCTTGGGCACTTTGTATCCTCAATAACCACGAAAACCGATTAACCAGCTAAAATGCAGCAACAATCGGATTCTATATCGAATATGCTAACCAACATAACTATTTTCTGACCCGATCACCTGAACCTTTACCGGCAACCGTCTGAAAAATATAGCGAAAATACTCTAAAACGGATAGTGAAGACAACATTTTCCGGTCAGTCTCCGCCAACAGCTTCGGTGTTGACATGTCGATCTCATTGACTTGTGCCAGACCGGTTATCCCCGGCCGGGCAGCAAACACATCCCGGGCCGCACGTTCCCGAATCAACTCTTCCTGGTTAAACAGGCATGGTCGCGGCCCGACCAGGCTCATGTCACCGACCAAGACATTCCACAACTGCGGCAACTCATCCAACTTAGTTCTCCGCAGGAAATGACCAAACCGGGTAATCGAAGAAGAGCTTGCAAGGTGAGTTGCAACTGACGCTGTCTCCAACTTCATGGTGCGAAACTTGATCAACACAAAAGGCTGCTGCCAACGACCCACTCGCTGCTGCAGAAAAATCGGCGACCCCGTATCGAAAAAGCCGACCACACTCAGAAAAACCAACAGAGGAAAAGTGATGAGCAAACCAAAAAGAGAAAACAAAATATCTAAAGACCGAATTAGTATATTGTTCTGGTTTGTCCGATTAGCGCAGAAATGGTCAATACAGCGCTGGAGGCCAGCATCCACAGAGCAAGGGGGCTTCCAGTCAAGAACATTCTTCGCTTTGCTGATATCTACCTGAAGCGATCCCAACACGCGCTGGGCCATAGCATCTTTCCCCAATACAGCGGCAACAGATTGCAACAGCCCCGCCGGGACAGCTATCAACCGAGCCGACTTGTTCATCGCCTGACCGATTCGCTGAAGCAACTCAGCCGTTGAGAGATCTTCACCATCAGCAACCATGAAAATCTGGTTAGCGGCAGCAGGATGTTTTATGCAGGTTGCTATCAAATCGACTAGGTTATCAACAGAAACCAGACTACGCTTGTTATTGACTGCTCCAAACGGCAAAGGTATTCCTTTTGCCACCAAGGACAGCATGGTTTTGAAGTTCCCCTTTACGCCGGGACCATATACCAGCGGGGGCCTGATAACAACAACCTCCATCCCCGTTTCGGCTACCAGATTTTTCAGCAGGGTTTCCGCGTTGAATTTAGAATGTGCATAAGGGTCCTGCGGCGCTGGCTGATCCTGCTCCGTAAATGGCTTTACCCCTGTTTCTTCGCCATTAACCTTTGCGGTACTCAGAAAAACAAACCGCTTCACCCCCTGTTTCACCGCCGACCGAGCCAGTTGTTCAGCCGCGGCGGTGTTCACATGGTGATAAACGGCTGCCGGATCCGCCTCAGGTTCTTTCATAAAGTGAACCCTGGCGGCAAGATGGACAACGACATCAATCCCCAGCAGGGCCTGATCCCATTCTGTCTCAGGACCGATATCACCAACGGTCACGGTATCAATCTGCGGTATTCCATCTTGAGGACTATCCGCAGCTGTCCTGACAGCACGTCTCACATGGTAGCCGGAAGAGACAAGAAGACTGCAGAGCGCCCTGCCGATAAAACCGGTAGCTCCGGTGACCAATACTTTTTTCAAGAAGGCTCCTCCCCGACACCAGCCAGAAAACGCTCCGCCAGAACACGATAATCACGATGAGCTACGACCCAGTTGCGGCCGGCCTGCCCCATGCGGTGTCTTTCCTCGTCTGTTAGCTGGCTCATCCGGTCAATGGCAGCAGCGATAGCCTGCGACTCTTCAGCAGGGCATATGATCCCGGCCCCGGCCTCCTCAACCCCTTCAACTTCGGCATCGATTGCACAGATGATCGGCTTCGCCGCCAGCATATAATCGTTCATCTTGGTCACACTGGTACCAAAACGGTACAATGGCTGTTTAAGGAAGCCAACATAAAGAGCATCCATCTCAAGGAGAAATGATTCGACCTGCGCTTTCGGTACAAACGGCAGAAAATGCACCCGATCCTGGAGCCCCAATTCTTCAGCCTGACGCTTGAGGTTCTCAAGCTCATAACCTTCCCCGAGTAGCAGCGCGTGGACACGCTTCCCGCCGGGCAGAGCAAGGGCCTTCAGCAAATGGTGCATGGCATTGGCCAGTCCCATGCGCCCTGCATAACCGAGCAGAAAGTGGCCGTCCTCTTTCAGTTGCCTAATCGTTGCCAGGTAATCTGCAGGCAACGGCTGTCGATCTTTGCACTCGAGATCTGCACCGTTCGGAATATAGAGAAACTTTTCTGCCCTCATGCCGTGAGCGAGCATATGCCGGTCAGCGTGAGGCAGCACGGAAACCACTTTATCAGCAACCCGGTAGGCGTAGTCTTCGGACCACTGCATCAGGCGAATAAATGGATGAGTGGACGAAGCGCCGCCAAGCTCAATCAACGTCAGCGGCCAGATATCCCGCACCTCGAACACCAGCCTGGCGCCAAACCGCTTTGCCCATTTGCGAGCCGGAAAAATCGCGAACGGGTAATGGGAGGAGGAGATAACAACATCGGCATCAGTAATCGGCAATCTGTCCCCAAAAGTCCGGGCAACAAAGGTCAGAATGTTTTTCACGCGGCCGACCTGTCCGGACGGAGCATACTCCGGACAGCTGACCCAGAGATAGCGAATGCCGTCGATAAACTTTTCGCTGACGGCCCCCGTGACGGTCGGCTGCCGGAACCGGGTATGGGCATAAGAAGCGGCAACGATCGTCACTTCATGCCCCATACGCACCCACTCGCGAGCCAGGTAGTAGTGCCCGTAAACCATGCCGTGTTCCGGTGAACCGGCGAAATGTGCAAAAAAAACTATTTTCATAACATTTATCTATCTAACTTAAACTTGGAGCAGGCGTTGATAAACGCCGAGCATTTTTTCCGTTTCTGTTTTCCGCGACGCCAACCGGCGGATCTTTTCCCGGTTATCCGCCGGATTCCACTTTCCACTGATTTCGTCCTTAACGTACTGCATTGCTTCAACCAGTTGACCTGCGTCCGTTGAACTGCACAGGTATCCTTCTTCCCGACTGGCAATCAGGCTGTGATAATGGGCCAGATCGGTAAACACAGGATAGCAGCCTGCGGCCATGGTTTCATACAATGTTTGTGGCATTCCGTCAGAGAGGCTGAAAGAGATGACAGCATCGGAAACCGCATAGGCCTGCGTCATGCCCTCCAGATCCAGCTGACCGAGAAACCTGACATGTTCTGACAGCCCGTAACCCTTCACTATGCCTGCCAACCTTTCGCGATCCTCAGCAGTCCCTGCCATTTCCGACACCAGCAGCAACCCGGCTCCAGAATTCTTTCTGAATTGGCAGAATGCCGCAACAATCTCATCGATGCGATAGAGCGGCTTGATCGCCCGGGGTGAAAAAAAGACCAGTTCCTCTTCTGTTAGAGAAAACCGGCTGCGCATTTCACCGCGCCGCTCAGGCGCTGTAAAAAAAGCATCTTCGACCCCCCAGGTCATGCGAACAATCCGCTCTTTTGGAACCCCCAACAGCAACAGCTGAGCATCCATAAATTCAGACTTTGATGTCACGACGTCAGCCCGGGATAAGACCTTGCGGCTGATGCGTTGACGAAAGGCTAATTTCCCCGGGTGAAAGATATCACTCCCCATCGGTGAGACAATGACCTTTTTCCACTTGAAGGGAAACAACAGCGGCAAGAACACGGACCAGTGGACATGTAAAATATCAGGCCGCTTTTTAAAGTAGGTGTTGAAAAAAACCAGTATCAACCGCAACCAGTAGAGCGGCCCGAGCGATGGCTGGCGCATGTGATGGACAACTTTGCAGGTCGCCTCTGGTTGGCTCTCGGAATCACTGAACCAGACAACGTCGAATTCTCCCGCCATCGGAATGCTGGCCCGAGCTTGCAGCAGTGGGCTGTCGGCACAGGCCACAACCATGATTTTAGGCCTGGAGCTATCAGCCATGCGCAACGAGCTTTCTCATAAAATCAAGCCGTACCACCTCTTTGGATTTTACATCGAGCACCTTTTCAGCGAACTCGCGCGCCTGACATCTGAGCTCACAATCACCGTAAACCCGCTGAATAAATTCTTTGATAACGTTCAGATTATCTTTCACGTTATCTTGGCTGTTGGGCAGTTGCAGGAAAAAAGGCGCTGTCGAGATGTCGGTCTCTTTATAACCCGCGATCACCGGCAGCCCTTGCGCAAAGTACTGCCGTGCTTTAAGCGGGCAGGCTTCATCCATGTTTTTTTCATGCAACGCGAGGGTCGAAATCCCTACATCCATCTTTGCAACAACCCGTTTGGCATCCTGATCATTGAGATAACCGTGGAACACCATGTTGTCATAAACCGCGCCACCAGAATCTCGATACTGTTCAGGCTCAGGCCCGATAACATGTATCTGCACATCCGGAAGAGCCTCGGCGATCGCGCCGATCTTATCCAGGCCGTGCCATTTCTGCTTCGGGGTGCCGATAAAGCAGATGTTCGGTTGGGAATTTTCGGGATTCTCAACAAAAGGGAAATCGGCGACGCAGACACTGTTCCCAAGCACCAGCCTTGCCCCGGTATACCAGCGGAACGAATCTGATTCTGCGAGCTCCCCAGTCACGAACACCATCCCCGCAGCCCCGCTGAGGACGGCTTTGCGAAACACCTGGTTGTAGACCCCTGTGAAGCGATGCTTGATATAGTACTCGCTCACATCATCCGAATTGATCTCGAACACATAAGGCGCACCGGCAGAATAGGCCCTGGTCACACCAAGAAAGGGGAATGGGTAGCGCCCATAGGTCAGGTCGGGCCGAACTTTCGACAGAGCGGATTCCAGAAAAGAATACTGCTTGCGGAAAAGACCCAGTCGCGCCAACCGGTTCTTCCTGACCAGCTGCTGATGATCCCTCGCGCCAAGCCCCGGGTCGGCAAACAGCTTCTCGCCATTGCGGCGAAACACCCGCCCGGTCTTATGAGAAATCAGGACAACCTCATGCCCCTGCACTTCCCACTCACCGATCTGCCCGAAGATTTTATTCTGTAATCCGGGATGGAGTTCTTCGACGAGAACGTAAGCTATCTTCATCTTATTGATTTTCCAGTGTGTTCGTATGAAGCAGATTGTCGTAAATTTTTGTCATTTTATGAAACTGCTGGTCTCGATCGGCGATCTCGTGGACAAGCGCCTGATTCTCCTGCGCCGCTGCAGTCAATTGCCCCTGGTTCTTGCTGACCCAATCCAAAGCCTCGACCAGTTGTTGTTCATTCCCGATTTCAACAAAGAGTCCGTTGACGCGATCACGGATCAGCTCCTTGTATTGCGGCAAATCGCCTAAAATATGAAAACAACCGCAGGCCATACTTTCATATAGAGACTGCGGCATACCATCACTCGAAGGTACAGACACGACAACATCAGCCAGATTGTAGTACAAAGGCATCTCCTCTTTGGGAATCGCATCGACAAAACGAACGTTATCGACAATCCCAAGATGCCTGATCAAAGCTTCAAGTTTATTGATGTATTCAACAGACCCAGAAAAGCGGGTCAGAATCAGAACAGCATCAATGTTATACGTTTCTAAGTAGGTCGCAAAAGATCGCAGAATAAATGGGTGATTGTACAATTCTGAGCAGCTTCTGACATCAAAGACAACAAAGTCACCCTCTGCAATGCCATATTTAACACGCAATGAATACGTATCCAAATCCGGCGCAAATCTACTTCTGTCCACCCCCCAGGTAATCCTCTTGATCTTTTTGATATCGACTCCCAGACTAGCGAGCCTGCTATCGAGATAGATCGACTTTGAAGTCACCACATCTGCCCTTGAGAGTAACCATTGCACAAAAAAAGAATTAAACCTGTAACCCAATTTATAATCTGCAATGTCACTCCCCATTACAGTTACAACGAGCTTGCGTGCAAAGGTCGCGGCAAGATTAACAAATCGCTGGTTAGCATAAAAAACATGGACAATGACTGGCCTGATTTTTAAAATAAGATAAAAAACATAAAACATTTCAATAAAAGTTGACTGCTTTAATCTGTTAAATGGGTATCGGTACATTTTTGCCCCTGGCACATCATCACCACTGGGCGAGTACCAGTGAAGTTCGTAGCCAGAATATAGTGGCACTTGGCCACGTTCCCTTGTAAGGGGGCTTGCCGCAGCGCCTATGACAAAAATACTTTTCAATGAAACGTCCTCACCCAAAACTCTTATCTAGTCTTGTTGTCAACTTTTGAATTGAATTTTACATTGGTTTAACTTCTCATACAGATTATTCACACGCAGGAAAAAAGTAATTTAAAGAATTTTCTGTACACTTTCGACGTTTCAATTTCTTACAATCAATCAGTACGTCGCCATGGCATTTTTGACAACAACAGCAATCTATCTTCATCTAAAACAAATAATTTCAGAATCAACACTGCCAAAACAATTATCGACAGTAAACTACATGGAATTATGTATAAAATATCTAAATCACCAACACTATATACAAATGCTACAACATATATAAACACCAAAACATTCAACACCTGAATCTTAAAGAATTTATAATCAACTTCATAAACTTTTTGTGAAAATAGATATACAGAAATGCTTTGAGCAATTGTTCCACAAAGGAATGCAATAGCAGCACCCCATGCTCCATACTTAGGAACTAATATAAAATTAAGAGAAATATTAACTACAAGAGAACTTACTTGTGCATAAGATATAAATTTTGTTTTTTTAGATATAGATATTCCAATTCCAAGAATGTTGTTAGCACCCTGATAGACAAATGCCATAATCAAGAAAATAACTATTGAATGAGCAACCCAATACGTATCCGGTGTCAATAGGATCAAAACTGGCTTTGAAAGAAGAGCAATCGAAGCGCCTATAAAAACAAACAACAAGCTATAGAATTCATAACCACGTGCATAAAATTCTTTTGCATTCTCTGTTTTCATCTGAGCCATTGCAAAGGGGTCCCATGCCAATCTAAACGCCGTCACAAAAAGCAACAGCAGTGAAGCCAATTTCAGTGCTATTGCATAATAACCCTGATGTTCAAGCGTAGAAAAATAATTGATAAAAAAACGATTACTCTGAGCAAGAGACCAATTCATTACGACAGCTGGGAACTGGGGAAGACAATAAGAGAGTATTGACCCCAATATTTGAAAGGAAAAGGTAAATGTGTAGAACCTATACAAGATGGCGAGTGCAAGAAGGGTAATTATCAGACTGGTTAAGACGCCAGAAAACAAGACCCCATCAATGCCGTATTTCAGGACAACAACCGCAAAAAGTACAAATCCAACATTCAACACTACCTGACAGGCATTGACTGCAGCATAAGCCCAAGCCATACGTCGGAGCCTAAACACGGACATAAAGTGAGTATTCAGCAAAGTAGAAGGGACACCATATGCCATGATCTGAAAGTAATACGCATAAGGGTATGGCAATGACTGTCCAGAAGAACTTATAGTTAACAGCCCTTCAACTAAATCTGCCGATAACCAAACGATCAACCCTAGGACAAAACCGGCGACAAAATAAAACAAAAAGCCGGTCGAAACAACTACACTACGCTCGGAATCGGTTTCGTATTCATAAAAATATCTAAAAATACCCGAATGAAGGTTAAAAGAAAGCATCAGAATAAAGCAACTGATAACAGTTTGCGTTAAAGCCATTGCACCATAATCGGCTGGCACAAAATACCAAGTCAAAATGGGTGCCGTAAAAACAGAAATAAGACGACTAAGGGCACTTCCTAGCCCATAAATCAACACATCATGAGACAGCCCCTTGAACCGAGAGTGCATATTATGTGGCCACTATTTCAAATACTGAATACTTATCGTTACTGAATATCTTAATCAGACAGTCATGTTCAACAGGACCACAATCAGGAATGTAAGTATTCCTGTAATAATTATTCTCCACGACAAGATAATTTAAATTATATTTATTCGACAATTTACTTATAGCTGGTTTAATTTTGTCATAAACAACACAATCCTCAAGGGTGTATAAAAGTCCATCTTTTTCAGTAAATATAGCTGGAAAGTAAAATTTATGCTCAGAAGATAAAGAGGAGGATAAACTATAACTCAACTTTAGTGGAATAGTTACACAGCGCAAACCAGAAATACTTGAAAGAAATTTTATTAATTGATCATCAAATAACTGTAAGGATTCTGTTTTTAAATTAAGTCTTATAATATCTTCTGATAAAATCATATAGTTTAATATCACAAATAAAACATTCACAATAACAACATAGGGCAATATCCAATCAACTCCAGAATAAGCTGCAAAAAAAACCAAAACAAAACACATAAAAGGAACAGTGTACTCGACGTATCTCTCCGCTTCGCCAAGAATAATTAAAGGACGAAATGAGGTGAGCACAAAAACAATAAATGAGATCGTTATCATTAAACAGAAGTACAATTCTATTGTCTGCCCGCCTTGGAAAGAGTGGAAAGATTTAGTCCAGAAAATATAAACTAGAGCCCAGAAACAGGGCAATGAGTATGCAAGGATAAACGGGGTCACACGCTTAAACAATAACATGCAAGCCCTTCCAGGGTTTTTACTAAAACCAAGAACTGCCAACAAAACATCAAGAGTATTACGGTTCAAGGGTTTCGGGTTTGCATTCTTGTCCAAATACCACTTTAGGTGTTGTATTTTGCCAACTAATTGTTCTCTAGTCCCGAAGATATTAAATTTGAAACTTAGAAAAACAACTACTAAGGCCAATCCAAGGGGCAATATATCCATGTAAAAAAGAGTCAAAAAAGCCGAAAAAAACAATAAAACCTGTAAAGCAAACTGACTAGACAGGATTATTAAAAGTGCTATTGGCCCGAGAAACACTACATAAAACAACTCATCATAAATCAATACATTACCTAAAAAACAAAAATAAACCAATATTAGAAAAGGCCCTATAGTCCTCCCACCAATACCAGTCAATCTAGCATTAACAGGGTGCAATAATGGTGTCGTTGCAAACAAAATCGAGGAGATAAATGGTCTCGATAAAATCTGACCATCAATTCCCATCGGAAGTTCGTTTAAATAAATAACGACAACCCAATAGCAAACAACCGCTGAAAAATAATCAAATAATATATTTAAAAATGCCCCCACAAAACAAATATATTTTTTTTTAACAAATGACAGAAATATATGCGGAATTGGAGGGTAAACTATTTTTCCGTCAACAATTGATCCCGGATATTTTTTGTGAGATAGGCTTTTATTTGTTTTAAAAAATGTATTTGAAAACCAAATATGGAAGTTTGTATCGCTGGTTGCGCTACGAATCGTCGGCAACGATAAAAAAAGTACCCTGGTTATAAAAACCAGTAAAAGCAAAAAAAGGTGCTCCAAGCTTACACTCAAAAAAGTCATAGTTACCCCAACTGCAGCCCTATCGTACTCAACACCTCCCCAGCAGGCAGAGTCTCCCCCCTCCACACAACCCCATTAAGCTCCAACAGTCCATCGCCACACTTGACCAAAACATTGCCCTCCACTATTTCCATTACCTTTCCAGTACCGGCAAAGTATTCTGGACCACCAACGTAATGAGCCTTTTGAATGACAAGCTTTTCACCACGACAATAAGTAAAAGCGCCTGGAAGCTCCGGGGGGGTGAGAGCTCGGACAAAATTAAATATCCTCCGCGACGGCCAGTTCCAATCGATTTTCCCATCTTCTGGACGGCGCCTTGAGACAATTATGGCTTTTTTCGCATCTTGTACTCTTGGGATAATAGCTCCCTGTTCATAAGCCGTAAAAACGGGCCCGATTTCATTGAAAATTCTTTGGTTTATTTTATTCTTCAGAGTTCCGATGTCATCATCTTCGAGTACCTCAAGGGCTGACTGGTGTAAGATATCCCCACTATCAACCCCCTCATCAACAAGATGCAAAGTGTAGCCAACTTCGTTTTCGCCATTGATAATTGCCCAAATCAATCCATGGAAACCCCGAAATCGTGGCAAAAGCGCACAATGGATATTATAAAAGTTTGCTGAGTCCAGCTCATGCCGCTGAATCAGCTTTGGATATGAAATCATCAAAATATCTTTGCACCCACACACCAGCAATGAGGAATGATCCGTTACAATCTCCGCCCCAATTCGCCTGGCAAAGTCTTGTTTATTTTCATCTCCCTCCAGAAATGGACCAATATAAGTGACCTTGTGACCGGAAGCAGTCAAGCTTTCTACAGTCTTCTCAAACTCAAACCCATCGCCCAGAACAGCTAAATCCATAACAACCTCACCATCTCAACTTTGACCCAGAAGAGCACTTACTCGTCTAAGGGCATTCTCATAGCGTGACAAAACAACAACAGGGTTGGTCGGAAAGTAAAGCAGATCTTGGCGTAACGTTGCGCCCCACTCAACCTCCCCTATAGCCTTAATGATCTCTCTTTTTTGGGAAGTAACAATTCCCTGGAAAAATGGAACCGCAATAGAGGAAGGATCAAAAAAACGCTGTCCTCTAAGGGTCTCCTTGATTAATGCTGATCGCACCAAGCGTTCTTCATTAAAAAAAGAAAAATACCCAAGATACTTTCCGGCAGCATCTTTACCCTTCTGCGCCATTTCTTCTTGTTCAACTGTCATCTCGGGAAAAGAAATATCTTTGTGAGCCAGTAACATTCCCCCAGCTTCAGCAGGAATAATTTTAGGCAAAGAATAAACTGCATAATCTCCCCACTGGCCTACAGTTCCCTCGGCAGTTCGCACTCCAAACAGATGGGCACAATCCTCGACTACAACCTTCCCCTGCTCTCTCCATTGCTTAATTTTGCCTGCAATGTTTTCAAGAACATAACCAAACTCATGCACGACAATCACAATGCTTGTGGCAGGGGTGACTAATCGCGAAACCTTACAAAAATTAAATACCGACACAGACAAGCAAGTCGATACGTAAGTTTGATCGCTGGTCGTAATTATGGCGACTTCATCCCGCCGCTCCAACTGCAAATGCGCCAAGATGGACTGAATGAGCCAACGACCGTTAGGCCCCCAGTGAATAGACTCAGGATCGAGTCCACCTAAGGGGTCGCTGGCAACTTGAAACTCAAGAGTGCCACTGAATTCTTCATTGATAGCTTCGGACAGAAGGATAGGGATTTTATTTATTTTTCCAGACATATGTCTCCCGGAATAACCCCACAGCCCCAAAACTTTCCTTGAATTTAAAGATGGGTGCCCGACCAACCATACCGGTTGAAGATGTCCCGAAATCAAACCATTTAAAGCCTTCGACAGCACACCTTTCAAGCCCCTCGCCAACTAGCAAACTCAAGGCCTGAGAACTTTGATGCTGGGAGTCCTGTGCAAGATAAAAAGAGCTATTCACTTCAGGGGTCAAGACAAAATAGCAGATACCAGCAACAGGCACGCCATCAAGTCGAGCAACATCGAAATATATCTTCTCGGATAATTTCGTCGTGAGATAGGCCAACTCATCATATGTATGCGTAGGGGGGGTTCCATGTTTTTCATATGTTGACATCAGGAGCGGCCAGAATTCATCTAAACTCGCCCGAGAAAGTACTTCGACGCCAAGCCCTCGAGCTTTCTTCATGCTATTGCGAGCCCGGGATTTAAAACCAGCGACTATCTCCTCTGGCTTGTTCAAAGGCACTAAACTAGAGATATCCCTTATCTGAAGTTCAAAAGCATTTTCATGCAATGCCAGACAAAAGGTCTCGCTATACTCACGATGAACTGACGCGACGGGCAGGACAATTCGCAACTCATCCAAACCAACCCTTTGGGCAAAAGCGATAATTGCCTGACAAACAGCAGAAGCCTCTGAATAACTAAGTGGCCCAAGAAAAACTGGTCCCCCATATGAGGCACCATAAGGAGATTTCCCTATCGACTTACCATTTTCCTCAAAAAAACCCAAAGGCATAACACCAAAAAGTTGCTCCCCTTTATAAATAGCAACAGACTTTTCGTTCTTTAAAAATCTCTCCCCGTGATATTTAAGGAATGCATAGGAATGAAACAGCGTGCCATTGTTTGCTCGATTGACAAATCTATCCCACTTTTCAAGAGACGAATCGTAGTAGTCCACAAAATATTTACTCATAATCTCAACCAAACCTGATCTGTCTTATTCCCAATCCATTGCAGGACTGTTCTCAAGTGCGTGTTTAATAGCTCTATCGGTGTCACCAAACTTCCGCATACCACAAACCAGCTCAGAACCTACTTTCAAACCCGCTGTATGCAAATCAACGATAGGGCGCAAACCAACATAATCCGTGGTTACAGTCATGTATCCTGGTGAAACTTTTTTTTTCGGATGTTTTGTGACACCATGGTCAAGAAGTTCAGCGTCAAAATCACCACAGATATGTGCCAACGGAACTTCCTGCCCCCGGAACCATTCGAGAGGAAGACCAAACTCGCCACCTAGCAACTTATGCTTATGATGATGCTCAGCAAGAACGAGTGCATCACAGCTATCAACAAACTCTTTAAAACCAAGGACATCCTGCCAACAAATATCAGGTGACCAGTGCAAAACAATCGCACCAACATCTTTTAATACCCCACAAATCTCCTTACCAAATGGGCCACCCCCAACCACAAGAATACGAGAACGGAAAACTTCAATATTCATTTCAAAAAGCAGCTTTAAAGCTAAAAGCCCTACGTATTTAAATATCTGTAGCCGAGGGTCAGTCTCACACGTACCCAGTACGGGGACTCCTCTCTCAGCACAAGCACTCAAATCGATGTCATCTTCACGGAACTCCCATGTTTCCCACATCAGAGAAATAGCTGCATTATCAGGAAGCAGAGAAACAAAATCACGATCTATAGGGCGCAAAAACCCTAAATTTGTAACAAGCTCCGCCTGAGCAGCATGAGCTTGGGGAATATTTTCAGAAAATCGAATCTGACCCTCTACACCGAATTCCCGAGCCAAATATTCAATATGGCTTTTTACCTTAGAAAATTCCCCAAAACGAGAGTCTCTACCTACAGCCACGACCTGTTGTGCATTGGCTAACGCAGCAATCAATGGAGTAACCGCGAAAGAGCCCGAAGCTGCCTCAGTAAGAACTTTGATGCCAGACAAATCCAGGTCTAACTTCTCAATAGCTTCAAGAATTAGCCTCTTTGTTCGGCGGATATTAGTGATTTTTTGCATAATCATCATAGACAAACAGGTCAGTTCATAAACTCACAGCACCAATGCTCAAAATTCAATAAAGACCAAATCAATAACCGTCTATTTTCTTTACCTAAAAGGTGCTCATGAATTAAAGAGTGAATTGTTTTTCTATCCAGATATTCATAAATATGGGCGTTATTTGAAAGTAATTTTTCTTGGACATAATCGATACTTTCGCCTTTAAACCAGCTTGCATCTGGAGCTGAAAACCCCTGCTTTGTCGCATCTGCAATTTCATCAGGAATATACTTACTCATCGCCTTGCGTAGAAGCAGTTTCCCATCCTGACATTTCTGAAAATACTTCTGAGTTTTTGACCCCGGCTCATTTTCATTGAGCCTCACAACCTCATTCAGATTTCCCAGTTTAGTTTTCACTGGCAAACGCATGGCAAAATCAACCAGATCATTATCCAGAAATGGTACCCGAGTTTCTAAACTGTGGGCCATACTCAGCTTATCTTCAACAACCAGCAAGCCATGTAGAAACGTTTTGGCCTCGAAGTAAAGTGAATGATTCACATATTGTTCAGGGCGCGTAAAATCATGCGCATGCGTCGAAAATACATCTCTGAAAATATCACGGGTCCAAACATGTTCAACATCTTTCCAGATGGGTTTGAACACTTCATGGATCACTTTGTTGGGTATCATGCGCTGCCAAAACCCATAATATTTATCGATATAGTGTTCAAAATCATCATTGACAACCGCCCGGTAGTATCGCCAGGGGTAACCACCGAAAAACTCGTCGCCGCCCGCCCCCGACAAGACCACTTTGACAAATTTTGAGGCCAGTTGCGCAGCATAATAATTCGGGTAACTCTGTCCAACGCGAGGTTCCTCAAGGTGCCAGGCCAGTTTGGACATAACCCTTTCCATATCACCAGCTTTGAGTACCATTTCATAATGTTCTGTTTTAAACTTGTTCGACATGAATTCGGCTTTACAGCGCTCATCAAAACCGAGTTCTAGGCCCGAAGCGGAACTCAGGTCGAAACCGCAGGTGAATGTCCGCATATAGGAAAGCTGAGTTGCGGCAACAGCTGTGATGGAGCCAGAATCCATTCCACCACTAAGGTAGGCACCGACATCGACGTCGCTGACTAATTGGCGGTTGACAGCTTGGCGGAAAAGTCGATCCAGTTCTTCAGCGTATTCGGTTTCGTCCTTAACTTGTTCGGGCTCCTTAAAGAAATAGTCCCAGTACTGAACAGGTTTAAGTTCGGCCCGTTGCCCGAGTTGAATACGCATCCAGTTGCCAGCGGGCAACATTTGGACGCCATCGTAGAGAGTCCGATTGGTAAAAAAGTTTTGAAAGGTGAAGTATTCCAGTAGACCTTCTTTGTCTACGCTAGTCTTAAATGCAGGATGGGCAGTAATCGCCTTTATTTCAGAGCCAAACAGAAGTTTTTCACCAACCTGGGAGTAGTAGAGTGGCTTTATTCCGTAACGATCGCGAGCAAGGAAAAGAGAATGCTCCTGTTTGTCCCAGATCGCAAAAGCAAACATCCCATTAAACCGATCAAGGCATTTCTCTCCCCATTGCGCAAAAGCATTTAAGACGACTTCGGAGTCGGTTCGTGAGCGAAAATGGTAGCCTAGCGCTTCAAGTTCAACACGGATTTCTTGAAAGTTGTATACCTCTCCATTGTAACTGAGGACAAATCTGCCATCAGCAGACTGCATAGGCTGGTGGCCTGCAGGCGACAGATCGATTATGGCAAGCCGACGATGGCCAAGTCCGACATAACTTTCAACGAAGAACCCTTCACCATCCGGACCGCGGTGTGCAATCACATCTGTCATCTTATGCAGATTAACAACAGAGACAGGTTCCCCGTTCAGATTAAATATGCCAGTAACACCGCACATCAATATTCCTCGTATTAAACCTTACGTGCAACAATTGTAATGCCAGCATCCTCAACCTTTTCACGCTCAATCAGCAAACCTGCTTCTGCACACCATCGGCGTACCTCTTCGGGCGACTGTCGTTGAGCATTTGCAGGAAAGAACCAATCAAAGTTGACATGATTCGTCTCCTGAAGGTCAAACTCTGGTCGGTAAAATGCTTTAAATACGTTCCAATAAAAAAACCGCTGAAGATCTATTTTCCCAGCAGGGATTTCAAGTAAGTCAATTGCTTCAGGCACATCAATCTCGATGTCCAATTCACCCAAAACCTGGCCGAATCTAGTCAATGGCAACAGTTTAGCCCAGGCTTCCTCAGAGGTTAGACCCTGAAGCTTGTCACGAACATAATCGTCCGTATACTCACGAATCGGTCCTTTTTTCTTGTACACATAGAATAAAAACCGGCCATCCTTTTTCAGCAGTTTCGACAGGGCCTTGATCGCATTTTCAGTTGAATCGGTATGGTGCAGAACACCTTCTGAAAAAACAATATCGACAGATCCTTCATCAAGCGGAAGTTTCGTAATATCTGCTTGAATAAATGCCCCTGGTGCAGCGCTTTCTGTAAATCTTTTTTTTGCGACGTCAACCGCATTAGAAATATCAACGCCAAGGTAGTCTATATCGTCGAGTATTTCTCCGAAAAACTCTAATGCTGAAAAGCCAGCCCCGCACCCGGCATCGACGACTAAGGGGCGCTTTCCATGTTTACTTAACCAGGGGCTCTGTGCGATATCACCATATCGATCATGAAGCCATTTTTTTGCTTTTGACCTAACTGCTGGCGATTCAAAGGTATCCCTTTTGTCCCACTTAAACCCAAAACAGTCACGTGTTTGCTTTTGTTTATCGGAGACAAGAGATTCCTGTCTGAGAATCCCCCCCCTCATGACATAGGGGATGTCTTTGATAACCGTCCTACCCTCCTCTTTCAAGCTTTCCCCCGACAGATTTTCAAACCAAAAGCCTAAATTATCGTTAGAGGTGCTTGATTGCTTCTGCGACATATTTGAAATCCTCCTCTACCATTCGATTGTGCAGTGGGATCGCCATTGTGAATCGATCACATTTCATTGCCTCTGGATAGTCTTCATCCTCCAGCGAAAACTGTTCACGTAAATAGCCCAATGCGTGAACGGCATGGGTCCCCGGTCTGGTGCTAATTCCCATACTTTGCAGCGCTTCCATAATCTCGTTGCGAGGCAAAGGGGATTTTTCCTCATCAACCTGACAAACAAAGGCCTGCCAGCCGCAGCCGTCGCTTATTTCAGGGGGAGTAATCCAGTCGATCCCTCTGAGCTCCCGACAGTAATATTGTGCCCATTTCCTTCGTTCACCGATAAAGGTGTCCAGTTTCCCAAGCTGTACCAAACCAACTGCGCCCTGCAGATCGGTCATACGATAGTTAAAGCCAAGCAGATTAAACTCAGGAAGAAGATATGGCTTAGGCCCCAAATGTCGCTGTTCTTCTGAAACACTAGCCCCATGACTTCGGAGCATGGCAATCTTATCTGCTAACGCATTATCATTGCAGGTGACCATCCCGCCCTCCCCGGTCGTAATCGTCTTCCTGGGGTGGAAAGAAAAGGCAGCCGCGACACCAAGTGTCCCGGCGGGCCGCCCCTTATAAGACGCACCGGCAGCACAGGCTGCATCTTCAACAATCGGCACATCGGGTGCGGCTTCAGAGATAGCATCGATATCTGCGCAAAGCCCGAACAGATGGACCGCAATAATAGCCTTGGTCCGCTCGGTCACCTTGCAGGCAACCTGTGCTGGGTCCATGTTGTAAGTTGTTCGGTCGACATCAACAAAAACAGGTGTAGCGCCGCAATAAACGACAACGTTGGCTGTTGCCACCCAGGTAAAGGCTGGAACAATCACCTCATCACTGGGACCAACCCCCATCGCAACAAGAATCAAATGCAAAGCGGTGGTGCAACTGGTACAGGCTAGGGCGTGTTTCACTTCATGCCTGGCAGCGAAAGCCTGCTCAAATTCAGCAACCTTAGGACCTTGGGTGAGCCAGCCAGACATTAGGGGCTCTTTAACCGCAAGCCACTCCTCTTTACCCGTTACAGGCATTGCTATTTCGATTTTTCTCATATGTATATTTACTTTCAAACAATTAAGGCACATTGCCTATCATCAACTTTTGGCAAACTTTATAAATTCAACGAGATTACTTTCTCCATCTATGCGCTTTGATCCTGTGTCAGGATTCTTAGGTAAAAATAAAATAATTAAGCAACCACATAAAACGAGAAAAAAGGAATACGCATGTAGAATTCGGCGCTCTACATATCGTCCTAGCTTGCACCAAAAACTCATTTCTACAGATTTGGACAAATCGCTGACATCTCTCAATGGGGTAACTGTCTGGACATCCTTTTTTTCGCCCCCTACAAATACAAAGTCAGGAACGCTCGCAACAGGAAAACTACCATGTGAAGGACAGTTTAATTCATCTACTAACAACTCGAGTTCACCTTGGCAGACAGGACATACAAAATCAGGTGGGCTGTTCATGACATCAACGTTAATCGGTTTCTTTTTCCTAAAAACATATTTTGCTTGGTCACAAAACAGTGGAGCAAAAAAACGACTGTTTTCCAATGCCGACAACTTATAAGCCAAAGACGCAAGATTATTACCCTTAAGCCAACGGTAAAGACTCGGTAAAGATTGATAAAGTGCACCATCCCAAAAATAATCACAAAGGTCGAGATCAGTCTTTTCAGCAAGAGCCTTCATTTCTCGTAATGTGGGAGCCTCATCTTTAAAGGCCACCACATCAAAACTAGCATTCTTCCTGAAAAATAAACGGATGATCCTTTTGATGAATTCACCACCAGCATGCTTTCGGGACAAAGACTCTTCGTTCTCCGTCGTGATCACCGCAACTCCATTATCACGAAGCATCCTAGAGACCTCATTCAACATTTGCTGTGGTTTATCAACATGCTCAATGACCTCACGAGAAACTATTCGATCGAAACTATTATCAGGAAAAGGCATGTTTTCAGCGGAAGCAAGAGCAAATGTGCTCGGAGAAGCTCCGTCAATTGCCCGCTTAATCATTTCAGCGGAGATGTCCGTACTTCTTATATTGGCGGAAGGGCAAAGAGATTTAATGTTTTTTTCATCGGTCCCTTGCCCGCACCCCAACACCAAAACATCCAAACCTTCCTCAAGTTTAATTTCATTGAGGATGTGACAAGAAAACCTTCTGTACATATAACAATAATAGTCTTTTGCACGATTTTTCGAAGGACCAAGATCAAATGCATCTATATCGCGCAAGGGGAAGACAATATCAGAATTCCCCGTTGGCAAATCTTTATAAATCTTATCAAAAGATTCTCTATGTTTTTGTACATCCATCGTTATCAACACCTTCTATGTATTATTCATTCCGCCAGTCGATCAACTGCTGCAAACCGTCAATCAGACCATATTTAGATTTAAACCCAAGATCCTTCTGCGCTTTTTCTGGCCCGCCAATCCTATTCTGAACCAGTTGCCTTGCGTCATCCTCGCTGTAAGGCCGATACTCGACCTTCAAATCAGATTGTTTAAGATCTAGAATCGTGTCACAAAGCTCCTTGATACTGGTCTGAACCCCAGTGCCGACATTGTAAAACTCATCAGCAACTTCGGCTTCAAGTGCCATTACATTACAACGAGCCACATCCTCAACATAGATAAAATCATAGGCCTGAGATCCATCACCGTTGATAACCGGCGCTTCATTGGCCGCAATTTTATTCAACATAATCGGGATGACCCCCGTATAAGCTGCCGTTTGATCCTGATGTGGACCGTAAACATTCATATAACGCAAGCCAACGTAACTCAGCCCATAACGATCATAGAAAGCACGGCACATCGCTTCACCGGAAATTTTCGTCGCACCGTAAAAGTTACGATTATTGAAGGGATGCTCCTCTGTCATAGGCACTTCAACCGCATCACCGTAGACAGAAGCAGAAGAGGAATAGACAAGCCTCTTGATATTGTTATTCACGCAAGCTTCGAGAACATTGAACACGCCCTCGATATTTACGTGAAAAGCAGTCCGGGGAAAATCTTTGCAGTGAAGAAGCCACATAGCTGCCAGATGAACAACAGCGTCCATGCCTTTCATTGCAGCATTGAGCAAGTCGACGTCGCGAATATCGCCCCCATGCTCATAAATGCTACATCTCGAGTCCTTTAGCTGCTCCTCCAGATTTGAGATTTCACCACGGGCGAAGTTATCGTAGACAACAACCTCTGCTACATCCGTTTTCAGAAGTTCAGAAACAACAAAGCTACCAATAAAACCAGCACCTCCAATAACCAAAATACGGGAGTTTTTTAGCTCCATAACTATTACTTCACCTTTCTTAATGATTCTGTCACAATCTCAGCAACTCGTTGTTGACTTGATTCTTCCAAATAAGGATGCATCGGCAAACTAAAAATTCGAGAAGACACCTTTTCTGAGACAGGGAAATCGCCTTCGTTATAGTTCAAGTCCGCATACGCTTGCTGCAGGTGCAGTGGCTTTGGATAATAAACAGCGGTAGGTATCCCCTTCTGCTGTAGCTCTCCCCTTAGTGTCTCCCTATCCTCTGACAAAATCGAGTACTGCGCCCAGGCGCTGGATAGCCCTTTCGGCACATGGGGCGTAATTATTTGTTGGGCGTCAACTTTTGAAAGCAGTTTCGTGTAAGCCCTCGCCACACGCTGCCTTGCCTCAATCTCTTCGGGGAATATCTCCAACTTTGGCAACAAGATCGCGGCTTGGAGAGTGTCCAGTCGTCCGTTCAGCCCAATACGGACATTTTCATATTTATCTATCCCCTGCCCATGAACACGAACAGAGCGCAGCTTTTCTGCAATCTCATCATTATCGGTAAAAATAGCGCCACCATCACCGTAGCAGCCTAGCGGCTTAGCTGGAAAAAAGCTGGTAGTCGCTATATCAGCCAAACTGCCAGCCTTGCGACCCTTGTATTCCCCACCCAAACCTTGAGCAGCATCCTCAACGACAAACAGGCCATGCTCTTTTGCCACCCTATTGATAGAGTCATAGTCTGCCGGCAGGCCAAACAAATCAACAGGAATGATGCCTTTAGGGACTAAAGGCTGTTCGGAGTTCGGAGTTCGGAGTTCGAAATTCTCAAGCACTTCTTTTAGTTTTTGGGGATCGATATTAAATGTCCTAGGATCAATATCGACATACACGGGAGTTGCGCCAAGCAGGGAAATCACCTCGCCTGTCGCCACAAAAGTGAATGGCGTCGTGAAGATCGCATCCCCTGGTCCGATCCCATACGCCATCAGTGACATCAGCAACGCATCGGTTCCACTTGCACAGCTCACGCAGTGCTTTACGCCGACAAAATCAGCCAACCGTTCTTCAAGTTCAAACACCTCTGGACCCATAATATATTTCCCATGGTCCAGAACGGCTTTTATCCGTGCTTCTATTTGCGGACGAATTCTTTCTTGTTGCGCATTAAGATCAATAAACTGCATATCAGGACTTCAACTCATCGTAAGCAATTTTGCCAATTGAGAGATCTTTGGGCAAAGCATCGTCTTCATCCAGATTCAGGCACTTGAGAGCCCCCTCCGACTCCTGATATTTCAACCCACTTTCCGGACAAGTCATGATTCCATCAGCATCGGGATTTTTAAGTACATGCCCGTGGCGGCTCATCCACCCTTTTTGCTTAGCAGGGACGCCAAGCATAAGCGCATAGTCGGGAACATCACTGTGTACTACAGCTCCTGCCCCCACAAATGCATAACGCCCAACTGTAATTCCGCAGACGATAGTCGCATTGGCACCAATCGAGCACCCCTTTTTCAGCAACGTCTTTTCATACAATGATTTACGCAACACCTGGGAACGGGGGTTTGTGACGTTGGTCAGAACACAGGAGGGTCCCAAAAAAACATCATCCTCGATCTCGACTCCTTCGTAAATCGATATATTATTCTGGACTTTGACGTTGTTGCCGATTGTAACCCTCGGCCCGACAACACAATTCTGTCCGAAAGAGCATTTATCACCGATAACACTTTCCGGCAATATATGGCAAAAATGCCAGATTTTTGTCCCAATCCCGATAGTAACCTTTTCGTCGACATAGCTGGATTCATGGACGAAGTAATCATCAATGGTTTGTTTATCACCCATTACACACTCCCTTGTTTCCTCAAAGCTACAACAGCCTGATTATTCTGCGGCCCCAAAGAATACTAGTCACCTTGTCGACGGCCCACAACTAACAATTCACGATCTATAGCCTGACAGAAAGGATGGTAGTCCCCAACCAATCCGGAAGGCTCTGAATTACGAAAATCATGCACGATACCAATACAATCGCGTACGCTATCCAAGCCAAAACCTCTCCCGGCGAGGATTTCTTCATAACTCTTGGTATGTAAATCCGTAAAGCCTCCTGAAAACTCGAACTCATGTCCGTTTACCGTTATCGATCTATAAGTAGACTGTTTGTTTTCTTTTGCAACTGCAGGGAGATAGTCTGCGTTAACACTCAGAAACCAGCGCACACGGGCATGTTTCAATTCAAGGAAGCCTGCCGATGTGTCTACATTACGAACATGACAAACATTTTGCTGAACCGGGCCGAATACGTATGTAAGCATGTCAAAGAAGTGAACACCAATATTTGTCGCCACACCGCCCGATTTATGCTCATCCCCTTTCCAGCTAACGTGATACCAACGCCCCCGCGAGGTCAGATAGGTTAAATCAACCTCAAACTTTTTGTCTGGTTCCTCTTTCAACTTGTCTTCTACTGACTGTTTCAAGTCAACAATACTCGGGTGCAGGCGCAACTGAAGGATGGTATTAACCTTCTTACCACATTCTTCCTCTATCTCCTGCAACGCATCAATATTCCAAGGATTGAGAACCAAAGGTTTCTCGCAAATAGCATCTGCGTGGGTTCTCAAAGCAAATCGTATATGTGCATCGTGAAGATAATTCGGAGAACAGATACTGACATAGTTCACCTCTTTACCTGCATTTTCACGCCGAAGCTTCTCAACATGACGATCAAAACGTTCAAATTCGGTAAAGAAATTAGCTTTGGGGAAATATGAATCCATAATGCCAACGGAATCATTTTTATCCACAGCGGCAACAAGATTATTACCTGTTTCCTTTATTGCTTTCATGTGGCGAGGTGCAATATACCCCCCCGCACCGATAAGGGCAAAATTTTTCACCTAGCAGATCCTTTTAAAAATCGATAGAATTCGCGATACCATTTCACAAAACTAGCAATCCCATCCTCAATCGAAGTCGCCGGCTTGAAACCAACATCCCCCACCAAAGCATCAACATCCGCGTAAGTTTCCGGCACATCCCCCGGTTGGATTGGCAGCATTTGCTTTTCCGCTTTTTCACCTAATGCGCTTTCCAGCGTTTCGATCATCCTCATCAATTCAACCGGCTGATTATTGCCGATATTGTAAAGCCTGTAAGGGACAGCGGCGGTTCCAGGATCAGGCGTGGCACCACTCCATTCAGGGTTCGGCTCGGCTACTTTGTCCAAAGTCCGCACAACGCCTTCGACGATATCATCGATATAGGTGAAATCCCGCTTCATTTTGCCATAGTTGAAAACCTGTATCGGTTCTCCAGCCAGTATTGCTTTGGTAAAGAGAAAGAGGGCCATATCTGGCCGTCCCCATGGTCCATAAACAGTGAAAAAACGCAGACCTGTCGTCGGCAGCCCATAGAGGTGGCTGTAGGTATGTGCCATCAACTCGTTGGCTTTTTTTGAGGCGGCGTACAGAGAAACCGGGTGATCAACGTTGTCGTGAACAGAAAACGGCATAGCAGTATTGGCGCCATAAACTGATGAAGATGAGGCATAGACCAGATGCTCAACCTCGTTATGCCGGCAGCCTTCGAGGATATTCATAAAACCTTGAATATTGCTGTCGATATAAGAATGAGGATTGGTCAGGGAATAACGCACCCCGGCCTGGGCAGCGAGGTTGACGACCCGTTCAAACTTTTCAGTTTTGAACAAATCGGCAATCCCTTGGCGGTCGGCCAGGTCCATTTTGACGAAACGGAAGTTGGGCTTGTCAGTCAACTGCGACAGACGCGCTTGCTTGAGGCTGACATCATAGTAATCATTCATGTTGTCAAGACCGACAACTTCGTCACCCCGTGCCAGCAGTTTTTTCGCCAAATGAAACCCGATGAATCCTGCTGCTCCAGTTACTAACACTTTCATACGTCACCAACCTGAATATGACTCAAAATACAATTCGGGAAGAGGGTTACCCCTCTTCCCGAAAACGCGAAAAGGCCTGCTTAATTTCCGAAAAGTTTATTACTTTGCTTTTACCAAGGTCAAATACGGTGTCATCTGTTCGAGCTTTTTATCGCCGATCCCTTTCACCTCGCTTAATTCAGCCAGAGAGGTGAAACCGTTATGCTGCTGGCGATAATCAACGATACGCCGAGCGATCACGTCACCCACACCCTTAATCTCGACCAGCTGTTCAACTGTTGCTGAATTGACATCCAGCTTATCAGCAGCAACTGCCTGAAAACTACCAACGGACAACAACAGAAGAAACAACAACAGACAGGTTAAACTTTTGCTAAAAAATCTCATATTCCCTCCCACCTTTTTATAGGCGCCCCCCCGGGCGCGAAGGCCAAATGGCCTTTTCGCCTTTGCATCACATAGAAAGCCGGTCGAAAGAATACCACTTCGACCGGCTCCTGAAAAGAAACAATTTATTGATAATAATCTACCAAATAGCCTACTTGATAAACACCTCGGCTGGGTACTGTTTTTTCAGCTCAGCCATCCACTTATCGTACAGTTCCGACTTTTTCCCACCCTCGACATTGCTGCGGATTTTGCCGGCGACCTCTTCGAAGGTCATTTCGTGAGCCGGCTTTGCTTCGGTCAGCTTGATAACGTGAAACCCAGCAATAGTCTCCACAGGTCCGACGATTTCTCCCGGCTGCAGATTCTTAATTGCATCTTCGAATTCCTTAACCACCTGTCCACTATGAAAGTAGCCGGTATCGCCACCAACGAACTTGGTCGGCTCATCAGAATTATAGTAGGCCAGATTATAGAAATCTTCACCGGCTTTAGCTCGTTTAGCCAAGTCTTCGGCTTTGTCCAATAACGCCTGGCGTTGCTCGCCGACGAGCGTCGGGTCGACTTTAATCAGGATGTGGCTGGCTCGGTACTGGGGTGGGCGCATGTACATCTGCTTATTATCGTCGTAATAAGCACGCACCTCCTCATCAGTAATTTTGGCTTTTTCATTGACCACCAGGTCTTCTGCTTTTTGCGCCAGCAACATACGGTAGACTGAAGCCCGGAAAGCCGGGATACTTTCGCCGGCAAGTGCCTCTGTCAACTCGGCGTCAGTCTTGAACCGCTCACGTACTTTCGCCAGACGCTCATCAACTGCGGTGTTGGGAACAGACATCTCGTTGGCAAAGGCATACTGTGCTTTGCAGGCTTGATCGATCAAATTGTCCAGCGCCTGAAATTTCATTTCAGATACTTTTTCAGCTGAAAGCTGGGCGTGCCCCATACGTGGCGGTGAAATCCGCTGATATTCCCTGCGCAGTTCATATTTGGTGATTTCCAAATTGCCAACTTTGGCGACAATGTCGGGCATCGGTGCGGCGAAGGCAGATAGGGGCAGGCAAAAGAAGACAAGGTAAAGAGGGATCAATCGCATTACGTATCTAAAAAGCATTATTTCTATCTCCTGTTCTCTTTCAATTCGGTTCTATTTGATGTGGCATTCGCGGCAGAGCGCGCTGGCGTAATTATCGACAACCAGCATCCGCCGCTTGCTTGAATAAGGATTGTGACAAGATGCGCAACCGACCTTGCCGTCGTAGAGAGCTATCTCCGGCGCAAGCATCTCTACCGGCCGCAACTCCCGGTCGAGCAAGGCCGCTTTTCGGTAATCCATCCCGATTGGGTGTGACAGTCCACGTCGCTGGTAAGTCAAAGCGTCGCCACCCATGACTTTGTAACTGGCATCCGAGGCGATAACCCCATCATGACAATTCAGGCACTCGAGGGTAATCTGGTCGAGAACCTGATGATAAACTGTGTTGCTTTCGACAATACCCGACTTGCCGTGGGCAATACCGACGCTGCCGATGTGTCTCTGCCCATCCAGCGGCAAGGTTCCACGATGACAGAGATCGCAGAAATCTTTTCCCCGTGCATCTGTCCGTAAAAAGTCAAGATCATCACCCAGGCCAACATCGTGCGGATCATGACAGGTCGCGCAGGTCATGCGCCCAGCCCAATCAAGAGCAAAGGATTCCGGCACCTTCATGCTCGGCACCATGCCGATGGGGTGAGAATTCCGCGTTGAGATCGTGTGGCACTCGGCACAGAGATAACTGATATCGCGGACAAACTTTCCGGGACTGTCCTCCGTCGGCATACTCAAGTGACACATTTCACAACGACCGCGAAAATCATGACCTCCACCACTGAAACCAGCCCACAAACCGACACTGAGGCAAAACACCAGTAGCAATAGGAAGAAACCTGAGCAATATAGCGGCTTATCGTGCACGCTGGCAACTCTCCCAGAGACAAACGGTTGCGTAAAGGATCATAGACATCAACAACAGAACTATCCCTCGCTACGCCTAATCAGTTTTGTGCAGCCATTCTCATCGACTTGAAAACCAGGGGGGTTAGATGGACAACGATCCAGCTCGTTCGGCACACCGTCACCATCGTCATCAAAGAAGCAGCCTTTTTCATCGACATTCAACCCTGCAGGTGTTGCCGGGCAGGCATCCTGATAGTCAGCAACGCCATCGGCATCGGCGTCAGGAGCGTCGACCGGACAACCTCTTTTATCGACCTGCAAGCCCGCAGGTGTGTCTGGGCATTTATCCTTGCTGTCGAACACACCGTCTTTATCGCTATCGGTTACGTCAATTTTCTTCTTCGGTTTGCGCTCGACCCCGAAGTAATAACTCAGGCCGGCGGTATATTCGAAATCACTGCGCGAATCGTCACCAAAAACCATCAAGTGCCGCATATCAAGCCGCAGCTTGAGGAAATCGGTCAGTTTAAATTTGCTGCCGACACCATAAGTCAACAGTGGATCTTCACTCGACTTCCTCTCTTCCCCAGCGACGAACAGCGCACCACCGCCGATAGTCAGGAAAGGTTCGAGCCAAGTTGCGCTTTTGGGTGCAGTGAACAGATAGAGCAAGTCAAGGCGAAGCAGATCGAGATCAACATCTGAATTATCGAGATCGCTCTCCCCTTCAAGGTGCTGATAGACAGCTTCTACGCCAAGACGGTCCGCGAAACCACGGCCATTCACTTCATAACCCAGCTTAATGCCGTAAACAGAGTCAGCATCGATATCGGCGCTACTCCCAATGGAATAACCGCCTCCGGTCAGCGTCAAAGTCGGCCAGCCATGCTTTTCCTCCGCCTGAACAGAGCTGAAAAACAGCGACAGCAGGGCTAAAGACAGAATCCAGACTCTTTTTATTGTCACGCGAACTCCTACATTAAGAGGCACAAACAGTTTGATTATACGCAACCTGCTCGCAGGATTGTTATTTTTAATCTTCTTTCTGATCAGCAGCAGTTATCAAATTGCGTGGCTACAATTGCAAACTTCAAGCCACCAACATAGAGCTTTTTGCATGAAAAAAAAATCGGGCCCAAGGATTTCTCCTTGAGCCCGACGGTGAGGGTTAACTGAAAATCCTGTCGATTAAGGAGCGATCGTCAGAATCTCACGCTTAATGTCTACGCGAGTGCTGCCGTTGTAGACGTAGACGGTCGTACGGTAGTTGTAGTTGCTACCGTCGAAGTACCGGCTAGAAGCACTGAAGTTATGCGGTACGCTTACCGAAGCGGCAGTGTCATAGACACGCTCTCTCGCACCGTCACCCCAGATGATGTACAGCATGGTGTGCGCCGGCAGGTTGCTAAAGGTTACTGAGTTGTCTAAACCAGAAGGTGAATCTACAGCGATATCAGCAGCCGGAGCAGGTGCGGCAACTTGAACCTGCTGGGAAACCTGATCAACATCACCGCTGGCGTTGATGACCTTGAGAGTCACAGTCCAGGTGCCGATGGTGTTAAAGGTTTTGGTAACGGTGGAACCGGTGAGAACACCAGCTTCATCGTTAACAGTCCAGCTGTAGGTATTGGCTGCATCATTACCAGTGGTGTCAGCCACCAGGTTGATGGTTGCACCAACCTCGACACTTGCGGGAACCGAAGCATCGATAGCAGCTACCGGAGCGTTGACGTAGTCAGACAGAGTCCGGTTGGCTTCCAGTGCTGTCGCCTTAGCATGTGCGTCGGCTTCGTCGAAGTAGAGGAACTCAGCACGGCTCAGGTCGGTGGTACGGACATAGTGTGCATCCGCAGCGAGACAGGTCAGGTCGGCTTCAGTCGCAGCAGTGTAGGCGATGAAGGTCGAACCATCCCAGCAACCATGCTCTTCGAATTCAACTTCGTGAACGGTACCAGCTTTGCTCTGTGCTTCAGCACCGGTGATGATGTCGGCAGGCTCTGCAACGATCTCGTAGTCAACAACCGGGCGCTGCATCATGTTGTACCCGGAGATATCGATGACCATCCCACCATTGGCTTGGTTGATGTCATAGATACCGGTCATGTCAACGGTGTCAGCAGTCGGAACCGCCGAACCGGTCATGTCGTAACCGCCGGAGAAGAAGTGAGAGTTGGCGTCGTGACAATCGTTACAAGAAGTACCCAGAACGGCAACGCTCGGGCTGACAACGTTGTGAGTCACCTGGAAAGGACCACCGAAGATGGTCAACTGGGTTTGATCCCAAGGCTTGTTGCCACCAGCCATGGAGTCCATACCGGTACGGAATGCCTGGTAAGCGTTGATCTGCTCCGGGGTGTTGAACATGGTGTTACCACCATAGACGCCAACGTAGTCCCAGTCACTCATCGGGTTGAAGCCGTTAGCAGTCTGGCTGCTGTAAACGGAACCGTACGGGTTACCAGCGTCCATCGGATCACCGAAACCGATCGGCACGACAGCGAAACCGGTGTCAGCAAAGGTCGGGCCGGTCTTCAGGTCGCGCTGAATCCATGGATCGAAACCGAGCATGCCGGCCGGAGCCTGGCTATCAGCCTCAACACCGGTGGCACCGTCGCCGTTGGCGTCGAAAGCACCGTTGTTATCCCAGAGGATCGCGGTAATCATGTTGATGTTGTAAATCTTGCGGCGGTAGTCCGGGTTCGGAGTCACACCGTCAGCAAGGAACTTCGGTCCATTCTGCCACCAACCTTTAAGCAGGTCGTATTGCGGCATGGTCGACCAGTCGTTCATTTCGTTGACATACATGTTCTTCGGGAACGGCAGACCAGTAATCGTCTGGAAATCTGCTTCCGGGATGTCCTTCAGACCCATCGGGTCAGTGAACATGGCCATCATGCCTTTTTCCTGCTGGAAACCGATCATAGTCGGGTAGCGGTTACCAGAGGTACAATCGAGAGCACGAACTGCCATCGACTGCTTCTTCATGTGACAGACAGTACAATCGATGATGTCGAGGTGATCACCCATAAACGGGCCTTCAGCACCAATCGCATTGGTGATCTTTGCGGTCAAACCGGCAGCGGCGTGAGCAGCAGTCGGGTTACCGGCACCGTAAGTTTCGATCGGCAGACCTTCAGCATTCTTGCCAGTAATGTGGCAATGCTCACAACGCTTGGCAGTGTTACGGGAATCCTGGCCAGTCTTGTCGACAGCGTTAGTGCCGGACTCAACACCACCGAGACGGGCGTAACCACGGCCCGGATCGCACTGGTCTTTGTTGGTCGCGTTGGTGTCCATGTGACAACTGGCACAGGTCAGGCTGTGGTGTGCTTCCACTTGAGCGCTGTCGTCGAACAGGTCGCCACGCTTGAAGAAGTCAGCACGCGGGAACGGAATAGTCGCCTTTTTCAGTGCACTCTGGTCGTAATCGAGACCACCGTTGAAGTAGATCGGACCGGACATAGGCTGGTTGTTACCACCCATCTCGCCAGACATCTGGCTCAACGGAGTGACATTCTTGTAAGTCTGGAACAGCGCCATCGGGAACATGCCAGCGAACGGACCACCTGCATCACTGCCATCACCGTACACCCAGGAACCGTCCATCTGAGCATAAACAGTCGGGGACTGAGACGCCATCGACGGATCGATAAAAGCAGCGTTCAGGTCGTAGCCAGGCATTGCCAGACCGGTCGGGCCTGCGAACGGGCTTAGCGGATTGAATTCCATCGGCGAAGCGGCCAGGAACTTGTCGAACATGTCCGAGAAGTTTTCCATGGTGGTCGGGCTGTGGCAGAGACGGCAGTTGTCGCTCGGCGGGTTGCCCTTGATACGGGAAACTGTATTACCGGACAGCACGGCAACCTTCATGGTGCCTTGACCAGTCATGATATTCGGAACATCCATCGAATCGACAATGTTCGGCAGATAAGACTGGGTGAACATGTTCATCATTCCGGAACCCATAGCCGGGGCAGCGTTCAGAGCACCCATCTGTACAGCAACGGAGCTGACGATATTGTTGTAGCCTTCCATGTGACAGAACATGCAGTCGATCTCGCGCACGTTCGGCATCTGGAAGTTCGGCATATCTACACCCACGGTCGTATACTCTCCGTCACCGTCCATATCGAGCGGGTACGGGTAAGCCCAGGGAGCCAAGGTCGGAGCGAAGCCAGGAGCCTTGTAGGTCGCCGGGTTGGTGTCAGTGTCGACAAAAGAACCATCAGAGTTCAGATGGTTGTTCATGCCCATGTCATTGACGTAATGCGCAGGCATACCGTTGGCATACAATGGATCAGTCGGGTTTGCGGCCATATCAGCCGGACCCATCCAGTACTCGTAGACAGTGTAATCGTAAGCGTTCAAAGGAACAGTGGTGTCGCCCTGGAAGGTCGGGCGCTTGGAGTAACGGGTACCTTCACGGTCATGATTCGTCAGACCACCACCAACGTGGCAGCTACTACATGCAGTTGCGAAATCCCAGGCCGAGTTGTCAACGGAGTCGATAAACTCTTGAGGGGTCGCGTATTCTTTACCATTAGTCAGGCTGTTGCTATCACCGTTTGCACGGAAGTCCGCCAACTGGCGGAGCGAAGGCGGTCACCACTTACCTGCCATACCGAGGGACTGAGTCCATGGCTTACCAGCCTGGGAGCTTACGCCCGCGGTATCGATCAGCAAGTTGGCATCCTGCTGAACGTGGAAAGTATCGTTGTCCATGTCCTCGTAGCTGACCAGCGGAGTCGCAATCGGGGTGCCGGCCTTGTCGGTGACCAAGTAACCAGTACCGTCAAAACCAGGATAACCCATCATTTGCAGCATCGGGCTATCAGTACGGTACAGAGTACCGTTGTGGCAGTTACCACAGGTTTGCTTCGGGCTGTAAGGGAAACCCTTGTTTTCAGCATCCAGGCCAACCGGCATAACCGGGTAACCGAATTGCTCTGCAACTTCCTCATAAGTATAAAGAGGGATATCGGGGTGAGCGGCAAAGCCGGTTCCCGCACCCATAATCAACATGGTCACAGCAGCACTGACTGCCATAAACCACAAACTCACTCTATTCCTGCTCATTCCAAATTCCTTTCGTTAATCATTTCGTTTTCATCGGTCATGCATTCGATTCACACAACAAAGGTCGAACTTATGGAACCTCCTCCTTTCGGGAAAAGTGGAACCTTTTCGACTTGGCCGTATTGGGGGTACGAGCAAGGGGGAAGATTCCGATTTTGTTCTTCCAGCTTGATGCGCTGGAGAAATGAGCCGACCATTTCAAATAGCAAGGCAAAGACCAAAAAAACGCTTCTTCACCCCTCTTTTTTCACCCTGAGAGAAGCCACCCAAAACGCCCACATCCACCCAGGAACAACACATAAACAGCTGATAAAAAAGTGGTTTTCTCATTTATGAAAGTCTTTGCGAAATAGTTTTAGATATTATCTGACGCTTATTTTTTTCTTTTCCCTAGGTGACACCACCCAGCCACCCCAGACAAAAACCCCACACTTAGCTGGGGGCGAAAACGGATAAACTGGGGGATTGTTTTTAATGACGGAATCGGTCTCTATCGGGTATATCCCCGAAGCTTGGGTATATCCCCGAAACCACCTAAAATGGGTGGAATTACGAGAAAACGCGGCACATATAGAAAAATACGAATTTTAAAATCAAAGGCATGCCGTTTGCATGAATACAACCTCCAAAATTCATTAACAGCATTCACTGGCGGAGGCAGTATGGGCGAACGAATCAATGCCGATCTTTTCGAAACAATCGTCGGCAACCTGTCCCAAGGCATGTATGTAATACAGGACGATGAAGCGGTTTTTCTCAATCGGCACTTCGGTGAGATGTTCGGCTACGAATCTGTTACCGACCTGTTTGGGCACAATATGTTCAACGAGGTCTATCCGGATAAAAACAGTGTCGACCTGTTTAAGAAAATGCACGATGAGATGCTGACCAACAAGTCACCGCTGGTTTCCTGGGCACAGCCATCGGCCCGCTGCGACGGTACAGAATTCTGGTTGCAGGCAGAAGCACGCCTGATTGAAATCAATGGCCGACCGGCGATCCTCGGTACATTCGAAGACCAGACCGACTGTGCCTTCATGGCCGAGGCGATGGCAGTCTCGCAGCAGACGTTAAGACGCCTGCTCGATGCCATGGAAGACCGGGTCTATGTGGTCACCGATGAGTTTGAGGTCCTCTACGCCAACCGCAAGATGATTGAAACCAGCAATGCTGATCCAAAAGTAGACCCATGCCATAAAGTCTGCCGTGGCCTGCCAGAACCCTGCGAAGCCTGCACCATCGATGAGGTTTTCAAAACCGGCAAACCGATCCATAAAGAGTTCTTCAATGACTCGCAACAAGCTTGGTACTCAGCCATCGAATTGCCGATCCGCATGCCCGGAAATGACAAGCCGGCGAAGCTGGCTGTGGCCCGTGATATCACTGAGATGAAAGAAACCGAACAGCGAATTCGCGCTCTTTCCCACCGCCTGATCACCGCACAGGAAGATGAGCGCGCGGTTCTTTCCCGTGAATTGCACGACGATCTCGGCCAGCGCCTCAACGCCGCAAAAATCAGTGTCGAAACCATTGCTGAAGATTTAAAGGATATCCCGCCGGAATTACGAGATCAGATCGACCACCTTGCCGATATACTGCAGGGATCAATCGATTCCGTGCGCCGTCTTTCCGCTGGTCTGCGCCCCTCTTTCCTCGAACGCCTGGGCTTGGTCGAAACCTTGAGAGACCACTGCAGCAAGATCGGATCGCTGCACAATATCGAGATCGATTTCAAATCGGCTGGAATCAAAGAGCTGAAACTCGACAAAGATACCGAGATCAATCTTTACCGGATCGCCCAGGAAGCTCTGCATAATATCGTCAAGCATGCCGGGGCGACCCAGGCCAGTGTCCGCCTGATCGCATCACATCCGGTCCTGCGACTGCGTATTGCTGACAACGGCAAAGGCTTCGACACAAAGCCACATGTCAATAATCGCAACCAGAACACCAATCTCGGTCTGCTCGGTATCGCAGAGCGGGTCGACTTGTTGAAGGGAAATTTCGAGCTAAAATCTCAGCCAGGCGACGGCACTCGGCTGCTTATCGAAGTTCCCTGCGAACAACTGTGATAGAATGAGATTCAATTAACCGCAAAACAGAAAACAGAGGCCTTATGACCAAGAAAAACGTACTTATTGTTGACGATCATCCACTCTTCCGCGAGGGATTGAAGAGTTTGATCGACCGCAGCGAAAGCTACCAGACCGTTGGTGAAGCGGGCAGTGCCGAAGAAGCTCTGCAGATGGCCCAGGAGCTGAAGCCCGACCTGGTGACCATGGACATCTCCCTGCCGGAGAAAAGCGGGATTGAAGCAACCCGCGAAATCCGCAGCGAACTGCCGGACGCCAAACTGTTGATCGTCAGCATGCACCCGAAGTTCGAGTTCATTGCCGAAGCTTTCAAGGCGGGAGCACGCGGCTACGTGGTCAAGGAAGCGACCAGCGCCAAACTGATTCAGGCGATGGACGCGCTCTGCCGCGGCGAATTTTTCCTCGATGGCGGCGTCTCACTCGAGGTCATCACCAAGCTGATGAGCGAGCCGGAAACAGAGGCGACCATCGATGATGAAAACTACAGCCTGCTTTCACCGCGCGAGCAGGAGGTGATGCGCAAAGTTGTCGAAGGAGGCACCACTCGGAAGATCGCCGAAGAGTTGGGATTAAGCCCGAAGACAGTCGAGAACCACCGCGCCAACCTGATGAAGAAGCTCGGTGTGCACAACAAGATGGAGCTGGTCCGTTACGCCGTCAAACTTGGGCTGGTCGATGTCGATCAGTGGAAGGAGTAAAGGACAATGAGGGGGATCCTGCTTTTCTTTTTGGCCACCTGTCTCCTTGCGAGTTGCAGCTACACCTCTCAGGAAGAAATGCTCCAGAAGCGGATTGAAGAGGGAGCCTACGTCGTTTATTGGAAGAACAAGGAAACCGGCTTTCAGTGCCAGATCAAGGGGGTATACGACAAAGAGACGGCAGAAGACATCGCCGCAAGCAAACGTAACCTGAAACCTGAGAATGAATACTGGATAGAACAGGTTGCAATAGGCAGCAAACAATAATTACGATTCAATAACAACAGCCCCGAAGCAAAACTTCGGGGCTGTTGTTGTCTGGGCCTGCAATTCCCCTGCGGAGAGAGGACAAGGTAAAAGCATAACGCCCTGTAAAGCTAAATTTTCTGTTTACTTCATTATTCTCACTGTCTGTTGTTCCACCTCGACTCGCGTGCTGCCGTTGTAGACATAAACCGTCATCCGGTATTCGAAATAGTCCCCTTTGTCATATTTGGCGTATTGACGGAAAAGATGATCGACAGTCTTGTTCGAACCAGCTGGCAGGTTTTCGTAGAAGCGGTCTTTGGTTCCATCCCCCCAGATCACATACAGCATGGTACTCTCCGGCATGTTATTGAAGGTCACTTGAGCCGGAACGCCGACACCGTTATCAGCGTAAGTGATATAGGTGTCTGGAGCCGGAGCGACAACGGTCACCGGCAGGCTCGATTGAGCCAGTTTGCCTTCTTCATCCACGACACGTAATGTCACCAGCCAGGTACCGATCTTGTCAAAGGTCTTCTGCACCGACTCGCCTTCCAGCACTTCGCCTGCGGTATCGCTGACGATCCAGCTGTAGCTGAAGGTTCCTGCTGTATTCACTGAGGTATCAGCGCTGAGAGTGATAGTACTCCCAACCTCGATATCCTGGTTGCTGTTTATCGGCAGCATCTGAGAAATCGGATCAATACCGATTCCGGTCACCGCTGGGTCACCGAGGGTATTCAGGTAGGCAACCCAATCAGCACGTCCATCGTAACTGGTGCCGTTGGTTCCGAACCATTGCACATCGCGCCAGGCTGCTGTTTCCATCTGTAACTTGCCGGCCCATGCTTGTGCATGCAGCCGCACCTGGTAGCCGTTCTGGCCACTGATTGTAATGCCGCCGGTTCCGTTTGCCGTCACGACGAACTCGAAGTCACCGACAAATGAACCAAGATCGGTCAACAGTTCGGCAACACTGCCGACATCTGTCGCCACCAGACGGCTGCGGTTGACGACCGTCTGGCCACCATCGTTCGAAGCCTCGACCTTCAGCAACCAGCCCTGCTCGTTACCACTGAAATCGATCGCTGCCGCAGAGGAATAACTGGCGGCGAAAGCTGCCGGAGCCTTGAAATCATCTTCGTAAATCATCTCCGAACGTTCAATCGGACGTACGGTAAAGTAATCTTCCGGGGTGCCGTTGTTGTCACTATCAATCTGCGTTGCGACATTGGCGAATTCGATGGCGATCGAGCGGGCAGCCGACTTGTCGCGCAGCTTCGGATCGAAATCACTCGCCTGCGTCTGGCCGTTGACCATCACGTAAGGAACCCGGTCATCATCCCAGTAGAGGCTGCTTCCATCACCGAGGGGATTGATACCGCCGTTATAAAATTCAGCAGTTTCCGAATGGCAATCAGCACAGCCGCCGATGCCGAAGCTATCGGCAACCGGCGAAACATTGTGGTTCACTTTGAACGGCACACTGGCCAACGAGAACCTAGTATCCGGAGTCCCACTACCAACCCATCCGGCGACAAAGGAATTCAGGTTGCTCACCCGTTCGTTGATTTTCGCCGCTGTGACCTGACCGTTGTTATCGGCGGTCAATGATGTCCAGTCATTGCTCAGGTTGACCGACAGAATCTGGGTCGGTAGCAGAGGATCAAGTCCGGCTGGATTCCCGTCGAAGTTGACGTCGAAATCAGCATCGTTTCCATCACGCCAGAACATGGTCGTTACAACGTTATTGCGCTGTAGCCGCCCTAAGTACCAGGAGAGAGAACTGCGATCGGTCATGTTGTTGCGATCGACCCAGTCGTTGGTGTAATCGAAGAGGTGCCCGGCAGCATCATTCCCGGTCGCATCGACCATCGAGCCGCCTGTGTTCCAGCTTGCCGAGGATATTTTCCGCACATGACAGACAGTGCAATCCATCAGGGCGACATGGCTGATCTCGGGCACTCCCTGCATTTTCAGCGGATCCTGAACAACCTCTGCCATCAGCCCGGCGCGATCGTGGGCCGCGGTTGGATCGGGCGCACCGTAGGCCTGGCCACCATCTCCACCGCGCAAGTGACAACTTTCGCAATCCTTGAAAGCCGCGTCATCACTGGCGTTAAACACTTCGCTGAATGGCACGTCCCCTTTGGCTGGGTCATGCCCCATGGTGCCCTCACCCATCTTCGGATAATTGGCTGAGATCTGCATATCCCAGCCGTCCAGGGAAACGCCGTCGCTGCGTTGATGACAGCCGAGACAACCAAAATTAGTGTGGAAGGTGTGGCGGAAATCACCCTGCCAGTTGTCCCCCCGCTTTTTCCAGTCGACTGCGAACTCGTTGAAGTGGCAGAGTGCGCAGTTGTTCGTCAGCGGAGTGCGGTTGAGGCGCTGATCGAAAAAGGCCTGACTCAGAACCGGGCCGGTTTCGTTGATAAAATCAAGCCCGACAAGATTGTCGCCGTAAATAACCGTGGTGCCATAACCAGCTGGAGCACTGCCGCCGTCGGGCCACTGCAGGCCGTTATCGCTGGCGATCCCGGCCGCAATACTGCGACTGGCATCCAGCTTCCCTTTGCGCAGCGCTGCCTTGCGGGCGGCGTAATTGTAATCTTTCAGGTGGCAGACAAAACAGTCGACTTCCAAAACTCCGGTATTGGCGTAATCGATGTACTGGACTTCGCTTTTATCGCTGTCGCCATCGACATCGTAAATATCGATAAAATAGTTGAATGCGGTCACAGTCGCAGCATCGATCGGACCGCCAAGACCGTTGACATCATTGACAACAGTTTCCTGCACCGGCTCCATGCGAAAACCTTTCGGTTCCAGCACCGGGTTGCCGTCGGCGTCAAGCACAATCGCCTCACGGGTCGGCTTGGCGATGTCGCGCAGAGGCACCCGGGCAAACAGGTTTGTGTTCGGCACATATTCCATCGCCCCGCCGCCGACATGGCATTCGCCACAATCCATGATATTGCCGGGGACCGACATATCGACCTTATTACGGAATTCCGTCAGATCGGCATAGACCTTCGGCAACCAGCTGTTCGACTCAGCCTCGAGAAATTGCCCGCTGGCAGCATCGTAGTTTCCGGTTCCGGGGACTCCTTCGAACATCTGCGCCAGCTGGCGCACCGAGGGCGGATCCCAGTTGCCGAAGTGGCCCGGGGTCTGCAACCAGTTTTTGCCTTCCGGCACCGGGCCACTGACGAACTTATCCTGCGAATCGGGATTATGGTGTGCCCAACCGAAAAATTCGTTGGCCCCGGTCTGCGCATGAAATGAGTGCTGCTCGATGGCGTTGTAATCGTGACAGCTCTGACAAGTCTGCTTCATGCTGAAAGCCGGTGACGGCGTCCCCGGTACGGAAATCTCGATCCGGTTACCCTCAGCATCGAGCAGCGGCACCGGCATATGTGCTGCTGCCGGGAGTGCAGACAACAGCAACAGGGCCAAAAGACCAACGAGAATCTTTCGATAAGAGTACGTATTCATCAACCGCTCCTCCCTTGAAGCAGAATCCTCTTTTCGTTCATCAGCAAACATCATCATGGGCAGAATGGAGCATTGCCGCCCCCCTCCCAATCGTTTTCACCGAACGCCCGGCCGTGGCTGTGGCAGTTGTTACAGGCGTTGCAGTCCTGATGATAGAAGGTGTCTGCAGTCTGCCACTTGGCGTGACACTTGACGCAGAGCGAGGTCATGTCCGGCCCACTGCCACCGACCTCAACCGGCACAACAACCGGACCGGCGCTGCCGTAGGTCCAGACCGGTCCCAGCGTCGGATCGTCGCGGTTGCCATCATCGACAAAAGCAGAGCCATCGACATAATCACGGATCATGTAGGGGTTGCCGGTCGGGTTGGTCGCTGAGTAGGAACCGTGCGGATCGTGACAGCTGATACAGTCAAGCACGTAGCTCGGTGCCTGCGGATCCAGAACATAACCCGGCCAGCTCCGTTTCGACCCACCACCGTGAGCCGAATTACTCCAGCTGATACCGATCCACCAGGGATCGCGATTGTAACCGTTGCAGGAGTCGATGCCGGCCAGTGACGGGCAATCATTACCGATACAGGGGTCAGTCCCGGTACAGTCGCCGCCATCGTAATCAAACTCGGCACAGTTGAAATCGACCCCATAAGCGCCGTCATCACAATAGGTTCCATCGCCGATCCAGCTGGCGTACTGGGCTTCGTCGATGCATTGATCGTTGCAGTCGTAGATCATCCCGGTACCACAACTGGTGCCTGGCGTATTTACCGGATCAACAACCGGGGTGTAGAAAGTGTGCTGTTCGACTCCCGTCGGCATATCGTAATTGAGCGGGTCACTGCCGCCATCATGACAGGCAAGGCAGAAATCATTACTGGTCCCGCTCCAGGCAACCAACGTGTTGTCGGGATCGGCCACCGGCTGAGACGCTGCAGAGGTGTGAGCACCGTGACAATCGAGGCACTCAATCTTCGAACTGCCGAAAGCCTGATCGGCATCGCTGATGTCGTGATGACTGTTGCTCGGACGCTGGCTGCCTTCGGAACCGAAGCAGATATCGCCATAGAATTCGTTCCACTGCAGGCTACCAAGGAACTTGCTGGCAACATCTGGAGGGACATTACCGTTACCGAAAGGATTGAGTGCGCTGGCCAGCCGCGCCGCGCCGTTGGCATCGTGGCAGTTGGCACAGAAATTCGACAGGTCAGGATCGCTGGTCAGATCGCTCGGCTGAACAAAACTGTACAATGCTCCACTGTCCGGATCGACCAGCTCGACGTATCCATTCATGTGGGTCGCCGTGCTGTGGCAAACCAGGCAGGTATCGTCGTTCAGCTCGTTACCATAGTGGGCATGGGCGTTACTCAGGGGGAACTCCGCCATCATCCCGCGGCGACCTCCAACCGGCACTCCATCACCATTATCCTGTGGCCCGGCGTGGCAATCAACGCAACCACCTGCTGGCGCGAAGGCCTGATTTGGCGCGTCATCCACCGAGTGTGGGTGACAGGTTGTACAGACAGAGCCGGCATTATGCCCATCACCGGAATTCGAGGTGTAATGGTCCGCCCCGTTGTGACAGACATTACAGATGCCGTCATAAGGTGCGCTCGATTTCGCAAAATCGGTTCCTGTGGAGTTGCTGGTAAAAACAACCGGAGCTGTCTGAACCGGCAGACCGAAATCATCGGAACGGGTTGCCAGCAGGTCCTGCACCATAACGATATTGCTGTCACCATGCGGATCGTGGCAGTCCCAGCAGAAACGCCCTCCCTTATCGCTATTGCCATGCTTGCTGCCGTAGTGATAGCTGTCGGCCTTGCTGGAGCCATTCACGAGGGGTACCGGGCCGCTGCCATCCGGATCAAAACCTGTGGAGCCGGTCTTGTGACAACTCCAGCAGACACCGTTCGGACCATCGGGACCCGTGGTGTTCGCCAAGCGGAAAGGGTTGGTAGGGTCGTCGTGGCCGGCTTCGCCATGACAGTAGTAGCAGGAATCAAAGCCTGCCCCACCGTGGCCGGTGGCGTTCCACTGCGCCTGGTCCACCTGCGCGGTGGTCCCGTTACCGAAAACGTAATCATCGACATCTCCGGAACCAAGGTGGCAGCCGGAGCAGCCGGTTCCTTCGAAACTGTAGATCGCCCCAGATTCGTTGTGGGCGTGGCATTCGGTACAGATATCGCTACTGGAATGGCCAATGATATCTTTGGCGTCGCCGTGGCACTTCTCACAGTAACCGTCCGCCGTTCCATCGACCCCATCGTTCCAGAGGCTGTGCTTCTGAGCATCATCGATAGCGGCGCTGCCGCTGTAATCCAACCCGGTCACAGTGCCGTAGCTGGAGGTCGTCACACTGGCACGCAACACATAGTAATTGGGATTACCAGCATTAAATGCATGGCCGGAATGGCAGCTCAAGCAGCCGATCTGTTCGCCGCTGCCGTCACCATGATGTCTATAGGTGTGGCAGGCCTGGCAAAGCGCCGATGGTTGGTCTCCCTGGGCACCATCAGCTCTCAGCAGCCGTCCATCCCCGGCACTTTGCACCGCACCGGCGATATCGGCTGTTGCCGAATCGGAATCGACAAAATGAGCGGCATGACAGGAAGAACAACCGACGCCCCCATCTACCAGAGCGATTGAACCCTGGCCACCACCGTTATTCGGTGTCGTCAGGTAGCTATCCGGTTGTGGCACGGCCACGGCAGCATAATCCGCCACCAGCGGATGAGTCCCCAACGCATGACTGACCGGCCCCGCCCAGGCACTGTGACACTCACGGCAAACCGATTCCACGCTGCCGAGCCGTAACAGGTTCTGGTTATCGCTCGCCCCGTGGGGGTCATGGCAACGAGAGCAAGTCACCAGGCCCCGACTGACCGAGTAGCGGCCATAAAATTCCGGGCTGGTCGGAGCATTTGCCCCGGCAGCTGAATTATCTTCCGCCGCAGCCCACATATGAGAATTCTGCAAACCGGGAGTCACCCCGACGGGATAACTGCTGAACAGGTTACTGGCATCGGACACCGCGATTTTATCGTTATGGCACTGTAGGCAGACGTTGGTTGTGGCATGCCCAAGTTCAGTAAAGCTGATATCCGGTTTATGACAATCCTCACAGGAAAAGTCGTGCACCGGCCTCGCGAAAGCAGCTAAAGGAAGCAACACCCCGCACGCTAGCAACAGGATGCATTTTAGTGTCCGTATTTTCATGACAACCCCTTCTCTTGCCTCTGATATCTCAAACGAAAAATCGTTAAACCCCTATCGCCTCGCCTGTGGCAATACCTGTACGGCACCATCGACCCCCAGAATGAAAACTTCCTGGCCGCTGCCAACAAACAAGCGACTGGTCGCAGGGTCGAATGCCAACGAAGAGTGACCAACCAGCCGTTTATCGAACGGGCCGAACTGGTCGTAGGTCAAAGCACCACCGGTCCGTGGATCGAGGGTCCTGATCTCATTCTTTTCGCCATCAAGAACATAAACTCGCCCCTGATGATCAAAGGTCAAAGCTGAAAAGCTGCCGATCGGCTCCTGTCCGAAACCTGTAGAGCCGGGAATCTCCCGCAAGAACTGGCCAGCAAGATCATAAACGACAATTTTGGGGCCGGGGGTTACGCCTTTAGCCAGGTTGTCAGCCACCCAGACTTCACCGGCCGACAGGTTAATCGCCATGGCCGAGAGAAATCCGAGTTGCCCCAGATCTTCCCCAGGGCCAGCAAATTCACTCTGAAATTCGCCTGCCGGATTATAGATCCGCACCTTGCGTGAACCGCTGTCAGCGACGTAAATGTAACCGCGATCATCCAGCTCGAGGCCAGTGACCCAGTCGAATTCGTTTTCTTCAGCACCGAGGCGACCCGTGACCTCTCCAGAGTAACCATCAATCGTCAGAACACTTTTTCCCGCTGCGGCATAAACAATGTTCCCCATCGGGGAAACAGCAACCCCACCCTCACCTATCTGCAGAGGGGTAAAATGCTCCAGTTTTCGTCCGTAAATATCGAATTTGGATATTGTTTGCAGGCGTGCCTTGGAAAGAAAGAGGTTCCCCGCATTATCAACGGTAACACCCGTTGTCAGGGATTCACAGCTGCGCAGTTTCCCCTGCGCCTGAAGCTGCGGAGCTCCTGCGAAGACTGGGGCAGGCATCATTTGCACAAGCAACAGGCAAACTAACAACGCGACGACAAATCTGTTCATATCCGGAGCCTCCTTTAGTCGCATAACTTTTCATTTTCTACTGTAATTTTAGTGGATTAAACTCCCCCGATTAAATGAACAGCAAAGTCCGTTCCAGACTGGACTCATTACCGTATCTTATGTCCCTATCAGCAAATCTATTGAAAATACTGTCCTTCATGTCGGCAGCAGCTAGAATTCCATCTGTCTTGAAATCGCAATCTGGGCATTTAACCGGGCATATCCCCACCCCGCTTGCGCAAATCACCAGAACGCTTCCTCAAAAACAACGGGCCCGAAGGAAATCCTTCGGGCCCGGCGGTTAGGGGTTAGGTATCAATCCTGTCAATTAAGGAGCAATGAACAGATACTCACGGTTGATGTCTATGCGGGCACCGCCGTTGTACACATAAACAGTCGACAGGTATCTGTAATCAGGACCAACAAAGTACCGACTGGAAGCACTGAAGGTATGGTCAACATCTACGCTGGCCGGAGAACCGGTTGGGTAGACTTTCTCACGTGAACCATCACCCCAGATGATGTACAGCATTGTGTAGGTTGCCGGCAGGTTGCTGAAGCGTACAGTATTACCAGTGCCGGCCGGGTTACTGGTTACGACTGCGATGTCAGCAGCCGGAGCCGGTGCAGTCACCTGAACCTGAACGGCATCTTGATGGATATCGCCGTAAGCGTCTTCAACACGCAGGTTACAGGTGTAAGTACCGACAGTATCGAAGGTCTTCTCAATACTTGCGCCTTCATAGACAGTGTCGGCAAGGTCGTTACAGATCCAGCTGTAGCTGATACTCGGAACACCAGCATTGACCACTTCGTTCGCTGCCAAAGTGACAGGAACGCTGACTTCTGCGACAAGATCAGCACCTGCATCGGCAACGCCGTGAGCAGGCAGATCGTTCTCATCAATGCCGTCCAGGTAAGCAACCCATTCGCTACGACCGTTAGCGACAGTGCCGTCAACACCAATCCACGGAGTTGCCTTGTAAGCTGCGTTGCTCAGGGCGAAGCTGGCAGAGTTGTCGATGCCACCCTGCAAACGAACGTTGTAGCCAGGCTCTGCAGTGATCTTGATGCCATCACCAGCAGTATTCAAGGCAACAACAAAACCGAAAGTACCATCCTTGAACTGGCTGCTGATCTGACCCATCAGGCCAGCCATATCGGTGACGTCAGTACCAACCGACTTGGTGTAGGTTGCGACCGAACCGTCGGACTCATCCTCAACCTCGACCATCAGCAGCCAACCTTTTTCGTAACCGCTCAGGTCGATAGTGCCACCTTCATACTCATCGGCAAAATCAGCTTTGCCCATGAAGGCTGCTTCGTACATGTTCTCGCTACGCTCGACCGGGCGGGTGGTCAGAGCAGCAACTTCAGGAGTAACGGCATTGCCATCATCATCCCAGGTGGTCGGAGTGTTGGAAATCTGGATCGCGATGGTGCGAACACCGAACTTGTCCATCTGTCCCGGATGCCAGTCGGTCGGCTGTGAGAAGCCGTTGACCTTGGTGAACGGAACCCGCTGGCTGGTGCTGGCACCATAGACCATCGTGTTGTTGTCGCCGGTGGTGTCGATGGAGCCGTTGTAGAAGTTGGCACCGGCATCGTGGCAGTCGGTACAACCGTTGATGCCCCAGGACAGCTCGATCGGGGAGACACCGTGGTTGTTCATGAAGTTAACATGGAAGATCGAGAACTTGGTCTTGGCGGTACCGGCAGCAACGCCAGCCTTGTTTTCGATGTAGGAGTTAAAGGCAGTAATCCGCTCACCGAAATCGGCCGGAGTCACGTCGCCATGATGGTCTTCGGTAATCGAAGCCCAGCCGTTATCTTCGTTAACAGCCAGAACGTCGGTCATCAACAAGGCATCCATGCCGTGCGGACGGCCGTCAAAGTTGGCATCGAGAGCCGGAGTGTCGTTCTTATCGCGCCAGAACATGGTAGCCGACGAGGAGACGCGGTGGATCTTGCCTTTGTACCATGCCAGCGAAGTGTTGTCGGTCATGTTCTGCTTCATGACGTACGGATTCTCATGATCGGTCAGACGGTTTGCAGCGTCTTTGCCGGTCGCATCAATCAACGGGTTACCAGTGTTGCCCCAATCGTAGGAGTTCGCTTTACGGGTGTGGCAAGCGGTACAATGCATCATGTCGATGTGACTGATTTTGGCAACGCCGTCAGCGGTGTTACCCTGAGCGATCTTGGCGGTCAGGCCGGCAGCAGCGTGGGACATGGTCGGATTCGGTGCGCCATATTCGCGACCACCGGCACCATTGATGTGACAGTCCTGGCACTGCTTGAAAGCAGCCTTGTCGTTCTTGTTGTACAGACCGCTATACTGGGAATCGCCTTTTGCCGGATCGTGACCGAGCAGCCCATCGCCCATTTCCGGATAAGGTCCACCCCAAACAGAGGTGTACTCAGCGGCCGGGTTGGCAGTCACGCCATCCGGGAGCAGATTCGGTTCGTTTGGATCATCCGGCTGCAGAGCGGTCGGCTTACGCTCGTGACAGCCCATGCAACCGAAGTTGTAATGCACTTCATACTGGAAGTCATACTGGCCATTCGGCGCCCAGTGATCACCACGCTTCTTCCAGTCAACCGAAAACTCGTTCATGTGGCAGAAGGAACAGTTGGTGGAATCAGGAGTCGGGGCAACATTCTCGTCCATCCAGGCCTTGGGAATACGCAGGTTACCGTTGCCGTCAATAATAAACTGGCTCATATCATAGACAACAGTGGTACCGTATCCGGCCGGAGGAGCAGCTCCGTCAGCCCAGGTCAGGCCATTATCAGTTCCGAGGCCGGCACCGATAGCACGGCTTGCATCGATCTTGGCGTCGCGCAGAGCCTCACGGCGTTCGTCGTACTTGTAACCGGGCAGGTGACACAACAGGCAGTCCATTTCCATGACACCAGTTTTGATGTAATCCATGTGCAGGGCTTCAGTTTTGTCACCATCGTTATCGACATCGTAGGTATCGATAAAATAGTTGAAAGCAGTATAGTCGGCTGCGGTGATCGGATTTGCTACCAGCGGATCACCACCGAAACCATAAAAACCAGTTGTGGAAATAGTACGCAGAGAAACGCGGCTTTCATAATCATTGGTCTGCGGCAGGGTATCTTTGTACGGGATGTACTCCATCATGCCACCACCAACGTGGCACTCACCGCAATCCATCATGTTGCCGGCCAGAGACAGGTCAACCTTCTTCAGGAACTCTGCTTCTGAACCGTAATCAAAGGGGACATACCAGTAAGTGGTAGCCGGATCCCGAGTCGAATCGACTTCGTCGAACTTACCTGCAGCAGCGTTGTAAGCAGAAGTACCGGATGCGCCTTCAAAAAGTCTCGCCAACTGGCGACCAGAAGGCGGTCACCACTTGCCGATATGGCCAGGACTCTGAACCCAGGATTTACCCTTGGTAGCAACACCAGCCTTGTACTTGTCCGGACTGTTCGGGTTGAAAGCCATCCAACCCTTCATTTCGTTGGTTCCGATCTGGGCATGGTAGGAATGCTTTTCGATCATTTCTGAATCGTGACAGAAATTACAGGTTTTCATCGAGCTGTAAGCGGTCGTAGCACCGGCAGCAGCTGCAATCGGAAATCCATTGTGATCAAGCAGCTGAACTTCCGGGTGGTCCATTGCAAAGGATGTACTTGTCAGGCCGGCCAAAACGGCCAGGCAGGACAGCACCGCCAGTTGCAAGCGATAACTTTTTTTCATTTTCATCATCTCCTTTTTTTCATTTCGAAACACGAACTGCAAAATTCCCACTCCTGATGAAATTTTCTTTCCTGTGTCTCCTTGTGGCAGGAGCTGCCTTCAAAACCGATCAGGTGTTGGGGCACATGACCGAAAGAAGTCAGCGATTTCATGCAAACGGTAAAGGGCTTAACTGCGTTGTAGCAGCAATTATGCCTATGTCCAGATTTCACGGTACTTTCCCGAACAGAATCCATAACCAGCTAAAAGAATAGGAGATTTTCGATATATAAATTTATTTCAACAGCAACATGTGCGAACAAAAATCTTACCATGAAAAAAATTCACTCACAAAAACTGGGGATACCCCCTGCTGCCCATTTCCTTTAGGGCAAATACCCAGACAAAAAAAACCGGGCCCGAAGGAAATCCTTCGGGCCCGGCGGTTAGGGTTTAGATTTTAAGACTGTCGATTAAGGTGCAATCGTCAGAATCTCACGCTTAATGTCTACGCGAGTGCTGCCGTTGTAGACGTAGACGGTCGTACGGTAGTTGTAGTTGCTACCGTCGAAGTACCGGCTAGAAGCACTGAAGTTATGCGGTACGCTTACCGAAGCGGCAGTGTCATAGACACGTTGACGGGCACCGTCACCCCAGATGATGTACAGCATGTCGTGAGCTGGCAGGTTGCTGAAGGTTACCGAGTTGTCCAGGCCAGACGGTGAGTCCACAGCGATGTCGGCAGCCGGAGCCGGTGCAGTCACCTGAACATCTTGAGAAACAGTGATCAGGTCGCCGTAAGTATCCACAACGCGGAGAGTAACAGTCCAGGTACCTATCTTGCTGAAGGTCTTGTCCACAACCGGACCATCCAGAATCCCCTCATTCACATCAGGAGTTTCAGGATCATCAGTGGTGTCGTTGCAGATCCAGCTGTAGCTGACACTGCCAGCATCGTCATTGGCTGTTTCATCAGCAGTCAACGTAACCGTACTACCAACTTCTACAGTAGCCGGAAGACCTACGATAATTGCTTCACCTGCTGCCGGCAGATCGGAGCTGTCGATGCTATCCAGGTAAGCAACCCAGCTGGCACGACCGGTGTGGGTCGAACCGTCGACAGCAGTCCAGGTTGCAGGCTGGTAAGCAGCGTGGCTCAGCTTGAAGGAAGCGGAGTTGTCTACGCCACCAGCCAGCTTGATTTCGTAACCAGGGTCAGCAGTAATAGTAATACCGGTTCCTGCGCCATCAGCAGTAACAGTGAACTCGAAATCAGAAGTGAAGGTACCGAGGCTGGCAAGCAGCTCAGTCACGTTGGCGACATCAGCAGCACCACCGCCAACACCAACGGCCTTGGAGCGAGTGGTCACAGTACCAGTAGCGATTTCACGCGCCTGGACTTTGAGCAACCAACCTTTTTCGAAACCAGTGAAGTCGATTGCGCCGGAAGAAGTGTAGCTCGGGGCGAAATCGGCGGTGGTCATGAAGCTTGCTTCGTACGCGTTCTCACTCTTCTGTACCGAGCGAGTGGTCAAACCGCCATTGCCGTTGTCGACGTTGGAGATCTGGATCGCGATCGACCGCTTGGCGAACTTGTCAAACTGGTTCGGGTGCCAGTCGGTCGGCTGGGAGAAACCGTTAACCTTGGTGAACGGTACACGCTGGCTGGTCGACGCACCGTAGTTCATGACGGTCGGGCCAGTGGTGTCAACAAAGCCGTTGTAGAAGTTAGAAGCGGAGCTGTGACAATCAGTACAGGTGTCAACGTTGTCATCAGCAGGGTCAAGCGGGTTGTTACCGGCACCGGAACCCCATGCGTACTGAGCCGGGGAAACAGCGTGCTGGTTGGCGAAGTTAACGTGGAAGATCGAGAACTTGATCTTGGCGGTACCGGCAGCAACACCGGCCTTGTTTTCAATGTAAGTAGCCAGAGCACCCAGGCGTGTTGCGAAGTCGGCCTGAGTTACGTTGCCATGGGTATCGTAGGAAATCGCATTCCACCCATTAACTGCGTTCACGGCCAGAACGTCGGTCATCAGCAGGGCGTCCATACCATGCGGACGGCCGTCGAAGTTGGCATCGAGTGCCGGGGTGTCGTTCTTGTCGCGGTAGAACATGGTGGCCGACGGCTGAACAGCGCGCAGCTTGCCTTTGAACCACTGCAGCGAGGTCTGGTCGGTCATGTCAGGCTTGGTCACGTAGGTGTTCTCGTGATCGGTCAGGCGACCGTCATGGTCGGCGCCGGTGGCGTCGATCATCGGAGCACCGGTGTTACCCCAGGCGTAGGAATCGATCTTACGGCTGTGACAGGTGGAGCAGTGCATCATGTCGATGTGGCTGACCTTGGCATTACCGTCCATGGTGTTGGCACCCTGGGCGACAACAGCGTTCAGACCAGCAGCTTCGTGAGCAGCAGTCGGGTTCGGTGCGCCGTAAGCCTGGCCACCTTCAGTTCCGGTGACGTGACAGTCGACACAGTCCTTGAACTGAACGTTATCGTTCTTGTTGTACAGGCCGCTGTACTGAGCGTACATGCCTTTAGCCGGATCATGGCCGAGAGAACCGAGGCCCTGGGCGACGTAGTTCTCAGCCAGGCTGGTCGGATCGGAGCCAACCCAAGACGGCGGAGTATCGGTATCACGCTCGTGACAGCCCATGCAGCCGAGGTTGTAGTGGACTTCGTAAGCGAAGTCGTACTGACCTTCCGGTGCCCAGTGATCGCCACGCTTCTTCCAGTCAACCGAGAACTCGTTCATGTGACAGAATGCACAGTTGTTGGCATCAGGCACTGCAGCGATATTCTCGTCCATCCAGGTGCCGGACAGCTGCAGGTTGCTGCCGTTATCAGGTACGTTGTCGTAAACGACAGTGGTACCGAAATTTGCGGTACCGTAGGCAGCACCGTTATCGGATGCGAAACCGGCACCGATAGCAGCCAGAGAACCCAGTTTACCGGTACGCAGCTGGTGACGACGCTCAACATAGTCGTAGCCAGGCAGGTGACACATCAGACAGTCCATCTCCATGACGCCGGCCTGGGCGTAATCGATGTACTGAGCTTCAGTCTTGTTGCCATCACCGTCAACATCGTAGTTGTCGATGAAGTAGTTGAAAGCTGTGTAGTTTGCAGCAGTGATCGGAGCAGCAACACCAGCAGTCCCGCCGAAACCGACGACACCGGTGGTGGCCAGGTCGACCAGCGGAGTGCGCTTGGTCATGTCAGGATGCGGAATATATTCCATGGCGCCGCCACCGACGTGACACTCACCACAATCCATGATGTTACCGGCAACCGACAGGTCAACCTTCTTGATGAATTCAGCTTCTGTGCCGTAATCGAACGGAACGGCCTGCTCACCGGAAACGGTATCGAGCAGCGAGTTCACGACATCATATTTACCTTCAGCAGCGTTGTAAGCAGTCATTCCGCCATTCCCTTTGAACATACGCGCCAACTGGCGCCCGGAAGGCGGTCACCACTTGCCGACGTGACCAGGACTCTGGACCCAGGACTTGCCCTTAGTGGCGACGCCACTGAGGTATTTGTCAGTTGGATGATCCGGGTTGTAAGGGTTGAAACCCTTCAGTTCGTTGGAACCGATCAGGGCGTGATAGGAATGTTGTTCAATAGAATCGTAATCGTGGCAGCCGCCACAGGTTTGCTTCGGGCTGTAGGCAGCATCACCACCTACTGGAATTGCGGTACCGCTGGCGTCTTTCAATGTGACGTTCGGGTGCGCAAAAGCAACGCCGGCCATCCCCAGCAGAACCGCCAGGCACGCCATCAGCGCTATATGCACTCTGTATTGTTTTTTCATTTTCATTGTCTCCTTGTTTTTCATTTTAAAAACAAACTTGTTACTTACTCCCTCGTCTAACCAACTCTCTCGTTTCAACGTACTCCTTGTGGCAGGGGCCTCTTCTATTTCCGTAACAGTGTTGGGGCACTTAACGGGTCAGGAATCGGCAAGTCGAACAGCAACATAGAAAAGAGCTTGGCTAGGGGTATAGCAGCAACTATGCCCAAGCACCCCTATCGTCAAACTTTTATAATTTCGTATCGATAAGGTTTTGAAATAAATGATTTTTTAAGAGTGAAGTGATAGGGGAAAGATGTTAGACAGAAATTACAAACCACCAATAACAAATCTGGTCAAATTTAAATACTGAGGGTTATCCCCCACCCTGCCCAAAACTTGCTGGGCAAATACCCAGACAGAAAAAAAACCGGGCCCGAAAGAAATCCTTCGAGCCCGGCGGCTAGGGTTTAGGTTTTTAGACTACCGATTAAGGTGCGATAAACAAGTATTCGCGGTTGATGTCTACGCGGGCTCCGCCGTTGTAAACATAAACTGTCGACAGATACCTGTAATCAGTACCATTGAAGTAACGACTGGATGTGCTGAAGGTATGGTCAACATCTACGCTGGCCGGAGAACCGGTCGGGTAGACTTTCTGACGTGAACCATCACCCCAGATGATATACAGCATGGTGTAGGATGCCGGCAGGTTGCTGAAGCGCACTGTGTTCCCGGTACCAGCTGGAGCAGCCGGAAGAACAAGAGCGATGTCAGCAGCCGGTGCCGGTGCTGTCACCTGAACAACTTGAGAAACAGTGATCAGATCGCCGTAAGCATCAACAACGCGGAGAGTAACAGTCCAGGTACCAATCTTGCTGAAGGTCTTGTCCACAACCGGACCATCCAGAATCCCCTCATTCACATCAGGAGTTTCAGGATCATCAGTGGTGTCGTTGCAGATCCAGCTGTAGCTGACACTGCCAGCATCGTCATTGGCTGTTTCATCAGCAGTCAACGTAACCGTACTACCAACTTCTACAGTAGCCGGAAGACCTACGATAATTGCTTCACCAGCTGCCGGTAGAGCCTTTGGCTCGTTCAGGTAAGCAACCCAGTCAGCACGACCGTTGAAGGTACGACCATCAACAGCAGTCCACGGGGTGTTCTTGTAAGCTGCGTGGGTGAGACCGAAGCTCGCTGCGTTACCAGCACGCAGACGGATCAGATTACCGCCAGTGCCAGTCACCTTGATGCCGTCGCCGGCAGTGTTAGCAGTAATGGTGAAGCCGAAAGTTCCGTCGGTCATGTTGGTGCCGAGGTTAGCGAGCAGGCCAGCAACGTCAGCGATGTCGGTGGAAACCATCTTCAGGCGCTCGGTCCCGTCGTTCACTTGAACGATCAACTGCCAACCTTTTTCGAAACCACTGAAGTCGATGGTTCCGCCTTCATATTCGGCTGCGTAGTCAGCAGCACCCATGAAGGTGGTTTCGTACATGATCTCGGCACGATCAACCGGGCGAGTAGTCAGGCTGTCTGCGACACCGTCACCGGTATCCAGGATTCCATCAGTCGTATCAGCAATACCATCACCATCACTGTCAACATTGATGATTTCATCCGTCACTGGGGTATCGTAAGGAACGTTAGAAATCTGGATAGCGATCGTCCGGGCAGCGAACTTGTCGAAGGTGTTCGGATGCCAGTCAGACGCTTGCGAGAAGCCGTTGACCTTGGTGAACGGCACACGTTGGCTGGTGCTCGGACCATAGACCATCATGTTGTTGTCACCAGCAGTGTTGATACTTCCGTTCCAGAACTCTGCACCAGCATCATGACAGTCGGTACAACCGTTGACACCGAAAGCCATGTTGGCCGGGGAAACGGCATGCTGGTTCATGAAGTTAACATGGAAGATCGAGAACTTGGTCTTGGCAGTACCAGCAGCAACGCCAGCCTTGGTATCGATGTAGGAGTTGAAAGCAGTAATACGCTCTGCAAAATCAGCCGGAGTGATATTTCCATGATGATCTTCGGTAATCGAAGCCCAACCGTTGTCTTCGTTAACAGCCAGGACATCGGTCATCAGCAGGGAATCCATACCATGCGGACGATCGTCGAAGTTGGCATCAACACCACCCAGAGTATTCGGGAAGTCGTTCTTGTCGCGCCAGAACATAGTGGCCGACGGGGAGATGCGACGCAACTTGCCCTTGAACCAACCCAGGCCAGTGTTATCGGTCATGTCTTCTTTAAGAACGTAATCGTTCTCGTGATCGGTCAAACGACCTTCTTCATCTTTACCGGTTGCGTCGATCAGCGGGTTACCAGTGTTACCCCAGTCATAAGAGTTGGCTTTACGGCTGTGACATGCTGAGCAGTGCATGAAGTCGATGTGGCTTGCCTTGGCAACGCCGTCAGCAGTCGGGCCTTGGGCAACAACAGCGGTCAGGCCAGCAGCAGCGTGAGCAGCAGCCGGATTAGGTGCACCGTAAGACTGGCCGGCTGTTCCGTTGCTGTGACAATCGACGCAGTCTTTGAACTGGACGTTGTCGTTCATGTTGAACAGACCACTGTACTGTGCGTACATACCCTTTGCCGGGTCGTGACCGAGAGAACCTGCAGCCATCGGCGAGTAATTTTCGGCCAAGCTGGTAGCGTCTTGACCTTGCCAGGACAGTTGCTCAGCAGCATCACGCTGGTGACAGCCCATGCAGCCGAGGTTGTAGTGAACTTCGTATTGGAAGTCAACCTGGCCGTCAGGTGCCCAGTGGTCGCCACGCTTCTTCCAGTCAACCGAGAACTCGTTGAAGTGACAGAATGCGCAGTTGGTGGAATCAGGTACACCAGCAACGTTCTCATCCATCCAGGTTCCAGACAGTTGCAAGTTGGTACCACTGGCATCGAGCTGACTTTCATCGTAAACAACAGTGGTACCGAAGTCGGCGGCACCGAAAGCCGCGCCATTATCAGTCGCTAAACCAGCACCGATAGCCGGCAGGGTGCCCAGTTTACCGGTACGCATCTGGTGACGACGCTCTACGTAATCATAACCAGGCAGGTGACAGAGGAAGCAGTCCATTTCCATAACGCCGGCTTGGGCATAATCCATGTACTGAGCTTCAGCGGTATCGCCGTCGCCATCAACATCATAGGTGTCGATGAAGTAGTTAAAAGCAGTGTAGCTTGCAGAAGTGATAGGAGCACCAGCAACGGTCCCACCAAAACCAGGAACGTTAGTCGTAGCCATTTCATCCAGGCGGATACGTGCATTCAGATCGGTGTTAGGAATATATTCCATGGCACCGCCACCAACGTGACACTCAGCGCAGTCCATGAGCTGACCGGCGACCGACAGGTCTACCTTTTTCACAAAGTCAGCTTCTGTACCGTAGTTGAAAGGAACACAGTCCAGACCGGTGGTCGGGTCGTTCACCGAGTTCACTTCGTTAAATTTACCTGCGGCAGCATCGTAAGAAGAAGTACCGGAAGCACCATTAAAAAGTCTCGCCAACTGGCGACCGGAAGGCGGTCACCACTTGCCTACGTGACCAGGGGTCTGAACCCAGGACTTACCTTTGGCAGCAACGCCAGCCTTGTACTTGTCAGGGCTGTTCGGGTTATAAGCCATCCACCCCTTCAGCTCGTTGGAACCGAGCAGGGCATGGTAGGAGTGTTGTTCGATACTGTCGTAATCGTGGCAACCGCCACAGGTTTGCTTGGGGCTGTAAGCAGCGTCGCTACCAACAGCAATAGGTTGATTGCCCACATCTTTCAGGGTGACAGGTGGGTGGGCTGCAAATGTAACGCCGGCCATACCCAGCAGAATCGCCAGGCAGGTCATCAGCGCTATATGCACTTTGTAATGTTTTTTCATTCCCATGTTCTCCTTGTTTTCATTTGAAGAAAAATTTCTCAACTACCTCTCTCGTCAAACCAATCTCTTCGTCAGAAAACCTCCTCGTGGCAGGCGCCTGAACCTGTTTTGTCTTTGTGTTGGGGCACATAACCAAACAGAGCAGGCAAGACAACTCGTGCAAAATAGAAAAGAGCGATACTATCCCCCATAGCAGCGAGTGTGCCCGTCAAACAAACAACCCTTAAAAACCGAGAAACAAGGGGACATAAACCACTAAAGTCGCCGAGCTTTTTCAAGCTATTAAAAATATTAAATGCATTATTTACGAGGGTTTTTCTTGGTTATAATTGTTGCTTTTCGAGTGTACAAATCTGGGGATACCCCCAACCTCTCCTCGTACATTTGGGTGTTATCACCTACTTACCCCCAAAGAATGTTGGGCAATACCCCAACTATCCCAAAATGGGTTGAGCAATACAGGATTTTCTTCTGGCAGGAATGGCAGAAAGTGCCCGGAAGAAGAATAAACTCCCGGGCACAACAAGAGAAAGCCGCTAGTGGGACCGCGGATTCATTTGATGACAGCTTACGGTACAGCTTCCGGTTACAGAATCATAAACAGCTGTTGAGGGGTCGACAAAGCGGCTATCGAAATTGATAAGGTGGGCATTGGCAGATACTGTCGCGCCTCGGGTTACTGGCACGCCATGCGGATCATGGCAAACAGAGCAAGAAACCCCTTTCATCTGGACATGCAACCTGTGGCCATTATGAAAGGTCGAAATCATTGGATTAAACAACGCATCCGGATCATGACAGCGGAAGCATAGATCGTAATTAGAAACACTGTAAGTCAGCGGATAGATGTCCTGCTCGTAACGCGCGATCAGAATGTGCGGATAGATCGAACCGTGCGGGCCATCTGCGCCGATCCCACCGGCACGAGTACTGCTGTCACTGCCATGGCAATCGGTGCAGTAAATCTGGCTGGCTTCTGTATATTCAGGGCGTAGGCTGGGAACATTGAGGTTCTTCCCGACTGCCGTTACCGGATGAAATGAGGGGTTGGCACTGTCAAAACGCAGCCGCTCATTCTGCTCCTGGATAAGTCGTGTCGGCAGCTGGTTGCCGTAGAAGGCATTTTCAGCATGGCAACCGAAGCAAATTTCGTATTCATAAGTTGATTCGGTTAAAACAGCACCTGTGGAACTGATCCCTTTTACACCGGTCAATCGACCGTTAACATCGGGCGGTGACGCCAGCGGTGCTCCCTGGCTGCTGACCTGGTGCGGGTTGTGGCAATCGGAGCATTCGACATGCTTGCTCATGGTCAGCGGGTTTTCAGTGATATCGTGAACTCCAGTCGCCAAGTTGACCGGGTGGCTGTAAAACTTGTTGCTGTCGGTCTGGATATCAATACCCACTCCAACACTGTTGTGACAATTTGCCAGGCAATTCGCTTCCTCAACAGAGCTCTGCAGCAGATGTTTTGCGCCCGGCGCACCATGGCTCTGGTGACAGCTTAAACAAGCATCAACTGAAACAGCAGGATCGGTGGCATGAGATCCGAGCGCCCATCCTGTTTTGTCATGGCAGGAAATGCAAAGGGCAGAGCCCGCGTTACTCATCACCAGGAACATGCCATGGGGATCATCATGCGGGTCGTGACAGCTGGTACACTGCAGCATATTTCCATCTTCAAGCCGGATTTCCTGCGGTAGCAGCGCTGGATCGAGTAGCTCACCTTTCTGTGCAGCCAGAGTCGAGGTATAAGCAAAAGAGATCGGGTGGTCATTCGACAGGTCGGTTTCCAGGTTAGTCGAACCGATCGGCATAGTGGTAATTCCGCCGGTCATGGCGATCGGCTCAACCAGGCCATCGAGCATACCGATAGCGATGGTACCGTCATGGCAGCTCAGGCAAAGACGTGAACCACCAGTCGGTTGGCCCGGTTGGGCCACCAGGGATGACGAAGCATAAAGATCGTAAATGGCGTTGCTATTCTTGCGACTCCAGAGCGGTGTCACCGAGGTTGCGTGGTGAGGCGTGTGGCAGAAGATACAGACTCGATTTTCCGTCGTCGCAGTGATTGTTCCCGGGCCACTGACCGACAGATTATGCTTTGTGGTCAGGATGCTCGCGAAAACACCAGAAGCACAAATCAAAACCAGCAGACAGCTCAGCAGTAAATGCAGGGAAACCCTGAAAAACTTCATAAAATGCACCCCTATCTGGAACAGTCGTGATTCATTGTGCAGTTAACATGCCGGAAAACCTGGATACGCCGGTTGTAAGTATCGGTCACGTAGATGTAGCCTCTGCGGTCAGCAAAAATTCCGGAAGGCATCCAGAACTGTCCCGACCGGTGGCCGTTATCACCAAAACTCATCAGGAGTTTGCCTTTGGCATCGAAAATCTGCACCGCATCAAACAGGGCATCGGCCACATAAATATGTCCGGCCGGATCGACGGTCACCCCCTTCGGCTTGGCAAAGCTGCCAGGGGTATCACCCGGCTGGCCGAAACTACCGATATAACCGCCCTCAACCGAAAACATCTGGATCCTGGCATTCAAGGCATCGGTCACGTAGATCTGGCCGTTCATATCGACCCAGATGTCGGTCGGGTAATTGAACTGCCCTTCCCCGGTTCCGCGACTGCCGATGCGCAATTTCTCAACCCCGTTCCGGTCGAAAGCAACGACCTGGTGAGCGGCGGTGTCAGTGACAAACAACAACTTTGTGCACCAGCTATAGGCGATACCGGTCGGTCGCTGCAGTCGATAGGGCATTAACGGCTGCAGAGTTTTTTCACGCAGGTTATAGCGCAACACCGTTCCCTGGCTGGAATCGGTGATAAAAAGCTCGTCATTGCCGACGTAAGCCATCGCAATCGGGGTCTGCAGGGGAACATCTTCGGTTCCTGAAATAAAACTGTAGCTGCCGTCCTCCCTCCCGACGACATGCACGCGGGAAGCACCGGTATCGGCAATGAAAAGGCGATCGCCATAATCGGTTGCGACACCGTAGGGGCGAACAATCTCCGCAATCTGCGGGCCGATAAAAAACTCTTTGACCCGGCCCCAAAAACCTTTTTCAGTCTCATCCTGCAGTTGAGCAATATTGCGCACCCACTCGATTCTTGGTTCCAGTGGTGCCGGTGGCCAGACGATTTTTTCTTCGACTAGTAGTTTTGGTTCGACTGAGTGTTTAGCACAGCCCAGCAGCCCCAAAAACATGGAAACCAGTATTACAAGCAGAAAAAATCGAGCGTATTTAAAAAACATTTTACCCCTTCCCTGATCGACAGACACCGGGTTAGAAATAGCGCCGCAACTGCAAAGATAACGAATCTTCTCTAGAAATCGTATCTTCGTAGAAGCCAAAGGTCATGTCAGCGTTGAAGGAAAACTCAAATTTATACCAGCGGTAGTCGAAGGAAGCACCAAAAGAGAGATCGTCCTGCCTTGTTTCACCGCGGAGGTCAATGAACTGAACCCCAAAGGACGCCTTAGCCGCAGCCCCCAAAGGCTTTCGATAATTGACATTCAGCATAAAAGTATTGCTATCCCTTGAACCTCTTGCCGACGACGACAAACGTTCTTTTTGACTGATAACGCTGTAGCGCTCTGTCAATCTAACCGTCAAGAGGTTGCGCCCGATGGCTTTCAGATAGCTGAGATACGCTTCAGCTGTTCGATCAGTGCTGAGTATAGTATCAAGATAGAGATATTTGAATCCATAGGATGCCTCGGAATGGCTCCCTTCGAAGCCGACTTGCACAAAGGTCTGCTGTGACAGTGGTGACGTGCTGTCGTCACCATCTATAAGGTCTTGGTCGCCGAGAATGAGGGTTCCATATATACGATAGCGCTGCTTAAACAAACCAAGAACAGCAGAAATGGTGTGTGTTTCAGTGGAATATTCGATCGACTCGTTAGTGACATAGTTGTAATCAACCAGATAGTCAAAAGTTCCGTAAAAAGCTACTGTAGCGGGATCAATACTGATTTGAGTCTGGTTGCCTGCAGGGCTGATGGAAAAATCGCCAGCGACGAGTTCATCCCCCCTGATGCCACCTCCGAGGTCGACAAAGACTCGAACACTGTTTGGCTCAACATCATTCGAGATCACATTGGTGTTGCTCAGGTAACCGATGCCCAAAACATCAACCCTAACTCCTTCATCGAAGACCTGAATGACATTGTCATCCAAATTTCGATCGTTTTCACCATAGCCGTAACCATAGCTCAAGGTTATGTTGCTTTCACGCGGAAGGCGCTTATTATAAGCAACACTCGTTTGAGAACGAAACTGTTGATTTATACCTGTCAAATACTCAGTTTCGCTTGATGAGTAAGAAGCACGAGTAGTCAAACTATCGTATAAACGGTGTTCAGCCCATCCTTGGTAGCTCCTCTCCTTTCGCTCCTGCTGAGGTACGGTATTTTTTCTATAATCATAGCCGGCACCAACACTTAACCCTTCACCGAGTTGTAATTCAATATTTTCGCTCCAATTCTCTGATCTACTTTCAGAGCTACCACTGCTATTGCGCAGACCATAACTGGAATTCAATGTATTCTTACGTTTCCCCCCCCCCCAACTCAGAATATTATCGATACCCAAATCGTACAATTCTGTCGAAATCTCTTCACGATCGCTTGCCTCAAAGCTAATATCCACACGACTGACTTTAGCCCGCAGGTTGGTCGTACTGATTTCCCACCAGTTCAGCTTGGAGTCAAACACCAGCTCATCAGACTCTTGTAAACGATCAAGACTTAATCCGCTGGTTTCATTTGTAAAAAATCGGTACCCCAAATTGAAAGGAAATATTTCTTGTCGAGCTGAAAGACTTACACCGAAATTTTGAGAGGTCAGCTGATAATTATCGGCAAAAGGTGCATTAATCCACTGCTGGACTCTACTGGCGTCCAGATTGACTGGGTAGGGGCGCCGCTCAAACAGCACCATATCAAACAAAAACTCCAGCCCAAAACCGATATCATGATCATTGGGATCACTACCAGTGCGATCGTAGCTAAACACCTCATTAGTGCCAACATCTAACTCTAATCTACCATTTGCGAGTCGACGGCTAAGAATCGCGTAATCAATACCGATATGATATTCCTGCTCAAACTCATGATCACGAGCCGAACGATTTTCCCTCCCATCGCTATTGGTTTTACTACCTGAGTATTGGTAACTGACATCAATCCATTGTTGCAGGTTCGACAACTGAAAGATAACCTGCCGCCTGGCGGCATGCCCACAAGTGGGGACAAACATCTGCACAAGAACATTAAAAACAAAAAACATGCACAACAAACCGTAAAACCTGGCTTGTAGCAAATTTTTCTGTAAACTTTTCGTCCTCTGCAGAATGAACATACCTAACGCGGGATCCGTTTGAAGAGTGTGGCTTAAATCTATTTCAGAAAATAGCGCGCATCGCCGGAATGCGGATCATGACACTCACCGCAGCTGATCTCTTTGGTAACAAAGCGATCATGCATGGCTGCTGCCAGACGGTCTTCCTGATGGCAGGTTGCGCAAATGGTATCAGGATCTTCTTTCAGCAACGCTTTATGGTTGGAACTGTGCGGCAAATGACAGGCAAGGCAGTCGCCGACCGCAACAGGGCCGTGAACGTTCAGACCGGTGATGAAATTTGTATGACAGACACCGCAGAGCTCACGTTTCGGAGCAATCAGGCCATCGTTGACGTCTTTATTACTTGAGTGGCAATCATTACAGGCTTTTTCGGCATAGGGCTTGTGCGAGGAACGATCGTCATTGACCACTTCCCCTTTTTCGTTGAGTATTTTCCCGGATGCTTCATAGGCCTGCCGCTGTTCGTAATATTCATCACATAATCGCTCCGGCTGCGGCAACTCGGGAACACCATCGAAAACCGTTGTCAGCACTTTGTGACGAGCAACAGAATCACAACCGGCAAGGGCCAGCAGAGCACAAGCAATAAACAGCAGAAGCAGGCGTCGTCGTAGCTGACGAGCCTGCTCCAAACGGCATAAAATTTTTTCTTGATGAAAGCCTGTATCTAGCACTAAAAGCTCCCTCTTCCGAGCAGTCATTGCATCCCGATGAAAGGTTACTCTTACTGATTTTCCTTCTTGCGCTGTGCCCGGCTTTCATCTGCCTTCTTCAGCATTTCCTGGGATTCTTTGTAGTACCCTTCGTAATCAAAACTTCTCTTTTTACCCAAACCATAAATATTGACCCGGTGACGACCAACCTGGCTGACGACCATCACCACTTGCTCGAGTTCGAAATCGGGAGCAGCCATCTGCTGGAAGGTTGCCAAATCGTCATCACTGACGACGATACCCGCAGGCAGATTCAAAGAACCAACTGGAAATCCGGGGTCGCCGAAGAACATCAACAAACGTCCATCTTTATCAAACAGTTGTACGTTCTGATGAGCCGAATCGACAGCGTAAATGCGCCCATCACTGTCGCTTGCGATTCCTTTAGGACGACCGAACTGGCCGAAGCCATCTCCCATCTTTCCGATAGTGCCGATGGCATGACCATCACGGTCAAGTTGGACAATGACACCTGTGGTGATATTGGTCACATAAAACTGTCCGCGTTCGTTTAATGTCATATTCGTCGGCAAGGAAAGGTTCTCTTTGGGATTATCACTGTCCTGCCCCAATCCCTCAACCAGTTCACCCGACTCTCTCTTGAAGACGAGAATCTTACTGCGTGAAAGATCCAAAGCATAAACATGGCGATCATCAACGGCAACATCGACCGGCTTCAGATCGTAAGCCTCGCCGTAAACTCTGAGAAAATTTCCATCCGGATCAAACATGACAATTTTTTTGCGGATGGTATCGGCAACATAAAGGTTGCCCTGATTGTCGGTGGTCATATTGATCGGCTTTTTCAGCTTGCCAGGACCAAACCCGCCTTTCAACCACTGGAAGGTCTTCTGCTTAACATTGATAACCGCCACTTTCCCGGCCAAGGTATCAGAGACATAGATTTTTTCACCATGGCTGGCAATGCCGTAAGGTTTGATAAAGAATTTAACATCGTCGCCTTTGCTGGGATCCATGGATATAAGAGAATACTCGGTCTCAGACCCCTCAACATCACGAGAATCACCGATCCCCATCAAGAATTGGACACGGGGCGGGTTAGGTGCCGGAGGGAAGAAAACTGGGTCATGCTGTTTGGTCGCTTTCGGTGCGCAACCGGCCAACAGCAAAACAATGATTACGAAAAATGCAAAAGTGAACCGCATCAATACTTCTCCAATAACTTTTAATTTTAAGCGACAATTTCCGCTTCTAGGTTATCGTTCTTTTTCTGCCTTGGGCAGGTCAGTTAAAACATAAGCAAAATTAGCACTTAATAATAAGCAATCGTCAAATTCAACGCAAGTTAAAAGCCTGCTCCTGTCCAATTAACATTTTTTGAAAATTTTTATTCGTTAAAAGCGCTTGTTAGAAAAAAAGGCCGCCGGAATCCGGCGGCCTTTAGATTGGTCCTGCAACTAAAATTATTTAGCGTGGCAGGTGGTGCAGAATTCGGAATCTTCCTGCAGGCCATAGAGGAACCAAGCCTCGTTAACAGTCGGGCCATTGTGAACGTCGTGGCAGGTTGCACAAGTCATGATGCTACCTTCATAAAGAACGTCAGCCACTTGAGCACCACCTGAGAATGTTGACGTAGCGGGATTAATCTCGTCATCAGCGCTCGCGACATTAAGATAGTTAAAACCGATCGGATGGTCGTTAGTCAGGTCACCGTTCAGGCCAACACCGATCTCAAGGAAAGCATCCCCTTCGACCATGAGTGCAGTACCTGGATCACCGTAATATGCGTCGATCGCAACAGCGCCGTCATGGCACCCCATACAGAGACGGGAAGGGCCAGCGACAGGATCAGGGAATCCAAAGTCATCCAATGCCATTTCGCTATAGCCGTCAAAAGTAGCACTGTCATACTCAACAAACACTTCAGATGTAACAGTCCGGCTCCAGAGAGGCATGTAATCGGCATCCAGGTCCTCAACAGCGTGGTGAGGGGTGTGGCAGTATGCACAAACACGCTCGAACTGATCACGGGCACCACCGTTAGCTTCAGCATAACCGCGCATATCGTGCTTGGAATCAACAATACCAGTACCAGGAGCCAGGCCAGCAATCGAAGCGCCAGCAATACCAAAAGTCAGGGCTAAACCAACAAAACATGCAACCAACAGATTTTTTTTCGTTTTCATTTTTACTTCCTCCAGATTTTGTTTTCATTTTGTTGCGGCAGAATTTTTGTTACTTACAAACGTGCTCTTTCTTTTGGCTCTTTTCTCCCGTTTGCATTCCCGGAAAGACACTTCATCTTTCCATCCTTGACCTACAGGACAACGCCCTTCCCCAAAAGGTTGCCATCCCGGTGTTTCTTGCCTAGGGTATTGAGCAACGATGGTGCCAGCCCTGAAAAAAACCTGAAAAACTAATAAACTTATTGATAACCAGCTGTTTTCACTGAATTTAAAATTGACCAATCGGCAATCAGGGGAGCAACAACAAGATTAGCAAAAGCCAACCATGCTGGACTCATCGGGTATTTACCCTGTCGCCAATCTGGCTCTGGGGATATGCCCACGGCAGATCACCAACATGGGCAACGGCGTACTAACAGGAAAATGAATCGGTGGGGACAAAAAACGGGGAGCCGATTGGCTCCCCGCTGAAATTTAACCGGGATATTTCTTTTTATTCCGCGTACTCGACCGGCACTTCCCGATCGTATTCGTAGGTTCGGTGACAGCCGGGCGAGCAGCTTCCTCCGGTTTCCGTCTTACTGAAACGGGTCGGCACACGCCAGCTGCCGAACTCGGCCCCTTCACCGCTCATCAGCTTTTCTGCATCTGATGCATGGGCCTCGTGGCAGGCACGGCAGGTGCGCCCCTTGTACTTGTTAGTAACATGCACATAATGCAGGTTCTGCTTTCCGTTGCGGAAGCTGGTATAAATGCTGGTATCGGGAAAACGAAGCATGTTCTTGTCGTGACACTCCAAGCAGAAATCGTAGCTGTCCTTGGTGTACGGCTGGTAGAAACCCTGCGGGTAATTTCCCCTTAGCAGGCGGAAATAATCGGAGCCATGCGGATCGTGGCAGTTGCTGCACTTACCGTCGCGCAACGGTCCGTGCAGAATCGGCTTATCTTTTATCTCCTTGGCAATATTTTTAAGCGGCTTCGATTTGCTGAAATCATCCTGGCCATGACAATCAAGACAGGTATCCCGCTCCGACGATTTGAGCAGCGCTGGGAATTCCGAGAAATGAGTTGTGTGACAGGCGCCACATTTCTCATCACGATAGAGAGCAGCATGCTTGACTTTCGCTTTTGTCGCATTCCTACTGACCCGCTTATGGCATTCCAGGCAGAGAGACTCCAGATCCTTCTGCAGCAGGCCAATAGCCGGCGCACTATGCGGATCGTGACAGGAAGTACACTCGGACTCCCGTACAGCGGAATGAACATGCTGAGCATTGGCCAACCCTTCGGCCATATCAGCATGACAGCGGGTACAATTCTTCTGCAGGGGCTGCTTCAGCAACTTTGCCTGATTCGCCTGGTGAGGATCGTGGCACTCGACACAAGCGCCACTGGCAGCCGGGCCATGAACGAATTCACCACTGAAAGCTGCAGCATCATGGCATTGAGTACAAACCTCCATCAAATCATGATCGGCGTTCAGCAGAAATTTGCCCTTTTCACCGCCGTGCGGATTATGACAGGAGGTGCATTCGCCTTCTTTAACCGGGCTGTGAACGAACAGTTGCCGACCGTAAGAGTCGTGGCACTGGTAGCAAAGCTTGGCACCTTCAGCAACCAGTTCAAAACTCTGGCCCTCAGCTGCCGGGTGCTGTTCCTGAACCTGCTGATGACAGGATTCGCACTCACCCTCGGCAACCGGGGAATGGGAATTTGCCAGCCCGATGTATTCAGCGTGACAATCAGCCGTGGAACAGGTTTGCGCCGAAGCAGCAGAGGCTGCTGATGTTACCACCAGCAGCCCCAGAAGAAGACTTTTGCACAAGACTTTACTGTGAAAACTCATCATGCGTATCCGTTCTTTGCTTGAGTTTCCCGCGGCTCATGCGATCTGGCCCGGCGGGATGAAATCGGTTCCAATTCATCTATACCCGATTTCTTCTCATTCGCGGAATCTTTTTTCGGCGGCCAATCTTCCAGACCAAACTTTTTACGCCGATAACGCAGGGTATCGAAAGAGATGCCGAGGCACTTGGCGGCCTTGGTCTGGTTGCCGTTGTAACGACCGAGCGCCTGCTGAATGTACTGCTTTTCAATCTCCTCGATGCTGATGCCCTCCGGCGGCAGGACTACGGCGACGTGACCATCTTCAGTGCGTGCTGGCTCAGCTGGCTCAGTTGCAGCAGCAGTCGGCCCTGCAACCTGCTCGGCGCACTTACCACGTGATTCCAGGCAGAAGCACGCAGGTGACAGTTCCGCTCCCTGCTCCAGCATCATTGCCCGCTCGATGGCGTTGCGCAGCTCACGGACATTACCGGGCCAGTCGTAGGCCATAACGGTTTCAAGCGCACCTTCACTGATCCCTTTGATCGTACGGCCATACTCATCGTTCAACCGCTCAATAAAATAATTGACGATACTCGGAATACACTGTTTGCGGTCGCGCAGCGGAACCAGGTTGAGCGACATCATATTGAGGCGGTAGTAAAGATCACCACGGAAGGTACCATCTTCAACCATTTTCAGCAGATTCTGATTGGTCGCGGCAACGATTCGCACATCGACCTCGACATCATCCTTGCCGCCGAGACGGCGCAGCTTTTTGGTCTCGATGACTTTAAGTATTTTCGCCTGGGTCGCTAGCGGCATATCGCCGATTTCATCAAGGAACAGCGTGCCGCCTTCGGCCTGCTCGAAAACACCCTGCTCACGGTTACCGGCATCGGTGTACGCGCCACGCTCGTGGCCGAAGAATTCATTTTCAAAAAGATTTTCCGGAATCGACGCACAGTTGACGTCGATAAATGGCGAGTCGCTGCGAGCGCTCTGCTTGTGGATTGCCCGTGCCACGAGTTCTTTACCAGTCCCGCTTTCACCTAGGATCAGAACCGTTTTACAGTCGGACGCGGAACAAACGCCGATCATCTTGAACAGCTCGATCATCTCCGGTGAAGTGCCGACCAGTTGGTCATAATCGAATTTCTTACGCAGTTGCTTGTGGAAGGTATTGGCGCGCTTGACCAGCTTGCGCTTCTCAAAGGCTCGCTGAACCACTTCCTCAACGGCATCGAGATTGAAAGGTTTGCCGATATAGTCTTCAGCGCCGAGCTTGAAAGCCCTGAAAACAGATTCGGACAAAGCCTCTGCAGTGATCATCAGCACCAGCAGGTCTTCATCCAGCGCCTTGAACTCACGGAGCAGATCCAGCCCGTCGACATCCGGCAGACAGATGTCGAGAATCGCCATGTCCGGGTTGAAGCTCTCGAACTTTTCCCTGGCCTCACTGCCAGAGTTGGCTGTATCAACTTCGTAGCCAGCCCGCTCAAGCATTTTAGACAGAGACCAACAGATCAAACTCTCATCGTCTACAACCAGAACTCTGTTGCGACTTTTCATTTTACGCCCCCGTAAGATTTTGGTGGACAACAACTTCCCAGCCAGGTCTAACGTTTGCTTCCATTTTCTTGCAGAGTTGCTTCTACTCGTCAGCAGAAGCTGTAACAGGATGTGGGCCCAAATGACTTGGGTGGCAAACCCACAACCTGTTCTTAATAACTATGCAACAAGCAAAAGATTGTTGATTAAAACAGTATGCTTCCAGATTAATTTCAGAACCTGTTAGAAATCAAGTGGTTCCTCTTGCCTGCTGGAATAAAATTACACAGACAAAACAGCCCCAAGAAGTAAAATATTCTGATAGGCCCATAAGATAATTTGATAACCTGCCCTTACTCATTAAGCATTTTTCAGCCTCCAAAATTCGTGATATGACACCCTTGTCTTGGCCAAAAAACAATTAACGTAAACCAATAAAAAGCAAATTGTTTGGTTAGCTTGTAAATCAATTCGTATCACAAAGGAGAGAAAAGCAACCAGATCGGGTTAAAGCTCAGTCGGGCAGGGCTTTTAGAAAAAGATGACAACTCATGTTACTATCTGCCAGCTACAAAAATGAGCCACAATCAGCAAGTCAGTGTTTTGCCAGACTTCGGGCGTCATATAGCAGAGCGCTAGGTTTTGAAGAATTTCTCGAGAATCAAATTTTCTTTTTAGTTTCAAGCAATTAAAACACAAAAAGCGAAAGCACGGCAACAACGCAAAAAAGACCGGAATCAATCTTGCTTAAAACTCGCAACAGCATTTTTGACGTCAAATGACAGGCAAAAAGCTGAGGATTTCGCCAATAAATATGTTTCAGGAGGCCAAATGCCCAAGCAGATTTTCAAATTTTTTCTTCCATTTTTTTTCCTTTTTTTTCTAATATTTCCACTTTGGGCAGAAGAAAACGGTTCAACACAGAGAGCAGACAGCCAAAATCTGTTTCTGGCTGACTGTGATAAGTGCCATCAAAAAGAGCTTACCGATATCGCTGAAGCCGGGCTTGGCCACAAAACCGACATCAGCTGCACCGATTGCCACAATGGCCATCGCCCCAAAAACTTCGAAAACATTCCCAAGTGCTCTTTATGCCACCAGGGCAGCGAACACTACCAATTGCAACAATGCCTGATTTGCCACAACAATCCGCACCGTCCGCGAGAAATCGTTCTCCCGAAAAAAGCCCATCAAGAGTGCATGTCCTGCCACAAGACGCAAGGTATTGAGCTTGCGGAAAACCCCAGCTACCATAGCGACCTGGTCTGTACCGACTGCCACGTTGAACACGGCCAGCTACCTCCCTGCATGTCGTGCCACAAGGGGCATAACGAACAAATGACCGAGGAGGCCTGCAGCTTATGCCATCAACCTCACAAACCTCTGGCTGTCAGCTATGCAGCCACAACTCCAAGCAGCGATTGCAGTGGCTGCCACCCACAAGCGGCAAAAGAACTTTCTGCCAGCGGTAGCAAGCACAGCTCACTCAACTGTGCGGCCTGCCACCCACAGCAACATAAAAAGATACTTGAATGCAGCGACTGTCACGGCCGACTCCATGCGGATGAAATACTCAACCGTTTCCCGAACTGCGGGGGCTGTCACGGCAGTGCACATAACCTGCTTTAAGCAGCGAGGGCCTGGGGCAAAACGAACGCGGGCTGTCTGACCCTGCCGATGAGTAAAGTCTTGAAATATCTTGGCTCGCACTATAATATCGCCAAGTTAGAACCTTATTAAATGACTAAGCATCAGGGGGCACCATGAAGACCACAACAAGAACCGCTTTCATCGCCGTTCTTTTTACGTTACTCGCAGCAAGCGCAATTGCCGAAACCAGATACATCGCTGACCAACTGGTCGTCACCGTTCGCAGCTCGACCGGCAACAATTACCAGGCACTGGACAATCTGCCGACCGACACCCCGGTTGAAGTTCTCAGCGAAGACGCTAATTTTGTGAAGGTAAAAACTACCAAAGGAATTGAAGGCTACATCAGACGGCAATACGTTACCAAAAAGCTTCCTAAGCCTATTCAGATTGCGACGCTGAAAAAACAGAAAGAAGCCTTGGAGCAAAAGCTGGAGCAACAAAGCAACGAGTTGAAAAATGCCAGCGCGTTGGCCAACAGCAGCCAGACGGCAACCAGCGAGCTGACCACAGAGCTGGAAAAAACTCGTAAAGAACTTGAATCCGTGACCACGGAATACAATTCTCTGAGAGAGCGCTCGCAGAACATCATCAGTGTTACGACTGAACGGGATCAGCTGCTGGAAGAAAACAGTCAACTGCTTGGCGAGCTGAAAGTCCTGCAGGACGAAAATGCCAATTTCCATCGCTCCAACATGATCCAATGGTTCCTTGCCGGCGGCGGAGTTTTTTTCTTCGGCTGGCTGGCCGGAAAAGTTTCCCGCAAAAAGCAGCGCTACAGCAGGTTTTGATTCAACCTCAAGCCTCCCGTTTTCCGGGAGGCTTTTTCGTTTCCAGACCGCCCCCTTCCCCTAACCTCCCGCCGTTACAACGAAACTGCAGTCCCAGCCTTTTTAATCAATTCAAAACTAATATTAAATACCTTGATTTTAAGCTTTTTTCAGATAATTTATCATTCAGTATTCCATTCACCGGGATTGTCATTCAATGCGTGAAAAACAACAACAGGAACTGCGTCGACTTCTCAGCCACCGGGCCCACAGCTCACGCGATCTGATGCGCGGTCTGGGCGGGATCAGCCAACCAACCCTTTCCCGGCTGATCAACAGCATGCAGAACGAAATCGTCGTTATGGGAAAAGGCCGCTCAACCTGCTACGGCCTGCCTCGGACGATCCATGACAAAAGCGGAAAGTTCCCGGTTTACAGCATTGACCCACGTGGCGACGCCAAGCTTTACGGCTACCTCACATCGCTGCAGGGCGGCCAGTACTGGTGGGAGAGTGATGATGGCAATGGAGAGCTGTTCGAAAATCTGCCTTGGTTCTTGCTCGATCAAAAGCTGAGCGGCTTCGGTGCCCGGTCCTTCGCCTACCGCCGCAGCGAACTGTTACAACTGCCGCGCAAGCAGTCGGACTGGAGCGAAGATGACATGCTCTATGCCACCAGCAAGTGCGGCGAGGATCGCATCGGCAACCTGCTGATCGGTGAAGATTCCCTGGCTCGCTATTTTGATATGGCCCGCGAACAGACCGAAGCGATCGACCTCGATTCGCGCAACTGGCTCTATCCTCAGCTGGCACAAAAAACCCTGGCTGGCGAAATGGACAGTTCGCAGCTCGGCGGCGAACAGCCAAAGTTTTCCGCTTGCGTTGACGATCACGGCACCCCTTGCCACATGGTGATCAAATTTTCTCCTGCAGTCGAAAGCAACGAAGCACTCCGTTACGCAGATCTGCTGATTTGTGAACACCTGGCGCTGGAAGCGATCCGCATGGCCGGGCACACGGCTGCCCGCTCGCGGCTGGTGATTGCCGGCAAGCAAGTGTTTCTGAGCCTGAAACGTTTCGACCGACGTGGCGCTCTCGGCCGTTTACCGATGTTCTCTTTGCGCGCGGTACACGCTCAAATCAACGCACCCTGCGACAACTGGATCGATGCGGCAAACCGCCTCGAAAAAGCTGAACTGATTTCACCACAAGACAGTAAAAAGCTGCGCTGGTTTTCATTGTTCAGCGACCTGATCGGCAACACGAATCAGCACTTCGGCAATATTTCACTAATCCCGCATCATGGCGACAGCTACCTGCTGGCACCGGCTTACGGTGCCCGCCCGACCCTCTATGAGCCAATCGCCGGCGAAATCCCTTTGCGCCTTTTCACTCCGCCGCCGGTTCGCAACGAGGCCGCCAGCGAACTGCCGAGCGCCCTTGAAGCTGCCATTCTTTTCTGGAAGAGTGCTGCCGTCGACGAACGCATCTCCAACGATTTCAGACATATCTGCTACGAAAATTGCGAGCTGCTGAAACTGCGCAACGAAGGCCCGAAGCTGATCGTCTGACACTCCCCTAGCCTCGACAAAGAAAATTAGTTAAAATAGGCTAAACTTATTGGCAGGGCGAAAAAATCGGCTAAACTTTATAAAAGCGGATTTTCGACGACTCATTTTATCGATAGATATCAGGGAAGAACGCATGACTGCAGGAAACGCCAGAATCCTTTTCGTCGATGACGAAAACGTCATCATCAAGGGGCTGCAAAAATTACTCAGTGATGAGCAGTGGCAATGCCATTATGTAAACAGCGCTGATGAAGCCCTCGCTTTCCTGAAAGAGCAAGAGGTCGACCTGCTCGTCAGTGACTTCATGATGCCGCAGCGCAGTGGTATCGACTTATTGACCGACGTGAAACAGCAGTACCCCCAGATTATTCGTATTTTACTCACAGCATACATCGATAACGCCCAGACCACGAAAGCCCTCAGCGAAGGGCACGCTCAACAGATCGTCCCCAAACCCTGGATCGACCAGGAATTCAAAGAAATCATCCGCAGCGCGTTACGCCAAAGTGAGCAGCAAAAAAAGCACAGCCTGGAGTTCCAGAGACTGCTCAACTCGATCCCGCTTTTGCCTGCGCTTCCTGAAAGTTACTCGCAAGTGCAAAGCTGCATTACCGACGATGATGTCGATATCGAAAAAATGGCCAATATCATCAGCCAGGATGTCGGTATGGCCAGCTTACTGCTCCGCTGGGCCAACTCGGCCCTTTTCGGCCAACGCTACCATGTCGATACAATCAAAAAAGCAATCGTCGTTCTTGGCACTGAGATCGTCACCAACCTGATCCTTTCAGAATCGATCAGCAAGAGCCTCGCTGCCGCCGGTTCGATCGCTGCGGGTTTCGATATGAAGAAGTTCAGGTCACATTCAATCGCCACAGCGGCCATCGCCAGGCTACTGATAAAGTCGGTTTACAGCAACGACGCAGACCTGCAGGACAGAAGCTTTATTGCCGCTCTGCTGCATGATATTGGCTGGCTGATCGAAGCGAACTACTTTAACAAGCAATATCAGCAGGTCGTAGCAAAAAACCAGCAGGAAGGAATCAATTACCTTGCGGCCGAAAGAGAGGTTCTCGCGACCGATCACTGCGAACTTGGCAGTTTTCTCACCGAATGGTGGGCCCTCCCTTACTTCATCTCCAGCGCCATCGCCATGCACCACGAACCGAAATCCAGCCCGGTCGATCCGGAAATTGTCCAGGCGGTTTATCTCGCCAACCAACTCGCATACCGCTTCGGTTATGGCTGTAACGACGTTCCAGCTGGCCCGGAGATTGAGCAGACACTGCAGGATAAGTTTTTCCTGAACGAAGAAGGTCTGGAAATTCTACAGGTGGAAACCGAAAAGATCGTTGAAGCGTTCAGCAATTGAACATCTTCTCGGGCTAAGGATCGATGAAGCAGGCAGGATCCTTCTGCCGCAACGGATCAAGCCCGTAACCGTAAGCAACCGCCAGGCAGCCCCCGCAGTTAGCCCGCAACCGGCAACCATCGCATTCTTTGCAACCCTGCCGATAAGCCTTCGCCGCTGCTGAATAATAGATGTCCTGCAAACTCTGCTGCTTCATATCACCAATCAGTGACGGGAACTTACGGCAAGCATGCACCTGCCCGTCCGGCAGCAGCGAAACAAAATTGAAGGCTGCCCCACAACCGAACCCGGTACAACCACCAAACAATCCTTGCTGCTGCTTCTCCCGCTCGATATTCAACAGACTATCTTTCAATGCCATCGCCGGGTTGTTGCGCTGCGCCTGCAGATATTCAGCGACAAACGTTCGGTAATCGGCCGGTCGCGGCGATTCCAGGCTTGCACCCTCCCCGACCATCGACAGACGGTTGAAGGTGAACAGGTCGACCCGGTCACGCAGTTGCTCCGCCAGCGGCAACACCTGCGGCATATTGGCCTGCGTCAGGGTCAGCATCACCATTGAATAAATCTGCTTTTTTTTCAGCAGATCCAGAAATTCAAAAACCGAAGCAAAGTTACCCTTTCCACGGATCTGATCGTTGTGCTCCTGCAGCCCCTCCAGACTGACCTGGTAAAAAACCGGCTTGTCGATCTGCAGCAACCCATCAAGCTGTTCCTCGCTGACCGGGTTGCCAAGAATTGCTGCGTTCAGGTTGCGTTCGCAGGCTGCCCGGTAAAGAACAAAAAAGTCGGGATGCATAAAAGGGTTGCCGCCAGAAAAAGAGACCTGCCCGTAGACATGATGTTCGCGGCAGAAAGCACGCATCTGATCCAGCACATCCAACCCCTGCTGCAGACCGACATCATCCCGCCGGCTACGGTCGTAGCAATGCTTGCAGTGCAGATCGCAGCGGTGGGTGATGTGCCATTGCAGGGTGAAGGCTTCGGCACAGAGGAACTTCTCAGGTGTATTCTCGGGGATAGTGAAATCATCATCCTGACGGCGCAATTTCGATTGAGGCTGCAACAACAACCCTTTACTGACCGCACGCTGCAAAATCCGATCAATGTCTCCAGCGGGGCAACCCTGCTCTGCAGCGACCGACTCCGGCGGCAGATTTTCCACCACTATTTTCAAGGCCAGAAGATCGTTGGCGGTGGCAACACACTGGCAAAGCCCTCCATCATCAGGTCGCCGCCAGAACAGCAGAAACTGTTTTTCCGCCTGAGGTTCAATCTCTTTTCCGACCAGTAGCGCAAGCAGCGGCGACCAGTTGACCTCCAATAATTCAAGCCGCGAGTTGAGGCTCAGTTCAGAAACGCTCGGAGTCGCCTCGTTATCTTCCAGCCGTAATCGATAGAGGGTCAGCTCGACACGCGCTAGGTCGGGCAGAAATCCCGGACACCGTCCCTCCCCGGCCAGAACAGAAAGGCGCTCAGGCAGAGCATCAGCCTCCTCGCCAAGAAAAGAGTCCAGTTCCGGGAAATAATCTCTACTGATCGGAAAAATTTTATAAATATCGGTCATATTGAGATCTTCATAAAAAAAATGGATTGGCGCATCCCCAGAGTCATCGCCAATCCACCAGTTTTGCTACAGGTCTTGTTCAAGCATGTTTACAGTGCTCACGGCACTGATTAATTTGAGCCACCTCAGCCACTGCCGGCAGGCTTTTTCTTTACATCGTCGGTGCCCACGGCACCGTCACTTTGCCCACCTCAGCCACTGCCTGCTGGTTTCTTTTCTTCATCGGTGCTCACGGCACCTTCAGTTTGGCCACCTCAGCCACTTGCGGCAGGCTTCTTTTCTTCGTCAGTGCTCACGGCACCTTCGGTTTGCCCGCCTCAACCACTGGTTCCAGGTTTTTCAGCGCGAACTGCGCCGTCTCCTTTGCCCCCTCAGCCACTGCCCGCCTGAGCCGGTGGTGTAACCAACGCTCCACCGGTCGACATCAGGGTCGCAATACCGAGTCCGGCAAGGATTTTTTTCAAATCCTTGCGTTCCATGATTCTCCTCCTGTTCTGGGGATAGGCTCATAGCAGACCACAAAAACACGACTAAACCAGTATACAACTTAGCCTTAACAGGCGAAAAGTCAATCGGTTACGGAAGGAAAATTAAAAATACCAACGAAGGAGAAAGCCTCCGGAATCACCCACCGGGCCAAACTCACTGCGGATAATCGGCAAACCGAGAAGGGGATGACGATCGTTTTTTTCACCCAGCCCAAAAGCCCAGAACAGGTCGAGTTGCAGATCATTGGCCAGGGAGACAGAAAGCTGTGGCCGCAGCAGACAGGAGGCATCCCGCAGATTGTAGATAATCAATCCGCTCGCTGTCACCAGAGGGTGTAGTTCGTAGGAGGGAGCAAGCAGCAGGTAGTGCCGCCCCAGAAGGTAGCTCAAACCTTCCTGCAAAGGGGCCGAGGCGGCAACCAGCGGATAGTCCTGCGGATCGTTTCTGCCGGGTCCGTTGTAGAGATATTCAGCAAGCAATACCAGGCCATTATTGAAACGATACCAGAACTCGAGCGCACCAATGGCGAAATCATCCCGCAAATCACCTTCCGCTTGTCCGTCGTACCAGCTCAGCTCCCCTTTTAGCCCGACAGGTCCCAGCTCTCCAGCCAGACCGAAACCGACCATCGGCCGGTCACGCAATGTACCGGTCAGAATCAACATGTCGGCCAAACCGATATTTTCACTGAAAGTAACCAGGTAGCTGTTGTGCTCTGACTCATCCCCAAAGACAACAACGCCCCCGAGCTGGCCTCCGAGCCCGAAATAATGATTCAGCTTGATCGCATCGACACCGGGGCGAACATCGACATCGATGGCATCGGGCGGGAAAGGAGCGATCACATCAAGCGGAGAAAACAGGCTGATGCGGCCGAAACCGATCGCCTGCCGGCCGATTGTCCAGAGAGTTCCGTTGACATCGCCCTGAAGGTTGAATCGGTCGAGACGCAATTGCGCTTCGATGCGACCATCACTGTTCCAGTTATGTTCGGTATCGATCGCCCGGTTGTTCGAGCTCGCTGAAATCTGACCGAGAGAGTTCGGATCGCTCCAGAGTAGCTGCTGTTCCAGCGCCAGCTCAAAATCATAATCTTTCGCCAACCGACCACGCACATCGGCCCGGAAGTCCGCCGACGACAACCAGCCTTCCTCGTTGGAGTTGTTCGGCACACGATCGATGTACAGCCCAAGACTTTTTGCATGGCCTCCGAACTCGGTATCAGAGATCAAGCCAGCCTGCACCTGAAAAACCCAAGCAAGCAAACAGACGAGAAAAAGCAACCATTTCATCGATCCGACTCCAAACGGCCGTCACGCAAACTGACCACCCGTTGAGCGTGGGAAATAACCAACGGATCGTGGGAGCTGAAGATAAAGGTCGTCCCCTGCTCCCGGTTCAGTTCTTTCATCAGCGCCAGCAACTCTTCGCTGGTCTGGGTATCCAAACTGGCGGTCGGTTCGTCGGCCAGCACGACAGCGGGTTCCGCCGCCATCGCCCGGGCAATGGCAACACGCTGCTGCTGGCCGCCGGAAAGATCATTCGGCTTGCGATCCTCCAGCCCCTGCAGGCCAAGCTGGGCAAAGAGATCGACGATCCGCTGCCGCCGCTGCTTCTTGCCGATTCCCATCAGCATCATGGTGAATTCAGCGTTTTCCGCTGCCGTCAGCACCGGGACCAGGTTAAAAGACTGGAAGATGAAACCGATTTTGTTCAGCCGTATCTGCGACAACGTTTTCGAATCGGCCTGCCCGACCTCCTCGGCATCCAGCCAGACTTCGCCGTTGCTCGGCCGGTCGAGGCACCCGATCATGTTGAGCAGCGTCGTCTTGCCGCTACCGGACGGCCCGGCCAGCACAGTAAATTCACCCGCCTCAATCTGCAGCGACAGGTCCTCAACCGCCACCACCTGCTGATTGCCGAGAGGATAAATTTTGCTGACGGATTTAAGTTCAATCAGGGGCATTCGTGTTCTCCTTTTGCACCCGTCTACTTTCGCTCTGATTCGCCGCTAATGATGCCGCAAGGCTTCGGCAGGCAGAATTCGCCCTGCCTTAATCGCCGGATAAACCGCTGCAGCCAGCGACAATAACAGCATGAAACCGGCAATCTGCAGCATGTAGGGTAAATCCCAGCTTGCTCGCATGATTGGGTCGAACACGACACCGCCGAACTCGAGGCTGGAATCGATAAAATCGCGCAGGTCAATGCCGACAGCCGACAGGTACCAGGTCAGCAGCGAACCAAAGATGCTGCCGAGCAGCATCGCTACCACCCCGAGCAGAAATGCTTCGACAAACACCAGAACCCGCAATCGCAAAGTACTTGCGCCGACCGCCAACATGACACCGAACTCGCGAAACCGCTCCATTACCGACATCAGTAAAGTATTGATGACACCAATGGTGACGATCAGCAGCATGATGACGAAAATAAACTTCTGGCTGGCGTAATCAAGCTTGATGGCGTTCGACAGGTTCGGCATCGCTTCGTCCCAGGAAAGGGCACGCAGTTGCGGCCTGTCGTGGAGCAATGCCTGCAACAGCGGAAAGACCTGGCGATCGGCCCGTTGATCCTGCAGCACAACTGCCAGTTCGTGAACCTCACCCGGCATTCCGGCCATTGCCGCAGCCCGTTCCCGGCCCACCAGCAACAAACTTTTATCAACGTTTTTGATGCCGGTCGTCACAACACTGTGCACGCGAAACATTTCGCTGACCAGTTCACCGTCACGTCGCTGCAATGTCACAACGAACTTGTTGCCCGGTTTCAGTTGCAACTCTTTCAACAATCGGCTGCCGAGCACAGCTTCACGCCCGCTTAAGGTCGGCAGTTGCTCAGCCGTAAGATTTTTTAGAAACGGATTGATCATATGCTCGGCAGACGGATCGACCCCGGTAAGCAGAATGCCGCGACTCTCCCGACTCGATTGCGCCAGACCCGGCAAGTAGAGACGCGGCAGAACAGCCTCAACCCCATCCAGATCACTGATCTGCGACACCAGCTTTTGCGGGTCAAAAGAAAATTTTTCATCGCGCCCAGCGACATAATCCTGCTGATAGACCACCAGGTGGCCGGTTCCGGCACGCACACCACTGTCGATCATCTCCGAATACACACCGAAGGAAAGGTTATGGAATCCCTGCACCAGCATGAGGCTGAAGCTGAGCGCCGCTAAAGTTATCAGCGTTCGCCGCCGGCTGCGCCAGAGATTTTTCCAGGCGAGGAGGAAGAGGTCCATAATCACTCCTCCCTGATTGCGACCACCGGCTGCATGCGCGCAGCGCGGTTAGCAGGCAGAAATCCGGCCAGCAGACAGACCAGCAACAGAACCACGGCCGGGACCAGAATATTCGCCGTTTCCAGCACCGCATGCAGGCGTGGCAGAATGGTGCCGCCGGCGTAGGTGATCGGCGTCAAACTGCCGGACAGGTCGATACCGACAAACGCCATGTAGAGACTCAGCAGCACACCGAGGCCGACACCGAAAATAAGCGAAATCAGTCCCATCGCCAGTGTTTCCAGCAGCACCATCAGACGGATCTGGCCGGGCCGCATGCCGACCGCCATCAGCACACCGAATTCGCGCGTGCGTTCAAGCACCGACATGAAAAAGGTATTGAGGATACCGAGACCGGTGGCGATATAAAGAATCGTGACTATAATCATCCGTGAAACATCATAGCTGGCGACCACTTCTTTCATCTCCGGCAGCATCTGCCCCCAGTCAAGCACTTCCAGTTCCGGTGGCATCCCGCCCGTCAACTGGCCGGCCAGAATCGCCGCCTGCCGCGGTTGCTCAACGCGTAACGATATTTCATGCAATTTGCCCGGCAGAACCAGCAACTGTTGCAGCCAGCCAAGAGGGACAAGCACCAGGCTGTTATCGTGCCCTTGGTCGCCGGTGGAGAAAATTCCGCTGACCTGCAGCAGATCATTGCCGATGGAACCATCTGCGGCCTGGGTAACGAACACCAGTTCATCACCCGGCTGTACTGCCAGTCGTTTTGCCAGCCCGGCACCGATTACCGCGCCGTTCCGTTCCTCTTCACGCAGATAGCGCCCACTCTGCAGATGATCCTGCAGGCTGGTCACCTGCTGCTCATGCTGCGGCCGTATCCCCAGTAGCTCGACCGGCGCGCTGTTGTTGGCGAAAGAGAGAAGTCCGAAACTGCGTAGTCGGGGAGAGTAACCGGTCACCTGCGGGTGCCGCAGCGCGGGCAGATCGAGGTCTGCGGGAAAATTGGCGAACATGTCACGATCATCCTGATAACCTTTTGCGCTGATCACCAGGTGACCAAAGTACTGCTCGGTCGCGGAAGCGAGCATATCTTTGAGCATGCCGGAAAAAACACCGAGGCACAGAATCAACAGGGCGGAGGAGATAACCATCGCTGACAGGGTGAGCAGTGTACGGCGGCGATTCCGCCAGATATTGCGCAAAGCCAGTTGCCAGAGCATCAACGCCGGCCTTTCAATCTGCCGAGGGAAAAATACTCTTCCTGCAGGTCGATATCGAATTTGACTTTGCGATAATGCATGATGGTCTTTTCTTCCGGTTTTTCGACCGGCAAGACCTGCATGCGCAACGGGATGGTCCGCCCGCTGACGGCTTGCACATCGTCAAAAACGATCCGTCGTACCAGCACGTCTTCTTCGTCGAAATATTCGACCTCGATCGGCACCAGCGGCTCTTTCTGCAGCCTGTAAATGATTTTCCCCCAGATCACGGCGGCTTCAGGCTTTGGAATCCCCTCGATCACCCAGCGCCGCTCATCTTCCTCAAGCAGGGTAAAATCATAATCCTCATCGATATGGTTAGCCTTGACCAGATCGTCATTGGTGATGTGGCTGCCCATCCAGGCACCTCCCATCATCGACGGCGGGATACGGATCACCCGGTCAACCTTGGGTAGATAGTTCCACACCTCGCGATCAACTTTCAGTGTCGCCACGCCCTTCTCCTTGGCCGGTGCGAGAATGCGCACGAGAAAACGCTCACGGCCGAGCGACCAGGATTCCATTTTCAGCTGCCGCTCCCAGTGACCGGTTTTGATCGTCATCTCCAGCTCGATTTCTGAGGAATCACCGTTGTACTGCTGCTCCACCTTACGGATCAGCTCGGCAAGGTCGAACGCAGAGACAGTGGCGGGATACAACAGGAGGAATAAAAGAAAACAACGCAATATCGGCATAGCTAAAGATTCTTTCCAGCAGCAATGGGGAACAATTTATATTCTGGCAAAAGCGAACCGGTTTTTCCCCGCCCGCTTTGCATCGTACATGGCATTGTCGGCAAGCCCGATTAGGTCACTGGCAGTACTATCCTGACCATGATAAAGCACCGCACCAATACTGCAGCTGATCGACACCCGTTTGCTGCTGATATTGAATTTCTGCCGCAATGCAATGAGTAAGTGTTCACAGGCCTGCCGGACCGCGGCCTGATCTTCCACGTTCTGCAGCAGCACGGCAAATTCATCGCCACCGATGCGCGCGACGGTATCCGACTCACGCATGGTCGACTGCATCCGCTTGGCGACCTGCTGCAGCAATCGATCACCTGCTTCGTGACCAAAAGTGTCGTTGACCGGTTTGAACTGATCGAGGTCGACAAACAACAGCGCGAACTGGCCACCCTGCCGCCTGATCTGGGCCATGGCGACCTGCAGCCGGTCAATCAGCAAAGCGCGGTTCGGCAGACCGGTCAGGCTGTCATGGCTGGCCATTCGCCGTGCCCGCTCTTCCATCTGTCGGCGCTCGGTGATATCACGCACGATCAAGGTATAAAGTGGTCGGCCGGAAACAGTTCCGCACGAGAGGCTCAATTCAGTCGGAAACAGTTCACCATTTTTCCGCTGCCCCTGCACCTCCAGAGTCTGATCCGTCATCCAGGGAGAGTCTTTGCTCGCAAGCTGCTTCAGGGTCAGTGGACGACCTTTTTCTGCGAACTGAAGGAAGCAGGAGATCGGCATATTAAGAGCTTCACTGTGTGAGCAACAGAAGGTCTGTTCTGCCCCCTGACTCCAGAAACGAATCCGCTCGGCAGAGCTAACAGAAATAACCGCATCGACCGATGAATTGGCCACCGCGCGGAAATGTTCCTCCCGCTCTTCCAGGTCAAGCTCAACCACCTGAGCCCTGGTAAGGGCTCGAGCTTGCAGTATCAACGAACTGATAATACCGGCTGTTACCATCAATTGAAAAAACAGGTAGCTTAAAAAGCGATGCTGCCAATCGTAGAAAATCTGGTTTTTTGTCACCCCGACTGTCACCACCAGGGGCAATTCAGGGAGTTTCCGATATGCCATGATCCGGCGATTCCCCTCCAACCGGCCAACATCCGTCGTCAATCCGCTGCGAGAGGCTGCCAAATCCATCTTGAACAAGGATGTTTCAGCGAAAGATCGCCCGACCATCCCAGCACCCTCGGGGCGCTGCGCCAGCATCATTCCGTTTTCATGATATAGAGCAATCGTGCTGGCCATACTCTGCTCGGGATCGTGGTGCAAATCGAGGACAAAATCGGTATAAAGCAGGGTCACTACCCGTAACTTCTGGGCAGGCCGTTCAAATATCCGCGACAAGGCTATCTGCGCCCGTCCGGAATCATCATAAAAGAGGGAATCGGAGATCTGCAGAAGGTCACTGCTGTCGTTAAAAGAAAAAGCCGCCTTGGCATCAAAAGAACGGGAGTCGGTATTGCGATTCAAACTGAAAAGTGCAGCCCCGGTATCGACATCGATAATCGCCAGGCTGGAAAACGCGGGATAACGTAGCAGCCAACCACCGAACAGGCCCTGCAACTCCTGTTCAGTCCCCTGTCGGCAGTGCCGAATCATCTCTTGCATCAGGGAGTCGATCAAATCAACGATCTGGACCGTGTGAATTTCCAGCCCAAGGGCCAGGGACTGCAGGTTCTGCCCGCTCTGTTTCTGGATCGTCCTGTGATCACTGCTGAAAGAGAGCGCAAAATATCCCCATGACAGCAGCAGCAAAGTCAGCAGCAGTAAAGAGATATTGCGTCGTACTTTCGAAATAGGATGCGCGGACATGGGAGACTCCAATCGGAGAAAGACATGTATCACATTTAATTTTACAATAAAAAAACCTATCTGCACCCTTACTGCCCAGAAGTTTCTGACTGCCCCTTGCCCCCATTTCCGCCTCTATGCTATCTATAGCTGACAACTTAAGTCGCCTTTACCAAAGAGATAATTCATGAACATTGAGCAGATGAAAATTGTCCTCAAGGAGATCCTCACCAAAACCGACCTGACACCCTGTGTCGTCGGCCATCGTGGGGTGGGGAAAACAGCAGGTATCATTCAGGTTTGCCGTGAGATCGAGCGAGGCTACATCCCCTTGCGGCTTGGCCAGATGGAGGTAGGCGACCTGGTAGGTATCCCCTACCGGCAGGAGCAGGTGATGCACTGGTCTCGGCCGAGTTGGTGGCCGGAAGCCGACGCCGCCCCGACGGTCATTCATTGCGACGAGCTCAACCGGGCACAACAGGAAGATACCCTGCAGGCGATTTTCCAGTTCGTCGAGCCACCATCAGAGGGCCAGCAACGGTCTTTGCATACCCACAAGTTGGGCACACAACACCGCGTCGTGGTGGCAATCAATCCGCCGGACGGCAGCTACCAGGTCACCCCCCTTGACCGCGCCCTGCTTGACCGCATGGTGGTGCTGCAGGTCGAAACCGACGCCGAATGCTGGGCAAAATACGCCTACAAACAGGATTACAACCAGGACGTGCGCCAGTTCATCGCCGGCAATCAGCAGATGCTCTCGGCGAACAACAGCAGCTTCGACATGCAGGTTGAACCTTCAGAGAGAGCCTGGGAGATGGTCAGCGTCTTGCGTCAAAAATGTCGATTTCCACAGGAACTGGAGATGGAAGTCTACAGCGGCGTCATCGGCCGCGAGGCAGCTGTTTCCTTCCTGCAGTGGTGTGCCGAACAGCGCCTGCGCCCGCTTACAGCGGAAGAGATTCTCGACAACTGGAGCGAAGTCGCCCAGCAGGCTGCCGAACAGCGGGACGATATTCAAGCCGCCAGCATGAATGGGCTGGTCACTCGGCTGCAAGCAGATAATGAATTAAGCGAGATACAACAGGATGCGCTGGTCGCCTACATCGACGTGCTGCCGCGTGACATGCGATTTGGACTGGTCAAATCGCTACTGCGCCTGCCGCCGATCGCTGCTGTCCTCTGTCAGGACAAGTACGACAGCGTCATCCTGGAAACCATCCAGCGGATCAGCCAGGATGTCGCCTGACCGGCCGTTACAGGACACCATTGTCCGCCTGCTCAAGCGGCGTCCTTTTTACGGCCAGTTCCTCCTGCAATTCCGCCGTCGCCAGCAAACCGGCAAACGGGCTGTTGGGGTAACGATTGTCGATGCCACCCCGACCCTGATCGTCGATCCCGAGCGCTTTGCCCTGTTTCGTCCAGCCGAGCAGGAAGCCCTGCTGGAGCACCTGCTCAAGCATGTCCTGCATCTGCATCCCAGTCGTCGCAAAGAGCGCAATCCTCGGCACTGGGATCTGGCCTGCGATCTGGCGATCAATCCGGGGATCGAAAACCTTCCTCCAGAAGCGGTGCAGCCACACAGGTTCCGGTTGAAAGAAGGATTGGCGGCCGAGGAATATTACCAGGCGTTGATGCAATTGCCACAACTTGGCAATCAGGACGATGAGGGTTCAGGCGATCAGCAGCAGAAAAATGCTGAAAAAGACTCTGCTGATCAGGCTGATGAAACTGCCGATTTACGTGAAGCTGCGACAGTCGACGATCATCAGCATTGGCAGGAAGCCGATCGTACCCCGATTTCTTTGTCGGAGCAGGTGGTGCGACAGATGGTGCGCAACGCGGCAAAAAAGTGCCAGAACGAAATTCCGGGTGAACTGGAGGAGTTGATCAGCGGTTTTCTGGCACCGCCGAAGATCCCCTGGCAACAGATTCTGCGCCAGTTTGTCGGCACCGCTGGACGAGTTGGCCGCACCTCAACCTGGAAACGCAGCCACCGTCGCTTCGGGCACGACACACCGGGACTGCGCAAACAACAATTGCTCAACCTGGTAGTCGGTATCGATGTCAGCGATTCGACCGACACCCAGCCACTGCGGGAAAGTTTTGCCAACGAGTTGATGCAGATTGCCCGCGGGCGACAGTGCCGCATCAGCGTCCTTTACGCCGGCAGTCGCATCCAGAAAATCGACAAGTTCACCGGCAACCCACATGTGGCCGAAGTCTATCGTGGTGGCGGCTTCACTGACCTGCGCCCGGTTTTCGACTACGCCCGCAAAATGCAACCGCGCCCGGCCGCGATCATCTACCTGACAGACGGCTTTGGCCCGGCACCGGAACAATCAGATATCCCGACCCTCTGGGTGCTTTCACCCGACGGCAAGAAGCCGGTTGACTGGGGGCTGGAATTACATTTGGACGAATTGCAGGAGTAAACAATGTACGAAACCGACAAGCAGCAGACGATGACGGAAGACATGCTGAGACAGATGCTGGAAGAGGCTGGTGCCAAAACGATGAGTCGATCCGGCCGCAACGAGCATTATGGTTCACCGCGAGAATATTCCTTTGAAGTGAAAGCGATTTTCCCCAACAGCCTCGGCTTGCAGATCACTGCCCGTCAGTACAACTATCGCAATCCCTGGGAGACAACCGAACGGGTCAACGACCTGGTCGACGTTGCCCTTTTGCGGAACAATCAGTACTGTGAGCTACCCAAAGGCTATCCCTTTTACCAGGATAAAGACACTGAAGAAGAGGTCGACTATCAGCTGCTTCTGGAGATTATCGACGCTGTGAAGAACATCAATCCGAAGCTTTTTATGCTGCAGGAACTGACCGGCGATCTCTGATCGTCGAAAAAAACTCACAACGTCCACAAAATCAAAGTTAATATTGACTAATCATCAATTATTCCCGATAATTTAAAATTCAACGAATATAATTGCAATTTTCTCATAACCAGAAAACGAACCAAGCTTTCTGTGTTACACTTTGAAACCGATCAGAAAATTGCATTTTCATCCGTGCCTGACGGGGTAATTGATTAAATGAGCGAACGACAGAATCCTCTCATCCTGACAATCGACGACGAAGAGAACATCCGCGACAGCTTCCGCCTGTTTCTGGAAGATTTCGAATACGATGTCATCGAGGCGTGTAACGGCCGCGAAGGGATTGAAAAAATTGAGTCGGAGAAACCCGACTTGGTGCTTTGCGATCTGCGCATGCCGGACATCGACGGCCTTGAGGTTCTGCAGTTCATCAAAGATAAAGAGCTCGACACGCCGATCATCGTCGTTTCCGGGACCGGCGTTATCGGAGACGCTATCGAAGCAATCCGCCGCGGCGCCTGGAACTACCTGCTGAAACCGATCCAGGACATGTCGGTGCTGTTACACGCCATCAGCCAGGCGTTGGAACGTTCCCGCCTGATCGCCGAAAACCGGGCCTATCAGGAACATCTGGAAGAAGAAGTCGGCCGCCGCACCGAAGCCTTGCAGCGAACCATGCAGGAGCTGAATCAATCTCACCAGAAGCTGAAGGACAAAGAGGAAAAGTATCGCCTGATTTTCGAGAATCTGCAGGACGTTTACTTCGAAATTCTGCAGGACGGCATGGTCTACGAGCTGAGCCCGTCAATCTCCCACTTTTCTCTCTTCCAGCGCGATGAGCTGCTTGGTGAGAACATTAATACCCTTTTCCCCAGTACACAGAACCGTGACCGCCTGATGGCACTGCTGCGCAGTCAGGAAAGCGTCACCGACTACGAAATCTACCTGCAGGATAAAGACGGTACCCTGATCCCCTGTTCGCTCAACGCCAAGTACATGCAGACAATCGGATCACAGCTGGACAAGATTTGTGGCACCCTGCGCGATATTACCGAGCGGAAACAGGCTGAAGCACGCATCGAGTATCTGGCATATTTCGATGCCCTGACTGAGCTGCCGAATCGGCGCCTGCTCCTTGACCGGCTGGAGCAGAACATCTCTCGTGCCCGCCGCCACAGCTATTATGGCGCTATGCTGTTCCTCGACCTCGACCGCTTCAAAAACATCAACGATTCCCTCGGACACCCGGTCGGAGATGCCCTGCTGAAAGAAGTTTCAAAACGCCTGACGATCGACCTGCGCACCGAGGACACCGTCTCCCGCCTCGGCGGTGACGAGTTCGTCATGCTGCTCTCCGATCTCGGCACCGATCCGGTTAAAGCGGCGGCTGTCGCACAGCATAAAGCGGAAGCAATTCAATCGAGGCTGGCGGAAAAATACCAGATTTCCGAACATGTGTTGCACGTCACCCCCAGCATCGGTGTTGCCATGTTCCCTTCCAACGAGCAGGGGCAGGAAACCGGCAACGACATCCTGCGCTACGCCGACACCGCCATGTATCGCGCGAAAGATGACGGTCGGGACACCATCCGCTTTTTCCTGCCAAGCATGCAGGCTGCTGCCGATGCCCGCTTGGCGATCGAAAAAGAGCTGCGCTACGCTATTGAAAAAAACGAGCTGTCACTGTACTTCCAGCCGCAGGTCGACCAGCTTGGAAACATTGTCGGAGCCGAAACCCTGCTGCGCTGGCATCATCCGGAAAAAGGCTTCATCTCCCCGGCAACCTTTATTCCCGTTGCAGAAGCAACTGGTCTGATTCTGCCAATCGGCAGCTGGGTCTTGCGTAAAGCCTGCGAGTACCTGAAAGTTTGGGAAGACGCGGGCTTGCCGATTCAACACCTGGCCGTCAACGTCAGCCCACGCCAGTTCCGCCAGCCAGATTTTGTCGATCAGGTCCACAGTATCCTGAAAGATACCGGTGCAGATCCAGCCCTGCTCGGTCTGGAGTTGACCGAGGGGATGGTCATCGACAATGTCGTTGATACCATCGAAAAGATGCAGGCCCTCAAACAGCTGTCGATCGAGCTCTCTATCGACGATTTCGGGACAGGCTACTCCTCGCTGGCTTATCTCAAGCAGATGCCTCTGGACATCCTCAAAATCGATCAGTCATTCGTGCGCGATATCTCTACCGATGCCAGCGATGCTGCGATCGTCGACACCATTATCTCGATGGCAAACCACCTTGAGCTGCGCGTCATTGCGGAAGGTGTCGAAACTGAACTTGAGCTGGCTTTCCTCGCTGGCAAAGGTTGCAAAATGTACCAGGGTTACCACTTCAGCCGCCCTGTCCCCGATAAAGAATTCACGAAACAACTTAATGCCGGGACGGTTTTCCACTAAAACCATCCCGGCTGCCGAAGCACCTCCCCCATTTTTCCTTTGCCTGCCCCGCCAAACCCGATATGATTGCCGCGATCATGTAACGGCAATAGAAATCAATTTTTAAGGAGCAGACGATGAGCGCAACCACCACCGTCCGCATGCAGACCAGCATGGGACAGATTACTATCGAACTGGACAATGAAAACGCACCGATCAGCAGCGAGAACTTTCTTGCCTACGTTCGTGACGGCTTTTATGAGCAGACCATCTTCCACCGTGTCATTCCCAACTTCATGGTTCAGGGTGGCGGTTTCACATCAGCAATGAAGCAGAAAAAAACCAAGGCCGAAATCAAAAACGAAGCTGACAACGGCTTGAAAAACGAGCGCGGCACCTTGGCCATGGCCCGCACCCAAATCGTCGACAGTGCGACCTGCCAGTTTTTCATCAACCTGGTCGACAACGACTTCCTCAACCACAAATCACCGACCCCCAGCGGGTACGGATATGCCGTTTTCGGTAAAGTCACCGAGGGCATGGACGTGGTTGATGAAATCGCCAAAGTCGCCACCGGCAATTACGGCCCGCACCAGGATGTACCGAAAGATCCGGTATTGATCGAAAGCGTCAGCATTGACGAATAAAGAGTTATCCATGGGGGAAAGGAACCTTTCCCCCATTTTTTATTGATTATTTCCCCTGCCGGCAGACCAAATTTCTCCCCATGCCGCTTTGCGCTGACAACAAAAGTAACCCTGTGCTATAAACGCCTTTCAGTTTAACCCTTTAGCGAACAATCGACATGGACATCATCACTCTTTTCGGAATCGCCATTGCCCTGGCAATGGATGCTTTTGCTGTCGCCCTGAGTGCAGGACTGATCCTGCCAGAACTGACCGGCCGCCACCTGTTCCGTTTCGGCTTTCACTTCGGTCTGTTTCAGGCGTTGATGCCGATTCTTGGCTGGCTTGCAGGAACCAGTATCCGCGCGCTGATCGAATCTTTCGATCATTGGCTGGCTTTTGGCCTCTTGGTGCTGGTGGGTGGCAAAATGCTCTGGGAGGCGCGTCAGGATGATGAGGAAAATGAACAACCAAACGATCCGACCCGCGGTCTGTCGTTGGTCATGCTCTCCATCGCCACCAGTATTGATGCCTTGGCAGTTGGGCTAAGCCTGGCGATCCTCGGCGTCACCATCTGGACGCCGGCACTGGTGATCGGACTGGTTGCAGGGATTTTAACTGTCTGTGGCATGCTCCTTGGACGTCGTTTAGGGCGTGCCTGGGGCACCGGGGTAGAAATCTTTGGCGGACTGGTGTTGATCGCCATCGGTGTTAAAATCCTTGTGGAACACACTTTACTCCAATAACCGGATAGTCATGAAAATAACGGAAACAACAACCCGCTTGCCCGCAGAATGGGAGCCCCAGGATGCTGTTCTGCTGGCCTGGCCTCATGCTGGCACCGATTGGCAACCGATGCTGGCTGAGATTGCTGCAGTCTACCTTGAAATCACCAAAGCGATCCTACGCTTCGAATCGGTGGTGATTGCGACCCCAGAGCCGGATAGTGTTAAACAGCAGTTGCAGGCTAAAGGCATCCTCAACGACAGGGTTTTCATCTACCCGATTTCGACCAACGACACCTGGACGCGCGACTACGGTCCGATAACTGTTCTGCGTGACGACAAACCTGCCTTACTCGATTTCGGGTTTAACGGTTGGGGATTGAAGTTTGCCGCGGATCAGGACAACCAGGTGACAACGAAGCTTTGCCAAGCTGGCTGCTTCGGTAAAACGCCCAAAGAGATTCCAGGAATAATTCTCGAAGGGGGAAGCATTGAAAGTGATGGCCAGGGGACCATTCTGACAACATCTGAATGCTTGCTGAACAGCAACCGTAATCCGCATCTCAATAAAGAGCAAATAGAAAAAAAGCTGCAAAAAACTCTCGGTGCCAGGCGTATTCTCTGGCTCGATCACGGCTATCTTGCAGGAGACGATACCGACTCACACATCGATACGCTGGCCCGTCTCTGCCCGAACAATACGATGGTCTATGTAACATGCAACGACCCAAACGACGAGCATTACCAGTCCCTACAGCGCATGGAGCAGCAATTGCGTGAGTTTCGCACTGCAGAAGGGAACGCTTTCCGCCTGATCCCTCTTCCCTGGCCAAAAGCCTGCTTTGATGACGGAGACCGGCTGCCTGCGACCTACGCGAACTATCTGGTGATCAACGAAGCGGTGTTGCTGCCGACATACAATGATCCCGCAGATGCAACAGCGATCCAAGCTCTTGCCGAAGCCTACCCTGATCGGGAAGTCATCGCTATCGACTGTCGCCCGGTCATCTGCCAGCACGGATCGCTGCACTGCATCAGCATGCAAATTCCCAAAGGGGCTCTACTATGAGCATTTTAAAGGTTGGACTGGTTCAGCAAAGCTGCACTGCGAATCGCGACGAGAACATCGAGAAAACAAGTAAAGCCATCCGCTTCGTTGCTGAACAGGGTGCAGAGCTCGTCGTTCTGCAGGAATTACATACCGGGCTCTACTTCTGTCAAACAGAAGATACCGCTGTTTTCGATCAGGCCGAACCGATCCCCGGACCCTCAACCGAACAGTTCGGTGCCTTGGCAAAAGAGCTGGGCGTCGTGCTGGTCCTTTCTCTGTTCGAAAAACGTGCTGCGGGGCTTTATCACAACACCGCCGTGGTGCTGGAGAAAGATGGTCGTATCGCCGGAACCTATCGCAAAATGCATATTCCAGACGATCCCGGTTATTACGAAAAGTTCTATTTCACCCCCGGCGATCTCGGTTTCGAGCCGATCGTGACATCGGTCGGCAAACTCGGCATTCTCGTTTGCTGGGACCAGTGGTATCCAGAAGCGGCAAGGTTGATGACACTTGCCGGGGCAGAACTGTTGATCTACCCCACAGCCATCGGTTACGACCCGAATGACGACAAAGCCGAGCAGCAACGGCAGCGGGACGCCTGGATGACGGTTCAGCGCGGCCACGCCATCGCCAACGCGACGCCACTAGTGGCTGTCAACCGGGTTGGTTTCGAAAATGACCCAAGCGGCGCAACGGCCGGAGCTCAATTCTGGGGGAGCAGTTTTGCTGCGGGATGCCAGGGCGAGATTCTACTTCAGGCGAGCGAGACAGAAGAGCAGGTGTTACTGGTTGAAATTGATCGCGGAAGAACGGAACAGGTGCGACGCATCTGGCCTTTTTTGCGCGATCGCAGGATCGACGCTTACCAGGATTTACAAAAACGCTTTCGGGATTAAAGCGAAAAACGGCGAACCAAATTGGCTCGCCGTTTTCACATCAACATTTCTGAGATGATTTACAGGCCTGCTCGCGACTTGAGCGACTCGGCACGGTCTGTCACTTCCCAGGTAAACCCAGGCAACTCGCGACCGAAGTGGCCGTAAGCAGCAGTCTGACGATAAACCGGCTTGAGCAGATCAAGCTGCTCGATAATGGCCGCCGGACGCATGTCGAACTCAGCCCGGACAATCTCCGAAATCTGGTTGGATGGTATTTTACCGGTTCCATAGGTGTTGATCATAACCGAAACCGGCTCGGCAACACCGATAGCGTAAGCCAGCTGAACTTCACACTTGCGTGCCAGCCCGGCGGCAACCACGTTCTTGGCGACGTAGCGTGCCATGTAGGAAGCACTGCGGTCGACCTTGGACGGATCTTTGCCACTGAAAGCACCGCCACCGTGAGAACCCTGGCCACCGTAGGTATCAACGATGATCTTGCGGCCGGTCAGGCCACAGTCGCCCATCGGGCCACCGACAACGAAACGGCCGGTCGGGTTGATCAGGTAGCGAGTATCCCCATCGATCAGGTTCTCCGGCAGAATCGGCTTGACGACTTCCTCGATGATCGCATCCTGCAGATCCTCGTACTTCACATCCGGGCTATGCTGTGAAGAGACAACCACAGTGTCAATCCGCACCGGCTTGTCATCAATGTACTGAATCGACACCTGCGACTTGCTATCAGGACGCAGGAAATTCAGCTGACCGCTCTTGCGCACATCCGCCAGTTTCTTGGTCAGCTTGTGGGCTAAAGTAATCGGCATCGGCATCAGTTCCGGGGTTTCGTCACAGGCGAAACCGAACATCAATCCCTGGTCACCAGCGCCCTGCTCTTTGTAAAGGCCCTCGCCAGCGGTAACCCCTTGAGAAATATCGGGAGACTGCTGATCGATTGATGTCAGAACGGCACAGGTTTCATAATCAAAGCCCATCGCCGAATCGTTGTAGCCGATTTCCTTGATGGTTTCACGAACGATGGTCGGGAAATCAGCGTAAGCACTGGTCGTGATTTCACCAGCGATCATCGCCATCCCGGTCGTCACCAGAGTTTCGCAGGCAACGCGAGCAGTAGTGTCTTGCGCCAGAATGGCATCAAGGATGGCATCGGAAATCTGATCGGCTACTTTATCCGGATGTCCTTCACTCACGGACTCCGAAGTAAACAGAAAATCGGTCATCGGCATTGGGGTCATTCCTCCAAAATTATTTATGTCGCTGAAAATGAACGGGTAATTGTATTGATCGTGCCTGGTAGAGTCAATCTTTTTAACCCACCGTCAAATTAAAGACTGATCGAAGATATCGGGCAATAGTTCGCGCATCTTTCTATCCAGGTGACTGGACACTTCTTTTGCCGTCTGCAGTTGTTGCAGATCCTGCAAAAGAACTTCTCCATCACTTTTGGCAAGGCGGCGTATTACTCGTTTCACCCGTGGAATACTGCCTGGGTTCATCGACAACTCATGCAGACCGAGACCGAGCAGTACCAGAGCATAAATCGGTTCACCAGCCATTTCGCCACACAGGCAGACATCGATTCCAGCATTATTTGCGGCCCGGCAGACCATCTGCAAAGCTTTCAGAATGGCCGGATGCAGCGGCTCATACAAGTAGGCGACGTGCTCATTGCCACGATCAACCGCCAGGCAGTACTGGATCAAATCGTTGGTGCCGATAGAAAAGAAATCGACCTGTTCCGCCAGGACATCGGCCAGCAGAACCGCGGAAGGAGTTTCGATCATGATGCCGATTTCTATGTCGGGATCAAAGGCATGTCCGTCACGGGTCAGCTCGAGCTGTACCTCACGCAGTATCCTTTTACTCCTCTGCAGTTCAACCACCCCGCTGATCATTGGGAACATGATCCGCACCTTGCCGTGAACCGAGGCTCTCAGGATCGCTCTGAGCTGCGTGCGAAACAGGTTGCCCTCGCTCAGAGAGAATCGGATCCCACGCAATCCCATCGCCGGGTTGGCTTCGTCATGGACATTGAGCTGGGAAACAATTTTATCGCCGCCACAGTCGAGGGTACGGATCGTCACTGACTCCGGCTGCATTTCGGTAAGAATTTCACGGTATGCCTCAATCTGTTCTTCCTCGCTCGGGGTCTCATTGTGGCCGAGATAGAGAAACTCAGTACGATAGAGGCCAACTCCTTCGGTGCCATGTTTGCGGGAAACGGGAAACTCGCTCGCCATTTCCAGATTGCCACGCAGGGTAACCCGAACATTATCGGTTGTGATTGCCGGCAGATCACGGAAACCGTGCAGTTCTTTTTCCAGGTACTCGTAGGATTGCTTGCGCTTGAGATATTCCTTGAAGGTCTCTTCCGACGGCTTGAGGATGACGATTCCATTGCTGCCGTCAATAATCGCCGGAAGCCCGTCATGAACGAGCGAAGTAATGGTTTCCAGCCCGACAACCGCAGGAATTTCCAGAGAGCGGGCCAGGATCGCCGTGTGGGAGGTCTGGCCACCTTTGTCAGTCACGAAACCGAGCACTTTCTCCCGGTCCATCTGCATCGTTTCAGCTGGCGACAGATCGTGGGCGACGACCAACGCCTTGTGACCGATATCAGCAATGGAGCGCTCATTTTCACCGGTCAGGATACGCATCAGGCGGCTGCCGACAGCATCGACATCAGAGCTGCGATCACGCAGGTACTCATCTTCGATATTCTCGAACATCTGCCGCAACTTGCGTAAAGTACGTTTTAATGCGCCTTCAGAGTTGAGACCTCCCTGAATCTCCTTTTCGGTTCCCTGAACCAGCATTTCATCTTCGAGAATCAACAAATGAGTATCGAGGATATACAGGTGCTCGCGCAGGTGTTTTTTTCGAGAAACACTGGCTTTGATCTCCAGCAGTTGCTCACGTGCCTGCTGCAGTGCCCACTGAAAACGCTCCAGTTCCGCAGCAATCTCATCCTCTGCGATCGGCCACTCATCAATACTGGCGCTGTGGCTGAGCAGGTTGATCTCGCCGATACTGATGCCGGGGGAAACCCCGATACCGACCAGATAGGTATCTGTTGCAACTTCAGTCTTCGCCAAAACCGTCCTCAATCAGATCGGCGATCAGAGTCATCGCCCGCTCTTCGTCAGCACCCTCGACAACAACCGAAATCTCTGTCCCTTTCGGCGCTGCCAGCAGTAGAATCCCCATAATGCTTTTACCGTTAACCTCGACATCCTCTTTCTGCAAAGTCACTTCGGAGCTGAACTGGTTGGCGGTCTGAACCAATTGTGCAGCTGCCCGGGCATGCAGACCGAGACGGTTTACGATAATGAACTTTCGGCTTAACATTTATCTTTTTCCCTCTAAATCATTGCAACCAGGCTGGTAACATCTGTCCAGAACAGGCTAAGCAGAATAATAGTTGCGGCACTCAGCAGAACCAGTAGCAGCGTCGAAACACCTTTTCGAGCCAGCAGGCCAAGAACAATGACCGGCACTATTGCCAGCAGCCCAACCCAGCTGACCATGTCAATCCGCTGCAGATGCTGAAATACCAGGAAAGCGCTCAAACCACCGAGCACAACAACAGCCGCCTCCTTGGTATGAATCGCCCAATCCGGCAAACGTCTCTTCTGAAAGAACTCGACTGAAGCGATCCCCTGCTGATACCCCCGAATAAAGCCGGAAATACGAAATAACATCGGAATCAGGTTATAAAGAAACAGAAAAACCAGCGGCGCCCAGAGAATCCCCTTGGCAGCAAAAAACAAAGCTATACCTGCCGCCAGCGGGCGCAAACCACCCCAGAAAAGAGCGTCACCGATAGCGGCATAGGGAGCGGCAACCATCTCTTTGAATTCTTCGATCTCAACCGGAGGCTGCTGCCCTTTTGCCCTGTCCTCCTCCAGCTTCAAAACCGCACCAGCGACCAAAGGTGCCAAGTAGGGGTGAGTGTTGAAATAACCAAGATAATGCCTGCCAACCTCGGCGAGCTTCTCTTTCGGATACAGCTTTTTCAGCCCGGGGAGCAGGGCGAAAAAAAAACCGAGCCCTTGCAGACGCTCAAAGTTCCAACTGCCCTGCAGCAGCAACAGGCGGAACCAGATATGCACGCGTGTCCGTCGCAGCAATGCCATGTCTACACCAGCCACATCAGCAGAAAAGCCATGCCAAATGAGGCACAGAACAGGGTCAGGGCACGGCTGACATTGATGGTTCCGAGAATAACAGCAACACCGATCAGGGGCAGCGCCAGTTCCAGCCAGTTACTGGAGTGATACAGGGCGTTTTCGACCAGCGGCCAGATAATCGGAACTAACATGAAGGTGCCGATAACAACCACGGTGTAGGTGCCGAGTGTTGCAATCGCGAAATTTGTCATGCCTTTGAAATGCTGTACTTCAGCACGTAGGAACTGCCCATTAACCAGCCTTTCCTCGGCACTCAGCAGCAACCGAACATTGATCTGTCGAGCGATATGATCCAGATACTGTCCGACCTTGCCGAGGGGGATAGCAACCAGCAGGCAGAGCAAGACAATTTCCGAGCTTGGCACCTGCAGCAACCGCCCCAGATTAATGGCGATCACACAACTGGCAATGGAAACCTGGGTGTCATCCGGAGGGATTGCCGCGCCAACCGGCAATCGCGCCAGCCAGAGCAGCTCGACCATCATCCCGACCTGCAAACCGACAAGTGGTTCGCCCAGCAGCCAGGCAACCAAAGGTGCCGCCACTATCGGCCGGGAGATCATCACCTGCAATATTGCAGTGCGGTCCAGGCCACAGAAGAGCGCGACCATTGCGCCGATGAAAAAATCGAAGGCACTCACTGTTTCAGTTTCCGTCGGGGGACCAGTTTTTTCCAGGAACGCTCAGAATCAGCAGGAATGCAGCGTGCAGTGATTGCCACGCCGGCAACATCCAGCTCCTGCAGAAAACCGATATCTTCTTTATCGAGAAAGATTGTGCAGCTGAGACGAGTTTTACCGGCGCCGGCGTGCAGATTACCAAGATTTAAACGCTGATAAATCAGTCCGTTGCGGTAGGCGCGCAAGGCATCTGCCGTGTTCCCGAACAGCAGCAGAATTTTGCACTTTTCCAGTGAACCGCTCCCGAACAAAGCTGTGATTTCGTCGACCGTACCAATTTCAACGCGCATCCGACTCGGCACAGAAGCTTCCATCATCATCCGTTTCAGTGGTGAAGACGCAATCTCATCGTTTGCTACGACAATGCAATCGGCATGCACGTACGGAACCCAGGTTTCCAGCACCTGTCCATGAATCAGTCGATTGTCGATACGCGTTAAAACAAGGCTCATCTTACGACTCCAGCAACAATCATAACATTTCCATTGGTCGCATCACGGCGCTACGGCCGTAGTCTTTGAGCATGGCAGCCAAAGCTTCAAGTGCCTGGCTCCTGCGACCGCTGATCGCTTTCAAAAGTAAAGGCAGGTTAACACCGGTGACAATCTCAACCTTGCCGGGCGACAGAAGCTCAGCACTGATATTGGTCGGTGTACCACCAAACATATCGGTCAAAATGAGGACTCCGTCACCGTCTTCACCGACGATCTGCACCGAATGGGACAATTGCTCTTGCGCTGCCTCGAGCGCCGAACTGCGATCGATACTGACGGCCAGAAGTTTTTCTGCCGGACCAATGATCAATTCTGCGGCATTGATAAATTCGCCTGCCAGTTGAGCGTGGGTAACAACGATGATACCGATCATAAATCAACCTTTAGCGACATCCCGGTGATTGATCCGCAGGACAACTTCTGAGTCGGGAAAATCGGCGTAAAGCGCCTCGACCAGGGAGACACTGCGATGTCGCCCCCCGGTGCAGCCGATAGCGATAGTCAGATAACTCTTCCCCTCTTCGCGATAATGAGGGATCAAAAAAGCGAGTAACCCGTCAAGGTGGCGCCTGAAATCCTGACAGGCCTGCTGCCCCAAAACATAATCCCGAAGTTTCTGATCCAGGCCGGTCAAGGGTCGCAGATTCTCAATATAGTGAGGATTCGGCAAAAAACGGACATCAAAAACAAGATCAGCGGCAGGCGGCAAGCCATAACGATAACCGAACGACTCGAGGTTGACGATCAACTGCGAATCACTGTTTTCACCGATGAAGTTCAATATCAGATCACGCATCTGACGCGAATTAAGATTGCTGCTATCGACAATCTTTGTCGCCTGATTGCGTAAAGAGCGCAGCTGTTGCCGTTCTCGATCAATCCCGGCCTGCACCGTCTCCTCAGCGGCCAGCGGATGGGAACGACGAGTTTCCGAGTAGCGACGCTGCAGCGCTTCGTCGGAGGCTTCAAAGAACAGGATTTCGACCTCACAACCTGTTTTTTCCAGCTGTTTCAACGTCACCCGGTAATCAGCCAGGAATTCGCGGTTGCGGACATCAATAACCACCGCGACATCGGTCGCCTCAGCCAGCCCATCCTGTGCATGCTGGATGAATTCCGGCAGCATGACGAATGGCAGATTATCAACGACAAAAAAGCCCTGATCTTCCAGCACTCTGGCAGCGGTACTTTTCCCAGAGCCGGAGAGGCCGGTTATGATCAGCAGACGACGGCTCACTCGAGGTTATCTCCAATAATGGTATGAGCATGCAAACGTGCGGCTTCAGCCATCCGTTTTTCCAGCAAATCCTGGAATTCGCGTGCACTGTGATAACCCATCTCTTTCAGTAGCTGGTTACGTGCCGCTACCTCGACGATGGTTCCAGCGTTGCGCCCCGGGCCAACCGGAATACGCATAAAGGGTAATTCAACGCCATGAATGTTGAAGGTCTGCTCTTCCAATCCGAGACGATCGTACTCCCGACCATCCTCCCAGGGCACCAGTTCGATAGCCATATCGATTTTCTTCCGCTCACGGATAGCAGCCACCCCGAATAGATGCTTGATGTTAAGGATACCCAAGCCACGGATTTCCATATGGTAATGCAGCAGATCCATCCCTTCACCAAAGATAACCGATGGCAGCTTCAGCCGAACTTTAATGACGTCATCAGCGACCAGACGGTGACCTCGCAGAATCAGATCGAGAGCACATTCGCTTTTCCCGATACCGCTTTTCCCCTGCAGCAACACACCCACGCCAAGAATATCGATCAGAACCCCATGCAGGGTCGATGTTGGCAGCAGGCGCTCTTCGAGAAATTTTGTAATCAGGGAAATAAATGTTGAACTTAACGCGCGAGTGCGCAGGAGGGGCGTTTTATATGTTTCTGTCTGTTCAACCAGATAGTCGGGAACATCCAGATCTTTAGTAACAATCAGACAGGACAGGTTGCGGCTGAGAATCGCCCGAAGCTGGTCGATTGCCTGTTCTTTCGACATGCTGGAAAGAAAACTCAGTTCGGTCGACCCAAGCACCTGAATCCGATCCGGATGCAGACTGCTGCTGTACCCAGCTAATGCCAACCCCGGCTTCTGTATCCGCGGTACTGTAACGACATTGGTGAGGCCTTCTGCTCCGGAAAGGATCTCGAGATCGAGCCCCGCCTCTTCTTCGTCAAGAATTTCCTGGATCGTCAACTCAGCCATGATTTAACCCGGTCATTGAATGTTTAACGCCCATATGAAAAAAGGCCTGCAACCAAATTGACGCACGCAGCGGTTGCAGGCCCAAAGAGGTGTCCCTCTTACCTATCAGGCTTAAGCCTCTTCGTCAAGAATGACCTGATAAATGGCTTGCGGATCTTCCGCATCCATAAGCTTTTGACGCACGGCCGGATCCTTCAGCAGTTTGGAAATCCGCGCCAGTGTTTTCAGGTGCACACCGACCGATTCTTCCGGCGCGACAAGCAGGAAAAACAGATGGGCAGGCTGTCCATCCATCGATTCAAAATCAACTCCTGCGGAGCTCTTGCCAAAAGCCAGCATCAATTCGGGAATACCCGCCAGTTTTCCGTGCGGAATTGCCACCCCGTCACCGATACCGGTGCTGCCGAGTTTTTCACGTTCCTGCAGAACCTCGATCACCTCGTCCCGATTGAGCGAGGGTTCGCCGGCAATCAATGCATCGGTCAATTCGGCCAGAGCAAGATCTTTTTCTCGTGCCTGTAGATCCGCAACGATCGCTTGAGGGTTAAGCAACTCAGATATCTTCATACTCATCTTCTTTTTCTAAAACAGAATAAAAAGACGGATAATTTCATCGCATAAAATGAAATTACCCGTCCGTGTTTAATCAGCTCCCCTGCGGGACAATCAGCCCGTAGTTACCGTCCTTGCGACGATAAACGACGTTCATCTCTTCGGAACGATCATCGGTGAACACCAGGAAGTCCTTATCCAGCAGGTCCATTTGCATCACTGCCTCTTCCACCGACATCGGTTTGACAAAGAAAGAATGGCTGCGAATTATTTCCGGGTTCTCATGGCCCTCATCAACACTCGGTGCAGCAATGACAGCTTTTTCCACCTTGCGCTGGGTCCCGGTAGAGCCTTTGTGGCGCTTCAGTTTTTCCTTGTAACGCTTCAGCTGCCGCTCAATCTTGTCAACCATCAGGTCGATGGCGGCGTACATATCATCTTTTTCTTCAGCGCTTTTCATGGTCAGCCCTTTAGCGACCATGGTCACTTCCGCTTTATGATTAATCTTCTTCTGCACCGACAGCACGACCTGGGCATCGATCGGCTCGTCAATATACTTCTTCACCTTGGCCAGTTTCTCTTCCACGTAAGTACGTACAGCTTCACTGCTTTCCATGTGACGGAAGGTAACGGCAATTTGCATATATTCTCCTCCTTCGAGAAACGGGTTGTCAAAACCCGGGTGTAGGTCATTTAAGTATAACGCAGAATCGAACAGAAAACTGCGAGTTAAAACAATCTTTTGCGTTCGGTCGACGAACCGAGGCCCAGCATTTCGCGGTACTTGGTGACCGTCCGCCGAGCAATGTTGATATCCTGCTCCTTCAGCAGAGTCACAATCTTCTGGTCAGAGTACGGTTTTTTCTGATCTTCCCCAGCAATAATCTCCTTAATCCGGCTCTTGACACTTTCTGAAGCGACAGAATCACCATCAGCTGTGTTAATGCCGCTATTAAAGAAAAATTTCAGTTCAAACAACCCTTGCGGTGTCTGAACATACTTGTTGGTTGTCACCCGACTGACAGTCGATTCATGCATTTCGATATCTTCCGCCACGTCGCGCAGGACCAGTGGTTTCAAGTGCTCGATACCATGATCGAAAAACGCGCGCTGGAATTTGACGATACTCTTGGTGACTTTATAAATCGTGCGCTGACGCTGGTGGATGCTCTTGATCAGCCAGACGGCGCTGCGCATTTTGTCCTGGATATACTCATTCGCTTTTTTGTCGACCGAATCACTGTTGGTCAAAGCGCTGCGATAGAGAGAGTTGATCCGCAGATTCGGCAGTCCCTCGTCGTTCTGAGTGACGACATATTCATCGCCGACTTTCTTTACGTAGATATCGGGGACGATATAGTGGATATCCTCTTCATTGTATTGCAGGCCGGGGCGCGGATCGAGTTCCGAGATCAGCTTGGCTGCTTCCAGCACCTCATCCAGAGGAGTTTTCAATGATTTGGCAATAACCTGGTATTTGCGGCCTTCCAGCTCGGAGATGTAGTCACGTAGAATAACTGCAGCCAGGGAATCGCCCAACTCCATCCGCTCCAACTGAAGCAGCAAACAATCCTGCAGGTTACGTGCAGCAACACCAGCCGGATCAAACATGCGCACCCGTTGCAACGCCTGCTCGACAACTTCAACGCTCCGCCCGGAAGTTTCGACCAGCTCCTCGATCGAAGCATGCAGATAGCCGACATCATCCAGATTGCCAATAATTTCAGCCGCAGCCAAACGCTCATCCTGACCAACTTTCGACAGGCCCAGTTGCCACATCAGATGGTCAACCAAACTGCTTTTTTTCGTCAGCAGGCTCTCGTAAGAGGGGCGTTCTTCCTGATCTTCGTAACTGTCACGCGGGCTGCTGCTATTGAGGCTGTACCCTTCAAGATAGGTCTGCCAGTCGATGTCTTCCATTCCCTCGTTTTCGGCCTTAACCTCTTGCTCCGGGGAAACTTCAACATCGGAAACCGGCTCTTTTTCCAACTCGGTGGAAAGTTCGTCACGCTCTTCTTTTGGATCAACACCTTCTTCCAGCAGCGGGTTTTCCGCCAACTCTTCAGTCACGACGTCAGCAAGTTCTACCCGCGAAAGCTGCAACAACTTGATCGCTTGCTGCAGCTGGGGCGTCATCACCAGCTGTTGACTCAATTTAACCTGTAATCGAAGATCGAGCGCCATATATCCTTCTATCGTAAAAGCTGAAAAGCGTTATTTCCGCTACTCTACCATTGTCGTTAGCAAAAAGCTCTCTTTGTCAGCGATACCTAGAGTTTAAATTTATCACCCAGATAAATTTCCCGGGCCACACTGCTCTGGGCGATCTGCTCAGGGGTTCCATACTCGAGCACCTTGCCCTGGTTCAAAATATACGCCTGGTCGCAAACACCGAGAGTCTCGCGCACGTTATGATCCGAAATCAGAATGCCGATGCCTCGCTGCTTCAACTCTTCAACGATCGACTGGATATCGATAACAGCAATCGGATCGATCCCTGCGAATGGCTCATCCAGTAGCAGGAATGCCGGCTCCAGCACCAGCGAACGGGCTATTTCGACCCTGCGGCGTTCACCGCCCGACAGGGCATAGCCTTTTGAGTCACGGATGTGACCGATATTCAGATCACTGAGCAGTTCTTCCAGCCGCTCCTGCTGCTGTGCCACAGACAGATCAAGAGTTTCCAGAATTGCCAGCAGATTCTCCGCCACTGTCAATTTGCGAAAAACCGAAGCTTCCTGCGGCAGATAGGAAATCCCGGAACGTGCTCTCTGGTACATCGGCAGACCGGTAATTTCCTGGTCATCAAGAAAGACGGCCCCGTGATCCGGGCTCGCTAAACCAACAACCATGTAAAAACTGGTGGTCTTTCCCGCACCGTTCGGACCGAGCAGGCCAATTACCTGCCCCGACTCGACATGCAGATCGACACCGGAAACAACCTCACGCCCTGCATAAGTTTTGCGCAGCCCTTCTGCCCGCAGAGTTCGGCTCACTGCTGCTCCTGTTTCTGTTGCGGGAAAAGGATCGCTTTGACCCGACCGCTGTCTCCGCTTTTCACCAGGCTACGATTTTCCCGCAGGTAGACAATTATTTCATCACCGGCGACCCGGTTCTGCCCCTGATGCACCTCGGCATTTCCATAAAGGGTCAACGTCTCTGCAACTTGACGATAAACAGCTCGTTCCGCTGTCGCAGTACGATCCAGTTGCACGACCCGCACATGACCGAAAACCTCAAGCCGATCGACCTGCTCCTGGCCATCCAGTTGATAGACAACCATCTTGTCACCATAGAGGGTAACGTCTCCCTGCTTGGCCACAACGTCGCCAGTAAAGATCGCCTGGCGCTTCTGTTGATCAGCTTCAAGCTGATTTGCCGTCACTTCAATCGGCAAACTCGAAGGTTTCGGCAATTCTGCCGCAAAAGAAAAACCGGACAGCCATAGCAGCAAGCTGCAGCAGATAAACAGGGACAGTTTATTCATCGCTTTCGGCTTTCCTTTCTTCAGGCAGCAAAAGCATCCAGATATCTTTTTTCAACAGCATCCGACCCTGCTCCAGGTTTCCCTGTAAGCCGGTCCCTTTCAATTCCATGCGACGGTTGGTGATCGTCACCGGTTCGTCAGTCGTCAGCAGCTTTTTGCCGCCATCATAAATCAGTCGCTCGGTCGTCAAGCGTTCACCAGTGGCCGTCGTGACAACCACGTTGCCCCAGGCTTCGACCAATCGTTGCTCCTGCTGCAATGTACCGTGCTCGGCGGTCATGCTGACATCGCCAAAACGACCGCTTTCGTAGAGAGTCAAGCTGAGATCGCCCAGCTCAGCCAGGCCAGTGTCACGCTGATATTCGGCTCTTTCCGCATCCAGAGTCCAGCTACGGCGCCCCTCTTCGTTTTGCGTGTAGTGAAGCTTTTCCAGTGAAAGATCAACCTGCTCCGGCAACGCCTCCAGCACTTCCACCGGATCAAGAGATCGTCCATGGCGCCAGATAACTATTGCCAGCACCAGCACGGCAAGCAGAATCAAACATGCCAGCACACGGCGCAAATTCATCATTGGCTAAGGTCCACCTTTTCCAGATTTATATCATCGACGCGCAGAATTGTAAATATTTGCTAATACTTACACTAAGCCTTGAAATAACGTTCGGTCAGCTCTTCCCACTGACCGCTCGCCCGCAGCAACATATCGCATACTTCACGGACAGCACCACGCCCGCCGGGACGAGTGGCCACATAATCAACCAGCGGAAGAACGTCCGGTACAGCATCGGCAACGGTTGCACTGAAACCGACCCGGCGCAGAATCGGCAGATCAACGACATCATCGCCCATGTAAGCGACCTGTTCATCGGTCAACCCTTCCGCACCCAGAATCTCCTTATAGGGATCGAGCTTGGTCAGTGCCTTCTGATAAAGGATGTCGATTCCCAATTCTGCCGCGCGTCGCGCAACCACCCCCGACTCGCGTCCGGTGATGATGCCGATCTTGATGCCGGCGCGCTGAATCATCTTCAGGCCGTGCCCGTCCTTAACATCAAATGCCTTTAACTCATTCCCCTGATTGTCGTAAATAATGCGGCCATCAGTCATAATGCCGTCGACATCAAGCAGAAGAAGCTTGATCTTCGCCAGTTTTTCATCCATCACACCACTCCCGCTTTCAGCAGGTCATGCAGGTGCACAATACCGACCGGAACCTGACTCTCGTCATCATCGAAAACGAATAACGATGTGATCGAATGTTTTTCCATAATCTGCAGTGCCTTTGCGGCCAGGTTTCGCCGCAGAATCCGCTTCGGTGAAGTGGTCATTACCTCGGAAATCGGCAACTGCAAACTATCCAGCCCTTTTTCCATAATCCGCCGCAGGTCACCATCGGTAAAAACACCGAGAAGTTGACCATCGGCCGCGACAATCCCGGTGATTCCCAACTGCTTGCTGGTAATTTCAAACAGGGCATCGCGCAGCAACATCTCCGGCGCAACCAGCGGAATTTGGTTGTCTACGTGCATCAGGTCTTCAACTCGCAGCAGCAGCTTTTTGCCGAGAGCGCCACCCGGATGAAAAAGAGCGAAATCTTCTTCCTTAAAACCACGCTGTTCAAGCAACGCAACTGCCAAGGCATCTCCCATCGCCAGAGTTGCAGTTGTACTGGCTGTTGGCGCCAGGCCGAGCGGGCAAGCCTCTTCTGCAACGCTGATGTCGAGGTGGACATCGCCGGCAATCGCCAGCGTGCTGTTCGGGTTACCCGACATCGCGACCAACGGCAGGCCCATCCGCTTGATAACAGGGAGAATGCGGCAGACCTCCTCGGTTTCACCCGAGTTGGAGATGGCGATCACCACATCACCTTTGGCCAGCATACCGAGGTCGCCGTGAATACCTTCCGCCGGATGGAGGAAAAAAGTCGGCGTTCCGGTCGAAGCCATCGTTGCAGCAATCTTCTGGCAGATCAGTCCCGACTTGCCCATACCGGTGACGACCACTTTCCCCTGGCAGGCAAGGATCATCTCAACAGCCTGGGTGAAATCGCCGTCCAGTCGCGACTGCAGCGCCAGCACAGCATCTGCTTCGATCTGCAGCACCTTTTTTGCGGTTTCGATCAGCACTTTTACGCCTCACTGTCCTGTTTGAAAATGGCATCAATCGCCAGCACCTGCTGCAACATTCCCTTGACCTGGGCAAGGGGTAGCGAGTTCGGGCCGTCACACAACGCATTGTCCGGATCTTCGTGCACTTCCCAGAACAGGCCATCGATTCCGGTCGCTGCCGCAGCGCGCGACAGAGCACCGACATACTGCCGCTGGCCACCGGAAGAACCTCCGGCTCCGCCCGGCAGCTGTACCGAGTGAGTGGCATCGAAAACAACCGGGTAACCCATCTCACGCATGATCACCAGTGAACGCATATCGGTCACAAGGTTGTTGTAGCCGAAAGAAGCTCCCCGCTCGGTCAGCAGAATTTTTTCGTTACCGGTCGAGGTAATCTTGTTGATCCCGTGTTTCATGTCCCATGGCGCAAGAAACTGGCCTTTTTTCACGTTGACCACTTTGCCGCTTTCACCGACAGCGACCAACAGGTCGGTCTGGCGGCTGAGAAAAGCCGGAATCTGGATAATATCGAGGACTTCAGCTGCCGCTGCAATCTGAGTCACATCGTGCACATCGGAGATCACCGGTAACTCGAATTCATCCTTGACCCGCTGCAGAATACGCAAGCCTTCGTCCATACCGGGACCGCGGAACGAGGTTACGGAGGTGCGGTTCGCCTTGTCGTAAGAGGCCTTGAAAACCAGTTGGCAGCCGACCTCAGTGGTGATCTTTTTCAACCCTTCTGCAATCCGCAGGGTCATATCTTCATTTTCGATGGCACAGGGCCCGGAAATCAGTGTCAGGGGTTTAGATCCACCAAAACTGACCGAACCGAGATCAACTTGTTTCATCATCTATCCTTGACGTTTCTTTAAACAGGCACCGACAAACGATTCAAACAACGGGTGCGGTTCCATCGGCCGAGACTTGAACTCCGGGTGGAACTGGCAACCGAGGAACCAGGGGTGATCTTCCAACTCGACGATCTCGACCAGGTCCGACTCCGGATTGATACCGGACAGGACCAGTCCACACTCCTGCAATTTGGCGCGGTAATCGTTGTTGAACTCAAAACGGTGGCGATGCCGCTCCGTCAGATGATCGGTGCCGTAAATCCTCCGAGCCAGAGTTCCTTCTGCCAGATCGCACGGATAGGCACCGAGACGCATGGTCCCCCCCTTGCCCTTGATTTTTTTCTGCTCTTCCATGATGTGGATGACCGCGTTCTTGGCGTCTTCCTGAAATTCGGAAGAGTGGGCGTCCTCGATACTGCAGGCGTACCGGGCAAATTCGACAACCGCCATCTGCATGCCGAGGCAGATGCCGAAAAATGGCAGCTTGTTTTCACGGGCGTAACGGATCGCAGCGATCTTGCCTTCGCTACCCCGCTCGCCGAAACCGCCCGGCACCAGGATACCGTCTACATCGTCAAAAGAGCCGTTGATTCCATGCCGCTCAAGCGCTTCGGAATCAACATATTTCAGATTGACACGACAGTTGCTGGCTATACCACCGTGGGTCAATGCCTCGGCAAGGGATTTATAGCTTTCGGTCAAGCCAACATACTTACCGACAATAGCGATGGTCGTTTCGCTGGCTGGTTCCTTCACCCGGCCGACGATCCGCTCCCACTCCGAGAGGTCGGGGGCCTTGGTCCAGATATTCAGATAATCGACGATCCGCTCGTCAAGCCCCTGGTCATGGAAGGCTTTCGGAACCTCGTAAATGGTCGGCACGTCGCGTGCGGTAATAACTGCGTCCTCCGGCACATTACAAAACAGCGCGATTTTCCCCTTCATATCGCGGGGAATTTCACGGTCGCAACGGCAAAGCAGGATATCGGGCTGGATGCCGATCTCGCGCAGATCCTTGACGCTGTGCTGGGTCGGCTTGGTTTTCAGCTCGCCGGCGGTGGGAATATAGGGCACCAGGGTCAAGTGAATATAGAGGACGTTTTCACGGCCACGATCGGCACGAAACTGGCGGATCGCTTCCAGAAACGGCAGCGATTCGATATCACCAACGGTGCCGCCGACTTCCACAATGGCGATGTCGACCCCCTTGGCGTTTTCGAGAATCTTATGCTTGATTTCGTTGGTAATGTGCGGGATGACCTGGACGGTGCCGCCGAGATAATCGCCACGACGCTCTTTACGGATAACCGAATCGTAGACCTGACCGGTGGTAAAGTTCGACTTTTTCGACAACTTGGCGCGGGTATAACGCTCGTAGTGACCAAGGTCGAGATCAGTTTCTGCACCGTCATCGGTAACAAAAACTTCGCCGTGCTGGAACGGACTCATAGTCCCGGGATCGACGTTGATATAGGGGTCCATCTTCTGCATCGAAACTTTCAGTCCACGGGCCTCCATCAATGCCCCAATCGATGCTGCGGCTAAACCTTTACCGAGGGAGGAAACAACCCCGCCGGTGACAAAGAGAAACTTCGTCTTCATCGTCAATCCTGCTCCTTAAATTTGATGTCTGAGCTGCCCGTCCGGGGCAGGCCGAAAGGCTGATTCTACACAGAAACAGGACCGAAGGAAACCCCCGATCCTGCAAAAAACTCTCCACCTCGAGAGATACTTTTCAAAGCACTGATTTAGCGATAGTTTTCTTCCGACATCAGGCGGGAAACGCGCTCCAGATCCTCCGGAGTATCGACCCCGTGGCAGGAATACTCGGTCTCCGCAACATACAACCGCACACCAGCCTCCAGCGCCCGCAACTGCTCCAGATTCTCCAGCGCCTCCAGCGGCGTTTTGTTCATCTGCGGATAGGCCAAAAGAAAGTCGCGGCGGTAAACATAAAGACCGATGTGCCGATAAAGGGTCACTTTATCTAGACTTTGCGCCAGTTCATCGCGTGACAAGTCACGCGGCCAGGGGATCGGCGCACGGGAAAAGTAGAGCGCCAGGTTGTCACTATCCTTGACCACCTTGACCACGTTCGGACTGTAGAAATCATCGATTTCATCAATCCGCCCGGCCAAGGTACCCATCTTGATTTTCGGGTTATCGAGCATCGGCTGCACCGCCTGATCAATCATCTTCGGGTTGATCAGCGGCTCATCTCCCTGCACGTTAACGATCAGGTCAGCCTCGATCCTCTCTGCAACCTCGGCCAGCCGATCAGTGCCGGTCGGATGGTCACCGCGGGTCATCATGACATCACCGCCGAAATCCTTGACCACATCGAAAATCCGCTGGTCATCGGTGGCAACAATCACCCTGTCGACGGTTGATGCCTTGGAGACCTGATGGCAGACATGCTGAATCATCGGCACACCCTTGATCAGCGCCAGCGGTTTACCGGGAAACCGGGTCGAGGCGTAACGGGCCGGGACAATCGCGGTTGCTTTTTCCATCTGTTTCATAGTGCAAATCCTTCGTACAAAAAACAAAAACCGACAGGATACTGCCGTGAAGCCAATATCCTGTCAACTCCATCCTGCATTAAACATCTTTCGGCAGGACAATCCGGGAAATCCGTTTTGTCAGGGTATAAATCCGCTTCAATTTATCGATCAGTTCAAATTCCATCTGCAGGGTGGCCAATCGTTCCGCGCTGCTCTGCGCCAGGCTGCTGACTTGCCTTTGCAGTGCGGCCTCTATCTGCTGGTTAATTTCCGAACGCATAGCGACAACTTCCTGTGCCGCCACCTGATCTTTCTCAACGGCCGCCTTCACTGCAGCTTCCAGAGCACGATAGATCCATTCATGCAATGTCGACAGAATCATCAGCATAGTTTCGCTTGGCTGCATCTGCTGCTTAATCATTTTACGTCCAAGCACACTCAAGTCGGACTCCAGCACATCACCGATGCTCTCAAGATTATCCGCAATCTGGCTTAACTGGTAAAACTCCTCAGCCTGCTCCTTGCTCAACTCCCGCTTACCGACACGGCTCAGATAGGCGACGATCTCGCTGTGCAGAATATCCGCCGCATCATCTGCCTTTTCCACCTCGGCAAATATCTGCTCGTTTCGCTCCTCCAGCCCGAGTCGCGACTGCACCAGCATCAACTGCACCTGGCGACCGAGATGCCCGATCTCCATCCGCACCAAACTAAGCGCCATCGACGGGGTATCGAGCAGATCGTCATCAAGAAACTTCGGCTTGATGATCACTCGTTCATCCAAGCATTCCTTGTCCGGCAAAGCCCAGGTAACCAATTTTGCCAACCAAGGAGTAAAGCCGATAAACAACAAAGTATTGGCGACGTTGAACAAGGTATTGGCGTTGGCAATTTGTCGCGGCGTTTCCGCTGCCAACCGTGCTACGCCGTTAAAATGCTCCCAAGCTGGAGAAATCGACCGCGTCCATTCCGCCAACTGATCGATAAAAGCCACCCAGATCAACACACCGAGCACATTAAAGACAACATGAACTGCTGCAGCCCTCAGTGCTGGTCGGGGCTTACCGAGGGACGCCAGACAGGCAGTAAAACAGGTACCGATATTTGCGCCGAGGGCCATTGCAATCCCGGCCGGCAGAGTAACAAATCCCTGGCTGGCCATGACAATAACAATCCCCGTAGTCGCCGCCGAAGACTGCACCAGCGCTGTGAACAGGCAACCAACAAGGATTCCCAGCAACGGAGTCTCCATCCGCACCATCAAGTCGAGAAAAGGCTGGTAGCTGCGCAGCGAATACATCGACTCACTCATGACGTTCATGCCGAAGAACACCAGCCCCAGACCGAGCAGAACACCACCATATTGCTTAAACTTGTCCTGCCGGGCAAGAAACAGCAGGGTAAAACCGACAGCGATGAACCCGAGCGCAAGCTTGGTTACCTTAAAGGCAACAATCTGCGCGGTGATGGTGGAGCCGATGTTGGCACCCATAATGACACCCACCGACTGACTCAAAGTCATCAGCCCCGCGCTGACAAAACCGACCAGCAGCACCGTTGTCACCGATGACGACTGAATTACCGCTGTCACCATCGCCCCAACGAAAGCGCCCTTGAAACGGTTGGCTGTTAAATGACCGAGAATCTTCTGCATCCGTGCCCCGGCTGCAGCCTTCAATGCATCGGTCATCTGCTCCATGCCGAGCAGGAACAGCGCCAGACCGCCGAACACGCCCATCCCCATCTCGCCCCACGCCATGGAGGGAGAGCCAACCGGCACCGCCCAGGCAAAAAGCGGCAACAACAATACCGCAGCCAAGCAGAACAGCAGAGGAGATACGCGTGCTGGTAAAATGATCCGCATCTTTTTAGCTCCAACGAGTTGAGCGTTAAAGTATAGCGGAAAGAACAGAAGCGTTAAAGAAAACCAATAGAATTTTCTTTGAAGATTAGAAAATCGATAAGCCAAAAGTGGCTGACGGGACGCAAAGCCGGTTTTTGTCTACAGGAAAGCTACAATTCCCGCCGAATCCTCCAAACCAACCCGGCACAAGCGAGAAAAGTCATAGCCAAACACCCCTGCGCCATCACCGGCCCAAACCGGGTATAAAAAGTCTGCTGACTCCCCAAACCGACTCGACCTGAAACCACCAGCTCTTTAAAAAGCGGGCTCGCTGCCGTCACCTTTCCAGAAGGAGCAATGAAACCGGAAATCCCGGTATTTGCAGAACGCGCCAGCCAGATACGGTTCTCAATTGCACGGAAACGCGCCATTGCCAAGTGCTGATAGGGCGCTGACGAGCGGCCGAACCAGGCATCGTTGGTCAGGTTGACCAACAGATCACTACCCTGTCGCACATAATCACGTGCCAGTTCAGGAAAAATCACTTCATAGCAGATCAGCACTCCAAGCTGATGCCCATTCAGCGATAACGGGTTGACAGTTCCCGGGGCGAAATCACCGACACCCACAACCAGCTTATTGATAAATGTCAGCAACCGTCCCAAAGGTACATATTCACCGAAAGGCACCAGATGGATTTTATCTGAATATCCAGCATCTTCCCCTGCAGGAGAAAGCAGATAAGCCCGATTGTAATAGCGGTAGTTTTTATCAGCCAACTTTTCATAAGCCGGGCTTCCGACCAGCAGATTCGTCTGCAAACCTTGCGGAACCTGCCGAACCTGTTCGCCCTGCGGAGTTTTTTCCTGCAGAAAAAACGGTGTCGCTGCTTCCGGCCAGATCAGCAGATCGAGATTCCCTGCTCCGGCCTCTTGTGAAAGCTTGAGATACTTATCGAGTGTTGCTTGCCGATAGGCAGGATCCCATTTGATCGCTTGATCAATATTCCCCTGGACCAGTGCAACCTGTAATTGATCCAGTCTCAGATCAAGCGGTTGGCCTTGCCGCCAGACACCGTAGCCGCAGTGGGTCACTGTCATCGCCAGAGTTCCGGCCAGCCCCAGCCAGGCACAACGGTTGCGTGGTTGCCGGATGATCCATGCCAGCGCACAATTGAACGCCACCAGCAGCAGGCTGACACCGAACACCCCGGTCACATCGGCACTCTGAATCGCTGCAGAAAAATCGTGCTGGGAATAACCGAGCAGCGCCCAGGGAAAACCCGTCAGAAGCATGCCGCGCAGATATTCCAGTGCCACCCAGGCAACCGGCATGCTCAACAGCACCGGTATTTTAAAATGTTTTTCCAGCGAACAGGACAGCCAGCTGGCAGCACCAAAATAGAGCGCCAGGTAAACTATCAGGAACAGGTAGGCGAGCAGGGCGAAAATCCAGTTCAGACCGCCGTAAGTGGTCATCACCAGGTTCAACCAATAAAGTACGCTGGCAAAGAAACTGAAGCCACAGGCGAAACCGGAAGCGAAAGGCCGCTTGCGCATGACAAGAAGCAGCGGGATCAAGCCGATCCATGCCAATGGATAGAAATCCGGACGTGGAAAAGCCGCTGCCAGCAGAAGGCCGGAAGCGGCTGAAAAAATCAAGGTCCTGTCGAACCCGGGCAAACGGTTCACAACTCATCCACCTCTTCTTTATCCAGCGGTAGAACCCGAATTTGCCTGATCGCCCTTTGGTCACCGGCCTCCACCTGAAACTCCAGAGAATCGATAACAAGATGCTCACCGACAGCAGGCACCCGTCCAAGGTGTTCGACCAAATAACCACCGACGGTATCGAACTTTTCCCGCTCGACCTCGATTTCGAAATGCTCTTCGAACTCTTCAATATTGAGCCGCCCATCGACGAGGACGGTGCCACCCTCCTCTTCAATCAGCCACTCGTCCTCGAGATCGTACTCATCCTGAATGTCGCCAACAATCTCTTCGATCAAGTCCTCGATCGTCACCAGCCCCGAAGTGCCGCCATATTCATCGATGACGATAGCGATATGAACCTGAGTTTTACGAAATTCCTGCAAAAGATCACTGACCAGCTTTGATTCCGGCACCAGAAACGGCTGGCGCAAGACCTCTTCCAGGTTGATCTCATCGATCGGCTGCCCCCAGTAACGTAGCAGGTCCTTGGCATAAACCAGGCCGATGATGTTGTCATTGTTCTCTTTATAGATTGGAATCCGGGAATGGCCGGATTTAAGAACGGCATCGAGGACTTTGTGGAACGGCTCATCGGCATCGACACAGACCATGTCGGTGCGTGGCACCATCACCTCACGGACAATGGTTTCATCCAGCTCCAGAATCGACTGGAGCATATCCCCCTCATCTTCGTCAATAATCCCCCTCTGCTCGGAAGCATCAATCAGATTCTGCAGTTCTTCTTCCGAACTCGCTTCCGGACGGCCACGAAACAGGCGCTTCAATTTCGACGACCAGCCTAAATGTTCCTGCGAATTGTCACTTTCCACGATGATCCATCCTATTGCACTAAATAGCCATTTGCAGATAAAAATTCGTTTTTCAGCAGGGCGAAGACTTCCCGCTCGCGCGCTTCCATCTCCTCTGCTTCCTCCTCGCTGCCCCGCTCATGATCATAGCCAAGCAGGTGCAGAATTCCATGCAGCAGGAGAAAACTGAGTTCATGTTCGAAAGGAACACCTGCGTCGGCAGCATCACTGGCAGCACGCTCAGCGGAGATTACCACGTCCCCCAGCAACAACGGCTGCAAACCACTCCCCTCGCCCTCCTGCATGGCGAATGAGATCACGTTTGTGGGTCGATCCCGTTCTAGGTAGTCGCGGTTGATTTCCTGAATACCGTCGTTGTCGAGGATCAGGATCGACAACTCGGCCTCAGGAAATCCCGAGACGCTTAAGATCTTCCGGGCTATCTTCCGCAGCGGCCGCTTCAGGATCTTTTGCTTCCCCTGCCGGTTCTCGATCTGTATCCTCATGCTTCTCTTTCACCTTCTCTTCGACAACAGGCTTCTCTTCCTTTTCAGCTTTGCCATTCTTCTCGGGGTCTTCCTTCACTTCCGCCTTTTCGCGCACGATATGTACCGGTTCAGGATAATCGACCCGGTGGTGGAAAGAACCCGCCAGCACCCGGTTGAAGCTCTTGGCGATCAAGTGCAGGTCTTTCAGTGTCAGCTCGCACTCATCCAGCTGACCGTCGATGAAGATGTTGTTGATCAGCTTCTGCACCATCCCCTGAATCCGCGCCGGCGTCGGGTCCTGCAAAGTACGGCTGGCTGCCTCGATGGCATCAGCCAGCATAATCAGCGCCGCTTCCCGGGTTTGCGGTTTGGGGCCGGGATAGCGGTAGTCCCGTTCATCCGGCTGCGGCATATCGGCATCGGTCTGGGTTTTTGCCCGGTCGTAAAAAAACTTGATCAGCGAAGTGCCATGGTGCTGCTGGATGATGTCGATCAGCTCCGGCCCAAGCTTGTGCTCCTTTGCCAGTTCGACCCCGTCCTTCAGGTGGGACATCAGGATCAATGCGCTCATCGATGGCGCCAGCTTGTCGTGCTTATTACGCTGCCGGCCACCGTTCTCGATAAAATAGAGCGGTTTTTTGATCTTGCCGATATCGTGGTAATAAGCTGCAACCCGCGCCAACAGAGGATTAGCGTGAATCGACTCGGCCGCAGCCTCTACCAGGTTGCCGACCAGAATCGAATGATGGTAAGTGCCCGGTGCTTCGACCATCAACTGGCGCAACACCGGCGAGTTCATGTTCGCCAGTTCGAGCAGCTTGATATCGGTCGTATACTTGAACATCGCCTCGACCAGCGGAATGGTACCGGTGACGAAAACGGTGCTGAGCAGACCGCCGAACAAACCAAAACAAACTTTCCAGGCCAGCAACAGCTCGAAACCTCGCCCAGCCAGGAAGTGAATACCGATCAACAATGCCGCATTGGCCAGACCGACCCACATGCCGGCACGATAGATGCTCGAACGTTCCTGGCAATGCCGGACACCATGTGCACCAACCAGGCTGCTGACCAAAGCCAGTAACGCCATAGGCAGGCTGTTGCCGAACAGCACCCCAACCAGAATCGAGGTACAGATCGAGAACAGCAGCGCCGTCTCGGCATTGAGGACAATCCGCACCAGCATGGCACCGAGGGCAAAAGGAATGGCATAGAAATAGGCGCTGGAATCAATATAGGCAAAGGTATTGCCGAGGGCCGTAGCGATAAAGATCGAAATCTTGATCAGCATAAACAAGGCCAGCATGACCATCGCCAGAAATAACAGGTCGCGCGAATCGGGCCGGAACTTACGGATATTGCTGTGGGCGTAGAAATAGCCGATATAAATCAGCAGCACGGTACAGGACAGCAGGCCGAACGCGGTCGGCAGGCTGCGGTTATCCCGCCCCGATTCACGAATGGCACGCAGTTTGAGGATCTGGTCCGCGCTCACCCGCTCGCCTTCGCGGACGATCATCTCACCCTTTTTCACTTGGAACAGGACCGGTTTCACCTCGTCCCGCGCCTGCTGCCGCAGTCGGCTGGTCTCCTCTTCGTTGAACACCAGGCTCGGTCGGAGTTGCTGCTGCACCAATTTAAGCAATGTCTGATGCTGCACCGGTGACAGCCCGGCCATCTCACCGAGTAGCGCCTTCGCCTGCTCCAGAGCTTCATTCAAGCCGAAGGTCCGTTCCAAAACACCGCCCGGAAGCTCTTCGCCAGTGGTGACATCACGAACCAGAATGGTTTTGCGCCGATCCGCTTCAAACACCTGCAGGTTGGCAACGATCGGTCGCTCGAAAACTTGGGCAAGCAGCTCGCTGGCCTGATGGGGAATCTGCGGATCGAGGGGAAGATCGATCAGGGCACTGAACTCGGTTTCAGTCAATGGGACGCCGAAATCAGATTCCAGCTGCGGCAAAAATTCATTCTGCGCCGGCGGGTTCTCCACGTTGCGCAGCTCCAGCAGCAGCTGCAAGCCACTGCGAATTCGCTCCACCGCCTGGCGACCAGCCGTGGTCTGGTAATCATAAACAGGTGGGACCGCGGCCCAGGCTTCATCCTGCTTGGCCCTTGTCAGCGGTTTATCCTCCACCAGCAGATCACGTGGAGACTTGATATCGCGCGAAGCGATCTCGCCCGGGTCGTGGTATTCGGGGATCAATCCCCCCTTGGGAACGATAATCAGGGTTAACAGGAAAGCCAGCGCGAACAGCAGCCAGACACCAAAGTTGGTTTTGCGCCTGTTCCGCAGCCCCTGCACCCCATCACCGAAAATGGCTTCGCGCCCGCGGCGCGCTTTTTCCTGTTCTTCCTTGGTCATAAATCCTCTGTCGTCACCCGTTCAGTCGACGCTTGGTCGAGCTGAGAACTTTGCGATCGGCGACTTGATAGGCCTGTACAATCGCCTGCACAATCGGATGGCGTACAACATCCAGATCGGAAAAATGATTAAACGCAATCCCCGGCACATTCTCCAGTACATCGATCGCGTGCAACAACCCGGAGTGGGTATCGCGTGGCAGATCGACCTGGGTGATGTCGCCGGTAATCACCGCCCGGCTACCGAAACCGAGGCGAGTAAGGAACATTTTCATTTGTTCAGCGGTAGTATTCTGGGCTTCGTCCAGAATAACGAAGGCATCGTTGAGCGTGCGACCACGCATAAATGCCAGCGGGGCAACCTCGACAACACCAGTCTCGACCAGCTCTTTCGCCTTGTCGAGATCGACCATATCGTAAAGGGCATCGTACAGCGGCCGCAGGTAAGGATTGACTTTTTCGGCCAGATCGCCCGGCAGAAAACCGAGTTTTTCGCCCGCTTCCACCGCCGGGCGCACCAGCATGATGCGGCTCACTTCTTTGCGCATCAACGCAGCCACCCCCATTGCCATCGCCAGGTAGGTCTTCCCGGTTCCGGCCGGACCGATACCAAAGACCACATGATTCTGCCGGATGTTATCGATATATGTCTTCTGCGCCAGGCTTTTGGGCGCAATAATCTTCTTGCGCGCGGAGACAAAAACGGTATCGAAAAAGATATCCTTCAGATTGGTGGTGGAATCGGTCGAAAGGATGCGGATAGCGTAATCAACGTCGGTGGGATAGAGCGGCATACCGTCACGCAACAAGGCACAGAGTTCCTCCAGCAATCGATAGCCGACCTGAACCTGCGCCTGCTCACCACTGAGGGTGATGACGGTCCCCTTGCTGCCCAAACGGACACCCAGCTTTTTTTCGATCAGTTTCAGATGCTTGTTCTGCTGACCGAAAAGCTGTGCGGCCAGCGTCGCATCGCCAACGTCAAAACGCTCGCGGGGACTCATATATGGCTTGTTACCTTTGCATGATAATTTTTCACGTCGTGAACCCTAGCACCAATGGCCAGACAATGCAAGTTGGGCCGAGCTGGCAGCGCCGAGTAAAAACGGACAGAAATGACACAAAGAGGACTTTTCAGCTAAACTTATATGGCGTATATAGACGACTAATGAAACACCAAATGATCAAGTGAGCGAAAATTGACTGCCAAGCCGACCGTCCAAAATATACAGGTCCCGGACAGCCGTATTCTGGCCGAGTTTCTTCACGAGCTGAATATCGCCCGCCGCAACCTGACCCTCTACCCAAGTGATCACCCACAAGTGGTCGCCGCTGGCAACAAAACCCTCAACCGGCTCGAACGCCTCCTCTGCAATCGCAAAAGCATCACCATCGGCATTGCTCCCGACGCCCTTTTTTTCGAGCATCAGTGGCTCGACAAAGAAGATCCGGCATTTCGTTCTTTTGCCGTTTTCTTTTCCAGCCTCGGCATCGCTTCTATCAGCTTCGCTGACGGACTGACCACGGACCAGTTCATCCGCTTCTGCCAACTTCTGCGCAGTGACCGTGAATCTATCGAAAATTTTGGCGGTTACCCGATGATGCTGGAGCAACAGCGGATCGATAAAGTTGCCCTGGTCCCGATCGATTACAGCGCGTTCCAGGCCAGCGAAGAGGAGGGCAGCACGGCAGCGGAACTCAGTCCCGACCTGTGGGAGGATTTCCTCCACGGCCTGCTCGACGATATCCTCGACCTGGGAGAGGATGGCTACCACCTGGCCCCGGCAACCATCGCCGGGTTACTGAACGAACGCATCTCGGGCAACAGCGAAAAGCTGCCGCAGGAATCGATCCGGTCTTTCGTCAGTGGTTATCTCGGCAAAGACAGAAAAAATCGCAACAAAAATCGCGCCGACATGCTCGGTGAACTGGTCAGCAGCCTGTCACAAGGCCTGCAGGCCGATTTCATCGAAGAAGGATTAAGTGAGCTGCAAGCCGACACTGCCGCTGTCGAACGCTTCGTTCGCCACCTGTCGCCGGAACAGTTACAGGGGAATTTCGATCCCCGCCTGCAGAAACAGCTTAACCTTTCGCCGCGCCTGGTTGACCTGATCAGCCAGATGATCACAAACACGGACAGCGAAACATCCGGCACCACGACACCAACTGACAGTCGCCCACTCGATAAAAACATGGTGCGTGCGCGCCTCGACACCCTGTTCAGTGAAGAAACCCACGACAGCTATGTCCCTGACAGTTACCAGGCTGCGCTGCTCGGCATGCTTGACGCTGGGTACAGCGGTGAGTTTGCTCTGCCGCAGGAAGATCGGGAAGAGCTGCTGCGCGACTTTGAAATCAGTTCAAGCGAAGAGCAGTGCTGCGGCATTATCTTCGAGCTGCTGGATAATTCGATCGAGCTGGACGACGAAGAGGCCCTGCAACAGAACCTGCTCGACCTCTCCCGCTACTTTCTCGATACCGGAAATTTTGCAATGTTGCAGCAGATTTACCATAACTGGGCACGCTACCTGGACAGTGGCAGATCACAAATCGACCTGTTAAGCGAAAAGGTTCTGGCCAACCACACCCAGCAGACCTTTATGCAGGAAGTGCTGGACGGCATTGAGCTTTGGGGCGAGGAAAAACAGGACGCGATCTGCAACTACATCGCAACCGTCGGCAGCGGCTATACCGAAATAGTGATCGAACAGCTGGCCCAGGCGAAACATTACCGGCAGCGCCGCTTCTGGATGCAGGTTCTGGAAGCCCTTGGCACCGATGCAACAGAGCTGTTGCTGCAATCCCTTGATGATGAACGCTGGTACCTGATCCGCAATCTGCTGATTGTCATCGAAAAAAACCTGCAACCGAAGGCACTCAAAGCCGTCAATCGACTGACCTCACACCCACACCCGAAAGTTCGCCAGGAAGCGATCCGCGTTCTTTTAACCTGCAACCCGGCAACGGCGAACAGAATTCTGCTGCAAGAACTGCGCAACACAGATCCGGACATGCTGGCAGCAGCGATTGAAGCGGCCGCATTCAGTAAAGACAGGGACGTTCTCGACTGCCTCCATCAGCTGCTACAGCAAACAACAGAAAGTAGCCTGGGCACGGTAAAGCCATTACTGACAAGCCTTGCCCACATCGGCCATCCCGATAGTCTTGAGCTGATGAAACAATTACTGCAGAAAAGAGGACTGCTCGGAAACCGTAAGCAGAAACCGTTGCAGCAAGAAATCGTCAAGAGTCTGAACGACTTCCGTCTGCGCGAAGCAAAAATGCTGCTGCGCAGTATCGCGTCTGGCAAAGACCGTCAGTTGGCCGCGCTGGCCAGCGATCAATTAAATCGGACAGAGGCGAGCCCATGACCGATTCCCACGACAATCTGCATAATTTCATCCGCCTGCTGACAACCGCCGCAGCAAACGCAGCCATGTACCAGCTCGATCACCCACAGGTCGCGCGCCTCTGCCGGCAGGCATTCGGCGAGCTTCAGACTCTCTTGAAGCAGCACAACCCGGTGACACTAAAGATCATTGAAAACCAATTGATCTTCGACAATAGACCGGTCAGCGACAATATATCGGTGCATAGGTTCATTGCGGCACTTGGCAAGCAACAGATCGGTTTTCTGCAATTTGAGCCGGGGATCTATAACGAAGAGCTGCTCGGTTTAATCAATACGCTGAGCAAGCGCCAGAGCACCGATGTCGACCTGAGCGAAAGCGAGCACATCCACTTCAGTAAAATTGAGGTGCGTTACCGCTCCCAGAGCAGTCGCCAGCAAACCACCCAGCTGCTGCTGAGCGATATTGCCAACAAGGAAGCCGATCGGCAGATGCACCTGTACCAGTCAGTTCAACAACATCAGCAGGTCGACATCAGCGAGATCAGCGAACTGGTCAGCGGTTTTATCAACGCATTCAGCCAGCACAGTGATGCGTTCCTCGCTCTCGCGCCATTACGCTCAATGGACGAGTACACCTATACGCATTCAACCAACATCTGCCTGCTCAACCTGGCCCAGGCACAGCAACTCGGCATTAAGGGACAGCAGCTCAACGAGATTGGTATCGCTGCCATGCTGCACGATGTCGGCAAGATGTTCATCTCTCCCGGCATCCTCAGCAAAAAAGGCAAGCTGACCGATGAGGAATGGCAACAGATGCAGCAACACCCACGCCTTGGCGCTGAATACCTGCTGAGCACTCCGGGCGTGCCACGCCTTGCCGTCGTTACCGCTTATGAGCATCACATGGGCTTTGATGGCAAAGGTTATCCGCAACCGGGCCGCCCGTGGAAAATGAACCTCTGCTCCCACATGACGGCGATCTCCGACACCTATGACGCCATGCGCACCAAGCGCAGTTACGAGGATTCACTACAGCAGAATGAAATCATCAACATCATGCTGAACCTCGCCGGCACGCGGCTGCATCCACAGTTGACCTACAGTTTTCTGCAGATGCTGAGCACTCTGGATAAAGGCAAAGTTGCCAGTCAACAATAAGCTATGATAAATTAAACCTTTCCAAATAAAATACTGACGAGAAATGGATATTCTTGTGGACAGCCTTTTAGAGCCAACTCAAAAGAAAGAAGAGCAGACCCGCCTGTTGGCAAGTTTTATCCACGAACTGAATATCACCCGGCGGCATCTAAACACCTACCCGGCGGGACACCCAATCATTGATTCGGCTTACGACAAGCTTCGGCTTCTGCTAACCCCACTGTTCAAAGAGTACCCAAAGTTTGCTTTCGGCGTAGCCAAAGGCACATTGCTCTTTGATCACCAATGGCTGGATCGTAATAATCCAAGGATCAATGACTTTGCCAAAGTTCTCTCAAAACTCGACATCGCTGCCGTTCATTTTCATTCTCAGCCAGAAAAAGTCGAACTCCTCCGTTTTGCCGAACTGATCAACCTCGACCAGCAGAAAGTCAGCTCCGAAGGCGGGCTGGAAAAACTTTTGAAGCAACAGGACTTTACCTGCCTTGAGATAACACCTGTCGACTACAGCGTGTTTCGTATTACCGAGCAGGATGTTAGCAAAGAAGAGTTGGACGAGAAGCTCTGGGAAAACTTCATTTCCCGATTATTGGAAGGGCATTCAGGTGCCTCTCAACGGGAGTTAGACCCGGCGGCGGTTGCAGAGATCTTAAACAGTAACTTTGCTCTCGGTGACGGCAGCGAAAGTAACGATTTCGAACAGATCGTATCCGATTTTATCCGCCACCTAAAAACAGCTAAAGTCGAAAAGTCGGGCGAACAGTTTGCCGCTTTGGTCAGAAATCTGGCCCCGCAGTTAAAGCAGCAGTTTATTGCAACTGCGACTCAGCAATTAGACAGAGACCCCACTGTCTCCATGGAAGACCTGCAGGCGATGCCACCCTCTTTAATCGAGATGGCGTTGAAAGAGTTCAACGATAATCAGTTGAATATCTCTGCGACCATGATCAACCTGGTCAGTAACCTTCACAGCCACCACCAGCGTAAAGGTCGACTCACAAGTGGCGACTTCCAGGAAAATGACAACACTGCAGATCATCTCCGCACCCTGTTTCAGGAAGAAGATAAAGGAAAGTTCACCCCCGACTCCTACCAGCTAACCCTGGACAGGATCACCAACGAACAAGCAGAATTCAACCTTCCCGAAGCAGACAAAGAAAATCTGCTGCAGCTTGTTTTGAACAGCTCAACGGAAATGCACAACTGCGCTATCATCTTCAACCTTCTCGGCAAAGACGAAATACATGCAGAATCACGGGAACGGCTGCAGGAAAATCTGATTGATCTGGCAGATTACTTCTTGGCAACAGGGGGATTCAAAGGGCTCAACTACATTCAGCAAAGGTTAAGGCAGCACCAACAGCGGCATCCGGACAATGAAGAAAACATTAACAACCTGCAACAACACCTCAACGCGCCGGAGTTTTACCAGGAGATTCTGGACAACATCGACCGCTGGGATGAACAGAAACAAAAAGAGATCACTGCTTATATAAAATCAGCTGGAGCCGGCATTACTGAAGCTTTGCTTAAACGCCTGACAATAGAAGAAGACAAGTCTCTTCGCCGAACCTATCTGAACACTCTGGCAGGCTTTGGCAAAGTGGTGCACCCTGTAATATACAAACATTTGCATGATGAGCGCTGGTTTGTCATTCGCAACATGCTGACGATTCTACGGATGCAGCAAGATCCGATTGACCTGAAAAAACTGCGGCATTTGGAAAAATCCAGCAATCTCAGGGTTAACCAAGAATACCTCCAGCTGCTGTTCAAATTCGATCGCAACAGAGCCACAGAACTACTCAGTAAACAGCTGCAAAGCAATAATCCACAGCTGCAAATACACGCAGTGCAGCTGGCAACGCAGAGCAATGATCCGGCAACCGGCCAACTGCTGCTAAAAATGCTGCATAAAGAGCGACTGAAAGATGAAAATCTGCAGCTGAAAATGCAGCTCGTTCGCAGTCTTTGTGTCCTTGCTGACAAAGCAGCGCTGCCAACATTGAAAAAGCTCTTGAATCCGGGATTTCTATATACATCAAAACGGAAAATTGAGTTGCAAAAAGAGATCGTTCGCAATCTTCATCATTATCCCGCTCAGTCTGTCGAACGCATTCTAAAAAAACTGGCCCGCTCGCGGAGAAAAGGTGTCAATAGCCTGGCGGCGGACAAACTCCGGCAACTTCACAGGAAGCAACAATGAGTAAGCAGCAGAACAAAGAGCTCCTTGGCTTTATCCGGCGTTTAACCACGGCGGCTTCGACGGCCGGACTTTATCGACTGGACCACTCTCAGGTGACTCACCTCAACCAGCAAGCACTGGAGCACCTGAAAAAACTTCTTGCTGATCAGGACGAATTCATCCTGATGCTGATAGACGGTAAATTAATTCATGCTGACAAGCCGGTCGAATATGATTTCTCTGTCGGTAGACTCAGCAAATTCTTTGAATTACGCAGAATAGCTCATCTGACAATCCGCCAAGGGGTTGATGAAAGTGAGCTGTTGCACCTCGTCGATCTGATCAGCCAGAAAAACTTCACTCCGGGCAAACTTGAAGCAAGTACACACATCACTTTCGGCCAGGTTGAAGCTGCCGACCAAAACGAACAATGGGACGAAACATTCTACGAAAACGCCCCAAAACTCGAAGATATCGAAACGGAAGAGATTGACCGCTTTAACGAAATTTATGAGGCTGTCCACAAAGGAAAACCGCTGCATGTACGAGGTCTGCAGGAAATCGTTGGCAGTTTCGTCAAAGCTTTTTCCGAACAGGGTGACAGTTTTCTCGCCTTGGCCCCCTTGCGCAATCTGGACGAATACACCTACACCCATTCGACCAATGTCTGCATTTTGAATATCGCCCAGGCAAAGATGCTCGGCATTGAAGAGCAGATGCTCTATGAGATTGGTATCGCCGCCATGCTGCATGACATCGGCAAACTGTTCGTCCCGGCTGAGATTTTGCGGAAGGAAGGATCGCTGACAGACGAAGAGTGGATCATGATTCAGCAGCATCCGGAAAACGGCGCCGAATATCTCGCCAACACCCCCGGAATCCCAAGACTGGCCGTAGTCACAGCCTACGAGCACCACATGCGCTACAACTGCAGCGGCTACCCGAAGGTCGGCAGCAACTGGCCCCAACATATTTGCAGCCAGATGACCACCATCTCCGATTTCTTCGATGCCCTGCGTACTCACCGCTCCTACCGCGCCGGCATGGACTTCGACAAAATTTCCCGCATCATGATGGAAGAATCAGGAACGGCCCTGCACCCGCAACTGACCCGCAACTTCCTTACCTGCATCCAGCAGATCGATGAAAGCCAACTTTCCTGAAACCGCCAATAAACAACCACTTGCGGTTCACAACAGGTTAATGCTATACACTCTTTTTCCCTTAAAACGTTCCCCTTTAGCCCAGGTTTAAATCATGAGCGAAGACACAAAAAAGATCATCTATTCGATGATGCGGGTCAGCAAGCATCACAATAAGCAGCCGATCATCAAGGACATTTCTCTTTCCTATTTTTATGGCGCCAAAATTGGCGTGCTTGGCTTGAACGGTTCAGGAAAATCAACCTTGCTGCGGATCATGGCCGGCGTCGACAAAGAGTTCAACGGCGAGGCAGTCCTCTCCGAAGGCTATAGCGTTGGTTACCTTGAGCAGGAACCGCAACTCGACGACAACAAAACCGTTCGCGAAGTGGTTAAGGAGGGTGTTCAGGATGTCGTCGACCTGCTCGCCGAGTTCGAAGAAATCAACAATGCCTTCGCCGATCCCGATTGCGATATGGAAAAGCTGCTCGAGCGCCAGGCCAAGGTGCAGGATGCCCTTGATGCTGCCGATGCCTGGGATCTTGATTCCCGCCTGGAACTGGCGGAAGAAGCATTACGCTGCCCGGCCCCGGACACCCCGGTAAAGGTTCTCTCCGGTGGTGAGAAACGCCGCGTCGCCCTCTGCCGGTTGCTGCTACGCAAACCGGACATCCTGCTGCTTGATGAGCCGACCAACCATCTCGACGCTGAAACCGTTGCCTGGCTGGAGCAGCACCTGCAGCGCTACCAGGGTACCGTCATCGCCGTCACCCACGATCGCTACTTCCTCGACAACGTCGCTGGCTGGATTCTCGAACTGGATCGCGGTCATGGCATTCCCTGGAAGGGCAACTACTCCAGCTGGTTGGAGCAGAAGCAGGATCGATTGCGTAAAGAGGAAAAAGCTGAAAGCAAGCGCCAGCAGACCCTGCAGCGCGAGCTGGAGTGGATCCGCATGTCGCCGAAGGGGCGCCGGACCAAATCCCAGGCGCGGATTAATTCTTACGAAAAGCTGCTCGGCAACGAGGGACTGGAAAAAGAAAAGTCGCTTGAGCTTTACATCCCGCCGGGTCCCCGTCTCGGTGGCGTGGTCGTCGAAGCGCAGAACGTGAAAAAAGGTTACGATAACAAGCTGTTGATGGACAATCTCAACTTCCACCTGCCGCCGGGTGGCATCGTCGGCGTTATCGGCCCGAACGGTGCCGGTAAATCGACCCTGTTCAAAATGATCACCGGGCAGGAATCGGTCGATGAAGGCAGTTTCAAAGTCGGCGAAACCGTCCAGCTTGGTTACGTCGATCAGGGGCGTGAACTGGATGCCAGCAAGACCATCTTCGAAGAGGTCTGCGGTGGCCAGGAACACATCATGATGGGCGGCCAGTCGGTCAACGGTCGCGCTTACGTCGCCCGCTTCAATTTTTCCGGCAGCGATCAGCAGAAAAAGGTCGGTGTGCTCTCCGGCGGTGAGCGCAACCGGGTTCACCTGGCCAAGATGCTGCGCGAAGAAGCGAACGTGTTGCTACTCGATGAGCCGACCAACGATCTCGACGTCAATACCCTGCGGGCCCTGGAAGAAGGCCTGGAAAACTTCGGTGGCTGTGCCGTGGTGATCAGCCACGACCGCTGGTTTCTCGATCGCATCGCCACCCACATCCTCGCTTTCGAAGATGATTCACAGCAGGTCTGGTTCGAGGGGAATTACTCCGAATACGAAGAGGATCGCAAGAAGCGGCTCGGCAAAGATGCCGACCAGCCGCACCGGATCAAGTACCGCGATCTGACCCGGCAGTAACGAGGACAGAGCAGTAAAAACAAAAAAGCTCTCCTGCCATTTGGCCAGGAGAGCTTTTTTTCATCATTTATTCAGAAAATCAGTTTACCAGCTTTTTCTTGATTTCATCATGCTGCATCTTGGCTAACGCCAGCTGCTCTTCATCCATCTGCCCTTCCAGCTTCTCAACAAGCTCTTTCGCGTTGGGATGCCCCTTGTCGGCAGCCAACTTGGCCCATGCGTAGCTGTTTTCATTACTCTGCGGATAACCAAGTCCCTGGGCGTAGAGCATGCCGACGTTAAACTGAGACTGAATGTTACCGAGCTCCGCAGCGCGGGTGAAGTATTTGGCAGCATCGACAAAACTCCCCTGCACACCAATACCTTCAGTGTACAGCATACCAAGGCTGAACAACGCAGAGATGTTATCCTGCTCGGCCGCCTTCTCCCACAGCTCTTTTGCCTTCAGCACATCTTTTTCCACCCCGGCACCACGCGAAAACATGTAACCAAGGAAAAACATCGCATCGGGGCTGTTCTGGGCCGCCGCTTTATCCCACCATTCTTTCGCCTTGGCAAAATCCTTCTCAACCTGCTCGCCATTGGCATAAAGCAGCCCCAGTTGTTCCTGGGCCTTTACTTCGCCCTGCTCAGCCTTCGCTTGCAAAGCTGTCAGGTCAACCTCTTCTGCACGAACAGTAAAGCTGAAAGCACAGATCATAAGCAAAAAGCAAACGATCAATTTAGAGGAGATGATTTTTCTCATTCTGTATTCCTTCCACTAGCGAGGAGATGTAAAAAGCTAAAAAGTTGCGAGAATCAACAGCGAAAGGCATGCCAGCAGCCAGCACTTCTTCTCAGCGCAGCATGGCTTACCGGCTAAACAGCTGGAAGGAATAAAGAAATCGCTCGAAGTTTTTTTTACTCCCGGGTCGAACCTGGTGAAGAAAATCATTAAATACAGAACAGAACCGGTGGTATCCCCGACCTCTGTAACGGCAAAATACCGACTTGGGGATTTCACCGGTATATTCAAATAACTAAAATATCGGATCAGCAAAGGCTCTCAGCTGGTATTTAAGCAGAATCTCCCGTTCTCCTGTGCGCTTAGCCGCCAGCGGGTAGCGGGTATCGTTAAGAAAGTCCGCAACAAAATCGATCAGGCAACCAGCGACATGCTCCTCATCCTCGTGTCCTGCTTCAATGAAATACTTAACCAGCGAAGAATCGATAGCCAGAGTGATGGTGAATTTTTCCGACATAACAAGCCTCCTTCCTTGGCTGTTTAAAAGCGTAACGAAAAGAAAACTTTTTGCCCTTTGCGCAGTTGAAATTCGGGCAACTTGACCTCCCCTCTTCCTTGCAGGCGAACACGAATCATGTGCTGCCCGGACAGTAACGGCACCCGCACCAGTGTTAGTCGACCGGGCAAAGTCTGCCAGCTGCGCGTATCCGGCTCTTCCAGCAGAAGCAGAGAAATACGTGCCACCGCCTCGGCAGTGGGACCGTAGTCTTTGCCAACCTTCTGCGAAATCGCCTCTTTGGCAGCTACCCGCGCCGTCTCCTTGGCGATCAACTGCAGTTTGCGCTGATCCAGTGATTGCCGGGCGACCTCTCCCAGGCTGGTTGAGAGTGGTGGCAACATCGGGCTGGCAGGAGAGAGAACGACCTGCGCCAAAGCCGCATGAGATGTCTCATAATAAGGAAAGGAGAAACGAATTGATGGTGGAACAATGATGTTTCCAGGCATTTTCTCCGGAATGCGACCATTTGCGATGAACAGCACCAGCTCGCCGTCAGCTGCCGGCAAGTTCGGCGGCAACAGGCCCTGGTATCGTTCCACGTCATCCCGCTGACCCAAGCGACTGCTGATCCTAAGCAGGTCGGCGACCACCGGCGCCGGGCCCGGCAGGTCATCGGCCAACTGACGATAAACCAGGTAGGCATCGTTCTCTTCGCCGACGGTGGCAAAACAAAGAGCGATCAAGCCGCGAGAAAAGAAATCATTTTTCAGCGCTTGCGGGTAGCGCTGATAAAGCTCAACCGCTCGTCTGGCTTCAACATAGGCGCTGTCGTACTCTCCGAGCAGCAGAAAGTTCATCATCTGGTAGCTGTGCACCCAGAGCCGTTCGCTGTATTCGCCTTTGTAACGGGTCAACCACTCAGTCGTCACCAGGCTGCCGACCTGTTCACTGATGCCGAGCTGCTCGTAGCTCTGCAACAAGTCCGCGGCCTGTAGCAGGGCTTCGCTGCTTTCACGGTAGCGACCCAGCTGGTGAAGAACAGTTCCCCGTTCCAGCAGGAACAGCAGTCGGTTGCGCCCGCCAAAGATGTCCCCCTTTTCCAGTTCGGCCAATGCGGCTTCCGGCTGTTCAGCATGAAAAAGCTCGCTCGCTTTTTCCAGCCGCCCGGCACAACCGGTCAGCAGCAGCAACAGAAACAGGGGGATAAAAACGCGCAGACCGGGCCGACAGATGATCGTCAACCCGGCCTGAAAGAAGAAACGTATCACCGAAGGATCCGTTATCGCTACCAACCGATAAAAGGCTTCGAAGCTTCGCGAATTACCTCTGTGCTATCAGCCCACTCGATCAAACCGGTCTGAATATCTGTCAGTTCCAAGTTGAGGCTATAGTACATCAGCGTCTTCTTGGTCAGGCGGAACTGGCGCGGCTGTTTCTTTTCAATCGAACGCAGGGTGCCGGTCAGCATGTAGCGGGCGCCGACCTGTCGTGCCTTTAATATCCGGGTTTCCGCTGCGACACTGCCTCCATACTGGTAGCTGGTCTCTTTTTCGATATTTTCCCGCTGGGTTTCGTTGATCATCCGCACCCGGCCACTCTCCACCAGCGCCATGCGGATATCATCCGAAATGGCCGATGTCGAAATGTGCTCGCTGGTCCGGTTGGCGATGCCGTAAACAATCAGAACCGGCCGATCGGTCGCCCGCACCAGCGGATGCTTGGTCAGCAACGACGTGACCATATCGCCGACAATCATTTTCTTGTCGGAGAAGTGATAGCCCTCGTCGTAAATGACCTTTTCGTCTGATGCAACCTCCCGAGTGGTGACAGTGCACCCTGACAGCATCAGCAGGAAAATCATCCCACCCCAGAACAACAGAGATTTTTTCATGATTTAATCTCCCAAAGATCCGGCCAGATCGGCTCTGACCTGTTGTGTAAGCTTTTCGATCTCCTCAGGTGCGTACGCTTTCGGTGGATGCTGCCCCCACATCGGCCCAGGCCAGCACGGATCGTTCCGGCTGCGGCCGACGTGATGAATGTGCAACTGACTGACGACATTACCGAGCGTGGCTACATTCAGTTTATCAAACTGGAAGGCAACTGACATCCACTTGCCGAGCAAAACCGACTCCTGCCACAATTCGCACAGGTCATCTTTTTCCAGCTGATAAAGCTCTGTCACCTCTTTGCGTCGTGGCACCAGGATGAACCAGGGATAAGTCGAGTCGTTCATCAGCAGCAAACGTGACATTGGGAAGTCACCCATCATGATAGTGTCGTTGTGCAAACGGGGATCGAGTTCGAACATGTCAGCTCCTTCGAATCAACCAGCAGTTATGAATACGTGGATTGCGTTCAAAATCGAGGGGGATAGTGCGGTTGCCGAGATTTTCGATCTGTAGCTCCGCCAACTCGTCAAGATCCATTTTGAAGTTACGCAGGTTGTTGGAAAAGATCAGGGTGCCGCCCTCTGCCAGCAGACTGACCGTTTTTCGCAACAGATCAACGTGGTCACGCTGAATATCGAAAGTGCCATCCATCGATTTCGAGTTGGAAAAGGTTGGCGGGTCGAGGAAGATCAGGTCGAAGGCTCCCGCTCGCTGCTGCTGTTCAGCATCGATCCAGGCCAGGCAATCGGCCTGAATCAGCTCCTCCTCATCTGCATCGAAACCGTTCAGTTCGATATTCTTCTGCGCCCATTCCAGATAGGTGCGTGACATATCGACGGTGGTCGTCTCCATCGCGCCACCGACCAGCGCATGCACGGTTGCCGCGCCGGTGTAAGCAAACAGGTTGAGAAAGCGTGTTCCGGACGCCATTTTCTGGATCAACTGCCGGGTTGGCCGATGATCGAGAAAAAGACCGGTGTCGAGATAATCGGACAGGTTGACCAGAAACGTGCAGTTGCCCTCGCGCACCTCTTTCAGGATGCCGCGTTTCGCCTGTTTTTCATATTGCCTGCTGCCTTTTTGCTGCTGGCGCACCTTCAGATGAATTTTATCCGGCACAATGTCCAACACCTGCGGCAGCGCATCCTGCACCTCCTGCAGACGCTCAGCAGCCTTTTTCGCATCGATGCTCTTCGGTGCCCGGTACTCCTGAAGATGCACCTCGTCAGCATAGATATCGACGGCAACCGCGTATTCCGGCAGGTCGGCATCGTAGAGGCGATAACAATTGAGCCCTTCTTTTTTCGCCCACTTGCGGTATTTCTTCAGGTTTTTGCGCAGCCGGTTGGCAAACATCTCGGCCCCTGCAGAAAGTTCTTTTTTCACCGCCTTGCCCGCGCCCTCTGCCAGCGATTGCCAACGGTTCCCCTCATCAAGCTCGAACTGCAGCAGCTGGCACTTAAGCGCGCCGTTGTAAAGGGTATTGATTTTACCCGCACGCAGGCCGATGGAACGCCCGAGCTGCGGATTGGAGGTGATCACTGCAGCTTTCCAACCGCGACACTGATTGGCCAGCTTTTCACCGAGCAGGTTGTAAAGCGCGGGCAGTTCGCTCTCGACACCAAGCCGTTCACCGTAGGGTGGGTTGGCGACGAAGAGTCCAGTCTGCACACCCGCTGGAGCAACGAACTCACGCAGGGTGCGTTTTTCGAAATGGATGATTTTCCCCAGTCCGGCTTTGTCCGCATGTTGCCAGGCCGCTTTAATCGCCCGGCCATCGGCATCGTAACCAACAATCGTCCCCAATCTATTCTGCAGCCCGTCCTGCCGCTGCTGCTCTGCTTCGTCCAACAAACGCTGCCAGATCGCTGACTGATGCTGCTTCCAACCGAGAAAGCCAAAATAGTCGCGCAAAAGCCCCGGAGCCGTATCGGTGGCGATCAACGCCGCTTCCAACGGTAAAGTTCCGGAACCGCACATCGGGTCGGCCAGCGCTCCACCGGTTGCGGCAATCTCCGGCCAACCGCCACGAATCAGGATCGCTGCGGCAAGGTTTTCTTTCAACGGCGCATGCACTCCATCGATGCGGTAGCCGCGCTTGTGCAGACTGTCGCCGGAAAGATCGAGACTCAAGGTCGCCTGATCTTTAAACAGGTGCAGGTTGATACGCAGGTCCGGTTGCTCCACCGACACCGATGGGCGCTCGCCGTCACGGGCACGGAATTGATCGACGATGGCATCTTTGACCCGCAGCGCACCGTAACGGGAATGGGTGATCTGCGACTTGACCGTGGTGCAATCGACAGCAAAGGTGTTATCCGTGGAAAGATGTTCGCGCCAGTCAAGTTTCTGCACTTCACGGTAAAGAACATCGGTATCCTGTGCCTCAAAGGTGACCAGCGGCAGCAGCACCCGGCTGGCCAGTCGTGACCAGAGGCAGAGTCGGTACGCGCTTTCCAGATCACCGGAGAAACGCACCCCGGCGCGTTCCTCTTTAACCTCTTGTGCACCAATCTCAATCAATTCAGCCGCCAGCAAGGGCTCTAACCCGAGGGCGGCTGTGGCAAAAAATTGTTGTTTTTGCATCTTCAAGCAGTCTTCCTCCCCCCTCCACTAAAGGAGGGGGGAATTATCGGTTAAACTTTGCGCAACTCCAGAGCCTTGTCGCCCAGCTGCTGATTCGCCTGCTGCAACGCGGCTTCACCAGCCAGGACAGAAACGGCGCTCTCCCCATGCTGCAGATATTCTCGTGCGACCCGCTGCAAACTTGCCGCATCGACCGCCAGCAATTGCTTGCGCATCTCGTTACGCATTTCCAGGGTCATGCCCTGACGCAGGTTGGCAAACTCCTGGGCACCGGTTCCGGCTGGCGAGAGCGGCTTGTCAAGGTCGCTGAACACCGCCAGAATTGCTTCCTTCAACGATTCCTCGCCAAACTCGCCGTTCACCACCCATGCGATCGCCTGGTCGTAAACCTGCAGAGTGCGGACGATGTGTGGATCGCGATAGGACATCATGGTGAAAATGCCCGCTTCCGAATTGTAACTGGACATACCGCCATAGGCACCACCCTTTTCGCGGATTTCGCGATGCAGAAACTCTGCCCGCAGCAGCTTCGACAGGACCGTCAAGGCTGCACTGTCAGGATGGCTGTAGGGCACGGCGCGAAAAGCACGAGTGACATAATTGACCGGCAGCGACCAGACAAAACCGCGCTGTTTCGGTTGTGGCTTGAAAAGAATATTGCCCGGAGCGACATCCGGCGTCGCCTCCGGCAAAGCCGCACACAACTGTTCAAGCCCTTCGCGGAAAGCGGGGAAGTTCTCTTTTTCCACGGTCACTGCAGTCTGCAGCTGACCGCGACAGAACAGCTGCCTGGCGATCGACACCATCATATCGGCAAGCGACTGAAGTTCTTCCGGCGTTTTTTCCGCATTCTGCCGAATCATCGCCACCTGGCTGAGGCCCGACCACTGCTCACGCTGCCAGCTGACCGGCGTCAGGCAGGCCGCGGCGGTACGTGCCGCGTAAGTGTGCCCCGACTGCGGCACCGAGTTTTCCAGCGACACCTTCAGCTGGTTGAGAACTGTATGCAAACGCTGCAGATCGCTGAAATCGGGAGCCAGCAAGATATCCTGAAGCAGCTCGAACAGCGGCTTGCTGTTTCGCACCAGCGCTTTGCCTTTGAGCTCGAAAGAGGCCGTAAATTCATCCAGGTTGGCTGGATTATCAAGCAGCGAAGCGCGAGCAGAAACACCCCCGGTCTTTGCTTCCAACGCCTGCGCCATCTGCAGATAATCCCGCTTTCCGGCACCGACCTGAGTCAGTAAACTGCAGAAGATCGGCAGGTACACACGCTGCTCTCCGGTCAAGCCGGCCAGCCCGAAATTGAGGGCAACGGTGGCGATGCCGTTAGTCGGCTGATCAAACCAGCAACTGGAAAACGCCCCCTCGGTCTTTTCAACGGCAACAGCATGCTCTTCTGCCGGGATATCGCTCAGTTCAAGTGTTGGCAGGCAGCTGAGATCTTCCGGCGCTTCCTGTGACTCTTTCAGTTCCAACGCTTGCTTGACCAGCTGCTGTTTTTCATCTGCGGTCAAACCGGCGGCAATTTTATCAAGTTCAGCGCGAACTTCGGCATCCTGCTGCGGGCCAAGTTCGGTATCCGGCTGCAGCAGAAGCGTGAGACGATGCGGGTTGCTGAGCAAGCGTTCGCGGATCAGGTTTTCGAAGAAAGGGCCGGCATCCATCTCTTTACGTAGCCGGTCGAGGTTCTCTTCAAAATTGAGCGCTGCCAGCGGGTCACCACCATGAATCCAGGGCCCCATCAGTCGCATCAACAACAGCAGCGAATAGGGGTAGCTGTCACCTGTAACTTCACGGTTGGCAAATTCAAGTCGATGAATAGTGCCATCGATTCTTTCCCGCGAGAATCCTTCGTCAGCAACCTGCTCCAGCGTCTCGACGACCAGCTTTTCAATCGCGTCACGCTGCTCCGGATCGGTTCCCTGCAGGCCAGCAGCAAAATAGGTGGTCCGGTTATCATCGTGATATCCAACCCCAGGCGCCAGGTTCGCTCCCAGACCGGAATCGAGCAACGCCTTGTATAACGGTGCCGCCGGGTTGCCGAGCAGCAGGGTCGAAAGCAGAGTCATGCTGAGGCGCTCGAAACTGTCATTGATATCGTTTGTCAGCCAGGCCACCTGCACCATTGACCGCTTCTCCAGCGATTCCCCCTTGTCGAGCGGGTAAGGCTCGGTGACCCGCAAAGGATCACTCAAAGGCTGCTCTGCAGGGACTTCGCTGTCCAGCTCGAGCCGGTCGAAGCGTTTGAGAACCCGGTCTTCCACAATCGACAGCAGTTCAGGTAGGTCAAGATTGCCGGAGCTGAAAAACCAGGAATTGCTCGGGTGGTAGTAGCGGGCATGGAAGTCGCGCAGCTGCTGCCATGTCAGATCGGGGATATCGGAGGGCTCGCCACCAGAATTGTGGCGATAAGTCGTTGTCGGGTAGAGGTGTCGTCCCAATCGCCGCGACAGCAACGAGGAAGGATCGGACATCGCCCCTTTCATCTCGTTATAAACAACCCCCTTGTACTCCAGCGGCGACTCCGGGTTATCCAGCTCGGAGAACTCCAGTCGGTGCCCTTCCTGGCTGAAATCGCGCTCGGTCAGGCGCGGGAAAAAGGCCGCATCCAGATAGATTTCCAGCAGGTTGCGAAAATCTTTGCGGTTCATGCTGGAGAACGGATAGAGAGTCCAGTCGCTGGCCGTCATCGCATTCATGAAACTGTTGAGGCTGCGTTTGAGCATCGAGAAGAAAGGATCGCGCACCGGGAAGCGTTCGGAACCACAAAGCGCGGTGTGTTCGAGGATATGCGCCACGCCGGTCGAATCATCCGGCGGGGTACGGAAACCGACGGCGAACAGGTGGTTATCATCATCCCGCTCGAGATGCATGAAGCGGGCACCGGTTTTATCGTGATGCAAACGGATCATGGTGGCGTTGATGCTCGGCAAATCGTCGATTCGTTCAACGGTGAAACCATGTAGGGACTGACCTGCTGTGAGTTGCTCTGTACTCATAAAACATCCTGTCGAAGGAGTGTAATTTCAAGGCATAGTGTGAGGATAACCAAACCGGTTGCAGTTTGCCACCACCACCGGTAAAAAACCCTCGAAGTTAAGCATGCGGAAAGATAAACGATTCACACAAATACCGCAACTCCGGTAAGAAATGTATTCGGCATGGTTTAGCTGTAAATCTTGTCCGGGTCGCCCTGCCAACGCATCACCAACTGATAAATCAGGCTGGCTGCGGCAAACAAGGCACCAGCACAGGCCAGAGCCAGGATATCGGTCCAGCCAAGGGGAACGATCTTAAACACCGAAGCCAACGGGGTGTACATCAGCAAGGCCTGCAGTGCAATTGACAGAAGAGCCGCCGCCCAGACCCAGCGATTGGCAAAGAATGGCACCTGGTAGCTGCTGCGGATAACAAAGGTCAAAATAACTTCGTAAAGAACGACAAAGTTAAAGACCATCGTCTGGGCATAAATCAACCGATCTGCATCGGGAGAATTCCCACCGAACTGAAAAAACAATGTCAGTGCCAGCAAGCTGCCGACAGTTCCAAGAACACCAAGCAATGCCAGCTTGGAAGTCGGCAGAATTCCCTCTTCGCGCGGCTTGGGGCGTCGCAGCATAATATCGGTCCCGTAGGGATCGACACTGTAAGCCAGTGCCGGCGCCCCGTCGGTAACCATATTGATCCAGAGCAGCAGGACAGCCGTCAGCGGCAGGTTGATGCCGAACAGCGCGGCGCAGAAAATGATCAGCACTTCACCAAGATTGCCGGAGAGCAGGAGCATGATCGATTTCTGGATATTGTCGTAAATTCCCCGCCCTTCCTCGATGGCGTTAACAATGTGAGTAAAACTGTCGTCGAGAAGAACCAGGTCTGACGCTTCTTTGGCCACTTCAGTACCACTCCCGACGGCGACACCGATATTGGCCTTTTTCAGTGCCGGAGCATCATTGACCCCGTCACCCGTCATCGCCACCGTTTTCCCCATCTGCTGCAACGCTTCAACGATCCTCTGTTTGTGTTCAGGGGCGACACGGGAGAAGATATTGACACCGTTTTCCAGTGCCGCCTTCAATCCGCTCGCATCGAGTGCGGTCAGCTCTTCGCCGCTCATCGCCCCGCCCTCAATACCGATCTCCCGGCCGATTGCCTTGGCGGTTTCACCGTAATCACCGGTAATCATGATCACCCGAATGCCTGCCTGCCTGGTTTTTAGCAACGACTCAAGGACATCGGGCCGCGGTGGATCGATCATCGCCTGCAGACCGACAAACACCAGCCCCTGCTCACTCGCCTGTCCCGTCTGTGGTTTCATGGCAAACGCCAGAACCCGCAGCGCCTGCGAGGCATAATCGGCATTCTGCTGCTCGATCCGCTCGCGCCACTCGTCGGTCAATGGCTGCACGTCGTTCGCAAGCAGTATCCGGTTGCAACGCCTTAACAGTTGAGTCAGGGCGCCCTTGCTGTAACTGGTCGCTTCTGCTTTATCTCCAACCAGCACCGTCATCAGTTTGCGTTCAGAGCTGAAAGGTAGCTCGGCCAAACGCTTGCGTCCGTCACTGACTCCAGCCTTGGCAGCACTCGTTAAAAGAGCGGCCTCTGTCGGATCACCGGTGATATGCCATTTTCCGGCTTCGAGCTGCAGCGAAGCGTTGTTACAGAGTAAGCCGCAACGGAACAACTCCGTCGCTGGCTCACCCGACAGCTCGCCTTCCGGTGAGTATCCGGTCCCTGAAAGCACCGTTTCTCCATCCGCAGTCCAGGCATAGCGCACCGTCATCTGGCTGGCTGTCAAAGTGCCCGTTTTATCAGTGCAGATAACATCGCAGCTGCCGAGAGTTTCCACCGATGAGAGATTGCGCACCAGCGCTTTCTTATCGAGCAGCCGCTTAACACCAACACTCAGGGCAATAGTTACAACCGCAGGCAACGCAGTCGGCACCGCAGCCACCGCCAGGCTGATGGCGATCAGCACCAATGCCAGCAAGGCATCACCAGAAAAACCGTTGTTGAAAAAATCCTTGAAGAAAAAAAGAGCGAATACCAGCAGGCAGATAATGATGATCGCGAAACTGAGCTTTTTACCGAACTGATCGAGCCGGCGCTGCAACGGTGTCTGTTCCTCCGCAGCGGTTTTGACCAGCTCGGCAATTTTACCCAGCTCGGTCACCATTCCGGTCGCAGCCACCAAGGCCCTGCAGTTTCCGGTCGAAAGAGTTGTCGCTGAGTAGAGCATGTTACGCCGATCACCCAGTGGCACCTCGTTATCGATATTCATCGCCTGCTTTTCGACCGGCACGCTTTCACCGGTCAGCGCCGACTCTTCAACCCTCAGTTCAACCGATTCGATAATACGCAGATCTGCCGGCACGCGGTCACCTGCCTCCAGCAGCACGACGTCACCTGGCACCAGCAGCTTGGCATCCACCACTTTACGCTGCCCACTCCGCAACACCGTCGCCTGCAGCGTGCTGATCTTCTTCAAAGCTTCAAGTGATTCGTGCGCACTCAGTTCCTGGTAAAAACCGATGGCAGCGTTAACCAGCAGAATAATCAGAATGATGACGGAATCGACGTACTCACCGATCAGCAGAGAAAAAACAACGGCAAACAGCAGAATGTAAATGATAAAACTTTTGAATTGATCAATAAAAATCTGCCAGGGATTGATGCTGGTTTTCGTTTCCAGCTGATTGAAACCAAACTGTTGCAGACGTTCTTCGGCAGTTGCAGCATCAAGCCCGCCTGCAGAACTATCCAAGGCAGAAAACACTTCAGCTAACGGTTGTCGATAGAGTTCCATCGCACCACCTCACCGGTCAATGTCGTACTATTTTCTTTCACTTAAAGATTAGCAGATCAACAGCAACTTTCCGCCTTTAACGGTACAAAGCAATGAATCCAGCGGAAGAGAAACAATGATGCGAAAAAACAATTGAATTTTTATCCGCGACATGGTACCTATTCCCCCCGTCGGAGCGTAGCGCAGTCTGGTAGCGCACCTGGTTTGGGTCCAGGGGGTCGGAGGTTCGAATCCTCTCGCTCCGACCAGCTATAAAATCAACTACTTAAGCCACTCATCACTGGGTGGCTTTTTTAGTTTTATTTCACCAACAGCAATCCTGGTTGCCGTTCGGTTGCCGTTTGCTCATATTTCGGCTCTACATCAAAAAAGGGAGATGGACTATTTCTGGCTCTACATCAAAGAAAGGGGATGGCTGATTCTCCCCCAAAAGTCGTTTTCTCATTCAACTGGTGAGGTCATAGGCCTATGTTGATGGTCGGCTCAAACCTGTAAGCTCTTCTCTGGCAATCTTAACTGCTCTATAGAGGCTAGCGCGACTCATTCTGTATTTCTCGGCAAGATCCTCTTTTGAGAGGGCCCCGGTGTCAAATTCCTTAATCATCTGCCTACGTTTTTTGTCACTCAGTGCATCGATCTTCTTCTTACGCCCGAATTTTACACCTTTTGCTAGAGCAGCAGCTCGCCCTTCAGCGGTCCTGGTTGCGATCATCTCGCGCTCGAACTCTCCTATCGCAGCAAGTACGTGAAATGTTAATTTCCCAGCCGGAGTGGTGGTGTCGATTGCTTGGTCCATGACCACGAAATCGACCTTCTTTTCTTCGAGGGTTTTGGAGATCGCTGACAGGTCAGCGACGGATCGGGCCAATCGATCTAACTTTGTAACAATGAACACATCCCCCTCGCGCACATATTCGAGAGCGCGATTTAGCTCCTGTCGATTTGATGTCTTAGCGCCCGACTTCTGCTCGGAAAAAACTTTATAACAGCCATATTTCTCAAGTTTTTTCTTCTGGATGTCAAGGCTCTGCCCTATCGTTGAAACTCTTGCGTATCCGATCTTTTGACCTTCCAAGATAGCCTCCTTTTCGTGAGATAACTTTTGATAATCCCATTGAGATGATCTCTGAGACTATCTTAGGAGGCATATTTTCCGATCTCGAATCTTTGGAGTCATGAAACAAGAAGGCCGCCGGAAAAGACCCGGCGGCTTTTTTGTTATGTCACGATTTTTGAAACTAAAAAGCGGGGCTAAAAATGGCCCGCTTCATAATTTTCTATTCACACGATTTTATTCCTTCCTGCGCTTTCGTCCGTACCACGCTAAGCCGGCAAGGCCACTACCCAGAAGGAGGATCGTCGAAGGTTCTGGCACTGGCTCAGGTCCACTTCCTTCAACTAAAGTACCGAATGCCTGAAATTCACCAATAGAATAGTTCGTATCCCAAGTGGTATTATAAGCATACAGTCTTAGCATGCTGGTCTCTACGGCCAAAAAGTCAATTCTGGAATCATAATCAATTCTACCGTCATTTCTAATGTCATCACCAAGAATTGTTGAAAAATTGTCCATTGAAGGGGAGGCAGAACCATAGCTAGAGAGTATTGTAAACAGAGGATTCCACCCAGTACCGGTAAAGTACTCAACGTCATACTGATCATTATTATCTACAGCAAGTCTTACGTCATTAAGGACATACGTACTACCAAAATCGAAATAGAAAATGTCACGATTTGTTGCAAGGTTCCCACTGAAGGCTACATTGTTAACACCGTTCCAACGATCGGGCTCTGGATCAGAGTCGCCGCCATCCCACGCAGCTTCTTCAGGGAAATATCCATCCGTAATTACTCCAATATCACTTGCCCCATTTGCTTTTACGTCAATGTCTCCGTCAAGAGTTACGGCGAGATTTATTTGTGCAGCCTGAACCCCCACAGTCATTAATACGAATGCACTAACGCCCAGCAAAAAACTTCTCATGATTAGCTCCCCTTTCTGTTTAGGCAGTAAATTTTATGTGGATCAATAAGATTATATTCAACTGCAATATGTGAGCCTATCCCTAGAGAGCCGGAACCATTAAGGTTTCAGCTTTACATGCTGCCACGATCCTTTAATGTAAGAATTTCCGTCAAATAAATTAGTATCGGTAGAAAAGTGGTATCTCAAAACTGTCGAGATACCGTTGCTTACTTTCTGCCCATAAATATAGCCTTAAGGCAACTACCTGCAGAGGCTTAATGTGTTGGAATCCTTAACACTTGCGCCCCCACTCTTACGAAAGGACCTGATCTTAGCAACTTAGCTAGGGGGCATTAAGTTTGCATATTCGCAATATCTTGTTTTTCGCATATTGCGAATATCATTGATCTTAATGTGCCGACAGAAGAGGATTCCATGAGAAAAGTTTTTGTTTCAATTTTTGCCCTGAATTTATTTGCACTTAGCCCAGCATTGGCGACCAGTTTTGTAGCTATTGACAATATTAGCAATTCAACTTTAATCAGTGCAGGGGATGTTGTTTCTGGCAAATTCGACATCAACTATTTACTAGAGAATGATAGTGGTTTTTTGATGCAATATGACATAACAAGTGCATATATAAAGCTCAACTTCAGTGATTATGACCAAGTCATAGACTATCAATATCCAACATCAGCTTATAGCGTATATAATACATACCATTCACCATACTTTAATAATTACAGTTACTATCTTGAAAGAGACGGTTCAATGAAGTATAGCTATGAATATGAAGAAGTAGTCGTTGACGTTGGTGACTCTACTGAAACATATAGCACTAACTATAATCATAGCGAATACACATCAAGATGGTATGATGGAAGTTTAAAAGATTCAAATAACAATAATTATTATTACTATACTGACTATAATGTGATCCATGAAGGTTATTGGGGCTCACTTAGTGAAACATTTCAACTTTCTGATTCAGCCCTTTTGGATTTAGCCCTAGACGGTATACTCGATTTTACTGTGTCGGGAGCAGTGGGTGATATTAGTTTGCAGTCTGCTTCCCTTTATTTTGACATTGAACCAAATCCTGCCCCAGTCCCTGAACCCGCAACCTTTATCCTTCTTGGTAGTGGCTTGGCAGCACTGGCTTTTTATAGACGCCGCAGGTAGGGCACAAGGACCACATCGCAGCATCTCTTTGGTGGGGCCAGCAATGGCCCCGCTTTTTATTCGTGCTTTAGCTTTAAATTCTCTCCTTTGAATTTTGAACCTAAACCTCAAAGTCATGGAGCTGGGTTCAGATGGGGGAGTTAGCATCTCAAAATTGTCAATTTATGAAACGACCGGAGCCCAGAGAGGGAGGGGCGGGGCGAATCTCTTAGCAGTTCGAATCTGAGACCGAGTGGGCAGGCATTTTTTTATTTCCCCAAAATTTAAACTCACGGCAACGCCTTTACAAAATCTCCTCTACCAGAAAAAAAGCGGGTTGGGTCCAGGGGGTCGGAGGTTCGAATCCACTCGCTCCGACCATATTCATAACGATACCCAATAGTTATGCGTAAGAGACTAGCCCTAGTGGCTGGCCTTTTTTAGTTTCCGGGGATGGTCTGGGGCGATGAATGGCTGAAAGTGGCTCAGGGATGGCCCTTAGAGTGTCCTCTTTTGATAGCTATGGTGGGTCCGGGGCGTTCAGGGGCTGGCCCAGCCCGGAGAGAGTGTTCTGAGGCAGAGCAATAAATGGCTTAGGTGAGTCAGCTTTTAGGAAGGGACAGGTTGACGATCCACTGCCAAAAGTCCTAATTCCTCTTCCAACCATCCAAAGACCGCTTCAAAATCTAGAGGTTTGTGAAAGATTTTACAGCCCAACCGTTCTGCTTTGATCAAATCTTCATCACTCCAAGCTGCTGACATGACAGCCTTGTTGCCAAATACGACATTGCAACCTTTTTCCTGCTGCTTTTCGATAAACTCAAGTCCTGTTAAATTTGGCATTTTGATATCAGTCAGTAAAAAATCACAACAGGTGTCACGATCAGAATTTGGACATGTGAGGTCTGGCTTAGAAATAGCTGGGCAAAACGTAGGGTCCGAAAAACTCCGAACGTCGAAACCTCTTTTTGTCAGCTTGGCTGTCAAGCTAAATCTAATAAGATATTCGTCTTCAAAGATGAAAATTCTAGGCTTCATCGCAATCTCGCTTTTGTACTGGAAAAAGCAGCTCCTTCTCTTTATAGATTCAACGAGCAAAACATATACCCAGGCTCACCTTTCAAACAAAAAAAGCGCAAGCCTCAAATCACATAAAATGTAACAATCTGTAAATATTCAACTATTCTGTTTTTCATATCGCTAGATTTTCTTTAAAACTTCTACGGAAATTTTTTAGAAAATTTTATTTCAGTTCTCAACCGGACTTTTGCCATAGTCACACTGCCCGTTTCAGGGGAAATGCCCAAAAAGAAGAAGATAGATCCGAACCGGGGGAGACATTCCGAGGGTGATCCTGTCCTGACTGTTTTTCTTGACGTTCCCTGTCATATCGCCTGCATAAAGCTGCAGCCAAACCTCTCGCCTCAAGCTCACAGATGTGGCTGTTTTTTTCCTCACCAACCTCTGGCACACCGCATCTGTACCTCTGAAGCATTCGGTCACTGAAAATATTTCTACGCTGTTAATAGCTGTTGACAATAATATTCGAATACTTCACTTTAGACATCTTTGGACAAAAAGGGAAACCAATGGACAAAACATTCCTGACAGTAAAAGAGCTTGCAGCAAAACTCGGCGTTTCTGAAAAGACCGTTTATCGCATGATCAATGACAAAGCGATTCCCTTTGTTATCAAGATTGGTGGGCAATGGCGTTTCAACAGTGAGAAAGTTGAAAAGTGGATTCTGGCATCCCAGCCCGGTGGGCATGTGCAGGGGCAGACAAATTACAAGGTAAAAATTGTTGATGCTTTAGCAAACGGCCAGATTATCTACCGCACCCACGGTAAAAACAGGGATGAGGTTCTGGATGAAATTCTCGGGATGCTCCCCGGTCTGGCAGACAACGAGGCAATCGAGATCAAAAAACACATCCTTTACAAGGAATCGATCATTTCTTCATCTCTGCAGGGACTGTCGTTCATGGTTCCGAATACTGAAGCCCTCCCCCAACTTGAAAAATCGCTCCTCTTGATCGCTTTTCTGGAGGAACCGATGGATTTCAAAGCGATCGACCAGGTCGAAACGGAAGTGGTTTTCCTGCTACTTGCAGCGAATAAAACCGAACAGCTCATACTACAGACCCGGCTCAAAAGGCTCTTCATGGAAGCTGAGTTTATCAGCTTGATTAAACAGCAATTAAACCGAAGGGAACTTGTAGAAAAGATCGCAGACATAGAAAACAAACTGTTGAATTGATTTTACGTTGCCACAGGAAAGTACGGATTTCGCCATGAAAAAACTGAATTTCACAACTCTGATCGGTGATCTTTTCGGTGGAGTCACCGCCAGCGTTATTGCCTTGCCTTTGGCATTGGCATTCGGCGTAGCAAGCGGAGTCGGCGCTCAGGCCGGCATTTACGGAGCGATTGTTTTGGGCTTTGTTGCAGCACTGGCCGGCGGAACAAAGGTCCAGATATCCGGTCCCACCGGACCGATGACAATCGTTGCAGCGTCGACCCTGGTCCTTTTTCATGGTGATATCGGCCTGCTGATGGCCGTTGTCCTGCTGACCGGTCTGTTTCAGATCCTGCTTGGTCTGCTGAAGGTAGGAAAGTTTGTCAAATATGTTCCGTACCCGGTCATTTCCGGTTTCATGAGCGGGATCGGCATTATCATCATTTTGCTGCAGATCAATCCTCTCTGCGGCCTTGAGGCGGTGAGTTCCCCGCTGCAGGCTGTATCCTCTCTGACCAAAATCAGTTCTTCTTTTCAGGTAGACACCCTCTACGTCAGTCTCATTGCCCTGTTGATCGTGTTTTTCACACCGAAAAAGGTCGCGCGCATTATCCCGACCCCATTGCTGGCCCTTTTCACAGCGACAATTTTTTCGCAAGTGGCAGGCCTGAACGTCACGACAATCGGCGCAATTCCCGGTGGGCTGCCGAACCTGATTTTGCCCGATTTCGACCTGCCGCAGCTCTCCCTGATTTTATCCGCCTCCATGAGCCTTGCAGTGCTCGGGTCCATCGACAGCCTGCTCACGTCCCTGGTAGCAGATTCTCTGACCAAAACCTCACACAACCCGAACCGGGAACTGATCGGCCAAGGGCTTGGCAACACCTTGACCTCTTTTGTCGGCGGCATCCCCGGAGCGGGGGCCACCATGCGTACAGTCGTCAATGTCAAATCGGGGGGCACCACCCGCTTTTCAGGGGTGCTGCATGCGTTAATCCTGCTTGGAGTTCTGCTCGGACTTGGGCGCTATGCCGCCCTGGTTCCGATGGCCGTTCTTGCCGCAATCCTGATTAAAGTCGGCCTCGACATCGTCGATTACCGTTTTCTCAAAATTCTGCGCAAAGCCCCAAAGCACGATTTGGCAATCATGCTGACAGTGCTGATTCTAACTGTTTTCTTCGATCTCATCATGGCGGTCGGCGTTGGGATTGTGCTTGCGTCCATCCTGCTGACCATCCGCGTTACCTCCCAGGTTCGCTCGACCATCAACAATATGGAAGTTTCTGTCAGGGACAGCCATGGCTGCCAGAAATTGAATTTTGAAAAAAGCTTTCACGTCAGAATCGTCGATATCGATGGGCCATTTTTCTTCGGATCAACATCTCAACTGGTGGGCCAGGTTGGCGATATGCTGGGAACCAAGGTCGTCATTTTCAATTGTACAAAGGTTCCTTTCATCGACTTATCAGCATTTTTTGCCCTGGGGGAAATCATTCTTAAACTGAAGGAAAAGGATATTCTCCCGTTTATTGTCGTGAACGAGGCCATCAAGGCAAAATTGATTCGGCTGGAAATCGGCACAATCCTGCGTGAAAAACACTTGTTCCTCGACTTTGATACAGCCCTTGAACATGCCAGAGATCACGTGTGTAACGCCCGGCCGTAAGAGGTGGGACGCAATCAGAAAACAGACAAATATCGGCAAAGGGATCGGACAGATTACAGGGGTTTGCAGTAATCATCCGGATTAGCTGGTCACGGCTCCCTGAGACGCCGAAGACACCAAACGGGCATATTTAGACAGCACGCCGCGCTGGTATTTGTTCTCTTGCGGCAGCCAGTCCCGGCGACGCTGCTCCAACTCGCCCGGCTCGACTTTCAGGTTGAGCTGTTCCCTGGCCAGATCGATCTCGATGATGTCTCCTTCCCTTACCAGCGCAATATTCCCACCATCCTGCGCTTCCGGTGAAACATGCCCGATCATGATGCCATGGGTACCGCCGGAAAAACGCCCATCAGTAATCAAAGCCACGCTGTCGCCGAGGCCTGCGCCCATCAAGGCCGCCGAAGGTGACAACATTTCGCGCATACCGGGGCCACCTTTCGGCCCCTCATAGCGGATCACGACGATATCTTTTGGCTTTATTTCTCCGGAAAGTATCGCAGTCAACGCGTCCTCTTCGCGCTCGAAAACACGCGCCGGCCCGCTCATGGTCGCCAGATTCTTACCGCTCTGCTTGAGCACGCAGCCCTCTTCTGCCAGGTTGCCATAAAGGATCCGGATATGTGTCCCAGCCGGGGCATAGGGTGAGTCGAGCGGGTATAGCACATCTTGTCCGGAGGGTAATGCGGGTGCATCTGCAAGGTTTTCAGCGATGGTTTTACCACTAACAGTCAGGCAGTCCCCATGCAGAAAACCTGCATCGAGGAGATGCTTCATCAGCATCGGCACGCCACCGATCACATGCAGATCATTCATCAGGTAACGTCCGAAGGGTTTGAAATTACCAAGCAGTGGCACCCTGCGGGTGATCTCGGCAATATCGGTGAGGGATAATGCGACTCCCGCCTCTTTTGCCAGCGCAAGGATGTGCAAGACGGCATTGGTCGAACCACCGAGCGCCCAAGCGACGGTGAGGGCATTTTCAAACGCCTTGCGGGTCATGATCTGACGGGAACTGATATTTTGCTTGAGCAGGGCAATCATCGCCCTGGCCGAGGCAGCAGCATCGCTCCTTTTTCCCGCAGAGAGATTATTTGCCTCATCGACGGCCATATTCGACGAAGATCCGGGCAAGCTCATACCGAGCGCTTCGATGGCCGAAGCCATCGTGTTAGCAGTGTACATGCCACCGCAGGAGCCGGCTCCCGGGCAGGCGTGACATTCGATGCCGTGCAACTGTTTTTCATCGATCTTGCCGGCGGAGAAGGCACCGATCGCTTCAAAGGAGCTGACAATGTTCAACTCTTCGCCCTTGTGTCTGCCCGGCAGAATACTGCCGCCATAAAGGGTGAGACCAATCAGGTCGTTGCGGGCGATCGGCATCAGCGCAGCAGGAATGGTTTTGTCGCATCCGGACAGGGTGATCACACCGTCGACGCGGTAGCCTTCCGTCATCAGCTCAATCGAATCGGCGATCACCTCACGGCTGACCAGCGAATATTTCATCGCCTCGGTGCCCATGGAAATGCCGTCGGAAACCACCGGCGTACCGAAAATGATCGCCTTGCCACCTGCGGCTTCGATCTCTGCCTGCAGCAAGTCGCCCAGCTCGCGAATGTGGTCGTTGCACGGGGTCCCGTTGGTATAGGGGACCGCGAGGGCGATCAGCGGCTTGGCGAAATCCTCGTCACTGAAACGGACCGCTCGTAGCATGGTTCGTGCAGCAGTACGTTCAACCCAGTTGCCTTCATTACGATCGCCAGTGATCTCATTGCTGCGACGTTTCATAACCTGCTCCCTACTTTTCTAAAGCGGTCACCCCTGTTCGGGCAATTTCAATGATATGCTCCTGCCCGACTTCTTCGAGGAAAGCATCGATCCGCCGGGTCGATCCTGCGACTTGCAGGATATGGATATCCGCACTTTTCTGCTCGAGTACTTCAAAATTGTAACGACCATGAAATCCCTCCAGATGCTTTGCAGGTACTTCCATTTTCACCACGGCCACTTCTCGCCAGTAGCTATGGTCGGTATCCAATTCTTTGACCGAAACGACCTCGGTGAACTTCTCCAGCTGCCTGATCACCTGCTGAACCTTGGCATCGTCATCTTCTTTCAGCGTGATGGTCATCCGGCTGATTCCCGGTTTACAGGCAGAACAGACAGTCAGAGTATCGACGTTGTACATTTTCTTGCGGATCAGCATCGAAACCTTGTTGAGAACACCGGGACGATTGAGCATAAAGGCCAGGATTGCGCGACGTTTCATGACTGCCCTCCTTCTTCCACTGCATTCTCTGCGGGTTCTTGCCCCGGGTGCTTCACGATCATGTCGTCGAAGCCGCCACCGGCAGGAATCATCGGCAAAATGACTTCACCCGGATCGCAGATAAATTCAAGCACGATCGCGCCTTGATGATCGATCGCCTGCTGCAGTGCAGGCTTAACATCTTCCAGTTTTTCAACCTTGCGATACGGAAGGCCGTAAGCCTTTGCAATCAGGCCGAAATCCGGACTCTGCATCGGCGTCCCGGCATAGCGACCGTCAAAGAAAAGGGTTTGCCACTGGCGCACCATGCCGAGATATCCGTTGTTGAGGATAAGAATCTTGACATCGAGCTGCTGCTCCATGATGGTACCCAATTCCTGAGCGTTCATCTGGAAACCACCGTCACCACTAATCGACCAGACCCGCTCATCCGGGCGTGCCAATTTGACACCGATTGCCATCGGCAACGAGGCCCCCATGGTCCCGGCGCCGCCGGAGGAGAACCAGCTGTTTTCGGTCTGAAAATTATAGAAACGGGACGCCATCATCTGGTGCTGGCCAACATCTGGCACGATCAGGTCTTTGCCTTCTGTCAGATCGGACAGCCTGCTGACAATCGCCTTCATCAGCAGTTTTCCATCAGCACCGACACCGGTTTCGATCTCCTGACGCAAATCCTCTGCCATCACCTGGCGGTAACCCTCAATCTTGTCCAGCCAGCGGCGGCGCGGTTTGTAAGTGAGCATCGGGTCGCCGGCCAGAACGTGCAGGGTCCGGTAGACATCGGCGTTGATTGCCACTGTGGTGCCAACATTTTTGTTGATCTCGGAGGCATCTATCTCGACATGAATCACGTCGGCATTCTGCGCGTACTCGTTCAACTTGCCGGTGACGCGGTCATCAAAGCGCATGCCGAAGGAAATCAACAAGTCCGCTTCCATAATCGCCCGGTTCGCTTCGACAGTGCCATGCATTCCCATCATACCGAGATGGAGCGGATGATCTGCCGGGATTGCCGAGAGTCCATGCATGGTCGAGGCAATCGGAATATTCACCTTTTCAGCAAACTGCAATAATAGCTTTCCGGCATTACTGTTGATAACGCCATGACCACAGAACATAACCGGTCGTTCACTGCGATTGATGAGATCGACCGCCTGCTGCAAGGGTTCGCGCGCCGGGGTCGGATGATAAAAGAATCCGGGCAATGCCGGTCGATAGCTTTCGGCGTCGAACCTATACTCGTCCGGCACCTGCTGGTTCTGCACATCTTTCGGGATGTCGAGAACGACAGGGCCACCCCGACCGGTAGTGGCGACATAAATGGCTTCGTGGACGGTACTTTCGACGTCACTGGCATCAAGCGGCATATAGGTCTGCTTACTGATCGGCATCATGACACCAACAACGTCACTTTCCTGAAAGGCATCCGTTGCGATCACGCCGGTGGCGACCTGCCCCGTCACCGCCAGAATCGGCACCGAATCCATGTAGGCATCCGCCACCCCCGTGACCAGGTTCATCGCTCCTGGCCCGGAAGTTGACATGCAAACCCCGATCTGCGGAACTTTATTTGAACGCGAGGCCCGCGACAGCCCTTGAGACATAAAAGCTGCCCCTTGCTCATGACGTGACATGACAAAGTTGAAGCCCCCCAGCTTGTCCATCTCATCAAACACCGGCATAATTGCACCGCCGGTATAGCCGAAAACATACTTGACGCCTTTATCTTTCAGCGCTCGCAACAAAAGCTTTTTACCTGTCATGATGACCTCTTTGTCCGACATGAAATTGATTTTCAGGTTAAACGATAGCGAATCATAACAAAACAAGTCATATATTGCACTCACAAAAAAACATATATTCGGAAATTCATATCTAGCCGAAATGGCGCGTTATAAATTATTTTACCTCACCCTTCTGCAGAGAGCGATTTATCTGTTATAATTTGTTTACCTCAAACAGCAAGGAGGAAGACGTTATGCCAGTCTCTGATCCACCAGGCCAGTTAGGGGAAGTGCCATCAAACTGAATAGGAATATAATAGCGGATCAAGTTATGAGCTGATCCGAGACCGGTTCCCACGACGGGAACACGCAAAGAGAAAAAATTAAACGACAAAACGCCCCGGCAGATTACGGGGCGTTTTTCTGTTTCATCAATGATATGTATGAGATCGGCAGCGTTTCAAGTCAAAGGTATTTTTCACAGCTCAGCCAGAACGAATCCTTCACCAGCAAACTGAACATTGACCGGGTCGTCAGCCCGCGGTGGCGAGACTGCATGCACCCCTTCACAGATCGGGCAACGCCCGACAAAAGTTGTCAGCACAAAGGGGGCACTGCAGCCGCCACAAAACACCTCCAGACCGCCATTGGGAATCGACCGCTCCCTGAGAGAACCGCCATGCGCCTGGGCGACAAACACGACCAACTCCCTGCCTTCGGCATAGGGGCCCGAACCAACGACATGTCCACATCCACAATTGCTCATACTGACGACTCCTTGCGATAAATGACAATCTCGAATAGAAACTTGATACTGCGTGATGTATCGAAGGCTACATTCGGGTCGCCAATAAAGATATGACGCAAGTCAATTCCACTTTATTTTTACCGCCAGAAATTTATGTGAGCAGCTAATTGCTAATTATGATTTCAAGCTAGCCACCAATTATTGCGTGAAAACCGTCAATCATGATGATTGCAGCAGGCTGCCTTGCCCCCCATGTGAGAATGTCTATAAAGGCAGTTAAAGCCTAAACTTCTCAGCCGCTTTCGCTGCTAAATATTCACCGATTGGCATCGCTGAAGTTGCTGCGGGGGACGGCGCATTGCATACATGCAGAGAGCGTTCTGTTTCTTTGAAGAGAAAATCATGGACAAGGCTTCCGTCAGAGAGGACAGCCTGGGCTCTGATCCCGGCAGGATAGGGTTTTAGGTCTGTCGCCTTGATCGAAGGACAATACTTTTGTACCCGCTTCAGGTAGCCAGAGAGCAAGAGTGAATCAGACATTTCCTTAAGCCCAGTCGCAAAATTATTCTGGAGCACTTTCCAGAACCCAGGGAATGAGAGCATCTCCGCAACATCCTTTATATTGAAGTTCACCGTACTGTATCCTTCCCTCTTCCAGCCAAGCACAGCGTTTGGCCCGACGGTAACAGTGCCGTTGACCATCGGTGTCAGATGCACCCCAAGAAATGGCAGGTCGGGGTCTGGAATCGGGTAAATCAGATGTTTGACGACATCATTCAGATCGGCTGCCAAGCGGTAGTATTCTCCACGGAAAGGAATAATTTGGAAATCACATGCGACTCCCATCATGCGAACCAAGCGGTCGGCCATAAGTCCGGCGCACACGACAAGAGCGGACGTTTCGACAAGGTGCTGGCCAGTATTGATTCTTACTGACTGCCCGTCTTCTTTGATTTGCGTGATTTCGGCACCGAAAAGGTTTTGACCACCAAGAGCACAGAAATGCGCGACCATTGTCTCGGTAATTTTTGGAAAATCAGTAATCGCCGTAGCTGGAACGTGCAAAGCTCCCAGTCCGCTGACCTTAGATTCCTTTGCTTTAAGCTCCTGCTCAGAAAGTGCTACGGTGGTGATCCCGTTTTCATGACAGCGTTGTGCCAATGCTTCCATGCGCGTCAGCTCAAGTTCGTTGGTTGCGACCAGGAGTTTGCCGCATTGCACAAAGGGGATGTTGTTTTGCAGGCAAAAGCTCTTGGTGAGCATTGCTCCTCGCTTGCAAAAATCGGCTTTCAGGCTCCCCGGCTGATAATAGACTCCGGCATGAACCACCCCGGAATTATGCCCAGTTTGATGAGTCGCACACGACTGTTCCTTATCGATCATCAAAACCGACAAGTGTGGAAAGTCCTGCTTTATCCTCAACGCCGTCGCAGCACCGACGATGCCATTGCCAACAACGACAAGATCACTCTTCAGTTGGTTCAAGTTGCCACCCCTTCTATTGTCAAAGCTTGCCTGCTGGAGAAAGCTCCTTCCGTCTCGCCCAAAACTAAAAATAGCCTGATACAGGCGGAGAATATGTCTTACAGGGTAGCATTTTTAAGGCTCACCTGTTGTTGCCAAATAGGGAAAACCTGATTGAGGGATTCTATTGCCGAATAGTAGGACACTGAAATCTTAAAAATCGCTCTCGCCCCTCTATGGCTTGCTCGATAAGTAAATAAATTGATAATTATTCAGTCTGTGATAGACGTTAAGCTCACAGTAGCTATTTTTATGAAACAAACCAGTAAGGACGAGAATATGAGAAAGTGGAAATGTACGATTTGCGACTATATCCATGAAGGGGAAGCTCCGCCGGACACATGCCCGGTCTGTGGAGCGGAGAGTAGTGCCTTTGTTGAAATTACAGAGTCATCCGAGAATCCCGTTTCAGTAGCGCAGACAGTTGGTGCAGAACCGTCGTTTGCTGAATCGACAGAACAAGCTGTGCAGAGCCTCCTGTCAGAGACAACCCTGAAGTTTCATCTCCACCCCATTACGGTGCATGCGCCTAACGGGATTATCCCCATGGCTTTTATATTCCTGCTAATTGCTGCCGTTTTTAGTGTGCAGAGCCTTGACCAGGCTGCTTTTTACAGCTTTATTTTTACTCTGCTGAGTATGCCGGCTGTGTTGTTCACCGGCTATGTCACCTGGAAACACAAATATCGGGGAGCACTGACGTCTATCTTCAAAATGAAAATCGCTGCCTCCATTGTCAGCGTCATTCTGTTATGCTTCCTTGTCTTTTGGCGAATGATTGATCCCGATATCTTTTCTGCCGGGGGGATGCCAATGGTTATTTACCTGCTGCTAACGCTTGGTCTCGTGGGTGCTGTCGGCCTGGCCGGCCACCTGGGGGGCAAGCTGGTTTTCAAAACGGGAAACTGAATGTCATTAACTAACATTTAAGGAGGTCGCAATGGCAACAACAAATGAACATTTGAAAGAAGCTTTCGCCGGTGAGAGCCAGGCCAACCAGAAGTATCAAGCCTTTGCCAAGCAGGCTGAAAAAGACGGTTTTACCAACATTGCCAAACTGTTCCGGACGACGGCAGAGGCAGAGCGTATTCACGCTGAGGGCCATCTCAAAGCGCTGGATTTGATTGCGACCACTGCGGACAATCTTCAGTCTGCAATTGATGGTGAAACCTACGAGTACGAGGAAATGTACCCACCCATGCTGGATCAGGCGCTCAACGATAACCACAAAGCGAAAACGATGTTCAAGTTTGCCGTGGACGCAGAAGAGGTCCATGCGCAGATTTACAGCAAAGCCCTTGAGGCCGTTAAAGCAGGGAAAGACCTGGATGTCAGCGACTTTTATCTCTGTCCGGTCTGTGGCTATATCGAACTGGGTTCAGCACCGGAACAGTGTCCGATTTGTGGAGCCAAAAAGAAGGCGTTTGTCCAGATTGCCTGAGTCGATCATCCATCAGACTGTCTTTTCCAAACAAGTTATGCTCAGACGCCCCCTATGGATTCTCCATAGGGGGCGTTTCCTGTAAGTCACCACTCCAGTGGGATGAGTTCACAAGGGGTGACCACAATCGGCCAGAGTATGCGCTAATCCAAGAAACAGTCTTAACCAAAAAACGTATCACTTAAAAAAAGTCTTTTTTAGATTTTCACGCTGATGACAAATTTCAGATAGCGCCCTTCGGGAAAGGTCACCGGGCAGGGAAAATCCTCCGGCTGACCGCTGGTAAAAATTGTCCGCAGATCCCCTCCAACCTGCAGTGCGCCGCGCCTCAATTCTTTCAGGTAATCATCCATCGAGACCTTCTGGTGATTGGAGGAGCTCATCAACATCCCCCCGGGCTCAAGCAGCGGCAGAGTTTCTGCCACCAGCTTCGAGGTTCCACCGTGGGTGGAAAAGCGACTTTTTTTGGTGGTGGAAAAGGAAGGCGGATCAAACAGGATGATGTCGAATTTACGGCTCTGATCGCGCATTTTTGCCAGCTCGGAAAAAACATCGCCGACGATGAACTGGTGTTTTTTCGGATTGAGCCGGTTAATGGAAAAATTCTCCCGAGCAATATCCAGATACTTTTGCGACACATCGACGCTGGTGACCTGCCTTGCTCCTGCAGCTGCTGCGGCCACTGAAAAAGCTCCGGTGAAAGCAAACAGGTTGAGGACCCTTTTGCCGGCAGAGCGAGTCATCAACTCACGACGGTTGCGGCGCTGATCCGGGAACAATCCGGTGTTCAAACCTTCACGCAGGTCGACATGGTAATCGAGCCCATTCTCCTGCACCAGCAGCGGTACGGGGGCAGCCCCTCCAGCAATCACCTTGCTGTATTGCTTGCTTTTTCTCTTCGCTTCGAGCTGTCTGGTTTCTTGTGGACGTAATTTGCGATAAATTCCGTTGGGCTGATAAACCTGCTGCAAGGCCTTGCTAAGTGCGGGCAAGTGAGCATCCCAGGCAGCGCTGTAGAGCTGTACCATCAGGTAATCAGCGTAACGATCAACGGTTAACCCGGGCAAACCGTCCCCTTCTCCGTTGACTAACCGGTAGGCGTTGGTCTCTTCCAGTAAAGCTTGCTCGCGCAGTAGCTCGGCCTGCCGGAATCTGGCTTCGAACCAGGCAGAATCCAGCCTGTTCAGATTTTTTCCGAGCACACGTGCAACGATGCGATCCTTCGGATCATACAGCGCTGTCGCCAGATGCCGATTTTTCTCGTCAACCAGGGCAATCAGCTCTCCCGCCTGGCCCTGCGGCCACTGTTTAGTGAAACGATCTGCGATCACCCAGGGATGTCCCAGCTCGAGCATGCGCACCGTATCCGGCCCGACTTTGCAGTTTTTCATACGGCCTCCCCAAAAGTTGCTGAATATTACCGCAGCCAGAGATCATGTCCAGCCAAAACTCCCGGTTCATGTCTGCCGTAAGCTGTGTTATCTTCCGGCGATATTTTTTTTGCGGGAGAAATCATTATGCGTGAAGCGGCAAAAACCAAAAGTGAACTGATCATCGAACAGCTTATGCGTGAACTTGACCCGAGTTCGCCGCGCTACCAGGTACTGGCAACGGCCCGGCAATTTAAATCATCCTGGGTCGAACTTGGCGAACAGCTGATCAAGGTGAAAAATCAGGCGGAATTTCAGGGTTGGGGGTACGAGTCTTTCGATGATTACTGCTCACGTGAAATCCGCATCCGCAAAGAAACCGCGCGCAAGCTGACAATGGCCTATCGCTACCTGGAGCAGGAAGAACCGGAGCTGATCAGTGCCGAACGCCGTCTGCAACCGCTGCCCGATTATCGTGCAATCGACCTGCTGCGCCAAGCCAAAGAGGAACAGGGCTTTACTGAAGATGAGTACAGCCAGTTGCGCGAATCGATCATCGATCAGGAACGCAGCTATCCCACTGTGCAGAAACAATTCCGCGAAGTCGCCCACATGCACAATCCGCCAGAGATTGATCCGCTTAAAGAGGTGCGAAGCATACTGACAACGGCAAAAAGACTCAACAGCCAACTCGAAGAGCTTGACGACTTTCCCGCCGAGATGATGAAAGAACTTCATCTACTGATGGATGAACTGCATCAGCGAGAACAGCAACTTGCCGAGCAGCGGGATGTAGAGGCAGAATAAGCTCATTCTCCTTGGCAAAATCGATTAAAAGCTGACGCCCCTGCAAATATTTTTCTTAGCGCGCGCTAAAAACTCTATAAAGCTCAAATATCACCAAGACTTTTTGAATTTCGATGCTATACTGCTGGAGTTATTCGGGAGGTATCTGAATGGACAAAAAGTTCAAGAATCGGGTCCGTGAACAGTTCGGAAAAACGGCTATGGCCTATGTGCAGGCAGCGCGCTTTTCTGGCGGCAAGGACCTTGAGGAAGCGGCCCGGCTGCTGAAGCCAACACAGGACGACAACCTGCTCGACGTTGCTTGCGGCGGCGGACATACAGCCCTGTTCTTTGCCCCGCTGGTTCGTCAAGTGGTTGCATCGGACCTGACCATGCAGATGCTGAAAAAAGCCCAGGAGCATCTGGCTGAAGAAGGCGGCGTCGACAACGTTGTCTTCCGCGAAGCGGATGCCGAAGATCTCCCTTTTCCGGCAGGGTCGTTCACCCTGTTGACATGCCGCATCGCCCCGCACCATTTCCCCGACGTTCCCCGTGCGCTGAAAGAATTTCACCGTGTTCTTCGTCGCGGTGGGCGCATGGTCATTATCGACACCCTGCTACCGGCCGACCCTGAGATTGCAGATTTCTACCAGACAATGGAGCAGATGCGTGACCCGACCCATATCCGCGCTTTCAGTGAAGCCGATTGGGCCCAGATGATTCTGGATGCGGAGTTGATCCTGCAAGAGACAAAAGTCATCCCCAAAACGCATGATTTTCAGGATTGGGCCAAGCGCGCTGGCCTGAATCGTAAAGAAATCCAGCAACTGAACAGATATTTCATGGATGCTCCGCAAAAGGTCCACGATTATTTCAAGATCGAATCCTTTGCCGGAGAGGTGGAAACATACACCGACCAGAAACTCCTGGTTTACGCGACACGCAAAGAAAAAGAAAAAAAATAGAAATCTTTTCAAGGAGCCGAAAATCGGCTCCTTTTTTATTCTTGCAGGTTAAGCAATGTGCCTGATTCTTTTCGCCTATAAATATCATCCCCGATACCCTCTTGTGGTTGCAGCCAATCGAGATGAATTCTACCAGCGACCAACACGATCAGCGCATTGGTGGGACGAACACCCGGAGTTACTGGCGGGAAAAGATTTAGAGGCTGGTGGCACCTGGATGGGAGTTACCCGGAAAGGCCACTTTGCGGCAGTAACCAATATCCGCGAACCGGAATTTTCGACAAACAACTCTCTGTCTCGTGGCCTTCTCCCCTACAACTACCTGACTCAAGCTGCCACAGCTAAGGACTTTGCCGACATCCTGCTGGAAAATCAAAACAGGTACCAGGGATTTAATCTGCTGTTCGGCAGCGGCGACTCACTCTACTACCAGTCCAATCGCACTAGTTTTCGCGAGTTGTCGCCAGGCCTTTACGGCTTGAGCAACGCACAACTCGACACGCCTTGGCCGAAGGTTGCAAAGGGAAAGCAGAAACTTGCAGAGCAGTTGAAAGCGGATGAATTGTCGACCAGCAACCTGCTGCAGATCCTTGCTGCAAAAGATATCGCCGATGATGAAACTTTGCCGCAAACAGGTGTCTCTCTGGAGTGGGAGAGGCTTCTTTCTGCGACCTGTATTTCTGCCCCAGAGCACGGCTATGGCACGCGCAGCTCCAGCGTGCTGCTTATCAGTCACCAGGGGCAGGTAAAGCTGCATGAAAAAACCGTCGCGCCAAGCGCAACGAACGACGCAGTCTTCGAATTCCAGCTTTAACAAAACAGGCGGCTTCAGAGAAGCCGCCTGCTGTCTTTCAGCAACAACAATCTACTGAATAGTTTGATTCGGTACGACAAAAATTTCGACTCGGCGGTTCTGCGCTCTCCCTGCTGCCGTATCGTTACTGGCGATAGGTTCCAGCTCACCTCGCCCCTCTGTTCCCAACCGGTAACGATCAACGTTGCGTGCCATCAGATAGTCGGCTACAGCGTTCGCCCGCCGCAAAGAAAGCTGCAAGTTATATTCTTCAGAGCCTTTACTGTCGGTATGACCGGCTACCACAATCTGAGTTTGTGGATAGCGATTCATAATGTCGGCAATTTTATCCAAAGGAGAGTAAAAGGAGGATTTGATGACCGCCGAATCGTAGTCGAAGGAAACCTCGCTGCTCATAGTCAGCTTCAGAATCTCATTCTGCTGCCGCTCGATCTCGATCTGATGCTGCGCTCGCTCGTTTGCCAGTTGCTGCTCAAACTCGGTCTGCTGCTTGTCCATGTAGGCACCAGCGCCGGCTCCGATTGCTCCACCGGCCGCACCACCAATCAGTGCACCACGCAAGGCACCGCCGGAGTGATCATTCTGATAACCGATGATCGCCCCTGAAACAGCGCCAACCAAGGCTCCGATTCCAGCACCTTTCTTGGTGTTCTCATGGGTGGTATTGGTCGCGCAGGCCGTCAACGTTGCTAGCAGGACAAAAAAAGACATCAATAATTTCACTTTGTGCATTTTCAGGCTCCTTACTTAATCATTTTTGCACAGAATAACCAAATCTTTGCATGGATTATAAACCTGCGCGATCGAAAGCAAAAGGTTCGATACAAAAAAAAATGGGAGACCCGCAAGGGTCTCCCATTGAATAACAGCTATATAAATTCTGCTTAGGCGATGCCTGCAGCCTCTTCCAGCATAGCGGTGGTGAGAGACTTCGGACGCTCGATACCGTAGCCAAGAGCACGGTCCCAAGTGATGTTTGCGAGGCAGCCGAGTGCACGACCGATACCGAACAGAACGGTGTAGTACTCGTACTCGGTAACGCCGTAGTACCACTGGATAACGCCGGACTGTGCGTCAACGTTTGGCCATGGGTTCTTAGCTTTACCATGCTCAGTGAGAACGCCAGGAGCAACTTCAAAGATCATCTTAACCAGCTGGAACAGCGGGTAGTCTTTGAGGCCCGGGGTGTTCATGCAGAACTCGCGCTGCGAGGTGTAACGCGGGTCAGTCTTACGCAGAACAGCGTGGCCGTAACCCGGGATAACCTGACCGCTGTTCAGGGTTGCCCAGAGAGCTTCTTTCAGACCTTCTTCGGTAGGTACTTCGCCGCCCAGTTTCTGCATGAAGTTCTGGGTCCAACGGAGAACTTCCTCGTTTGCCAGACCGTGCAGAGGACCGGCCAGACCGTTGATACCAGCAGAGTATGCATAGTAAGCATCGGACAGAGCGGAAGCTACCAGGTGAGTGGTGTGAGCAGAAACGTTACCGGACTCATGGTCGGAGTGCAGGATGAAGTACATACGTGCAACGTCTTTGTACTCATCCGACTGACCGATCATGTGAGCGAACTGACCGCCCATGTCCAGTTCCGGATCAGGAGCGATGTGGGTGTCGCCTTTGTACTTCATGCGGTAGATGTAAGCACCGATGGGACCGAGGCGAGCCATCAGGGTGTTGGCATCCTCGTACATGTCTTCCCAGCAGGTCATCTTGTTGAATTTACCAGCTGCGTAGTTGCTGGCGAAAACGGACTCACGCTGCATAGCAACGATAGCTGCGGAGAACATTGCCATCGGGTGGGAATCACGCGGCAGAGCGCGCAGAACGTCGATGACGTACTCAGGAACAGCAGAGCGCTGCTTCCAGTCTTCAACAACTTCCAAGGTCTGCTCCATGGTCGGAACATCGCCGGTCAGCAGCAGGTACCAGAAGCCCTCAACGTAAGGATATTCGCTACCAGGAACCTTCGGCAGAGCAGCGAAGGTCTCAGGAATAGTCATACCGCGGAAACGGATACCTTCCATCGGATCGAGGTAGGAAATATCGGTGACCAGGCAACGAACGCCACGGGCGCCGCCGATAGCCTGACCAACAGTAACATCACCCAATTTAACATCGGCGCACTCTTTGACCAGCTTGGTGGTGCGAGGACGATGCTCCTGGATTTTCTTAAACAGGGTTTCTTTCAGTGTCGACATACTCTCTCTCCTTTGTGGGTTGAAAAACAGTTTTCGAGTGCCCAACGGGCAAGTAAAAGGAAAAGGTCCGCATCGCGGAAAAACAATTAATAACTGCCTGAAATCGCCCGCCCGAACGGTTTCGTCATGCAGTTTTCATGGCAGAATTCCAAGCGACAACAAGGTGCGTTCAAAAGCACATTCTCTCGCCTAAAATTCCAAATATTGTTCTAGCAACTCACCCCAACCTTGTCAAGCGTATTTTGTATACAGTATTCAATTCATTCAAACTTAATGAAAGTCAAAACCATCTCTTCTTTTCTCTTGATTTAAATTGCAGCTTCGCTAAAATGCCTAAATATTATGCAAATTACTCACCCTCTAATTCGTTCCCTGCAACTGGAAAACCCAATAATTCTAGCACCGATGGCGGGAATCACCTCCCTTCCCTACCGTCGTGTCATGAAAGACTTTGGCGCAGCTCTGGTTTATACTGAAATGGTTAGCGCCAACGGCTTGATCCGTGATGGTCGCAAGACGCGTGAGCTGCTGGTCAGCTGCCCGGAAGAGGCACCGCTGGGAGTCCAGCTGTTCGGCGACGATCCACAGGTCCTCGCTGAAGCAACCCGGATGATCGCTGGCGAGTGCACACTGCTCGACATCAACATGGGCTGCCCGGTTAAAAAAGTCATCCGCAGTGGCGCCGGAAGCGCTCTACTGAAAGAACCGGTAAGGATCGGGAAAATTGTCCGTGCAGTACGGGCCGAATACGATGGGCCACTGACGGTTAAAATACGTTCTGGCTGGGACCTCGACAACATCAACTTTATCGAGGTCGGCAAAATCATCGAAAACGAAGGGGCCGATGCAATCACGCTGCACCCACGTACCCGCAGCCAAGCCTTTGGCGGCAAAGCAGACTGGCAACAGATTACTGTCTTGAAACGGACAGTGAAAATTCCGGTGATCGGCAGTGGCGATATTTTTTCAGCGGACGACGGAATCTGCATGCTGCAGGAAACAGGCTGCGATGCCATCATGATCGGTCGCGGCGGCTACGGCAATCCTTGGCTGATCCGCGACATTCTGGCTCTACTGAGCGGACAGAAAAAAAGCGATGTCACGGCGCAGGAAAAGCTCAACGTCGCCATGCGTCATCTACAATGGCACCGCGAACAATTCGGTGACCGAAAGACACTATTCGAGATGCGCAAGCACCTCTGCTGGTACGCCCGCGGTCTGACCGGCGCTGGAAAATTCCGCGGTGAACTACAGAAAGCCACCAGCCTTGAGCAACTAATCGCTCAGGTGGAAAACTTTTATCACGAGGCTGATAACGGATGAGCAGCAAGCAACACCCCTCACAACGTGAATACGCGATGATTCTGGAGAATATCGAGGACGCGGTCATCGCCCTCGATCAACAGGGGGTGATCAACCTTTTCAACCCGGCGGCTCAGAACTATATCGGCATGTCGGAAAAGCAATGCCTCGGCAAGCTTTTTTTCGAGCGTTTCGGCCATCAGAAGATCCTCTGCAAACTGGCCCGCATCACCCTCGATGAAGGCCGCTCGATCTCTGACCACGAGGCCGTTGTTCTGCGCATGCCCGGCACCAAACCACGTCCGGTCAGCACCACGGTTTCCCCCATTTTCGCTAACGATGGTAAACAGCAGGGAGCTGTCATCATCCTGCGTGACCTGACCCAGGTCCGCACCTTGGAGGAAACCCTCAAACGCGCTGATCGTCTATCGATGGTCGGGACTATGGCCGCCGGACTGGCCCATGAGATCAAAAACCCCCTCGGCGGTATCAAAGGCGCGGCTCAACTGCTGCAAATGGAGCTGGGCAACGACAACGAGCTGCAGGAATATACCGAGCTCATGATCCGGGAAACAGAACGGGTCAACCGCATCATCGAGGAACTGCTTGACCTCTCACGTCCGCGCAAAGCGGAAACCGGAAGCGTCAACATCAGCCAGGTTCTGGATGAAATCGTCATGTTGCAGAAACAGGCTGTTGCTGACCGTGACATCAGCTTCAAGCTGCGACTTGATCCCAGTATCCCGGCAATCAGCGGTGATCGCGACCTGCTGGTGCGGCTTTTTCTCAACCTGATCAAAAACGCCGGAGAGGCTTCACCGAACGGAGAACGGATCACCATCGAGAGTCGCATCGATTCTGAGTATCACATGAGCTTTCCCGGAGCTAAACCGACTCCGATGGTGCTGATCAGCATCAACGATAACGGGCCCGGCATTCCACAAAAGAAGCTGGACCAGATTTTTACTCCCTTTTACACCACCAAGGAAGGCGGCAGCGGCCTCGGCCTGCCGATTTGCCAGAAGATCGTGACCGATCACGGTGGTTTCCTGCAATTTGAGAACAGGGCCGAGGGTGGAACCTCGGTTAAAGTTTCCCTGCCGCTGCTGAGCAGTTACCGCACTCCCAACGCGGAAAATACTGAAGGATAAACAATGGCTATAAAACGCATACTGGTCGCTGACGACGAAGAAAGCATCCGCTGGGTTCTCTCCCGGGCGCTGAAAAAGAAAGGCTTCAGTGTCGATCTGGCTGAAGACGGCAAACAGGCTCTCAGCATGTTCCGCAGCAACGGCTATGACCTGGCAGTTCTTGATATAAAAATGCCGGGGATACAGGGGCTTGACCTGCTGAAACAGGTCCAGGAAGAGTTCCCGGAAACGCTGGTCGTTATCATGACCGCGGAGTCGACCATGGAAAATGCTGTCATGGCGATGAAAAACGGGGCCTACGACTACCTGACCAAGCCGTTCGATCTGGATGCCCTCGACGCCATCATCCTGAAAGCGCAGAAAGCGGCAGAGGTCAGCGACCAGATCGGGCACCTGAAAGAAGAGTTGCAGGAGCAGTACAGCTTTGGCCGCAGTATCATCGGCAACAGCCAGCCAATGCAGGAGGTCTACAAAACCCTCGGCCGGGTCGCCAACTCCGACGTCACCGTGTTGGTCACTGGCGAAAGCGGTACTGGTAAAGAACTGATCGCCCGCGCCATTCACTTCAACAGTCAACGTCTCGGCAAGCCCTTCGTCGCCATCAACTGCGCCGCCATTCCGCGTGAGCTTTTGGAGAACGAACTGTTCGGCCACGAGCGCGGTGCCTTTACCGGTGCCACCGACCGCAAGGCGGGCAAGTTCGAACAGGCCAACGGCGGCACCCTTTTTCTCGACGAAATCGGCGACATGCCGCTGGAACTGCAAGCCAAACTGCTACGGGTTCTGCAAGAGAAAGAGATCACCCGCACCGGCGGCAGCCAGACCATGCAGATTGATGTCCGCATCGTTGCAGCGACCAACCAGAACATCGCCGAACTGGTGGAAGAGAAAAAATTCCGCGAAGACCTCTATTACCGCCTCAACGTCGTACCGATCAGCCTACCGGCGCTGAACCAGCGCAAGGATGACATTCCATCACTGGTCGAATTCTTCCTCAAGCGTTCACAGGAGGAGCTCGGCGTCAGTGCCATCGAGTGCAGCAAGGAAGCCTTGAGCCTGCTCAAGCGCCACAACTGGCCGGGCAACGTGCGCGAACTGGAAAACGTTATCAAACGTGCCACCCTGCTCTCGCCCAACCACATCCTGATGCCGTCCGATTTCCCTGGACTCCTGAGCAACCAGAGCGGCAAAAATCAGGATGAATCCCTCGAGGGACTGGTCGCCCGCAAGCTGGAAAACTCGCTGGCGCAGATGGACCTGCAGGAACTGGACAACCTTTACGAGATGGTGCTGCACCAGGTCGAGCGGCCGCTGATCAATATCATCCTGCAGCAGACCCGCGGCAACCAGGTGCGTACGGCGGAAATCCTCGGCATTAACCGCAACACCCTGCGCAAAAAGATCAAAACGTTAGAGATCGATGTTAAACGGGGAAGCTAACGACATGTACGACTTCAACCGCTGTAAACTCTGCGGAAAAAACACCGCCGAGCCTAAATACAAGCTCAAAGGGATGACCTTGTACGCCTGCTCGCAGTGCGATTTTCACTTTATCGACGCTCTGGACACATTCCCGACAGACTACCCGGACAAGGCAATAAGCGACAAGCATCGCAGCTTCATTGAAAGCAAACTGCCGCAAAACCGCCAACAGCTGGAAGTCGACTTGAAGTTTGTCAGCAGCCACATCGATCTAAACGAAAAGCGCTGCCTCGACATCGGCACCGGTGTCGGCATGTTCGCATTTCTTTTAAAACAGGCAGGCGCAGATGTCAGCGCCATTGAGCCGCAGCAGATCTTTCGCGAGTTTGCCCAGGAGAAATTTCAACTGGAATTGCGGCCAGAGCTGGCCGATGATACCTACTGGCAGGAGAATTACGCGGAATATTTTGACGTCGTCACCATTTGGGACACGCTGGAACATGTTAATTTTCCGCTTGAAACCGTTCAGGCCGCCGTCAAGCTACTGAAACCGGGTGGCTACCTGTTCCTCGACACGCCCTCACGCGACTCGCTGTTTTATCGCAGCAGTGAATGGTCCTATCAATTCAGCTTCGGGACCCGACCATTACTGCTGAACAAGCTCTACTCGCCCAAGCCTTACTGTCACAAACAGCTCTTCACCCGCAAACAGCTCTGGTGGCTGTTGGAAAAAGTCGGCTTGCAGGTTGTTGAGCAATCACCATTGCACAAGGCAAACAAGAAGCTGGTGGTCGCCTGCCGCAAAGCCTGATGGTGCAAAAGGAAGCCTGATGATCTGCAAAAAACAGATTTCAGGTTTCCTTTACAACGTAAATTTCGCCGTCGTAAATCCCTTGTACATGAACATTTTGCGAAAGCAGGCTTCTTAAATAAGCGATAGCACCCTCTTCCACCGCCTGCCCCGGCAGTAGCAGCGGAATCCCTGGCGGGTAAGGCGTGACCAGCCCCGCTGAAGTACGGCCAATGGCACATTCGTAACTGAGGCTTTCCCTCTCACCGTAGAATGCTTTTGCCGGCGTGCAGGTCAAAGTAATTTTCGGCAAACCTTCCAGTTTCTTTTTCCTATTTTTGGAGATCGGAATCGAGGCCTTTTTCTGATCCAGTTTTTTCAGGGCATTGTAAAGACGGATGACCTTTGACCTGGTGCCTCCCAGCGTCAGCAGAACGAGCATAGTTGAGTGGGTATATTTTTCGATTTCAAGCCCGATTTCATCCAGCAGATAGCGGTGAATCTCGTTGGTCGAATAGTCGAGCCTTGACACATCGATCAGAATTTTCAGCGGGTCGTGGCCGACATTATCCTGTTTGAAATGAGGAAAAGCCTCGCGGAAATCCTCAATGTCGAGGATTCTGATATGGCGGAAGCTTTTCATCTGCTCTTTCAGTTCAGCAACCTGCTCCAGCAGATCTTTCAGCAGCCCGTAACCCTCCATTTCCAGTTGTTTGTGACAGACATCAAGCGAAGCGATAATCTGGTACTTCGGCGAGGTACTGACATACATGCTGAAAATTTCGTGGAAAAAATCGGCATCAAAATCAGGATCGTTGACGTGGATATAACTGGCTTGCGAAAACGCGGAGACAACCTTGTGCGCCGAATGCGTAATGTAGTCAGCCCCCGAATCGATCGCCGAATAGTAGCGGAACGTCGGATGGAACAGCGAATAGGCGAACCAGGCTTCGTCGATGAAAACCTTGATCCCCTTGGCGTGCGCCATGTCGACGACTGCGCGGATGTCCATCAGCAGGCCCTCGTAGGTACAGCCAGTCAGAACAATCAGCTTTGTATCAGGGTGGGCGTCTATGGCTTCCCTGATCTCTTCGAGTGTTGGCGGAGCGAAGATGCCGTAGTCGGGATGCAGCACGCTGCTCAGGTAGACCGGTTCGGCGCCCGACTGGACAATACCGTAATGCACCGACTTATGGCAGTTCCGGTCGACAATCACCTTGTTCCCGGCGCGCAGCAGGGTCTGCAGGATGACCTTGTTCGAGGTACTGGAACCGTTGGTGACAAAATAGGTTTTCGTCACCTCGAAGGTGTAGGCCGCAGCTTCCTGCGCTTTGCCGATGGCATTCGTGCCTTCCGCCAGCGAACCGAGCGAGTCGACCGACACCGAGAGGTCGCCGACGAACACGTTGCGCCCGTAAAAATTGTAAAAATCGTTGATATAGGGCGAGTTTCTGAAACTCAGGCCACCGCAGTGGCCCGGCGTGTGCCATGAATCGTTGGTTTCGGTGATGTAATTTTTATAGGCTTTCCAGAACGGCGCCTGCGAACGGTCATCGAAATCATTCAGGATATAACCGAGAATCGACTCGGGATCGAGAATAATGTCATCACGGAAGAAGAAAGACTCGATATCGATCGATTCATCGATGATATTCAGCCCCTGTTTCTCATTGCCGAGAACATAAATCGGCACCGTGATGCGAATCGCCTTGATCGCGGAAATAATATCCACGTTGCGGCAACGTGCCTTCGCATCCTTGCCGTTAATACCCTCGCAGAACCCATTAATATCCCAGCTTAAGACAACCACCTGAATATCCGGGTCGTTTTCAATCTGCCGGATCGCCGAGGTGACAGTCTCGGCTTTACTGATTTCAATGGATATATCGGTCCGTTCAAAGTTAAAAACGGCCCGGGCCATATTCTGGCTGATCTGTTCCAGCAGTTCGCTGTCACCTTCAATAACCAGAATTTTGAGCAGAGGCAGATTCATAAGGCAACGTCAATCCAGGGTTGGCAGCAAAGGAAGTGCAAGGGCGCTGACGTCGATGGAAATTTTCCCGACGTCAATAATCGTCGTCGCGCCGAGACTGATTCTCGAAACGGGTAAACTCGCCACGGAAGGTCAACCGAACAGTACCGATCGGCCCGTTACGCTGCTTGCCGATGATAATTTCAGCGTCCTTGTCGTGATCTTTGTCGCAGGAACCATCCCGCTTTTTACAGGCATCGCAATAGACAGACTCGCGATAAACGAACATGATGACGTCGGCATCCTGCTCGATCGCACCCGACTCCCGCAAGTCAGACATCATCGGCCGCCGGTCGGTCCGGCTCTCCAACGAACGGTTCAACTGCGACAGGGCAACAACCGGAACATCAAGCTCTTTTGCCAGGGCTTTCAACGAACGGGAGATTTCCGAAATCTCCTGTTGCCGGTTTTCCGTGCTGCTGCCACGCATCAACTGCAGGTAGTCAACAACGATCAGGCCGAGTCCATGCTCCGCCTTCAAGCGACGGGCTTTCGAGCGTAACTCCAGCACCGAAATTGCCGGCGTATCGTCGATGAAAAAGGCCGCTTCGCTCAACTGGCCGGCACCCATGGTCAGCTTCGGCCAGTCGGAGTCGCCCAGATGACCGGTCCGCAGGCGGCCGGCATCAACCTTGGCTACCGAGCAGAGCATCCGTTGCACCAGCGACTCTTTGCTCATCTCCAGCGAGAAAACCACGGCCGGCACCTTGTTGCTGGCGTGGGTCGTGGCGTACTCGACCACGTTCAGCGCAAAGGCCGTTTTACCCATCGACGGACGACCGGCGATAATAATCAGGTCGCCTGCCTGCATCCCCGCCGTCATCTTGTCCAGGTCGGTATAACCAGTAGGCACACCGGTAACCAGTTCCTGACGCTCGTACAGTTTTTCAATCGTCTTGAAGGTATCTTTAAGGATGTCTTTGACCGCCGCGTAGGATGGACTGCTGCGGTTCTCGGAAATTTCGAAGATTGCTTTTTCTGCCTGATCGAGGATCATATCCATGTCGCCGCCCTCGTAACCGCTGGTGGCAATTTCGGTGGAAGCAGTGATCAGCTTGCGGGCGATCGATTTTTCTTTCACCAGTTTGCAGTAATAACCGATGTTGGCCGCGGTCGGGACATAATCGACCAAAGTCGCCAGGTAGGTCGTGCCACCGACATCCTCCAGATCGCCCTTGGCTTTTAGCTCTGCCGACAGGGTCACCAGGTCGGCCGGTTCGCCGCGCTCCGACAGCCGGATCAGCGCCTGGAAAATCTTCTGATGGCTGCCACGGTAAAAATCATCCGACTGAAGGTGCTCGACCGCTCGGTTGAGCGCCTCATTTTCCAGCATAATGCCGCCTAAAACCGACATTTCGGCTTCCAGATTCTGCGGCTGCAAACGTTGTCCGTGGCTTTCTTCCATTGCTTACTCCTCAAACAAAAACTAGCTCTGCAGAGTAACGAATAACGCAAAAAGGCTCAACCGTTTTTGGTTGAGCCTTGCTATTTCTAATCCAGATTTCAAGCCCACACGGGGCCTAGCAGTCCGGTCCTCAGCGGAACGGCGAGCGCCGCATGGCGGCCTTCGCTTTCTCTTCCTGCTTACGGATCGCTTTGAGCGTCTGCTGATCTTTGTCGGCGTGACACTTTTTATACTTCAGCCCGCTACCACACCAGCAGTCATCGTTGCGCTGAGGCAGTGGCTGTGGCGGGGGCGTCAATTCTGTGGTCGGTTTTTTCTTGAACATATTGAACAGTGACATCAACCTTCTCCTTGCATTCAAAATTCCATATATAGATAATTGATCAGGCCAGCCATGTAAAGCATAAATTATTTTATCTGCAAAGCGAGTATGATTCACCTACTTAACAAGTCAGCATCCGCTCAAACAAACCTTTTCATTTTTTAACGTCCCGCAAACGATTCTCCTGCATAAGTTCGGCATCGGCAATTTTGCCGACTATCTTTTCGCGTTCACAAGGAGGAAGATCGTGCTGAAAAAATGGAAAAAATCTATCGGGGTTGCGGTCGTCACTGGCTGTCTGCTGCTGGCAGCGACCAATGGTTTTGCCAAAAAGAATCACTGGAAGGACTTTCACCAGTTTAAAAACGTCAAAAACGCTATCGTTATGATTCCTGACGGATGTGACGAAACTGTCCAGACCGTCGCCCGCTGGTACAAAGGCGAAGACCTCGCCGTTGACCAGATGCTGCCCGGCACAGTCAAGGTCCACATGGCCAACTCGGTCATCCCCGGTTCGGCTGCTGCGGCAACCTCTTTCGCTACCGGACACAAAACCACCGTCCGTTTCCTTGGCGTTGGGCCTCGCACTGAAGACCTGCTGACCGGCATGGAACCGACCGCAGCGCCCTATGCGCCGATCGCCAGCGTCATCGAAGCCGCCCAGCGTGCTGGCAAAGCGACCGGCATCATCTCCACCAGCCGCGTGACCCACGCCACTCCGGCTGCCTTTGCTGTGCATATTCATGACCGCGGCATGGATAACGAAATCATGGAACACATGGTTTACAACAACGTTGATGTCGTCTTCGGTGGCGGCGCACGCCATCTGATCCCGACCGATGAAAGCTACACCACCAGTTTCGGCGCTACCTGGAGCGGCAAACGGACCGATGGCGAGAACCTGATGGAAGTTCTTAAAGAGCGTGGCTACCAGTTTGTCGACAGCAAAGACCAGCTTGAGTCGATCACGTCCGGCAAGGTCTGGGGCATGTTCGACGACAGCCACATGCAACCCGACATGGACCGTCAGTACTTCGCCACACACGAACCCTCTCTGGCTGAAATGGTCGAAAAAGCAATCGAAATTCTCTCTCAGGATGAAGACGGTTTTCTGCTCATGGTGGAAGGGTCCCAGGTTGACTGGGCCGGTCACAACAACGACCCGATCTACATGGTCACTGATTTCATCGCCTTCGACGACGCTGTTAAAGTGGCCACCGACTTCGCCGAGGAAGACGAAGAGACCATCGTCATGGCGTACCCGGACCACAACACCGGCGGCATGAAGATCGGCCACTACAACACTGCAGTCGGCTACACCGAAACCAAAATCGAAGACCTGGTAGAACCGCTTAAAAACATGAAAACCACCGCTAACGGTGTTGTCGCCATGATGGCTGATGATTCCGACCAGGCACTGAAAGACAGCGTTAAAGAAAACTGGAACATCACGTTGAGCGACGATGATCTTGCCGAAATCAACCAGCTTGCTCCGAGTGTTGGCCTCAGCTACGCGTTGGCCCGTGTGATCAGCGAAAACCACACGGTCATCGGCTGGACCACTCACGGTCACAACGGAGAAACCGTTCCATTGTGGATGACCGGCTACCCGGCACCACGCGGCCTGATCGACAACACCGATCTGGCTAAAATTGCTGCCGATGCGATCGGTGTCAGCCTCGACAAAACCACTGACAATCTTTATGTTGACCTCGACAGCGTTACCCACAACTACAACATCGACATGACCGATGAAGCCAACCCGGTTCTGCTGCTCGCAGGCGCTCAGCTGCCTATCAGCAAAGACTACATGATCAAGGATGGCCGTACGATTCAGCTGCCGGGACTGACCGTCTACGCCCCGATGACCGGCAAGGTTTACGTTTCCAAGTTTGCTTTGCGCACACTTCGTGTGAAGTAAATTCCGCCTGAACTATAATAAAAAATGGGGAGATGGCAGGTGCCATCTCCCCATTTTTTATTTTCGCTATTTTTACGTTAGAAAAGCTCGCGCAAACTTTCATCGATTCCCATCAAGGTCTGATACCAGAACTCGCGGGCGGCTTCGAACTTGTTGCCGGCGAAAGCATTCAACCATTCCTGCAAACGTGGATCCTGGAGATCATCAACATCCCTTTTACGTTGCAGGAAGCTATGCAGGTAATCAATATTTGCTTCCGATTCCCAGAACACAGGACTGTTGCCACTGTTTATCCGACCGGCCAGCACGTTGATCAGTTGCAGGAAGCGCTCTTTTTTGTTGTAGAGAGAGCCAACGATCTCCGGCAGCATCTCTTCCGCCCAGCCACGGTGGAAGCGACAGGTGCCAAGATTATCGAGCAGCAGTTCTTTCTTCATCCGTTCAGCGCACATCCGCCCCAGTGTACGTGGCGGGATAAAATCGTAACTGTAGATCATGTAATACTTGCCCATCATTGCCATCGGCACCAGCACACCGGAGACCCAGTACTGGTTCGGCACCATCCAGCCACGCCGATTGTGGGCGGTATAGACAAAGAGGTCATGCAGAGCGAAGCCTTTTGTGCGGGAATGAATCCGGCTCCACTTGCGCACCCCCTCGCTGAAATCGATGATGCCGCGACGCTGCAGGATGACATCGATCAGTTCGCAGCCAAGGTCTGCGTTGTGCAGTGAATCGGCAACCACATCGAAATTTTCCATTTTCCAACGTGGCAGCCGGGTAACAGTCAGTTCTTCTGGTGTGAGTAATCCTTCGTCCAGCAGGTCCATCAACCAGGCGAGAACACCGCCAGCAGAGATTGCATCAAAGCCCATGGCATCACAGTGGTGATTCAGTTTCTCTGCTGCCCGCTGATCAAAAATGCCGCAGAGCGGCCCCATCGTCTGGTAGGGTTCGTAATCCTTTTTATACTCACCGTTCATCTTTTTGCAGACGGCAACGCAGGGTTCACCGCAAGTCGCCTGCTGCTTCTTTTCGATCGTCTCTTCGTTGAACTGCTTCAGATAATGATCGACGATGAATTTCTGGTGCAATTCCAGTCGCTGCTCTTCACTCCAGAGATTGGTGCGATAGTTAAATGCCATGATCTTACCGCCAACCGAGGCATAATTAACGCCCAGCGTCCCTCCCGTGTTGAACTTCTCATCGAAGCGATATTTGCTGGTGACTTCCAGATCCTTTTTCAACAAGCGCAGATTGTATTTATTCTGAAACCATTCATCGGCCACCTTGTGATCGCGGAAATCTTCATCAACCAGGGTGCCACCGTAGATGATGGCGACGATGCCGTGCTCCTGCAACATGGCGCTGCCGAAACCACCACGGCCGGCCCAGGTATCGACAAAACTGATTTCACCGTTTTCGATCGGCACCGACATGATGCCGCCCATATCGGTTTCCTGCGCGGCTGGTCCTACAGCCAGAACACGGGGATCGTTGGAATATCGGCCCTTGAACTTATCGTACACCCAGTCAGTCAACGCATAGACGCCAGTACGCCCCGACTGCCAAACAGCGTCAGCATCGACCGGGACAATTTCGACCTCGATCTCCTCACCATGATTCCGGTTGAGGATCAGCACCGAAGGATGCGAAGTCTTACCCGTGAGGCTGAGCATGTTGATGCCGAGGTTATCGAACACCAAGCCTGCTCCGCCCATGGAGCTGATGTAATTGCCCTGCCAGCAGGGGGAAAAACCGGTCACGACCAGGCGGTTGGAGCCCGGCAGAATAGAGCCGGCAAAAACCCCGACGCCAAAATTCAGGCTGCGGTATTTCTCGATCATGTGCATGCCAAGATCGACCGGTCCGAAATATCGCTCGAGAGGGTATTTGATGGTTTTGTAAAATGCGCTTCCGGTATCGACCAGAAGGACGCGCTGAAACATAGACATACTGACCTCTTCACATCGACTGAACAACGACTACTGCTCAATGCTAGCGGCAGGTTTCAGCATTCGCAACCCCGCATGGAGTATACGTTTATTTTTTAATATCTCTGCAGCCTGATGGGATAAATAAAGACGGCGTCATCGTCATGACGGCTCCAGTTGACAAAATCGGAATCCATGATGAAATCACGCACCTCCGTCGCCAGATGATTTGAGCCAATACTGTCGTCAAGCAATTCAACGACACCTGCTTCACCGGTATATTCAACCTGGACCCGGTAACGCAACTCACCGGCGGGGAGATCATCTCCCTGCTCCAGCATCTGGTTGAACAGGACCTGAGCGTTGCAAACCGCAGGGCGCATATCAGCAATAATACTATTCTCTGTCCGTGGACCTTGCAGGACCTGCAAACCTCTCACTTTTTCGGGGATATCCTCAAGGCAGGTCGTTGCATCAAAAGGCTTGGCACATGCTGAGACGAGAAAAACAAAGAGTAAAAGGGCTGGAAAAGATTTCATCATTATCCTCCTGAGAAACAAAATAAATCGGTCACGCAGCCCTTATAAGCCAGCTCAGGCAAGCTGTAAAGGCAGCTGAAACGAATTAACCGAATTCTCACAGAAGGCACAAAAAAGGGGCGGGATCCGCGACCGGACCCCGCCCCTTTTCTTAACTTGAAATGTTTAAATCAGACAAATTTCAGATCTTTGCTTTCCAAGTCGACCTTGCGGTAAAAGCAGGTCTCACGGGTCTTGCCGGTTTCCGGGCTCTTGGTATGGCAGGCACCACCGCCCTGTGGCTCGACTTTGTAGATCAACGCATCCTGATCACAGTCTGTGAGAATCTCGACGATTTTCAGGAAGTCGCCGGACGTCTCACCCTTGGTCCAGAGCTCGTTGCGCGATGTCGACCAGAAAGTGGCCATCCCTTTCTCCAAGGTCGTTTCGTAAGCCAACTGGTTGACGTATGCCAGCATCAGGACACGACCATCCTTAACATCCTGCACAATCGCGGGAACGAAACCACCACGTTTTTCGAAATTGATGCAGACATCGCTGCCTTCTTCGAGCATTTTCTTGTCCATTATCTTATCTCCTAAAACTTGTTTGCTTTAACCATATCCTGGGTAAATACTTTCGGCGCCGGAACCGGAACAATGCCGTCGACACCAAGCCGCAGCAGTTGCGGAGCGAGGATATTGAGTTGGGTTTCACGGATAACCACGGCGACACTACGCCAAGCCTCGTCGACAACCGGGCTGACCGTCGGCGAGATCACCGAAGGGAGCATCTTTTCGACCTGATCGAGCACCTTGGTCGGAACGTCCATGAACACCATGTAAACCGGCTCGCGCTCGGCCTGCAGCACGGCGTCGATGCAGATGCGGATATCCTCCATCTTCTCCAGCAACTCGGCATCTTTGATCGCATCCTTGTTGGCGATCAGCTGCGGGTTGGAGGTGAACAGTTCAGCGACGATATTGTTGCCGTTCGCCTTCAGAGTCGCGCCGGTCTCGGTGATATCGGTAAAGGCGTCGCACTCGCCCATGTTGACCTTGGCTTCAGTCTTTCCTTCGCTGCGCAGGATGGTGATATCTTCGATACCGTAGAGGTCTTTCATCCGCCGTTTAGTCAAATTCGGCAGCTCGGTGGCGATGATCTTGCCTTTGCAGTCTTCCGGCTTCTCGATACCGAGCTCCGGCCGGGACGCCAGCACCAGCCGCGACGGCTGCGCGGTGTACTTGGAAAAGATGAAGTCGCCGAGAACCTCGACCGACTCCTCCATTCCTGCCTCGAAGATGTAGTCCTTGCCGGTGATACCGCAATCGACAATGCCGTCGGCAACCTTCTGCGGCATCTCCTTACGATCGAGCACGCGGAAGACGACATCAGGATCGTAAGAGGTGGTCAGCTCGTACTGACGCCCTTTTTTCAGCGGGCGACCCGACTTTTCCAGCAACCGCATCACTTGATCGTTCAGGCTTCCCGAAGGGATGCCGAAATAGAGAATTCCTTCTTTTTTACCGTACGCCATGATTTTCCCTCATTTCCGAATTGGCCAGAGAACCTACATTACGACAGAAAACAATCCGCAGCATTCTGCCAAGATCGCGACAAAACATCAAATGATTGTTTTAACAGCTCCCAAAACAAAAAAAAACGCGACAGGTTTTCACCCGCCGCGCTTTCCGCTTTCTTCTATGATCACACAAATCAATAAACCCGATCATCCATCATCATCGCGTCGAAAATCTGCATCGGTGATGATGTGCTGCGTGCAGCCAGGTCCTTCAGCGTACTCTTTTCAGTCACTTCAGTAAAACCCTGCTCGCGCAGGTAATCGAGTGCTCCGTCTAGACGCAGATCCATCCTGCTGGTCAACTGCTTCATCGTCATCAGTTCTGCATGTGGAAACGGCGGATGCACTTCCTGCCCTTCGTACCAGCTTTTTCCAATTTCGCTGCCCAAATCCATGATACTGCTGAACGGGATAACCCCGGAGATACTACCATGGGTGAAGATGATGCTGATCAGCAACACCAAAACCAGCTCACCTCGCATGCTGTACGTTTTCTTTACCTTATCCTTAAGATAATTGATCAGCGGCTTCCAGTTGTAAATCAGGTGAAAAACCGTCGCGAGAATAAAAACGAAGCTGAAAACCGTATGAATGGTGCCCCACTGCTCTTTACCCAGTCCCCAGAAGCGCCAGTCGGCCCAGTAAGCAATCCGACCTTCCGGCATGATGTAGGCGATGATACCGGAAACAATCATGATCAGACTGCTGAAGGTAATCAGAAGCGAAATAAAACCGCGAAAACTGAAGTTCTTCTCCCAGAACATATCTACACCTCTTATCCGTTTTGCTCATGAAAAAGGGCGAAAGGCCTTTCGACCTCTCGCCCTGATTTTCCTTGTGTGATTGCGAAAGAAAGCGGATCAGGCTTCTTCTGCATTCACAGTAACTTTCAGCTCGGCGACAACACCGGCATCCAGTTTGATTTCAACAACGTGCTCGCCGAGAGACTTGATCGGCTCAGCCAGTTGGATCTTCTTGCGATCGATCTCAATACCGGCTTCCTGCAGCTTGGCTTCCAGATCCATCGAAGTGACGGAACCGAACAGCTTGCCCTCTTCGCTGGCGCGTTGGGTGAACTCGCAGCTAACAGCCTCAACGCGAGCCTTGATCGCTTCGGCGTCCTTGGTTGCTTTTTCCAGCTTGCGAGCCAGCTGACGCTTCTGGTGGTCCAGCTCTTTGACGTTGCGGGAATCAGCAACAATCGCCAGCCCCTTCGGCAACAGGTAGTTACGTGCGTAACCAGGCTTCACCGAAACCTGATCGCCGATCACGCCGAGCCCGTCGACGTTCTCTTTCAGAATAATATTGACACTCATGAGTTTCCTCCGTATCAGAACGAGTTTTTTATCAATCTTTTTTCCGGGGACGGCGGAAGTCGACCCACAAGTCGAAAACCCCGACACCGGTTATTATCAGCGGCAAAGGATTGAAGATAAACAACAGCGCGTAAATCAGTCCTTTGACAAAAGTCGGATAAGCCTTTTTCTGCAGATAACTGCTGACCACCGCCAGCCCTTGTAGAAAATAGAGCGGCAACAGCACTGCCAGCAGGTTGCGACCAAGCAGAACCAGAGGTTCAGAGCTGGCCAGCGTGGCAAATCCAGCAAGGATCAGGGGCCAAATCAGCGTAGCAGGCAAACGCCACTGCGCAAAAGGAACCCCGGCGATCCGGTAATAGTTTTTCTTCATTCGCTGCAGCAGGCCCAGGCAAGCCATCTGTATCGCCAGCAATGCGGCAATAAACAGACCGTAAAAGCTGCTCTGGATAAAGACCGCCAACCCGGCAACCAGATCCTGCATTTGTTGCAGCTGCGACTCAGACAAACCAGCCTGACGATAAACCTCCATCGCCTGATCAACTTCTGTCTGAATCACCTGACCGATCAGCAGATCGAAACGTCCACCTCCGGTCACGACAGCAGTAACAGCCATGGCGGCTGTCGCCAATGTCGCCCCGGTTACCGAGAGGAAAACCGCCCGGTCCCAGGAATATTGCTGGCGCAGAAAAAACGGCAACAGCAACGACCCAACCCCGAAAAGAGCAAGGTACGCGGTCAGGGTGTAAAGTGGCGCCAGCTGCATCAGCAGCAGGCTGACCACCGCCACCAGCACAACCCCGGCCTGCAGGCCGAAACGCATGCTGATGTAAGCTGCGGCCACCGGAGTCAGCAGGTTCAGCATCGCTCCCAGCGGTCCCAGCACACTGCCTCCCTGCAGGAAGAGCAGCGTAATCCCGATACCGACAGCAGTCAGAAGTGCAGCTTGTGCTCTCATCTTTCGTCGGTTCGGCGAGTCTTATTTAACAGCGTGAGACTCGGTGTAAGGCAGCAGCGCGATCTGGCGGGCGTTCTTGATCGCCTCGGCAATCTGGCGCTGGTGCAGTGCGCAGGTCCCGGAGATACGGCGAGGAACGATCTTGCCACGCTCGGTCAGGTAGTAGCGCAGGTTGTTGATATCTTTGTAATCAATCTTCGCTTCTTTATCTGCACAGTAACGACAGATCTTGCGGCGGCCGAAACGGCGGCGCGGAGCGGATGACGACGGACGACTCGATTTTTCAAAAGCCATTATAGATTCTCCTCAGTTGCTATGAATTACTCTTCTTCTTCAGCAGAAACTTCTTCCACGACCTCAGCCTCTTCGGCAGCTTCAGCGGCTTCGATCGCCGGGAAGTCGCCGTCGAGCTTGACAGTCAGGAAGCGCAGCACCTTTTCATCCAGACGCATGCGACGCTCGTATTCGGCGATCACCTGCGGCTCGGCGCTGAACAGGGTCTGCACATAGCAACCGCGCTCAACTTTGTTGATCGGGTACGCCAGCTTGCGGACGCCCCAGTTGTCCAGGTTGTAGACTTCAGCACCTTGCTCGGTGAGAATCCCCTGGAATTTTTCCACCATGGCGGTCAGCTCTTCTCCTGCCACTTCCGGATGGATGATGTAGATTGATTCGTAGTTCCTCATCAATGTTTCTCCTCTCGGATTATGCAGCCCCGGGTCGATCCCGGAGCAAGGAAACAGTCCGGCACCCCTGTGGCCCCGGACGAAACATAAGCTTGTAACACAATACCCCTCGCGGTTCAAGCACTTTTACTGCAAAAAAAGTACGTTCTTCAACAGGTTAGCGACCTGTTTCCCGCATGCCAGGTAAGCATTAAAAGCAATTCCAGATTCCGCTCTTTACCTCATCAATCAACAAAAGTAAGATACCGAAATCACGACACAGATTCAGGCAGGATCGATAACGAATGAAATTCGTCAAGCAGCACAGCTCCGACCATGGACTCAAGAACATCGACTGGGGAATGTACTACATCGGCAAAGACCCGGTGCGGGTGATCCTTGGCCCCTGTCTGAGCATTATCTGCTCGTCCGAGCGACACCAGCTGATTGGCATCAGCCACATTTACCCGTCACCGTTCGACGATGACCGCTACGGTCCTTATAACCACCCGGAAAACGTTGTCAGCGCCTATCTGAGACACTTGCGAGCAATCGGCGCCAACGATGCCAAATTCTGGGTCCTCGACCGCGAGCGCACGACAATCCGCGGCAAAGAACTTATCATGCGCTCAATCGATGCGCTGATTCAGCAGCAATTGCAACCGATCCTGCTCAACGGCTTTCCGGCAAAATGTGCCCTGACAACCCAACCACAACTGATGCAAGTCGAAGTTTACGACATCGCCAGCCACGAAACGCGGATCAGTTGAAATAAAAACCCTTTTCAGTGCAGATGGTCATGCTCTTCATTTTCATGCCCGGGATGACTATGTTCATGGTAGCGCAAACTGTCTGAATGGCTGTGTTCGGCGTCGCCATCGATATGGCTATGAGTATAAACGTGGTCGTGGTCATGTTCATGCTCGTGAGGATGGGAGTGAGCAATATCGCCGTGGCGATGCGGGTGCTCATGATAATGCCTGTGCAAGTGAGCATGTTCATGACGATGTTGCAGTTCCAGTACCTGCCGTTCACAGGCTCGCTTATAGCCGGGAGCCAGCAAGCTCAGTGCATTCTGTTGCTGGTCAGCCAGAAACTCCGCCGTGGAATAATCGGCCAGCACCTTCCCGCGATGCATCACCAGGGTACGACTGGTCAGCTCCGCCACCAGGAAGGGATCATGGCTCACCAGCAATTTCCCCTGCGGAAGTTCACGCAAAATTTCCAGCAACAGCTCCTCGCCCTGCGGATCAAGTCCGGCGCTCGGCTCGTCCAGGATCAGCAACTCCGGCTGCATGCTCAGCACCGCAGCAATTGCCAGACGCTTGCGCTCACCGCCTGACAAATGCAAAGGAACACGCTGCTGGTAGCCATCGAGTTTCACTCGCTTTAGAGCATCATCGACCCGACGCTTTACTTCGTCTTTCGGCAGTCCAAGCTGTTTCGGCCCGAAGCCGACCTCTTCAGCGCAAGAGGCACAGAACAGCTGATCAGCCGGGTCCTGAAAAACCATGCCGACCTTGCGCCACAATAAACGCCGCTGTTTTTTTGTCAGCTCTGCTCCGGCGAAACGATGACCGCCTTCTCCGCTGAAAATCCCCAACAAACAGTTGAGCATTGTCGTTTTTCCAGCGCCGTTTTCACCAACGATGGCCACCGACTCGCCCGCCTGCAAAGAAAAATCAACATCACGTAGCGCAAGGGTTCCATCACTGTAGCGATAACGGTAGTGGTCAAGTGCAACCAACTCTAGTGGATTGCTTATCGTCGATTGTTCTACCTGCGGCGTCGGCAGGTCCTGCTTCGTTTCCAGCGCCACTGCCGCACTGCTTTTTACCCCACACAAGCGGAAGGAGAAATCGAGTCCGTGTTCCCGCATTGAGGGTGGATCTGCCACCAGGTCGTCCATGCGGTAATCGTGATGGACCTGCCCTTTGTCGAGAACGATCGCCCGCTGACACAATTCAAATGCAAACAGCAGATCGTGGGTGATGCAGATCAGCGTCCCCCGATAGTGGCGCAGCAGTTCGACGAGCATATTCTCCTGCAGCGAGTCGAGGTTGGCGGTCGGCTCATCGAGGATCAGCACTTGTGGCTTCATCGCCAGCAAGCAGGCGAGTGCAGCACGCTTCTTTTGCCCGTAGCTTAAGTGATGCGAAGGCTTATAGATAAGCTCCTCCAACCCGACTGACGCCAGCGACTGCCGCACCAAGGGTTCCAGGCTGCCAAGCTCCATACCCTGATTAAGCGGCCCGAAGCAGACATCATCGTACAGGGCGGAACAGAACAGCTGATCATCCGGGTCCTGAAACAGCACACCGATCTCAAGTCGCGCCTGCAGCAGATGTTCGCCAGCCAAAGGCTTGCCTTTGTAGCGCAATTCCCCTTGTTGCACCGGCAGCAGACCATTCAGATGATTGATCAAGGTAGACTTGCCGGAACCATTCTGGCCGACCAGGGCAATGCGGTCGCCTTCGGCAACTCGCAGATTAATGCCATTGAGCGCCTGAAGTCCCCCGGGATAGCTGTAATGCAGGTCGCAAATTTCGATCTGCGTCGGCCCGTCAAAATCGATGGGAGGTTGCCGTTTCAGGTCGTGCATCAAAAACCTCCGAAACGGTCAAAACAGAGCAGTGCAACACCAGTCACGAGCCAGAACGCTGCGTGCAACCAATCGCCGGTCGTCACTTTAAAATAGAAGGGAGCCGGAAACCGGCCCTGATAACCGCGTGCCTGCATCGCCGCATAAACCCTGTGAGTACGCTCGAAACTGCGCACGAAGAGCATGCCAAGAAAATTGCCGGCTACCTGCAAGGTGGTGACATTACTGCGCCACTGAAAACCGCGCACCTGCATGCCGGTCGCCATCCGTTTCGTTTCTTCAAGAAAAACAAAAATGTAACGGTGACTGAGCAGAATCATCTGCGCGACCTTCTCTGGCACCCCCAGTTTGACCAACCCCTCGACAGTTCGAGGCAGAGATGATGTCGCCAGAAGCGGTTCCATCAGCAGGGTAACCGCGCAGGCCTTACCTGCGATTGACAACGCCAGTCCCAGCCCACGCAGGTTGAACCTCAGCCAGTCGATGTCGGAAAACATCAGCAGGGTATCGTCGGGACGCGTTGCTAAGGTCAATGGCATCAACAGCAAAAACATGGAGACAAATCCGCTGATGGCCATCAGACGACGGAGGGATCTGAGAAAAGGAAGCTTGGCTGTGGCAATGGCGGCCAAGGAGAATCCACAAGCCAACAGGGCCGACCAGGGAGAACGGGTGGCAACAACCAGAATTGCGAAACCGAGCAGTGCGACCAGCTTGAAACGCACATCCCAGCGGTGAAACAATGAGTCGCCGGTAAAATCAGCATCAATCGTCGGTACCGACCAGTCCCGCTCTTCCGCCACCGGTTGGGCAGTAGACAGAAGTCGCCTCAGCGCCCTACAGGCGAAAAACCAGCAGAGGAACAAGACAGCCAAAGCTGCGAAAAGAATCGACGCAGGAAGCTGAACAATCTGGCCATCAAGCATCGATCACCCCTGGCAAACAACTCCCAAACGCTGCTCAAGCAACTCAGGTTTGACACGGTATAAAAAGGAAACAGTAAAGGCACTGACCAGCGCTTCTATGACAAAAACCGGGATATGCGCCAACACAGCAAGCTTCATCACACCGAAGAAGTCTTCGCCACCGCTTGCCAGCAGAAAAGCCAGGATCGTTGCAGCCAGCAGAGTTCCGCTGCCCCCAGCCAGAGCGCCGATGAGCATATTCTGCTTGTGACTTGTGCCGCGCAACCGATTGAACAACAACCCGCTCAATAACGCCGGGACACCCATCATCAGTGCGTTAGCACCAAGAGCAGTGAGGCCGCCGAAAGAGAATAACAAACTCTGCAGTAGAAGCCCGAGCAGGATTGAAAGAAAGGCAGATCGCCCCAGCAGAATGCCGACCAACCCAGGAATCAGCAAATGTACGCTGGTGGGGCCAAGGGGCACGTGGATCAGCGACGAAACAAAAAAGGAGGCCGTCACCACGGCAACTTTCGGCAGATCGTCGCCGTCGGTCGACCTGACCGACCAGGCCGCCAATGCCAGGCTGACAGCACCGCAACCGGCCGCAACACTGAGGGGCAAAACGCCATCGGCGATATGCATCTATTTTTCTCCTCGTTTTTTGCGGCTTGCTGCTACCCACCCGGTAATGCCGAAAACACCGACGATGTAGCCCAGCCCACTGATGATTCGCTCGGCTCCGGGCTGGTTCATCTCTTCACGCATCGCATCGACTTGAGCTTCCAGCTTTTTCACCTGACGTTGTAGCAGACGATTTTCCTGCTGCAAGGCTACCAACTGATCCGACTCTGCTGCTGCAAATGGCACCACTATAAGGCTTAAACAAAACAGAGAAAGAATACTGAGAGCTTTCATAGCAGCCTCGCCTGTTATTTCAACTGGAACTCGCCGCGGTGGCCCAGCCCGGCCTCTATCACCAGCGTCAATGGCTTTTCCGCAGGCTGTGAAAATTGCCAGTTGCCCTGCTGATCACTCTTTCCCTCCAGCAGCAACCGTTTATCAGCAGAGAATACCGAGATTTTTCCGCCGATCACTGGTTTACCGTCGGCAAAGTAGCTTTCGGTATAAACCACAGCCTCATCAACAAATGCGAAGATATTGACCTTGTGCGCCATCGCTGTACCAGCCAGCAACAGACAAGCAGCAAAAGCGAGCAGCAGAGTTGAAAATTTCATGGCACCCGCCTAGTCCATATCGCGGGTGTGGACCCAGAAAACAGCACCGATCTCGACGCCCTTCTTCTCGCCATCATGCTCCAGTTGCCAATCAGCTTCGGACAATGCGGAAAATCCCCACCATCCAGCACGCGGCATCGCGTAATGGAAAACACCATTGCCATCAGACTTGATCACTTGGGTTATGAAAGGATCAGCCGGAGGCTTGACGAACTCACCGATTTCGGCTGTTTCATTTAAATATTCAACCTCGATTTCCGCATAAGGCACCGGCTTGCCATGCAACATCACTTGCCCGGAAAACAGGTTTCCAGTCCAGAGACCGTAAGGGCGGGACAATGGAACAATCTCGGTTTCCAGCCCGACCGGCTGATCCCAGCCATCTTCCAACCCCATGGCCGCAACAGTCACCTTGGTGTAGTGGACAATGAACAGGTCCTCTGCCGGTTCCCAGTAAGGTTGCGGTATAACGTAGAACGTGTGATCGCCCGGCCGCTTGATCTTATAGTCGCTCAGCCAGTAGGTAAAAGTCTGTTTCGGATCGATACACTCACGCTTGGTTTCCTGCAAAGAATCGAGCAGGTCGATTTTTCCGCCCCGGGTAACAACACCAAACTCTTTCGGCTTGGCCATCTCCATGTAGTGCAGTTCCATCGGATGCATAAATTTAATCTCCAGTTGGAGCGCTGCAGCATCCGGCGTGGGAACGATATCGGTTGAAGGAATTACTGCCCCGAAATGGGCAAAAGAAACGCTCGAAAAAAACAACAACAATCCAAAAACAACAGACAAACAACGCATCGGACATCTCCCCTGAAATTCAAGTAGCACGAAAAATAAATCTGTAGCACCGAGCCTAAAACGTATACAGTTGCCGGTCAAGAAACAAATGTTACGAATCTGGACAACGTGCTACCAGCTCAACCTGGCGAAGAGATGCAAAGAAAAAGCCTCCAAACCGAATGGCTGGAGGCTTCGTAGTGCAGATAAATAAAGATGATCAAACATTGAAGCGGAAGTGCATCACATCCCCATCGACAACGCGGTATTCCTTGCCTTCGAGTCGGAGCAGACCCTTCTCTTTGGCACCGGCTTCGCCGCCAGAATTAATGTAATCATCATAGGCGGTCACTTCAGCGCGAATGAAACCTTTTTCGAAGTCGGTGTGAATGACACCAGCAGCCTGCGGTGCGAGGGCCCCATCATGCACAGTCCAGGCGCGGACCTCTTTGACCCCGGCGGTGAAATAGGTAATCAGACCGAGCAACTTGTAACCAGCGTGAATCATCCGATCAAGGCCCGATTCTTCCAGACCCATTTCCTGCAGAAATTCAATCTTCTCTTCTGCGTCCAGTTCGGCGATTTCTGATTCGATCTTGCCGCAGATCAATACCATCTCGGCTCCTTCAGCGGCGGCATGATCACGTACTTTTTGCACAAAGGGGTGCTCCCCTTCAAGATCGTCCTCGGAAACGTTGGCAACGTAGAGCACAGGCTTGATGGTAATCAGACAGAGCTCAGCGATCCGCTTGGCTTCATTCGCTGACAACCCGACAGCACGGGCCGGTTTGCCTTCATTGAGGGCGTCACGAACCCGCTCGAGAATCTCCAGTTCGGCCTGCATTTCTTTATCGCCACTCTTCGCCTGCTTGGATGTCCGCTGAATCCGCTTTTCCACGGTATCCATGTCAGCCAGGTTCAGTTCGGTCTGGATGACTTCGATATCGCGCAGCGGGTCGACGCTACCGTCAACATGGACAACATTGTCATCCTCGAAGCAACGGACGATGTTGGCAATGGCATCGACCTGGCGGATATGGCCGAGAAATTTATTCCCGAGTCCTTCCCCTTTGCTGGCACCGGCGACAAGTCCGGCAATATCAACAAACTCCATGCTGGTCGGCAAAATCGCCTGAGGCTTGACGATTGCAGCCAGCGCATCAAGGCGCTTGTCCGGCACAGCTACCACACCGACATTCGGCTCAATGGTGCAGAACGGGTAGTTAGCTGATTCAGCACCGGCCGAAGTGATCGCGTTGAAGATGGTCGACTTGCCAACATTCGGCAGACCGACGATTCCGCATTTGAACCCCATATCGTTATTCCTTCAAAAAGACCGATAGCCGGAGCAGATGCCCCGGCTATCGAGTTGTTCTCTATTTCCTCAAACTGCTCTTATACAAGCAGCGGTGCGATGACCAGGGAAACAACGCTCATCAGCTTGATGAGGATGTTCATGGCCGGACCGGAGGTATCTTTGAACGGGTCGCCGACGGTGTCGCCGATAACGGCAGCAGCGTGGGCTTCGCCACCCTTAGCTTCACCTTCCAGCGAGCCGCTTTCGATGTACTTCTTGGCGTTATCCCATGCGCCGCCACCGTTCGACATCATCAGGGCGAGTAGGACACCGGCCAGGGTTGCACCGGCGAGCATGCCACCGAGAGCTTCTTTACCGAGGATGAAGCCCATCAGAACCGGGGCAACAACGGCAACAACACCCGGCAGAACCATCTCTTTCAGAGCGGCCTTGGCGGAGATATCGACACAACGCTGGGAGTCCGGCTTGACGCCTTCTTTACCTTCAAGCAGGCCCGGGGTATCACGGAACTGGCGACGGATCTCGTCGACCATCTCGCCAGCAGCACGACCGACCGAGGTCATGGTCAGTGCGCCGATGAAGAATGGCAGCGCGCCACCAATCAGCAGGCCGATAACGACCATCGGGTTGATCAGGTTGATCGCTTCCAGTTTAACGGTGGTTGCGTAAGCGGAGAACAGGGCCAGAGCGGTCAGAGCAGCAGAACCGATGGCGAAACCCTTACCGATAGCGGCAGTGGTGTTACCGATAGCATCGAGACCGTCTGTGATCTTACGAACGTCAGGACCGAGACCAGCCATCTCAGAGATACCACCGGCATTGTCTGCAATCGGTCCGTAGGCATCAACGGTCATGGTCACACCAACAGTCGCGAGCATGCCGACCGCGGCAATACCGATACCGTAGAGACCAGCGGTAGCGTTAGCAATAAAAATTCCAACACAGATAATCAGAATCGGCAGTGCAGTCGATTCAAGACCGACAGCCAGACCATGAATGATGTTAGTCGCAGGACCGGTTTTAGAAGCTTCAGCGATCCGGGCAACCGGGGCATGAGCAGTATAGTATTCAGTAACCTGACCTATGGCGATACCAGCAACACAACCGGCCAGAACGGCCCAGAAGACACCGGTCGCAATCCCCATCACCTTGATAATGATCAGGGCAGCTACCAGGAAGCCAATAGCGGCAACAAAAGTAGTGTAGTGCAGTGCTTTGGCAGGGTCGATCCCCTTGAGAAATTTCATCGAAAAAATACCGATGATTGAAAAGAACAGACCGACCATGGCCATCACCAGCGGCAGGACCATAGCGCTGGCCTGAACATCAGCAGCACCACCCAGTTTGGTCAGCAACTCCGGCCCGGCAGCAGCAGCAATCGCCATGGTGGCAATGATCGAACCGACATAGGATTCGAAAATGTCAGCGCCCATACCAGCGGTGTCACCAACACAGTCACCAACGTTGTCAGCGATAACGCCTGGGTTACGTGGATCATCCTCAGGAATACCCGCTTCGACTTTACCAACCAGGTCAGCACCAACATCAGCAGCCTTGGTATAGATACCGCCACCGACACGAGCGAACAGAGCGATGGAGGAAGCACCCATGGCGAAACCGTTGATGTATTTGGCGGTAGTTGTGTCACCACCAAAGAAGATGTAGGCAACACCAACACCAACCAAGCCAAGAGAAGCAACAGCAAGACCCATGACAGCGCCGCCATTATAAGAAACTTCCAGGGCTTTTGCCTGTCCATGAGCACGGGCAGCTTCAGAGGTCCTTACGTTAGCGCGGGTCGCAGCTTTCATGCCGATAAAACCACAGGTCATCGAACAAAGGGCGCCACCAACAAAAGAAAAGGCCGTCTGATAGCCCATTCCGATCAGGATCAGTACGAAAACAACAGCAATAAAAATCGCTAAAACACGATACTCGCGGTTGAGAAAAGCCATCGCACCGCTATGAATGTCATCAGAAATCTCATGCATTCTCTCGTTGCCGACCGGTTGGTCCTTTACGATCTTGTAGAGCACAACCGCGATTGCGAATCCGATTACCCCCAGTACGGGAGCCCACATCTGCACACTCATCTGTTCTTTGCCTCTCTTCTAAAGGTGTTAAAGTGAATCCAACAAGTTACAGTTATTAAAACGATTCATTGCCTCGATCGGGCCCTCCGTCAGCAGTGCCTCTGCGGCATCCGCTGCCAGGTCCAGCACCTGCGGCAATAATTTCTTCTCGTCAGAGTTGAACCGCCCCAGCACATGCCCGGTGACATCACCCCGTTCCGGCCGGCCGATGCCAACCTTGATACGGAGAAAATCTTTGAACCCGGCGATGGCGATAATATCGCGCATGCCGTTGTGTCCACCGTGACCACCATCCGGCCGAACTCGAATCCGCCCCAACGGCAGGTCGAGATCATCATAGATGACAATCAAATCCCCCGGGGTAAGCCCGAGGGATTTAAAGGCAGCATTAACGCTAGCGCCGCTGCGGTTCATGAAGGTTTGCGGCAGGAGAATCGTGGTTTCTTCACCGGCTGCCCGGCCGACACCGTAGATCCCCTGGTATCCCTTCTTTTTAATTGCAACAGAGTTACGTGCAGCAACCCTGTCAGCCACCATGAAACCGATATTATGCCGGGTTCCGGCGTATTTATCTCCCGGGTTCCCCAGACCAACCAGTAATTTCACAGTCGCCCCGTCAAGCGTAAATCAGGTTATTCGGCAGCAGCTTCTTCAGCAGCTTCAACACCCTCTTCACCCTCTTCAGTGTCCTCAACCTCTTCCTTATGACCTTTAACTGTGATCACGGTGAAGTTGACATCGTGCGGCAATTCAGCACCTTCCGGCGCAGCAACGTCTTCAATGTGAACAACGTCACCGATGTTCAAAGCTTCAACGTTGATCTCAATCGCCTGGGGAACAGCTGTCGGCAGACAGATAACTTCCAGTTCCTTACGGATAATCTGCAGGCTGCCACCTTCCTTTTCACCAGCCGACTTACCGACCGTCACAACAGGAACCATGAAGCTGCCTTTTTCCTGCAGGTCGATCGCATGGAAATCGGCACAGACCATGTCACGGCGCAGCGGGTGCAGTTCAAGATCTTTCAGCACGACGACCTTGCCATCGACCGCAGGAGCCCCTTTGAGGGTCAACAGGGTGTTCCAGCCAGCATCAGTATTTACCGCTGCTTCAAGAGCTTTAGGCTCAACGCTGATCGTGGTCGGCTCCATGCCCTTGCCATAGACAACAGCCGGGACCTTACCTTCTGCACGCAGCTTACGGGCAACGCCCTTACCGGCGTTCTCACGGATTTCTACATTCAGTTCTGCTTTTGCCATCTATCTATCCTCCATCTATTGGGAATCTGGCTATTTAATTTCTAAGTCGTTTTTCTAAACAAACAGCGAGCTGACCGATTCGTCATTATGAATACGGCGGATCGCTTCAGACAGCAACTTGCTGACCGATGCCCCCTTCAGTTTGCTGCACTGTTCAATTTTATTCTGCGCCGGAATACTGTTGGTGATGATCACTTGCTCAAGTGGACTATCTTCAATCCGCTGCAAGGCCGGCCCGGACAAGACACCGTGGGTGGCGCAGGCAAAAACTTCACCGGAGCCGTCATTCTGTAGTGCTGTGGCCGCCGCACAGAGCGTACCAGCGGTATCGATCATGTCATCGATAATGACACAGCTCTTGCCTTTGACATCACCGATAATGTGCATAACTTCGGATACATTCGGCCCACTGCGGCGCTTATCGATGATCGCCAGACCGGCGTCGAGACGCTTGGCGAATGCACGGGCTCGCTCGGTACCACCGGCATCCGGGGACACGACCATCAGTTTTTCACTGTTTGGGCAGACTTTGCGGATCTCTTCCAGCAACACCGGAGCGGCATACAGATGATCAACCGGGATATCAAAGAAACCCTGGATCTGGCCAGCGTGCAGGTCCATGGTCAGCACGCGGTCAACGCCGGCTACCGACATCAAGTCAGCCACCAGCTTGGCGCTGATCGGAGCGCGCGGCGCAACCTTGCGGTCCTGACGAGCATAGCCGAAGTAAGGCACGACAGCGTTGATGCGAGCAGCTGAAGCTCTCTTGAGAGCATCAACCATGACCAGCATTTCCATCAGGTGATTGTTGGCAGGAGCGCAGGTCGACTGGATGACATAAGCATCACGACCACGCACGTTCTCACTGATCTCCACCATCACCTCGCCATCGGAGAACGTTTTCACCTTGGCGTCGCCGAGACGGACACCCAGATGCTGACAGATTTCCTGCGCCAGAGGCTCGTTGGAGTTACCAGTAAAAACCTTAATCATTCCCACGGGAAATCACCTTTCCAGCTAGAAGACGAAAAAACGGATAGGCCATAGCCCAAAAGCCATGACCTAACCAAGAACCTATATCTACTTATCTATTTAATATTTAAACGACTAATAACTCTGCCGTTGTTTTATATGGCTGGGGCACCAGGATTCGAACCTGGGAATGCCGGAATCAAAATCCGGTGCCTTACCGCTTGGCGATGCCCCAATATACTTATTATTGATGCTGACATTTTTCAGCCCGGCGTTTTTAACCGGAACAGCCCGATCTGTCAAGCGCTAATCAGGCAAACTACTGAAAAGTTCATAGCGGCTTAACCGGGTAGAACAGCCAGTCCTGTTTTCGTTTCAACTCCTCCGCTACCCGACAAGCTTCAGCGTAATCAGCAAAAACCCCGAAGACAGTCGCCCCGCTACCTGACATCAAAGAGCCACAGGCTCCATATTCAAGAAGCAACTGCTTGATTTCCGCAAGCAGTGGATAACGCTGCAAAGTGACACGCTCAAGGTCGTTGTGCAAAGCAGCGCACAAATCATCCCGCGTCACAACAGAAAACCTCGGAAGGTTAGCCAGTTCGCCCCCTTTTGTCAACTCTAAACTTTGGTAAACCCAGGCAGTAGAAACAGCTATTTTCGGATTGACCAGCAGATAAGCGACATCAGGCAATGAAGGCAGGGCATCCAGCTGAGTTCCGGTCCCCGTTGCCCAAGCTGGGGCCCCATAAATAAAGAAAGGAACGTCCGCCCCCAGCTGCGCTCCCAGTTCCATCAGGCGGCGCTGCCCCAGCTCAAGACCAAGCATCTTATCAAGGCCAGCCAGAACCGTCGCAGCATTGGATGAACCACCACCAAGGCCAGCCGCGACAGGAATATTTTTTTCTATACTTATAGTGATTGCGAGCTCACGTCTCGACTCAGCCAAAACGAGCTTCGCCGCCTTTGCAGCAATATTCTCTTCGTCGACGTCCAACCTCAGGCCGGCACAGGAAACCCGCACCCCGGATCCATCCGAAACCTGAATCCGGATTCGGTCCGACAAATCAACCCGCTGCATCGCCATCGCCAGTTCGTGATAGCCGTCCAACCTCCGACCGAGCACATGCAGACACAGATTTATTTTCGCCGGGGAATTAAAATGCCGCTCCATCTCAACACTCCTTATCTAATTGATCCATATGGAAGGCGGGTATCTTTCCCCAGCGACAGCAACATGTCAAGCTGTGGCGGAAAACCAAAAACCGGCTTTAGTCAGCCTGAAGTTTTTTAGTCGAAGCAGAAAACCAGGTTCTACGAGCAAAATCCGATCACCACAAAAAACGGCCAACCTCGACCACAAGTGGCAACTTTTGGCCACATAGTAAAAATAATATCCACTGCCAAACATCTTAAAATCAAGCAACTCCATATTTTTAAAGCAAAAAAATAAAATCAAAACAGCATTTTAAATTTGGCACTATACTTGCCATTTAAGCCGGAGGTGCTACACAATAGTATAGTTGTATTTTTGCTCATATCAGAGAGAGAGCAGGTTCATCAACCCGTATCTAGGAGGAATCCCAAGATGAAGAAAACCATGAAAGTCTTTGCGCTGCTTATCGTAGCCAGCCTCGCCTTCAGCATGCCTGCATTCGCCAAGCTCTACGTTTTTGGCGGTGGCCCTGCTGGCGGCACCTTCCAGACTGTTGCCAATGCTGTTCAAGTTTATGGTCCAATCAAGGACCTGGCGAAAGATGGCGTGACCATTAAAACTCAGTCCTCAGGAGGCTCGATAGCCAATCTGCGTAACGTCAACAAGGGTAAAGTCGCCTTCGGTACAGTTTACTCCGGCCATGTCTATCTTGGCGCAAACGGCCTGCTGAAGAACGATACTGCAAAGTACGAAAATGTTCAGGCTGTAGCCTTCCTTTATGGCGCGCCGGCACAGTTGGTGGTCAAAAAAGGTTCCGGCATCAAGTCAACCAAGGACCTGGCCGGCAAGAAAGTCGGCGTTGGCAATGCAGGTTCTGGCGCATTCGCCAACTGCGAACTTTTCTTCACCCACATGGGCGTCTGGGATAAAATCGAGCGCAACGCGATGGGTTACAACGACGCTGCTGCCGCCTTCGGCAACAACCAGCTTGACGCGTTCTGGCTGTTCACTGCCTTCCCGTCCGGCGCTGTCATCATGGCTGCCCAGACCAACGACATTGAGTTGATCGACCTCGGCGCTGACGCAGAAGCGTCCGGCTTCTACAAGAAATACCCTTACTTTGGCAAACTCAAAGTACCGGCCGGCACCTATAAAGGCGTTGACGCCGACGTTCCTTCCTTCCAAGATTCAGCTCTTTGGGTCGCCAACAAAGACGTTCCTGAAGATGTTGTGTACAAAATGCTTAAGGCGATCTTCACTGACGAAGGTCTGGCCCACATGGTTTCCCAGAAGAAAACTTTCAAAGCCATGTCCGTTGCTAAAGGTGCTGACGGCATCGTGACCCCGATGCATCCGGGCGCAATCAAGTTCTGGAAAGAAAAAGGTGTAATCAAGTAAGCATTGAAAGATTGATCTTTTTTCGGGGCGGGGGGCTTTGGCCTCCTGCCCCGAATTTTGAAAACAGCTTGTCGGTGACAGGCAGCAACGAATAAGCTAACCTGAGTTTGTGCGTTGCTCCCTGTTCCCTACAAATCCTTTAAAAGAGGTTTTCCGTGTATAAAGATTTAAATCGATTTGAGCAAATCCTGTTTGATATCTGCGCAATGGGGATGCTGTTATTCTATTCCTATGCCGCTGTTATTGCCCCGGCGGCGACCCAGTATCACCGTGGCATCTATGTCATCATCACCTATGTATTGGTCTTTCTGACATATCGCTCAAAAAACGTACTCCTGCGAGTGCTTGATTACATTTTGATGATTACCTCGATCATCAGCCTGAGCTACTGGGTGGCCAATTTTGAGGCGATTAACTACCGAACTGGTGCCGAGACCGAGCTCGACACCTGGATGGCGGTTATCGGCGTCATAATCAGCGTTGAACTAGCCCGGCGGGTCGTCGGTAATGTTTTTGTTATTATCGGCGGGCTGATGCTTGCCTACGGCGTCTATGGAGCCCACGTCCCCGACCTGTTTGCCCATGCCGGAGCGACCTTTCCGGAACTCTGCATCGAGATATTCTATCGCAGTGACGGCATCTTCGGCATCATGGCCAACGTTCTCGCCACTTATATTCTCCTGTTCGTCCTGTTCGGCGCTTTTCTGGAGAAGTGCGGCGCTCAACGTTTTTTCATCGACTTTCCGCTTGCCGCGGTCGGTCACAAAATCGGTGGCCCTGGCAAGGTTGCGGTCGTTGCATCCGGCCTGTTCGGCTCGATTTCCGGCAGCGCTATCGCCAACACAGTTTCAACCGGTGCTTTTACGATTCCGATGATGAAAAAGGCTGGGTTTAAACCACACATCGCCGGTGGTATCGAGCCGGCAGCCTCAATCGGCGGGATGTTCATGCCACCAATCATGGGGGCCGGCGGTTTCATCATGGCCGAACTGACCGGTGAGCCATATTCGCGCATTATGCTGGTCGCTCTGTTCCCGGCCATCATGTATTTCTTCAGCGTTTTCGTCATGGTTCATTACGAGGCGAAAAAAGACAACATCGTTGGTGAGAAGTCTGAACACAGTGCCATGGAAATTCTCAAGGCAGAATGGTATTACACCCTACCGTTGGTCTCTATTACCATCTTCATGCTTTACGGCTATTCGCCGGGCTATTCTGCGATTCTCGGACTGGTCACCTGCATCATCGTTTCCTGGTTCCGCAAGGACACACGCATTGGCCCGAAGCGGTTCCTTGAGGCCGCCCGCGAGGGAGCGGAAAGCAGCCTGAAAATCGGCGCAACAGTCGGTGTCATCGGTATCATCATCGGCGTGTTGACCTACAGTGGACTGGTCTTAACCTTTGCTGACATTGTTATCCAGATGGCTGGTGGCTCGCTGATTCTGACCATTCTGCTGATCGCCCTGGCGTCTTTGGTTCTGGGAATGGGTGTGCCAGTCACAGCCGCTTACCTGATCACCGCGGTGGTCGCGGTTCCGGCGTTGACCCATTTGGGTGTCAATGAGTTGGCCGCACACATGATCGTTTACTGGTTGTCGCAAGACTCCAACATCACCCCGCCAGTCTGCATCGCGGCCTTTGCCGGGGCAACGATCGCCAAAGCGAATATGTGGAAGACCGCCTTTTCCGCATTCAAGTTTGCCAAGTTCCTTTACCTTGGTCCGTTCCTGTTCGGCTACGTTCCCGGTTTCTCGCTGGATGGTTCAACCACGGATATCGTCAAGGCGTTCGCATTGATCATCATCGGCACCTATGCCTATTCCTGGTTTCTCAGTGGCATCTGGATTCAGAAGATTTTCCCGAAAAAGACTGCTGCATAAACCACATTCAGGACAACCAAACGAGAAAAGGCGGAAGTCATATCGACTTCCGCCTTTTATTTTTCATCAAAGCTGTCTGCGTGCCTCAGCAGTGACAATCCCCCAGCAAGGTAATCGGCGCTTCCAGATAGCTTTTCAGCGTGTCGAGAAAATCAGCCGCATCGGCACCATCAAGGATGCGATGGTCGGCTGAAAGGGTCACCTTCATGATCGGCGCAACGGCCGGTTCGCCCTGGTCATCGACAACGACTTCGCCTTTTACCGTACCGACCGCCAGCACGGCGGCTTGAGGCGGCGTCACCAGCGCACCGAAGGACTCGACCCCGAGCATCCCCATATTGGTAATAGTGAAGGTGCCCCCTTCCATTTCGTCTTTCTGCAGTTTGCCGCTACTGGCCTTATCGGCAAGGATTCCAGCTTCTTCGCTCAGTTGTTTCAGATTCAGGTCTTCACAGTTGCGGATCACCGGATAGTAGAGACCATGCTCGGTAGCGACGGCCATCTGCAGATTGACATCTACCTGCTCAATCCCCTGCTCACCGTTCCAGAGACTGTTGACCCAGGGATGCTCCTGTAGAGCGTGAGCGGTGGCCGAGAGGACGAAATCGTTGATCGAAACGCCGAGGTCTTTACGAAAGCGGATAACATCGGTCATATCGACGCTCATGGTGACGTAAAAATGCGGGATATTATTCCAGGATTCTTCCATCTTGCGGGCGATCAAGCGGCGAACCTTGACCGACTTGCCACTGCCGGCGGCAACAGCTTTACTGGTCAAATCACGCGATACGGCCACCGCGGGCGGAGTTCGTTCAGCATAAGCTCGCTCGACATCGGAGAGCAGAATTCGTCCACCGGGACCGCTGCCGTCGATCAATTCCAGCGAAATGCGTAACTCTTTAGCCAGCTTGCGCGCAGCCGGAGAGGCTGAGACCCGGGGCGGGACAGCGCTGATCGCCTCTTCCTGGTCGGGAATAAAATAGGCCAGCAGATCACCCATCGCGACAGATTGATTTTCCGCGACTAGTTGCTGACTCAAAACACCTGCGACGGTCGCTTCCAGCTCGATCACCACCGAACCCTCTTCAATTTCGGCCAGCACCTCCCCCCGCGCCACCTGCTCACCCTCGGCGACATGCCATTTTAACAATCGCCCCTCATTGACCTGCGCATTAATCTGCGGAACCCTGATTTCAATTGCCATTTCAACTCCTTGCCAGTAGCATCATTAAGCAAGTCGAATGTAGCATATAAACACTTTCATTGGATATCGATTGTTTTAGTGCAACCCGTCAATAGAGCCATCCTCACTCAGGCTCCAGTTTTCCGCCGCAGGATGTTTCGGCAACCCCGGCATACGCAGGATATCACCGGTCAATACCACCAGAAAACCGGCTCCGGAATTGATCTGGATACTACGAACGGTAACATCGAAATCGCGCGGTCGACCGATCAGTTTCGGATCATCAGAAAGGGAGCCGGGAGCTTTGGCGATGCAAACCGGCAAGTCTTCCAAATCGAGCACCTCGATCTGGCGCAGATCTTTTTCCGCCTGCTTGGTAAAGGCGACATCATGCGCACCATAGATTTCGCGACAAATCGTTCGGACTTTTTCCTCTACCGGCAAATCGAGTTCGTAAAGTGGCTTATAGGGTTCAGCAGAATCGGCAATTTGCTTTACCTGTTCAGCCAATGCGATAGCCCCCTCGCCACCGCGGGCAAAATGATCGCTAAGAGCAAAAGGCACATCAAGCTCACGGCAACGTGCCTCAATCAAAGCGACTTCAGCGACCGGGTCACCTGAAAAGCTGTTAAGGGCAACCACCGGCTGCTTGTTAAACTTGAGAACGTTCTCGATATGCTTATCCAGATTAACCAACCCACGCCGCAGCGCCGACAGATCTTTCTCGCCAAGATGTTTCTTCTGCTGGCCGCCGTGTAACTTCAGTGCACGACAGGTGGTGACCAGCACAACAACCACTGGGTCGACACCACCGAGGCGACACTTGATATCGAAAAACTTCTCCGCGCCCAGGTCGAAACCGAAACCAGCCTCGGTGATCGCCCAATCAGCGCAGTGCAGTGCCGTGCGGGTGGCAATCAGGCTGTTACAGCCGTGGGCGATATTGGCGAAGGGTCCACCATGCACCAACGCAGGCACACCCTCCAGCGTCTGAACCAGGTTCGGATGCAAGGCATCTCGCAGTAGTGCCAGCATGGCCCCCGTGACTTTTAGCTGTCCTGCATAAACCGGTTTTTCGTCGTAATCGAAAGCAACCAGAGTCTTGTCCAGACGTTGCTGTAAATCGGCCTGACTTTCCGCCAGACAAAGCATCGCCATCACTTCGGAAGCGGCAGTAATATCAAATCCACCCTCGCGCGGAATTCCCTGCAGTTTGCCGCCAAGGCCCAGCACGATATGCCGCAGGCTGCGATCGTTCATATCGCACACCCGCCTCCAGAGGACCCGGCGTGGATCGATGTTGAGTTTATTCCCCTGATAGATATGATTATCGATCACCGCCGACAACAGGTTATTTGCGCTGGTGATGGCATGAAAATCGCCGGTGAAGTGAAGGTTGATACGGTCAGCCGGCAACAGCTGGCTGTAACCGCCGCCGGTGGCGCCTCCTTTCATCCCCAAACAAGGGCCGAGAGATGGTTCCCGTAGCGCCAGACAGACAGATTCCCCCAGTCGAGATAGCGCCTGTCCCAAACCGATTGAGGTGGTGGTTTTCCCCTCCCCCGCGGCTGTCGGTGTGGTCGCCGAAATCAGAACCAGTCGTCCCTGTTTTCCCTTAGTTTTCAGCAAACGGCCACTGTTGACCTTGGCCATCTCACGGCCATAAGGCAACAGCAAATCATGAGATATCCCCAAACGGTCGGCTATTTTTCCGATCGACTGCGGGTGCGCCTGTCGCCTGATTTCAACATCACTCAACATACTCCCCCCGGATTCTGGACCATTGCTACGAACGGTTTAAAAACAGCGTACAAAGAGCGATACCGCTTCGCGTAAAAAAGCCGTTCTTCTAACCTATCACAGTGTCAATCAAGCAGCTGAGCTGCATCGAAAAGCGTTTCTGACAACGTCGGATGAGGATGAATCGCTTTCGCCAGGTCTTCACCGACAGCCGCCAACTCCAGCGCCAGGACACCTTCTGCGATCAGTTCACCGGCACCCGGACCAGCCACCGCAACCCCAAGCAGTCGATCGTTTTCGGCATCGACAATCAGTTTGGTCATGCCATCCTCGCGGCCAAGGGTTAACGTGCGGCCATTTCCGCGCCATGGTAGCTTGGCTGTTTTTATATTGATTTTCTGCTCGCGGGCAGCCGTTTCGGTTAAACCGCACCAAGCAATCTCGGGATCGGTGAAAACCACCGCCGGGATAGCGCGTGGTTCGAACACCGCCTTTTTGCCTGCTGCGACTTCGGCGGCAACCGCCGCTTCTCCGTAAGCCTTATGCGCCAGCATCGGCTCGCCGGCAATGTCGCCGATAGCGAAAATCTGTTTTTCGGCGGTACGCTGCTGGCCATCGACAACGACGAAACCCTGCTCATTTATTTTGACGCTGGTGTTCTCCAAGCCCAGGTTTTCCGTGTTCGGGCGGCGACCGATGGCTATCAGCACCTGGTCGAATTTCCTGTTGCTGCGTTCTCCCTTTTTATCTTCCAACGTAACAGCCACGGTGTTTTTCTGTTCTTTGAGCTCGACCACTTTTGTACTCAGCATGATTTCACTGAACTTCTTATCGAGCCGGCGTTTGAGCTGCGAAACCAAGTCGCGATCGCAACCGGGCAGCAGTCCACTGGTCATCTCCACCACGCTCACCTCGCTGCCCAACGCGGCATAGACCGAACCCAGCTCCAGGCCGATGTAACCGCCGCCAACCACCAGCAGGGATTTCGGTACCCGCGCCAACTCCAGGGCACCGGTAGAATCGAAGATGCGTTCGCCGGTCTGTACCCCCGGCAGCATGGTCGGACGCGAACCGGTAGCGATAATCGCCTGTTCGAAGGCAAGCTCTCCCTGCTCGCCGTCACTCGGTGTCACCTGCAGGGTCTGACCGTCTTTAAAGCGTGCTGTTCCGCGCACGTAAGTCACTTTGTTTTTCTCGACTTTGCCGCCAAGGCCACTGGTCAGTTTTTCGACCACTTCGTTTTTCCATTGCCGAACCCGATCCAGGTCGATATCCGGAGAATTGAAGCGAACCCCTATCTGAGCCGACTCCTCGGCTTCGTTGACCAGCTTGGCGACATGCAGAAGCGCCTTGGAAGGGATGCAGCCCCGGTGCAGGCAGACTCCACCGGGGTTTACCTCAGGATCGATCAGGGTGACCTGCAGACCAAGGGCAGCAGCGCGGAAGGCGGCGGCGTAACCACCGGGGCCGGCACCGATAACCGCGAGTTGCGTTTTTGCGGGGATATTCGACATGTGAAAACCTTTTCAGTGTTAAAAACGAAACAAGCAAACCGTCCTAAAGACTCAGGACTTCATCGCCAGCTCAATCGGCTGCTCCAGCGCCCTGCAGATCCAGCGCAGGAAGCGCGCCCCCTGCGCACCATCAATCACCCGGTGGTCGTAAGAGAGCGACAGAGGCATCACCAGTTGTGACTCAAACTCCTGCCCGCTCCAGACCGGCTCAACTTCCGCCCTGGAAACACCCAGAATCGCCACCTGTGGTGCGTAAACGATCGGGGTGAATGCGTTGCCACCGATACCGCCAAGGTTGCTGATGGTAAAGCTGCCGCCTTCCAATTCTTCGGGTAAGACCTTACGCTCGCGGGTACGCTCGGCCAGCTCGTTCAACTCGACTGCCAACTGCTCGATCCCTTTACCTGCGGCATCCCGCAGAACCGGCACCAGCAAACCATTCGGGGTATCGACAGCAACACCGATGTGGACATACTGCTTGAGGACCAGCTCTTTCTGGCCGAGATCGAGGCTGCTGTTGAACTGCGGGAAAGCTTTCAGAGCGGTGGCACAGACTTTGGCAAGAATTGCCGTCATGGTGACCTTTTCGGCCTCTTTGACGCCACGGTTGTGCTCTTTACGATAAGTCTCCAAATCACCGATGACAGCCTTGTCGTACTGGGTCACCATCGGGACCGTCGACCAGGCGTAGGCCATCGCATCGGCAGTGACCTCGCGCACCCGGCTCAGAGGTTCGCGACTGACCTCGCCCCACTTGCTGAAATCGGGCAGGGGCCGCTGGGCGTGCAGTCCGGCGAACTCACCGGCCGCCTGAACACCGCCCCCGGTCACCCGGCGCATGGTATCGCGCACAAACAGACGCACATCTTCACTGCTGATCCGTCCTCCGGGCCCGCTGCCCTGCACCTGGTAGATATCGACGCCCAGATCACGGGCCAGCCGCCGCACCGACGGCGCCGCAGGTGCTACCCGGTCATCGCGTCGCACCGGGCTTAAATCGAGAGACTCGGCAGGCTGACCAGCCTCCTGCTTCTCAGCCACCGGTTCTTCAGGCTCATCCTGCGGGATCGTTTCCTCCGGTTCCTCCTGTACTGCCGGCTCTTCCGGCTGGACTGTATCCTCACCGGCAGCAGCTGATTCATCTTGCGTATCCAACAGGATAATAGTCGCGTCGACCTTCGCCTGATCCCCTTCTGCAACCAGGATCTCCTTGACCACTCCGGCAACCGGCGAAGGGATCGCAACCACTGCCTTGTCGGTTTCAAGTTCCAGCAGGGTCTGGTCGTATTCAACCTGGTCGCCAACTGCGACACTGACAGCGATGACTGTCCCCTCCGTCACCCCTTCAGCAACCTCAGGTACTTTGATTTCGTAATCCATGACAGGTCCTTTTACTCAACAAAAATGTTAATCGGTATGCGGATTCAGTTTCTCCGCATTGATGTTCAGAGCTTTCATCGCACTGTCCAGAATCGACTTCGGCAACTGACCGGCGTCGACCTGCTGGCGCAGGGCGGCAAGGACGATGTAGCGCGCATCGACCTCGAAGAAGTCGCGCAAACGCTCACGATCATCACTGCGTCCGAAGCCGTCAGTGCCGAGACAGTGCAGCTCTCCCGGGAACCACTTGGCGATGGTTGCCGGCAGAACCTTCATGTAGTCACTGGCGGCGACAAAGCTGCCCTCTTCTTTCGCCAGAAGGCTCGACAAGTAAGGGACTTTCGGTTTTTTTCCGTGGTTCAGCAGGTTCCAGCGCTCGCACTCAACCGCATCGGTGTACAGCTCCTTGTAGCTGGTCACGCTCCAGACATCGGCACTCAGGCCGTAATCTTCTTCCAGTATCTGCTGAGCCTTGATTGCTTCGTTGAGGATGGCTCCGCTGCCGAGCAGGTGAACCTTGCCTTTGCCCTTTTTACGCGATTTGCTGTAACGGTACATACCTTTGAGGATTCCTTCGCGGATATCCTTGCCTTTCGGCATCGGCGGCATCAGGTAGGTTTCGTTGGTCACCGTCAGGTAGTAGATCAGGTCTTCCTGATTGCAGTACATCCGGTTGAGACCCTCGTGAACGATAACCGCCAGTTCGTAGGCAAAAGCCGGATCGTAGGCCTTTACGCTCGGCGGCGCCAGTGCCAGCACGTGGCTGTGGCCGTCCTGATGCTGCAAACCTTCGCCTGCCAGAGTGGTGCGGCCACTGGTGGCACCGATCAGGAAACCACGCACCCGGCAGTCGCAGGCCTGCCAGATCAGGTCGCCGACCCGCTGGAAGCCGAACATCGAGTAGTAAGTGTAAAACGGAATCGTCTGTACACCGTTGTTGGCATGCGCGGTACCGGAGGCGATAAAGCTGGCCATGGCGCCTGCCTCGCTGATTCCCTCTTCGAGGATCGCGCCATCGGTCTTTTCGTTGTAGAACAACAGGCTGCCCTTGTCGACCGGCTCGTAACGCTGTCCGGCATGGCTGTAGATACCGCACTGGCGGAACAGTGACTCCATCCCGAAGGTGCGTGCTTCATCCGGCACGATCGGCACGATCAACTTGCCGAACTCATCGTCGCGCAGCAACTTGGCCAGCATGTGCACATAGGCCATGGTCGTCGCCAGCGGACGGTCACCGGAGCCCTCGAAGTATTCGCGGAACACCTCTTGGGTATGGCAGGCCATCGGGTAGCTGGCGTCCTTGCGGTGCGGCAGACTGCCACCGAGCTCAGCACGCCGTTCTTTCAAATAGATCATTTCCGGGCTGTCTTCATCCGGCTTGTAGAAAGGGGTCTCGAGCAGTTGCTCATCGCTCAGAGGAATGTTGAAACGGGTGCGGAACGCTTTCAGTTCGTCCTCGTTCAATTTCTTCTGTGCGTGGGTGATATTCTTGCCCTCGCCCGCTTCTCCGAGGCCATACCCTTTGACTGTCTGGGCCAGGATCACAGTCGGCGAACCTTTGTGATTGACAGCCGCTTGATAGGCGGCATAGACCTTCTGCGGATCATGGCCGCCGCGTGAGAACTTGCCCAGCTGTTCGTCGGTATAGCCGCTAACCAGCTCACGCAGCTCCGGGTATTTGCCGAAGAAGTTTTCACGGATATAGGTGCCGTTATTCAGAGTGAAACGCTGCATCTCTCCGTCGAGCACCTCGTCCATCCGTTGAACCAGCTTGCCACTGGTGTCGACTTCGAGCAGGCGATCCCATTCATGGCCCCAGATCACCTTGATGACGTTCCAACCGGCGCCACGGAAGGCGGCCTCCAACTCCTGCATAATTTTACCGTTGCCGCGTACCGGCCCATCAAGCCGCTGCAGGTTGCAGTTGACGACAAAGATCAGGTTGTCGAGGTTCTCGCGCGAGGCCAGAGTGATTGCGCCGAGGGATTCCGGTTCATCCATCTCGCCGTCACCGAGCATCGCCCAGACCTTGCGGCCGCTTCCCTTGCGCAGACCGCGGTCGACCAGGTAGTGGTTGTAACGTGCCTGGTAAATAGCGGTCAGCGAAGTGAAACCCATGGAGACGGTCGGGAATTCCCAGAAGTCTGGCATCAGGAAAGGGTGCGGATAAGAAGAGAGCCCCCCCTTATCCGGTCTCAGTTCACGACGGAAACCGTTCAGATCGTCCTCGTCCAGTCGTCCCTCGAGAAAGGCACGGGCGTAAACCCCCGGCGACGCATGGCCCTGGAAAAAGACCATATCACCGAGAAAATCTTCTGTCCGGCCGCGCCAGAAGTGGTTGAAGCCAACCTCCCACAAAGTCGCCGCAGAGGCGAAGGTGGAAATATGCCCGCCAATCCCCGCTGATTCCTGGTTTGCGCGCACCACCATCGCCATCGCGTTCCAGCGGATCATCGACTTGATCCGCCGCTCCAGTTCCCGATTGCCGGGGTAAACCGGCTGCTGGCTGCTCGGAATGCTGTTGATGTAAGGGGTGTTGGCAGTAAAAGGGATATTCACCCCCTGCTCCTGCGCCCGCACCTGCAACAGGCGTAAAAGCTGCTGGACCCGCTCTTCCCCTTGCGTCTGCAAAACATAGTCGAGCGACTCCCGCCACTCGGCGTCCTCTATTTCGTGAAGCTCACGTAGATCCTGAGTTTGTTCCTTGCCCATGGACTCTTCTCCTCAACTTGTCTATGCTGTCCCGGTTGGAGATAATCGTGTAAAAACAGTCAGACAAGCACCATTGTAACAGGAAACGAAAAAGTCGACAGGCCTGCGACTTTCGAATCTGCTTTCAGGGGAGAACCGATGCTGATCATCGGCATAGATACCGGTGGTACTTTCACCGACTTCATCTGGCAGGAAGGCAACCAGAGCGGCGAGCACAAACGCCTCTCGACCCCGCACAATCCCGCCGAAGCGGTACTGGCCGGACTGAACCACCTGGCGGGTGAGCGCCCGTTCTGGCTGGTGCATGGTTCGACCGTCGCCACCAATGCCCTGCTGGAGAAAAAAGGCGCGCGTACTGCCCTGATCAGCAATCGTGGTTTCGAAGACATCATCGAGATCGCTCGCCAGAACCGTCCCGAGCTGTACGATCTGCAGGTGAAAAAAAATCCGCCGCTGGTGCCAAGCGAACTGCGTTTCGGCATCTCTGGCCGGGTCGACCCGGCAGGTGAGATCATCGAAACTCTCGTTGAAGCTGATCTGCAGCCGCTGCTGGAACAACTCCGGCAGAAACAGGTCGAATCGATAGCCGTAGCGCTGCTGTTCTCCTTCAACAACCAGCAACACGAACTACTCATCGCTGAAAAGCTCAAAGCACTCGGGCTGCCGATCTCTTTGTCACACCAGATTCTGGCCGAGTTCCGCGAATACGAGCGCACCAGCACCACCCTGATCAACGCCTATGTTTCACCGAAGATGGACCGCTACCTGGCGCAGATTGCCGAACAATCGGGAGCCGAGGTGTTCCGCATCATGCAGTCGAACGGCGGCTCGATTTCAGCGGCAACAGCTCGTCGCGAATCGGTCCGCACCATCCTTTCCGGCCCGGCCGGGGGGGCAGTCGGCGCACACGTCATCGGCAAACAGAGCGGACACCACAAGCTGATCACCTTCGACATGGGCGGCACCAGCACCGACGTCGCCCTGATAGACCGGCATCTACCGCTGACCACCGAATCGACCATCGCTGGCTACCCGGTCAAGGTGCCGATGATCGACATTCACACCGTCGGTGCCGGTGGCGGCTCCATTGCCCGGCTCGACCGTGGCGGTTCACTCCAGGTCGGCCCGGAAAGCGCCGGTGCCGATCCGGGACCCATCTGCTACGGTAAGGGAGAAGAGTTGACCGTCACCGACGCCAACCTCTATCTCGGCCGCCTGATTCCGGATCATTTTCTCGGTGGCGGTATGCAGCTGCAAACGGCAAAAGTGAAACAGAAGATGGAAGATTTCGCCACACAGCTTCAGCTCGACCCGATCGAACTGGCGGAAGGCATCCTCGCCGTCGCCAACAGCGCCATGGAGGGTGCGATCAAGAAAATTTCGGTTGAACGCGGCTTCGACCCGCGCGAATTCACTCTTTTCTCTTTCGGTGGCGCCGGTGGCATGCATGCCGTCGAGCTGGCCGAACTCCTGCAGATGCCGCAGGTGATGGTACCAACCTCCCCCGGCATCCTCTCAGCCTGCGGCATGCTGATGGCTAACGTCATCAAGGACTATTCACAGACTGTGATGCTGGATCAGCAGCAGGCCGATCACGCTATTCTGGATGAACAGTTCGCTCCGCTGATGAAGCAGGCACAAGAGGATTTGCGGGAAGAAGGCGTCAGCGCCGAGCGCATCGAACTGCAGCCGCTGCTCGACATGCGCTACAAGGGCCAGTCGTTTGAGCTGCTGGTCGACTACACAGAGGACTTTGTCAGTGAGTTTCACCAGCAGCACCAGCGTGCCTACGGTTATGCCAGCGCTGACAAACCGGTGGAGATCGTCAACCTGAGGCTGCGTGCCTACGGCCGCCCGGATCATCAACTGCCTCAGCAACAGCCTAAAGCACAAGCAGAACCAGTGCCTGAAGCAATCCTCGGGCAGACCGAATCGATCTTCGGCGGCAAACAGCAGGCAACAACAATCATTGATCGCAACCGGTTGCAGCACGGCAACAGCTTCGACGGCCCGGCGATCATCACCGAGTATTCATCGACCATCGTGCTGCCTCCCGAGTGGTGCTGCGACGTCGATCCTTTCGGCCACCTGCTGCTGACACGGAAGGAGGCGGAAAAATGATCGTCAACCCGATCCTGCTGCAGGTCTTCCGCAACCGCTTCGTCGCCATTGCCGAGGAGATGGGCGTCACCCTGGGCCGCACCGCGTTTTCTCCTAATATAAAAGAGCGCCGTGATTATTCCTGCGCCCTATTCGACGCAAACGGTGACATGATCGCGCAGGCGGCGCACATCCCGGTCCACTTGGGATCGATGCCGCTGTCGGTGAAAGCAGCGATTGCCGCCATCGACATGCAGGCTGGCGACATGGTGATGCTCAACGATCCCTTCGCCGGTGGCACTCACCTGCCGGACATCACCCTGGTGGCACCGGTCTACGTGAACGAAAGCGAAACACCAGCGTTCTACGTGGCCAACCGCGCCCACCACTCCGATGTAGGCGGCATGTCGCCCGGTTCGATGCCGGTGGCGACCAGTATTTTCCAGGAAGGCTTGATCATCCCGCCGACCTTGATCGTCCGTAACGGCGAGATCGATCGCAACCTGTTCGCTCTGCTGCTGCGGAACGTACGCACACCGCAGGAACGGGAGGGCGATTTCGCGGCCCAGGTCATGGCCAACCTGACCGGGGTCGAGCGCAGCAAACAACTTGTGGAGAAATATGGTCTGCAGCAAACCTGCGACTACGCCGGTTACCTGAACGATTATGCGGAAAAAATGCTGCGGCAGACCATCTCGGCAATTCCGGACGGCGAATACCGGTTCGAGGATTATCTCGACAACGACGGTATTTCTACCGACCCGGTCCCCTTAAAACTAAAGGTGAAGATCACCGGTGACGCCGCCGAGCTCGACTTCCGAGAAAGCGCCCGGCAGGTCAAAGGCAGCGTCAACGCAGTCTACGCCATCACCTTGTCTGCAGTGCTTTATTGCTTCCGCTGCCTGATCAAAGAAGATGTGCCGACCAACGCTGGAATCGCCCGACCGCTGAATATCCTGACCGAACCTGGGACAGTGGTCGATGCCCGCTTTCCTGCAGCGGTCGCCGGCGGCAACGTCGAAACCAGCCAACGCATCGTCGACCTGGTTCTGGGCGCTTTAGCGCAGGCGATACCGGAACAGATCCCCGCTGCCAGCCAGGGCACCATGAACAACACGACCATTGGCGGCATCGACCCACGCACCGATCAGCCTTTCAGCTACTACGAAACCCTCGGCGGCGGGTGCGGAGCCACCAGTTTGCACGATGGCGCCGACGCGGTGCACTCACACATGACCAACACTCTCAATACCCCGATCGAAGCGCTTGAGTACGCCTATCCTTTCCGCGTGACCTGTTACGGCCTTCGCAGTGGTTCTGGTGGTGCTGGGAAACAGCGGGGAGGAGATGGACTGATCCGCGAGATCGAAATGCTCACCGACACTGAAGTGACAGTTCTGACCGAGCGTCGTAACGGTTCCCCCTACGGGCTAAACGGTGGTTCCAACGGGCAAAATGGCAGAAATCAAAAAATATCCGCCACGGCAGAGAGGGTGCCGGGTAAAATCACCTGCTCTTTCGCAGCGGGCGAGAAGCTACGCATCGAAACACCGGGGGGAGGGGGTTGGGGAAAGAAATGAGCAGACTCTTTGTTCCTGTCATACTGTTTCTGATCCTGTTTACCAATCTGGCGTCTGCTGCAGTCACTCCCGCCTTGCTTCGCTCTGCCGAACAAGGGAATGCCGATTCCCAGTACCAGGTCGGCATCACCTACTTACGCAAAGCCCAGGGGCAGAATTATCTGGAAGCGGTGAAATGGTTGAGGTTGGCTGCGGACAGTGGTCACGCCAATGCGCAATACAGCCTGGCGCTGCGTTATCTGCTCGGCCAGGGGGTAAAGAAAGATCCCGAACAGGCAGCAGACTGGCTGCAAAAAGCAGCGCAGCAAAATCATGCCGATGCACAATACAGCCTCGGCATGCGCTTTTTCTATGGGCAGGGGCGGGAAAAAGATAAAAAGCAGGCCTGGTACTGGTTGCGCAAGGCTGCTGCACAGGGGCAGGCAGATGCGTTAAAAATGAAACTTCCCGCAGTGGAGAAAAAATCTCCAGCGAAAAAAAAGGACGATCAGCAGGACACTGAAAAACTGATCGAAGCTTATATTGAACAAGTATTCGCTGAAACTGACGACCAGGCGACAGTAGCGGAAAAGAAACGCCTGGAAGAGCTGCTGACCCCGAAAGAAACGTTACAGGCAATCCAGCAGGCTCATTTGAGGCTGGGGGAAAACGATATCAGCAGCGACCAGGAATTCAACCGTCAGCTTGACGAACTCAGCGACAGCAACACCTTCGCAGCTGATTACTTTTTCATCGGCAACCGCATGATTAAGGAAGGTAATCTACCGCTGGCGATTCTCGCCTACGAAAGATCACTGGAACTGGCTCCAGAAAATCCGAGTGGACTGCGCAACCTAGCCTCTGCTTACGCCCACACCGGCAAAAATGAAAAAGCGATCAAGGCACTGCAGAGGTCGATCGAGCTCAGTCCGCAGCAGGCATCAAAGCATGCCACTCTCGGTCTGGTCTATCATGTCTCCGGCGACCTTGACAATGCGCTGCGGAAATACAGGGACGCCGCTGCTCTCAACCCCGGTCTCGGCTGGTTTTATCCCGACATGGCTGACATCTTGCTGCAACAGGGGCAATACAACCTTGCCCGGCAAGCGTTGCTCCAGGCCAAAATATTGGGAATGGAGAGAGAACGCATCTGGCAGCGTTTTGTCGCCTTGGCCCCACAGAAATATCAGCAGGAAAGCGACCAGCCGACCGCGTCTCTGCATCTGCGCCAGCTGATGTTCGCTTCCGCAGAAGAGGCCGAAGAAGCCCTGCGCGAATTAAAAAATGGTGCAGACTTCTATCAACTCGGCATGAGCAGGGCTACCGTCCAATTTCAGAAAAATAGCGGTTATTGGGGGCCTTATTTACCAGAGCAGCTGGCACCAAAAATCAAGGCAGTGCTGGCTGACCTTGCCCCCTTTGCCTACAGCCCAATCATCGAAACCTCGGCTGGTTTTCACATCCTGCAAAAATTTCTTTTCTACGACCAGCTGTTGACAGCCGGGCAAAACTGATCTAGAAAAGACATGCTGTTCTCAGGGCGGGGTGAAAGTCCCCACCGGCGGTATCCCGACTTTGTGCGGGGAGCCCGCGAGCGCTTTTCCATGGGGAAAAGGTCAGCAGATCCGGTGAGATGCCGGAGCCGACGGTTATAGTCCGGATGAAAGAGGATCATGCAACCTGCCACAAAGCGGCTGCGGCCGTACGATCTGTGCAGTCTCTGCGATCAATCCTTCAACGCCCTGATTCTGGTCCAATTTCTTTTACAGGAGAAAACCATGAATCAGTCACTTCTGGCCGACTTCGGCACCCCGTTCGAACGTGTTGAAAAAGCACTGCAAGCGCTCCGTAGCGGGCGCGGAATCCTAGTCACTGACGACGAAGATCGCGAAAACGAAGGCGACCTGATCTACGCCGCCGAAACCCTCACCGATGCCCAGATGGCGATGCTAATCCGTGAATGCAGCGGTATCGTCTGCCTCTGCCTGACCGATGAAAAGGTCACAGAGCTGGGATTACCGATGATGGTCGAGGCAAACAACAGTCAGTTCCAGACCGCCTTCACCGTCACTATCGAAGCGGCCGAAGGCGTCACCACCGGTGTTTCAGCTGCAGATCGCGTTACCACCATCAAAGCGGCGATTGCCGACGATGCCAAACCGAGTGACATCTGCAGCCCCGGGCATGTCTTCCCGCTACGGGCACGCGAAGGAGGAGTGCTGGAACGTGCAGGTCACACCGAAGCAACCGTCGACCTTATGAGACTGGCGGGGTTGAAGCCCTGTGGTGTGCTGTGCGAGCTGACCAACCCGGACGGCACCATGGCACGGATGCCGGAAGTGATCGATTTTGCCGAGAAGCACTACATGCCGGTGCTGACAATTGAGGACATCATCAACTACCGTATCGCCATCCAGGAAAAAGCCAGCTGATTATCAAGCGCCGGGCTGTCCGGATTTCTTTTTCAGCCCGGCGTATCCGTACCATCCCGCCGTCAGCAACTGACACGCGATCAAGAGCAGAAATGCCGAACGGTAGCCCGCCGGTTGATAGCCGCCAGATTCCGACAGTGGCCAAAGGCCAATAATAGCACCGATCAACCATTGCGCGGCGAAGGCGGCGACGAACACCAGCAGGTTGAGGCTGGTATTGCTGCGCCCGGTCAGACTTTTCGGAAAGCTCTGCGCCAGCACGGCATAAGGCAAAATACAGGCAGTACCGAAAAAGCCGAACCCAGGCCAGAGCAGAGCAGCATATTGCGGTGCCACCACCAGCAGCAACTGCACCAGCAGGAACACTGCCATTCCACCTGCTGCCACAGTGCCCGGGGCAACGCCGTACTTGCTCAATTTTCCAGCCAAGCTCCCGAAGGCAAAATAGCCGGCAATCATTGCCAGAGCGATGATGAACAGCACGTCCGCCACCTGCTCACGCCCGTAGAGCGCCACATCACGGAGCCATGGCCCGGACCAAAGTCCTTGAATTGACAAATAGGCAGCCTGGCTGGTAAAAGCCCAAGGCGCAATACGCCAGAAGGTTCTGCTGCTCAAAACGATCTTCAGGCCATCCAACTGTTGACGGAAGGATTCCTTCTCACCGGCAAGGGGCTGTTCCGGCACCAGTAAAAAAACTGCGATGGCAGCCAGCAGCCCTAACCCTGCTAAAAGCAGAAACACGCCGCGCCAATCGGTGATCTGTAAAGCCATCTGCACCGGTGTCGTTGCTGTCAAAGCGCCAAGCCCCCCGGAGACCATCTGCACACCGTTAGCAAAGGGAAGTCTGTCCGCAGGCAACCAGGCGGAAAAAGATTTGAACGCAGCCATCAGGCAGGCGGAAACGCCCAACCCGATCAGTGCACGACCGAGCAGCAGCATGGACAGTGAATCGGCCAGAGAAAACAGCAAAGCACCGGCCGCCGCAAACAATAATAAAACGGATTCAACCCGACGTGAACCGTAGCGGTCGAGCAAAATACCGAGCGGCAGCTGGAAAGCAGCAAAAGTGAGAAAATAAGCGGATGTCAGCAGGCCGAGGGAAGCTGGGGAAAGCCCGAGATCGGTCACCAGATCCGGAGCAATGACGGCGTTAACGGTTCGGAAAACGTAGGAAACGAAATAACCGAGACCGAAGGGGAGAAAAAGTCGCAGCAGTAATCGGGAAGGAGTTGCTGCATCACTCATCAGTACAAATCCCACATCGCCGACACCCCTCCATACACCGAGCCGTCAACTCACCTCGCAACGCCCGCTGATACTCACCCCACAAATACTCTCGAGAGAACCCCTGATCAATCACCTCCCAGGGAAAAATTTCATTCTCGTCCCGCTCGCGGGTGACATAATCAGCCATGTTCAAGCCGTTCTTTTTACAGATCTGTTTCAGGTTGCCACCTTCGGCCAACTGGGGCAGCAGCGCGCCGATCTTCCTGTCGCCGCGCGACAAAAAAGCTTGCATCACAGCTGAACGCAGCGACTCGGAATTCAACTCGGTATTCGGCATCCGCGATACAGCGGAGTGAAGATAACGCAGCTTTTTCTTCAAACTGTTTTCTGGCTCCATACCGGCCCACTGGAACGGCGTGAATGGTTTCGGGATAAAGGGATTGACGCTCAAGGTCAGGGTACCCATTTGACCTTGCCTGCGTCCGGCCTCTCGCCAGATCAAGCGAACCTTATCCGCCAATTCAAGCAGTTCCTCCAGATCGGCCTGTTCCTCGGTCGGCAGACCAATAAGCAGATAGAGCTTCAGATTGCGGATATCACCATCAGCCAGCAATTGCGCAGCATGCAGGATCTGCTCTTCATTGATCCCCTTGTTGATCAGATTCCGCAAGCGCTGGCTTCCCGCTTCCGGAGCGATCGACGCGGTCCGCAGTCCAGAGTTTCGTAGACCCGCCACCTCTTCCGCTGTCAAGGCATCAAGGCGCAGGCTGGAAACGGAAACCTGCCCACCACGTTGTAAAATTCCATCCTGCAATTTTTCGATATCTGAATAGTCCGCAACAGCCGCAGCGACAAGCCCAACCTTCTGCCGTTCGCAGAGTCCAGAATCTACCTGCTGCAGCAGGTTATTGAGGCTCCGTTCCCGCGGCGGCAGATAGATATATCCAGCGGCACAGAAGCGACACCCTCGTGAACAGCCACGGGAGACTTCAGACAATGCCATGTCACCGAATTCGGTTTCTTCAGTCTGGATAAAGCTGCGACTGGCGGACTGGTCAAGATCAGCGAGAAATTGACGGCGAGAGACTGAATGCGATTGCAGATGCGGCAATAGAACACCGGGAATTGCTTCAAGTTCGGACAACGCATCCCCTTTACTCTGCGCTGACGTGAAAACATCAAACAGAGGGGGCAGAATCGGTTCAGCCTCACCAACCGCCACCAGATCGACCAGATCAAACAAAGGAGCCGGGTTGAGAAACGCACAGACACCGCCGAACAGGACCAGCGGGTCTTCGTCATCGCGCTCTTTGGCATAAAGAGGCAACTCGCCGAGGGCAAAAATAACCGGCAGGTTGAGATAATCGTTCTCAAATGAAATCGACAAGGTAACCAGATCGAAATCCTTTAAGGGGCTCTGTGATTCATATGAAACCAGGGGAAAACCTGTTTTCTGATGTTCCGCCAAATCTTCCGGATCGGGCAAAAAGAAACGTTCACAAAGACAGTCATCACGTTGATTGATCAACTGGTAGACCGTCTGCATACCGAGGTTGCTCATGCCTTGGTGATAGGTATTGGGATAAACCAAGGCGACGCGATAGCGGTTTGACCAGTCTTTTACTGTTGCCCCAGTTTCACTGGCACGGCGTCGGCGTATTGTATCGAGCAGTTTGCGTGACATGCGGGTTATTTACCACAGAAGGATCAGGCAGGACAGAAAAAGAAAGGGGCCGCAAAGGCGGCCCCTGTTGACGAGGGAGTCGTCAGGGAAGTTATCGCAATATACAGATCGCTGTACATCTGCCGGGCGGAGAACCGGCTTCACATCACACTGAAACTGGTGTGTCATAGGCTCCTCTGCTTTAGACGCAATCGTAGCTACGCCTGAAAACAGGGACAAAAATATCCGCTGGTTTTCTTAAAATGAATCAGTCAACCCGGCGCCGCAGGAATGTCGGGATGTCAAACTGCTCGTCATCGACAAACATATCGGCATTGCGCCGCGGCATTTCGCGCTGTTTGGGAGCATTGGTCAAAATCGATTGCTCCTTGCGGGTGAATGCTGGCGTATCGTAATCGACTTTAGCACCTGGGCGCACCAGAGGTTCCGGGCGGGTATTGAGCGCGTCGGTGACTTTGCGCTTGGTGTTATCGAAGTTATCGCCAAAACCTGTGGCGATCGCAGTAATCTTGATGGTATCACCCAGATTTTCATCGATTACCAGGCCAACGATGATGTTGGCGTCTTCGTGGACTTTTTCGTGGATGATAGTCGAAGCTTCTTCAAACTCTTCCATGGTCATGCTGGAAGAACCGGAAATATTGACCAGAACGCCCATAGCACCTGAGATATCAACTTCCTCCAGCAGCGGGCTGCTGATCGCGTTATGAGCTGCTTCTGCTGCGCGACGCTCGCCCTCGGCGACGCCGATACCCATCATCGCCATACCGCGGTTGCTCATGACGGTACGCACATCAGCGAAGTCGACGTTGATCAGGCCTTCAGTAACGATCAGGTCGGAGATACCCTGGACCGCTTGCCGCAGGACATCGTCAGCGGGTTTAAAGGCATCAAGAATACTCATATTTTTGCCGGCCAGGCCGAGAAGGCGATCATTCGGCACCACCACCAGCGAATCAACAACGTCGCGTAGCTCGGCGATTCCCTGATCAGCGCGCTGCATGCGCTGACGACCTTCGCGGGTGAACGGCTTGGTTACCACGCCGACGGTCAGAGCACCTGCTTCTTTTGCAGCTTTTGCGATCACCGGTGCAGCGCCAGTTCCGGTTCCGCCGCCCATGCCAGCAGCAACGAAAATCATATCGGAACCTTCAAACATTTCGACCAGTCGTTGATGATCCTCTTCAGCAGCCTGACGACCAACGTCGGGATCAGCGCCGGCACCCAAACCTTTGGTCAGGTGACCGCCAAGTTGTACTTTCATGGCGGCATTGCTGCGGCGCAGAGCCTGAGCATCGGTATTGGCGGTGATAAACTCAACACCATCGATACTCGAGTTGATCATGGTATTTACGGCGTTTCCGCCGCCACCACCTACACCAACGACTTTAATCTTGGCGACTTGATCCAATGCGTCTTCGAATTGAAACATGACTCCCTCATTATTAGGCATTTTGCCCTCCCCTTTCGTGCTGTAGCTACAAGTTCTCCGCAGATCTTATAGCTAGTTGATTTTAATTTTGACTAATTTATCACTAGTCTTTTTAGTTATCAAGTAATTATAGTGAAATTATCACATAATTATTGAATATTTTCTATCAGAAAAATTCGCCGAACCATTCCTTCATCCGCCGTATAACCCGCTCAAAAACGTTATCTTCACCGATCTTGAAGTTTTGCGACTGGGTGTTGCTACTGCCGTACTTCACCAGGCCAACACCCGTCGCGTAAATCGGCGAGTTAACAACATCGATCAGGCCACCAATATTCATCGGATTACCACGCCTTACCGGCAGGTTAAAGACCTGCTCTGCAAGCTCCGGCATACCGGGGAGAATCGAGCTTCCACCTGTAATAACGACACCTGAAGCGATCAATTCTTCGTATCCGCTTTTGATGATTTCTCGGTTGACCAACGAGAAGACCTCTTCAACCCGCGGTTCGAGAATTTCTGCCAACAGCTGGCGAGACAGGACTCGCGGCTCGCGGCCACCAACAGATGGAACTTCGATGGTTTCATCTTTGCCAACCATAGAGGTCAGGCAACAACCGTAGGCTTGTTTGATCTTTTCAGCTTCTGCCATCGGGGTACGCAATCCGACAGCAATATCGTTGGTCAGATGGTCACCGCCGATCGACAGGACAGAGGTGTGCTTGATGGCACCTTCGGAGAAGATAGCGATATCGGAGGTCCCGCCACCGATATCGACCAGCGCCACACCCAGTTCTTTTTCATCCGAGGACAGCACTGCCTCGCTGCTCGCGAGTTGTTCGAGGACGATATCAGCCACGTCAACACCTGCCCGGTTGCAACTCTTGATGATATTCTGTGCGCTAGCAACAGCACCGGTAACGATGTGAACTTTGGCTTCCAACCGCACCCCACTCATACCAAGCGGCTCGCGGATACCATCCTGATCGTCAATGATGAATTCCTGCGGCAGGATGTGCAGCACTTCACGATCCATCGGGATAGCGATCGCCTTGGCAGCATCGATGACACGCTGCAAATCATCAGGAGTGACTTCGCGATTTTTAATGGCGATCACGCCCTGCGAATTAAGCCCCTTGATGTGGCCACCGGCGATTCCGGCAAACACCGACTTGATTTCGCAGCCGGCCATCAGTTCCGCTTCGCGGATCGCTTTCTGAATCGCTTCGACAGTACTTTCGATGTTGATGACAACACCCTTGCGCAATCCCTTTGAAGGGCTGGTGCCGATACCGACAATTTCCAGACCCTCATCGGTCATGTTGCCGACGATGCAGCAGATTTTCGTGGTCCCGATATCGAGTCCAACAATCAGGTTATCTCTTTTCGTACTCATGCTACCCCCTTGGGCTCAGCCTTTGGCCGCACGTGTCGGCCGTTCAATTCGAACGATCACTTTTTCGTCTACATTCAGGTCGATATAATCGAGAATCGACAGACGCGGTTTCAGCTCTGCATAAATCTGCTCCAGTCGATCCAGTTTTTTGCCAAATCCATCATGCCCGAGGCGTATCTTCACTCCGCCATCCAAGGTAAATAAAACCAGCCTGCCGTTTGCTGCACGATTTATTTCGGAGATCTGCTCCAGCTTGAATTGTTCACGCTCTTTCAAGTCCTGCAGCAGGGCCACAATCCGTTCCAGGTCGTCGACACAGCTACTGTCGCACTGCTTTATTTTCTGATAATCGAAACCGGTGACAACTGGGTAATCGAGGCTGTCATCTGCATCGAGCACTTTGAAAACCTCACCTTGCTCATCCAGGTAGTAGAGATAGCCGAGGTTGATAATCGCGACTGGTTTGCGTTCCTCAATGCGGATATCGATCTGCCGGGGGAAGACCCGTTGTACCTGTGCTGTCCGCACCCAGGGGTTCTCGGCGATCTTGTTGCCGATCAGGTCGAGATCCAGCTCAAATGTATTCAGCCCGGTCTGCACGTCGGAGAGGGCGATGATCTGCTCATCACTCAAGTGCGCACCACCCGCCACGCTGACCTGATCAACGCGGAACATGTCAGATGCCAACAGCAGCTGCACAACCAGAAAACTACCGACAACCATCAGCGCACCACTGAACACCACTACGCCGACCCGCAAGGCACGGTGCAGAATTTTGCGCAGGGGCAGTGACTTTTTTTGCCCCTTCTTCCGGTTCTGCCGGACTTTGCGCTTGGTTTTCTGTGTTTTTTTCAGGTCACGCATGGCTTCCGCTTTTTTATTTATCCAATCCTGCATCAAGCAGGATGGTTTCTACCAGGTGCTGGAAATCAATCCCGGCCTCGGCCGCCGCTTTCGGCAACAGGCTAGTCTCGGTCATGCCCGGTATGGTGTTGACTTCGATGCAGTAAAACTCTCGTTCACGCAGCATGAAATCGACGCGCGCCGCCCCACGACACCCGAGCGTTTCGCAGGCAGAAACCGCGGCTTGTTGAATACGCAGGTAACAGTCGGCATCGATCGGGGCCGGTAAGAGATACTCTGTTTCTCCGGCGGTGTACTTGGCGTGAAAGTCATAGAACCCTCCCTTCGGCACAATCTGGATAATCGGCAATGCCTGACCGCTCAGCACGGATACCGTCAATTCAATTCCGTCAATAAAATCTTCGACCAGTACGTTACCGTCGAGGGCCGCGGCTGTATCGATACCGTGACGCAGCGCTTCGCGACTGCGGGCAATGGTGATACCAATGGTTGAGCCTTCACGCGACGGCTTGACGATCAGCGGTAGATGCTTGCAACGCTCGAACAGCGCCTCCGTTGAATCCCCGGGCCGGACGAAATCGAAACCCGGCGTCGGCAGCTCGTGGTAGAGAAGCATCTTCTTGGTCGCCACCTTGTCAATAGCGACGCTCGATGCCATCACACCGCTGCCGGTATAAGGGATCTCCAGCATTTCCAGCAATCCCTGCACCCGGCCATCTTCACCAAAACGACCATGCAGGGCGATGAAGGCGATATCGATCTGCTGCTCGCGCAACTGCTGCGCCAAGTCATGACCGGCATCGATGGCGACAGCCTGATAACCGAGCTGCTGCAGCGCGTTCAGACAGGCAGTGCCTGTCTTCAGCGAGATTTCCCGTTCAGCCGAAAGACCTCCGAGCAGCACAGCAATCTTTTTTTGCTTCATCTCTTCTTTGCTGAAGCCACTCATTTGCGCATCCCTCCGGCCCTCAGCTGGTCGGCCAGCATCGGGCAGACCTGATTGATACTGCCTGCGCCGAGGGTGACCACCAGATCACCCGGCTGCGCCAGTTCACCCAGTAGATCTGTAATTTCTTTAAAAGAGCCGCGATAGTACGTTTCTTTATGACCGTGATCGATGATGCCCTGCGCCAATGCGTCACCGGTAGCTCCTTCGATCGGATCTTCACCGGCAGCATAAACATCCGCCACCACAACGATGTCGGCCTGGTAAAAGGCGGTCTTAAAGTCCTCGAAAAGCGCAGAGGTCCGGCTGTAGCGATGCGGCTGGAAAACGGCAATCACCCGTTTATTCCAGCCGGTTTTGGCTGCAGACAGAGTCGCTTTGATCTCCGCCGGATGATGGCCGTAATCATCGACAATCATCACGCCATCAACCTCGTCGCGCAGTTGGAAACGTCGCTGCAGGCCACCGAAGTTGCGGAAGCCGCCGATAATGGTCTGGAACGGAACTCCAAGCTCATGCGCCACTGCGATAACCGCCAGCGCGTTCAACACGTTATGACGACCCGGCATACGGAAGGAAACACGGCCCAACTCTTCACCTTGGAAGAATGCGGTAAAGCTCGTCCGGCCTTGCCGGTGCTGAACTTCGGCAGCATGAAAATCGGCCTGGCTGGTGAAACCGTAAGTCAGGTAGCGTTTCTTCACCTCCGGCAGAATGTCCTGAATATTGGGGTCATCAAGACAGAGCACGGCGCGGCCATAAAAAGGCACCTTGTTGATGAAATCGATGAAAATCTGTTTGATCTCATCCAGCCCGGAGTAGAAATCAAGATGATCCTCATCGATATTGGTAACAACGGCGATGGTCGGTGACAGGTGCATGAAGGATCCGTCCGACTCGTCCGCCTCGGCCACGAGGAATTTGCCCCGCCCTAATTTGGCGTTGCTGCCGAATGCATCCAGCTTGCCGCCAATCACAGCGGTCGGGTCGATGCCGGCGTGATGCAGCACCAGTGACATCATGCTGGTTGTCGTGGTCTTGCCGTGGGTCCCGGCGATGGCGATGCCGTACTTCATTCGCATCAGTTCGGCCAGCATTTCTGCGCGGGGGATAACGGCCACGTGCTGGCGATGGGCCTCAACCACTTCCGGGTTGTCCGCTTTGACCGCAGTCGAGGTGACAACGACATCGCACTCGACGATATTCTCGGCCTGGTGCCCGATGACGATTTCACCGCCTAGTTCTGCCAAGCGACGGGTGGTGTCGCTCTCACGCAGATCGGAACCGGACACTCGATATCCCTGGTTCAACAGCAGTTCAGCGATCCCGCTCATGCCGATGCCGCCGATGCCGATAAAATGTATTTTCTTGATCCGTCCGTACATTTTCGCCCCTACCCCTTCGCCCCGCACAAACGGAAGCATTCATCCAATATCATTTCGGCAGCGCCCGGTTGCCCCAGCGAACGACCTTTATCGGCCATCGATTGCAGTAGCTCGGTATTGCCACTCATCTGCTTGATCAGTTCGAACAGGACCGATGCGGTCAACTCGCTCTGCGGCAGCACTTTTGCTGCTCCGACTTGCTCCAGTGTTCTGGCATTAGCGGTCTGATGATCTCCCGCTGCATACGGGAATGGAATCAGGATTGCCGGGCGGCCACAGGCAGTCAGTTCGGCCAGCGTCGTTGCTCCGGCGCGGCAGACGATCAGCTTCGCCTGGTCATAGGCAGCGGCCATATCATCGATAAATGGCACAACCTGCTGCGGATCGAACCCGGCGTCGGCATAGGCCTGACGCACCTTTTCCAGTTCCGCCTCTCCGGTCTGATGAAGAATGTTCGGGCAGTCCGACCAGGCTTTCAGCAGCGGTAGCATTTCCACGACAGATTTATTGATCGCCTGAGCCCCCCGGCTGCCACCAAAAATCAGCAGAGTGCCGCCGACATCAATTTTTTCATTGACGTCATTCAAACCTGACCGCAGCGGGTTACCGGTCAGCATGGTTTTCTCAGCATTGAAGCCTTTACCGCTATCGGCAAACGAAAGGAAAATACGCTTCGCCCACTTGCCGAGCAATTTATTGCTCAAACCAGGAATGGCATTCTGCTCGTGGATGACGTAGGGAATCCCCATCAGTTTCGCCATCAAAAGTACCGGCACTGAAGAATATCCGCCAACGCCGATCACCAAGTCAGGCTTAAAACCGTTGATGATCTTCTTTGCCTGCAGCATACTTTTCAGCAAACGTGGCAGCATTTCCAGTTTGCCACGCCATCCGGTTCCGACCACGCCGGCCATCCCGACGGTCGCCAGCGGAAGATCCAGTTTCGGCAAAAGTTTCGCTTCCAGCCCCATTTTGGTACCAACGAACTGCACGGCCGCATCTTTATCCTGCTGCAAAAGCAGTTGCGCCAGTGCTACGGCCGGAAAAAGATGTCCGCCGGTTCCACCACCGGCCAGCAACAATCTCATCGCTTCGCCTTCTCTTTGCTAGAGATGTTCAGCAGGATACCCACGGCAACCAAACAGACCACCAGGCTGGTACCACCATAAGAGATAAAGGGCAGCGCCAAACCCTTGGTCGGCAACAGTCCCATGCAAACAGCCAGATTAACGAAAGCCTCCAGTCCGAGCAGCAGGCTCAGGCCGAAAGCCAGATTGCGTCCAAACGGGTCCTCGCACTGCAGAGCGATGCGGATACCACAAAGCACCAGCATCAGGAACAGGGCCGCAACAACAATTGCGCCCACGAGGCCCAGTTCTTCGCCGATAACGGAAAAGATAAAATCGGTATGTGCTTCCGGCAGATAGAACAGTTTCTGCTGACCGGTTCCCAATCCCTGTCCGAAAACACCACCATTGCCGAAAGCAACCAGGCTCTGGATAATCTGGAAGCCGGTATCGAAGGGATCATCCCAGGGGTCGATAAATGCCATGATCCGGCGGCGACGATACTCGACGTTCATCACCAGGAAATAGAGCGCGGGCATCGAAGCGGCAACAGTCGCAAGCACGTAAAACCAGCGCACCCCGGCGACGATCAGCATCGACAGTGCAACGCCGGCGATAATCATTGCGCTGCCGAGATCAGGCTGTTTCAGCAGTAACAGCAGCAGAACGCCGAGCACGATCATGTACGGCAGATAGCCTTTGGCGAATGAGCGCACCATCTCTTTTTTCCGCGTCAGCGAATGAGCCAGGTAGAGCACCAAACCCAGTTTGACCAGCTCTGCCGGTTGCAGGTTGAAGCCGGGCAAACGCAGCCACCGCAGCGCCCCGCCGACCCGCACCCCGAGCCCCGGCACGAACAACAACGCCAGCAGGAAGATACTGCCGATCAGGGTAATGACCGATAATTTTCGCCAGTTCTGATAATTAAAATAGGTAGCTATCGCCATCAGTAAAAAGCCGACGATGGTATAAACCAGCTGCCGCTTGAGAAAATAGAAGCCGTCGTTGAAACGCTCAGCCGCCATGATCGCCGATGAGGAGTAAACCATGACCACACCGATGCAGGTCAGGGTGACAGCCAGCAGCAAAACCGTGGTATCAACGTCGCGCCTCAGGGTCATGCCGCCCCCCCTTCCGCAGACAGTTGCTGGACCAAACGGCTGAACTCCTCGCCACGCACGGCAAAGTTTTTAAACATATCAAAGCTTGAACAGGCAGGTGAAAGCAGAACTGTGCCGCCTGCCGGGGTCACCTCGTAAGCTTGCTCAACTGCAGACTCGAGCGTTGCCGCCAGCCGGATCTGCGTAGCGCCGGAGAGCTCTTGCGCCATCCGCGCGGCCGCTTCACCAATCAGGATCAGGGTTTCGACCTTCTCTTCCACCAACGGCCGCAGCGGGGCGTACTCGCCACCCTTATCCTTGCCACCCGCGATCAGCGTCACGGGCGCCTGCAGACCGGAGAGGCTCTTCACGACGCTGCCGACGTTAGTGCCTTTGGAATCGTTGTACCAACTGACACCATTCAGCTTGCGCACCAACTGCATCCGGTGCTCCAGTCCGGTAAAGCTACAGACCGCACGCCAGGCGTCTTCCGCCGGACATCCCATCAGCAGTGCCGGGATCATCGCGGCCATGGCATTTTCGATATTATGGTCGCCCTGCAGCTGCAATTGAGCGAGCGGCAGATTGATGTTGGCGCCGTTCCAGTTCCAGTAGAGATGATCGATTTCACGAAGCATTCCCTGCACGTCTTTGCCCTCGGCCGAGAACCACACCTTGGTTGCCTTGATGCTGTCAGCCAGGCGGCAGATCTCCGGGTCGTCAGCGTTAAGGATGGCGAAATCGGATGCATTCATGTTGCGGAACATTTCCAGCTTGGCGAGATAATAGCTGTGAAGATCGGGATAACGGTCGAGGTGATCGGAACTCAGGTTAAGCAGCAAACCGAAACGTGGATGAAATTTGCGAACCGTCTCCAACTGGAAAGAAGACAGCTCGACCGCCAGCACGTCATAATCTTCATCACAGGCTTCGACCAGTGGAGTTCCGATGTTGCCGCCAACGAAGACCCGTCTGTTGCAAACCCTCATCACTTCACCGATCAGGCTGGTGGTAGTCGACTTGCCGTTGGTTCCGGTAATACCGATAATCGGGGCCTCAATTTCTGCGGCAGCGATTTCGATTTCACCCAGCAACGGAATGTTCAGCGAGGCAGCCAAGCGTAGCGGTTCGCAGTCGAGGGGCACACCGGGGCTGACAGCCACCAAATCAGCCTGTTCGAAAAGACTTAAGTCATGGCCACCGAAATCGTAGCGAACGGGCAGCCCTTCGAGCGACTCCAGACCGGCGATCTGCTCAGCTTGTCGTTGATCGGACAGGGCGACAGAAGCACCGCGCGTCACCAGATAGCGCACCAGGGCCTGACCACTCAGGCCCGCCCCGATGACAACAACTTTTTTTTCGCTATAGTCCCGTTTCATCTCAGTTTCAGTGTCGAAAGTCCGATCAATGCCAGAATGATGCTGATAATCCAGAAACGAACGATAATCTTCGGTTCCGGCCATCCTTTAAGTTCAAAATGATGGTGAATCGGTGCCATGCGGAACACCCGCTTGCCCCAGTAGCGGAAGGAAATAACCTGTACGATGACCGAAAGCGCCTCGACGACAAAAATGCCGCCGACAATCACCAGCACGATTTCATTTTTGGTAATCACCGCGATGGTGCCGAGAGAACCACCGAGCGAAAGGCTGCCGACATCGCCCATGAACACCTGCGCCGGGTAACTGTTGAACCACAAAAAGCCGAGGCCGGCGCCGACCATGGCACCGCACAGAACCGACAACTCACCGGCTCCCGTGATCCCCTGAATCTGCAGGTAACTGGCAAGGTTCGCGTTGCCGGCCAGGTAGGCGAGCAACAGGAAAGTTCCAGCAGCGATGATCATCGGTCCGATGGCCAAGCCGTCGAGACCGTCAGTCAAATTGACCGCGTTGCTAGCGCCGACCATCACCAGGATGGAGAACGGGATGTAAAACATCCCGATATCGGGCTGAGCATTCTTGAAAAATGGCAGGCTCAAGCGGGTATCGAAACCGACGCTGTTGTAGAGCAGCAAGGCAGCACCCAGCGCAATCAGGATCTGCCAGAACATCTTCTGCTTGGCGGAAATACCGTCGCTGTTCTTGCGCACAACCTTCAGATAGTCATCGACGAAACCGATCGCGCCGTAACCAGCGGTCACCAGCAGAGTGACCCAGATATACAGGTTGCTCAAATCCGCCCAGAGCAGGGTCGGGATAATAATGGCGCACAGGATCAGCGCGCCACCCATGGTCGGGGTACCTTCTTTGACGAAGTGAGACTCCGGTCCGTCTTTGCGAATCGATTGTCCGACCTGCATTTTCTGCAGGGTTTCAATCAGCCAGGGACCGAGGATGAACGAAATCAACAACGCCGTAATGGTTGCGTAAATAGTGCGGAAGGTGATGAAACGAAAAACGTACAGCACCGAAAATTCTGTATGTAGCGGGTATAAAAGGTGATACAGCACCTGTCAGCTCCCCTGCTGCCCGTTCGGCAACTCTTCTGCGGCGGCCCGAAGTGCATCAGCCAACCGGTCCAACTTGATTCCACGCGACCCCTTGACCAGAACCCGGTCGCCCGGCCGCTGCTTTTCCTGCATCAAAGCGATAGCCGCGTCGACATCGCTCAGCTCAATCATCTGTTCCGCTTTCAGCCCGGCACCTGCGCAGATATCGGCAGAAAAATTGCCGACCGCAACCAGCAGGTCAACGAATTCTCCAGCCTGTCTGCCGATCTCACGATGCATCTCGGCTGCACCATCGCCCAGTTCCAGCATGTCTCCCAAGACAGCGACGCGCCGTCCCTGCCCCTTGGTGTTTGCCAGCACCTTAAGCGCGGCAGCAACCGAAAGAGGATTGGCATTATAGCTGTCATCAATCAGCAACCCGCCACAGGGCATCGGCATCAGATTCATTCGCCCTTGTACCGGGATAAAGTTTTTCAGCCCGATGGCAACCTTTTTCAACGACACTTTCAATACCAGCGCGGCGGCTGCAGCGGCCAGTGCATTCGAGACATTGTGCTGCCCGGCCACGCCAAGTTCGATATGCTGAACTTCACCCTGATAGTGCAGGTCGAATTCAAGTTTCTGACAGTTCACCCGAACGTTTTCCGCTCGAACCTGCGCATTTTCCGCCAGCCCGTAAGTCAGTTTGAAAACACCGTTGGCGACCGGCAGGCGAGCAACCCGCTCGTCATCCAGGTTGATAATGGCGCTGCCACCCTGCATACCGGCGAACAATTCTCCTTTGGCACGGGCAACACCATCGAGGCCGTGCAGACTTTCCAGGTGCGCCTGGCCGATATTCGTGATCAGGCCAACAGTCGGCTGAGCGATTTCGGTCAACCGCTCAATTTCGCCAAGACTACTGGTCCCCATCTCCAGCACTGCCCACTGGTGCTCGGGTTGCATACGGAAGACTGTCAGCGGCAAACCGATCAGGTTGTTGAAGTTACCAGCGGTCTTCAAGCCCGGACCGACCTGTTCGAGAATCGAGGCCAGCATTTCTTTTGTGGTGGTCTTTCCGGCAGAACCGGTAATCGCCACCAGCGGTCCGTTCAACTGCAACCGGTAAGCGGCGGCTAGGTCGCCAAGCGCCTGCAGCGTATTTTCGACCCGAACTACCGGCACGCTCAGGCCCTCGATAATCTCTTCGCTCAAGCAGGCGGCGGCCCCGTTTTTGACTGCCTGGCTAAGGTAATCATGGCCGTCGAAATGTTCACCACGCAGCGGTACGAACAACGCACCCGGCTCCATGTTGCGACTGTCGGTGGAGATACCGCTCAAGCCGCAATTGACCTTCTTGCCTGAAAAGACCCCTCCGGTTATCCGCGCAACCCGCTCCAGATCAAACATCTGCCGCCTCCGAGGAAACCGAACCGTTTAAAGCGATAGCCAACTCTTCCCGATCGTCAAAATGGACCTTCCGAGTCCCCAGAATCTGGTAATCTTCATGCCCCTTGCCGGCAGCCAGGAGCAAATCCCCCGCTTTAGACTGGGCACAGGCAAACTTGATTGCTTCACGGCGATCAGGGATAACAACAAAACCTTTTTCCCCGGCGACAAGTTGCTGCTCACTCAACTCGATGGCGCCCTCGGCCAAGGCTCCAGCTTGGACCTGCTCGAGAATTTGCAACGGGTCTTCGGTGCGCGGGTTATCAGAGGTAAAAACCGACAAGTCGCTGTAATTGACCGCAGCCGCTGCCATCACCGGGCGCTTACGCGGGTCACGATCTCCGCCGCAACCGACCAGAGTAATCAAACGTTTCGAATCAAGCTTCGACAGGGTTTTCAGGACCTGCTCCAGCGCATCGCCGGTGTGAGCGTAATCGACCAGGGCGAGAACGTCGCGGTCGTTATCGACCCGCTCCAGTCTCCCCGGCACCTGCGCTGCGGCAGCGACACCTGCAGCGATCAGGCGATTGTCGATATTGAGCAGTTGCGCTACGGTCACGGTTGCCAACAGGTTGCTGACATTGAAATGGCCGATCATTTTGCTATCAATTTCAACCACACCCTTCGGACCGATAAATTTGCCATGAATCCCGTGCCGGCCGACCGTGACATCCAAAGGATGGACCTGAGCAGCAACCTGCTCACCAAAACTGCACCAGCTTTCGTTTTCCCGCAGCAACTGGCGGCCAAAGCCGTCGTCATAATTAATCGCTGCCTGTCCTGCCCCCAACAACTCGCTGAACAAACGACGCTTGCTGGCAAAGTAGTTATCCAGGTTCTGGTGATAATCGAGGTGCTCCGGCGTCAGGTTGGTGAACACGGCAAAATCGAACTCGATACCGTCGACCCGGTGCTGCTCCAGCGCGTGTGATGAAACTTCCAGTATAATGGCGTCAGCGCCCTGCTTGCGAAACTGTCCCATCATTGCCATCAATTCCAGCGACTCAGGCGTCGTATGGGTCGACTCCAGCCTCTCCTGGCCAAAACGATACTCAACAGTGCCGAACACCGCCGGGGCATAACCAGCCCGACGCATAATCGCTTCCAGCAGATAGGTGATGCTCGTTTTGCCATTGGTGCCGGTGACACCGATGACCGGGATTCCAGCAGTCGGATCGCTGTGGTAGCGAGAGGCGATCAGCGCCATCGCTTTACGCACGTTGCCAACCTGCAGATAGCAAACACCGGTCTGCTGCTCTTGCGGCAGTCGCTCCGCAACGATGATGACAGCCCCCGCGGTCACTGCCTGTGGAATGAAATCGAAGCCATCGCTTTGCACTCCCGGCAAGGCAAAGAAAACGAACCCGGGCTCAACCCTGCGTGAATCGCAGGCCAGTCCGCTGACCTCAACCTCAGCTGAGCCATGCTGCTTTTCAATTTTGATGCTGTCCAGCAACGCTGTAAATTTCATCAAAACTCCTAGGCGCCGAGCCGCACCCATGCCTGCTTACCGTAACGGATTTTCCTGCCGGGCGCCGGAGATTGCTCAACCACCTGGCCGCTGCCGGAAAGTTTCAGATTGAGTTGTTTTTCTTGCATCGCTTGCAGGACCTGACGATAACTCATGCCGCGAAAATCAGGCATCACCAGGCCATCGATCGGCTCTGCTTCCGGCAGCAACGCCGCCAGATCAGGCAACGGCTCGACATCAGCCTTGGCCAGATCGATCGCAGAAAGAGAGCCCTTCGGCAGAATATTCAAGTGGTTGAGCGACTGTTCGGCGATACGGGCAAACACCGGTCCGGCGACGACTCCGCCGTAGCCTTTGCCCTCCGGCTCATCTACGGTGACAGAAACAACTAAAGCCGGCGAATCAGCCGGCACAAAACCAATAAATGATGCAACGCGTTTGTCGATTGAATAACCGCCGGTCACCGGGTCAACCTTCTGGGCGGTTCCGGTTTTTCCAGCCACCCGGTAGCCGGGCAAGGCCGCTCGTGTTCCCGTTCCGCCGGGTTCAGTGACGCTGACCATCATCTCGCGGACCGTTTTTGCCGTTGCCTCTGAAATGACGCGCCGTTTCACTTGCGGCAGTTTGCGTTGAACTACCTGCCCATCGGCGTCAGTAACACGTTCAACCAGATAGGGCTCCATCAGCAGTCCACCGTTGGCGATCGCCGACATGGCGGATGCGATTTGAATCGGCGTCACGCTTATCGCCTGGCCGAAGGAAATCGCCGCCAGATCTATTTCGAACCAGCGTGACGGCTGCCGCACCAACCCTGGCGATTCGCCCGGCAAATCGACACCGGTCAACTCCCCGAAACCGAAATCGGTAAGATATGAGTAGAACCTTTCTCGCTCCATCGCTTTACCCAGCTTTGCGAAACCGATATTGCTGCTGTATTTCAGCATTTCTGTCAGGTTCAGTTTGCGATGTTTTTTGGTGTCACGAATCACTTTTCCGCCGACTTCGTAGCGTCCGTTTTCGCAGTAAATTTTCTGATTCGGCCGGACGATTTTCTCCTCCAGCGCCCCCGCCAGCAGGAACGGCTTGAAGGTCGAGCCCGGTTCGTACATGTCGGTGACCGTCCGGTTACGCCGACTCGAGGTGCGTGATTTGCCCGGACTGTTGGGGTTGTAGTCAGGCTGACTGGCCATCGCCAAGATCTTGCCACTGGCAGGCTCCATCACCACAACGGTGCCGCTTTTGGCTTTAAACTCTTTGATCACCCGAGCCAGCTCTTTTTCCGCGATGTATTGCAGCGATCGGTCGAGAGTCAGTTGCAGGTTATACCCGGGCACGCCACCCTGAACCAGTTGCTCGGCTGTCGCCATACCACGCCCGCGAGCATCTCGTTGCGACATCATCCGTCCCGGTTCGCCCTGCAGCTGCTGATCATATTCCAGCTCGACTCCTTCCAAACCCTTAGGATCGAGCCCGGTAAAACCGACGACGTGGGCGCCGATACCACCCTGCGGGTAAAAGCGCTTGTGCTCGGCAACAAAACGAATACCGGGCAGGCGCAGGTCACGAATTTCCTTAGCCACTTCCGGGTCGAGCTTGCGCTTGATCCAGACAAAACGCTTTTTACTTGCCAACAACGAGGTCAGCTCTTTTGCCTTCATCTGCAGCGGCTTGCTGAGTGCCGCAGCAATCTTTGCCGGATCTTTGATCTGAAACGGGTCAGCGTAAAGAGACTGGACATCGAGGCTGATCGCCAGCGGATCACCGTTGCGATCAAAAATGGCGCCACGCTGCGGGGCCAATTCAACGACACGCTGCTTCTGCTGATCGGCTCGATCCTGCAGCTTGGGTGCCTGCACCACGTGCAGATAATAGCTGCGGCCAACGATCACGCAAAAGGCGAGAACGAACAGAGCGCCAAAAAATCGGATGCGAATCTGGATTCCGCGCTCCGTCACCGCCATCTCAATCGATCCTGATAATCTGACCGGAAGCCGGTGTGCGCAGACCAAGCTCTTTGCGCGCCAGCGTCTCGATGCGGGTATCACGTGACAGATAGGCCGCTTCCAGCTTCAGTTGCTTCAACTGCTGCTGTCCCTGACGAATTTCCCGTTCGAGGCTTGAGATATCGTACTCAAGGTTGAGAGCATGAATGCGCGACCAGACGAACAGCAAAGACAGAAGAGAGACCAGCACAATTGCAGCAAAAACCGGGGCCAGACGTGGCCGATAGAGAGAAAAACCATTAATTTTGACAACCGTGCGTGGCAGAGCTTCCGGCATGTCCAACCTCCTGTTACTGAACAGGCGCTGCTGCTGTCAGCAACGCTCAATCGCCCGCAGAACTGCACTGCGCGAACGACTGTTAACTTCTACTTCTGTGGCCCCAGCCTTGACTCCTTTACGCGTCAAAACCTTCACGGCGGGAACCTGATGACACTGGCAAACCGGCAACTTCGGCGGGCAAATGCACCCCTTGGACTTATCCCGGAACAGTTGCTTGACGATGCGATCTTCCAGCGAATGAAAGCTGATCACCACCATTCGCCCGCCCGGTCTCAACAGGTCGATCCCGGCGGCAACACCGTTGCGGACCTGATCCAGTTCCTGATTGACATGAATACGTAACGCCTGAAACACCCGGGTCGCCGGATGTATCCGCCCCGGCTTGTTGCCACCCGGCACCGCCTGCTTGACCAGCTGTGCCAGCTCCCCGGTCCGGGTGAGCGGCGCATCCTCGCGCCGAGCCACTATCCTGCGGGCAATGCGACGACTGAAACGTTCTTCACCGTATTCAAAAAAGATCCGCGCCAGCTCCTCTTCTTCCGCCTGGTTGACCACATCTGCTGCAGTCATCCCGGCTTGCGGATTCATCCTCATATCCAGTGGCGCATCGTGACGGAACGAGAATCCTCGCTCCGGGGTGTCGAGTTGATGGGAGGATACCCCGAGATCGAGAAGCATGCCGTCGAGAAACTCTATCTCCAGCTGCCGCAACACCTCGGCCGCCTGGTCGAACGTCGCGTGCTGCAAACTAACGCGATCTTCGTAAGGGGCGAGCACCTCAGCCGCTTTTTCCAGCGCGGCAGGGTCGCGATCAAGACCGATCAATCTGCAGTCGGCCGTCTCGAGGATCAGCCGCGAATGCCCGGCACCACCGAGAGTACCGTCGAGATAGATGCCGCCATCTTTTGGCTGCAGCCAGTGAAGTACCTCAGCAGGCATAACCGACAAATGCTCAAATGCCACTGCCATCGGCTACAGACCAAGATCCGACAGCAGCTGACCATCTTCCTCCAGCAGAGTTTCGGATTTGGCAAGAACAGCGTCATAAGCCTGCTGATTCCAGATCTCTATCTTGTCGTCCATGCCGACAATAACGACATCCTTCTCCAACCCGGCCCTTGCCCGCAGCGCCTGTGGCACCTGGATTCGGCCCTGCGCATTGAAAGTACATTCCTGCGCCGGAGACACCCGGGCTCGCCAGACAGCCTCTTTGCTCGGGCTGGCAGGGAGCGCGTCATACTTGGAAAGAAACGCATTCCAAGCCTTCGGCGGGTAGGCAGTCAAACCATCCTTATTTAAAGTGACAAAAAGACTTTCGCTCTGGAATTTTTCACGCAGCACATCGCGGAAGCCGGCTGGCACGCTGACCCGCCCCTTCAAATCGATGCTGACGTTAAAGACTCCTGAGAACTGTTCTTTTGACACTTAAAAACACCTTTTTTCACTTTTTGACACCAGATTGCCAAAGAATAGCCGGAGGACCCTCCCCTGTCAAGGAGAAATGGTGATTTTCCCCTGCTCGGCGCGAAAGGAAAAATCGCGCCATGACGGGAACTTATCTTTCATTAAGAAGGAAGAAAAGGAAAGCTGTTTAAGAGCCGTTGAAGGACGTGCAAAATGGTACAGGTGAGACAAAAATAAAAAAGGCGACTCAGGCCGCCTTCAGAGCAAACAGGAGTTTGCGAAGAGTTCGATTATCCGACAACAGGTTCGATAAGTTGCATTTCGATATCTTCGATCCTGCGATCATCCATCCGCTTGATGCGGAACCTGATTCCTTCGGTCTCGAACTCTTCGCCCTCCGCTGGAATCCGCCCCATTTCGCGCAGCAGGTAACCGGCCAAAGTGGTAACATGATCTTCCGGCAGCTGCAGCTTGAAGCGCCGATTCACGGCGCGCAGGGAGACGGCGGCATCGACCAGAAAGCGGCCAGGTGCAAGCTGGCGAAAGTCGACTTCTTCGATGTCATACTCATCGTGGATCTCACCGACGATCTCCTCAACAACGTCCTCCAAGGTAACAATGCCCTCAACCCCACCGTATTCATCGACCACAATTGCCAGGTGCTCACGCATTTTACGGAACGTCTGCAGCAGCACGGCAATTCTCTTCGATTCCGGAACAAAAAACGGCTTGCGGCACATTTCGGCCAAGGAAAACTGCTCGGTACGGCCGATATAATCAAGAACTTTCTTCGAATGTACCACACCGACAATATTGTCCAGACTGTCATCATAGACCGGAAAACGGGAGTGACGAGCCTGCTGAACGGTTGCAAGCACTTCGTCAAACCCGGCTGACACTTCGACCCCGACCACCTCGGTGCGCGGAATCATCACGTCACGCACCCGCGTTTCGGAAAGGTCGAAGATACCGTGCAACATGCGGCGCTGTTCAGCCGCAACCACGCCCGACTCTTCGCCGACCTCGATAATGGCACGAATTTCATCCTCGGAAACAGAGAGGCCCTCTGCCTCCTTCGAACGGAAAAACCGGGTCAGGGCTTTCGACAACGAAGAGACGACCAGAACGACCGGTGTCAAACTCCAGACGACAAAACGGATCGGGTTGAGAACGAAAAAAGACATCTTTTCCGGGTACTGCGCGGCGTAGGTTTTCGGGCAGACTTCGGAAAAAATCAACAGGATCGGGGTAAGTATCAGCACAGTGTACAATTCCCCCCGCTCACCAAAATAGCCGACAAACAGGCCGGTGGCGATAACCGATGCAGCGATATTGACAAGGTTGTTACCCACCAGGATCCCGCTGAGCAGGCGATCTGGATCATCCAGCAACTTGGCAAGTTTGGCAGCGCCTCGGCGCTCCGTCTGCTGCAGGAAGCGGACACGTAATTTATCAAGGGAAAGCAGAGCTGTTTCGGAACCGGAAAAAAACCCGGACAGGGCAAGCAGAGCCAACAGGGCGAGCAATCGCCAAAGCGCTTCGTCTGACATTCTATCTCCATCGACCGACATCGCGGCCAACCATCAAAAACACACAGAATTGAGCGGAGTTTAGCCTAATCCGGCGCAAAGGGGAAGAGTCGTTGCGCAGGAAATATTGGACATGCTATAAGCCGACAAAACACTTCAGTCACTAACGCAGGGGCAGCAGATGACCGCCATCGACACGCCGAACCAGATCGCCGCCGAAAAAGAACACGCAAAGCTGAGCAGCGAACTGCACCGCCACAATTACCTCTACCACAGTCTCGACACACCTGAAATCAGTGATGCGGAATATGATCGCCTGATGCAGCGACTTTTGCAGCTGGAAAAAGATTTCCCGCAACTGGTCAGCGAGGATTCTCCATCGCAACGAGTCGGCAGCGCCCCTCTCGACAGCTTCCCGCAGGCAACACACGCCAGCCCGATGCTGTCACTGGAAAACGCTTTCGGAGCCGATGACCTGCGAGATTTCGATGCGCGGCTGAAACGTTTTTTATCAAGCGATCAGGACATCCAATACATCTGCGAGATGAAGCTGGACGGGGTTGCCGTCGCGCTGACCTACGAACAGGGGAGGCTGACGCGGGGCGCAACCCGCGGCGATGGAACAACAGGCGAAGACATTACCGCCAATGCCCGCACCATTGGGGCGATCCCGTTGCAGCTGCAGAACGATTTCCCACAGCAACTGGAAGTGCGCGGCGAAATCTACATGGAATTGGACGCTTTTCGCAAGCTAAATGAGCAGCGCCGAGAAGAAGGCGAAACCACCTTCGCCAACCCGCGCAACGTCACAGCGGGAAGCTTGCGTCAACTCGATTCCAAACTGACTGCTGCGCGCCCTTTGACCATCAGCTGCTACGGCATCGGCGCGATTTCCGACAACGAACCGCAGAGCCATTCCGAACTTTTACAGAAACTGCAGAGCTGGGGGCTGAAGGTCAACCTCAACACCCTCAAAGTCGCCGACAATATCGAACAGGTGATTGATCGATACAACGAATTGATGACACTGCGCGATCAGCTGCCTTTTGAAATCGACGGCATGGTAGTCAAGGTGAACAGTCGTCCGCTGCAGCAGGAGCTGGGAGAAAAAAGCCGCACACCACGCTGGGCGATCGCCTGCAAGTTTCCACCGCGGCAGGAAACCACCGTCCTCGAATCGGTACGCTACCAGGTCGGGCGCACAGGTGCCATTACCCCGGTCGCCAACCTGAGGCCGGTGAACGTCAGCGGCGTTACAGTTTCCAGCGCCAGCCTGCACAATTGGGACGAAATAGAACGGCTCGGCATCAAAATCGGCGACACCGTTGTTGTTGAACGAGCGGGAGATGTTATTCCCGACATCGTCAAGGTCGTCACGGAAAAACGGACTGGCAGCGAACAAGAAATTCCCGAACCGACAGAATGTCCGGCCTGTGGCTCGCCCGTTTCCCGTGATGAAGGAGAGGTCGTTCCGCGTTGCCAGGGGCTGAGCTGTCCCGCCCAGCTCAAAGAATCGCTGAAACACTTCTGCGCACGCGGGGCGATGGACATTGAGGGCCTGGGAGATCGCCTGATCGATCAGCTGCTGCGCCTCGAACTGGTAAAAAGTGTCGCCGATCTTTATCGCCTCGAGAAAGAGCAGTTATTCCAGTTCGATCGCATGGGCGACAAACTCGCGGAAAAGCTTCTTGCTGCCATCGATGCCAGCAAGGAACGACCGCTGGAACGTTTCCTGTTCGCTCTGGGGATCCGTCACGTCGGCAGCCATCTTGCCAAAGTCCTCAGCCGCCAGTTCGGCTCCCTCGACGCCTTGGCAGCTGCTGATCGGGATCAGCTGCTGGCTATCCACGAAATCGGTCCGCAGGTCGCCGACAGCGTCACCCACTTTTTTGTCGACCCCAACAATCAGAAAATCCTCGACCAGCTGCGACAACTCGGAGTCGCCCCGATCGCGACCGAACAGCCAAAAGGCGACAAACTCGCCGGCAAGGTTTTCGTCTTCACCGGCGCGCTGGAAAAATTCAGTCGCAAAGAGGGCGAGGCGCTGGTCGAAGCAGAGGGCGCCCGGGCCAGCGGTTCGGTCAGCAAAAAAACCGATTATGTGGTTGCCGGGCCGGGAGCCGGCAGCAAACTGGCCAAAGCAGAGGAGCTCGGCATCAACGTGTTGAACGAAGAGGAGTTTCTCCAGTTGATCGGCAAGGAGGCTTAAATGGCGGCAGTCAGAGCGATTGTACGAGTAACCGGCCGGGTCCAAGGAGTCTGGTTCCGTCAAAGTACCAAGCAGACGGCAGATCGATACGCTGTTGCGGGTTGGGTCCGCAACAACCCTGATTTTTCCGTATCGGCCATTTTTGAAGGCGATGAACCAGCAGTCAAAACAGTGGTCGAATGGTGCCGGCAGGGACCGCAGATGGCGCAGGTCGACGATGTGGATGTGGAATGGCAGAGCGCAACCGGTGAATTTGACCAATTCAGCGTACTTCGCTGAACGCTTCAAATTGTCTCAGGAGCCTTTCTTGCTGTATTCCGGAAAATGCTCATCCCGACAATCTGGACAGATGCCGTGCGAGAAAGAGACCTCTGCACGCTGCTCAAGATAAGTTTCAATCCGATTCCAAAGCCCCTCATCATCTCTGATTTTGTGGCAATAGCTGCAGATCGGCAGCAGCCCGCGAAGCGTATCCACCTCCTGCAACGCGCTTCGTAACTCTCCGATCAGCTGATCTTTCTCTTTTTCCGCCTGAATCCGCCGCTGCACATTCTGCTGCAGAGCCCGCTTTTCCTCCTCCAGTAACCGTTTCTTGGCGAGTTATTCTCACTACTTTCCTGACCGTACATTTCTCACACAACCCTTATAAATCGCTGACCAACAGCACAAAAAGAGCTGATAGCTTCCTCGGCAGTGATTTCACTTCGCGCTCAGGAGAAAGGAAAAGCTGATGTCTGAAATTGAGATTACCTATCAACCAAGCAGTAACGAGTCCTACATGAACGATCAGCAGCTCGCCTACTTCCGCGGCCAGTTGATCGACTGGCGGAATCGACTCAACAGCGAAAGTCGCCTCTCCCGTCAAAGGCTGCTGGAAAACGACCCAAATGGTGGAGACATCCTCGACCAGAGCGTTAAGGACAGCAATCGCACGATGGATTTTCTTGCCAGAAGTCGGCAGCAGAAGTTGATACTACAGATCGATGCTGCACTCGGCAGGCTGGAAGATGGCAGCTTCGGCTATTGCCTGGAGAGTGGAGAGGAGATCGGCATCAAGCGGCTGCTGGCCTACCCGATCGCCACGCTGTCAGTCGAAGCGCAGGAACTGCTGGAGAGGCGACGAAGTCACCAGGCTGCTTAGTCGTTGCCCCTGAGCTCCAGCGATTCTTTATAAACATCGCTGCCAGGCAGGTTGAAATCTTTTGCCACCTGCTTGACGATTTGTTTCCAAGTCAGATCGGTTTCAGCGTGCAGCCGGGCAAGCTCCTCTTTTACCGTTCCCTGGGGTTTGCGCGGTGGCGCCGGGCCGAGCAGCAACACCAACTCACCCTTCACCTTCCCTTCGGCGTAATGTTCAAGTGCTTCTGCGACAGTCCCGCCGAACAGTTCCTCGTGCCGTTTTGTCAATTCTCGTGCGACAGAAATCAGCCTGTCCTCCCCACAGATATCGGCAATATCCTGCAGGGAAGCCTGCAACCGATGCGGACCCTCGTAGAAAGCGACAGTCTGCTGCTCATCTTTGAGCTGTTCGAGCACCTGTCGGCGGCCGTGAGACTTGGCAGGCAGAAAACCGACAAAACGGAACGCATCGGTCGGCAGACCGGCAATCGAGAGAGCCGCAATCAATGCCGAAGCGCCCGGCACAGCAGCAACAGTGACACCCGCTGCGCGGCAGCGAAAAACCAGACGGTAACCGGGATCAGCGATACAGGGGGTCCCTGCGTCGCTAATCAAGGCGAGCGATTGCCCCGCCTGCAGTTTTTCAATCAACTGAGCAGCGCGCTGTTCCTCGTTGTGCTCATGGTAGGAAATCAACGGGGTCTTGATGCCATAGTGTTCAAGGAGTTTACGACTGTGCCGGGTATCCTCGGCGGCGATCAGGTCGACTTCCTGCAGCACCCGCACGGCGCGGTAGGTCATGTCCTCCAGATTGCCGATCGGGGTAGCAACAACATAGAGAATTCCGCTCACGCAAGCGACTCCAGTTGTTGCAACCAAAGATTGACGGTGGCATCACTCGGCATGCGCCAGTCACCACGCGGCGACAAAGCGACGGTACCGACCTTCGGGCCGTCCGGCAGGCAGGAGCGTTTGAACTGCTGGGAAAAGAAACGCCAGTAGAACTGACGCAACCACTTCATAATCTCTTCGCGCGGCATGTCGGAGAAAGCCAACTCCGCCAGCATCAGCACCTTGGCCGGGGCGTAATGCATACGTACCACCTGGTAGAGGAAGAAGTCGTGTAACTCGTAGGGGCCGACCACCTGTTCCGTCTTCTGCGCGATCTCGCCGTTCTCATCCGGCGGCAGCAACTCGGGCGAAACCGGGGTATTACAAACATCGATCAGGACCTCGGAGACTCTGCCCGAGAATTCCTCCTTTGCGCACCAGTCGACCAGGTAGCGCACCAACGTCTTCGGCACGCCGACATTGACCCCGTACATCGACATGTGATCACCGTTGTAAGTACACCAGCCCAGTGCCAGCTCGGAAAGATCCCCGGTACCGATCACCAGGCCGCCGACCTGGTTGGCGACATCCATCAGGATCTGTGTCCGTTCACGTGCCTGGCTGTTTTCGTACGTAATATCATGCCTGGTTTCGTCGTGACCGATATCCTGAAAATGCTGGATGACCGCGGCGTCGATCGGCACGATACGCAGTTCTGTCCCCAACTCTTCAGCGAGAACCTCAGCGTTGCCCTTGGTGCGCTCAGTCGTACCGAAACCGGGCATGGTGATAGCGACAATCCCTTTGCGGTCGAGGCCGAGACGATCGAAAGCCTTGACCGTCACCAGCAGCGCCAGCGTTGAATCGAGTCCGCCGGAAAGACCGATCACCACCTGCTTGCTGCCGGTGTGACGCAAACGCTTGGCCAACCCACTGGTCTGCAGCAGAAAAATTTCCTGACATCGGGCCGCGCGCTCTGCATCATCCGGCGGCACAAAGGGAGTGCGCGCAACAGGCCGTTTCAGTTCACTGACGTCAGCGGAGGCAAGACGGAAAGATTGAATACGGAAGTTGTGAACTGGATGGCCGGCGGCAAAACTGCTGTTGCGTTGCCGCTCGCCAACAAGACGCTCCAGGTCGACGTCGGCAACAGCCAGCTGGTTATCGAACTGGAAACGCTCTGTTTCGGCCAATATCTGACCATTTTCTGCTATCAAGGAATGGCCGGAAAAAACCAGATCGGTGCTCGATTCGTTTGGCCCGGCCGAGGCATAAGCATAAGCCGCCAGGCAGCGCGCCGATTGCGCCGACACCAGCGCCCGACGGTAAGCCTGCTTGCCGAGAATCTCCGGGCTGGCGGAAAGATTGAGTAACAGGGTCGCACCGACCAGAGCCTGAGAACCACTTGGCGGCGCAACCGCCCAGGCATCTTCACAGATTTCTATACCGATCTGACAATCAGGGAATTCCTCGGCACGAAAGAGAAGATCGTCGCCAAAAGATATCTGCTGGCCGTCGATCAGAATGTAATTGCTGCTGCGCTCACGTGCAGAGCTGAACCAGCGCTGCTCGTAAAATTCGCCTGAATTCGGCAGAAAAGTCTTTGGCACAACTCCGCAAATCTCACCATCAGCAATCAGCACAGCACAATTAAACAGCCGACCACTGGCGGCCAGTGGCGCGCCAACGACCAAAGCGACTTTCTCATCCGCAGTAAATTTTGCCAGTTCGATCAGTGCCTGCTCTACCCGATGCTGCAACGGTCGCTGAAAAAACAGGTCTGCACAGGTGTAGCCACTGAGGCAGAGCTCCGGGAAAAGCAGCAGCTTGCACTGTTGCATAGAAGCCTGCTTCGCCAGCAGGCAAATCTGTTCCAGGTTGAAATCGACATCAGCAATGCGCAATTCGGGTGTTGCCACACCAAGCCGCAACATCCCGTAATCGGCCAGATTTATCGACTGCCCGCTTGCCGTTTCCGTCATAACCTCTCCTCTGCCTAGCTCAAACCGAATGCGTTCGGGAAATGCTGGATTTCCGCAATCTGGTCACTCTGGCACAGAATTGCGATAACATCAAATCGGGGCTGCAATTTGGCAGTTTTTTCCTGCTGCAGATACCATTGAGCGGTGCGGATGATCTGCTGTTGTTTGCGCGCTCCGACAGCCTCCTGAGGTAAACCGAAACTGCATCCACGACGTGTTTTTACTTCGACAAACAGCAACTCTTTACGCTTGCTGGCGACAATATCGATCTCGCCGACCGGCGTACGATAATTCCTCGCCAGAATTTTGCAGCCTTGCTCAAGTAAAAATGCAACAGCATGCTCCTCCCCCCATTTTCCCAAAGCCAGGCGCTGCTGTGTCATCTCTCCAGGTGCTCCCGCACACCGGCAAAACTGGCACGATGATGCCTGCAGGGTTTCAATTCGGCAATTGCACTACGATGCGCAGCCGTGCCATACCCTTTATGCTTAGCGAAGCCGTAACCGGGATGCTGTCTGTCGAGACTGTACATGATCCGGTCCCGCACGACTTTCGCCACCACTGAAGCCGCCGCAATCGACAGAGAACGGCTATCACCTTTTTTCAATGTCTGCTGAGATATTTGCACAGGCAGTGGGGTGATGCCATCGATCAAAAGATGATCCGGACAGTCTTTGAGTCGGCCGATTGCCCGCTGCATTGCCTTAAGCGTTGCCTGCAGAATATTGACCTGATCGATCTCTTCTGCCGTCGCAACCCCTATACCGACAGCACGCGCTTGCTTACGGATCAGCGGATAAAATCTATCGCGTTGCTTTTCTGTCAGCTTTTTCGAATCGGTCAGCCCGGGTAACTCGAAATCATCCGGCAGGATCACAGCGGCAGCCACAACCGGACCGGCCAGTGGTCCGCGACCGGCCTCGTCAATACCGGCTATCGCTTTAAAGCCTTTTGCTTTCGCCTGTTCTTCAAAATAGAGTGTCGAGATTTCGCTATCGGCGAAAAGTTCCAGATTACTCATCAGTTTTCAAACCCGGAAAAAGAGAAAAAAAAAGCCCCCAACAATCGCTGGGGGCTTAGTTTAACCGATATTAGCGGATCAGACCACGCGCTTCTCAGCAATACGTGCAGCCTTACCACGCAAGTTGCGCAGGTAGTACAGCTTGGCGCGACGCACACGACCGACGCGAACGACTTCGATCTTGTCGATGCTCGGGGAGTGCAGCGGGAAAATCCGCTCGACGCCGATACCACCGGACATCTTGCGCACGGTGTAGGAAGAACCGAGACCGCGGTTAATACGCTTGATGCAGACGCCCTGGAAAACCTGGATACGCTGCTTGTCACCCTCGGTGATTTTTACGTAGACTTTCAAGGTATCGCCCGCTTTGAATGCCGGGATATCCTTCTTCAATTGTTCCAATTCTAGTTGATCGATGATGTTCATCTTCATCCTCCTCGATGTATCAATTCCGTTTAGCTTATTCGGTTGTCTTCGGTTTCTAGTTTTGCGATTCCGACTGCTTCAGTTGCGTCAGAATCTTTAAATCTTCATCTGTCAGTTCTGCCTGCTGCAAAAGCTCCGGGCGCCTTTTCAGTGTCCGCAGCAGCTGTTGTTCGCGCCGCCAACGAGCAATTTTGCCGTGATCACCGGAGAGCAGCACCTTCGGCACTTCCATTCCCTCAAACACTGCCGGTCGCGTGTACTGCGGGTACTCCAGCAGGCCGTCAGAAAACGAATCAGTCTCCGCGCTCCCCTCGCTGCCGAGGACACCGGGAACATAACGGGAAATGGCATCGATCATCACCATCGCCGGCAGCTCTCCTCCGGTCAGCACAAAGTCACCAAGCGAGAATTCGGCATCAACCAGCGTTTGCCGTATCCGCTCGTCGAACCCTTCGTAACGCCCGCAGAGGAAAATCAATCCGTCTTCCTGCGCAAGCGTCTTGGCGTGCTGTTGAGTAAAGGGGACGCCCTGCGGCGTCATCATCAGCACTTTTGCCTGTGGCGTCTGTTCTTTCAGCGCGGCCACCGCCCTGGCAATCGGCTCCGGCTTCATCACCATACCGTCACCACCCCCGTACGGGGTATCGTCGGTGGTCAGGTGCTTGCCTTCCGCCCAGTCACGCAGGTTGTGCGCGCGAACCTTCAGCAGGTCCTGCTTGATGGCGCGGCCAAGAATGCTCTCCTGCAAAGGCGAGTCGAACATTCCCGGGAACAGGGTCAAAACGTCAAAGATCATTCTTCGTCCGGAACTAATCCTTCCGGCAGGTCGACTCTCATCACCCGCTGGTCCAGATCAATCTCCTGGATAAATTGTGCCACGGCCGGGATCAGCACTTCCCCGTAGGGCCCGGTGACAACGTAAGTGTCATGCGCCGCGGTGTTAAACATCTGGTGCAGCTTGCCGAGTACGCCTTTTTGCTGATCGACAACCTGCAGGCCCTTCAAATCAGCCCAGTAATACTCATCTTCTTCCAGTTCGGGCAGCTGAGCTTCGTGCAGCAGAACCTGCGCGCCAATCATCGGCTCGACCTGGTTGATCGAATCGTACCCCTGCAAACGCAACAAAACCTGCCCTTTGTGGAGCGACTGACGCGTCGGTTCGACTGTCAGTTTTTCACCTGAGGGCAGGTGCAACGTGACCTGATCTGCATCCAGTAAAATCTCGGGGGTACCGGAATGCAGGCGAACCTTGAGGTCACCACGCAAACCGTGAGTTCCGACGATTTTCCCGATTTCCAGCAACGAACCCGATCGGTTGTCCATCTGTCCTACTCTTTCAACCGATCCGAAGCCGGACTATTCCATGATCTGCAACGAAGCCCGTTTGTTTTCACGGGTCGCTTTGGCGTTCAGCAAGGTCCGCATCGCCTTGGCGTTGCGTCCCTGTTTGCCGATAATCCGCCCCATATCTTCCTGGGCGGCCGCCAACTTGACGAGAACAGTTCCATCTTCGGCCTCCTCTTCGGAGATCACGATCTCGTCAGGTTTTTCGACCAACGACTTGGCGATGTACTCGATCAGGTCTTTCATGGGTCATCCTCCGGGTGGATAGGGGCCGTTGCCCCGGATTCGGACCAGATCAGGCGTTAGGCTTGTGCAGCGTCCTTCGCCTTGAACTTGGCCCAGACACCGGCGCCACGCAGCAACCGGCGAACCGTATCAGTCGGCTGAGCACCCTTGTTGAGCCACTCAAGGGCACGCTCTTCCTTGAAGTTCAGCAGGGGCTGGTCCTGACGCGGATCGTACTGACCCAGTTTCTCGATAAAACGACCATCCCGAGGGCAACGCTCATCGGCGACAACGACTTGGTAGAAAGGTTTCTTCTTTGCACCGCCGCGGGCGAGCCTGATTTTTACTGACATGCTGTTTTTCCTCCGTACTTTTGTACTTTTATGTGTTGCGAATAGTAGAATTTGTTTCTCTATTCTTTTATTGGCAATCTAAAAGGGAAGTTGGCCGCCACCTCGGCCGCCGAGCATTCCCTTGAGCCCCTTCGGGCCCATCTTCTGCATCTTCTTCATCATCTTCTGCGCTTCAACGAAGCGCTTCAACAACTGGTTAACGTCCTGCACCCGGGTACCACTACCGTTGGCGATACGCAAACGGCGTGACCCGTTGAGGATCTTGTGATCGAGCCGTTCTTTCTTGGTCATTGAGCGAATAATCGCCTCGATCTTTTTCAATTCCTCTTCAGGCAGCTGCATCCCCTTGGCCTGCTTCATTGCCTTGCCAGCACCAGGAATCATCTTCAACAGCGAATCGATGGAACCCATCTTCTTGACCATCTGCATCTGCTCAAGAAAAGTCTCCAAAGTGAAACCATCCTTGCGCAGCGCCTGCTCCATCTTGGCTGCATCTTCCTCATCGACAGCAGACTGGGCCTTCTCGATCAGGCTGAGGACATCCCCCATGCCAAGAATCCGCTGAGCCATCCGATCAGGATGAAACTGCTCCAAGGCGTCGAGTTTCTCGCCCATACCGACCAGCTTGATCGGCTTGCCGGTAACGGCGCGAATCGACAACGCTGCACCACCACGTGCGTCACCGTCCAGCTTGGTCAGGACAACGCCAGTCAGTGGCAGCTGCTCGTCAAAACTTTTCGCTACAGTCACCGCATCCTGACCAGTCATCGCATCAGCGACGAACAGGATTTCCTGCGGTGCAACATTGGCGACGATCCGCTTCAGCTCGCCCATCAATTCTTCGTCGATGTGCAAACGACCGGCGGTATCAAGTATCAGTGTATCAAAACCGTTCAGCTCTGCATATTCGCGAGCCCTGGTGCAGATGTCGACCGGGTCCTGCCCGGCGTGCGAATCGAACACCTCGATATTGAGCTGTCGGCCTAGAGTTTTAAGCTGCTCAATCGCCGCCGGACGATAAACGTCAGCGGGAACCAACAGTGGATTCCGTTTGTCGCGGCGCATTTTCAGCGCCAGCTTGCCGCAGGTAGTGGTTTTACCAGCACCCTGCAGACCGCAAAGCATCAGCGGCACCGGCGGTCTTGCAGCCAGATCGAGGGAATTGTCTTCCCCTTCACCCATCAGCTCGGCCAGTTCTTCGCGAACCACCTTGATCACCTGCTGGGCCGGAGTCAGGCTCTTGAGAACCTCTTGACCAGCAGCACGCTCACCAACCCGGCTGACGAAACTTTTGACAACCTTGAAGTTGACGTCCGCTTCCAGCAGCACCAGGCGGATCTCCCGCATGGTTTCTTTTATATGCTGTTCGGTGAGCTTGCCGTGTCCACGGAGCTTCTTAAAAACCGAATCTAGCTTGTCGGATAATGTATCAAACATACCATTACTGCGGCAAAATTCACGAAAGGACAAATATATGTAAGGGTCCAACCCATGTCAAGCGCAAAAACCCTCACAAAACAGGCCTCTTACTTCAACCGAACGAATGCCCCGTCCTGCTTCAACCAGACTTCGGCAATCTCTACCTCACCTGCCAGAAGAACTGCTTCGACCTCAGAGAGAAGCTCATGGCGAAACCTGATCGCCAACCCACAATCAGAGCTGAGCTGTCGCGGAACTGGAATCGACAGTATTTCCAAGCTCTTTGCTTTTAGCGCCTTCTCTGCCTTCATCACTCGATGAATCGAATGAAAGATGGCAACACAGTCTCCGTCCCTGACCAAAACCACTCCTCGCTGGGCCTCCCAGTCCAGCCCGGCCGCGCATCATGCCACGTTTGACCTCGACATGCAAGGACGTAATGAGACAACCTCTGGAATTGACAGGGTTACCTCGGCAGGGGTAAAGTAACGACTAGTGATTACTGAAAAATTCCCGAAGGGTAGAGCCTCAAGTGCACCTCGAAACCATCCTGCCGCTCGCGGCATTGCTGATTTTTTCATTCGGCGCAAACCTGCCGCTCGGCTACCTGCGTGAAACCAGCCGCAAGTTTTCCCTGCACTGGTTCGTTTTGGTCCACCTGTCGATTCCATTCATCATCGCCCTGCGCAGCATGTTCGGCTTCAACTGGCAAGTCATTCCCCTGACCCTGGCCTGTGCTATTGCCGGACAATTTGCCGGAGGCCGCATTCGCCGTCGAACCCTGCCATGAGCAGAAAAGATCGCGCCCCAATGAAAAAGGCCGAACGGGTCGGCCCACTGTTAAAAAAAGTTCTCGGTGATCGAGGCATGGAAGATCGACTCAATCGCTACCAGGCCTGGCTGATATGGGATCAGGTTGTTGGCAAGCAGATCGCTGAACGTGCTCGCCCCCTGCGTTTTCGGCAGGGAATTCTTGAAGTCCAGGTCGACCATCCGGTCTGGATGCAGCAACTGCAGATGTTGAAGCCTCAGATTCTACAAAAACTGAACCAACAGTTGCCAAACGCAAACATTTCCGACCTCTTCCTGCGCAAAGCTCCGACACCGTACAGCAATAGAGTCAAAGGCCAAAAAGAGCCGGAAGTTCCCAAGATGGAGCTGGCAGAACTGACCGACCAGGAACAACGAGAAATAGAAGAGATGTTCGCCACGCTGCACGACACTGAACTGCAGGCGGAAATGAAGCGCGTTGCAACTTTGCAGAAAAGATTAAATAAAGGCCGGTCGAACAACTAATCGTCCGGATCATCCTTATAAAACGCCAAAACCTCGGCGGTATAATCCCTCCCCTCCCCCTGATAGATATACAGCGGTGGTTCTACCAGCAGACCGGGGCGCCCAGCCATCCGCCCTTCGACCAGAACCATGCGGGCAGCCTCTCCCTGCCTTGGGTGAACCATGCGTAACCGCTTCGGCTCGATACCGGCTCCCTTCATCTGCTGCAGCAATTCCGGCAATCGCTCAGCCAGATAGATCACCGCAAAGCGCCCACCGTTTTTCAGCAGCCATCGCGCCGCAGCGAGAAAGTTTTCCAGGCCACCCGCCAGTTCATGACGCGCCGCCGCACGCTCATCTTCCGGCGCAATACGGCCGCTGCCGACAGGACGGTAAGGCGGATTCGACACAACCAGATCGGCGCAGGAGTCGGGCAAAAGATCACGGACATTGCGCAGATCGCCATTGATAATCCGCACCCGCTGCTGCAAACCGTTAAGGACAACATTACGCTCTGCCCGCCCAGCCATCTGTGACTGCAGTTCAATGCCAACCAATTGCCGTGCCGACCCCAATTTGGCCAACAACAACGGGACAATACCGCAACCCGTCCCGAGGTCGACTACGCTATCGTCAGCACAAGTCTTGACAAAACGGCTCAGCAAAATCGAATCGATTGAAAAACGATACCCCTTTTCCGCCTGCAGCAAGCGCAGATTGCCGAGCAACAACTCATCGATGGTTTCGTTTTCCCGCTGCATCACTCCCTCCAGACATCTGAACAAAAAAAAGAGCCGACCCGGAAAATCCGGATCGGCTCTTTTTTGATCTATCTCGGCAACTACGTCAATAGATTACTTGACGTGGCACCCCTTACACTTGGTCGGGCCGCTTTCCTTCTTGTGGCAGCCTTTGCACTGATCATGGTAAGCCTTCTTGGATTTCGGAGCTTCCGGCTTGACATCGTGGCAGGACTTACAAGCAGCGAAATCGCCGGTGTGGTGGCAGGTTGCGCAATCGGTCAGCCCCTGGTGCTTGGCGTGGTCGAAAGTGACGTTACCCATCTTGACTTCCATAGTGATGGAAGCAGGACCCTTGTCCTGAGCAACTGCAACAAAAGCGGAAGCAGCAACGAAAGCAACGATGGCAAACAGTACGAGCATCTTCTTCATAATAATTACCTCTCTCCTTGTTGATGTAATCGGTTCATTGACCAGTCGATAATTTAGTCATCACAATCGCAACTGTCAACCCCAAAACTGTATATTGTATACAATTTTGATATTCTTAGATCAGTCCGTCAGCAGCCAACTTTTCTTGGACTTTATCAGACTTTTTGATCACCCCGGCAGCCATTTCCGCCTTGAAGTTGGAAAGCTTGGTTGCCAGCTCAATATTATCGGTCGCCAGAATCTGCGCCGCAAAAATTCCAGCGTTGCGCGCACCTGCCGGGCCGATCGCCATGGTCGCAACCGGGATCCCTGCGGGCATCTGCACCATCGCCAGCAGCGCATCCAACCCCTGCAGTGATGTTGCGTCAATCGGAACAGCGATAACAGGCAACGTGGTTTCAGCTGCAACGACTCCAGCCAGGTGAGCGGCGGCACCAGCACCGGCGATCAGCACTTTGATACCGTTGTCACGTGCTGCACTGACGTACGTCGCCGTGCGTTCCGGTGTGCGATGAGCACTGGAAACGATCATCTCGAACGGAATGCCGAACTGCTTGAGAACCTTTGCCGCTTCGGCCATGACACCGTAATCGTTGTCACTGCCCATCAAAATACCGACCAGAGGCTTGTTTTCGCTCATTTTTGGACTCCTTACGTCAATCAGTCTCTGTTCAGCGCCCGTGCGCCGATGTCTTTACGATAGTGAACGTTTTGCCAGTCGATCGCGGCCACACCGTCATAAGCCTTGTCGATGGCATCCTTGACCGTGGTGCCGAGGCCGGTCACACCGAGCACCCGGCCGCCGTTGTTAACGATTTTCCCATCCTTGGAAGCAGTTCCAGCGTGGAAAACCACCATGTCCTCGATTTTTGCTGCCTCATCCAGACCGGAAATCGGCAAACCCTTTTCGAACGAAGCCGGGTAACCGCCGCTTGCCATGACAACACAAACAGCTGCTTTGTCGTGCCACTCAAGGCTCGACTGATTCAGCTCGCCGCGGGCACAGGCCTGCAGGATCGGCACGATATCTTCCTTCATGCGGATCAGCAGCGGCTGTGCTTCCGGATCACCGAAGCGGGCATTGAACTCGACCACGCGCGGCTTGCCCTCTTTGATCATCAGGCCGACGTAGAGGATGCCGCTGTACGGGCAACCATCCTGGGCCATGCCGGCGATCGTCGGCTTGACCACAGTATCGACGATGACATCATGAAGCTCGGCCGTTACTACCGGAGCCGGAGAGTAAGCTCCCATGCCGCCGGTATTCGGCCCTTCGTCGTTATCATAAACCCGCTTGTGGTCCTGTGAGGATGCCAGCGGCAGAATATTCTTGCCATCGGTAAAAGCAAAGAAAGAAGCCTCTTCACCATCCATGAACTCCTCGATGACCACACTGGCACCGGCATCACCGAACACCTGATCGAGCATGATATCGTCGACAGCTGCAATCGCCTGTTCCTCAGTCATGGCAACAATAACGCCTTTACCGGCAGCCAGACCGTCTGCTTTAACAACGATCGGTGCGCCCTGCTCTTTGATGTAGGCAACAGCATCGGCATGCTCGGTGAAACTCTGATAGTCCGCAGTCGGGATATTGTATTTCGCCATCAGATTTTTAGAAAAGCCTTTGCTCCCCTCGATCTGTGCCGCGGCCTTATTCGGTCCAAAGACTTCGAGGCCAGCCTCCTGAAAAGTATCAACGATGCCCATAGTCAAAGGCACCTCCGGGCCAACCACGGTCAGGTCGATTTTTTCCGCCTGGGCGAATTCACAGAGGGTTTCGATCTCATCGGCAGCGATATTGACACACTCGGCGACTTCTGCGATGCCCGGATTCCCCGGCGCACAGTAGAGAGTTTCAACCAGCGGCGACTGGGCGATTTTCCAGCAGAGGGCGTGCTCGCGTCCGCCACCACCGACAACTAGTACTTTCATGACAAACTCCTTAAAAATCATTAGCCACCAAGACACTAAGGACACCAAGAAGGACCAAAGCTTTTGACGATTTTCTTGGTGCTCTTGGCGCCTTGGTGGCTATTCTTTCTTAATGACGGAAGTGTCTCATACTCGTGAACACCATGGCGATGCCCGCCTCATCGGCAGCAGCAATAACCTCTTCATCACGAATCGAGCCACCCGGCTGGATGACGGCAGTGATGCCGGCAGCAGCAGCGTTGTCGATACCATCGCGGAACGGGAAGAAAGCGTCGGATGCCATAGCGGCGCCACTCACTTCCAAACCGGCGTGCTCAGCCTTGATGGCAGCAATACGCGCCGAGTTAACACGGCTCATCTGGCCGGCACCGACACCGATGGTCATGTTGTCCTTGCCGTAGACGATGGCGTTCGACTTGACGAACTTGGCCACCTTCCAGGAGAACTCAAGCGACTTCATCTCTTCCGCAGTCGGCTGACGCTTGGTGACGACTTTCATATCGGCAGAAAGCAGCAGGTCGGTGTCCTGTACCAGCAGGCCGCCATTGACGCGTTTGAAGTCGAGGCGCTGACCCGGCTCGGCCGGCCACTCGCCGCACTCGAGCAGGCGAACATTTTTCTTCGCCGCGACAACCTCGACCGCCTCGGCGGAAACCTTTGGCGCGATGATGACCTCGACAAACTGCTTGTCGCAGATCGCTTTGGCGGTTTCACCGTCCAACTCCTGGTTGAAAGCGATGATACCGCCAAAGGCCGACTCGGGATCGGTGGAGAAGGCACGCTGATAGGCATCGAGCAGTGTCTCGCCGATAGCGACCCCACAAGGGTTAGCGTGTTTGACAATGACGCAGGCCGGGCCTTCGCTGAACTGTTTGACACATTCGAGGGCGGCATCGGTGTCACCGATATTATTGTAGGACAGCTCCTTGCCCTGCAGCTGTTTGGCGGTGGCGATTGAAGCCTCGGTTACGTTTTTCTCAACGTAGAAGGCCGCCTTCTGATGCGGGTTCTCGCCATAACGCATCCCCTGAGCTTTGTGATACTGCAGGGTCAGGGTCGGGGCGAACTCGGCGTTCTCTTCGCCGGTTTTTTTGCCGAGCCAGTTGGAGATGGCACCGTCGTACGCTGCGGTGTGCTGGTAAACCTTGACCGCCAGTTTGAAGTTGGTCTGCTCGGAAACTTCGCCAGCGTTCTGCTTCATCTCGGCGATAACGGTTTCGTAATCGGTCGGGTCAACCATCACGGTGACAAACTTGTTGTTCTTGGCCGCGCTACGCAGCATGGTCGGGCCACCGATGTCGATGTTCTCAATGGCGTCGATCAGGGTGCAATCTTCTTTGGCGACGGTCGCTTCGAACGGATAGAGGTTGACAACAACCATGTCGATCGGCTCGATGTCGTGCTTCGCCATGGCATCGACATGCTCAGGGTTGTCGCGCAGGCCAAGCAGGCCACCGTGAACTTTGGGATGAAGAGTCTTGACACGACCGTTCATCATTTCCGGGAAGCCGGTGTAATCGGAAACATCCATGACCGGGATGCCGGCGTCACGAATCATTTTTGCGGTTCCGCCGGTCGACAGAAGCTCAACACCGAAGCTGTTCAACTCTTTCGCCAGCTCGAGGATACCCGCTTTGTCTGAAACCGAAATCAATGCTCTCTTGATGGCTGCCATGGAATCTCCTTTTTGTTACGTCAGAAATGAAAGATGAACTCTGATATGTAAACGAAACGAACCCGGAAAAAACGAAGAAAGGACAGTCAAGCGACTGTCCATCCGACAAATTAAGTTCTAAGTTTAGCGGTTTCTACGAAAAGTCAAGGCTGCCGAGGAAGGCTTTTTCAAAAGCCGGCGTCCCTGACAGGGGGTACGGCTTAAGCTCCGTCGCCAATTGTCGCGCCTGCTCAAGCCCATCTTTCCGCTGCAGCACCCGCTGCAAACCGATCAACACTGCCCCCGGTAGAAAGCGGCATTTATCTATCACGTTTTCCGGCAGTAAAGCAACCCCTTTCAGTGCTTCGGCAGGCAATGCACCGCCTAAAGCACCGGCCAGGCGGACCGAGGCTAACTGTTCGGCCTGTATACCTTTTCTTTCAAGCAGGCAGTTCACCCCGGCCAGCACCGCCCCCTTCGCCAGCTGAAAGGCACGGACATCGTCTTGCGTCAACCGCAGGCAGGTGCGCGCATCACGATAAAGCTGCAACGCAGGACCATTTTCATCAGCAACCAGATAACGGGATAGATTTGAGTCAACTTCACTTGCCTCTTTGATGCGACCATCAATTGCGATCAAGCCACTTTGGATCGCACGGCTGAGCAAGGAAAACAGGCCACTGCCGCAAATCCCTTTCGGCGTTCCACCACCGGCAACCGTATAAACAAAACGATCCCTGAGGACACCGACTTCCGTGACGGCGCCGAAACCGTGTCTCATGCCGCAGCCAAGATTGCCTGCTTCAAATGCCGGCCCGGCAGCCACCGAGGTCACCAGCCAGCTATCGCCATCCCAGAGGGCGAGTTCAGCGTTGGTGCCAAGATCAAGATACAGGGTCGGCCCATCTTTTGGAGGATCAGCCAGCAGCAGCGCCAACAGGTCACCGCCAACATACCCGCTAACCAGGGGCAAAAGCAGCAAGGGCGCCGGCAAATCGATCCCCAGCTTGCCGCTGCCAAGCGCCTCCCCGGCGCGGTAGTCAGGACGATAAGGCGGCTGCAGAACATTTTCGACCGACTCTCTCACCAGCAACAGGCTGATCGCCGGGTTAGCGGCCGCAGCCGCAGCACTAATCCAACCAGGCTCAGCACCGACCTGCTTCAGCAGATCGGCGATCAATCGATTGATCCCATCGACCAGCAGAGCCTGCAGCTGGTCAGCCGCCCCCTTCAGAGCAGCCTCCATCCGGGCGATGACATCAGCCCCGAACTGCTGTTGCGGATTGTCGCAGCTCGCTTCGGCAACCACCTGCCCTTCGGTTGTCCAGATCCGTCCGATCAGGCTGGTCGTGCCAAGATCAAGCCCCAGAAACAATTCATTCATACCGGCCCACCCAGATAACGGCGCGGCACCCGGCTGCCGATGCGGCAGAACACTTCATAGGAAATCGTATCAAGCTGCTCAGCCCAGAAGTCGCCAAGGATCGACAGTCCCTCTGAAAACCCAAGCAATGTGATACTATCGCCGACCTTTGCCTGCGGGACATCAGTGACGTCAAACATGATCCAGTCCATACAGACTCGACCGATCAGCGGAATTTTCTGCCCGTGCAGAATCCCTTGCCCCCTGTTCGACCAGAGCCGATTGTAGCCATCGGCATAACCGATCGGCAGCACCGCAACGCGGGTGTCCCGTTCGGTATAAAAATTGTGTCCATAAGACACCCCGCTCCCTTTCGGCAGGGTACGAAGCTGGGAAATACAACTGCGCAGATGCATCACCGGTCGCAGCTCAAGCTTGTCATCAAAATCAGGGCCGGGCAGACCACCATAAAGCATGATCCCCGGTCGCATCAGGGTCGCTTCCGGCACATCCCAGCCGGACAGCCCGGCACTGTTACTGATATGGATATCCCTCGGCACGATCCCGCCATCGCGCAGCATCTGCCGCACACTGCGAAAACGCTCCAATTGCTGCAGTGTCACCCCCGAGTCAAGCTCATCGGCACAAGCCAGATGCGACATCAGGCCAACGATTTCAAGTCCTTTCAGTTGCTGCAGCTGCGGCAGAAAATCGCGCAGCAGGTTCGGCAGAAACCCGACCCGCCCCATGCCACTATCAATCTTCAGATGAGCCGGAATTCGACAGCCTTGCTGCTCTGCTGCTGCCGACAGGCGCAACGCCATCTGCGGGTCGAGTAACGCAGGCATCAAATTATAGGCCATAAACGCCTTCTCCTGCCCCGGATGACAACCACCCAGCACTAACAAGGCATCATCAATCCCGGCATCGCGCAGCTCGATCGCTTCTTCCAGCGTAGCGACGGCAAAGTCACACACTCCGGCGCGCTGAAAACATCTGGCCACCGGCACCGCACCATGTCCGTAAGCATCGGCCTTAACGACTGTCAGGGCGCGCTGATGGGGTTGAAAAAAACGCTGCGCCTGCCGCAGATTGTGCAGCAAGGCATTTAGATCAATATCGGCCCAAGTTGGGCGAGGAGGAAACTCAACAGCCACGGAAATACTCCTGAAAGTCAGACAGAACGTTTCGTTTGTTTGCAAGGATATAGATAATACCCTAAGAGGTTCCTGTAAAGTGGCAAAACCGGGGAAGATTAATTGACACCAACCTCATTAGGCTGGTAAGATTTTCCGATTGATCCGTGCCCACCCGCAACCACGCACATTTAACATCAGCCAAGGGATCGCCAATGCTCTCTGGACTCTATCTGATTACCGACGAAAATCGTGACGGAAGACTCGCACAGAAGGTTGAAGCAGCGCTCAAAGGCGGTGCCGCAATCGTCCAGTACCGGGCCAAAGAAGTTCGGCCGGATGACCGCCACAAGATGGCGCAAAAACTGCGCGACCTCTGCACCGAATACGGCGCCAAGCTGATCATCAACGACTTGCCGGAACTGGCCCGCGACATCAATGCCGACGGCGTTCACCTGGGTCAGGACGATATGCCGGCAGTACAGGCACGACAGATTCTCGGTGGCGGGAAAATCATCGGCATCTCCACCCACAGTGTCGAGGAAGCACTGAAAGCGGAAGCACAGGGCGCTGACTACATTGCTATCGGCAGTATCTTTCCCACCGGCACCAAAGACGACACAACACTTGTCGGCCTCGACATGCTGCGCAACGTGCGCAAAGCGGTGCGGGTGCCGCTGGTCGCCATCGGCGGGATCACCCCCGAAGGTGCTTTCGAGGCACTTGAAGCGGGCGCAGACTCGGTTGCCGTTATTTCCGGCGTCATGGCTGACAGCGATCCGGCCCGGGCAGCAAAAGAATATTCCCTGCTGTTCAACCGCGGCAAAGACAATCCGAACGGTCGCGTCATGACCATTGCCGGCTCTGACTCCGGTGGCGGAGCCGGCATCCAGGCCGACATCAAAACCATCACCCTGCTCGGCAGTTACGCCAGCAGTGCACTGACAGCGCTGACAGCACAAAACACACTGGGTGTCGCCGAAACCTACCAGGTGCATACCGACTTCGTCATCAAGCAGATCGAAACCATCCTTGATGATATCGGTACCGACACGGTCAAAACCGGTATGCTCAGCTGGGGGGGAATTGTCACCCGAATCGCGAAAGTGATTTCTGACCGCTCCCTGCTGGCGGTGGTCGATCCGGTCATGGTGGCCAAAGGGGGCGAATCGCTGCTCGACAAGGAAGCGAACGAAAGTTTGATCTCACGGCTGCTGCCGGAAGCATACCTGCTCACACCAAACCTGCCGGAGGTCACCGCGATGACCGGGATCGAGCCGAGCAATATCGATGAAATGATCGAGGCAGGACAGAACCTGCAGGCATTGGGCGCACGTAATATCCTGATTAAAGGTGGCCACCTCGACGGCGATGCCACGGACATTTTGTTGCTCGGCGAGAATGAGTACCGTCTGACCGGAAAACGCTTCGACACCATCAACACCCACGGCACCGGCTGCACCCTGTCGTCGGCCATTGCAACCTTCCTGGCACAGGGGTACCCGTTGCGGTTTGCCGTCGAGCGGGCAAAGCGCTTTGTCAGCCTGGCGATTGAGTCCTCAGTCCAGCTTGGTAAAGGACATGGCCCGGTAAATCATTTCCAGGCGGCAATGCAGCTCTTGCATGAACAGGCCTCAGTAGATTAATATAGCAAATCTTGTATACAATTTTTCACCTGCAGCGCTTCCACTGCACCGTGGTTGCGCTGCTTTTCGCTTTTGAGGACGTATTGAAATGACACAATTGGAGATGGCCCGGGCAGGGCAAATCAGTGACTTGGTGCGGCAGGCAGCTGCAGCTGAAAATATCGAACCGGAGATTCTGCGTCAGAAAATTGCAGCGGGTACCGCAGTTATCTGCCGTAACACCAAACACACCAACGCGCCACCGCTGGCGGTCGGGGAAGGACTGCGTACCAAGGTCAACGCCAACATCGGCACCAGTTCGGATGATACCAATATCGACAAAGAACTGGAAAAGGCGCAGGTTGCCGTCGCAGCCGGTGCTGACGCCATTATGGACCTGTCGACCGGCGGCCCGATCGATGAAATCCGCGCGGCGATCGCCTCGAAAACTGACGTCTGCCTCGGCAGCGTACCGCTCTACCAAGCCGCCTGCGATGCCGTTCTGACCCAGGGCAAACCGATCGTCGACATGACTGTCGAAGACATTTTCGCCGGGGTGAAAAAACACCTCGACGACGGCGTCGATTTCATCACCGTTCACTGCGGTGTGACCCGCGAAACCGTTGCTCGCATGGATCAGGAAGGCCGCATCATGGAGGTCGTCTCCCGCGGCGGTTCTTTCACCGTCGAGTGGATGAGCTACAACGATGCCGAGAACCCGCTTTACGAGCACTATGATCGCCTGCTTGAGATCGTCCGCCCCTATGATGCCGTCCTCTCCCTCGGCGACGGTTTCCGTCCCGGTTGCCTGGCCGACGCTACCGACCGCGCCCAGGTGCAGGAACTGATTATTCTCGGCGAGCTGACCAAGCGTGCGCAGGACGCCGGCATCCAGGTGATGATCGAAGGTCCGGGCCATGTGCCGCTGAACCAGATCGAAGCTAACATGAAGCTGCAGAAGCGGCTCTGCCACGGTGCCCCTTTTTACGTCCTCGGACCGCTGGTCACCGACATTGCTCCCGGCTATGACCATATCACCTCGGCTATCGGCGGCACTATCGCTGCTGCTGCCGGCGCGGATTTCCTCTGCTACGTCACCCCGAGTGAACACCTGCGCCTGCCGACCGTCGAAGACGTGCACGAAGGCGTTATGGCTTCACGTATCGCCGCTCACGCCGCTGACATCGTTAAAGGCGTTCCTGGCGCCATTGAAAAAGATAACGCCATGGCCAAAGCCCGTAAAAGCCTCGACTGGGAAGGCCAATATGCCAACGCCATCGATCCAGAGAAAGCCCGCCGTCTGCGCGACGAATCTGGCGTTGACGAAGAACACGGTGCCTGCACCATGTGCGGCGCCCTCTGCGCTTATAAAGTCATGAACGAACGTGGCGAGAAAAAAGCCGTTGCCGGTTAAGTGATTCAAACGTATAATCGGCCGTTTTCTTCTGTTTGAAAACATGATTGACGTCGGCGCCGGGGCTGCCCCCGGCGCCGTTTTCAGGAGATGATGCCGATGTGTGCAAAAAAAGTAACCCGCCCCCGCCGCAAGCCAAAAATCAAACTGCGCGGGTTTAACAATCTGACCAAAACCCTCTCCTTCAATATCTACGATGTCTGTTACGCCAAACGTCCAGAAGCGCGTGATGAATATCTGCAATATATCGATGAAGAATATAACGCCGAACGACTGACGCGTATTCTGACTGAAGTCGTCGATATCATCGGCGCCAACGTGCTTAATATCGCCAGCCAGGATTACGACCCGATGGGGGCTTCGGTCACCGTGCTGATCGCCGAAGAACCGGTGGAACCAAAATCGGAGCAGGTCCTGGCACACCTGGATAAAAGCCATATCTGCGTCCACACTTACCCCGAAACCGACAACAAGCTGGGAATTTCGACCTTCCGGGTTGATATTGATGTCTCCACCTGTGGTAAAATCAGTCCACTGAAGGCGCTCAACCACCTGATCGATTCGTTTGAATCGGACATCGTGTTGATCGACTACAAGGTTCGTGGTTTTACCCGCGACGTGAAAGGAAAGAAGCATTATATCGACCACCGGATTCACAGTATCCAGCAATACATCCGCAAAACCATCCTGGAGAAATACCAGTGTGTCGATATCAACATCTTCCAGGAGAACCTGTTCCACACCAAAATGTTGCTGAACGATTTCAATCTGGAGAAATATTTATTCTCTACCACTTACGAGGATCTGTCGGACAATGAACTGGCAGAGATCAGACTTAAGCTGGAACAGGAAATGACCGAAATTTTCTATTCGAAAAACATCTACTAATGAAGGAGATTCGATGCGAAAACAACGTCTCACCCTACTTTTGCTGCTGTTTCTGATGACGGCCTGTTCCTCGCACACCCCCCTCGGCAACCCGGAAGCCCCCTACCCACCGCAGCGTAAACCTGAGATCGGCGATATCCTGCATCTACCGACCGGCGTTTATGTTGACCAGCAGGCGCTGTATGACAATGCCGAACGAGTGCAAGTCGTCTACGTCGGCGAGACCCACGACAACCCGGCCTCGCATCGGCTGCAGCTCGACATCTTGAGGCACATGGCAAAAACCAACCCCGGCAAAGTCAGCCTCGGGATGGAGATGTTTACACCTGAGCAGCAACCGATCCTCGATCGCTGGAGTGCCGGTGAACTGGAAGAGAAAGAGTTTCTCAAACAGGTCAAGTGGTTCAAGAACTGGCGCATGAACTTTGCCCTTTACCGCGATCTGCTAACCTTCTGTAAAGAGGAAGGCATCCCGGTTCTGGCACTTAATGCCAACAAAAAATTGCAACATAAAGTCGGCCGCGTGCCTTTTGAAGAGCTAAGTGAGGATGAAAAAGCGCTGCTGCCCGAAATGGACATGAACGACCCCTACCAGCGGGCAATGGCGGAAGCGGTTTTCAGCGATCACAACATGGGTCAAAACATGCTCGATGGTTTCGTCAGGGTGCAGACCTTGTGGGATGAAACCATGGCACAAAACGTCGCTGCCTACCTGCGCAGTGTCGACAAAGACCATCAGATCGTGGTCGTCGCCGGCGGCAACCACGTCCGTTTTGGCTACGGCATTCCGCGCCGGGTGTTCCGCCGAGTGCCGGCCAGTTACCTGCTGGTCGGGTCACATGAACTGCGCGTCGCCGAAGGCAAAGAAGCGGTGACAATGAATGTCGTATCGCCCGACTACCCGATGCCGCCCTACCATTTCATTACCTACACCGAGTACGAACTGCTTGAGAATGAAGGGGTGAAGATGGGAATTCTGCTCGGCGACGACAAGGATGGCTTACTTATCGAAGGGGTCGTGCCGGATTCGGTAGCGGAGAAATCGGGCATCAAAAAAGATGACGTTTTCATCAAGATGGACGACATAGACCTTGAAGAGCCTTTCGACCTGATTTACGAACTGAACCGAATGAAGGTGGGCGATAAAATCGAGATCACTCTGAAACGGGGAGAAGAAACTCTTACCCTGCCGGTGGAATTTACCGAAGCCAAACCGGAACACAGCAGCATGGAAATGAAGCACGGCAAAAAATAACAGGCAAGCTCACAGCAAAAAAATGGGCAGGCTCGAAAGCCTGCCCATTTCATTTCATTCAACCTAATTTTATCTTTATTCTCCCTCAGCACAGTACGGCAACTGTGGGCCAGCATGCTTAACATCGGGACCGTGGCAGAAGCAGCAATTGAGCAACCCGGTATTTTCGTCGAGGGCAACCTTGGGTACGTTAACATCGTCAGGAACCGGATTCACCTGGTACTTAGCCCATTCCGACTTGGCAAAAACAGACCCGGCAGCTAACAGCACCAAGCCACAGACCAGTAGCAACGTCACTTTTTTCATCGTTCTTTTCCCCTTGCTAAAAGAGTAATAAAAGACGATAAGTCGATGGTCACGGACTCGTAGACCTGCCACTCAGTACTTCTGTTCGCCCGTTGCCAAAAGCTTACCGCGCAAAACAAAACTGCCTCATTCTATAAAGCAGGAATCTGGAAACAGTCAATTTTTGCGCAAAAGAACACGTGACTTTGCTTACAAAAAATTCTCCCATGAGACGAAGATAAAACTTACCCCTCTCAGCAGCAGCTTTGTACTGGCTTGTTGATCGCGACCTGTTCTTTCAGTATCGGGCAGGAAAGACCGATACACTCTTTATTCAGATTACGCTGGTAGCAGCCGATCACCGCATCCGCCTGCAATGGCAACGGTAAATATTCTGCCGAAAGTTCCGCCGCCTTCTTTAAGCCCAACCAGCAATCCCGCTGACAGCAGCGTGCGGCCTCCAGCGAGGCGATCGACTCCAGAACCTGCTGGGTTACCTGCTGCACAACCTGTCGCTGTTGCGGCTTGATCGGATTGGCCTGCAGGAGCAGGCTGAATGCAATGCCGACACCGGTCGCCGCACCGCAAATACCGGTGAATGCACAGCTACCGCCGATCACCTGCGATCCGCGACGAATGGCGGTTTCGATCAGGTCGTCTGTGACTGTTCCACCGCTGTTGCGATAGGCGGTGACGATAATCGCCGGCACCAGGGCGTGATGCTCCGGGCCATTGACCGGAATGGCCGGATGCTGTCGAAAACGCTGCAGCAACTCCAGCATATCGGTCTCGGTCGCCTCGGCGCAAAGATGCTCCAGTACACTCAAAGCATCAGCGCTGTGACACTGATCGCAGACATAATGTTTCTCCAGGCAGTGGGCATTGGTCATCGCCGGTTGACCGCAGTAATGGCACTCCAGCTCAACTTCGGTTTCCGAGTAAAGCAGCGCTTCACCACAAACCATGCAGCCAGAGGCATATTTATCAGCCGCCTGTACTGCTTTTTTCAGCGGTGTTTCCGGTGGCAAAGCACAGGCGCAACCGTTGGCCAGATCGAGATTGGTCACGCTGCCATCACTCTCATCCAGCAGGAAAATATGTTCGCCAAGCCGCTCGGCCAGGTCCTTTTCAATCAAGCTGCGTTGCCCGGCAATCAGCAGGCGCCCGTCAGGCAGATTAAGATGGGGCAGCGGACCACGATAGATGACCGAGACCAGTTGGCTTCGGCGCGGCTTGTAAGCTGCAAAGGTGAGTGAGTAGAACGGATGGTCACGCACAACCCGGTAGGGAAAACGCTTGATCAGACGAACATCGACAAACCCGGTCTCTTCAAGCAGGCCGACCAGGTCTTTCTGCAGCAATGCACCACCGATACACTCGCCCTGCAGTTGGGCATCGTTACGAATCGCCGCATCCGGCTCGTCTTCGCAAACGACATCGGAGATCACCAGCCGCCCCCCCGGTTTCAGAGAACGGAACAACTCAGAAAAAGCACGCCGCTTGTCGCTGGACAAATTCATGACACAGTTCGAGAGAACCAGGTCGGTGCTGTTATCTTCCAGCGGCAACTCTTCCAGATAACCTTTTCTGAACTCGATATTGTCGTAACCGAGATTCTTGCGCACTTCGACCGCGCCCTGTTCAGCGATCTCGAGCATCGGATCAAGCATATCGACACCGATTCCCCGGCCTTTTGGGCCAGCCTGTTTAGCCGCGATAAAGATTTCTACCCCGCGGCCACTGCCAAGATCCACGACCACTTCACCCGGTTTTATTTCAGCATCAAGAACCGGGCTACCGCAACCGTAGCCGCGGAAACGGAATTCCGATGGGATATGGTCGATATCCTCTTCGGCGTAGCAAACCGGGTTGAGGATATCTTCCTTGGTATCGGTGGCAGCCGCGCTATAATAATTTTTCACCACGCTGCGACTGTTCTGATCGGCAATCGAGAGCAGGCAGTTGGCATGCGTCAGGGCAACATGCCCATGAGCACCGCAACTTTCGAGAATATCCCCCATTTTCAAAAGCAGTCCAGGCGCTGTCGGCGCCTTCTGTTTGGCAGCTTCGCGCTCAATCAGCCAGAACATAATCTGCTGATAAAGTGACAGGTAGGGGTCGTTGCCGAGAAAAGTCCCGCCATGGATGAATGAGTGGTCGAGGTCGCCCCCCCCGGTAAAATAGCGCAGAGGACTGGTCTCCTCGGCAATGGTCGCTTCGCGGATCTTTTGCAGCACCGGGCTGTTGTGCCAAGCACTCTGCAGGCTGTCGTCGATGGAAGTTGCCACCGCTTCGTTGCCGATCAACGCAGCAGATGGATAAAGTTTGCCGTCGAACCCGATCGCTGCCGACTCCCAACCACTGCTGCTGCCATCATGAAGGGTTCCTGCCGGGGCAAAAACCTGTGTTTTCAGCGCTGTCAGGTTGTCTATCTGCACTCCTGCAGACTCCGCCTTTTCTACCGCAGCGACGAATTGCGGAAAGATTTCTTCCGGCGGCACAAACCCGGTATCATCTCCACGCCCCTGGATGAAATACCAGAGGTAGTGCAGGTTGCTGGCGCCGACCTCCACGGCAAAATCGACCAGTGCAGCCATATCAAAAAGATTACGCCGCTCGACACACATCGACAGGGTAAACGGCAGTTCCCTCTGCTGCAGCAGCTGAAGTTGTTGTTTCAACCTATCGAACGTGCCGAGTCCACGGATCACATCATGCTGCTCACCAATGCCATCGACCGAAACCTGCAAATGCACACGCGACAGATCGTAATCACCAGCCAGCAGATCAGCGATCAGCAGGCCATTGGTCAAAATCACCACATGCGCGTCAGCAATCGCCAAAAGTCCCGACAATATCTGCTTGAATTCAGGATGAAATAACGGCTCGCCACCAGTCAGGGCAAAAATTCGGCAACCAAGCTCCGCAGCCTCTTGCGCACGGGCGAGAATCTGCTGAGCAGTTAACTCTCCGTCGGCACCCGGCCCGGAGGTAAACAGGCAATGGCGACAACTCAGATTGCAGCGGTTGGTGACATGAAACCAGAGCTCCTGCAGCCTGTCTGCCATCAGGTAATGACCACGGCCCGCATATTCTTTTGCCGGAACATCCGGCAAACGGGAAAGAAACTTTTGCTCAGCAGCCGGCTCCCCAGTAAACGCATTCTGCAGAATCTGCTCCCCCGCCGGATTCGGTGCAAACCAGCTGGGATGGTCGGTGCGGAAATATATCGGCTGTTGTTTAAATTGGTAGCGAGTCCAGACGCTCGGGTCGAAAGCCATGATGAGCCTTTCTGTGGCGGACACAAAAAAGGGTCGCGCAACATGCAGCGACCCTTTTTATCAATTAAATACTGAAAATCAGCCTTTCCCGGCACTCCCGAGAACGGCTTCATTCTTGTGTTTGATCAACTCAATCAGTTCTTTACGGGCAGCACCAAGATATTTGCGCGGATCAAATTCGCCCGGGTCGTTGGCGAGATATTCGCGCACCTTTGCAGTCACTGCCAGTCGGCCGTCAGAGTCGATGTTGATTTTACAGACTGCGCTGGCAGCCGCCTTGCGCAGCTGGTCTTCAGGAACACCAACAGCTCCGTCCATTTTACCACCATACTGGTTGATTAAATCAACATAGGCAGGCACAACGCTGGACGCGCCATGGAGAACAATCGGGAAACCGGGAATGCGCTTTTCGCACTCTTCGAGGATATCGAAACGCAGAGGCGGAACAGATTCTCCCTCTTTCAGCTTGAACTTGTAGGCGCCATGGCTGGTACCGATGGAGATCGCCAGGGAATCAACGCCTGTCTTCTTGACGAAATCTTCAACTTCATCCGGTTGGGTGTAGGTCGATTTCTCCGCAACCACATCATCCTCGATGCCAGCAAGAACGCCAAGTTCACCTTCGACGGTGACATCGAACTGATGGGCATATTCAACAACTTTTTTTGTCAGCGCGACGTTCTCGTCGTACGGAAGGTGGGAGCCGTCGATCATCACCGAGGAGAACCCGGAATCGATACAGCTCTTGCAGATTTCGAAGGAATCGCCATGATCGAGGTGCAACACGATCGGGATATTAGAACCCATTTCGCGGGCCATCTGCACAGCTCCGGTAGCCATGTAACGCAACATGGTTTCGTTGGCGTAGTTACGTGCCCCCTTGCTGACTTGGATAATGACCGGTGAATTAGTCTCGGCACACGCGGTGATAATTGCCTGTAACTGCTCGAGGTTATTGAAGTTGTAAGCCGGAATGGCATAACCGCCATCGACAGCTTTTTTGAACAGTTCCCTCGAATTGACCAGGCCAAGATCCTTATAGCTGACTGTTTCACTCATCGCTTAAATCCTCCATGGAAGATGCGGATAATGTCCACCCCAAAATACTGGGCTTCAGGATATCAACAACAAACGATTTAGTTGTATCAACCCGCAAACCGAAAGTCCAGCAACTGCACCGATAAAGCAGAATTTTCTTTGCAAATTATAAGCTCCTGACTGTTGCAATAGCGCCTGACTTCCACTAATATACGCGGGCTTTTTCGATAAAGGCCTTAATTTTGGCCATATTTTTTTATAGTCTCAGTGAAAGGTTTAACGGAATCATGGTCGACAAAACAACCCAGGAATGTTTCGAGGAATGGAAAGAACGTGAAGCAATCGCCGAAGCGATGATCCCGCTGATCGGCAAGCTCTACCGCGAACACGAAGTCATTGCGACTGTTTTTGACCGCCCGCTGGTGAACCAGTCGGTCAACGATATCCTGCGCGTCCACCGCTTTGCCCGGCAGATCATCGATCGCGAGATCTGGGTTCGTGATACCTTCCCGATGCTACAGGCGATGATCAAGCTGGATCTGGCTCCTGGCAAGGTCGACCTGGCTCGCCTGGTTCTGCGTTACCAGGAGCAAGGTGGAGATATCGATGAATTTGTCGCCTCCCAGCTAAAAGGTCTGAATACCGGCAAATCCCAGCAGCTGAGTGAGCCGCGTGACGTTGTCCTCTATGGTTTCGGCCGCATCGGCCGTCTGCTCGCACGGATCCTGATCGAGCAAGCCGGTGGCGGCAATAAGCTGCGCCTGCGTGCTGCGGTCGTACGCAAAGGCAGTGACGACGATCTGGCCAAACGTGCCAGCCTGCTGCGTCGCGACTCGGTTCACGGCCACTTCAACGGCACCATCCGGGTCGATGAAGAAGAAAATGCCATCATCGCCAACGGTAACATGATCCGCATCATTTACGCCGATTCTCCGGAAGAGGTCGATTACGCCAAATACGGCATCAACAACGCCATCGTCATCGACAACACCGGCAAGTGGCGCGACCGTGATGGCCTCGGCAAGCACCTGAAATCGACCGGCACTTCGCACGCATTGCTCACCGCACCGGGCAAAGGCGATATCCCGAACATCGTCTACGGCGCCAACCACGAAAGCCTCGATCCGAACGAGAAGATCATCTCGGCAGCAAGTTGTACCACCAACGCCATCGTCCCGACCCTGAAAGCGATCAGCGATCGCTTCGGCATCATCAACGGTCACGTAGAAACCTGCCACAGCTACACCAATGACCAGAACCTGATCGACAACTACCACAAGAAAGAGCGTCGCGGTCGGGCTGCCGGACTGAATATGGTCATCACCGAGACCGGCGCCGCCAAAGCGGTCGCCAAGGCGCTACCGGAACTAGCCGGCAAACTGACCGGCAACGCCATCCGCGTGCCGACCCCGAACGTCTCGCTGGCGATCCTCAATCTGACCCTGGAGAGATCGACCACTGTCGAAGAGCTGAACGACTACCTGCGCGGCATGTCGCTCAACTCTCCGCTACAGGATCAGATCGACTACACCAACTCCCCGGAAGCGGTCTCCACCGACATGGTCGGTTCCCGCTACGCCGGTGTCGTCGACTCCCTGGCCACCATCGTTGAAGGCAACCGCTGCGTCCTTTACGTCTGGTACGACAACGAGTACGGTTACAGCTACCAGGTGGTACGCATTGTCGAGCAGATCTCCGGCATGAAATTGGAGCACTGGCCGAAGTAAACACCGGATAAATTTTCAAAGCATAAACAAGCGGGCAATCTCCAACGAGGTTGCCCGTTTTGCATTTCAGCCCCCCGTGTGACGCAGCCGGAACGCAATGGAACTTTGCAGGGTTTCGAGGAAAAACTGTCTGAGGCGTAGCCGAGTTTTTTTCCGAGCTGCTAAACGGAATGGAGTGGAGGGAACCCGGAGGGCAAGGAGGTCGGGGCGCATTTCTTTGCTTCGTTTCTTTGGGCGAGCAAAGAGATGAAGGCGCGTGCGGGGCGCTCCCCGCGACCTTGACTTTGAACTTGTTGCTTCCGTCCTAAAAACAAAAAAAGAGCCGATCTGGGAAATCCAGATCGGCTCTTTTTCTAAGCTTTATAAAGCGATTAGCTGAAACGCTTCATAGCACGCATCTTCTTACGCAGACGACGCTGAGCTTCTTTCTCTTTGCGCTTCTTCTTTACGCTCGGCTTCTCGTAAAACTTGCGCTGCTTCATCTCACGGAAGAGACCTTCCTGCTGCAGCTTACGCTTGAGAACTTTAATCGCTTTTTCGACGTTTCCGTCAATAACAGTGATTTCCACGAACAATCACCCCGCTTTCTTTAATATCTTTGCGTCCTCCCGGACACAAGAGCTGCAATGTATAACGATTGACGGGATTCAAGTCAAGGGATTTCCGTCACTTCTGTTCTTTTTCCACAAGGCCACGCGAATTCCACCATTGGAAAACCGCAGCAGCGGGTTGAAGTCTATTTTGCTGCTGCGCACCAGTTCGCTGTCAGGACAAACCAGGGCACCCTGCCAGCCAGCAAAAGTTTCTCCGTAAGCGTGGCCGATGGCGTGGTAAAGAGCTCGCAACTCTGCCTTACGGCCAATCCGCTCGCCGTAAGGCGGATTACAGATAATCAGCCCCGATGAGCATTCCGCGGCCAGGTTTTGCATCAGCTGACATTTCAGGGAAACAATATCTGCGACTCCTGCAGCAGCAGCATTCTGCTGCGCTGCCTCGATGGCTTTTGGGTTGGAATCGACGGCGATGATCGGTGCGACCCCGTCCTGCCTTTCAGCGCGCCGCGCTTCGTCACAAAGCTGCCGCCAAAGTCCGGCACGAAATTTCGGCCATTGCATAAAGGAGAATGTGCGCTCGATTCCCGGCGCCCTGTTTTTTGCAATCAGCGCTCCCTCGATAGCAAAACTACCCGATCCGGTCATGGCATCGACCAAAGGTTGTGAGCCATCGTAACCAAGGGCCAACAGGCACCCGGCCGCCAACGTCTCACGGAGCGGTGCAGCAACGTTTGCTCGCCGGTAGCCGCGGCGATACAGCAGGTCACCAGAACTGTCGAGTGAAACCTGGCAGCGATCGTTCTCCAAGCGCAGCAAAACGCTGACAGGACCAGCATCCTGGGACTCAGCTCCAAGCGCTTTATCGATCGCCTCACGGCAGGTTTGCGCCACCCTGTCAGAATGCGACAAGCGGGACCGATGGCAGGTCACTCGGACCTTGAAAGCACTGCCAGGCGTGATGAATCGTCCCCAGGGTAAGCGTTGCAGCTTTTTGAACAGGGTCGGAAAGTCACGTGCCAACACCTCATCGGCGCGCACAAGTATCCGTGATGCACTGCGCAGCCAGAGGTTAGCGAGATACATCTCGCGCAACCCGCCGGCAAACTCGACGCCACCGGGCAGCACCTTGATCGGTCCCAGCCCCAGGCATTCAATCTCTTGCGCACAGACATCTTCCAGTCCCGGTGTGGTGACTGCAAAATAGCGATTTTCCTGTTTTACCATTCAGTATCCTCCGCCGCGCACAATAGCAGAGAAAAATTTAACTGTTAACCTTGAATGATTAAATCATTTCACGATTTTGCATTTGGTATCAGCTATTTTTTCTGCAATAATGGAGGTTAAACATTTCTCAGAAGCTGGATCAAAAATCCTCTTCGCCACGGGAAATGGCCTCAGAAAATTTCTGCCAGAATCAACTTTGGCTGCAGAAATTAAATGGAAAGCTTGCTGAATGATTTACCAGCGTTACTTCAAAAACGGGCAAAAAATCCTGCTGACCGCCCTGGAGAAAAACAAGGACGGTCGAAAAGAACATTTGTCTGCCACCATCAACGGCGGTGACGAACACGGCTTTATCGTTTCACTCCCCTACAGTGAAGACGCTGCCCATCAATACCCGTTCAACGACGGCCAGCCATTTGAGATCAGCTCAGATTCCATGGGTCTCGGTGTCCGTGTAACCGGGAGTTTCAGAAGAAAAATCGATGGAAAACGCATTTCCCTGGCTGTCAACAATGACCTGCAGATGTTCCAGCGCCGTGGTTCACCACGAATGGACTGCAAACTCGGCATCCGTTTTACCCGCAGCCAGGGAGCGCTGCAGGCGCTGCGCAAGACCTGGGAAAAGAACATAAAACTTCTGCACAGTCCATCAGCGCCGCTGATCTTTGAAGGCTTCAAACCCTGCTACGTCAACCTGAGCACTGGCGGTATCCGCTTCAACCTGCGCCCCCCGGTCAACCCGGCAGAACTCTGCTTGCTGCTGCTCAATCTTGATGACGGGAAACCACCGGTCTGCGCATTGGCAGAAGTTGTCTGGACGCGCCCGGAAAACAATGAAACTATTGTCGTTTCCGGCATGCGCTTCATCAATATTCTGGAAGAAGATCAGAACCGGATCGCCACCTTTATCAATTCGAAAAAACAGGGATAATCGACCCGTATTTTGTGCGCTTGCCTCTTGTCTCGGCGACCTTTCTGCGCTATAAAATAGCAGGCTAAATCAACATGGCCGTTCGGCCTTTTCGTTCGCTCAGGATTTTTCCTTTTATGCCACAAATCACCGAAGCTGAAGTGTTCCGCGCATGCCGCACCCTGTTCGGTCCGGAGCTTAATTTAAGTCGTGATTTTCTGCATTACCTGCAGCCTGCAGGGGTGCGTTCAGCATATCGGAAGAAAGCCAAAGTGACACATCCGGACCGTTTTGCCGTCGACGCCATCGCGACGCAGGAAAAACAGCAACGCCTGTTCCAGGACTTGAATCAAGCCCACGAAACAGTGCAGACATTTCTCAAGCAACGAGAAAAATATCCGGCCGCTACTATATTCCGCAGCCGCCCCCGTAATAGCGCCCCAGCTTATACTCATCCGAAGCGCAAGCGGCAGGATCGCCCGTACAGTAAATATTACCGCGGACCACTGCCAAACCGACCGCTGCAATTCGGCCTTTACCTCTATTATCTCGGGATCATTCCTTTTAATGCTGTTATTTCGGCAATTACCTGGCAACGCAAGCAGCGCCCTGTTCTCGGGGACATTGCCAAACGCTGGGGCTGGCTGGACGATGAGCAGATCAAGCAGATCCTCAACTACCGCTGCACCGGAGTTCACAAGTTTGGCGAGCGTGCCGAACATCTCGGGCTGCTGAAACCGCTGCAGGTCCGCGCCCTGCTGATGCACCAGCGCAGCCAGCAAAAACAGATGGGACACTACTTCATCGAGCAAGGTTTTTTCGAAGAAGAACAGCTCCACCATCTGTTGAACCAACTCGCCGAACACAACCGAACGTTCCGTCAAGGATACGCCGGACACTACTACTTCTATCACCGCTAAATTCACTTTGCCCACGGCAAATCATCACCAATTTTCAAGGAGTTGACTTATGGGATTTCTGGCTGCATCCGCCAGTGTCTGCTATTTTCAAGTTGTCGGCGATTTCAGCCTGCGTGAAAAACTGACCGATATCCAGCAACAGCTGAACCACGAAGGTTTCCGCTCTATCGAGCAGAGCACAGACGAACTCTCAACCGGCTGGGTTGAACTCGACGATTACGAGTCGAGCGAATTCGCAACCGAATACCAATTCCGTCGAGATCAACATCTCTGTTTCACATTCCGCCAGGATCGACGTAAAGCACCTGCCGCACTCCTCAAGCGTCAGGTCGCGCTGCTCAGCCACAAATTTTTGGCTGAAAACCCAACCTACAACCGAGTGCCAAAAGGAGAACTGGAGCAGATCCGAGATACTGCCCGCAGCCTGCTGTTCGCACGCACCCTGCCAACCCCCAGCTGCTACGATGTCATCTGGGATACGGAGAAAAAATTGCTGCGCCTGTGCTCTCTGAGCCAGAAAGTCATCGATGCATTCCTCGGCTTGTTCCACCAAACCTTCCCCGACTTGCGCCTGCAACTGCTGCATCCGCTGGCGCGAGCCGAGAAACTGCTCCCACAGAACCTGCAGGAGCAGTTACAGCAATCGAATCAGGCACAGACTGATGCCATCCTTGAACAGATCGAAGCCAATCGCTGGCTCGGCACCGAATTTCTACGCTGGCTGTTCTTTCGCACCCTCAACAGTGATTCGAACTACGCCGTCAACTGCGACGGCCCATTGTTGACGGCTCAACCCTTCGGCGCCTTTCTCGACAATCGAGTGGTCCTGATCGGTGGAAGCCAGGAAGGAATTCAGAAAGTCGTCGTCGCCGGCCCACAGGATCATTACTCGGAAGTTCGAGCGGCACTGTCACAGGGCAAAGAAATTGAAGAAGCGACCCTGCATTTTCGATTGGATAATGAAGATGACGGCTGGAAGCTGACTTTAAAAGGGGAGCGTTTCCAGTTCGGCGGCTTCCGGACACCGATGGTCAAACCGGAATCCGATCCCAGCGACGATCCCGCAGCTGAGGCAGAAGCTGCTTTTTTAACCAAACTGGGGGCAATGGAAGAGGGCGAACAGATGTTTGGTAGCCTGCTGAAAAGCTTTCTGCAACTTCGTCTTGGCGAGAGCTGGGCAACAGAATCTTCCCGTATCGACTCCTGGCTGGAAGAATAACCCGATAAAAACAGAGGTTCACCAAATCCGCCCCTATTGCAGCTAATGCAGTTTGGGCGGACTTTCCATCCCTGCACATTCCTGCTCATCTTTCTGCCCTAGATCCTTCTCAAAATCCTGATTTTAAAAGCATAAATTCACTTTCAACAAGACACTCAAGAATCATCAAAACATTACCTAGTAGCGAATTATAAAAAAGTGTTTTACTTTTTCTAAAACGGTGTTACGATCTTCTTATGTATATATTTTTTACTATGAAAGAGGATCACCATAACAACAGGCTGGAATCGTCTGAATTCACCCGGTAAAACGAAGGAGATGCCAATGAAAAGACTACTGACTCTCGTGCTTGCAACCTTTATCTTGACTCTCATCAGCAGCACTGCTCTGGCAGACGGTCATACTGCGACAGTTGCTGAATGCATAGAAATGAGCAAAAAAGCGGCTGAAGCGATTCTGAAAGACCAAGATGCCGCCCTGGCCGATATCTCCAGGAAAGACGGTCCTTTTGTCTGGAAGGATTCCTATGTTTTTGTCATGGACCTGAAAGGAAAAATGCTGGCCCATCCGATGAAGCCCGGCCTGATGAAAATGGACAGCCTGCTCAGCACACCGGACAAAAATCCGACCGAGCCGAAAATGCTTTTCGTCGACCTGGTTGTAACGGCTGGAACCGCGGGTGAGGGTTGGGTCGAGTACATGTGGCCAAAGCCAGGTAGCACCGAGCCTTCGATCAAAGAAACTTATGTCTATCGTGTTCCTGGCACCTCAATGTTCACTGCCGCCGGAATCTATCGCTAAACATCAACAGATTTGATTGCATGAAAGAAGCGGGAGCCTTCAAGGCTCCCGCTTTTGTTGTTTAAACAACTGATTTACTGAACCGACTTAACAAGGGTCCGTACGGGGGCACCTCGGCTATGCGCAGGTGCTGCTGGAATTCCAACCGGGAGATCTCTGTCGCTCCCAAGCTGACGAGATGATCGGTCGTCTGCTGGCAATCGAGCAGTTCAAAACCGAGCTCTGCCAACTTCTTCACCAGATGAATCAGGACCAGCTTGGATGCATTGGTCCTGCGGCTGAACATCGACTCACCGCAAAAGTAGTATCCCAGGCAGACCCCATAAACACCGCCGACCAGTTCGTCGCCATCCCAACACTCTACAGAGTGGGCGAAGCCGAGCTCGTGCAAACGCAGGTAGGCTTTTTCCATCTCCGGCGTGATCCAGGTCCCGCTGCCGTCCAACCCTTTGCGCAAGCGCCGGCACCAGTAAACCACGCCGGCAAAGTTTTCATCGATGCTAACCCGATAAAGACCTTTGCGCATGAATTTCTTCATCGAACGGGAAACATGCAACTCGGAAGGGAAAAGTACGCAACGCGGGTCAGGAGACCACCAGAGAATCGGCTCGCCCGGATTGAACCATGGGAAAATGCCAAGGCTGTAGGCAAGCAACAAGCGCTCAGGGGAAAGGTCCCCGCCGACCGCCAGCAGTCCATAATCTTCTGCGGCCTCTAGCGGCGGGAACCAGAGGTCCTCGTCAAGCTGATAACAGGGCATCAGTCCTGAGGGAAGTTGAATGTCAGCTTGCCCGATTTGCAGCCAACCTGCACGACACCACCGTTTTTCAGCGCACCGAAGAGAATTTCTTCAGCCAACGGGTCACTCACCTCGCCCTGAATCAGACGACCGAGCGGCCGGGCGCCAAACAATGGATCGTAGCCACGCTTGGCCAGATCGCGTCGTGCGGCCGGAGTAATTTTTATTGTCACATCACGGTCAGCCAGCTGCGTTGACAGCTCACCGATGAACTTGTCGACCACCTGCAGCATGACCGATTCGTCGAGGGGTTTGAAGTGAATAACAGCATCAAGCCGATTGCGGAACTCCGGCGAGAACGCTTTTTCCACCGCGTTCTTCGGTTTGGCCGCAGAACGCTCCCCGAAACCAATCGGCACCGCGTTCATCTCGCGACCGCCAATGTTGCTGGTCATAATCAGGATGACGTTGCGGAAATCGGTTTCCTTGCCGTTGTTGTCGGTCAAAGTTCCGTGATCCATCACCTGTAATAAGATATTGAAAAGATCGGGGTGTGCTTTTTCGATCTCATCAAGCAGTAGCACCGACCAAGGGTTCTTGCTCACTTCTTCGGTCAACAAGCCGCCCTGGTCAAAACCGACATAGCCGGGAGGCGCACCGATCAAACGCGCAACCGAGTGCTTCTCCATGTATTCGCTCATATCGAAGCGCAGGAACTTGACACCCAACTGCAGGGCCAGTTGGCGAGCGACCTCGGTTTTACCAACACCAGTCGGGCCGGTAAAAAGCAGGGAACCAACGGGTTTATCAGGATGACCGAGACCGGCCCGAGAGCGGTGAATCGACTTGACCAGACTGTCTATCGCCGGATCCTGACCGAAAACAACCCGCTTCAAATCACGCTCCAGGTAGCGCAGCCGTTGCCGGTCGCTGCCAGTGACAGTACGGATCGGAACGCGCGCCATACGCGCGACAACGCGTTCAATCTCATCCAGACCTATCGGTCGGTTCAATTTTTCGTCGAGACGCTGCTGGGCACCTGCCTCATCGATAACATCGATCGCCTTATCGGGCAGATGCCGCTGCGACAGGTGTTTGACCGAAAGCTGGACCGCGGATTCCAGCGCCTCCGGCAAATACGTCACCTTGTGATGCTCTTCGTAGCGTGAGCTCAGTCCTTTGAGGATCTCCAGCGCTTCTTCAGCGCTCGGCTCATGCAGATCAATTTTCTGGAAGCGGCGCGATAACGCCCGGTCTTTATCGAACAGGTTGCGATATTCTTCGTAAGTGGTCGAACCGATACAACGTAACTCGCCAGAACCGAGAGCCGGTTTGAGGATATTCGATGCATCGAGGGATCCACCGCTGGTCGCTCCAGCACCGACGATGGTGTGAATTTCATCGATAAACAGGATCGCCTTTTCCCGCTTCTGCAGCGCAGCAACCACAGCCTTGAGGCGCTCTTCGAAATCGCCGCGGAACTTGGTTCCGGCGAGCAGAGCACCCATATCAAGAGTAAAGAGTTCACTTTCCTTGAGCAGTTCCGGAACGTTCCCCTCAGCGACCCGAAGCGCCAGACCTTCAGCCATAGCGGTTTTACCAACGCCCGGCTCACCAACAAAAATCGGGTTGTTTTTACGCCGCCGGCAAAGCACCAGCACTGCTCGCTCCAACTCCTGCTCGCGGCCGATCAACGGATCAATTTTGCCTTCTTTGGCGCGCGCAATCAGGTTGACAGTGTAGGCTTCGAGCGGATCGGCTGTTTTTTGCTTCTGCTTCCCCTTATCCCCCGGTTTTTGCTGTTCGGCGGGTGGTTCCTCCCGGTTTTCGGAAGGGCTTTCAGACGAGGGCCCGTGGGAAATATAATCGAGCAGGTCGACGCGCTCGATCCCCTGGTTCTGCAGGAAAAAGCAGGCGTGGGAATTTTCTTCCTCAAGGATCGCTGCAAGCAAATCACCAACGCCGACTTCGCGCTGGTTGGATGACTGCATGTGCAGCACCGTGCGCTGCAGCATCCGCTGCAGTGCCAGTGTCTGGCGCGGAACCTCTTCGTCCTCCACCTCTTCCGGCAAATGCTCAAGGTGCATATCGAAGAAGGTTTCCAGCTGCTCCTTAAGATCGTCGACATCACCACCGCAGGCGGTCAGAATCTGTTGTCCGACCCCTTCAAACAACAACGCGTAGAGAACGTGTTCAGTGGTCAAATATTCATGACGACGGCGCTGGGCTTCACGCACAGCCAAGGTAAATGCTATCTGGACATCCTGGTTAAACATCTCAGCCACCGTTCCTTACGCCTCCTCGAGGGAGCAGCGCAGCGGGAAGCCAGCTTTACGCGCCCGCATACGAACCTGATCCGTCTTGGTTTCGGCAATTGCATAGGGGAATGTGCCACAAAGCCCAACCCCCTGAAAATGAATGGTCAGCATAATTTTCTCTGCCTCAGAGCTCGGCTTATGGAAAATATCCCGTAACACCTCGATGACAAACTCCATCGTGGTATAATCATCATTGTGCATCAGGACCTTGAACAGCGAAGGAGTGGTCGTCCGCTCTTCAGCTTTGCTCTCGATTTTGGTTTTGTGTCCAGTATCGGCCATTGAGTAATTTTACCTAACTACAGAAGATTTTTCCCATTATCCTAACACAGAAATTTATTTAACAGCTAGCCTGTCGAGAAACGAAGATGAGTTTTTATCCGCATCAGTCGAATAGCCGAAGGAACAAACGGGACCAAACCAAAGACCCGCTGATGAAAATTCTGACTTGGTCCAACGCTATCGCTGCCATCGTTCTTTTTGCCGCGATCTGCGTTACAGCGCTTGCCAAGCCGGAGTCGGTCACTTTTTTCGATCACTACTTCCAGGTCAACGTTTATCGTCGCCCCCACTGGAACATGGTCCTGGTCGACTACATCGCCGCACTGCTGGCACTGAGCGGCATCGTCAGCATCATCGGCCTGATCGTCAACAGTCAACGCCTGAAACGAAAAGGCGACTATGTCCGCGCCACCCTGGTCATTTGCCTGATGATGTCGATCGCCGGGCTGGGGCTCTATTTCTTCTACGCTTGATCTTCGGTCAATAAAGGTCCTGCCAGGTCAAGCGCTTTCCGTTTAGCCACTCTTGTTCCGCCTGCGGGGTTTTCAGCAGGTAGCGGATCAGTCCCGCCAGTTGAAAACTGCGCTCATCCAGCCCGCACTGCTGCAACCCTGCGGCCACGCCGCTGAAAAGAGATTCATAAAGACTCTGTTGAAACTGGTGCATCAACACCGGCGTTTCTTCTCCCAGGACCTTGCCGGCCAGCGCGTCGCGGCAAGCAATCGCAGAGGTCGAGCTCACGCTGCGGCAAAGCAGAGGTCGAACCGGATAGATGGTACAGTGCCCTGCCTCATCCAGAAAAGCACAGGAGCGGCGCACGTAAAGCCGTTCTTCATCATCCAGACCGCGCACCTCGTACCAGAGGCGGTCCAGGCGCTCGGCAGCCTGCTGCAGACATTCTCTACCCTGTCCTCGCAGATAGGAGGCGATGGCGATACCTTCCGGCATCAGAGTCGATACACTCACGACACAACAACTGCTGCAACCGGGACCGCAATCGATATGTGACCGGTCGGAGGGATGCAGTTCAATTTCCCGTTCTGCCTCGACGGCTATCGTCTGCAACCTCTGCAAAATCGGCTTGACTGAATCTTTAGATTGACAGGACCGGGCCACCGCTTCACTGATTGCTCCCTGATATTGCACAAAATCGAACGACTCCATAAACAACTCCCATCACAGAAATATAACAATTATTGCTATTCTAGCCGATCTGGTCAGGCTGGCAATCGGCCCCTTGCCGCCTCCGGTTTGGTCTGCTATCGTTCTTTTGTCGATCGCCTGTATTTTCCAGAGGATAGCCGTTATGGACCTGCCTGACACCATTTGGTTACTACTTTTATCTGCCCTCGCACTCGGGCTCTTCGTCGGCTGGCTGATCGGTCGATCGCAGAGCAACAGAAAACAGCAACTGGAGCGGGAGACCTTACTGCAACAACTCGCTGCCGGAGAAGCTGAACTGAGTGCTGAACGCAAGGCGACAGCTGAGAAACTGATGCTGCAGGAAGAAAACCGACGGCAGACGGAACAGGCCTTTCGTGCCCTTTCCGCCGACGCACTGGCAAGCAACAATCAAACCTTTCTCGATCTGGCGAAAACCACTCTCGACAACTACCAGAAACAGGCGCAGGGCGACCTCAGCAGCAGGCAGCAGGCAATCCAGCAACTGGTTAAACCGCTGGAAGATTCCCTGCACAAGGTGGATGGCAAAATCGAACAACTGGAGAAAGCGCGCACCGGTGCTTATGCCCGACTGGATGAGCAGCTGAAATCGCTGCTCGGCAGCCAGGCAAAACTGGAAACGGAAACCGGCAACCTGGTGCGCGCCCTGCGGGCCCCTGCGGTCCGTGGGCGCTGGGGAGAAATCCAGCTGCGCAAAGTCGTGGAAATGGCCGGAATGGTCAATTACTGCGACTTTGTCGAGCAGGAAACCGCAGACAGCGGCCGCCTGCGGCCTGACATGATCGTCAAGCTGCCGAACGGACGAAATATCGTCGTCGACTCGAAAGCGCCGCTGCAGGCCTACCTGGAATCCCTGGAAACCGAGGATGATACCGAACGCAAAGCCCACCTGCGTCAGCACGCCCGCCAGATCCGCGATCACCTGCAGAAACTCTCCGCGAAAAACTACTGGGAACAGTTTCAGCCGACGCCGGAGTTTGTCGTCCTCTTCCTGCCGGGAGAAACCTTCTTCTCTGCAGCATTGAATCAGGATCCGGGACTGATCGAAGCAGGCGTCGATCAGAAAGTCCTGCTCGCAACCCCCACCACCCTGATCGCCCTGCTGCGCTCCGTTGCTTACGGCTGGCGGCAGGAACAATTGGCGGAAAACGCCGTCGAAATCAGTCAGCTCGGTCGCGAACTTTACGACCGACTGGCCACTCTCACCGGTCATTTCAGCAGCATGGGCAAAGGGCTGGAACGCGCTGTCGACAGTTACAACAAAGGCATCGCCTCCCTCGACAGCCGGGTTCTGGTCACCGCGCGCAAATTCAAAGATCTGGGCGCCGGCAGCAGCAAAGATATCGATAAAATCGATCAGCTCGACAAAGCGCCGCGGCCGCCGCAATTGCCGGAGAAAGACTCTCATTAGCGCGCCGCTTTATGCTAAACTGCCGGTCATAAATTTAATCACTTCAGGAGGAACACTCATGCATATCCGTCTATTGATGACCCTGCTCGCCGCGCTCTTGTTGCTCAACGGCTGCGGCTACAACCAGATCCAGAAAAACGAGGAGGCGGTCTTTGCGGCCTGGGCTGATGTCGAAGCGACCTATCAGCGCCGTGCCGACCTGATCCCTAATCTCGTAGAGACAATCAAGGCTTACGCTGCACACGAAAAAGAAACACTGATGGGTGTCACCAACGCCCGCGCCAAGGTTGGCCAAATGAACATCTCCGCCGACAAGCTGGGTGATGTCGCGGCCATGCAGCAGTTCCAGCAGGCTCAAGGTGAACTGTCCGGGGCCCTTTCCCGTTTGCTGGTGGTCGCCGAACGTTATCCCGACCTGAAGGCGAGCGCCAACTTCCGTGACCTGCAGCATCAGCTGGAAGGCACTGAGAACCGCATCAACGTCGCTCGTCAGCGCTACAACGCTGCGGTACAGACCTTCAATACATCGATCCGCACTTTCCCCAACAGCCTGACCAACAACTTCCTGCTCAACCTGGAACGCAAGGAGCCGTTCAAGGCTGATGCCGGTGCTGAAAACGCACCGAAAGTGACGTTCTGATGCGACATCTTTTCGGCATCGTCCTGTTGCTGGTTCTGCTTTGCACTCCGGCAGCAGCACTCGATATTCCCAGCGCTAAAGGCTATGTCAACGACAACGCCGGCTTGCTGCAGCAGACTACCCGGCTGAAGCTCGAGCAGTTCCTGCGTGATTTCGAAAAGAGCGATTCAACGCAGATTGTCGTTCTGACCATTCCGACGCTGGAGAACGAAGCGCTGGAAGATTATGCCCTGCGCGTGCTGGAGAACTGGGGCGTCGGTCAGGAAGAGAAAGACAACGGCGCGCTGCTGCTGGTCGCCAAAGCGGAGCGGAAAATCCGCATCGAAGTCGGCTACGGGCTGGAAGGTCGCCTGACCGACCTGCTCGCCGGCCGTATTATCGACAACGAGGTTTCTCCACGTTTCAAGCAGGGAGACTTCGACGGTGGCATCATTGCCGGAGTTGTCGGCATGGCGGAAGCGGTTCGCGGCGAATACACCGGCACCGGTCGCACCAACAGCAAAAAGAAAGAGAGCAGCCCCTTCGGCTTCATCCTACCGCTGCTGTTTTTCGGTGGCCCGTTGCTGGCCCGACTCGGCGGTCGGCGGCGCGGATACCGACGCGGCGGCTTCTACGTCGGTGGCCCATTCATGGGCGGTGGCGGCGGTTTCGGCGGCGGCGGAGGGTTCTCCGGTGGCGGTGGCGGAGGAGGAGGCGGTGGCGCCTCTGGAGGTTGGTAATATGAAAACAGCAAGCGAATTCTTCACGCAAGAAGAACAGCAGAGAATAGAAACCGCAGTCAAAGCGGCAGAAGCGAAAACCAGCGGTGAGATTGTGCCGATGGTGGTCGACGAATCCTACGATTACCCGCGCGCCGAATTGATTGGCGGCGGCACACTGGGTCTGGCGGTCGGGCTGCTGGTCAGCTGGGCGTTCGGCGGCGAGTCGATCTGGTGGTTTCTGCCGGTGTTTATGATCAGTTTCTTTCTTTTTCAGCAACTGATTCGCCGCCTCCCTGACCTCAAGAGAAAGCTCATCAACCCGGAAGAGCTGGATGTTGAAGTTCGTGAGAAAGCATTGGTCAGTTTTGTCGAACAGGGCCTACACGAAACCCGCGACAAAACCGGCATCCTGATCCTGATTTCACTGTTCGAACATCGTGTACAGGTGCTGGCCGATAGCGGGATTAACGCCAAGGTTCCGGAGCACACTTGGGAGGAGATTGTCGAAATCATCACCGCAGGGCTGAAATCTGATGATGCCTGCGCAGCGGTTTGCAATGCAGTCGAACGTTGCGGCGAATTGCTGCAGGAAAACTTCCCGATCAAAGATGATGACAGCAATGAACTACCGAATTTGATTGTTGAAGAGAAATAAACAGCGCGCAGTTCAATCGATGGTTTTGCGAAACCGCTTCAGACCGATCGATAAAGAAACCAACAAAAAGAGTGCGATTGGCCAGAGGTTCGGTAGAATCTCGGCCAATCCGTTCCCTTTCAGCAGAATTCCACGCACAATACGCAAGTAGTGGGTCAACGGCAACATCTCCCCGATCCACTGCGCCCAGCGCGGCATACCGCGAAACGGAAACATAAATCCGGACAGCAGTATCGACGGCAGGAAGAAGAAGATGGCCATCTGCACAGCCTGCAGCTGCTTGCGCGCCAGCGTCGAAAAGGTCAGGCCAACCCCAAGGTTGGCGACAATAAACAACAGCGAAACCACCAACAGCAACAGAACATTTCCGCTTAGCGGCACCTCGAACAGAAAATGCGCCGCCAACAGGACGAACCCCATCTGCAGATAGCCGACGATGATGTAGGGAATGATCTTGCCGAGCATCACCTCAAGCGGCCGTACCGGCGTGGAGAGCAGGTTCTCCATGGTGCCTCGCTCCCGCTCCCGCGTCATCGCCAGTGAAGTAATGATCACCAGGGTCATCGTCAGCACAACCCCGATCAGGCCCGGGACGATGTTGTAACGGGTGTTCGCTTCGGGATTGAAACGCGGGTGGACAATGACCTGCAACGGCGCGCCCTGCCGCTGCAGATAACTGAGTGGTCCGCGAAATTCACCAGCTAAAGCCTCAGCGGCGAAATAGCGAAAAGCGGACAGGGCGCTGCTGGTCGCTGCCGGATCGGTAGCATCGGCCGTGAGCAGTAAAGCCGGCTGTTTCCCGCGGACAAGTTTGCTGGAAAACTGCTGAGGAATGCTCAAGACAAACTGTACCTCACCGTTATCGATCACCCGTTTCGCTTCCGCCTCGCTGTCGACTGTTCGAACCAGGTCAAAATAACTGCTGCTCTGCATAGCTGCCACGATGCGACGGGAAAAGACGCTGTTATCAGCAGAGAGGATCGCCGTCGGTAGATGCCGGGGATCGGAGTTGATGGCGTAGCCGAACAGCACCATCTGCATCACCGGAATGCCGAGCAACATGGCGAAAGTGATCCGGTCGCGGCGCATCTGCAAAAATTCCTTGCAGATCATCGCCCAGAAGCGACGCAGGGAGAATCTTGCGTTAGTGAGAACCATCGCCCCCCCTTGCCTGACGGTTCATCAGGCTGATGAACACTTCTTCTAAACCGGTTTCCTGCTTCTGCCAACGGAACCTCTCATCACTCATAAAAGGCCGTAAGCTTTGCTCCAGCTGGCCGGAATCGGTCCCGCAAATATGTAGATTATTTCCAAAGGGAATGGTCAATTCGATTCCCGGCACGCCCTTGAGTCTTGCTGCCAGTTCTTGAATATCTAGCCCGGAAGCAGCCCAGGTTGACAGCCCGGAACGGCTGACCACCTCCTCGGCGGTCCCTGCCGTCAGCAGGTCACCATAGGCCAGGTAGGCCACCCGGTTGCAGCGCTCCGCTTCGTCCATGTAGTGAGTACTGATCAGAGCGCTGATCCCCTGTGCGGTCAGAGCATAAACCTGCTCCCAGAAATCCCGCCGCGCCATCGGGTCAACCCCGGCAGTCGGCTCGTCCAACAGCAACAGCTCCGGCTGATGCAGCAGACAGGCGGCCAGTGCCAATCGTTGTTTCCAGCCACCGGAGAGAGTTCCAGCCAGTTGCCCGGCAAACGGCTCCAGTCCCATCTGTTCGATTGTTTCAGCCACCACCTGTCGCCGCTTTGGAACAGCATAAATTCGCGCCATGAAATCAAGGTTTTCCCGCACGCTGAGGTCGTCGTAGAGGCTGAAGTGCTGAGCCATGTACCCGATGCGCGAACGGATCTTCTCGACCTCACTCAGCAGGTCGTACCCGAGACAGCGACCGCCTCCCGCATCGGGCCGTAATAGCCCGCAGAGCATGCGCAAAAACGTAGTCTTGCCACTCCCGTTCGGGCCGAGAAAACCGAAGATTTCACCCCGCTCGACCTGTAATGAAAGGCGGTTGACAACCGTTTTTCCGGAAAAAATTTTGGATATCCCCTCGACCTCGATGACCGGAGCGGAATTATTCATCAGGCGACTCCAGCGCCACATCGACCGGCTGGCCAGGATGCAACTGCGAGGCCACAGATGGATCTGGCCGGGCTTCGATCATGAATACCAGTTTGGCACGGGTCTCACGGCTGAAAATGACCGGTGGGGTATATTCGGCCTGGGAAGAAATAAAGGAAATGACTGCGGGCAGCGGGCCATCGCTGCCATCGAAAGAAACGACGACTTTCTGGCCAAGTTGCAGCCTGCCGAACAACGGCTCCGGGACAAAAAAGCGCAGCTTGATATTCCCCGGCGGCAGTAGGCTGACGACCGGGTAGCCGGCCGGAACAAACTCGCCCGGGCGGTAGAAAGTGTCTTCCACCAGCGCCGACTGCGGGGCTCTCTGGCTTTTTTGCTCAAGCGCCCAACGAGCCTGCTCAACTTGACCTCGTACCGCTTCCAGTGCGGCTTGTGCGGCAGCAACAGCGTCACTGCGGGCGCCCAGCTCAGCGGTTTTGTAAGCGGCGCGCAGTTCAGCCAGCGCAGCCTGGTCTCGCAGGTAAGTCGTCCGGGCACGTTCAAATGCCTCGACCGAAACACTATTGGTTTCGACCAGCCGTTGCCGGCGGGCAAATTCTTTTTCTGACAGTTCGAGAGCAGCACGGGCTTTTTCCAACTGAGCCGCCAGTGCCTGCAACTCGCTCGGCCTTTGTCCTTTGCGCAAATCAGCTAATTGACTCTGCGCACGTAGCAGGTCCTGCTCGGCAATAGCGACTGCTGTCTTTTCACGGGCATGTTCAAGCACAAACAATTCCGCGCCCTGCTCGACCTGATCCCCTTTACGTACGGCCAGCGTCTCCAGTTGCCCGGCCAGTGGCGCCGCAACCAGGACAAAATCCCCTTCAGCGTAGCCCTGGAAATATGTCTCATCCTGACCTTGACAGCCGGCAAGTGAAACTAACGCCTGAGCCAGAAAAAGAATCAGCACGAATAGCTTGAAATTGCATCTTTCAGCGTAGCGATTGCGCATATCCGGAAGCTCCCTTGGAGTCAAAAAGAGCCGTTATATCAACTTTATCGCTCACTTGAAGATAGTCAAATTTTCTCCTGGCTGTCCGCCACTTGTCATTTCCCGGTCCTGAGCTAACGTTTAGTAAGACTGCCGCTATCTCGACAGAGAAAGAGAGTCACCATGAGCCCCCATAAACCGATTGACACCCTGAACAACCTGCTTCCTCATCTGCTTACCCTGGGACGAATAGACACGCTCTATCGCGACCTTTACCTGCAACGAGCGGAATTCTATCTCAATCAGCAGTTTTCCAAAGACGAATACCAGAAAATCAAACGGATGCGGACGAGGGAAGCCAGCCTACCCAATCAAATCCGCAACGCGATGAACCAGAGCGACTGGTCTAAGGTCGAAGAACTAAGCGAACTTTATAAAACGTTGCAGACAGAGATTGAGAGCAAAATAGAGCTGGAAGACTTTGCCGGCAAAATTTACGACCACCAGGAGACACCGATCGATCCGTTTTCGCCGGGGATGCATCATATTGCCGGTTTCTCGTCCAAAAGCCTGCCTAAGCTACGCGATGATGCGCTTGACAGTCTCAAAGCCCTGTCCAAGCTGGATAGCGACTGGCAAAAATTTTACGCCGACCGCCTGTCAGTTTTCACTGCCCTGGCGATCAGTGCCGACAGCATGAGCACGTCAGCAACTCTGTCTGAAGATACCCTGGCGGAAGAGGCAGCTGAAGCGCTGGCCCATAATAACATGGACCAGTTGGCGGAATTGGCGAAGAAGCTGGCACATATCTCGGGAGATCAGGAACAGGCCGTCGCATCAGATTTATTGGGCGGGGTCCACAAAATAGCTGAGGCATACAAGGTTTCATTCTCCGAGCAGGTGCTGAAAAATGCTGCTTCTCTTGGTCTTGAGCTGGTCACAGTCCCCTCGCGCAAAGAAGAATACAGTCCATATTGTCGCTTCGCCTGGCACCCGACCTATTCCGATCTGCAGGGCAACCATCACAACGTTTTACAGGTTCCCGACCTGCATCTGCCTAAAGAACTTCCCGAGGCGCTGAAGTCCAGAATTCAGTTGTTCGCCGTTCACCCCTTTATCAACTCCTGCGGGGTCCGATTTCTGCCGAACATGGCCGCCGAGGATGTTCTCGTTGAGAGCTTTCCGGAACCGGAAGAAGGTACCTCCCTGCCGTCGTCAGGTCTGCTCGATGCGCTCGGTATCAAGCAGCGTAACCAGCTCGACCGCGTACAGATCGAAATAATTCTACAGGAGAAAGGGGCTGCCCTGCTGCGCGATCAGGTGGGCCTTGACCCACTCGATTTCAAACTGGTCTGCATCCCGGCCGACCTGCACTTGCGCATCGGCCAGGAACGGGGCTGGGGTCAGCAGAAAATCTGGACCCATTTTGACGGCTACATGATCATGAGCGACGGCAGCCGTCGAGCCCTCGCTGGTGGTGATATTCGCTATGGCGGGATTTACGACCTGCTGGGAATCAGCAGTAATTACGACTCGGAGCGGATTATTGTTCGGTTTGCCGTTGTCCAGCGCCGGAGGCTGGCTATCTGGCAGTAACCCTCCTGCAGGTTACGGCAGTTCGTTCAAGGCAACAATCAGCGCATCGATCTCAGCCTCGTTATAATCCTTTTTGCGCGCGGCCTCCTCGATCGTATCCCAGATCGGTTCGCCACAACGGATGCAGCGGATATTGTGCTCGAACAGAAATGCGACAGCATCTTCTTTAATTTCGATCAACTTCTCTATTTTTGTTGTGCGAGTTATCTGCGTCTGCGTCATCACTTGCCCCCCAGGGGTTCTTCGTTCCGGAGCACCGGCATATAAAAATCTCGGCTACGTTCTTGCTGCTGGAACTGCCTCATCAGCAGCGTATAAATTCGGGTCGCACGCAGTTCCAGGTCGAGCTGTTGAAATGCCCGCCGATATGCCGGTGAGTCCTGATCATAATAACGCTTCAAAGTAGAATAAACCCGAGAAAAGTTCTGGATCAAAGGTAATTGCCCCTGTTTTCGGCGACTCGCCAAAAACTCCTGCCCGCTGGTGCTGATCGCCAAAACATGCAGGTAATGCGGCGCTGTCGAAAGCAAAGCGACCACTTCTTCCTGTTTGAGCCCGAGCAAAATCGCCACAAGCATACGCTGAATGCGGGTACGCGTCAGTTGGCGGGACTTAATGCCATCGATCAGCGCCTCTAGTGATTCCGCTTGTCCTGAAACTGTCAGCAGACGGTTTTCTATGCCGCTTTCGACCAGCCAGGTCGTGCTCAATTCACTGGGAGCGCGGAGAATCTGGCCTAATAGCAAAAGAAGATAGCGATCCGATGAAAACGACATTCCGCTTTGCAACACCGCCAGCAAGGGCTTCTGCGCTGCCGGCGGTATCAATGCGGTGACCGGTTCTCCAGCAGCCAGCAATTTCCGAATCCCGGTAGCGCTGGCAATGTTCCGTTCTCCGACGATCGTGTCGTGGAAACCGGCCCCGATACGTTGAATGGTCGAAGGGACGATGCTGCTCTCAGTTTGGCGTAAAGCTTTGAGATATTCGATACCGAGAATATTATTCGGTGCCGCCAGTGCTGCACGGTCAAAACTGTCTGGCAACCATTCCGCCATCACCTGTTGCCGCGCCTGGGGATAGTTGATGCCGCTTCGCAGCAGTCGGGAGGTTTCTCGAGACAGCTCGTATTCCTTCCGCAGCAGCACCTCTGCACACTGCTGTAAAACCTGAAGGTCACCCACTTCGCTACCGAAACAGAGGGTATCAATCCCACCAAGGGCATTGAGCGCCTGTACCGCTCCACGGGCAAAATCGGGTGCGCTGCTGCAGGCCCAGGGGAGTGGCAACTCAACCACGACATCGACACCGGCAGCCAGCGCCATCTCGGCCCGACTCCATTTATCGATCAATGCCGGTTCGCCCCGCTGCAGAAAATGGCCACTCATGACCGCGACGGCAATATCCGAATCGGTCGAACGCAGACTTTCCTGCAGATGGTGCAGGTGACCGTTATGGAAGGGGTTATATTCGGTGATCAGTCCGACTGTTTTCATTTTTTCGGAGCCTATAAAACTCCCTCCCCCTCGAGGGGGGAGGGCTGGGGTGGGGGTGATTGCAGACTGTAGCGGAACCGGTCCCCTGGACACAAGTTTGGCTTACGCCGCCTGACGATTTTCTTGCCAGTCATGACGAATTTCCGAGGGCGCTTTGAAGTCGTTTTTCTCAACGCGCCACTCACGGTTGTAAAGATCCACGAAGGCCCCTACGGCTTCGCGGACATCCTCTACGGTTCGGAACACCCGGCCGTAGATGGCTTGCTCTTTCAAAGTTCGGTTAAAACGTTCGGCAACCCCGTTGGTCTGGGGTTCCGCGACAAATGCGAAGCTGGGAGTGATTCCCCAGAACTTCAACTGGTTCAGAAAATGATCCGAGA
>NZ_FQZT01000028.1 GCF_900142125.1 Malonomonas rubra DSM 5091
CGATAAAGAGGCCAATGCTGTTATCGAGTTTCCCTTGCTTTTTTGCTTCATCAGCAACAACAGATAAACCTTTCAGAGAGAAAACCAGCAGATCCTGCAGATTCGCGGTATCCTCTTTTTTGCCGCAAACCCCAGCAATATTACAACCGGTCCCCTTCGCAGCTTCCTGACATTGAAAACAAAACATGCTCATGAAATGTGCTCCTTTCATTCCGTTTTAAAAGTGATTGGTTTTTAACTGTAACCTCAATCAGTGAGTATTCAATCTTTGTAAGAGATTATCCCATAGCTTTTGAAGAAAACATTTGACCTGGGTCAACAGACAATGAAAATCACTGTTGTCGCTCGTAAGCCTCCACCAGCTGGCAATATCTCTCTTCCAACCCTGGGGTCTGTTCTTCTGCCTGATCGTAGGCGGCTAACATCCTTTCACGCACATCTTCCGGCAGAACCCGCTCTGCCAGCGGATAGAGGATGGTGTCTTCCTTGTCGATGTGACCGCGTAGCAGCCCGGCATAGCCCCTGGCATTTTCAGCGATCAGCGGAATCTGCCCCGGTTCGCCGGCCAATGCCTTCTGCGCTGCCTCTTCCAGACCACGGACGAAGGCCCGTCCCTGCTCATGTTCCATCTGCATCGCCTCGATCGGCGACTGTTTTGCCGGCATGCCGTTTTTCACCAGCTCGACGAACAGCACGTCCTCTTCCTTGGCGTGATGGAAGCGGTCGGCATAGTTGCGGATGAAGTCGACCGCATCAAGAAAGAACTGCCAGTTGCGGAATTTGCCCTGCCCCATCAGCTCGGTGTTCTGCTCCACCAAGGTGATCATCCGCAGGATCAGCTGGTGCTCGTCGCTCATCACCTGGGTGACATTGGTTTTCATCAGTTTCTCCTCTCGCCGTCGACGCCGATCACTACGATCTCCAGCGGCACATCCTTGCCCGACTGGGCGATCGCCTGCTGAGCAAACATTCTCAAGCCACCACAGCAAGGAACTTCCATGATGGTCACTGTCACCGACTGGATATCATTCTGACTGATCATTGCTGCCAGTTTATCGACGTAGGGGCTGGTATCGTCCAGCTTCGGGCAGGCGTTGACCAGCACCTTCCCCTTGATGAAGTCACGGTGGAATTCTGCGTAAGCGAAGGGGGCACAGTCAGCAGCGATCAACAAGTGCGCGTTCTGCAGGTAAGGAGCTGAAGGCGGCACCAGGTGTAACTGGGTTGGCCACTGACGCAGTTCCGAACCGATCCGGCCGGTCTGAGAGTTATCGCTATTTTCCTTCTTTTCCACGGTACGTACCTGGGAACCAGGACAGCCACAAGCGAGATTTGACATGATTTATGCTCCTATTTTCTCTAAGTATGTGAGGATTTCTTTTTCGATTTCCGCTTCGATCTCATCACCGAGGGCATGGATACTGACCACGTCATTGACCAGGCAGATGCCGACGCCGCAGGTAACGCAACCGACGTCATATTTACCCAGCAGTTCGCCGATAAAGGGGTGCTGTTCGATGGTTTTATTGATCGGCTGATCGCCGATGCCGTCTGGAAGTTTCATGTTCTTCTCCTGTTGCTTGCGTTTGTTATGGCCTGACTATAGGGGAAGATAACCTCTGAAAACATGACCTGGGTCAAAAGCTGATTATTTTTGTCAGGTACTTGTTGGAAGTAGCGATTTTTTAAACGGCTCAAACCCAAAAAAAGCGAAAATAGAACAGCATTTGACTTAGGTCAAGTCCTGGCAATCTAAAAATACCTAGTATACTAATCAGGAACATTATCCCTCCTCTCTGCAATTATAAAAAGTAAGGTGAGCGGGGGCTGCTCAGCAAAATTTGCAATTGAAAGCTGCTTTTGACTAGAGCAGCTGAATTTGAAATATTCATTATTTTTTGTTATCGGCGTTGCTATCCCGCCACAAGTTGAAAAGTCATAACATCAGCGTTTTGAATAAGGAGCGATTATGTCGGTAAACAGGTGGTGCTGTTTGTGTTCGGCTGTTTTGGCGCTTTTCCTTTTTCTCCCCATTTCATTGGCAGCTGCGACCGATGATGCAGGGCGCGGCAAAGAACTCTTTGTCGGCAGCATGGCCTTCGAACTTGGAGGAGCTCCCTGCCTGGCTTGCCACAACTTGTCGGGTTTCGGCCTGTCAGCTGGTGCCAATTACGGTCCGGATCTCAGTACGCTCTACGATAATTACGGGCCTGATGGCGTCGAGGGAGTCCTGCAGTCACTGGCATTTCCGAGTATGGAAGCCATTTACAGCACCCGTCCGCTAAATGAAACAGAGCGAGCCGACCTGCTTGCGTTCCTGAAACAAGCCTCGCAATTATCAGCGACTCCGGAGACAGGAAAACTAGCCCAACAGGTCCTTATCGGCTTGATTGTCCTGCTGGGTTTGACCTTCCTGATTGGTAAAAGACGCATGCGTGCGACGCGACAACCGCTGATCGACCGCCAACGTAACCTCATAAACAAAGGTGGGCTGCAATGAGTTGGATTAAAAATCTTATCGATCCTCAGGCCAGGGCGTGGGAAGAATTCTACCGTAACCGCAACCAGTGCGACAAGGTGGTGCGCAGTACCCACGGCGTCAACTGCACCGGCAGCTGCTCCTGGAACGTCCATGTCAAGGATGGCATCGTCGGTTGGGAACTTCAAGCGACCGATTATCCACCGCTCGAAGATGGTATTCCGCCCTACGAACCGCGTGGCTGCCAGCGGGGCATCTCCTTCTCCTGGTACCTCTACAGCCCTTTGCGGGTCAAGTACCCGACCGTGCGCGGCATTCTTGTTGATCTCTGGCGGGCCGCCAAGGCAAAACACGAAGATCCGGTTGCCGCCTGGGCCTCGATCATGGAAGACCCAATCCAGCGTAAAAGTTATCAGAAAGCCCGGGGCAAAGGCGGATTTCGCCGCGCCAGCTGGGATGAGGTCGAAGAGATCATCGCCGCTTCGACCATCTACACCATTAAAAAACATGGCGCCGACCGTTTGATCGGTTTTTCGCCGATTCCGGCCATGTCGATGCTCAGCTTCGCCGGCGGCTCCCGCTTCATGCAGCTGCTGGGCGGCGTCAACTTGAGTTTTTACGACTGGTACTGCGATCTACCGAACGCCTCCCCGGAGGTTTGGGGTGAGCAGACCGACGTATCGGAAAGCGCCGACTGGTACAACAGCAAGTACATCGCCGTCATGGGCTCCAACGTCAACATGACCCGCACCCCGGACGCTCATTTCCTGGTGGAGGCGCGTCATAACGGTTCCAAGGTGACTGTCCTTTCTCCCGACTTCAGCATGACCTCGAAACACGCAGACTGGTGGCTCCCGACTCATGCCGGTCAGGATGGCGCCTTCTGGATGGCAGTCAACCATGTCATCCTCAGCGAGTTTCATCATCAGGCGAAAACACCCTATTTCATCGATTACCTGAAACGATTTACCGATACACCGTTTCTGGTTCAATTAACGGAAAAGGATGGCGTTTATCAAGCAGGCCGGATGGCGACTGCAGCTAGTACCGAGGCCTACCGGGATGAAGAGAACAGCGGCTTCAAATACCTGGTCTGGGATGAAAGCCAACAGCAGCCCAAAATGCCGCTCGGCACCCTCGGTTTCCGCTGGCAACAGAAAAAAGGTGAATGGAACCTGCAGATGAAGGACGGGAAGGATGGCAGCGATATTTCACCAGCCCTGTCGCTGCTGGATAAGCATGCCGAAGTTCTTCAGGTCAGCTTTGATGATTTTTCCAGTGAAAGCCGCGTGAAGCGGGGAGTGCCGGTGCAGTACTTGGAAACCATTGATGGTCGGGTTGCTGTCACCACCGTTTTTGACCTGCTGATGGCGCAATTCGGTGTCAATCGCGGTCTCTCTGGCGATTATCCGAAGAACTATGATGATGAGCAGCGGGCTTACACTCCGGCCTGGCAGGAAAAGTTTACCGGTATCGACCGTGCAAACGTGATTCAGTTCGCTCGTGAGTGGGCTTCGACCGCGGAAACCACCGAAGGTAAATGCTCGATCATCATCGGTGCCGGCGTCAACCACTGGTACCACGCCAATCTGCTCTATCGTGCTGGCATCGCCGCCCTGATGTTGTGCGGCTGTGTCGGTAAGAACGGCGGCGGGCTCAACCATTATGTCGGTCAGGAAAAACTGGCCCCGGTCGCCCCCTGGGCGACGATCATGGGGGCTCTCGACTGGTCGAAGCCGCCCCGCTTCCAGAACACGCCATCCTTCCATTATGTCCACAGTGATCAGTGGCGCTATGAGCGCACCGCTGATGAGATGCGGGTCAACGCGGTCGCCGAGAATAACAAAATGACCACGGGGCACACCATGGATCAGCAGGTCCGAGCGGTGCGCAGCGGCTGGCTGCCGTTTTACCCGCAGTTCGATCGCAGTCCGACCGAGGCGGTCAAGCAGGCCGAGGCTTCTGGAGCGAAAAACAACCAGGAAATTATCGACTGGACAGTTGATCAGCTGAAATCCAAACAGATGAAGTTTGCCGTAGAAGATCCGGATGCTCCAGAAAACTGGCCCCGGGTCTGGTTTATCTGGCGTGGCAACGCCCTGATGTCGAGCGCCAAGGGGCACGAATATTTCCTCAAGCATTATCTCGGGACCCATTCCAGTACCGTTGCCCCGGAAACCGCTGAAGACTCCGTCAAAGAGGTGGTCTGGCATAAAGAGGCCCCGGAGGGCAAGCTCGACCTGATCGTCGACATCAACTTCCGCATGGACACCTCGGCGGTCTACTCCGATATCGTGTTGCCGACGGCAACCTGGTACGAAAAGGACGATCTGAACACCACCGACATGCACTCCTTCATCCACCCACTACAGGAGGCGGTGCCGCCCTGCTGGGAATCGAAGAGCGACTGGAATATCTTCAAAGATCTGGCAAAAAAGGTCAGTCAGCTGGCGGAATCTCATCTGCCGGAAACGGTCCGCGACATCGTCTCGGTCCCCCTTGCTCACGACACCCCGGCGGAGATGGCCCAGCCGGAAATCAAGGACTGGAGCAAAGGCGAGTGCGAGGCGATCCCCGGCAAAACCATGCCCGGACTGGCGGTCGTTGAAAGGGACTATGTCAACCTTTACAAACGCTTTATTTCCTTCGGTCCCGGCGCACGCGCCAACGGCATCGGCGCCCATGGCCTGGCCTGGCAGATCGAGGATTTTTACGACCAGTTGATTGAAACCAACCCGACGGAAACCTGGGGCGGCAAGACCTATCCGTCGCTGGACAATGCCAAGGACGCAGCCAACGTGATTCTGCAGCTGGCCCCCGAAACCAACGGCGAGTTGGCTTATCGCGCCTTTAAGGTGAAAGAAGAAAAGGTTGGCCTGCCGCTAGTCGATCTGGCCGCCGATACCCGCGCCGTGCGTACCACTTTTGCCGAGCTGGACCGGCAACCGAAACGGCTGCTGACCAGCCCCTGCTGGAGCGGCCTGACCAATAATGGTCGCGCCTATGCGGCCTACAGTCTCAATGTTGACCGGCTGGTCCCCTGGCGGACCCTGACCGGCCGGCAGCATTTCTATCTGGACCATGAAGGCTATATTGCTTACGGCGAACATCTGCCGACCTACAAAACCAAGCCAGATCCCAGTTCACTGCAGGATCTGATCGTCAGTGAATCGGATGAGCAGAGCATCATGCTCAACTACCTGACTCCGCACGGCAAATGGGGCATTCACTCAACCTATGGCGACAACCACCGGATGCTGACCCTGTCTCGCGGCTGTCACCCCTTCTGGATCAACGATCAGGATGCCGCGCAGATCGGTGTTGTCGATAACGACTGGGTCGAGGTTTACAACGATCACGGCGTAGTCGTAACCCGGGCAGTGGTCAGCGCCAGGCTACCACGGGGGATCTCGCTTCTCTACCATGCCCCGGAGCGCACTATCGGGGTTCCCAAGTCACCGTTGCGTGGCAACAAGCGCGCCGGTGGTCATAACAGCCTTAATCGGATCCGTCTCAAGCCGAACCTTATGCTCGGCGGTTACGGTCAGTTTACCTACGGCTGGAACTACTGGGGGCCGACCGGTGCCAACCGCGACACCTTTATCTTGGCCCGCAAACTCAAAGGGGAACCGAGCTGGTAATTCCGGCACGGAATCAAGGAGCGACGACTATGAATATACGTGCACAGGTATCCTCGGTTTTTCATCTCGATAAATGTATCGGCTGCCACACCTGCAGCATCGCCTGCAAGAATATCTGGACCGACCGAAAAGGTGCTGAATACATGTGGTGGAATAATGTTGAAACCAAACCCGGAACCGGTTATCCGACCAAGTGGGAAGATCAAAAACAATACAAGGGCGGCTGGGAGAAAGCCGGTTCTGACCTGCAGTTGAAGATGGGTAATAAATCGGCCTTGCTCGGCAGGATTTTCCACAATCCCGATCTGCCGACCATGGACGACTACTATGAACCCTTCACCTTCAAATACCAGGATCTGACCAACGCCCCGGCCGGCGATGATCAACCAACTGCCAGACCGGTGTCGATGGTCAGCGGCAAGCCGATGAAGATCGAAGCAGGACCGAACTGGGATGATGATCTCTCCGGTTCGAACATCTATGCCGCCAACGATCCGGGCGTGGTGCAACTGAGTGAAGAAGAGCAGCAGCAGATGTTCGCCATCGAGAAGATGGTCATGTTCTATCTGCCGCGTATCTGCAACCACTGCCTCAACGCCGGCTGCGTGGCCGGTTGTCCGTCCGGCGCCATCTACAAGCGCGGCGAAGACGGCATCGTCCTGATCAGCCAGGACAAATGCCGCGGCTGGCGGATGTGCGTTTCGGCCTGCCCCTACAAAAAAACCTATTACGGCTGGAGCACTGGCAAGTCGGAAAAGTGCATCCTCTGTTACCCGCGTCAGGAAGCGGGTGAGGCCCCAGGCTGCTTCCATTCCTGCGTCGGCCGCATCCGTTATCTCGGGGTGCTGCTCTACGATGCCGACCGTATCGAAGCGGTCGCCAAACTCGAAGATAAGGAACTGGCGGCAGCCCAGCGAGAGATGATCCTCGATCCATTTGATCCAGAGGTGATCGCTGCGGCGAAAAAGGCCGGAATCGCGACTGCGGTCATGGATGCGGCACGAAAATCGCCGACCTATAAATTCGTCAAGGAGTGGGGCATCGCCCTGCCGTTGCATCCGGAGTTCCGCACCCTGCCGATGTTGTTTTACGTGCCGCCGCTGTTGCCGATCCTGTCGAAAGAGCAACAGGGTGTCCAGAAGCTGGCCGACGACTTTTTCACCAGCCTCGAACAGGCGCGGTTGCCGCTGAAATATCTCGCCGGTCTGTTTGCCGGCGGCAACGAGGAAGAGATCAAAGCGGTCTATCGTAAGTTGATCGCGGTGCGGATTCAGCGGCGCAACGTCACGGTCGGTGATCTCGACAATGCCGAAGTCGATAAAGCCCGCGAAATTGCTGGACTCAGCACTGAAACCATCGAAGCGATCTTCCGCATGACCTCGCTGACCAGCATCAAGCAACGGATCGTGATTCCGCCGATGCTGCGCGAGCAGGCGATCGAGGCGGGGATGGATCCTGAGGCCTACAAACAGGAAATGGGGTTCGGCAGCCGCAAAGCTCCGAAAAGGCGGTGGTAATCATGACGAATCTGCAAACCCATCAGGCTATCTGTCGCAATTTTTCTACGCTGCTCAGTTACCCGACGGCAGAGGCGCAGAGCACCGCCGCCGTCTGTCAGAACCTGCTGATGGAACATCAACCGGAGGCGGCTTCACAACTGCAAAAGTTTGTCGAACTGTTGGCGGCGACCGAACCGGCCAGGCTCGAAGAACTGTTCACCGCCACCTTCGATCTACAGCCAGTCTGTCACCCTTACGTTGGCTATCAGCTCTGTGGCGAGAGCCAGAAACGCGGGATGTTTCTGATGAAGATGCAACAACTGTATCGCGAGCATGATTTCAACCCCGGGACTGAATTGCCTGACCACCTGGGCGAAATGTTGCGCTTTATCGGCACGACCAACGATCAAAGCTGCCGCTATGAGCTGATCAGCGATGGTCTGCTGCCGGCGCTGGAAAAGATTATCGCTGGTCTGGATAACGCAGAGCATCCCTATCATGGGGTCCTCACGGCCTTGCACAGTTTCTTGAACGCAGACAGCGCGGAAAAAGGAGCACTCTCATGATCGACATGATTCTTTTCGGCGTCTTCCCTTATGTAGCTGTTGCGCTGGCGGTCGCCGTCGGTATCTATCGCTACTGTTTCGACCGCTACTCCTACTCATCGCAATCTTCCCAGTTTTTGGAGAGCCGAGCGCTGTTCTGGGGCTCAGTCCCTTGGCACTACGCAATCCTGCTGGTTTTGCTGGCTCACCTGCTGGCCTTTCTCTTTCCAGCCGCCTGGGGCACATTGCTTGGCGCGCCGGGACGGCTTTACCTGCTGGAGGTCTCGGGGATGGTGCTCGGTGTGGTCACCTGCATCGCCATGCTGGTGCTGATTTTCCGCCGTGCCGCCAATGATCGGGTCAGTGCCGTAACAACCAGAGTCGACTGGCTACTGCTGGTCGCCCTGCTGGTTCAGGTCGCCACCGGTGTCTTTATCGCCATCAGTATGCGCTGGGGCGGGTTCTGGTATGTACACACGGTTTCGCCCTGGCTCTGGTCGCTGGTCTCCTTCAGCCCGAACGTCGATTATCTGGCGAGTATGCCGTTTGTTGTCAAACTGCATGCGGTCAACGCCTTTTTCCTGGTAGCACTGTTCCCGTTTTCACGACTGGTTCACGTGGTCAGTATCCCTCTGGCCTATATTGCCCGGCCTTATCAGCTGGTGGTCTGGTATCGACAACGCAAACAGGTCTGATGGACTTTTTTAATCGCCGCAGGTGAAAGTCGCACGGAGCAAATAACCGGAAAGGTGTGCCGATGCTCGAAGTTGCCACCAGTAAATCACACAAAATCCTCTTCCTGAACACTCTGGCGTTTACCGTCTGCTTCGCCGCCTGGATGTTCAATGGTGTGCTGGTGACCTTTCTGGCCGACAACCAGGTGTTCGCCTGGGGACCGGTTGAGATCGGCTGGCTGATGGGGATTCCGGTTCTGACCGGCTCGATTTTTCGCCTTCCCGCTGGAATGCTGACCGACAAGTTCGGCGGCAAACCGGTCTACGGCACCCTGCTGCTGATCTGTGCCATCCCCATGTTCCTGCTATCAAAGGCCGATAGTTTTACCAGCTTCGCCCTCTGCAGTTTTGGCTTCGGTCTGGCGGGAGTCAGCTTCTCAATCGGTATCGCCTTCACTTCGGTCTGGTACCCACGAAAGCGGCAGGGAACCGCACTGGGGATTTTCGGTGCCGGAAACGCCGGGGCGGCTTTAACCACCCTGTTCGCCCCGACCCTGCTCAACCGACTGACTAATAATGGTGCCAATATTGAGGGGTGGCGGGAGCTGCCGGTCTATTACGCCATGATCCTGGCCGGAATGGGGATCATTTTTTTCATTTTTGCCGACAACAAAAAACCGGCGTCTTCGAACAAGACCTTCACAGAAATGCTCGGTCCCCTCTCGGATGTACGGGTCTGGCGGTTCGGGCTCTATTATTTCCTGGTCTTCGGCTGTTTTGTCGCCTTCTCTCAGTGGCTGGTTCCCTACTTCGTCAATGTTTACTACCTGCCACTGGTGACCGCCGGAATCTTCGCCTCCGCCTTCAGTCTCCCCTCGGGCGTGATCCGGGCGCTGGGAGGTTGGCTCTCGGACATCTTCGGCGGGCGGACCATCATGTACTGGGTGCTGGGCGCATCGGTGCTGATCAGCTTTCTGGTGATTATCCCTAAAATGGATATCTATTCACCGGGACGCGGCATCATGGCGGTCCGAAGTGGCATTGTCAATGAAGTCACAACCACCCGTATTACCGTTGGCGAAAAGGTCTATCAACTGCGGGAAAAGCCGGAAATCGCCAACTATGATTCAGAAATGCTGATCCTGCCGAGCAAGCAGACTTGGCAGGAGCCTGCAGTCGAGGTTGGACAGCAGGTGAAGAAAAAAGAGTTGCTGGCCAAAGGCGTGACACATATTTTTTTCCAAGCCAATGTCTGGATCTTTGCCCTCTTCGTTATCCTCCTTGGTAGCATCTGGGGGATCGGCAAAGCGGCCGTCTACAAGCTGATTCCGGACTACTTCCCGGAAGAGGTCGGCGTGGTCGGCGGCATGGTTGGGGTGCTTGGTGGGCTGGGCGGGTTCTTCTGCCCGATCATCTTCGGTTACCTGCTGGAATGGACCGGCCTCTGGACCAGTTGCTGGATCTTCATGTTTCTGTTGTCGCTGGTCTGCCTGCTCTGGATGCACTGGACGACCACCAGATACATGAAAGAAAAACACCCGACCGATATGCGCAAGATGGAATTACACGATAATCAGCAAGCTTAGCTTCAGGAGAGGATGCCGACCATGTCGATCAATCTGAATAAATGGGATGTCGAAGACGAGCAGTTCTGGAATACCGAAGGAAAGAAGATTGCTACCCGTAATCTGTGGATTTCCATCCCCAGCCTGCTCTGCGGCTTTGCTGTCTGGCTCTACTGGAGCATCATCACCGTACAGATGATCAACCTCGGCTATCCATTCAGCCAGTCACAGCTGTTCACCTTGTCGGCGATCGCCGGGCTGACCGGGGCAACCCTGCGCATCCCCAGCTCCTTCCTGATCCGGATCGCCGGTGGACGCAACACCATCTTCTTTACCACCGCACTGTTGATGATTCCGGCCATCGGTACTGGCATCGCCTTGCAGAATAAAGCGACGCCGATCGAGATTTATTATCTGCTGGCCCTGCTTTCGGGGATCGGCGGCGGCAACTTCGCTTCGTCGATGTCCAACATCAGCTTTTTCTTTCCCAAGCGGGTGCAGGGGACCTCCCTCGGCCTGAACGCCGGGCTGGGCAATTTCGGTGTCACCACCATGCAGATCCTGATTCCACTGGTGATGACGTTCGGCCTCTTCGGTGGTAAGCCGCAAACCCTGATCAACACCAGCGGCACCCTGATCGGCAAGATTCCAGCCGGCACCGAAACCTACATCCACAACGCCGGTTACATCTGGCTGGTCCTGCTGATCCCCTTGGCATTTGCCGGTTTCTTCGGCATGAACAACATCAAAACCGAAACGGTTTCACCCGATGTCGATTCAACCGCCAAAGCCTTTAGCAAAATCACCGGGCTGCTGCTGATCGCCTTTGTCACCGCCAGTATCGGCCTCTACCTGCTGCTACCGGCGCCGGTCGGACTGGGACTGCTGAGCAAGTGGATCGTGCTGCCGCTGGTCATCGCCGCCACGGTGTTCGGCATGAAGTACCTGACCCGTGGGGAGCTGCGCGCCAACCTGGAGCGGCAGTACCGGATCTTCAACAATAAACATACCTGGGCGATGACCGTCATTTACACCATGACCTTCGGTTCCTTTATCGGTTACTCGGCTGCCTTTGCTTTGTCGATCAAGGTTATTTTCGGTTTCTCGCATCTCATGGTTGACGGTGTGCTAACGCACAACACGGTAAACCCCAATGGCCCCAGTGCCCTGATGTTCGCTTGGATGGGTCCGTTCATCGGCGCTTTGATCCGACCGGTTGGCGGTAAAATCGCCGACAAACTCGGCGGTGCGCTGGTCACCCAGTGGGTCTCCATTGTCATGATCATCTCGGCGCTCGGCTGCGCTTACTTTATGAAAGCCGCCTACGCCTCGGCCACCCCGGAGGGCTATTTCTACCCCTTTCTGCTGCTGTTCATCATCCTTTTTGCGGCCACCGGCGTTGGTAATGGCTCGACCTTCCGGTCCATCGCCATGATCTTCGACAAAGAACAGGCCGGCCCGGCCCTCGGCTGGACATCCGCGGTCGCTGCCTATGGTGCTTTCATCATTCCGCAGGTATTTGGTGAGCAGATCAAAGCGACCACTCCGGAGTATGCCCTGTACGGATTTGCGATTTTCTATTTTATTTGTCTGGTCCTCAACTGGTGGTTCTATACGCGTAAGAACGCCTATATCCAGAATCCGTAAGCATGGGGTAAACCAATGAACAAAACACAAAAAACGAAAATATACCAAGCCATCTGTGAGGAGGCCCCGGACGCTATCCTGTTTGCTGACCGACAGAGCGTCATCCGGACCTGGAACAAGGGGGCAGAGCTGATGTTCGGCTATTCCGCGGAGGAAGTGATCGGGGAATCACTAGATCTGATCATCCCCGAGAATCTCCGTCAGCGACATAACGATGGCTACGCTGCGACTATGAAAAGTGGCCACAGCAAGTATGGCCACGACCTGCTCTCGGTCCCCGCAGTCCACAAAGACGGCCGGCGACTGTTCTGCGATTTCTCCATTGTTATGGTCAAAAATGATGATGGTGAAATGCTCGGCATCGCATCAATCATGCGCGATACGACTGCGCAGAAGGCCCGGGAGAAGGAGCTGCGTGAGCGGATCAAAGAACTGGAAACGAAAGCGGGCTGACTGGTTTAACTGGTTAAGGGCGAAGACGCAGTATGGAAATTAGCAGAAGTATCTACGTCATACTCGTCAATAAAATGCTTAAACAAAGGAGAAAATGCCATGTTGTATTTTATCAAAGACAACAAGTTGCATCGGTTTCCTGCACCTAAACGTTGTGGCTGCAAGCGAGAAGATGAAAAATTGCGCGACACGATCCCCCGTGGGATAGAGCAATGTATCTACTGCATGCATCATTGGCCAGGAGACAAGGAATAGAACCGATCCCGGTTCAACCTTTCTCTGCGCTCCTTTTGACCGTCTCCATACAGAAAAAAGGGCGATCATAATCTTTTAGCAAAAAGCAGAGATAACTTTTAACTCGTTATTTACATTTTTTCAGGATTACCGTTATGCAGAATTCGCAGCTTGGTAAAATGAAAACACTAACTGCAGATGTTACCGGGGTGCTGTTGGCTGGCGGAAAAAGCCGTCGGATGGGCAAAGACAAAACACAGATGGCACTTTCCTGGCAGAGACTGACCATGTTCGAACGAGCACTGGAGTTGTTGCAACAGAATTTCCCTGCTGTGTTGATTGCCGGTGAACGTCCCGATCTGGCAAAACCAGACGTTCCAGCGCTGCCCGACATCTACCCTGGCAGCGCTTTAGGTGGTCTCTACACCGGCTTAAAAGCCGCCAAAACGGACTGGATCTTTGTCGCCCCCTGCGATATGCCGTACCCCGATCAACGAATCGTCGAACGACTACTACGTTATCGTAACGGTTACGATGCCGTGGTCCCGCGTACACCGTCCGGCTACGAACCAGTCTTTGCTCTCTATCACAAAAACTGTCTGCCGCAGATGGAAGCAATGCTGCAGCAGAATCAGTACCGTATCTACGATTTCTATCAGCGCATCAACATCCGCTATCTCGATCCCCTGGAGTTGCCGACAGGCTGGCAACGTTCGCTGATCAACATAAACACCCCTGATGATTTGGCCCGGCTCAAGGAGGAAAGGATGACCCCACCCGTTGTGTCCATCGTCGCCAAGAGCGGCACCGGAAAAACCACCCTGTTGGAAAAACTGATTTTCGAAATGAAACGCCGCGGTTATCGCGTAGGCGCCGTCAAGCATGACGCCCACAGCTTCAGCATCGATCATGAAGGCAAAGATTCCTGGCGACTGACTGAGGCGGGCGCCGACACCATGCTGATCACCTCACCGGCCAAGGTGGCGATGGTCAAGCAGAATCAAAATCAAGAACCAGCGCTGCTCGATACCATTTCTGAATATTGTCAGGATCTCGACATTGTTCTGACTGAAGGTTTCAAACGCAGCAGCATGCCGAAAATCGAAGTTCACCGCCGCGAGCGGAGCGAACATCTGCTGTGCCGCGGAGAAGAACATGATCCGTCACTGTTGGCTGTCGCCTCTGACAGTCATCATGAGTTGGATGTGCCAGTTTACGACATCAATGATGCCGCTGGACTTTGTGACCTGATCGTCAAGAAATTCCTGTCATGAGCGAGATGCGGGTCCGCTCCAAAGTCTGGCTCGAATTCGATGGCCATCCGTTTCTCGGAGACGGTCGTTTCCGGCTGCTAAGCACGATTGAGCGAAGCGGCTCGATCAACGCCGCCGCCAAAGAGCTGGGGCTATCCTACCGCAAAGTCTGGGCACAGCTGCAGGCAATGGAAAAGAATGCACCCTTCACGTTGCTGGAACGCCGCACTGGAGGTAAAGGTGGCGGCGAAACCCGTCTGACCCTGGCTGCGCAGGAACTTTTGCGTAGCTATCGGAATTTACGCGAGCAGGTCAATCAGGCAGCGGATCAGAGCTTTGAGGAGATTTTTCATTGATGCTTAGGACGCTATTACCAGCATTTTTGATTTTACTCTGCTGCTCGCTGCCAGCCAAAGCGGTTGAACTGTCGATTTTCGCGGCCTCGTCACTAACTGAAGTGCTTACAGAAGTCGCCCGAAACTACGAAAAGCAATATCCCGAAGACCAAATGTTGCTCAACTTCGCTGGCAGCCAGACTCTGGCCATGCAGATTGAACAGGGCTCCCCGGCCGATCTGTTTGTTTCCGCCAATCGAACAGTCATGAACAGATTGCAGAACAACGCCCTTGTGTCTGATGTCCAACCGCTGCTCAGCAACCGGTTGGCGCTGGCTGTCCGCGCCGACCTGCGACCGCCACTGAAAAGTATCGCTGACTTGGCCCGTCCTAACCTTCTACTGGTGATCGGCAACCCGCAGGTTCCGATCGGCCACTACACCCATCAACTACTTACCGGACTGGCAACAGATGCAGCTTTTGGCCCTGAGCTGGTGACCCGGATCAAAAAAAATATCGTCAGTGAAGAGAGTCGGGTGAAAGCGATTGTTGCCAAGTTGCTGCTCGGCGAAGCCGATGCCGGGTTCGTCTATTTAAGCGACATCACCAGCAATAAACTGAGCACCGTCCCCTTGCCGGAAAAGCTGAACCCGCGGGTAATTTATCCGCTGGCCAAAGTCCGGGGAGGTGCTGTCGCAAGCGATCGTTTCTATAACTTTTTACAAACCAGTGCCACCGCAGATATCTTTCGCCACCACGGTTTTCTAACCGGGAGTCCGCTGTGAAACGCCCACGTCTGTTCACTCTATTACTGCTGGCCAGTGGTTTGGCGCTGGGGACTTTGATTCTGTTGCCGGTGCTGGCCCTGCTTTTGGCTGCCAGTCCGTCCGGATTGCTGCAGTTGTTTAACCACCCTCAGGTGTTGCAGGCGCTCTGGGTCACCCTGCTCTCATCGTTGCTGGCACTGCCGGTGATTTTTTCCATTGGCTTGCCATCCGCTTACGGACTCTCCCGTTGCAATGGCCGCATCCGCCGCAGCCTGGAAATCCTGCTGGAACTACCGATGGTGATGCCGCCGGTGGTCGCCGGACTGGCGTTGCTGCTCGCCTTCGGTCGCCGTGGTCTGTTCGGCGAGTTGCTGGCCGGGATTGGTCTGCGTATCCCCTTTACCTTGGGCGCAGTGGTGCTGGCAATTGTCTTTGTCATCACCCCTTTTTTCGCCCGTCGTTGCGTGGTGTTGTTCGACGCTATCGATAAAAAGTTGGAAGAAGCTGCGCTGCTACTTGGGGCAACCCCCCTGCAAACCTTCTGGCACGTCACCTTACCGGTGGTTCGGCGTGGTCTTTTTGCCGAAGGCGTCATGGTGCTGGCGCAAGGGATCGGACTGTTTGGGGTGATCATTCTGTTTGCCGGCAACCTTCCCGGCCGCACCCAAACTCTGTCGTTGGCAATTTACAGCGCTTTTGAAAGCGATCCGCAACAGGCCTTCGGGCTGGCCGCTCTGCTGCTACTGATTTCCTTAGTGTTACTAGCAACGGTGCATTTGCTGGCACCTCGCGAGAGTCTTCGATGAGTATTCTGGTCTGTCGGCTGAATTATCCGCTGGCCAACTACCAGTTAGCCGCCGAATTGACGGTTGCGCCTGGCATAACCGTTCTTCTCGGACCGAACGGAGCGGGAAAAACGAGTCTGTTACGACTACTGGCCGGGCTCAATCAACCAGCTTCCGGCCAGATCCAGCTCGGTGAGCGTTGCCTGTTTGATGCTGAAAAACGGATCGATCTACCGTCGGAAAAACGCCGGATCGGTATGGTCTTCCAGGATTTGGCGCTGTTCCCGCACCTGGATGTCAGCGGCAACATTGGTTTCGGTTTGAAAATGCGCCGGGTTTCCAGCAGCGCACGGCAAAACCGCGTTCAGCAGTTGCTGGAGAAACTGGCTATCGAACATCTGGCCAAGCGCAACGTCACCACCCTTTCCGGCGGGGAACGGCAGAAGGTCGCCTTGGCCCGAACCCTGGCGACCGACCCGCAACTGTTGCTACTGGATGAACCGACCGCCGCTCTCGATCCGGCAGCGCGAGGAGAGATCCGTCGCTGGCTGCAAACAGTGTTGACCCAGTTGAATATCCCTACTCTGCTGGTCACTCATGATGCCGAAGAAGTCGCTTACTTCCGCAAACGGGTCGCGGTAATGGAACAGGGAAAGATCGTTCAACAGGGAAGTTTCCACCAACTGCTGCGCGAACCGGCCAGCGAATTTGTGGCCCGTTTTGTCGGCGTCAACTACATCCTCGGCGAGGTTTGTGAACAGGCCGGTAAATTAATTTTTTGCAGCCGGGGCGGAGCGAAATTCCTCGCGCCCTTCAAACAGGTAATTCCCGGCGCGGCGTTTATGACCGTACTGCCGTGGGATATCGCTCTCTATCGGGAACTGCCGGACGGCAGCCCGCGTAATCATCTTTATGGTGAAATTCGTGATGTGGTGATCTTAGGCGACCGGGTGCGGATCACGCTGGAAAAAGAAGATAAATTGGTAGCCGAAATCAGTACCCGCGGCTATCTGGCCCTCGGCGAACCACAGCCGGGTGAAAATTTCTGGGCGGTCTTCAAAGCCCGTGAAGCAAGAATTGAAAATTGTGAGGAGTTGCCATGCTGACTTATGTTGATGCATTGAAAATTGTTCAAGAGACAGTTTCTACTCTCCCGCTGCAGACCCAGCCGCTTTCAGCCGCGGCTGGACTGGTGCTGGCAGCACCAGCACGCGCCTATTGGGATATGCCACGCTGGGACAACTCGGCAATGGATGGTTTTGCTGTTGCATCACAAGCGCTGAGTTCTTCCGACGGCTTAGAAATTGTTGGCAGCTCCTTTGCCGGCCACCCCTACGATAACACGCTGCAGCCAGGGGAAGCGATCCAGATTACCACCGGCGCCCCCTTGCCGGATGGTGCCGATACGGTCATTCCGATCGAGGATGCTATCGAAAATGGCAGCAGCCTGCGCTGGGCAAAGTCTGTGCAGCCGAAACAACATGTCCGCTATCGAGGAGAAGAGTATCGGGCCAACGAAGTTTTGCTCGAACGCGGCACCATACTGCAGGCCGGTGCAATCGGTCTGCTGGCGAGCGCCGGGGTCACCGAGGTTGAAGTTTATCCACGCCCGCACGTCGCGGTTTTCTCCACCGGCGATGAACTGGTCGAGTTGGGTCAGGAACTAGGTCCGGGGCAGATCGTCAATTCAAACCTGCTATATCTCTGCGCCCGACTGCGAGAGTGTGGCTGCACTGTCACTTCACTGGGCATCGTCGAGGACCGCAGTGAGAACCTAGATCAGTTGATTGAACAGGCAAAACTGGCCGACCTGCTGTTGTCCACCGGTGGTGTTTCAGTTGGCGAAAAAGATCTGGTGCAACAAACCCTGCAACAACATGGCTTTGAGCGTAAGTTCTGGAAAGTCGCCATCAAGCCTGGAAAACCGGTCCTGTTCGGGCTGTTGGACGGAAAACCCTGTTTCGGGCTTCCTGGGAATCCGGCGGCAACAGCAGCAACCTTTGAGCTCTTCGTGCTGCCGGCATTACGCATACTGGCCGGTCTGCCGGCAGAGAACAGAAAGATTCCTGCCGCCTTGCTGCACGAGGTCAAAGGCGGTAGCAAAAGAGAGGCATTTCTCTGGGCGCACTACCACTGGCATGACGGCGAGTGCCGGGTTGAAGTTCCGCAGCGCCAGGGCTCGGGACAGACCCGCAGCGTACAGGGGGCGAACGCGCTGCTGAGCGTACCGATCGGATCAGCGGATCTGAGCGCCGGCGATAAAGTCAAAATCATTCCGCTGGATTTTCGCTACGGAGAGATGTGATGCAGGATAATCACGGACGGAATATCAACTATCTACGCCTATCGATCACAGACCGTTGCAACCTGCGCTGCCGTTACTGTATGCCTGCGGACGGGGTTGTCCAGAAGAGCTGCGGCGAAATTCTGCGTTATGAGCAGTTTCTGCAGATTGTCGAAGCAGCAGTCAAGCTGGGGATTCGCAAGGTCCGAGTGACCGGCGGCGAGCCGCTGGTGCGCAAAGGGGTGATCGATTTTTTGAGCCGGCTAAGTAACATTCCCGGTATCAAAGAGGTCGCCCTGACCACCAACGGGCTGCTGTTGACCGAGAAGGCCCAGGCCCTGATGGACGCCGGGGTTAAGCGTCTCAACGTCAGTATTGATTCCCTGCAGCCGGAGACCTATGCACAGATCACCCGTGGCGGATCGTTGGAACAGGTCCTGGCGGGTCTGGATGCAGCAGAAGCTGCCGGACTGAAACTGAAGCTGAACATGGTGGTGATGAATGGCATCAACGACCAAGAAGTTGTTCCCTTTGCCGCACTCAGCCTCGACAAGCCCTGGTCGGTGCGTTTTATTGAGTATATGCCGACGATTCGGGAAAAACAGTGGCAAAACCAACTGGTCAGCGGAGCTGACATTCTGTGCGAACTACAGCGACACTACAGCCTGAAATCGATCTCCAGCGGTCGTTATTGTGGTCCGGCCAAGCCGTATCGAATCGCAGGGGCCAAAGGGACGGTCGGAATTATTACGCCGATGAGCGAACACTTCTGCGGCTCCTGCAACCGCATCCGGGTCACCTCGACCGGGCAGGCCAAGAGCTGCCTGCTCGCCGGCGGCAGCCTCGACCTGAAACCCTATCTGCAGCAATCGGCAGCTGAGCTGCTCAAAGCGCTGCAGCAGGTCGTCGGTGACAAACCAGCGCAGCATCGCTATCGGCTGGAGCTTGAAAAAGATGTACCCTTCAGCATGTCAAGTATCGGAGGATAGTCCTATGGCGGCCCAAATCGTTGCAGTCTGTATCAGTAAAAACAAGGGGGAACGTAAAACCCCAGTCGAGCAGGTAGAACTGCGGGAAGGCCATGGCATTGTCGGTGATGCTCACGCTGGCGCTTGGCACCGCCAGTTGAGCCTGCTGGCCAAGGAGAGCATCGACAAGATGCGCGCCATGGGACTGGATGTCGATAATGGTGACTTCGCCGAAAACCTCACCACAGAGGGGATCGATCTGCCCAAGCTACCGATCGGTGCGCAGCTGCAAATCGGTGAAACACTGCTGGAGATCACCCAGATCGGCAAGGAATGCCATACCCGCTGTGCCATTTACCACCAAGCCGGCGACTGCGTAATGCCGAAAGAAGGGGTGTTTGCCCGCGTCCTTGCCCCCGGCTGGCTCCGTCCGGGAGATCGGATCATTATATCCAACTGACCGTCGCCACCAAACCCACTTGCGAAATGGCTGAAACATGACAAAGATCGTTTGTGAAAATTGCCAGAAAAGACACTCAAAAGAATCTCTCAGAAAGAGTTGCTGCAACTGCTTTCTGTGCACCGGCTGTGAAATATATCAATGCTCTAACTGCCAGCATGAAATCATCGTTACCCCGATGCGTGTCGAAGGGTATAATCAATCTTCCGCAGGGCCTGAGAAAATCGACTAACTAAGTACAGAATGCTAGTTCATCAGGAATTCAAGTTGCTGAGCGTCAAGAATCTTGCTGGTTTCATAGATGCACCGAAGATGAACCATAGTTGCTTCGGCCTTTAGCTTAGCGATAGCTTGAACAAGCGGGCCGAGATCTTCAGGGGCTTGCTTGGCGAAGATTCCCTCTACTACCTGCTTCTCAAGTGGTGTGATTTTCTTGGTAAGCGCTTTAACCCCTGTAATTGTCTCTTTCCTGACCACAAGCAATTTGTCCTTCTGTTCTGTTGAAAGATTCAGTTCTGGGTTATCCCATTGCTTTATTAACAGTTTCGTTAGATGTGGCATTTTCCCTGTAATCAAAAAAGGGGACATCTCTCTAGACACCCCTTTTTCAGTGGATGAACTGTCCTCCTGAGCCGTTAGACCGGTTGCTGGGAATAAAAAGGCCATAACCAAAAGGGCGATAAGCAAAGTAACAAATTTTCTCATTTCCTAATTCCTCTCGGATTCTTTTCTGTTTCGTTTAAATAGGCGTTTTCCAGATATCAACGATATTAACCCTCGAACAATGATAGGCAATTTCCGACTGATCTTCAGAAAGCCCGAACTGAAGATGAAAAACAACGTGAATTTGATGCCTCAAAGCGAGAACCTGTTGGGCGAAAAAACGTAAAAATCAGCTTGATTTGTCGAATATTACCCCTCTGGCAAAAAATGTTTTTCATATGTATCTTCCAATTGTTGCAGGTATCTGGTTTGATCGTCACCAAGTGAGCTGAAAAGCTTCGCCATTGGTGCACCGCTGCATTGGTCACTCATACCACGATAAAACTCAAGCGCGTTTTTTGACATCTGTATAGCAAATGCTAATGCTTTACGATTATCAGCTTTAGCGTTGATCTGTTGAAGATCACAGCAACGTATCGAATGTGCGAGATTCATGACTCGGACAGCACCTTGAATCTCTTGCTCGTCAATTCCTCCCCTGAGAGCTGCCATCTCTAGTTTCTGTTTGATGCCGAGCCTCACGGTCGCAGCCTCCTGAAGAATCTCATTGGCGGCCTTATCTTTTACGATGCGGATGGCTCCTAAAAATAGTTTGTAAATTTGAGTCTCCATCTCAATAGCCGCATCACAAGCAGCGTCAAAAGTGAAACATGCTTTGACCTGATCTGTCATAATAGTCTCCCTTGTGTGGCTGGGGTCTCCCTATGTCCAATGACCATGTTCAGCGCTAGCTGATGCGACTGCTTTACCATGATGGACCGACTATAGGCTAAACGAGCAGCAGAAAACATGACCTGGGTCAATTGCTGACTTTTTTTATCAAGTATTGACCCAGATCAAACCTAAGAATCTATTTTTCAGCTAGCTTTGAAACAGAGAAAAAACAACTCATACAGAGGAGAAACGATATGGCAAGAACAGCTTGGGTCGACAAAGAGCAGTGCATCGGTTGTGAACTTTGCGTAAATACCTGCCCTGGAGTATTCCGCTTAGATGCTGACGGCAAGTCGGAGTGCTATGACTCGACAGGAGATTCTGAAGGAAATATCCAAACAGCGATCGACATGTGCCCGGTGTCATGCATTCAGTGGAAGGGTTAGCGGCTTCTCCAATATTTAAGATTACCCGCCGTAAGAGAGCAGAGACGGCGGGTAATTCCAAAAATCGCCAATTCAGTTTTGCAATTAAATTTCCAGCCTGACTAGGCGCTTATCAAATATAGGCATCTGCGACAATTGACACTGTTGTCCGATCTGCCTCTTTTTCAACGCCACATGCGCTAAATTATAAAAATTACTTTTTTGAGACTATAA
>NZ_FQZT01000022.1 GCF_900142125.1 Malonomonas rubra DSM 5091
ATCCGAAGATCCCTTTCTCGTTCGACTTGCATGTGTTAGGCACGCCGCCAGCGTTCGTTCTGAGCCAGGATCAAACTCTCCAGTTATATACTGATAAAGTTTAACCTAGTTTGTTCAATTGACTTGAACCCTTACAAGCTCTTTCAAACATCTGCTATTTAGTTTTCAAAGACCAAGTTTTTTGCCCCGCCGGAGCGCGGCGACAAGCAAGGACTCTATCCAAATCAGCCCTACCTGTCAATCTCTTTTTTAACTTTTTTTTCGCTGCTCCAAGTGACCCGCTTTGGCCACCGTCCCGAGCAACGGAGCGCAGTTATATACAATCCCTGCCCTCCCCGTCAATACTTTTTTTGAAGTTTTTTTTGTCTTCAATTTTTTATGCGGGAAGTATCTAATTTAGCGCAGTTTTTTGAGCTGTCAAGCAGTGAAAAAATTAACAAAATCACACAGCCTCAACGATGTAGTAATTCTTTTTCCCTTTTTGCACCAGGATATACGCACCATTGATCAGGTCCGCAGCCGTCACCACATAATCCTGATCGGTCATTTTGGCTTTATTCAGACTGAGACCGTTACCCTTGATCGTCCGACGCAGTTCCCCCTTGGACGGGAAGACTGCTGTCTCTTCAGCCAGCAACTCGACCACCGGCACACCAGCATCAACCCGGCCACGGTCGACCTCAAAAGTTGGCACCCCTTCAAACACGGCAAGGAAGGTTTCTTTATCCAGCCTTGCCAGGCTTTCTGTTGTCGCCTTACCAAAAAGAATCTGTGAGGCCTCTACAACCTTATCATATTCCTCTTTGCTATGGACCATGCAGGTAACCTCTTTTGCCAACTTCTTCTGCAGAGGTCGCATATGGGGCGCCTCCTCCTGCTCTTTGACCAGGGCTGCCACCTCTTTCTGGCCGAGCAGAGTGAAGATTTTGATGTACTTCTCAGCATCCGCATCGGAAACGTTAAGCCAGAACTGGTAGAACTTATACGGCGTGGTCAACTTCGGGTCGAGCCACACGTTACCACTTTCGGTCTTGCCGAACTTGCCACCATCCGCCTTGGTGATCAGCGGGCAGGTCAAAGCGAATGCTTCACCGCCCTCTTTGCGGCGAACCAACTCTGTTCCGGTGGTAATGTTGCCCCACTGATCCGAGCCACCCATCTGCAATTTGCAGTTCTTTTCACGATACAAGTGCAAAAAGTCGGTACCCTGCACCAACTGGTAAGTAAACTCGGTAAAAGACAGACCCATCTTGGAGTCTTCCCCAAGACGCTTTTTCACGCTGTCCTTGGCCATCATGTAGTTGACGGTAATGTGCTTGCCGATATCGCGGATAAACTCGAGGAAACTGAACTCTTTCATCCAGTCGTAATTATTGACTAGCTCGGCAGCATTTGGCGCATCCGATTCAAAATCGAGAAACTTTGCCAACTGCTTTTTCAAACACTCTTCGTTGTGGCGCAAAGTCTTCTCATCAAGCAGATTGCGCTCTGCTGACTTTCCGGACGGATCACCGATCATCCCGGTCGCACCACCGACCAGAGCGATCGGCTTGTGTCCAGCGATCTGCAGGTGTTTAAGCATCATCACGCTGACCAGGTGGCCGATATGCAACGAGTCCGCCGTCGGATCGATACCGACATAGGCCGAGGTCATCTCTTTTTGCAGCTGCTCTTCCGTCCCCGGCATGATGTCGTGGATCATACCGCGCCAGGTCAATTCTTCGACAAAGTTCATCTTGATTACTTATCTACTCAAAGGGGTAAAATTTACGGGCACACCTGAAGGCGCTCTATCGCCTCGCACCGGCCGGTCTCTTCGTCAATTGTCAAAACCACCGCACAGAGCTGCGGATCTTTTTTCGCGACTTCCAAACGCACCGGCAGCTGAGTCAAAAAACGTTCGATCGCCGGCTCCTTCTGATTGCCAATGACGGCATCCTGACTACCGGTCATACCAACATCGGTCAGGTAGCCGGTCCCTCCAGCGAGTATCCGCTCATCCGCTGTCTGCACATGCGTATGGGTCCCGACAACCGCCGACACCCTGCCATCGAGATAGTGGCCGAGCGCCTGTTTTTCACTGGTCGCCTCGGCATGAAAATCGACAAAAACAATCGGCGTCTCCTGACGCAGCATATCAACCAGTTCGTCAGCCATCCGAAAGGGACAATCGAGGTTCTTCATAAACACCCGCCCCTCCAGGTTCAATACGGCAACTTTCACTCCACCGGGAGTTTCGTAAACACCGTCACCCCGCCCCGGCAATCCCGATGGATAATTTGCCGGGCGCAGCAGGCGCTCCTCCCGCTCCAGGCTGTCGTTGATTTCTTTTTTATCCCAGATGTGATTGCCGCTGGTCACAACATCGACCCCGGCATCAAAAAGTTCACGCAGCACCGGCACGGTCAAACCGTAACCGGCAGCGGCATTCTCGCCATTGGCAATCACCAGATCGATCATCTGCCTGTCAATAATGCGACCGAGTTGATCTTGCAGCATCTTGCGCCCGGCGCGACCGACTATATCACCTATAAACAACAGCTTCACGCTGCAAACTCCAAACAATAAATAGAAAGACTCGCGTTACCTTTTCAACGAGCGGAGAAGGTAACACGAGTCTTGTGTGCGGTAAATAGATTGTTGCCGCTGTCTTACTTCGCGTATTCGACTGCCCGGGTTTCGCGGATAACATTGACCCGGATCTGCCCCGGGTAGGTCATCTCCTGCTCAATCTTGTGCGCAATATCCTTGGCCAACACGTGCGACTGATCATCCGAGACATCGTCGCTGGAGACCATCACGCGGATCTCTCGGCCGGCCTGGATCGCGAAACACCCAGTGACACCACCGAAAGACGTGCCGATCTGCTCGAGGTCACGCAACCGCTTGACATAAGTTTCCAACGTTTCGCGACGAGCACCTGGGCGGGCACCGGAAAGTGCATCGGCCGCCTGAACCAGAATCGCCAGCACCGTATCCGGCTTTTCATCTTCGTGGTGCGCCGCGATCGCGTGAACAATCTTCGGCGACTCGCCATACTTACGCGCCAGGTCACCGCCGTTGACGGCATGCGAGCCTTCCAACTCGTGACTAACCGCTTTGCCAATATCGTGCAACAGTCCGGCACGCTTGGCCTGTTTGACGTTGATCCCCAGTTCGGCAGCCATCATGCCGCAAAGGAAAGCCACCTCGATCGAGTGAACCAGCACGTTCTGTCCGTAAGAGGTCCGGTAGCGAAGCATACCAAGCAGCTTGATAATCTCAGGATGAATGCCATGAACGCCAACATCAAAGGTCGCCTGCTCACCAGCATCCTTAATCGCTTCATCAACCTCTTCGGTCGCTTTTTCAACCAACTCTTCAATCCGGGCCGGATGGATACGACCATCAGCGATCAAACGTTCAAGGGAAATTTTGGCGACCTCCCGCCGCACCGGGTTAAAGCCTGAGATAACCACTGCCTCAGGAGTATCATCGATAATCAGGTCGATACCTGTCGCAGCCTCGATGGCACGAATGTTCCGCCCTTCACGGCCGATGATCCTGCCCTTCATCTCATCCGAAGGCAAAGGCACAACGCTGACGGTTTTCTCGGCGACAAAATCGCCGGCGTAGCGCTGTATCGCCAGTGCCATGATCATCTTTGCTTTACGATCAGCAACCTCGCGCGCCTCATCTTCAATCTTCTTGATGCTCTTGGCGGCATCATGCTTGGCCTCACTGAGCATCGAGTCGAGCAATTGCTGCTTGGCCTGCTCCGCACTCATCCCGGAAACTTTTTCCAGCTGGGAACGCTGCTCGGCATGCAACTGATCGATCTCGTCCGTCTTCTTCTGCAGTTGCTCTCCCTGTTGCCGCAGCTGGTTCTCTTTGCGGCTCAATTCTTCGCCGCGCTGATCGATCTGATCCTGCTTACGGTCGAGATTTTCCTCTTTCTGCTGCAACCGGTTTTCCTGCCCCTGAATTTCGCGGCGCAGCTCACGAGCCTCTTTTTCCCAGTCATCCTTCGCCTGCAGGACGACATCTTTGGCCTGAATGGTTGCCTCTTTAACAATGTTTTCAGATTCTTTTTTGGCGTCAGCAACGATCTGATCAGCTGCAGCCTTGGCATTAGCCACCGTCGCCGATGACATTTTACGATTAAGTTGAATACCGACAAAAACCCCGACCACCGCAACGGCGAGGACGACTAAAATCATCAAGCTATCCATCTGCACAACCTCCCTCTGCAGAGTTTATGGTCAACCTGCCGCCTCGTTGCGGCAAGGAATAAGTCCTGTTTCCGTGACGATGTAATCGAGCCGCTGGTCATGCGACTCCACCGGCAACGGCGGACAAAGCTGAAAATCGAAACAAAGACCAACTACGACAATCGCTCCTGCAATCGTCGCCAGTTCGCGATCATAAAACCCTTTGCCGTAACCAAGCCGAAAGCCACTTCGATCGAAAGCGACACCAGGCACGACTAACAGGTCTATATCATTGATTGCGACCAGTTCGCGCCCCTTCGGTTCGGCAACCCCGAATGCCCCGACCTGAAAGTCGCTTTCCCCAACCTCAACAAAGTCGAGGCGCTCGCCTGCAACACGCGGATAACAAACCTTTTTCCCAGCAACATGCGCAGCCTGTAGCAGCAAGTCGGTTGCGACTTCATTTTTTATCGGGTTATAGAGTGCCAGAGTTCGACAGGAGGAGAAACAATCCGCAGCAACCAAGCGTTGCTGAACAGCGCAACTACGCAGTTCCCAGTCCCTAGTGGACAGTTGCAGCCGCTGATGCAGCATGCGTTGGCGAATCGCTTTTTTTCCCATAACGGAGCGCTCCGGCGTACCGCAGCCTCCAGGGCAGGAAGAATCCGAATGGGCAGGCATTTATCGGTTGCGATGAAACAGGAGAACCCCGTCTTACAAAGCTTGAATCGATAAGTTTTTTATAGAAGCCGCTACCGCAAAAAATCAGCTCAATACGGTTATAAACATTGCAAAAACACTATTGTTTGAGTTTCTAAAACGACTTCTATATCAAGTAAACATCAGACCAACTGATGTGATCGATTCAACAATGCCGTACCAATCTATCTAAAAGCCCTGAAAACCAGGGTTATCTTCAACTTACGCACAAGCGTAATGTTTAATAATATACTGTCCTTAATACTTTTCGCAACTGGAAACCTCACGCTCAAGTCGTAGGACCAACTCTTCGAGCTGTGAATCCAGCTGTTGCTGCTCACCATGTCGTTCGCCCTGCTGCTCAGCCAGCTGCAGATAGCGGCCCGCCAGGTTCAACAACGTCAAGGCCGCTGCATCCCTGGTATCGACAGTCCTCCCGGCAATAGTCTCTTGCAGCAGTTCGTCAATAAAATCAGCGATACGCTGTACTTGCTCCTGACTCTGTTGGCTGCGCAGGGAATAATCGCGACCGAGAATTCTCACCTGTATCGTATTGCTCACAGTCCCTCCAGATCGAGGCTGTCAAAACGTTTCAGCGCCTGCTCCACCTCCGCCAGCAGGAGTTCTTTTTCTTTTTGCCAGAGCTGCTTTTCCCGTTTGAGCTGGAAACACTCCTGTTCCAGTTCGGACTTCTGCTGCAACAGTGCATCGACAGCTGCTTGCAAACGATTCAACATCTCCGGCATGCGAGTCCCTTTCAGAGCAAATCAGAAATCACTCGTCAAACAAAGCAGATACGAACATCTCCGGGTCGAAGGGACGCAGATCCTCCACCCCTTCGCCAATACCAACATAGCGAACCGGCAGGTTCAATTCAGCCGCGATGGCGATAACGATCCCCCCCTTGGCGGTTCCGTCCAGTTTGGTCAGGGCGATGCCGTCCAGCTGTACCGCCTCGTTGAACAGTTTAGCCTGGGTCAGAGCATTCTGCCCGGTGGTCGCATCAAGGACCAGCATGGTCTCATGTGGCGCCCCTGGAATTTCGCGATCGAGAACCCGACGCACCTTCTTCAACTCTTCCATCAGGTTGACCTTGGTATGCAAGCGACCCGCGGTGTCCAGGATCAGGACATCAGCATTGCGAGCAACCGCAGCCTTTGCTGCATCGAAAGCGACAGCGCCAGGATCAGCACCTTCAGCATGGCGGATCACCTCAACACCGGCTCGTTCGCCCCAGATCTCTAGCTGTTCTGCTGCGGCGGCACGGAAGGTATCACCCGCTCCGAGAATGACTTTCCGACCCTCTTTTGCCAACTGATTAGCCAGCTTGCCGATGGTGGTTGTTTTTCCGACGCCGTTGACTCCCACGACCATAATGACGAAAGGAGACTGCGCGCTGACATCGAGCGGCTTACTGTCGATCAGCAGAATCTGCTGCAACTCCTGCATCAACAGTTCTCGCACTTGCGCCGGCGTCTGCAGGTCGCCCTTGGCGTGACCTGTCTCCAGCTTGCCGATCAGATCCTGAGTCGTTTTCATCCCCAAGTCGGCTGTGATCAGAATTTCTTCCAGTTCCTCGATCAGGTCATCATCGATGGCGGAACTGCCACGCAGCAAGCTATCGATACGACCGACCAGCGACGACTGGGTCTTCGCCAGACCGCGCTTGAGCCGCTCGAACAGGCTGAGCGTCGGTTCTGGTTCTGGTTCTGGTTCTGGTTCTGGTTCTGGTTCTGGTTCTGGTTCGGCTTCGGCTTCGGCTTCGGCTTCGGCTTCGGCTTCGGCTTCGGCTTCGGCTTCAGCTTCGGCTTCGGCTTCAGCTTCGGCTTCAGCTTCGGCTTCAGCTTCGGCTTCGGCTTCGGCTTCGGCTTCGGCTTCGGCTTCGGCTTCGGCTTCGGTAACAGGCTCAGCAACCGGAGACTCTTCGGCAACCTCTTTCGCTTCTTTTTTCGGTCGCCGCAGCAGGGCAAGCAGTAGCAGAACAACGATCAGCACCGCCAAGGTGGCGCCAAGGTAAACAACGGCCAGCGCTGCAACTTGCTGATATTCTTCCGGCACGCCCACCCCGGCCATCCATGTGGACAGATCGGCAACGAGGACGTTTAACCAGGCGATAAATTTTTCAATCCATTGCAAGGCAGCTTGCGACCCGTTCTGCAGGGCCTCTTTGATCTGCTGCATCAATTGTTCAGTATTCACTTACCAATCTCCTGTTTTCAGACAACAGCTGAAAATATCTCACTAAAATTCAAATTCAGGGCGCAACTCTTCAACACAGTGACGCATACGGGATGCAGCCCGCGTTGCTATCGACTGCGGTCCGAGAGTCAACACCAGAAAGTAATCAACTGTCAATGGGGCAATCAAGGTTTTGTTTTCACCGGTGCGGATAAGCACTTCTTCCAGCTCGCCGCAGTCGACCCGCTGCATCGAATCACGCAGCAGATTGAGGATAATTCCCTGATGCGCACCGAACACCTTGATATCGTAATCGTCCATCCGCGCGACGTGATCAACCGCTTCGCCTTCCCAGTCAATAATGATTGCCCCAAGGGCTCCGGGAATGTCTTCCAGCAGTCTGTTCAATAAAGATTTGAACGGCATCTTCAGCCCTCTTTCTCATTTCAGGCGCTTTGCGCCATGTCACTATCGTTTTCCGTTCGCTCGTTAATCCGCACCGAAACCAGCTTGGAAACACCCGGTTCCTGCATGGTAACACCATACATGGTATCAACGATCGACATGGTTCTCTTACTGTGAGTAATAATAATAAACTGCGACTGCTCTGTCATCTCCCGAACCATTTCGGCGAAGCGGTCGATATTGGCATCATCCAACGGAGCATCGACCTCGTCGAGAACACAGAACGGTGTCGGCTTGATCAAAAACAGCGAGAAAATCAACGCCACCGCGGTCAATGCCTTCTCACCGCCGGAGAGCAGGTTGACATTCTGCAGGCGCTTACCCGGCGGCTGAACAATGATATCGATGCCGGTTTCGAGCAGATCATCCTCATCGGTCAACCGCAACTCTGCCTGCCCGCCACGGAACAAGCGCGGGAAGACCTGCTTGAACTTTTCGTTGACCAGATCGAAGGTTTCCTTGAAACGGCGACGCGTGGTCCGGTTGATCTGATTGATCGCTTTCTGCAGGTCGGCCAGCGACTGGTTCAGATCGTCGCGCTGCCCGCAAAGAAAATCGTAGCGTTCTTCCTGTTCTTTATATTCATCAATCGCCATCAGGTTGACTTCACCGAGAGCTTCGATGCGACGCTGCAATCTCTGCAACTGATGCTGCTGACGTTCCAACTCGTCCTCAGTCGCTTCCGGCACCTGATGCTCATACAGGTCGACCCGATAACGCTCAAGCACACCCTGTCGCACCGCTTCAGCGTCGACGTGCAATTCATGCTGGCGCAGCTGCAATCGGGCAACTTCCTTGCGCAGCTCTTCCGCTTCTGAACGCACACCACGCAGCTGATCGCGAAACTCGTCCAGTTGCTGGCGTTGCTGTTCGTAATTATCGCGGATTCTCTGGCTGGCCTGTTGCTGCTCCTCGCGCTTGTCGAGCAGCAAATCGAGCTCCACCCGCAAGCGCTCGTCCGTTTTCAGCAGCTCCTGCTGTTGAGAACCTCCGCTCTGCTGCCGCTGGAGCAACTGCCCGGTGCGTTGCTCCATTTCCTGCTGCTGATTTTGCAGTCGTTGCAATGTATCATCGAGGCCGCGCCGCTGTTGCTGCATCGCCGCCAAGGCAACACGACGTTCAGTCAGTTCTTCACGAGCGACATCGAGCGTCTGCCGCAACTCCTGTAACAGCCGCTGGAAACCAGAGACCTGTTCTTCCAACTGCTGCTGCCGCTCCCCCGACTGCTGGCTCCCCACGCTGAGCTGCTGTTTCTCTTCCTGCAGTGCCGTCTCCGACTCCCGCACCTGGTCTAGCTCAAAAGCAACCAGTTCCAAGCGTTCTGTCAAGCGCGCCAGCTCGGCATTGAGCCCCTGGCGATCTTTCTCCAACTCCAATGCCTGTAGTTCCAGCCGATGGTCTTCACCGGAGTTGAAAGTCTGTTCTTCCTCCAGCTGCAGAAGCTCGTCCTGCAACTGGTCGATTTCGCGCTGCTGCCGAGTCAGCTCTTCTTCCTGCTGCGAGATTTTTACACCCAACTCTTCAATCTGCCGCTTTTTGCGCAACAGCCCGGCACTATCTGCAACCTTGGCTCCCGCGATCAATTCACCGCGCCAACTGAGGCTGCCACCATCCCGATCGACCAGCAGCAGTCCTGCCGGGAGATCAGTGGCAGTAAAATCACGCACCGAGTCGACCAGGTAGATACCGGCAAGCAGACGTTCGACCAGCTGCTTTTCAGCTGTCACTTCAACCAGATCGCTCAAAGCGATGCCGTCGCCAAAATCAACCTGCGCCGCTGTCTGTGTCGGCAACAGCAAGGTCGCACGCTGCTGTTTGTCGAGCAAGATCTGGATAGCATCATCCCGCTGCTGTTCATCGACAACCGGTACCGCCTGTAATTTCTCGCCGAGGGCAATCTCCAGCGGCAGTTCGTATTCCGGAGCAACCTTGAACAGGTCCGCCGCCACCTGCTGCCAGCGCTGAGACTCGGACAACAAGGCGCGCACCCCCTCGCTGTAGCCATCGAGGCTGCGTTCCAGCTCCTGCAACGACTCCCGACGAGAACGGTTCTTTTCCAGATGGCGCCGCAATTCCCCCAGTCTGTCGTCGAGCTCTTTACGCTGCTGCTCTTTTTCATGCCGCTGCTGCTGCAGATAACGCCCATGCTCGGCCAGCTCGGCCTGCTGCTCAGCAACCTGCTCTTTTTTCCGTACCAGCTGCGCTTGCTGTTCCTGCATTTCCTGCTGCTGCTCCTGCAGGCGGATAGAATCGGCTCGCAGTTGCTGCTGCCTTTCTTGCTCACTGTTCAGGCGCCGCTCGATCTCGTCGTGCCGGTTCGCCAGCCGGCTCGCCTCTGCCAGCAGTTCCATTAACGTGCGGCGGCTGTCTTCCAGCTGACTTTCCAACTGCTGCTCACGCGACAACGACTGGCGCAACGCTTCTTCCTGCTGCTCGACATCTTGCTCCACAGTTTCCAGGCGATCACCGTAACCGGACTTCTCCTCGGTCAACTGTTCCAGTTCGGCGGCAACCATCTGTTGTCGCTGCGACAGCGCCTGCAATTCTGCTTGCAGTTCCTGATCCTGTTCCAGTAGATGCTCTCGCTGCCGCTTGCCCAGGGTCATTTCGTTTTCGACCCGCTGCACCTCCGCGGCAAGATGGAAAACCTGCTCCTGGGCTTTGTTCAGATCGGATTCGATGACCGCCACCTGCAACTGTTTCTCTTCCAGTTGCAGCTCGCCATCTTCCAAGCGGGCATCAAGTCGAGCAAGAATCTCCGCCTGTTCTTTCTGCTGTTTGGAAACGATATCGACTTCACGCTGCAGTTCCTGAAACCGGTTGCCGGTCAGGCACAGTTCGATTCGTTTCGCCTCCCCCCGGTACTCGCGGAACTGCTCTGCCCGCTGCGCCTGCCGCTTCAAACTGCCGAGCTGACGGCGCACTTCGGAAATAATATCGCCCAGTCGCACCATGTTCTGTTTGGTTGCGTCCATCTTGCGCAGTGCAGTCTTTTTGCGCGCTTTGAACTTGGTCACCCCGGCCGCTTCCTCGATCAACGAGCGCCGTTCTTCCGGCTTGGCGCTGATCAGCATGCCGACCTTGCCCTGCTCGATGATCGAGTAGGCACGGGCGCCGACCCCGGTATCCATGAACAGTTCGGTGATATCGAGCAAACGGCAGGCGGTCTTGTTTATCAGGTATTCGCTGTCGCCGTTACGGTAAAGGCGACGGGTGACCATGATTTCGGCGTAGTCTTTGTAGGCGGGTGGACAGATTTTGGCGCTGTTGTCGAAAACGATGGAGACCTGCGCCATGCCGTGTGGTTTGCGGCTTTCGCTGCCGCCAAAGATGATGTCTTCCATCGCCCGGCCACGCAGATGGCGAGCGTTCTGCTCCCCCATAACCCAGCGAATGGCATCAACGATATTACTTTTGCCGCAACCGTTCGGCCCGACCACCCCGGTGATTCCATGCTGGAAATCGAGAGAGACCTTGTCGACGAAGGATTTGAAACCGATGATGTCGAGGCGTTTAATCTTCATGCCGGTGGCGAAACCTGTACCTGCCGAGGCAGTGCAAATGCTAAAAATAAAACGAAAAATGGGCGCGTTATGTTATCAGTCGGTCCCATGCATGTAAAGCACCAGATCAAAGGGTGCGCTTTGCAGCTTGCCGGGTATCAGTTGAGGAGTTATGATGCGCTTATCAGCGATCACCATATCTGTAAGCCTCCTGCTACCCGGCGCTCATGACTGCAAAGTTAACAAAATTCATAACCCGCGCGCTGCTCGCCCTATTCGTGCTCCTGGCCGTACTGGTCTGCGGTGCCGTCATTTTTCTCAGCCAACTGGAATTGGACGATTATCGTCACCAGCTTGAGCAGGAACTGAGCCTGGCACTGGAGCAGCCTGTCAGTATCGGCAGCAGCAAGCTGGCGTTTGAAAAAGGGATTGCGCTGCAGTTCAACCAGTTGCGGATCGGACCAAAAGACGCGCTACTGGCGGATGTGGCTAACGTCACTGCCACCCTTAAACTGGAACCGCTCTTCGACGGCCGCATTATCCTCGACCATGTTCTCGTCGATCAGCCAAAGCTGCAAATCTGGCTGCCGATCCAAAATCGCCCGGAAAGAGGAACAACCCACAGCCTGACCGATAAACTCGGCATCAGTGTTCTGACCATCCAGGGCGCCGAACTGAGTATTCACAAAAAAGATGATGAAAGTAGCGAAGAGCTGCTGAAACTCTACAACCTGTTCACTGTGCTGCACGGTTGGCAACCGGGCAAAACTGCCAATCTGACAATTTCCGGCAAGCTGCGCCAAGCGGAAACCGATGCCGACCTGTTGCTCAACGTCACCCTGCCGACCTCGCCAGATCCGGCCATCTGGCGGCAGGAAGAGTTTAATCACAAGTTACGCCTGAGCAATCTAGATATCGGACGATGGCTGCCGAACCACGGAGAAACCCGCCCGGTCGACCTGGCGGCTTCGGTCAGCGGCATCCCCGCCGATGGAGCGAACATCTTCGCCCGACTGACAGACATCAACGGGGGAAGCGAACACTTCCGGCTTTCCGGCAGATGGTTATCACTCGCTGAGCAGGAAAAGATCAGTGAGCTATCCGGCTCCCTGTTTGACATTCCGCTCAGCGGCGAATGCTACCTGCTCCGGCAGCAGGAGCAGCAATACCTGGCCGGTCGCTTCGGTGCCCGCAATTTCAGGCTGTCCTCCGAGTTATTGCAGCGCCTGAGTGTTCCGGATGCAGATAAGTTTGTCGCAGGCCAGTTGGAACGCCTCGAGCTGATTGTAGAAAAACAATGGCCTGTCGGGGAAAAGATGAAAGGGCTGCCACGGATCGGTGCCGAAATCGCTTTGACCGACTTCGAATGGCAAGGCAACAGGCCCGGCCGCATCGATGACTTTACCGCCGCGATAAATCTTATTGACGATAAATTAACCGTTAACGACGGGCTTCTGGTCAGCAGCAACCAGCCGATCTATTTCAGCGGCTCAATCGCCCAGCTGTTTGTAAAACCGCAACTTGACCTGAAGGTAAATACGGAAGTCTGGCTCGACGACCTGCAGCAACAAACAGAATTGCCACAAAACTGGAAACTGGCTGGAGCGCTTACAGCAGCGTTACAGCTGCGCGGCCCTTTGCAACATCCCAACTTCGAGCTGCGTTCCAATCTGGCGGCGAGCGAACTGGACCTTGGCCAGTTGCTGCAAAAACACGCCGGACAGCAGGGTCAACTGTTGTTGCGTGGCGAGTTGAACAAAGAATTGTTACAGCTTGATCTGCTGGAATTGACTCTGGCCGATTTCAAACTCAGCGGCAACGGCTGCTTCGACCACGACCCGCAGAGCGATTTTTTCCTGCTCGATATCGAAGCGATCGACCTTTCAGAACTGCGACCGCTGTCCCCCCTGCTGAACAAGCTTGAACTGCAAGGCAAGCTGCATCCGACAATTGAGCGAAGCGAAAGCGGTGTACAGCTCAGCCTGGAAGTAAAAAATGTTGGCGCCCACCTCACCAGCGTCGTCGGCGATCTGCGCAACACCAGCGGTTTGGTCGAAATCGATGAAGAGGGGATGTCCTTTGCCAACCTGCTGGCCGATTTCGGCGAATCGACATTCACCCTGAGCGGCGGCATAGCCGACTGGCAACAGCCGCAACTCGCCTTTGATTTAAGCAGTCCACAGGTTCGCGCCCACGACCTGATCTTCCACAACCAGCAGTTGCAGCTCTACGACCTGAGCGGCCGTCTGAAGTTCGATGCCGAGGGGATCATTTTCGACCAGATCAAGGTGCGCGTGGAAGAAGAAACCGAGGCGATCGTCAACGGCAAGATGGACAGTTTTTCCAATCCGCAAGTCCTGCTCGATATCGTCGCGGAAAAAGCCAACATCGACCAGATTATCGCTCTGTTCATCGGCCCGCATAAATCGCAGGGACACAAACCACGCCCCGACAGCCGACCGCTGCTGATCACCGTTTCTGCCAAAAAGGGGAACATCGGTGACCTGCAGTTTACCAATGCTAGCGGTCTGATCAAAGACCATCACCGTGTATTCACCATCTTCCCACTCAATTTCGAAAGCGGGCAGGGATCCTGCCAGGCCCGGGTTGAGCTTGACCGTAACCGCGAAGAGGGTCTCCTGAAGGTTTCCGGACACGCGCTCGATATCGACGCGACCATTTTGCACCAGGACCTGTTCAAGGAAAGAGGCTTGATCAACGGTCCACTGAGCGGCAATTTTTATCTTGAAGGCAGCCTTGCCGGCAAAGGGTTCTGGCCGAATGCCAAAGGCGCCATCCACATGCAGGTAAAAAATGGCGTATTACGTAAATTCAGTAGTCTGGCAAAGGTTTTCTCCCTGCTTAACGTCTCTCAGCTTTTCGCCGGCAAACTGCCCGACATCGACAAAGAGGGGATGCCTTTCAAGCTGCTGGAAGGGACAGTAAAAATTCACGAGGGGCGCGCTTACACTGAAGACATGCGGGTGATCAGCGAAGCAATGAATCTATCGATGGTCGGTAGCCAGAACCTGCTCGATGGCACCCTCGACTACCAGCTGGGCGTGATGCCATTGCGCACGGTCGACAAAGTGATCAGTTCGATTCCGTTGGCTGGCTGGGTATTGACGGGGGAGAACAAAGCACTCTTTACCGCCCATTTCAAAATCGAAGGGCCTGGCGACAAACCGAAGGTAACTGCCGTTCCGGTCGACACGGTCTCCGACACTGTCTTCGGCATATTCAAACGCACCGTTGGCCTGCCGGGCAAACTGGTAAAAGATATCGGTTCGCTGTTTAAGAATGAGTCGAAAAAGAAAGAAGAGCCTGAGGCGGGCAACTGAAACAAAAAAGGAAAAGAGCTGCAGCCCTTTTCCTTCTCTATTCAATTCCGGGTCATCCCCGTTTAAGCTTTCGGCTTGTCCCCAACATAAACCGTCGAAATACCGAACGTCAGATCACAATACTGCAATCTCTCAAATCCAGCCTTCCCCATCATGGCGGAAAACTCCTCCTGCGACGGAAACTCGATGACCGAATCCGGCAGATACTGATAGGCGCTGCGCTTGGAAATCAGTCCGCCGATCATTGGCAGTATCTTCTGGAAATAGAAATAATAGATCTTACGGAAAAGCTGGCTCTTCGGGTTGGAGAACTCAAGGATGACAGCGCGACCACCCGGCTTGAGGACACGGAACATCTCGTTAAGTCCTTCCTGCCGATCGACCACGTTGCGAATACCAAAGGCAATAGTGATGGCATCAAAGGTCGCATCCGGGTGTGGGATCTGCTCACAGGGAGCATTGACCAGCATAATGCGCGAACCATGCTCGGAGCTGTCGAGCTTCTTCTGTCCATGCACCAGCATGCCCTGGGTGAAATCTTCCCCAACGATGGTCACCGAAGGGTCAGTCTGCTCAGCGACTTCCAGAGCGACATCGCAGGTACCAGCAGCGATGTCGAGCACCCGGCCATTTTCTGGAATGCTCAACTGGCTGACGGCAAACCGGCGCCAGCGGCGGTCGATGCCGAAAGACAAAAGGCGATTCAGCAGGTCATAACGGGGCGAGATGTCATCGAACATCTGGCGGACACCGCGACCTTTATCTGACAATTCAAACATGGACAAACTCCTGGGCAATCTATATAAACATCTGCACGACATCGGTTCATGAAGCAACAGTCGCTGCTTCGGAGCCTGTTTCTATCATAGTCGCCAACACAGCTCCAACAAAAAACGAGACGACAAAGAATGACAGGAACGACCATCAAAGCCCCCCTCGCTGTCTGCGCCGCAGTGATTGAAAAAGAGGGAAAAGTCCTGCTGACGCAGAGGCCACACGGTAAACAGCAGGGTGGTTTCTGGGAATTTCCGGGGGGCAAAATCGATCCGGGCGAATCACCGCACCAGAGCTTGAAACGGGAGCTGAGTGAAGAGTTGGCGATCGAAATCGAAATCGACTCCCTGCTGGAAACTGTCTACTATCATTACGATTGGGGCAGTGTACTGATCATCGCCTACCTCTGCCGCTGGACAGCGGGCGAGCTGGCGCATATCGAAGTTGCCGATCACGCTTGGGCCACACCGGAGCAGTTTTCCGGTTATCACATCCTGCCGGCGGATCAACCGATTCTCGATCGACTGCGGTCGCGTTACAGCGAAAAATCCACAAAGATGAACAGAAAACGAGAAAAAGAGATGTCGCAATCGACATCCTGACTTATCCTGTGCATAATAGAACGCATTTTTGAAACAGTGGTTTTATTTCGAATTGATGACAATCAGGAGGCGGACAGATGGAACCGAATGAAAGAGTGCATGTCAACTTTTTCGCCCCCTCAACCGAAAGCATGAAAGCCGAGGTCTCGGTGGTCCGGATCGTCCTTGCCGTCTGGGCCTTTTTGAGCTTCGGCATCCCCGCGGTGATCTGGCTAGCCGGTCTCGGCGATCCGTCCGGGCTGGGCCAATCTTTCTTCACCGATGACCGCAGTATGCTCGGTTTCCCCCTGCACTACTGGCTGCTGGCCCAGGGCAGCACCATCGGCTTTGTCATCCTCTGCAAAATCTACTGCACCCTCTGGGACAACCTGGTTGTCCACCTGCAGAACAAACGGCGCTGATACCGGAGTTTGACTTAAGATGAAAAAACAGTCTTTGCGCTTACTGACAAGCCTGTCGATGATCCTGTTGTTCAGCGGTCTGACTTTCGCCGCCGGCGAAGAAATCACCCAGATCAAACCAGGATTCAAGCTGGTTCCGGCGATTATCATGATCGCCCTGCTCTGTGTCTATATCGGCGTCGGTTTTCTCTCGAAAGTGTCCAGCACCTCGGGTTACTGGGTTGCCGGGCAGGGGATCGGTAAACTGGGCAATGGCGCGGCGATCGCCTCCGACTGGATGTCGGCCGCCTCTTTCATGGGTGTTGCCGGCCTGCTTTACCTGAAAGGGTGGTTCGGGCTCGGCTATATCGTCGGCTGGACCGGCGGCTACGTGCTGTTGCTCTGCCTGATCGCTGCTCAAATCCGCCGCTTCGGCAAGTACACCATTCCTGAATTTCTCGGGGATCGCTACAACAGTCACGGCGTCCGCATGATCGCCGCCTCGGTGACAGTTATCATCGCGATCACTTATTCGACCGCACAGTTCAAAGGGATCGGGCTGATTTGCGGCTGGATTTTCGGCATGGATTACACCATGTCGGTCTTCTTTGCCGCCGCCGTAGTCTGCCTCTACATGCTGATCTCCGGAATGGCAGGAGTCACCCGCAACCAGCAGATTCAGTACGTGGTACTGATCTCAGCCTTTCTGCTGCCACTCTGGTTCCTGATTAAAAAAGCCGGCGGCGTCGGTGTGCTGCCGCAGCTTGAGTACGGCAAAATCCTTGGTGACCTGATGGATGGCAAAACCGCTCTCGGTCAACTCGATGCGAATGCGACCGAAGCTCTGCGGCGCGATTTCCTGCCCTGGGGGCACGGCGACTTCTACCACTTCGTCGCCCTGGTCTTCACCCTGATGGTTGGTACTGCCGGACTGCCGCACATCATGATTCGCTTTTACACCGTCAAAAACGAAGATACTGCGCGCAAATCGGTTCTCTGGGGTCTGTTTTTCATCGGCCTGCTCTACTGGTCGTCACCGGTCTACGCCATTCTGGGTAAGTTCTGGAACCCGGCTGGTGGCGCCAACGTTGCCGATGTCATCATTCTTTCCGCGCCGGAAACGGCCGAGCTTGGCACTCCCTTTATCGGCTACCTAGCCGCCGGAGCCCTGGCGGCGGGCCTCTCAACTGTCGCCGGACTCTTGGTCGCCGGTGCTTCAGCCATCGCCCATGACTGGTACACAACGGTGCTGCGCCCTGACTGCTCTGACCGGCAGGCACTGCAGGTCGGTCGAATGGTCACCGCCATTCTCTGTATCATCGTCATATTCTTCGCTCTGCACCCGATTGCGCTGATCGCCCAGATCGTGGCAATGGCCTTTGCGCTGGCAGGTAACACCATCTTCCCGGTGGTAGTACTAGGTATCTGGTACTCGAAATCGAACAAATACGGTGCCCTGGCGGGAATGTGTTTCGGCCTCGGCATGACCCTGCTGGCGATGTTCGGCTGGAGTGCAGAAATCGCAGCCTTCGGTGGGGAGGGCTTATTGCCTGCGACCTCCAGCGCGCTGATCGTCTGCCCGCTGGCGTTTTTGATCAACATCGTCGTTTCTAATATCATGCACGACAAACTGGACGAAGACTCGCAGATCAAGGGCGACAACCTGCTGCGCAAAATTCACAACCTGCCGGAAACAAACGATCCCGGCTTTTGAGTTCGTAAGCTCTGAACAAGTGAAAGAATAGACAAACGGCGGGCTGCAAAGTCCGCCGTTTTTTGTCGAGAAAAAAATTGACCGCAGCAAATCTATCGATGGTAGAATTGGCGATATCGTGATTTCCAGACTGGAATTCCCCGTTTACACCATTTAGAGGAGCTGCTGAATGGGCATCATCAAGCTGCGCGACAGTGAACCTTTCTGCCATCTTCCCGAAGCGCACTTTCAGGAACTGCGTGAAAGCGCCGTTAAGCGGACCTTCGACGCCAATACCCATATAGTCAACCAGAACGACCAGCCGACAGGCTACCTCTACGTTATCATGGAGGGGATTGTCGAAATCACCACCACCGCTCCCGGCGGTGAAGAGATGGTAGTCGACTACCGCAAGGAAGGACAATTTTTTGGTGGCACCCCGATCTTCACCGGCGAACCTTACACCGCCGGAGTGCGCTCGGTCACACCAATCACCTGCTACCTAATTCCAGAAGCAGCCCTGAAAAAGGTCGCCAAAGACTATCCGCAAGTCAGCGAGTTTTTCACCCGTGTAGTCCTCACCCGGGTGCGCAGCCTCTACGCCGACATCGTCAAGGAACATACCAGCAACGCTGTCACCCAGATGGAAGCCTACCCGTTCAAAAAACGGCTCTCCGAAATCATGTCGGCACCCGTTGAAACCTGTCAGCCGTCCACAACAGCCCGTGACGTTGCCCGGCAGATGACGGAAAAAGCCGTCAGCTCGGTACTGGTGATGGACGATAACTCGATGCCCTGCGGCATCATCACCGAACGCGACCTGATCGCCAAAGTCATCAGCCCCGACGCCGTCGACTGTACTCAGATTTCCGCCGCCGAAATCATGACCACTCACCCCTACTTCGTTTCGCCACAGACCTATATGTACGAAGCGATGGCCTATCTGACCGCGCACCGTATCAAACATCTGCCTGTGATCGACAACGGCCAACTGGTCGGCATTGTCACCATGCGCGAACTGATGCGCTACCGCAGCCAGAAAGCGATGCTACTGGTCGGCTCGGTCAATGACGAAAGCACGCTGGAGGGGCTGGCATCGATCAAAAAAGAGATTCTCACCGTCGCCCGCGCGCTGCTGACGGAAACCCACTCAACGCCGGAAGTGATGGAAATCATCTCCTACATCCATCACAACATCATCAAAAAGGTTTACCAGATCTGTTTCCAGGAAATGCTCGACGCCGGTTACGAGCGGCCAACGGTCAAGCACTGCTTTCTGCTGATGGGATCCGGCGGCCGGCGCGAGATGCTGCTCAACCCGGATCAGGACAACGGTTTCATCTTCGAAGATGTTCCGGATGAGCGCCTGCCGGAGATCGAGCAGTTCTTCGTCCCGTTCAGCGAAAAGCTGGTCGAAGCGCTAGCGACGGTCGGCTACCCGCTGTGCGAAGGCAAGGTCATGTGCAACAACCCGCTCTGGCGCGGCCGGCTGATCGACTGGCACAAGCGGATCCACGACTGGGTGCAGAATCCGGAACCGCAGAAGGTGAGGTATTCATCGATCTTTTTCGACTTCGTGCCACTCGAAGGCGACTCCACCCTGGCGCAGTCGCTACACGATATTGTCTTCTCAGAAATTCGTCGTTTCGAAGGCTTCCTCTACCACATGATGTCCCTCGACCTGCGCTACAAAGTTCCGGTCGGGCTGCTCGGACGCTTCATTGTCAGCAAAGAAGAACCTCACAAGGGACAGCTGTCTGTCAAGCAGGGTGGGAGTATCTACATTGTCGACTGTGTGCGCATGTTCGTGCTGGAAAAAGGGATTCAGCAAACCACCACCCAGGATCGCCTGAACGAACTGGTTGCGCGTAAAATCTTTGAGACCGACACTGCCGAACATATCAAAGCCGCACTGGAAGCACTCAATTTCCTGCGCCTGCGCAACGAAATCGCCCTGGTTGAAAACGGCCAGAAACCAAGTCACTATCTCGATCCGAACAAGCTGTCTAAGAGTGAGCAGGAATTGCTGAAGGAGGCCTTCCATGTCGTCAGCAAACTGCAGGATGCCACCAAGCGACACTTCTCCAAATCCTATATATAAGACGGACTGATTTATAGCCCGACAAAAAGACCGGCAAAAAACCGGTCTTTTCTTTTTTAACTCTGTGCTAAACTGCAGCTTTCCAATCCACTCTTTTCGGTTTCGACCAGAAAGCCATAAAAGATGAGCCTGAAACTGATAGTTTTGTGTGAAAACAGCGTGGAACGGGTCAGCCCGCTCGGACTGCTCGGAGAACACGGCTTCGCCTGCCACCTGCAGACCGATCACGGCAACTTCCTGTTCGATACCGGTGGCGGGCAAACCATCATAAACAACAGCGACAAGCTGAAAATCGACCTGAGTGACCTGCAGGGGATTATCTTCAGTCACGGCCACCTTGATCACACTGGCGGTCTGCCGCAAGTCCTGGAACGTTGTGGCAAAGTCCCGGTCTATGCCCACACCGACCTGTTCGTAAAACGCCACAGCAGCAACGGCAACCAGTTGCGCGAAATCGGCCTGCCCTGGAGTCAAAGTGAACTCGAAGCTCAGGGAGCGGAGTTCAAACTGAGCCTCAGACCAGTTCAAATTGCGCCCGGCTTAACGCTCTCCGGTGAAATTCCACGCGTGAGCAAATTCGAAACCGGCGACCCGAACCTGATCATCATCGGAGAAAATGGTGACTGCTGCTGTGATCCGCTGGCTGACGACTATTCCCTTTTCATCCACAGCCCCAAGGGATTGATTATTCTGCTCGGCTGCGCCCATGCAGGCGTGCTGAATATTATTGAACACGCCTGCCATGTCACCAAGCAACCGAAAGTCCACATGCTGATCGGCGGCACTCATTTGAAATTCAGCTCACCGGAACAGCTTGCAGCAACCCTCGACCGTTTGGAAGAGGTTGATATCGACCGTATTGGCGTTTCCCACTGTACCGGTCTGAAAGCTGCACAAAAAATTTCCGAACGCTTCGGCGACAAATTTTTCTACGCCAGCGTCGGCTGTGAAATCGAATTCTGATCGGTTAAGAACTGTTGCCGGATTCGAATAATCCGGCAACAGCAGGACAGAATTCAGAAAAACTATTAAAAGGCTTCAATCTCTGCTTGCACAAAGCCGTTCTTCCTGCTAGTTTTTGATTAATTTTTTTCAACCATGTGTTTTTTCTGCTGCACACAAGCGCACACAGGAGTTTTGATGCGTATTCTCGTAGTTGAAGACGAAGTTAAAGTTGCAACGTTCCTCAAGCGCACACTGGAAGAGGAAGGTTTCGATACCGACCTGGCTCATGACGGCGACGAAGGCATTGCAAAGGCCTGTGAAAGCACTTACGACCTGATCATCATGGACGTGATGATGCCGAAAAAAGACGGCTTGACTGCAACTCGCGAAATCAGAAGCAAGGGGGTTTTCACCCCCGTGATATGCCTGACAGCTAAGGACACGCCAGAGGATGTTGTCAAAGGACTTGAGTCCGGCTGCGATGACTACCTGACGAAACCCTTCTCTTTCGCAGAATTGATGGCACGTAGCCGCGCGCTGCTCCGACGTAAAAACCAGGCACGCGGTGCCGAGCTCTATTTTGCAGACTTACGCCTCGATCCGGTCAGTCACAAGGTATGGCGCTCAGGGAACGAACTGAACCTGACAGAAAAAGAATACGGCCTGCTCGAATACATGATGAATAATCCGAACGAAGTGTTGACCCGCACGATGATCGCTGAAGCGGTCTGGGATTACACCTTCGACTCCTTCACCAACATCATCGATGTTTATGTGAACTATCTGCGGAAAAAGGTTGACCGGGATTATCCGACCAAACTGATTCATACCGTTCGCGGTGTCGGTTATATACTGAAGGAAAAGAACTGATCTGCAGACGGCAATAGATAGAAATAAAAAAGCAGCGTTCTCGAAAAGGAACGCTGCTTTTTTCTGTTAGTTTTCCCTTTTCAGTCGTTCAGGTTCCGCTGAATCTTGCGACCGACGAAGAGGCCGACGGACGCACCGAACACAGCCGACAGGTAAGCCACCATCAACCCTCCTGCCGCCCCACAGATCCAGCCGAGCCACGCCCCGAGACCGATCGAAAGAAGCAGAACCAGCGGCCGGATCATTGTATTTGCCCTCAGCCTTTGGCGATGAAAACAGTCAGCTCGAACACTTCGCCGTCCGACAGGTAAATAGGAAACATCAGGCCAGTATGATCCTGCGGCACATCAACGCCGCTGCCGTTATCCTCAACAATTTCCGGCGGAGTAATATCGATAGAGTGACCGAGTTGAGCGGCTTTTGCAGCAATATTGCCGCAAACGATATTGATGAACTCTTTGACCGAATCGTCCAGCACTTCTTCCGGTTCGTCCTCCACCGAATCTTCATCCAGGATCGCTTTGGCGACCAAGTTACGGGTGCTCTCTGAAACCGACAACAGGTAACGTGCACTGACCGCACCGGAAAATCCCATTTCGGCAATAACTGGGCGACTTGGCAACTTTTCGACGATGCTGCAAGGTCCCGGGCGGAAGGAAATTCCGGCCACGCGCGTCAGCATCTTGTAGGTCAGGTCGGCAACCATCTCCCAGATCGGCTTGTGCGGAATATTAGCGGGAATTTCGATTTTTTCCGAAACGTAACTCTGTTGATCTTTTTTAAACGCAGCCAGCAGGTCCTCGAGCTTTTCCTTGTCGAGAACTCCGAGTTGTACCAGCGCTTCGCCGATATAGAGGTGATTGTTGCGCTGATGAGTCAGCACTTGCTGCACCTGCTCATCGGTAATGATGCCAAGTTTCACCGCCATATCACCAAAATGCAAATCTTCGTTGCGCTGGGCCATATGCACCCGCTCAACATCAGCGCTGCTCATCAATCCCATTTTGACAATCATCTCACCAAACTTGAGGTTGGTTTTTTCCTGCAGGTCGATCGCCTGCAAAAGATCAATCCGGGATACCGCGCCCTTTTCCACCAGGAATTGACCAAAAAATTTAACAGCCATGTAAAGGTCTCCTTATAGCTACTGCAGTTTCGCTATTTAGTTACAGGCGCTTCAGCATTTCCAGCACGTTGTCTTTTTCAAACGGTTTGGAAATGACATCTTTGGCCCCAAGGCGGATCGCCTCGGTGTACTTGTCGCCGACACCGCCAAGCGATGTCACCATGACCACCTTCAGGTCGGGGGTCAACTGCATCAGGTTGCGTAACGCGGTCAGACCATCCATCACCGGCATGTTCATATCCATGCAGACAATATCCGGTTTGTGTTGCTGGCAAAGCTTAATCGCTTCCGCCCCGTTACGCCCTTGGGCAACAACTTCAAAGGCATCGTCACTGTTGACGATTTTTTCCAGCTGACGGGCGACAGCAATGCTGTCATCCACAATCAGAACGCTTTTCATGCTATGCCTCCTGTCTTATCGGTTCGCCAGAAAGATTAGCAGAAAATTATAAAAAGACATAGTTAAAAAAAAATTAATGTGCTATTCGCCGCTGATTTCTTCTTTGAGCTGCAGGTAAGCTCTCTCCACATTTCCGGGGGTAAATTCCTCGTACCCAGGCAATTGCTCATACTCTGGCAAACGGAAGTTTTGCAGGGTCGTTTCCAACGAATCCCCCTTTTCAATATGGTCACGAACAGTGGCCACGAAATCCCCCAAGTAAGCTTTGAAGTGAGCCAAATCAACCGAAGTACCGATCAAACCAAATCCGGGAATAATTTTATCGGCGCCAAGGGTCTCCAATCCATCCAGCACTGACAGCCAATCAGACAAGGATCCGGCCCCGAGAAAACCAGCACTGTTGAAATAGAGGACATCGCTGGTAAAGAGTATTTTCCTTTGTGGGATATAAGCAATCAGGTCACCATCGCTGTGAGCGGGGCCAACGTTGATCAACACAAGTGTCAATTCGCTCCCCTCGAACGTCATACCGTTTTTAAAAAAGATCAGGGGATTCTCCAGCACCCTCTCTTCCTGGCGCGTCACCAGACGGGTCTCGATATTCATCACCAGATCACGATTGGCCGGGATATCAAAATCGATCAGGCTGTAACCGGGATGGTGGTGGGCCAGCACGAAAGCCCTGATCGGCTTGTCGCTGACCTCCGTCGCCGCAGCAATCAGGTCGTGTGCCGCTTTACGGGTAAAATGCGCTCCACATAAAAAGACCTGTTCACCTACATCGACGATCAAAGCGTTGGAAGATGCCGCCCCTCCAGGGGCCGCCAGCGCAGCATAAACACCCTCTGCCACCTTGGCGAGACGATATGTATCCTGGGCCCAGACCGGGCCATTCAGACAAAAGATGAAAAGCAGAAACAAGCCGAATCGGCGCATAAATTGACCTCAATAAGAAGTTGCATTGTCCGAACTTATGGAGTATATAGTACAGCCTTATGCGCCCGTAGCTCAGCTGGATAGAGCGCTGCCCTCCGGAGGCAGAGGTCAGAGGTTCGAATCCTCTCGGGCGTGCCATTGATATCAAGCGGTTAGCGAGTTATTCGCTGACCGTTTTTTCGTTGGTGCCCATCCCGTGCCCACTCTGTGCCCACGCATTTGCAAATCTGACCGTTACCTTGAGAAAATAGGTAGAATTCCTTAGGTAGAGGTCATCCCATTCTGACTGTTACCCAACTTGGGCACAGTGCCCACCTGAATAATCAGAAACTTATGAAATGATTTTTCATACCAACAGAAAAATAACAACTCAATCTAATACTTGTAAAATGCTTTTGACCTTTGCCCAAGGTCATAGTCAGCTTTGATCTTCTTCAACGTACTCCATAAGATCACCCACCTGACATTTGAAAAATTTGCATAAACGGTCAATGTTTTCGGTTCGGGTTTGGGCGTTTCGCTGATTGGCTATTTTTGAAAGAGTTGCTCTGTGAATGTTGGTGCTCTCAGCTAGCTCGTCAAATGTCAATTTTCTTCCGTGCTTATATTGGTAGTCAGCTATTAGTTCTAGCAGCCTAAATCGGATCATTTCTGCCTCCTCAATTGCCGGACCAGCCTACTAAAACTACGCTCCAAATTCAAACAGATACAACAATTATTCACAACGCATGTCAAAAAAAAGTGACACTTGTCGAAATATGTCGATTAAAACTATTGACTGTCGATAAAATTTGACATATCGTAAAAAAAACCAACACAAAGGAGATAGTAATGGAAAATCAAACGTACATGACAACAGAAGAATTGGCTGAAAAACTGCGCTACGACGCTCGCTACATCCGTAGCGCTCTCAAAGATGCTGTTTTCCTTGAGGGAGTGCACTACATTCGCCCATTCGGGCGGCGGCGCGTACTGTACATCTGGGAAGTAATTGAACGGGACATGGTTAAAGCCTCTATGGCTGAGAAACCAGGAATCCCAATGGCAGGGGGAGGTGTTTGTTATGGGTAGCGTAAGAGCGAGAAACAACCAGCTGTTTTTCGATTTTCGCTTTCAAGGGGTCCGGTGCCGCGAACAAACCCTGCTTGAGGACAATCCTCAGAATAGGCAAAAGCTCGAATCGTTCATGACGCAAATCGACAAAGAGATAAAACAGGGCACTTTTGAATACGCAACGTATTTCCCAGACAGCAAGAACCTGGCTCGCGTTGCCAAAGCCCCTGCCCAGGCTCAATCAGTCCAAACTCGCAACAACATGGAAACACCGCTCTTCGAAGAGTTTGCTGAAGAATGGTTTCTGGAAAACGAAATTGCCTGGAAGATCAGTTATCAGAAAACGATTCGCGGAACTCTTGATAAACATCTGATCCCACAGTTTGGGGAAATGGAAGTCAGCCGCATCACCAAGGGAGACATCCTTAAGTACCGTTCCACACTCGCCAAAGTCCCGAACGGTAAAAAAGAGGGGCTGTCCCCTGACCGGATCAATCACATCATGACGCCTTTGCGCATGATACTGGGAGATGCAGCTGACCGTTTTCACTTTACCACGCCTTATACCGGGATCAAATCCCTGAAAGTTCCAAAGACGGAAGTTGATCCCTTCACTCTTGAGGAGGTCAATCTGATCCTGTCGAAAGTCAGAGCAGATTTTCGTACTTACTACACGATCCGTTTCTTTACCGCCATGCGGACAGGTGAAATTGATGGGCTGCAGTGGAAGTTTGTTGATTTCGAGCGCCGGCAGATTCTGGTGCGGGAAACTTTGGTTCAGGGACGTATCGAAACACCCAAAACACCTGGTTCCATTCGCGAGATCCAGATGGCGAACCCTGTTTACGAGGCACTGAAGGAGCAGCAAAAAGTTACTGGTCATCTGAATTTTGTTTTCTGCAATCGTGCTGGCGAGACTCTTAACCACTGCAACGTGACGAAGCGTATCTGGTATCCGACGCTTAAATATCTGGGACTCAAAAAACGCCGGCCATACCAGACCAGGCACACCATGGCGACGCTGTGGCTAGCGGCCGGCGAGAACCCAGAATGGATTGCCAAGCAGATGGGGCATATGTCGACAGAGATGCTCTTTACCGTCTATTCGCGTTTCGTACCGAACCTGACCCGCAGAGATGGATCGGCCTTCGAAAACCTGCTGGCAACCCGGGTGAACGGAGGCAACGATGGGGAATAATCATCTTCAGTTCCAACTGAGCGCGACTCAAGGGCCGATCTCCGGAACGTTCCGCATCATCTCGCCCTATTTCGGAGAGGCGAATTCAGGACACCCGTTTGTTCGCCTGCGTCTTGAGGACTTCAGTGGCCATACTTACGCCTACTCATGGCGGGATGATGTACGGCATTCATCAGGGCTGCATGAATACTCTCGGGCCTATATCGAAGGGAATATAAAGCACCACAAATCCGGATCAGTCGTTGAAATCGAGACGCTGGTTCCGGCCAATCTGGAATATCAAGACATAGTGCGCTTGATCCCTCAGGGGCTCTGCCCTCTTCCTGAGTTGCTTGTAGAATTGCAAGCGGCGTTGAGGCTGATCACTATTCCCGCCTTAAAGGGTTTTGTCAGGCAGGTTTTGATGGATGATGGAATTGCTTTCCCCTTTGTCGCCTGCCCGGCAAGCCTCAAACACCACCACAATTATCCTGGCGGCCTGCTGAAACATTCTCTGGAGAGTTTTGCATTCATCGAACCGCAACGCAGCTTTACTCGTGACAGTTATGAATTGGGGCTGGTCGCTGCATTACTCCACGATATCGGCAAAATCCTGACGCTCACTCCGCAGATGACACCAACCTCGCTGGGAACCTGCGTAGAGCACGACAAGCTGACGCTTGAAGTGCTGGGGCCTGCCATACAGGAGCTTTACCAGGCTTGGCCGGCAGGGGCAAAAGAGCTGCGATATCTGTTGGGCTGGAAAGCACAGAGGACCATCCCTCACTACAATATGGCGGATCTCGTGGCCTGCAGTGATCGTCTCAGTGCGGGGCTGGACATGGAAAAACGTCGAGCCTGAGAAATTGCCCAGATAAAGAACTCCCTTCGTTACAGTAACGTTCCAGGAACATTACAGCTGGAACGTTACTGTAACGCTCTTCGAGGACAATAATATGGATATGGGAATCACCTTCGAACAGGTTAAAAGAGCCATGAAACACTTGCACGATCTGGGGGAACGAGTCAGCAGGCGGAATGTTCGTGCAATTACCGGGGGTGGCATGTCGACGGTCCATCGGTTAATGTGTCTTGCAGAGGAGCAAAACGCACTACAGGATGGACTGTTTGCCAATGGAATTTCTGAAACCTTTCTGAATGCACTTCGCACTGAAATCACCACACAGCTTAAGAGCGCAACCGAAAACTCTAAAAAACAGATCGATCTGCTGAAAGCACGCGAGCTGGAAATCACCGAGGCCTTGTCTGCAGCGGAAGAAAAAGCAGAGGCGCTTGGCAAGGAGGTCGGCCAGTTGCGTGAAACCAAGGAAAAGGAACAGCGGGAGGCAGAGAAAGCTCAAGCGGTTGCAGAAGAATGCATTCGCCGCCTCGGAATTTGGATAGACGACTACAAAGCCGAACGCAAGGTGCTCACAGAGGCCCTTGAAACAGCTCAAGCAGAAAACGTCAGAAACAAAGTCCGAATCGAGGGCTTTGAGTTGGATCGCTGCACAACGGGAAAGCAAACCAAGGGTTCTTGCAAATAGAAACGAGTGTTGCCACGGTCATCGCTGCGCCAAAGTTACGTCCACATGCAGCCAACCAAGAAGACATTTTCTGTCACAAGCATGGGGCAATCTAGGGAGCAGATTGGAGGATAAGGAATGACATATACCTTGATTTGCGTCACCATAATCTTACTGATTATTTGGCTTCTCATTTTGCATGACAAGCTCGTCGAACGGCGACGGAAAAAGCTGGGGATTATCGACAAACCGCTGCCTCCGACAGATCGAGCCCTTGCGAGAAAAGCCCTAGAAAGCCTCTCAGTCAGAGCAAGTTTTGCTCAAATCATTTGTCGAATTCAGGAATACTGGTGCAAACAGATCAGTCCGGAGGTTTTGGAAACCGCCGTCGACATTTTCGGTAGCAAAGAAGAGGCTATGCGCTGGCTGACAATTCGCCAGCCTAGCTTGGGGATGGGACTGCCTCTTGAACTCTGTCGTATCCCTGAAGGAGAAAAGCAAGTTCTCCAAGTGCTTGAAGACATAAAAACAGCGACTCTTCAAGATAAACCTCTCTCCCCTGGCGACGATTGCGATTCAAAGGGATGGCAGGACGTTGAACAGAAAACACATTACACCCTAAGGAATATCATTACGACCGGTTTGGCTACAGTGCCTGCAGATGCTTCCTGGCCGATGATCTGGAAAGTCATCCTTTCCGCTGTCGAAACAGAAACTCCAGAATCAATCCTGAATAGAGCCACACAGGCTCTTGGCAACAAGGATGATGCTCTGCAGTGGCTTGTAACTGACAATATGGTTCTGGGAGGGATTTCGCCATTCGAGATAATCGCAACAGAGGAAGGACAAAAAGAGATCCTTAAGCTTCTAGGCCAGATTGAACATGGCATCGTTTCTTGAGGTATGCATATGACGAATTTAAGAGGGCCCAAAGAGCGTCAAACTTTAGCAAAGATGCTGATGCGCCTATTCGATTTATGGGAGCTTACTTTGGATGAGCAGTCTCAAATCTTAGGGCATGCCGCGAACATCTCAGAAATAGATCGGTACCGCGATGGCGAGCCTCTGGATGACAACGAAGAGCTACTCATCCGGGCCGGCATTCTTCTAGGCATTCATAAATCATTGCGCATGCTCTATCCGCGTAACGATGAGATAGCTTACCGCTGGATATCGTACCGCAATAAAGCGTTTGGCAATCGACGGCCCCTCGATGTCATCATAGAGGAAGGTGTAGCTGGACTCCGTTCAGTAGATAACTACCTTTTGCGGTTATGTAATCACTGAATTTGACGTTATGGCACCTCCATCACGTCCATTACATTCCTTGCGAATTCCTGCCCACGCATATTGCGACAAATCTGAGTCAGCTTCTAACAAAATTCCAAAGGACTTACGAAATCTTATATCGACAGGACATTTGGCAATAAACCGATAAAGCCTGATGCGTGCCCAGAAAGATTTTCACAATTGCTTATTTTTGCTAAAAAGGGGTGAGGTGAGAAATCAACATCTCACCTCACCCTAGCTAGCTTGTTTTTGCTACTTGGTCGGGTATGAAGTTTTCAGAACCATACCTTCACGGCTCTTCGCATCGAAGATCCCCCTTTCCTGACCTTCCTGGAACCACTCCTGCTTCAGGCCTTTGAGGAACTGGTTCTTTTCATCGACCAGCTTGTCGAACGGCAGGCCGATAACAGCTTGTGCTTTTTCCTTGGTCGAGAAGTCAGGCGCTTCAAAATCAGCAGCGCCGTACTTGGCGAGCAGGGTGCGCAGCTTGATACGTGCTTCCTGGCCTTTTTCGATCGCGCTGCCAAGAACACGCAGGGTCTCTTCCGGGGCATGGAAGAAAGAACCGTGAGCGGCAATCGAGTAGTCCCAACGCCACTGGGCATGGCGGATATCGGTCTGGGCTGCCTTCATTTCTTCGTCAGTCGCGCCCAGTTCCAGGGCCTTGCCGGCTTCCAGGTGAGCCTTGGCAATAACCTGAGTTGCTTTTTTGTGCAGCTCATCTTTACGTGCCAGCTTGTCTTCAACGGTCTTCTTGAACTCCGCCTCGGTCCCGCTGTGGCAGTTCAGGCAGGTGTTGGCGATATCCTTGAGCGGGCTGCCGACGTTGTGGTTGGAGTACTTGACGCCACCTTCGCGGACGTACGGCATATGGCAGTCGGCACAGGCCAGTCCAGCTTTACCATGGGCACCGGTGATAAAGGTTTCGTAGCCGGGGTGCTGAGCTTTCAGCATCGGGGTCTTGCTGACTTTGTGGGTCCAGTCGACAAAGCTGCGCTCATCGTAGTACTTCTCGATATCTTCAGCGGAGAAACCATTGTTCCACGGGAAGGTGACCACGGCAGCAGTCTGCTCCTGACCGTTGGCGTCGGTCCATGGGGTCTTTTTGAAGTAGTACTCGGAATGACACTGGGCACAGACCAGGGAACGCATCTCCTGATGGGTCGCATCGGCGAACGGCATGCTGCCTTCGGCATCAAGCGCGCGCTTCAGATAATCGCGGGTGACGGTCAACTTCATGGTTTCGTTGTTGTGGCAATCGGCACAACCGATCCCATTGACGATTTCGCCACCGTGGCGGGCCCACTTGCCGGTGAAGTAATCGTTTTCGCCCATCTTGTCGATCAGGCGCGGTACGTCAGGAGATTTACAAGTCCAGCAGGCGGTCGGCATCGGACCGCTCTTCTCATCGAAAGGAGCACCGGTTCTCAGGGTATTGAGATTGTCCTCAAGCATGTAGTAGTGACCACGCGGTGCGTTGTAGTCCTTGGAGAAGCCATATCCGGCCCACATAACAATCTGTGCCGGGTTCTCTTTCAGCACATCTTTGATGTCGTCACTCTTCCTGGTCTGCATGTAGGAATCGTACTGGCGCGGGTAATATTTGCCCCACTCGGAGGCACGCGGCTCAAACTTCTTGATTTGCGGTGTGGCGTTGATCTGCGCCTGCTCGGCCTTGTTTTCCTTGATCGACACAGCCAGCAGCAGCATCGGCACCATGACGATGACACACAGGATAGTTACAATTGTTGATCTCTTCATAAGTCGTTTCCTCCTGAAGGTTTCTATAAATTAGTCAAGAACGAGATTCGCTTGAGTTGTTGTCAGGTTGCGGGTGATGCCGTGTGGCACTTCGCGGTGACAGTCCCAACATTTGCGGCCCATCTGCACATGACTTTCTGTCTTACTGTACAGTTTGGCATTCTCCAGCATCTGCGAGACAATGTTGCCGTGGCAGGAGATGCAGTTGTCTTGAATCCGCTTTGCCGCATTATCAGTCGCACGCAGGTTATAGCCGTAGGTTTTGAAGGTCATGGCCATCGAATGATTGAAGCCGTCCCTTGCCTTAGCCATGTACTTATTGAAAACGGAATC
>NZ_FQZT01000009.1 GCF_900142125.1 Malonomonas rubra DSM 5091
TGACAGGATCAAGCAGAGCCCAGGTGATGGCGATGGAATCAACTCCGGTTTCCGGCACCGAGACCAGAAAGGAAGCAGAGGCTCCTTTGCTCGCCCCCTGTTTTCTCAGTTCAATCGCAGCCGGAATCACCCCACAGGAGCAAAGTGGCAAAGGTATACCGAACAGAGCAGCTTTCAGAACTGAAGAGGTACTGTTCTTTCCGAGGTGCTTTGCCACCATTTGTTCTGGAAGATAGGCCTTGAGAATACCTGCGGCGAAGAAACCGAACAGAACATATGGGGCGGATTCTACCAGGACTTCCCAGGACTCAAAAAATACACCGATAAAAAGATCTACCATTACGCCTTCTTTTCAACAGCGTAGTTGAGACCTTCAAGAAGCATCTGCTGAACTGAATTTTTTGCAAGACTGTAATAGACCATCTTGCCTTTTTTGCGTGATTGAACCAGCCCGCTGATACGCAGTAGCTTAAGCTGATGGGAAATGGCTGACGGTGTGGAGTCGAGCATCGCGGCGAGATCACAAACGCACATCTCGCAGGTCCGTAAAGAGAGCATGATTTTAAGCCGGGACGGCTCCCCCAGCAGTTTATAGACAGTGGCTAGCTGTTCAATTGTCGCAAGCTGTGGCATCTGCTGCTGAGCTGCCGCGACACACTCTTCGTGGATAAGGTTAACTTGACAAATTTCCTGGTTCATGGCACATCCATATATGAATAGGTATTCAAGCGTTAAAATATAAATTAGGGATTTCGGCATAAAATGTCAATACCGGACCACAACAACCCCATACCTCCAAATCGCCAAGACAAGCGGTTTTTATCTATACCGGCACTCGGCTTTATCCTGGCCAGCCTGCTACTGGCTTCTGTCTTGGCTATCGTCACCTGGCACAATTTGGATCGTGAAGAGCAATTCATGGAAGGGTTCCTGCTCAAACAAGCAGAGACACTGATCAGGGCCTTCGAGGCTGGAGCCAGGACCTCGATGATGATGGGCCCACGTGGTGGCAACCTGGAAACCCTGGTGACAGAAACCGCCCGCGAGGAAACTATCGCCTACATTTTCATCCAGGATGAAAAAGGACATCCTGTTGCTAACGCTGGGAATCTTCCTGAGCCTGAAAGCTTACCTCCGGCGTCAAAGGTTTTGAGTGCAGATCAGCCGCAAGCAAGGTTCTTGAGGGATCAGTCGGGGCAGCGGATCTATGAAATAGCCAAAGAGTTCAGTCCGCTGACCATGATGCCGCGGCGAATGGAGATGATGCCCCGCTGGCGGAATTGGCGTGGGATGCAGGGGAATAGTGACCGTAACGAACACAGACAAATCATTTATCTGGGGCTCTACACCGAAGATTTCGATGCTGCTCGTGCGGAGGATGTCAAACAGAGCCTGATTTTACTGGGTATTTTATTTTTGCTTAGTTCTGGTGGTCTGTATGCCCTGTTCCTGTCGCACAAATCCCAGGTGACCAAGGCCGCGCTTGAGAACATGGAGCTATACACCGACAATGTGATCCACAGCATGCCTGCCGGGCTGATCAGTATCGACACGGAACGTCGTATCGTCACAGCCAACAGTACCGCCTTAGAGATCTTCGCTCGCAGTGAGACCGACATGCGGGGCAAGACCCTGCAACAATTGATGGGGACGGAAGAATGCTCCCTCGCTCCTCTGCTCCGCGCCGGAAAAGAATTTATCGACCAGCCAATTGATTGCCTGAGGCAGGATGGCGAAACGGTTCCTCTGAAGGTCAGTGCATCCAATTTGCGTGACCGGGAAGGAGATTTGCGTGGGATGGTCTTGATTCTACGCGACCAACGAGAGATCAAGGCGATGGAAGATGCCTTGGAGCGTTCTCGCCGCCATGCGGCGCTCGGGCAGATGGCTGCCGGAGTAGCCCATGAGATCCGCAACCCGCTCGGCACCCTGCGTGGTTTCGCCCAGTATTTTTCGCGCAACGCGAAACTGGATGACCAAGCGAAAGAATACGCCGACCTGATGGTTGGCGAGGTGGATCGGCTCAACCGTACAGTCTCCGCCCTGCTGCAATTCTCCCGGCCGCGTGACCCCGAAATAATCAAAATTGACTTCAGCACTATCGCCCAGAAGAGCCTGACCTTCGTCCAGGAGGAAGCCGATAACAAGCAGATTGACCTGAAGCTGCAGCATCTGGAACCGGGCTCCAACCTGTACGCAGACCCAGACTTGCTACAGCAGGTTCTGCTTAACTTGCTACAAAACAGCATAGCTGCATCCGATACCGGTGGCAGTATTACCCTCGGCGGAAAAATATCTGAAGAGATTCACCTGTGGGTACAAGATACCGGCAAGGGTATCTCCCAGGAAGAGCAGGCGAAAATGTTCAATCCTTTCTATACCACCAAGAAGGATGGCACTGGCCTTGGTCTTGCTGTTGTTCAGCAGATCGTCGAACAGCATCATGGCCGTATTGAGGTTAATAGTCAGCCCGGCCAAGGAACCTGCATCACCATTATCCTGCCACGACGGGAGGAGCAAGCATGAATCAAACTAAGAAAACCCTACTGCTGGTTGACGACGATAGTGCTCACCGCACCATGCTGAAAGCCCACCTCGGCAGCGAAGGTTACGAGATCATTGAAGCAGTTGATGGCGATGTCGCAGTTCATTTGGCCAGAGAGAGGCATGTCGACCTGGTGCTGCTGGACCTAAAAATGCAGCGGATGGACGGATTAGAGGCTCTGGCAGAGATCCACAAACACAAGCCGGAACTAACAGTGATCATTATTACCGCCTTTTCTTCTGTCGAAAATGCCGTGGAAGCGATGAAACAAGGCGCTTTCGACTATGTCACTAAACCAGTCGACAGTGATGCTCTAAGCCTGACGGTTAAACGGGCTCTTGATTTCAAGAGTCTGCAGCAGGAGAACAGCACCCTTAAACAGCGACTGGGCGAAAAGTTCGATCTGGGTAACCTGATCGGCAGCAGCCAGCCGATGCAAGAGTTGGCCGAAACCCTGGCGCTGGTTGCGCCAGCAGATGCCACCGTTCTGATTACCGGCGAATCCGGAACCGGCAAGGAACTGGTCGCCGGGGCGGTCCACCACAACAGTCAACGTAAGGATGCTCCCTTTATCAAGGTCAACTGTGCCGCGCTGCATGAAAACCTACTGGAAAGCGAACTGTTCGGGCATGAGAAAGGCGCTTTTACCGGTGCCGCTGAACAGCGTAAAGGGCGCTTTGAACTGGCCGACAAGGGAACCCTTTTTCTCGATGAGATCGGCGACATGAGTCTGACCACCCAGGCGAAAATTCTGCGTGTGCTGCAGGAAGGCGAATTCGAACGGCTCGGCGGAGCAAAGACCATCAAGGTCGACGTCCGCATGCTCGCCGCAACTCACAAGAACCTGGAACAGATGGCTGAAGAAGGAAGCTTTCGGCAGGATCTTTTCTTCCGTCTCAGCGTTGTACCGCTGCACCTGCCCCCTTTGCGGGAGCGACCGATGGACATCCCGGCTCTGGCAGAGCATTTCCTTAAGCGTTATTGCGACAAGAACCGCAAAGACATCCGCAGCTTTGAATCGGAAGCGCTGGAAGCCCTGCTGGCCTATGCCTGGCCGGGGAATATCCGCGAACTGGAAAATGCCATTGAGCGAGCGGTGATCCTCTGCCTAGAAGAACAGATTTTACTTCAGCACCTGCCTGTGCAGGTTCGTCAGTCCTATGCTGACAACAGCGAGCGTCCCTTTGCCATCCGCCCCGGCCTGACCCTGAAAGACATGGAGAAGGAGTTGATCCTCTCCACCCTGCGCCAGACCGATAACAACCGCACCCGTGCGGCCGAAATCCTCGGCATTACGCGCCAGACCCTGCAGAACAAACTCAAGGAATACGGCCTGACCTGACACTGTCAAAACTTTTGACAATGGTCTTCTTTGAGCCTGTATAAACAGTAAAAATATTTACCGCCTTCATCCCCCTCCAAAAGCAACAGCTCTGCATTTACAATAACTTACAGTTTTGGCACCAGCATTGCTCTTTATCTGGGTAACGATCACGAAAAGGAGAGCATCATGCTGAAAACTGTTTTGTTACTTACTGTTCTGGTGGGAAGCCTGTTCCTGCTGTCCGGCTGCGGCCCTTGGGGCCACTGGGGTGGACATGGGCACGGTAACTCATCATCAAACGCTGACAACTCGCATACCCACTACCGGGGTTGCGGACATTCGAAATTCTAGGAGGAAAAAATATGTTTTGTGGTCCAGGTTCCGCATGGAGCGGATGGCACATGGGCGGCTGGTTTATGCCGGGGTTCTTTATGGTCATCATTGTTGCCGTCATCATCTGGCTGATTTTCAGACGCCAACCAGCCCCAGTTCCTCAGGCGCTTAGTTGCCCGAAATGTTCCGGGGCGATTCATGCAAGCTACTTCCGTTGTCCTCATTGCGGCGACACACTCAAGCACAATTGTCCGAACTGCAGCCGGATTATCGAACACGACTGGTCGTACTGCCCATACTGCAACGAGAACCAGTCAACAAATGTTGAAGCAACCAGTTCTAGTTAAGTCTCATATCCACAAAAAAGGAGAACGATCATGATCAACACAACAGCGAAACAAAAAATCCTTATTTTTTCTCTTATTGTCGGTTTTCTGGCAATCGCTTCCACGAGCTTTGCAAGCTGGAATTGTCGCGGCGGATATGGCCCCGGTTCGACCTATTCAAGTGCGAACCTAACCACCGAACAGCAACAAAAATTGGATGTAGTAAAAGAAAAGTATTCTGGGCAACTGGATGAGCTACAAGCCTCCCTTAACAGCAAGACTGAAGAATATCGCTCTGCCAGTGCAAACGACAGCACCACAGTTGGCGCTTTGCGGAACCTGGAAACAGAAATTGTCGATCTGGAGAAGCAGTACTGGTCCTTGCTGGACAAAGCTAACAAAGAAGCTGGCGGGTTTATTGCTGGTGGAAATGGCTCATGGTTCCGCTGTGGCTACAACGGCTGTGACCATCAAAGCCACAGGGCCCGGATGGGACAAGGCCACCAAATGGGGTCGGGACACATGAGCCGCATGGCTGGCCACATGGGTGGTTGCTGGCGGAATTAGCAACCAAGGAATGATTCAATTTTAGAAGCGGCCTCCTGATAGCAGGTGGGCCGCTTTTTTTGACAAACAACAATCTCAATTATTTGAAGATCATAGAGGGCCAGTAGAGGCTTTGTCCCTTTACAAAAATTGCCAAATTTCTTTTGAAATGGAATTTTAGGCCAGATCGGCCGTTTTTCATATATAGGTACATTTGGTTGCAATCATTCTCTGATATCCAGAGGCACTTCTCTGTTTCAAGATTTTAGAAGTTCGGCAGCAGGGGGCGAATCTAGTGTTACATTGAGAGCTATTTTGGAGGGACCAGTCTGGGGGGACTGGGTGCGTTACATTGAGAGCTTTTCTCTTTCAGTTTTTCCATTTTCTAATTTTGTATAAACCTTATAATAATGGGCTTAAAAACAATAAAAAATATCCCCAATTTAATATTCAGCAATAAGCAAAGAAGTCTTACCGTAATATGTCGAAACAAAGTGTTACATCTAGGGCTTTTGGGGACGGTCAGATCTGGGGGGACTGGGTACGTTACATCTAGAGCTTTTTATCCCCGGTTTTTCTGTTTTCTAATTTTGCATAAACTGTGAATTTGACTTAATAGAAGCCTCTGCGAATGATCCAAATTTCCAATTCAAATTCCAACCAGCTAACCTAGCTTTAAAGCAAGATCCTTGGCTTTGAGGTGAGTATACCTCTTGAGCTGCTGGAGAGTTTTATGGCCAGAAATGCTTGCTACTTCCATGATGCCAAGCCCTTTCTCAAAGAGCCTAGATAGGGCCTCGTGGCGCAGGTCATGCCAGCGCAAATCTTGAATATCAAGTGCATTGCACGTCTCTCTAAACTTTCTACTTACATCGTCCTTACTAATGCTAAAAACGTTTCCATCAATACGCCTTGGAAGTTTCTTCAAAGCAGAAACCGCTGTAGTTGATAGTGGAATATCTCTAGCTTCACCATTTTTAGTTTTCGGAAGGTGAATTACCCTGCTCTCCAGATCAATGTGCTCCCATCTATATCTCAGTAGTTCGCCTCTTCGAACTCCAGTTTCCAATGCTAAAACGAATAAGGTGTTCATCTCTCGGTCTAAAGCACGAGAAAGTTTTTCCTCCTCTCCAGGCAACAACCTGCGATTTCTTCCTCCGGGGAGTTTTGGGCGGGACACATCAGAAACGGGATTTTTAATAGACTCAAATCCAAATTCTTTACGAGCAATATTGAATACATTGGAAAGAAGAATCAGTTCGTTGTTTACCGTATATGGACTGAGACCGTCCGATAATCGCTTGTCTCGATACTTTGCGATGTCGGTGCTCCTGATCCTAGACATAAACCGTTTTGCTAGACCGGTTTTTTTGAGATGCTTGATTCGATTTCGCTCTTGCTCTGCACCTTCTTTATTGGGGGTCACTTCTTCACAATAGCGATCTAACACCTCTTCCAGGGTATTTGTCTCGGCTTCTTTTCGAGAGACAAATAATCCGTCATCCATCTCAGACTCCATCTTGCGAGCCCATCGAGCAGCTTCTTCTTTAGTTTCAAAGGTCTTCGTTTGCGTTGGCCATCCTTTTTTTCTGATTCTCACCTGCCACTGATATTGTCCCCGTTTTAAGATTGATGCCACAGAGCTCCTCCTATCTGAGATTAGAAAATTCTGTGGATCAATAATGACGCAAAACGGGTGGATTGTGCTAGACGTAAAAAACAAGGGGTTGCAAAAAAAATTGCAACCCCTTGTTTTTATTAATTGGCGGAGGCAGATGGGAATCGAACCCACCCGGGAAGGGATACTCCCCACATCGGTTTTGAAGACCGTGAGCATCACCAGAACGCTAGCTGCCTCCGTTGTTGGTGATATTTGGCGATCTTAACTTTTCAACTCAAGTTTCGCAACCAGAAAATCAGCAATGGCAGCAGGACTGTTCAGGTCGAGCTGCGGAACGTCGATATCGAGTTCGCTGTCTGTAGCGACGGCAATCAAGCTATCGTCTTTGCTTTGTCCGCGGGTGATAAGGTTGTTGCCATGCTCGCGGCGATGAACCTCTATTTTTGGCAGTCCAAGCTTTTTAAAACCTTCAACCAGAACGATATCGACATCAGGAAAATAGTCCTCGACAAGCTCGCTGATTTCAGGTGTTTGCTGGTGTTGTTTGACAAGCGCCAGCTTGCTGCTGGAGCTGATCAGCATGCTGTCGGCACCAGATTCGGTAAAGCGATAGCTATCTTTACCCGGGTGGTCTATTTCAAACTTGTGGGCATCGTGCTTTATCGCCCCAACCTTGTAGCCACGGCTTTTCAACTCGCTGATCAGCTTGGTGACCAAGGTGGTTTTGCCGGTGCCGGAACGGGCGATAAAAGAAACGGCCGGGGGAGGTGTCTGGCTCATGAATCAATACCCCAATGCGGTCGCAGCGCCGAGCAGATGAATATCCAAGGAGTCGCCTGCTGCGTAATAGTCGCGATCGGGCGCGAGCAGGGCGATAGCCTGGGCGTCGATCATGGTGCGCAGGATCCCGGTGTTCTGGTCGCCGGCACTGGCGATCATCAGCTCCCCCTCGTCGTTCAGCTCCACGGCCACCCGCATCAACTGCAAACGATCATACTTTTTCTTCACGGGCTCCTGCAGTCTGGCTTTGAGCAACGGTTTATAAAGCGTGCGGTGGCCCATCATTTTGAGCAAGGCAGGGCGAACGAACTCTTCAAAGGTGATCATGGTCGACACCGGGTTTCCGGGCAGGGAAAAGACCGGGGTGTCACCACGCATACCGAAGGCGGTCGGTTTTCCCGGTTTGATGTTGATTTTCCAGAACTTCTGCTCGACACCCAGCTCTTCCAATACTTCGCGCACGTAATCACGATCGCCGGCAGAAACTCCGGCTGAAGTAATCAGCACGTCGGCCTGCAGCCCATCGCGCATCTTCTCGCGCAGACTTTCTATGTTGTCGCGAGCGATACCGAGCATCAGCGGTTCGGCGCCGATTTCACGCAGTGCGGCAGCAAGCGCCCAGGAATTGCTGTTGATGATACCACCCTCGAAGCGCAGCTCATCCAGCTCCTGCAACTCATCACCGGTGGAAAGGATCGCCACGCGCACACGCCGACAAACCTTGACCATCGACATGCCGAAGGAGGCGAGCAGGCTGATCTCGGCCGGGCGTAAAACGGTTCCGGCATCGATGATTTTATCGCCGGGCTTGATATCCTCACCCTTCCAGCGGATATGATCGCCCTTTTTCACCCGACCAAGGATGGTCACCTTGTCTTTTCCCTCTTCGGTCTCTTCGAAAGGAACAATGGCATCAGCCCCCGGCGGAACCGGCGCGCCCGTCATAATCTTGACCGCGGTACCCGGCTCGACCCGGCAATCGATTTTGCCCCCGGCGGGGATGTAGCCCTGCACCGGCAGAATCACTCCGGACTCACAATCTTCCGCGCGCACGGCATAACCGTCCATCGCCGAGTTGTCGAACAACGGCAGCGGTTGGTTGGCAACGATATCTTCCGCGACCGCGCGGCCGGCAGCATCGAGCAGGGAAACCTTTTCGATCGCCAGCGGTTGAACCGATTCAACGATCAAATTTCTGGCTTGATAATATGTATACATCAGCCTCTTCCTTTTCCTGACATCATCTTTGTTGCAGAACATTCAGTCCCAGATTCACCAGCAGGGCCACCGTCAGCAGGACAATTCCCAGCGCCAGACCAAAAGCAAACTCACCTTTACTGGTCTCCAGTGCAATGGCGGTGGTCATGGTGCGGGTACTGTTGCGGATATTGCCACCGAGCATCATCGCCACCCCGACTTCGGCGATGACTCGGCCAAAACCGGCGATGACCGCTGCCATGACACCGAAACGGATTTCGCGCAACAGCTGATGGGCCGCCTGAAACCGCGAGGCGCCAAGGGTCAGCGCGGTGTTGATGATACGGTTGTCGGCTCCGCTGACTGCCGTCAGCACCAGGTTGGCAACGATCGGCGTGGCAAGAACCACCTGGCCACAAATCATCGCCCAGGGAGTAAACAGCAATCCGAGCGGTCCGAGCGGCCCCTGGCGACTGAACAGGCCGAACAACAGCAGACCGACCACCACTGTCGGCAGCGCCATCAGGGTGTTCAGCAGGGTGATCAGCAGTTGACGCCCCCTGAACTGACTCAAGCCCAGCCACAGGCCGACCGGCACACCGAGAAAACCAGCAATGACAATTGCCGTGCTGGAGGTGTAAAGGGAGGTCCAGACTGTCATCCGGACCTCCCGGTCGAAACTGAAGATCAGCTCAATCGCGGTAACGAAAGAGTCGCCTAAATAACCCAAGCGAAGACCCTATTTTTCAACATAAAACAGCTGCTTGCCACCTTTGCGGAATCCGGTGATCAGCTTTTTTGCCTCGTCGGAAACCAGGTAGTCGAGGAACTTCTTCGCCAGATCCTTTTTCACGTGCGGGTGTTTGGCCGGGTTAACCATGATGGCACCATAAGGATTGAAAAGGCCTGCATCGCCTTCCAGAACAATCTTCAACGGAGTCTTCTCCGAATAAGCGATGTAGGTACCGCGGTCGCTCAGGGTGTAGCCCTGACGCTCACCGGCCATGACAATGACTTCTCCCATGCCGCGACCTGCCTCCAGGTACCAGTCGCCAGCCGGGGTTACTCCGGCCTTTTTCCACAGCTGCTTTTCACGCGAATGGGTGCCGGAATCATCGCCACGGGAAACGAACGTGCTTTTACTGTCAGCAATCCCGGCCATGCCAGCAGCGGCATCGGTACAGCCTTTTAGCTCTGCCGGATCGCTTTCCGGGCCGAGGATGACAAAATCGTTGTACATGATGTCGCGACGATCGATACCGTAACCCTCGTTGACGAACTTATCTTCCTTGCTGCGGGCATGCACCATGATGACATCGACGTCACCGGTTTCACCCAGCTTGATCGCTTTACCGGTGCCAACAGCAATGACGTCAACGACACAATCGTTCGCCTTTTCAAACGGCGGCAGAAGTTCGGCCAGCAGGCCGGAGTTCTCGGTTGAGGTGGTGGTCGCCAAGCGCAACCGCTCTGCGGCGATAGCGCTGGTCGCCAGGGCAATCAGGCAACTCAGAATGACAACAATACGCAATGCTTTCATCTTTTCTGTTCCTCCAAAAAAAGTGCGAAAAAGCCTCCTAAGAGGCATAGGCAGCAACATCCGATATGTGCTGCGAAACTCCTTTCCAAACACGGGAGGCAGTGCCGTTTCCAGCACTACCCTTAGCCTGGATCAGTGGCTGGTCGGTGAAAAAGGAGTGTAAGTGCTTGTCGTGAATGAGTTTGCAAAAAATGTGAGTCGCACCATAGGTTCGGCGGTCATTTTTTGTGAACTCAGACGCGGCAATGACTTGCACTTATATTCATCGATCCATTCGCTGATTCAGGTACAGGCTCCGGCACCACGGTTACAACCGACAGGGGCAAAAGCTCGGAGATATAAATACTATCTGAACCCTCAGCTCTTCAGCGCGTTCATACGACTTTCAATTCCGGCGTTACTGCAGGCGCATCTATCAGTTTTCCACGCGCCATCTGGACCACTTCGCCGCCGATCCTCTCCGCCTGACCACTGTCATGACTGGCAATGACAACCGTCATTCCCTGTTGTGGCAGACTGACGAGAAATTTTTCCAGCACCCCAACCTGGCCAATATCAAGATTGGCGGTCGGCTCATCGAGCAACAATAATTTCGGCTGTAGGCAAAGAGCACGAGCCAAAGCGACACGGCGGCTCTCGCCTCCCGACAGTTCTTTCGCCCGACGCTTCTGAAAACCGGAAAGACCAACAACTGCCAGTGCCTGATCGATTTTCTGCCGCAGCCGGTCCCCATGGATGCCACGCAGTTTCAGCCCGAAAGCCAGATTTTTCTCAACGCTGCCGGCAAACAAAAAAGGGTTCTGATCAAGCAGAGTGATTTTCTGCCGCAGCGCCTGAAGTCGTTCAGCCCGCCAGGCAATCGGCTCACCGGCAAAACAGATTTCACCACGCTGGGGCTGTTGCAATAAAGCCAGCAGGCGCAGCAGAGTACTTTTGCCGGAACCATTCTCACCACGCAGCACGTATAACTGTCCCCTCTGCAGAGTCAGTTGCGGCACTTGCAGTTCAAAATCGCCCTGCAGCATGCTGATGTTGTTCAGTTCGAGAAGCGCCATAAACGTATACAATCCACAAAAAAAGCTTCCTCCGATTGGAGGAAGCTCTGAAAAAACACCAGTGACGGCCTGCCGCCGCTGGTTTTAACAGAATCCCCTTTCCAATCCGGGAGGCAGGGTCGTTTCCAACCGCACCCATAGACCGACCGCCGTGAGGTTAACCTGTTAGGCGGGACGGTTCGGAGACAATCTCTTTAATTGTTATCGTTGCCGCGTTTCAGCGGCAATTCAATCTCGTACTCATCGACCAGTGTACCACGCAGGCGGAAATAATCTTCCGGGGTGTTGATGTTCTGAAAGCTTTTTTCCTGCGGGTCGTGCTGGCGGACGACAGACGCCGGCAACTCTACCAGTTTCACTTGATCGAAGAAAAGCAAAATACGCTTTAAACCCGCATCAAGCACCCTCTCCATCGCCGGCAGGCAGGCTTTGCTGTAGAGCGCATGTAAAGGCTCGTGGCCACTGCTGCTGTGAGGAATGACCAGGTCGCCTTCAGCCGCATGGGAACAGATCTCACGCACAACAGCCGGGCTGATAAAGGGCATGTCGCAGCCGACAACAAAAATTTTCTCGCTTTTCGCATGCGCCAGGCCGGAATGAACCCCGGCCAGCGAACCTTGCGCATAATAAATATCGGGCACTTTGCGACAGGGGATCTCATTGTAGAGATCGGGTGAGTTGGTGACGATGACCACCTCGTCGAACAGGCTCGCCATGCGCTGATAAACATGATCGATAAAACGCGCGCCGGCAACCGGCAACAACGACTTGTCACTGCCCATACGACGGCTCTCACCTCCAGCGAGGATGACGCCGGTGACGCCGGTGATCCGCTCGCTGTTGTTGTTCAGACGCAACTGCTGCGAATGGCTGTAAACTTCCATGTTGCCACCGCGGACGTAACCGACCAGGGTGATGCCCGCCTGCTCACAGAGCTGGATCGCTTTATCGGTCGGCGAAGTGCGGGTGGCCAACAGACCGATACCGAGGCGCGCCGCTTTGGCGACCATCTCGGTGGAAACCCGGCCGGAAGTGACCAGCATCTTGTCCTGCAGATTGATACCACGGAACAGCGCCTCGCCAGCAACCCGATCGAGAGTGTTGTGGCGGCCGATATCCTCGGCGTGCAGCATCAAAACACCATCGCGATCTCCGATGGCGGCAGAGTGGATACCGCCGTGGCTGCGGTACTGCTCCGTCAGGTCATTCAGTTCTTTCATCAGTCGCAACAGGCTTTCGCTGTCGTAATGTCGCGGCCGCTGCTTACCTTCGCTGAGCAATTGATCCGGTAGGTTGTAAGCGATACCGGTCCCGCAACCGGAGGTCAGGGTCGGCTGCAGGCGCTCCGGCAGCTCACCATTCAGACGCACTTCGGCCAGGCCGAAATCGGAGCAGACGCCGAGCGACTGAATCTCATCGAGGGATGAGATAAAGCCTTGCAGACGGAAAAAACCGATCAACAGAAAATTGAGTTTGTGCGGGGAACAGACCAGTGTCGCCAGTTCCTTGCCGTTGACGCGCAGACGCAAGGGGTATTCTTCGACCACCGGGCGCTGCAGATGTTCACTGCGGCCCTGGCTGACACGGATAATTTTATGTGCGGCTGACTCTTGCATGATTTCGCCCTATCAATTGAACCCCCGACTCAGAAAATGGCTTGCGCCGATCGTTCGCTGCTTCGGGGTAAAGTCAGATGTTTCTCTCGTTTTACTACAATTTCAAACTTACTGTCGCCGCCCGTGTGGACGGCGACAGCATTTTGACAGCCTAGCTAAGCTCGGAAGCGGCGCTGCCTTCCGGCAGAACTTCTTTCTGCTCTTTTTCCTGCTTCGGCTTACCGTCATCAATCTTGTGGAAAGAATCGGGGATCGTGTAATCGACAGTCTCCGGATGGTGCTCGAAGATCGGGAAGTACTTGGCGATCAGCACGAAGAACAGAATGTGACCGGCAATAATACCGATAGTCACCAGCGACTCGATGATCGACGGGTAGTACATGTGATTCGGGTCCATCATGCCGAACATCGAAACGTTGAAACGGTTGAGGACCAGGCCGAAGATCACCAGCAGGGCGGCGATCACGCGGCGGCGATCGTCGTTACGTACCGAGTTACTGGTGAACATCAAAAACGGCAGGATGAAACCGATGCCGAGTTCCAGGAAGAACAGCAGAGTAAATACCGGTACATCAAAGAACGGCCCTTCCGACAGCGCCATCAGGGTGTAGACGCGCAGGAAGATGTAGAAGCCGAGAGTGTAAGGCAGAATCTTCGCCAGGGTACGCAGCAGCACGCCCTCGTTCGGCTGGCCCATCCACTTGTGACAAGCGGTCGCCTCGACGATGATGATGCACATACCACAGCAGATCGCGCTGACCCAGAACAGCAGCGGCAACAATGGATTGTACCAGAGGCTGTGCAGCTTATCGACGGCGATCAGGAAGAAGGTGCCGAGGGACGACTGGTGCAGGGTCGAAATTGCTGCAGCCAGTATAACCAGCGGCATCTCCAGCCAACGCAGGATGCGCAGCGGAATGTGCCAACCGAATTTCTCCGCCACCGGCGAGAGGAATTCGAGGAACAGCACCGTAGTGTAAGCCATAACACACATGGCAACCTCGAACATCGGCGAGTGCAGGTTCCAGTAACGCAGAACGTGCCAGCCTTTGTGCGGCTGCCCCAGGTCAAGCACCAGGCCGACGCAGACCAGCGAGTAACCGAGGAAACCGGTGACGATCGCCGGGCGAACCAGCGGCTCGAGCTTCTTGATGTTGAAGCAGTGGACAATAGCGCCGAGGGTAAATGCCCCGGCTGCCAGCGGCACCGCAGTAACAACGTCGAAAGAAATCCACAAACCCCAGGGGTAAGTGTCATCCATGTTGGTGGTTGCTCCCAGCCCGAAGACGAAACGGGCGAGGGAGGCGACGGCGGCCAAAACCACCAGGAAAATCATGAACTTGACAAAGGCGTGATAGCCTTTAATCTCTTTTGCAACAGCGCGTACAGCAGTCATCGTTAGTCCTCCTTCTCATCAGCAGGAGTATCGACCTGCTCGGCATCTTCTTGTTCATTCTTCAAGCGGTCACGACGGTGGTTGATCCAGGAGAGCGCTGAGAGGCTACCGCCAACGGTGAGGAAGGCAGCCGGAACGAAGCGCAGTGCCTGCCAGGTGTATTCCGGCAGCGGGCGCAGGGTGACCTTCTTGAAGCCGAGTTCGTCGAAGGGCAGGCTGGTCAGGTAGATGACCGAGGTACCACCCGCTTCTTCTTTACCGTAGATCTTGCGGATGTACTTGTCCGGATGCTTGGCGACGCGCTCTTCAGCGATCTTGATCATCTCGTCGCGCGGTCCGTAAGTGATCGCGGTCGGACAGGCAGTCGCACAGGCCGGTTGCAGACCAGCGGTCACCCGATCGTGACAACCGGTACATTTCTTCACCAGCGGCAGACCTTTGCTCCACTCGTACTTGGGAACGCCGAAGGGGCAGGCGATCATGCAGAAACGGCAACCGATGCAACGATCGGCTTTGTAAATGACCGGCCCTTCCGGGGTCTTTTCGAAAGCACCGACCGGACAGACCGAGGCACAAGCCGGATCGTCGCAGTGCATGCACATCTCTTTGTAGAAGGCGAATTCGTTCTGACCGTTCTTCTCGTAGTCACGGAACTTGATGCGGGTAAAAGTGTACTCCGACATCGCTGGCGGGTTCTGGTACCCCTCGCCGCTGAAGAACTCGGTGTTTTCAGCTTCCAGCTGGTTCCATTGCTTACAGGCAACCTGACAACCACGACATCCGGTGCACTTGGTCATATCGATCAGGAAGGCATTTTGTTTTGAGGTATCGACTTTACTCATGATTTCAGACCTCCTTTCTCGATATTACAGAGGAAGGCTTTATATTCCGGGATCGTGGTGTTGGCATCACCAACAGCAGTGGTCAGCACGTTAGCGGTGCCGCCGGTGGCCAGGCCGTTGAAGCCGAAGTGCCACGGCATACCAACCTGCTCGACCATTTTGCCGGAAACGCGCAGCGGTTTGATCCGCGAGGTGACCAGGGCACGGGCTTCGATCTTGCCCCGCTCGGTGGTCACAGTGACCATGTCGCCGTTCTTCAGCCCCTTCCAGTCGGCCAGCCCCTGGCTGATCTCGACAAACATGTCGGGAACCAGCTCGACCAGCCAAGGCAGGTTCCGCGTCATGGCGCCAGCCTGCCAGTGTTCGGAAACACGGTAGGTGGTACCGACATAGGGGTACTTGCCACTGTTATCAATTTTACCCGGGATAGCAACAGCAGGGTTGCTCTGCTGCTTGGTCATCAGGTTCCTGACCGGGCTCTCCATCGGCTCATAGTGCTCGGGGAAAGGACCGTCGGCCATACCACCTGCGAACAGGCGACCGTAACCTTCCGGCAGCATGATGAATGGCGACTTGGTGCCATCTTCTTTCATCGGTGCCCAACCACCGTCAGGGACGTCGCCTTCCCATTTGCGGGTGACTTTGTTCCAGCTGATGATCGGCTTGTTCGGGTTCCACGGCTTGCCGTTGAGGTCGACCGAAGCACGGTTGTAAAGAACGCGGCGGTTGACCGGCCAGCACCAGGCCCAATTATGGTAGAAGCCCATACCGGTCGGGTCTTCCTGACCGCGGCGCTGCATCATGTTGCCCTGCTCGGTATAGGAGTTACAGTAGAGCCAGTTACCACTGGTGGTGGAACCGTCAGCCTGCAGGAAGGCGAAGCTCGGAACCTGCTGGCCCTTCTTGAAGGTCTTGCCCTTGATGGTGACATCGCGGGTGAACTGACCGTTACACTCGCGGGCAACCATATCGATGCTCGGCTCGTGACCGTCACCGTAGTTCCAGTCGAGATCAGTGATCGGACCAGGGAAGACGGCTTTTTTGTCTTCGGCGTACATCTTCTTCAGGTTCTTGACCCACTGGTCAACCATGAAGGCATCACTCTCGGCATGACCCGGCGGGTTAACCGCCTTGTAACGCCACTGAGCCCAACGACCGGAGTTGGAGATGGAACCATCTTTTTCTACCGAAGAAGCTGCCGGCAGCAGGAAAACTTCGGTATCGATGGTCTTCGGATCGACGCCGGGGCGTTTCCAGAAAACCGAAGTCTCGGTTTCCCACAGGTCGGCGGCGACCATCCACTTCAGGCCGTCAAGGCCGTCAGCGATAGCGCTGGCATCCGGACCGCCGACGATCGGGTTGGTTCCCATGCAGACCAGACCTTCGAAACCACCGTTCTGGAGCCGCTCCATCAACTTGATGAAGGAGTAGTTGCCGCTGCGCTTCGGCAGGTAGTCGTAACAGAAATCGTTTTGCTCGGTCGCGGCATCACCCCAGTAAGCTTTCAGCAGGCTGGCCATGTACTTCGGAGTATTGCTCCACCAGTTGGCGCTCTGCGGATCGTTGCTCTTCGGCGTCCACTTATCGTTATAGGCTTTGAGGGTCTTGTTGTCGTAAGTCGGGACCTTCAGGTAGCCAGGCAGAATGTGGTAGAGGATCGCGTAGTCGGTCGAGCCCTGAACATTAGCCTCGCCACGCAGCGCGTTGATACCACCACCGGCGATACCGATGTTACCGAGCAGCAGCTGCATCATGGCGTAGGAACGCACGTTCTGGGTACCGTAGGTGTGCTGGGTGGTGCCCATGGCATACATGATTGTTGCCGACTTGCCCGCCTTGCCGGTGGCCGCGAAGGTGCGAATAACTTCCATGTAATCCTGAATCGCGGTACCAGTAATCTCGCAGACCTTCTCCGGGGTGTAGCGAGCGTAGTGCTGCTTCAGCAGCTGGTAGACGGAACGCGGATTCTGCAGGCTGTCATCGCGCTTCGGGTTACCATTGGCGTCCAGCTGGTAAGCCCAGCTCTCTTTGCTGTACTTGAAGTTTTCGGAATCGTAGCCGGAGAACAGACCATCGTCGAACTTGTAGTCGTCACTCACCAGGAATGCTGCGTTGGTGTAGTTGACCACGTATTCTTTGTGGATCAGGTCGTTCTCCAGGATGTAGTTCATCATGCCGCCGATAAAGGCGATGTCGGTACCGGGCCGCAGCTGGGCGTAGGTATCCGCTTTGGACGAAGTACGAGTGTAACGCGGGTCGACGGAGATCAGCTTGGCGCCGTTATCCATCGCCTTTTCCACGTACTTGAAAGAAATCGGGTGGTTCTCTGCCGGGTTTGAACCGATGCACATAATGACATCGGCATGCTGGATATCAATCCAGTGGTTGGTCATTGCTCCACGACCGAACGATGCCGCCAGACCGGCGACAGTAGCGCTGTGTCATATTCGCGCCTGGTGCTCAAGGTAACTGACCCCCATAGCACGAGCAAATTTACCGAGCAGGTAGCACTCTTCGTTATCGAGCGCCGCGGCACCGATCATCGCCATACCTTCGTTGCGGTTAACGGTGTACATTTCGCCGTTGATTTTTTCCTGCTTGACGAAGTTTCGATCGCGGGTGTCTTTCATCCGCTTGGCGATACGCTCCATCGCCCAGTCCCAGGATTTTTCTTCCCACTTGTCGCTCTTTGGCGCGCGATACTGTACCTTGGTCAGGCGACGTTCGTTGTTGGCCACCTGGAACAGCGCGCTCCCCTTGGAGCAGAGCGAGCCCTGGTTGATCGGATGTTCCGGATCGCCTTCGATGTTAACGATCTTACCGTCTTTACGATGCACGATCATACCGCAGCCAACTGCACAGTAAGGGCAGACGGTGGTGCTGGTCTGCAGCCCCTTGGTGCGCAGCGCCGGCTTGTCGACACTCGCCTGGGAAGGCTTGCCGGTCAGGGCGATGGAACCTGCCGCTAAACCGCCGCCTTTAAGAAAATTTCGTCTTGAGACACTCATTCACTTCTCTCCTTGCGTGGATTTTTTGCCATCAAACTTTATGAAAGCTGGCTGCTCTTTGCGCAAGGTATGTACCAATCTGTTTACGAAATTTTTTAATTAGTTGAAAGAACAGGACAAAACAGACTTCTACCGAGTAAAACAAGTTTTCTGGTCAACTTTGCAAAGGGCCCTTTTTCTGGGTCATTCTGTCCCGGTAAAGACAAAATGACCCACATCAGCAAACCCGTTACCCCCTGTTTACGGCCGTTCAATCCGGAAACAGGGCCGCTTACCCTGAAAAGACTACAAGTTGCTTTCAATGGATCGAAAATTGCGTGTACCATGGCCCCCAGAACATGTGTCGCGAAAACGATTCGCGCCGCAACAAAACGGAAAGACAGATGACAACAAAAATTCTGATCTGCGACGATGAAGACGGGATGCGCCGCTATCTCGGCAAGATGCTGAAGAACTGGGGGCACCAGACGGAAAGCTTTTCCAGCCCGCTGCTGCTGCTGAAAAGCCTGCAGGAGATCGACAACACCCCCGATCTGCTGCTGCTCGACGTCAAGATGCCGGAAATGGACGGCATCGAAGTCCTGAAACAGCTGAAAGCCAGCCATCCGCAGCTGCCGGTGATCATGATGACCGGCCACGGCACCATAGATTCGGCTGTCGAAGCGATGAAGATCGGTGCCCACGATTACCTGACCAAACCGTTTCCACAGGAGAAACTGTTCGCCCTGGTCAAGCACACCCTGGAACAACAACATCTGCGCGAGGAAAACCTGGCCCTGAAAAAGGAACTACAGGATCAGAAGGTTCCGGCGGCACCGATTTTCCAGAGCGATAAATTCCGCCAAGCTTACGATCTGGCGCTGGCAGTCGCCGACAGCGACTCAAGTGTTCTGGTGCTGGGCGAGAGCGGAACCGGCAAAGAGCTGGTCGCCGCCGCCATTCATTATGCCAGCCCGCGCAAAGACAAGCGCTTCCTCGCCATCAACTGTGCTGCCCTCTCTGAAACATTGCTGGAAAGCCAGTTGTTCGGCCATGTCAAAGGTGCCTTTACCGGGGCGGTGCAGACGCAAAAAGGTTTACTGGAAGAGACTGATCAGGGAACCCTGTTTCTCGACGAAGTCGGCGAACTGACCCCGGCGCTGCAGGCAAAACTGCTACGGGTGCTGCAGGAAGGCGAATTCATCCCGGTCGGCGCAACCAAAACCAAACGGGTCGATGTGCGCTTCGTCGCCGCCACCAACAAAAACCTGCAGGATGAAGTCAATGTGGGAAACTTTCGCCAGGACCTGTTCTACCGACTCAACGTTATCAGTATCGAGCTACCACCGCTGCGCGACCGCTGCGAAGACATCGAACCTTTGGCGAAACACTTCCTCGACAATATTGCCAACAAGAGCCAGCGCAAAGTTCTTGGGATCGAACCAGAAGCCCTCGACGCGCTCAAAAGTTATCACTGGCCCGGCAATGTCCGTGAGCTGGAAAATGTCATGGAACGGTGCAGCATCCTTGCCCGCGGCGGCATGATCAAGAGTTCTCATCTGCCGTTTGAGGCGACACCGGAACCGCAGACCGAGAATGACTCCTTGCCACTTAACCTGCGCGACACCGAACGACTGCAGGTGATCCGTGCACTGAAAGAGACCCGCTGGAATAAAAGTCGCGCCGCCGCCCTGCTCGGCGTGACCCGCAAAACCATCGACCGCAAGATCAAGGAATTCGATCTGCAACAGGATGACCTTCTCGAATGACAGATGCTTTCCGTTCCAGTTTCCGTTCGATCCGCGGCAAACTGACCCTGGCTGCCGTCACCCCGTTGATGGTGATCCTGCTGCTGGTGTCGCTGGCCGCATCCTACCTGATCAATGCATCGATCGTCGAACAGACGCAGAAACAGATCCGCAACGATCTGAACGCAGCACGGGTTGTACTTGAGCAGGAACAGCAACGGCTCCACGAGGTTGTCCGTTTTACCGCGCGGGCAAACGAACTGCTGCAGGCCGTTGCTCTGAACGATATCAGCCAGATCAGTCATTTCCTCGATGACATCAAACAGCGCGAACAACTGGACATCCTCAACCTGACCGGGATCGACGGCAAACCTTTATTGCACAACGACCAGCAGATGGTGAAAGTTGCCGACTTCGTCTCCACGACATTGGAGCAGGGTCACTACCATGGCACCGTGCTGATGAGCGAAACAGAGCTGCGCCGGGAAAGCCGAGATCTACCGAAAAAGGCACAGATTTTCGCACCGGGTCAGAGCAAAATTCCGAGCGAACGACGTGGCATGTTCCTGATCGCCTCAACCCTTCTGCTCGACGCCAAAGGCAACCCGCTCGGCTGCCTTTACGGCGGTGCATTGCTGAATAACAACCTGCCCCTGATCGACCGCATCAGCGAACTGGTTTACGGCGATGACGATTTTGAGGGTGTCGCCATCGGCAGCGCCACCATCTTTCTCGGCAAGCAGCGGATTGCAACTACCGTCCGGCTGAAAAACGGCAAACGCGCCATCGGCACCAAAGTCTCCGAAGAGGTTGCGGAAGCAGTCCTGAACCGGGGCGAGTTCTGGCTGGCACGGGCCAAAGTTGTTGATGAATGGTACCTGACCGCTTACGAACCGATCTTCGACGATAACGGCAAAGCCCTCGGCGCGCTCTACGTCGGCATGCTGGAAAAACCGTTGACGGCCGTGAAGTCACGCTCCTTCATGACCCTCTTCGGTCTGTTGATTCTCGGTTGTCTGCTCGGCGGATTGCTGTCCGGCTATATCGCTCGCCGTCTTTCCCGGCCATTGCTGGCACTGGCGACGTCGGCAGAGAAGATTGCCGGTGGAGAGCGCAATGTGCCCTTGCCGATTGCCGGGCAGGACGAAGTCGGCCACCTGACGATGGCCTTCGCCGACATGACCAGTGCCCTGAAAAGAAGTGATGACGAACTGCAGAAACTTAACCGGCAACTGGAAAAGAAGGTGGAAGAACGCACCTCGCAGCTGGAAGAAAAAAGTCTGCAGCTGATCAAAACCCAGGAGCAGCTGTTGCGCCACGAGAAACTGGCTGCGATCGGTTCGCTGGCGACCGGCGTTGCCCATGAAATCAACAACCCTGCGGCAATCATCCGCGGCAACGTGGAGATTCTGCAGATGAGCCTGCCGGCAGATTGTGAAGAGCAGGAAGAGGTGAGCGAAATCAAAAAGCAGGTTGAACGCGTCTCGCTGATTACCCGCAACCTGCTTAATTTTGCCGGCAAGCAGGAACTGGCCACTGACCAGGTTGACTTAAGGCAACTGCTGCAAGAAATCCTCGCCCAGATCAGTCATCAGCAGCCGATCGATCAGGTCGAGATCGATTTTCAGCTTAACAACCTGCCGCTGATCCCCGGCGACCGCGAGCGACTTCGCCAGGTTTTCACCAACATCGTCCTCAACGCTTTGCAGGCAATGAACGGTACCGGCTCTCTCTGTGTACACGGGGACATCGACAACCGGCAAGCCTGCCTGCGCATCAGCGATACCGGCCCCGGCATCCCGGAGGAAATCCGGGAAAAAATCTTCAACCCCTTCTTCACTACCAAAAAGCAGGGAACCGGCCTCGGCCTGTCCGTTTCTTACGGCATCATCAAGGCGCACGGTGGTTCTATCAGTATTGACAGCTCTGAGCAGGGCAGCAGCTTTTTAATCTGCCTCCCCCTGGGAAACCACCCAGCCAACTAAAAAAGAGTATTTCGGTAAAAAATCTCCTCTCTTTGCTGCATTTCGGTTGAGTTTTGTTAGCATTAGGTAAACCATAGCGAAAGAAGCCTCATTAAGCACAGTACATACACTGGGTGTTTCACCCCAGTTTGGCGGGGGGAAAATCTTCGCGCTAGGGTCTTTTTTCCACGAAAAAAGAGGGAAAATGACTATTTTCGTCCGCAATTTTAAACATAGCTATCTTGTTAATATAAATGGAGTATTTCTTTTACCAGTAGCTAGACGATAAATAGGCTTCGCTATATAGTGCTTTATTCGAAATATTATATTAAATTTCTTGATCAATATCCTGATTGAGTGTTATTAAATGACGATCGAGAATATTCTTTAACTAATGAGCAAATACCAAGAAGCTCACTAAGCAAAAGGAGAATAAACCAATGGATTACCGTAAACTGATCATGATCGGCCTTGTCCTGCTCGCTTTCAGCGTCACCAGCGCTCTGGCAGTTGATGGTGGCAACCCGCGCAAGGGCAAGTATCTGTTCAAAAAGAACTGCAAAAGCTGCCACACCGAAGGTGCTGAAGGCGGCTCGGTCACTCCGCTGTCCAAAACCATGGCCCAGTGGGACAAGTTCTTCAAAGACAACAAGCACCCGGGCGACTCCTGGAGCAACTTCGGTGAGCAGGACCTGCTGGACATCAACCAGTTCCTGTTTGACCATGCCGTTGACTCGGATCAGCCGGAGACTTGCGGTTAATTATTTACAAGCGCAACACTATCAGGCTCCCGTGCCCTGCTGAGACTGGAGCCTGTTTTCACCCCCCTCAAACCTAAATCGGAGGCCCACAAAATGAAGAGATATCTTCTGATGATGCTGGCAGCTATGATGCTCATCCCGAGCCTGGCGCTGGCGGCACCATCCATCGAGGAACTGCAACAACAAATCGCCGACATCGTCGAGCAACTGGAAGACCTGGAAGACCGCGTGGAAGGCCCTGAGCGCCATACCGCGACTGACCGTATTCAGTGGTACGGTGATATGCGTGCTACTGTTGATAGTGTGCACTATCAGGACGTGACCTGGAATCCAGGCCTAAAAATTAATTTTACTGATTTTCTTCATAAGGCTACCACTGATCCAGATTGGAATACTAATAACGGGGCAGCAATGGCCGCATTTAGTACACAATTTGGCTTATTGAATCCCACTCTGGCAGGCCAATTGCCTGCTATGATTGGAGCATATGATCCAAATAATCCGCTAACCCATCCAGGAACCATGGATGCCGGCCTCTCTGCTGGAGCTAGAACTTACGATATCAACAATGATCTGTTTTACACCACCCGCCTGCGTCTCGGCATGAAGGCGAAGATCTATGACAACATGAGCTTTTCCGGCCGTCTGTCTATGTACAAGAACTGGGGAGACTCTGTCGGCACTAACGTGTTTGACTCCTGGGATGCCTTCACCATGGACGGCACTAACGGTGGTAGCACTACTGGTGACTTTGTGCGGGTTGAACGTGCTTATTTCAATTGGACAAACCTTGCTGACGGCAATCTTTACTTCTCAGTCGGTCGTCGTCCATCGACCTATGGTTCGCCAACCAACTATCGTGAGAATACTAAACGTGGCGGCACCCCGTCCGGTCATTTGGTTAACTTCAACTTCGACGGTATTACCATTGGCTACCATGCAGAGGACCTGATTGGCCTCGAAGGGGCTGCGATCCGTTTTTGCTATGGCCAAGGATACGAGTCAGAGTGGGGTAATGGTGAATTGTTTAACAACCAAGGGGACACATCTGATACACATTTGGGCGGATTCAATATCGATCTGATGAACACCGATTCGACCCTGATCCAGATCACGGCTTTCCGTGCAATGGATGTTGTTGATGGTTTCAAAGGTTCGTTCGCCTTCCCGTCCGAACTTATGCGGATTTTCGCCCCTACTATTTATACCGATGCTCAGGCGTTCACCAACTTTAATTTCATGACACGCTACACCCCATCTACCGTTATTGGCGACATCAACCTGCTCGGAATTAATGGTTCTTACGAAACTTTAGACGGCATGGTCTTTTTCGGTTCGGTCGGCATGACTCAGCTGGAGTCAAACGGCGAGGTCGGCTTGTTTGGCGGCATGGGTAAAGATGCTATTTTCGAAGCTCAATTGACTGAAAACGGTGATGCAATCTACCTAGCCCCTGTTGCAGCGGAAGACGGCGATGACACTAACGAAGGTTATGGTGTCTATGTCGGTATGCAGATCCCGGCTCCGATGGGTAAATTTGGCCTCGAATACAACTACGGTTCCAAGTACTGGACACCGTTCACCCAGGCACAGGATGATGTTATGGGCAGCAAACTGGCCACCCGTGGTCACGCTGCTGAGGCCTACTACATCTTCGAAGTCAACCGGAATGCCTTCATCAAAATCGGCGGCATCTATTATGACTACGAGTACTCTGGTAGCGGTTCACCTGTCGGCAAACCTCAAAAGGTTGAAGACGTCAAGGACGGCACTGCATACTCGTTACTGCCGGTTGTCGACAAAGCCTGGGATGCATACGCACAGGTTCACATGAAGTGGTAAATCTCTGAATTTACATTATCAGAGCAAAAAGGAGCGACCGATTGGTCGCTCCTTTTTTTTGGCTTTCGCTCATCCTTTCAGGTAGATTAAATATTCATTCTGAAATGCTTTGAATTTTTCATTTCTTCCGGACTTTATGAACAACGAATTTATCCAGATCATTGTCGCTCTGGCGACATTGCTGTTCGGTGCTCTTGTCGGCGGCCGCCTGGCAATGCTTTGTCGTATTCCGCGGGTAACCGGTTACCTGCTGGCAGGGTTACTGGTAGGGCCATCCTTTGCGGGGATTTTCGGTCTGCCTCAGCTGGTGTCCCGCTTTGCGCTGGGCGAGTTGCGTATTATATCTGATATCGCACTGGCTCTGATCCTGATGAACATCGGTGGTCAGCTGCGCACGGAAAACCTGCGCCGCTGGAAACATCGCATCTACCTTTTCTCTGCCGGTGAAGCTTTAACAACGGGCCTGCTGGTCGGCCTCTCAGTTTTCTGCGTCAACCAATTCATTCTACAAACTGTTTTATCCTCGTTAACCCTGCTGCAGACATCAACCCTGTTCGGTGTTTTTACCGGCATTATAGGCATTGCGACGGCTCCGGCCGCGACCCTGATGGTCATCCGGGAATATGAAGCGGATGGGCCTGTCACCAACGTGCTGCTGACACTGGTCGGTCTGAACAATCTGATCTCTGCGTTTGCTTTTGCGATCGCTGCACAGTTGCTGGTCAGCAGTAATGGCAACCTGGCCAGCCTTGGCTACCAGCTGGCTATGCCCCTACTTGTCGGTGGCGCACTCGGTTTTTTCGCTTCGGTCTGGGCGCAGCGACTGGAGCTGGGGAGCGAGCATAAAATCCTGCTGCTGGCCGGGGTCACCAGCGCTGTTGCCATCAGTCGCACCATAGGCCTTGAGCCACTGCTGACCTGCATGGCGATGGGCGCGGTGCTGGCCAACAGTTCGCCCCGCTGGCACCGGCTGGTCAAATCGCTCAATGAGATCGATTACCCGCTTTACGTCGTTTTTTTCGTGCTCGCGGGAGCAAACCTGCACATTCAGACTCTCGGCCATATCGGCCTGCTCGGAGTGGCCTACGTTATCGCGCGCACCCTCGGAAAAATCGCTGGTGGCTGGCTGGGTGCAAAAATCGGCAATTTCGGCCAACGGGAACAAACCTGGATCGGGATGACCCTGCTGGCCCAGGCGGGGATGGCGATCGGTCTGGCGGCAACTCTGGCCAACCTGTGGCCGGAAGGCGGAGCGCTGGTCCAGACCGTGATACTCGGCTCGGTGGTTATTTTCGAGCTGGTCGGCCCGCTGGCTGTTCGGCACGGCTTGGTCAAAGCGGGCGAGGTGCCGATCCTCTCGGTATTGCGCAAAAGAGCTCCCCAGGGGGCGATGGAGGGGCTGCACAGTGTCGCCCACCACTTCCGTATCAACCTTGGCCTGCCTGCCGGGCACAACGTTGAAAACCCCGGCGATATCCTGGTGCGCCATATCATGCGGCACAATGTCGAGACAATTCATCATGGCACCCATTTCCAGGAACTGCTGCAGGTCATCGCTCACAGTCGCTACGACCGCTTCCCGGTCGTTGATGACGAGCGTAACTTTATCGGTATGATTAACTACACCGAAATTCGCAATTTGCTGTTCGACCCAGACCTCTCCGACCTATTGGTGGCGCAGGATCTGGCCTCGTCCGCAGTCCATTCGATTCCGCCGGACACGTCCCTGCGGGATGCGTTAAAAACGTTCCAAAAGAAACGCAACATCAGTTACTTTCCGGTGATCGACCCGGAAAACCCGAAAAAACTGCTCGGTATTCTCAGCCAGAACGATGTGCTGGCTGCTTTCCGCAAGTTAAATCTGGATAGTTGACAAATCTTTATAGCCACCAAGGTACCAAGTACACCAAGAAAAGCCTTAAACCTTCTTGGGGTAAAATTTTATTTGCAGTTCTTGGTGTCCTTGGTGACTTGGTGGCAAACAAAAAAAGGGCGCCCCAACCGGGACGCCCTGAGATCGACTATCTAAATTTTCCGTTATTTTTCAAGAAACTTCTTCGCAGAATCAGCCTGCGGTGAATCCGGGTACTCTTCGATCACCTTCTGCATCGTTGTACGCGCATTCTGACCATCACCCAAAGCGTTGAATGCGAGTCCCTGTTTCAACATGGCCGCTGGCGCTTTGGGGTGGCTGGCGTGCTTGCTGATAACATCCTGCAGCTGCAGAATCGCCAGCTCGTACTTCTTCTCGCCGTAAAGCGCCTCACCAGTCCAGTAGAGTGCGTTGACATAAAGGTCGTGCTGCGGATATTTATCGGTAAATGTCTTCAGCAGCTTACGCCCCTCGGCAAATTCCATGTCTTTGCGAACCAGGTCGAGGGCACGCTGATAAAGTTCTTCGGCAGTTTCTTTTTTCACCGCCGGGGCTTCAACACCCGGCTGAGGTGCAACCGGCTGGCTCGGGGGGACAGCGACAGGTTGCTGTTCCAGCCTATCTACCCGACCGGCCAGATCTGCGAGCTGCAAGCCTAGATCATCTTTGGTCAGTTGCAGGTCATCGATCAGTTGCTGGTTGTTTTGCCCAAGATCGTCAAGACGGCCATTGATTGATTGAAAATCAACCCGCAAGGTATCAAGTCCGGCAACCAGTTCCGCCACCTGACGCTGCAGGCTGTCGCCACCGACAACTGCACTGGTTTCGGCCGAGGCTTCTTGCATCTCCAGCCGGGCGAGACGACGCTTCATCTCGGCTAGATCTTTCTCCATCCGCAGTTGTTCCTGTGTTGGTGGAACGCAGCCCGTCAGCAACAGGATAGAGATTAAAATCACTCCATAGCGCATGTCGTCCTCCTGAAACAAAAAGGGCCGCACATCAAAACAATGTGCGGCCCGGAAAAGCTAAACCAGTGATTTAACGCTTAACCTTGAACTCAGCACGGCGATTTTTTGCCCATGCAGTTTCGGTCTTAGCCGGATCGAGAGGCATCTCTTCACCGTAAGAGATGACGCTCAGGCGACTGGCGGAAACACCGAGGGAAACCAGGTAGTTCTTGGTAGCCAAGGCACGCTTCTCACCCAGCGCCAAGTTGTACTCGTCGGAACCACGCTCATCACAGTGACCTTCGATCTTCACCATCACACCAGGAGCCGCTTTCAGAAGTTTGGCATTGTTGGCCAGAGTGTCTTTGGCGACATCAGTCAACAGGTACTGATCAAAATCGAAATAAACCCGCATCAGGCCGGCAGCAGCCTTTTCGGCGGCACTCATAGTGCTGCTGGAGCTGCTTGAAGGCATCTCGTTGACCGATTCTTCAACAACTGCAACCGGCTGTTGCTCTTCAACAACGGAAACTTGGGGAGTCTCTTCAACAACAGCTTCTTCGGCAACCGGTTTTTTTGCACAACCGGCAGCCAGCAGGGTGAGAACGAAAAGCATCACCAGCAGGCGGGTGCTTAAGTTTTGCATAACAACCACTCCTTTCGCATACGCGATAAAAAAGATAGAGATTTCGCTATTTATCCAGCTAACCTGCACATTATACAGAAGCAGAGCACAAAAACAACACCAGTTTCAGGCATTTTCCGCATTGTGCCGTATTTTACCAGCGTCCCGACCAGGCCGGATGCGTGTCGTCGCCACCGGGCGCGGAGATGCGGCGAGCACCTGTGCCATCAGCACGCATGATCCAGATCGATTTTTCATTGTCGCGGTCGAGTGAATATACCAGGAAGCGGCCATCCGGACTCCAGCGCGGATGTTCTTTGCTGCCGGGCCCAAACGTCAGCCGGCGCTCGTCGCTGCCATCCGGGTTAATGGTAAAAATATCGAACCGCTTGTCTTCCAGTCGGGCAAAAGCAATCCGGTCGCCCTTCGGACTCCAGGCCGGGGTCGCGTTGTACTTGCCCTCGAAGGTCAGACGGCTGACATCGAGTGTGTGAACATCGACGATAAACACGTTCGGGTTACCGCGCCGGTCGGAGACGAAGGCAATGCGGTTGCCATCGGGACTCCAGCTCGGGTCGACATCGATACCATAGTGCTTGGTCAAACGTTTGTGGATGGTGCCGTCGGTGCCGATCAGGTAAAGCTCGGAGTTCTTGTCTTTCGACAGCGTCAGCGCGACTTCACGCCCGTCCGGGCTGTAACGGCCACCGATATTCAACCCCTCTTTCAGCGACATGCGCGACTCGCGCCCGGTGTAGATCTCCTTGCGATAAAGATCGGGGTTGCCCGCTTTGTACGAGGTAAAAATCATCTCTTTTCGCTTGGGGGCAAAATCCGGGTTGAGGACGATGGTGCGATGATCGGTCAGCCGCAACGGCTTGTCGCCGTCGACATCCATCATGTAGAGCTCTTTGCGCCCGGTGCGGTTGGAGATATAAGCGATACGGCTGGAAAACGGCCCGAGCTCTCCGGTCAGGCCCTGCATCACCTGGTCCGCAAAGGCGTGCGCGATGCGACGAACATCCTTTGCCTTGCCGAGATAGCGCCGACCGGTCAACAACCGCCGGGTGATAACATCGTAAAGTCGCAGTTCGATGGTCATCTTGTCGCCTTCAAAGCGGTACCCACCTTTGATCAGCGCCTCGGCACCGAGCAGCTTCCACTGGGCGAAATCAACATCAATGCTGCGCAGGGTCAGTTTGGCGGCGTCACCCAGAAAGGACGCGGGATCAACCAGATCAAACAGCCCGGAAAGATCGAGATCATTCTCCAGCACCTGCTGAAACTCTTCTGCGATCCCGGCTTGCGGGGCAGTCATTGGCAACAGCTTGGTGATCGCCAGTGGAATGGTCTGCTCACCGGGCGAGCTGATTTCGATTTCAATTGCCGTGGCAGAAAAAGCAAATAGCAGGCTTGCGAGAAGAGATAAAAACAAAAAACGCAAAAATCTCATCGTCGGTCCATCAATTCTTTGAGGTTAAAGGTTACGGTTATCGGTGTTGTATCAGGTAATGACTGGCCAAGATTTCTTGACCGGATAATCGCTTTGGTCAGGGAATCATCAAACGCCTGCACACCTGATTTTTCGAGAAACTCGTATTTCTGCAGCTCACCAGCCGCGTTGTAAAAAAGCCTGACCCGCGCTTCCAGGTCCTTGATGCCCGACAAATAAGGCGAGTAGCTCCAGTTTGCCTGTATCAGCTCACGAATGTAAGCAACTGCAGCAACACCGACCTCATCCCCTTTGCCATCAAGCATACCGACCGGCGCATCCACAACCGGTGATTCGATCTGCTGACTTTCTGCAGCTGCTGCCGCTCGCAACGCATCCAACCGATTTTTCCGCTTCTCTTCAGCCTTTTGTTTTTCAATTTTGGCACGCAGTGCAGCCATGGCATCCAGACGTGCATCATCCTGTGCCTTGCTGACCGCAGGTTTCGGTTCGGGCTTCGGCTCAGGTTTTGGCTGCGGCTTCGGGGTCGGTTTCACCACCGGCTTTGGTGTGGGTTTCGGCTCGGGTTTGGGCGGTAGCGGAATCGGTTTCGGCTTGGCCTTCGGTTTTGGCTTAGGTTTCGGTTTTTCCTGAGTCACCACCGCTTCCGGGCGGCCGGCCTGCGGATTTTTTACAATCTTGTTGACCAGGTTGACCCGATAAACCGGTGGCTTGGCCGGCTCTTTCTTCGGAAACAGGGGAGTGTGGTAGATGATAGGCAGCAAGATGTGGAGCAGCAGAGACACCAGCAGCATACGCCGGAAACCCGGATCGAACACTGACTTCAGCTGCTTCCAGCGCTGCTTGCGGGAAGATTCCATCTGGTCCGGCTATTCCTCGGGGAGGCGGGTGACCATCCCCAGCTTTTCGATGCCGGCACGCTTGACCGCCGCCATCACCTGCACTACGCGACCGTAGGGGACTTTTTGATCAGCCTCGAGAAAGACCTCGCGGTCCGGCTTGCCTTTAAGAGCCTGCTGCAACACCGGTCCGAGTTTGCTGATGGTTTTCACCTCGGCCTTACCGATGAAAATCTTGCCGTCACGCTGCATGGTCACCACCAGAGGCTCCTGTTGGGCCGGCAAGCCCGGAGATTCCTCGACTTCCGGCAGGTCGACCTGCACCCCCTGGTCGAGCATCGGTGCGGTCACCATGAAGATGATCAGCAGCACCAGCATGACATCGACGAAGGGCGTCACGTTGATCTGCGACAGGCTGCTGCGGGCTCTGCGACCCTGGTTGCCGACTTCCATCTAGCTGCGCTCCATCCGCTCGACGATATTGAGGAACTCCTGGCTGAAGTTATCCATCTCGCCGATCAGCACGTTGACTTTGTTAAGGAAGTGGTTGTAGCCCATAACTGCCGGAATCGCTGCCGCCAGACCGATCGCGGTGGCGATCAGCGCCTCGGAGATACCGGGGGCAACAACGGCTAGGGATGCGCTGCCGGTCTGACCGATACCGTGGAATGCGTCCATAATGCCCCAGACGGTACCGAACAGGCCGATAAAAGGCGCCGTTGAACCGGTGGTCGCAAGGAAGGTCAGGTATTTTTCCAGCCGGTGGGTCTCCTGCGTCGTTGCCCGGCGCAGGGCTCGGCCGACGATTTCAGTGGTGTCCATTTCGCTGGAGAAATCATGGTCTTCATCAGGGTTGGCCGATTTCTTCTTCAGCTGCAACATCTCGTGATAACCTTCGCGGAACAGGGTTGCCAGCGGCGAGTTGCTGAAATCCTTGATCCCCTGGCCAACCACGTCGAAACGTTTCTTGCTCCAGAAAAAATCGAGGAATCGATCCGACTCCTTAATCGCTTTCTGCACGATGGTGAATTTGTAAAAAATGATCGCCCAGGAAACCAGCGAAAAATAGACCAGAATCAGCAGCACCAGTTTAACAACCGGCCCCGCCTGCAATACCAGATCGAACAAGAGCGTTCTCCTTTTGTTCGGATTGAAAATCGTTGAATTAATGTTCGCCAGATTATCTTGCAGCGCCAGCGGCAAGTCAAGTGAGGTTACAGATCAGCGGCAGATTGAAAATAGCTGTTTAAATGTTTGCGCAAATGGGCAGCTGTCACGCTATCGGGCGAGCGTAGCAGGAAACGCTGTAAAGCCGGCAAATCATCCAGATCTTCCCAGCCCTGCAACTGCACGCAGTCAATACCGCTCTGATCGACCCGCCGGAGTGTTTCCGCTAGCACCTCTTCAGTGCTCCAGGCCATGCTGTTGAAAAGTTGCGGCTGGTGCTGTGATTCGCCGACCAGCACGTAACCGCCGTCGCTCGCCGGAGCCAGCACCACCTCGACCTCTTCCAGTGCGACACAAGCTTGCTCGATCAATTCCAGCGGCAGGTCGGGGGAATCGCTACCAATCAGTACCGCCTGCCGATAGCCCTGCTGAAGAAATCCGTTCAGCGCCGCCGCCATGCGCGCTCCGATATCCTCTCCTTGCTGCGGTACCAGAACGGCTTCAGGATATTCAGCCTCGAACCAGCTGCGCTCACCGGCGTAGCAGATGGCCAGATCGCAGCAATCGAGCTGCTGCATACGGCTGACGGTTTCTCGCAAGCTGCATTCATAAAAGGTTGCAGCCTCTCTTAAATCGAGGGGAGGGCAGAGACGGGTTTTACACTGACCGATGATCGGTTGCTTGGCAAATATCCCCAGAATCGCATTTTTGCGCATTTTCGTTATCGACTTATCCACAACGTCCACAGGCTTTTCCACAGCTATCTCGAGTTCTGCTCTTCCACCATGGCGTAGGCCGAGTGATTGTGAATCGACTCGAAGTTCTCACACTGCACCTTGAACCACGCGATCTGCGGTACGGAACGCAACTTTTCGGTCACGGCACGAACCATATCCTCAACGAACATCGGGTTGTCGTAAGCCTGCTCGGTGACGGCCTTTTCGTCTTCCCGTTTTAGCAGTGAATAGACCTGGCAACTGGCGCAGCTCTCAACCCAGGCGATCAGGTCTTCCAGCCAGACATGCTCTTTGTAGCGGATCTGCACCGTGACGATGCTGCGCTGGTTATGAGCGCCACGCTCGCTGATCTCTTTCGAGCAGGGGCAGAGAGATGTCACCGGAATGCTCGCCTCAAGGACGAAATCGAATTTTTTGCCCAGAGTGCCAACCATACGGCACTGGTATTCCAGCAGGCTGCGGGCACCGGAAACCGGTGCGGTCTTCTCGATAAAATAGGGGAAATCAAGCTCCAAGTGAGCGCGGGTCGCTTCCAATCGCTGCTTCATTTCCGCCAGGATGGTGCCGATGTTCTCGATGCTGATCGAGCCATGATAGAGATTGAGCACCTCGATAAAACGGCTCATGTGGGTGCCTTTAAACTCTTCCGGCAGGTCGACGTACATGTTGACCCTCGCCACCGTATGTTGCTTTTCCTTGTGCTTGTCCTGCACCACGATCGGATAGCGGATATCTTTCACCCCCACCTTGTCGATAGCGATGTTGCGGGTGTCGCGGCTCTGTTGCATGTCGGGCATTTTTGCCATTTTCGTTCGCCCCCTTATCCGCGATCCACGTAGGCAACCGGATCCTCGGCCCCGGCATCGGCAAAACCTTTCAGCCGCAGGATGCAGGAATCGCAGTGGCCGCAGGACAGCCCTTCCGGCGTCGGGTCGTAACAGGAATGGGTCAGGCCGTAGTCAACGCCGAGAGACAAGCCTTTTTCGATAATCTGCGCCTTGGTCAGGTCGATCAGCGGAGCGTGAATGTTGTAGGGATTGCCTTCAACACCCGCCTTGGTCGACAGATTCGCCATGGTTTGAAACGCTTCGACAAACTCGGGACGGCAGTCGGGGTAACCGGAATAATCGAGAGCATTGACGCCGATGTAGATATCGGAGGCGCCGAGCACCTCCGCCCAGCCGAGGGCAAAAGAAAGGAAAATGGTATTGCGCGCCGGAACATAAGTCACCGGGATCTCGTCCGGGCTTTCGCCGTCTTTCGGTACATCGATATCGGCGGTCAGTGCACTGCCGCCCATCTGCCGCATGTCGACATCGATCACCATGTGCTCCTTGGCGCCGATCTTCGGAGCGTACTCACGCGCTTTGTCCAGTTCGACGGTATGCCGCTGGCCGTAAGAGAAGCTGAGCGCGTACGGCTCGAAACCTTCTGCCCGGGCGATCGCCATGCAGGTGGTCGAATCGAGCCCGCCGCTGTAAAGAACCACAGCTTTTTTCATCTTTTAACCTCACCTTTTCAAATTTGCTAACTGGGCGCGGAGCATAGTCGCTCGCCCGTATGCAGTCAAGCCCCCCCCCCCGGTTCACGGAACGGGTCAGCCTTCCAGCCGATGCACTTTCAGCAGGTTAGTGGTTCCGGGATCGGAGAGCGGGCTGCCCATGGTAATGACAACAACATCGCCCTTTTTGAGCAGGCCGGAGTCAACAACCGCCGCATCGACCGAAGAAATCTGCTCCTCGGTGTTCCCCAGAATCGGCACCTTGAGCGAACGGACACCGGCGTAAAGGGCCATACGGCGCCGCACGTGCGTTGTCGGCGTCACTGCCAGAATCGGCAAGTTCGGTTTATACTTGGCCACCAGCGCCGCAGTGCTACCGGTCTGGGTGAAAGCGAGGATAGCCGAAGCGCCTACCGATTCCGCGACCCGGCAGGCAGCGCGGCCGATCGCTTCGGTCAAATTGTCATCGTCAGCAAAGCTGTTTTGCAGTTCCTCCCGGTGGATTAAAAGATCCGGGTCCGATTCGACATCACGGGCAACCCGGTCCATCACCTTGACGGCCGCCTGGGGGTATTTTCCAGCCGCGGTTTCGCCGCTGAGCATCACGGCATCGGTGCCATCGAGAATGGCGTTGGCTACGTCGGACGTTTCCGCCCGCGTCGGACGCGGATTGCTGATCATGCTCTCCAGCATCTGGGTCGCGGTGATCACCGGCTTGCCGGCAAAGTTGCATTTACGGATGATCATCTTCTGAATCAGCGGCACTTTTTCCGAAGGGATCTCCACCCCCAGGTCGCCGCGCGCCACCATCACCCCGTCGGTGACAGCGAGAATTTCATCAAAATTATCAACCGCCTCCGGTTTTTCTATCTTGGCGATGACCTTGATCCCCGAATTCTGCAGCGCGATCTGGGTTTTCAACCGCTGAACCTCGTCGGCCGTACGAACAAAAGAAAGAGCGACCCAGTCGACCTCGTTATCGATGCAGAATTGCAGGTCCTGCATATCCTTTTCGGTCATCGCCGGTGCGGAGACATTCACCCCCGGCAAATTGATACCCTTGCGATCTTTCAACAGGCCACCGATAATCACCCGGCAAAAAACAATCTCGCCCTCAATCCGCGTCACCGACAGTTCCAGTCGACCGTCATCAAGCAGAATCTGATCGCCGGGCAGAACGTCCTGCGGCAAGGCCCGGTAAATCGTTGGAATCACGCCATCAGTTCCCTCGACATCGGCCGTGGTGATCTGCACTTCCTGGCCAGCCTCCAATTGTTGGCTGCCCCCTTTCATCAAGCCGGTACGGATCTTCGGTCCCTGCAGGTCGCCGAGAATGGCAACAGCCTGCTTGTGCTTGCGGGAGATTTCCCGAATCTGCTCTATTTTTTCTGCTTTTGAGGCAGCATCGCCGTGAGAGAAATTGATACGGAATACGTTCACGCCAGCTTTCATCAAGCTCTCGAGGCCGTCCTCAGTATCGCACGCCGGACCGACTGTCGCGACGATCTTTGTCCGTCTTTGCATAAGGTTCTATCTCCTGAAGTTTTTCGTTTGAAAATCAGAGTCCTAGCATAGCAGTCTGTTGCCCCCTTGGCGACTGGCGTGTTATATAATTCTGTTTGTCAGAGATTGTTGAGCTTTTCCATTAATGATGGATCAAACACCCCATGAAACGATTTATAAAATATTTCTTGCTCTGCCTGGTTGCCATGCCGCTGCTCGGCGCAGCAACCCTGGTCGGTGCCTATTTTTACGTTTCCGCCACCCTGCCAAAGGTGGAGACCCTTTCCGATTACCGTCCACCACTGATCACCCGGATTTACGCCGACGACGGCACCATCATCGCCGAGTACTCGAAAGAACGGCGCATCCTGGTGCCTTTTGAGAAGATGCCGAAGCAGCTGGTGCAGGCCTTCGTTGCCGCGGAAGATGCCAGCTTTTTCAAACACCAGGGGCTCGATTTCCAGTCGATCCTGCGCGCCGCGCTGAAGAACGTCAAAGCAGGCGGTATCGCCCAAGGTGGCAGCACCATCACCCAGCAGGTGGCGAAAAAACTGCTGCTGACATCGGAGCGAACCTTCACGCGTAAATTCAAAGAGGCGATCCTCTCCCTGCGGATGGAAAAATACCTGAGCAAGGAAGATATCCTTTATCTCTACCTTAACCAGATTTATCTCGGCCACCGCGCTTACGGCGTGGAGGCGGCCGCAGAGAATTATTTCGACAAAAATGTCGAGCAGCTGACCCTGGCCGAATGTGCCATCCTCGCCGGACTGCCGCAGGCACCGAGCCGTTATTCCCCCTACCGGAACTACGACCGGGCGATGAAACGGCAAAAATACGTACTGGAGCGAATGGTCAAGGAAGGTTTCATCACCCAGGTCGAAGCGGATGCCGCAGCAGCCGAAGAGGTGGCGATCAAGCCACGTCTGAACAACCTGCTGGAAGTCACCGCCTACTTCAACGAGCAGGTCCGCCGCTACCTTGAGGAGCGTTTCGGCAGTGACCTGCTCTACACTGGAGGGCTGCAGGTCGAGACCAGCATTAACCTGCCGATGCAGCATGTCGCCCGCGAAGCGGTCAAGGAGAACCTGCGCAACCACGCCAAGCGGCAAGGCTTCCGCGCGGTGGAAACCGTGTTGGATGAAGAGGCCCAGCAGGAGTTTTTCGCCGAACAGATTGAAACCTTTAGCGATGAACCGCTGCAGATCGGTGACTTTGCCGAAGCTATCGTTATCGGCCAGCAGGGTGATCAGATCCTCTGCAAGCTGGCTGACACAACGGGAGTCATTTCGATCAAAGAGAGCAAATGGGCTGGTCCTTTACGTGTGGTTCCCGCTGAAGAAGAAGCCAGCGGCAACCGCGACGAAGATGGCAACCGGCAGGAAACAAAGCTGCCGCTCGGTTCGGTGATCGAAGTCCGGCTGGTCGCCAACAGCACGGAACCCTGGCAACTCAGCCTGGAGCAACACCCGATCGCCCAGGGCGCGCTGGTCGCCATCGATCCCTTCACCGGTCAGATCAAGGCGATGGTCGGCGGTTACGAGTTCAGCGAGAGCCAGTTCAACCGCGCCACCCAGGCAAAACGTCTGCCCGGCTCTGCGATCAAACCGATTATTTACGCCGCCGCGCTCGATAAAGGCTATACACCGGCCAGCGTTATCCTCGATACGCCGCTGATTTACGAAGAAAAAGTCGACACCGGCGAACTGGAAGAGTGGAAACCGCGCAATTACGAAGAGAAGTTTTACGGTCCGACCAGTTTCCGCAAAGCCCTAGCCAAATCGCGCAACGTCGTCACCATCAAGATCCTGGAGGATATCGGCATCAACTACGCGGCCAATTACGCCAGTAAACTGGGCATCGAAACCCCGATGCAGCGCGACTTGACCATGGGGCTTGGTTCGACAGCAGTCACCCCGCTGGAGATGCTGACCGCCTACACCGTCTTCGCCAACGGCGGCATCCTGGTGCCACCGACCTATATCACCAGGATCAAGGACCGTGATGGCCGTATCCTTGAATCGATCGATCCGGCAGATTTTTCTACTGGCATGGCCGAGGACCAGCGGCTGATCCGCAAGCCGCCGCGGCGGGTGATCTCACCTGAGACCGCCTACCTGATCACCAACATCATGGAGAGCGTCGTGCGCGAGGGCACCGGCTGGCGCGCCAAAGCGATCGACCGGCCGTCGGCGGGCAAAACCGGCACAACCAACGACCTGAAGGACGCCTGGTATGTCGGTTACATCCCACAATTGGCTTGTGTTTCCTGGGTCGGCTACGACCAGGAAAGGCCCCTAGGTAAAAGCGAAACCGGCTCACGGGCAGCAGCCCCTGCCTGGGTTGACTTTATGAAGGAAGCGGTCAAGCAGTACCCGCTTGCCAACTTCAAGGTTCCGGACAGTATCGAATTCCACCCGGTCGATGAGAAAAACGGTTTATTGCTGGCTGAGGACGACCCCGAAGCTTATTACGAGGCCTTCGCACCAGGCACAGCCCCAACCAAGATGAGTGATGAAGATCAGCTTAAGGCACGTGATTTCTTCCGTCTCGAGATGGACGTTTTCTAAAACGTCCGCAGCATGGCAAATAAAAAAGGAGCAACCATTCCGGCTGCTCCTTTTTTCGTGTTTATGTCGACGGCGTTCAGACTGCCTCTTTTTCCAACGACGCCCCTGAATCATCTCTGCGGGACCGGAACATCCGGCCAAGCACATTGTCGATCTGTTCAGACGTCATCCAGCCATGAGCAAAACAGATCGCCCCCAGCATACGGTGCGGTCGCCCCGCCAGATTATCTTCAACCTGCTGGTCAAGAGCCCATTTCAGCTGCTCACTGCTGATATATTTCATATCCACCGCAATAACACCAAAGCGGGAGCAGTACGACTGGAAACTTGCATCTGTTTTTTTCATGCGACCATCCTATCTTCCCCCTATCGAACTTTGACAATTATGTTGTCAAAGCATCGGTGTTATAACGACTGTCCGGTGAAAAAACCGATCAGTGCTAGGCAAAGCGCTCGGGGAAATCAGTAAAAACTCCGTTAACACCCCAGTTTTTCAACTGTTCAAGCTTATCAGCTTCATTAACTGTAAAGGCAAGCAGCTTGCGTTTTTCTGTCCCTGCCTTCACCACCAAAGCCTGATCAATACTGGCTTTATTCAGATTCAGCGACCAGAGATTCAACTCCTCGGCCAGCTGCCAGGTTCGCTCATCCACAGTATCGGCAACCAGCGCCAAAGGCAGGGACGGAAGAATAGCCGACAGCTCTCTTAACTCTTTCTCATACAATGATGATGCCAAAATCTTCGGCAGCCGCTGGCGGGCAGCAAAGCGCTGCTCCAGCAGACGGGCAACGGCGCTTCCAGTCCGCGCCCCTTTTAACTCTATATTGACTGCTGCACGGCCAAGCGCCAACTCCAGAACCTCGTCCAGCAAAGGGATCTTTTCTCCATCTCCAGCATCCAGCTGTTGCAGCTCATCGTACCTGAAATCGCTGACCCGGCCATTGCCGTTGGTTGTGCGCTGCAAGGTCTCATCGTGAATCACCACCAACTCACCATCGGCGCTGAGATGGACATCCAGTTCCAGCCACTTGGCTCCAGCATCAAGCGCCTTTGCAAATGCCAGCAAGGTATTTTCGGGCCAGCAGCCGCTGGCACCACGATGAGCAATGATCAAAAAGTCGGACATGGGCAGAACTCCGGACAAAGAAAAGGCCCCGTCTCGCGGAGCCCTTTGGCGCTGCATCGGCGAAAACCGTCAATGCTGGGGGATCACGTAAAACAGGATGGAAAAGAAATGGCACAGGCTGCCGGTCAGCACAAACAGGTGCCAGATAGCGTGATTATACGGCAGACGCCGCCAGAGATAAAAGACCACCCCGCCGCTGTAAGCCAAGCCTCCGGCCAGCAGTAACAACAGGCCACCGGTGTCGACGGCACCAAGCATCGGCTTGATGGCGATCAGCACGATCCAGCCCATGGCCAGATAAACAGCGGTGGAAATGCCGGCAATACGACCGAGCATGGTCGCCTTGAGAATGATCCCGAGCAGGGCAAGGCCCCAGACGGTACCGAACAGTGACCAGCCCCAGGGACCACGCAGGCTGACCAGCGTAAAAGGCGTATAAGTCCCGGCGATCAAAAGATAAATCGCCGAATGATCAAGCACCTTGAGGACGCGCTTTGCACCTGGCAGCGGGATGCTATGGTACAGGGTCGAAGTCGCGTAGGAAAGAATCAGCGTCGTGCCGAAAATGCTGCAGGCGGTGATATGCCAGGCATTGCCATGGACACTGGCAAAGCCAACCAGCACCGCCAGGCCGCCGATCGACAGCAGCATGCCCAAGCCATGGGTGACGCTGTTGGCGATCTCTTCGGCACAACTGTATTGGGAAACGGCTCTATCAGACATCTTACTTCTCCAGCGTTTTAAGTTACCTAAAGCGTACCATGAGCACTGTGTAGAAGAGGTGAGGGCAAATAAGCTTTTACTTTTCTTTTACCTGGAGCGGAAAACAAATTTTTACTGGCAGCAAACAAAAAAGCAGCTTATCTTTACCGGCGCGTTTTACCCATTATTTACGGAGACATTCGTGACCGAAAACACCAGGCGCCTGTTGCCAACCATCAGCCTGATCAGTGCCATGCTGCTCTGGGCCAGCTCTTTCGTCGCCCTGAAGATTGCCTTTCGCGGCTATCACCCGATGCAGGTGATCTTCGGCCGCATGTTCATCGCCAGCCTCTGTTTTCTTCCCTTCATCCCGGCGTTCAGTAAACTGAACTGGCGCAAGCAGGACCTGAAATACCTGTTGATCATGGCGATTTGCGAACCCTGCCTCTATTTCATTTTCGAGGCCAAAGCACTTGAACTGACCAGCGCATCCCAGGCCGGCATGATCACCGCCATCCTGCCGCTGCTGGTCGCTATACTCGCCTGGGCCTGGTTGAAAGAGCAGATCAGCCGCCAGACCCTGATCGGTTTTTCCCTGGCGATTGCCGGAGCCTGCTGGCTCAGCCTGGCCAGCGAAACCAGCATTAATGCACCGAACCCCTTGCTCGGTAATTTTTACGAGTTTCTGGCGATGGTCTGTGCTGCCGGTTACACGGTGTCGCTCAAACATCTGAGCGAAAATTACCCGCCGCTGTTCCTGACTGCAGTCCAGGCGTTTCTCGGCAGCCTGTTTTTCTTCCCCTTTCTGCTGCTGCCGAGTATCGGTTTTCCCGGCCACTTGCAGGCGACTCCGGCCGTTGCCATAATCTATCTCGGCACCTTCATCACCTTTGGCGCTTACGGCTGCTATAATTACGGCGTCAGTCGCATCCCCGCCAGCCAGGCGGCGGGCTACGTCAACCTGATTCCGGTGTTCGGCGTCATCCTCGGCATGCTGATCCTCGGCGACCGTCTCAACTTTGCCCAATGGCTGGCCTGCGGACTGGTCTTTTGCGGAGTCTGGCTGAGCAGTCGCAGCAAAAAACCTCTGGTGCAGCCGGCCACCTGAAAGGCGAGTCATGACCTACGAATTCACCCCGATCGGCGCCATCTCGTCACCCTACCGGGAAAAGTTCGCTACCCCGCGCCAACCCGGTTTGACCAAAGCGGCTGTTGCTCGAATTGTGTTGAGTGAAGAGGTTTCCAGTCCGGAAACGGTGCGTGAGCTGGAAGGATTCAGTCATATCTGGCTGCTGTTTCTCTTTGACAAAAACTATCAACAAGGTTGGACTCCGACGGTGCGTCCACCACGGCTGGGCGGCAACAAAAGAGTCGGTGTCTTCGCCAGCCGTTCGCCGTTTCGCCCCAACCCGATCGGTTTGTCCCCAGTAAAACTGCTGGCAATCGAACAGCAGGATGGCAGAATCACGCTGAAAGTGCAGGGCGCCGACTTGATTGACGGCACGCCGATCCTTGATATCAAGCCCTACATTGCTTACAGCGATGCCATTGCTGATGCGGTCAGCGGGTTTGCAGATAAAGCTCCATCATTGTTGCCGGTGGAATTTTCTGCGGCGGCGCTGGAACAGGTTGCTGGTTTTGTTGGCCAGACGCCTGAGCTGGAAGAGCTAGTGCGGGAGACTTTGGCGCTTGATCCTCGGCCCGCTTATCAGAGGGAGGCTGGAGATGAACGGGAGTATGGGGTGTTGCTGGATCGATATAATGTACGTTGGAGGGTTGTGAGTGAGGTGATTGAGGTCCTCGATATTTCGCTGGTTGAAAAATCCTAAACAGACGGCTCGCAATGAACTGATGAGCCCGTGATTTGAAAACAGCCCCAATTGAAACAGGCCGATCCTAAAAGGACCGGCCTGCCATCAGCCAACATCTGCCCCAAAACCTACTTGCAATCCCCCCGCCACAAACAATCTTCCTGCCCACACTCAGCAGAAAAGTTCGTATTGAAGCACTGAGGATTGCCTTCCTGCAACTGAATCGCCCGGATCAGGTCTTCTTTTTTCATCCGCCCCGGTTTCACTCCACGATCCTTTGCAACGTCTTTAACCTGTGCCATGTTCATTTGTCCACTCCCTGTCTGTCCGTAAAATCAGTTTTCCATCAAATTCAGTAAAACATGGTTGAGTATACCGCCACTGAGGAAGTACGCAACTTCCTGATCGGTATCTAACCGACAACTAACAGTCAGCGATTCGCGACTGCCATCTGCGCGCTGTATGGTTAAATCGATATCCTGCTTTGCCTGCAGGTCGTTGATCTTCGGCAAGCTGAAAAGCTCACTGCCATCAAGCTTCAGACTTGCCGCGCTGGCACCATCCTTAAACTGCAGTGGCAGGACGCCCATGCCAACAAGGTTTGACCGGTGAATCCGCTCGTAACTCTCGGTCAATACAGCCTTCACCCCGAGCAGTAACGTGCCTTTGGCTGCCCAGTCCCGACTGGAGCCAGTGCCGTACTCTTTGCCGGCAACAATCATCAGCGGAATATCACTGGCAGCGTACTTAACTGCGGCGTCGAAAATGCTCATCTCATCACCCGCAGGCATCAGCCTGGTGAAACCACCTTCCGTTTCAACCATCTTGTTGCGCAGGCGGATGTTGGCGAAGGTACCACGCATCATCACCTCGTGGTTGCCGCGCCGTGAGCCGTAGGAGTTAAAATCCTTCTCTTCAACACCTTTCTCACGCAGATAGGTTCCGGCCGGGCTGCTCGCCTTGATCGCCCCGGCAGGGGAGATGTGGTCGGTGGTGATGCTGTCACCGAGCAGGCCAAGCAGACGGGCATTTTCGAATCCGGGATAGCTGTCACTGCACTCCAGTTTGCTGAAGAAGGAAGGATGACGGATGTAGGTGGAATCTTCCTGCCAGCTGTAGGTAAGCCCTTCCGGTACCGGCAGGCCGCGCCAATGCTCATCGCCGGTAAAGACTTCAGCGTACTCCTTGTGGAACATCTGCTCGTTGACCAGTGCCACCATCTCGGCCACCTCGGCGTTGCTCGGCCAGATATCGCGCAGATAAACCAGCTGGCCGTTGCTGCCGGTGCCGATCGCCTCCGTGCTCAAATCGATGCGGGTGGTTCCGGCCAGGGCGTAGGCGACCACCAGCGGCGGTGATGCCAGCCAGTTGGCCTTTGTCTGGGCGTGGATGCGGCCTTCGAAGTTGCGGTTGCCGGAAAGCACCGAACAGACGGTCAGATCTCCAGCTTCGATCGCTTCGGCGATCGGGCCGGTCAGTGGGCCGGAGTTGCCGATACAGGTGGTGCAACCATAGCCAACAATGTTGAAGCCGATCTGATCAAGGTAGCTCTGCAGCCCGGCTTCGGCCAGATAGTCGGTGACAACTTTTGAGCCAGGGGCGAGGGAGGTTTTCACCCAGGATTTCTGTGTCAGTCCTTTTTCCACCGCCTTTTTCGCCACCAGTCCGGCTGCCATCATCACCGCCGGGTTGCTGGTGTTGGTGCAGGAGGTGATCGCGGCGATAACCACGTCACCATGACTGAGGCTGTCATCGCTGCCGCTGATCGGCACGGAAAAGTCAGGGTTCTCTTTCGGCAGCACCGCCTCGGTCGCGCTGCGCAGATCTTCCAGCAAAACCCGGTCCTGAGGACGCTTCGGCCCGGCCAGGCTCGGCCGCACGCTTTCCAGATCAAGCTCCAGTACCGCGCTGAATTGTGGATCGGCCATGTCGTCTGTCCGCCACAGCCCCTGTTCTTTACAGTAGGCCTCAACCAGTTCAATGGTTTCCGCGCTACGCCCGCTCAGCTTCAGGTAATCGATAGTGATCCCGTCGATCGGGAAGAAACCACAGGTAGCACCATATTCCGGTGCCATGTTGGCAATGGTCGCCCGGTCAGCCAGTGGCAACTGCGAGAGTCCGGCACCGAAAAATTCAACGAACTTGCCGACCACACCATGCTCGCGCAGCATCTGGGTGACTGTCAGCACCAGGTCGGTCGCGGTGACACCTTCACTCAGCTTACCGGTTAAACGGAAACCGACCACCTCCGGCAGCAGCATCGAGATCGGCTGTCCGAGCATCGCCGCCTCCGCTTCGATACCACCAACACCCCAACCGAGTACGCCGAGGCCGTTGATCATGGTGGTGTGGCTGTCGGTTCCGACCAGGGTGTCGGGGTAAGCCCAGGTTTCGCCATCGATCTCCGAAGTCCAGACCGACTGGGCCAGATACTCCAGGTTGACCTGATGGCAGATACCGGTGCCCGGTGGCACCACGCGAAAGTTATCGAAAGCTGTCTGCCCCCAGCGCAGGAACATGTAACGCTCACGGTTACGTTCCATCTCTTTTTCCACGTTGGCGGAAAAGGCGGACGGGTTACCGTACTGATCAACCATCACCGAGTGATCGATAACCAGGTCGACCGGGATCTGCGGGTTTATTTTTGCTGGATCGCCGCCATGTTTGGCAACCGCGTCGCGCATCGCAGCCAAATCGACGATCGCTGGAACCCCGGTGAAATCCTGCATCAGGACGCGAGCTGGGCTGAAAGCGATCTCGCTGTCGCCAGCTTTGTTCGGCTGCCAGCCGGCGACAGCTTCGATATCTGCTTGTGTGACTGCGCTGCCATCCTCTTTACGCAGCAGGTTTTCCAGCAGAACTTTTATCGTGAAGGGAAGGCGCGACAGGTCCCCCAAGCCGTTTTTCGCAGCACTCTGCAAATTTTTATAGTGAAAGCTCTTGCCTGCAACTTCGAGAGTGCGGGACGACTGAAAGGAATCCGTTTTCATTATGTGCTCCTTGCTGTAGGGGAGGAGTTGCCATCGTCATCTTGATAATACAATCATACCTATTCTAGCCTCCCTTGGCGATTCGGCAAAAGGGGGCGGCACTTTATCTGGTTAATTTTTTTCTTTTTCCCCGGAAATAGATGAATTGAGTTGTTTCTTCGCTAACATTTCCACCTGTTTTCGCGCAGAAAAGGCCTTATCATTAAAACATTTACGTTGTTTTTAATCCGGCCCTGTGATAGAAGCGAAAATGTCCAATTTCTGGTTGCCCTCGTAATACAAGGAGAGGAAGCATGGCTGAAGGTATTGTTAAGTGGTTCAATGATTCAAAAGGTTTTGGTTTTATCGAGCAGGAGGGCGGCCCAGACGTGTTCGTCCATTTTTCAGCGATCCAGTCGGAAGGTTTCAAATCTTTGGCCGAAGGCGATCGGGTCAGTTTCGATGTTATTCAGGGAGATAAAGGTCCACAATCTTCCAACGTGGTGAAAATTTAAAAAAATACTTCGACCGGGCGGCAAACGGTCAGATTTTTTAGAGGCGCATCCAACAAAAAAGCTCCGCGGTTTAAACCGGGGAGCTTTTTTGTATCAACCACCGACGAGATTGATCGGTGACCTGTCGACAAAGCCAAGGGAACGTTCCATCAAGATCCGCCACTGACCATCCTCCTTGATCAGGTTGATCGATTTGAAGATCTGATCCTGATAGAAATCGGAGCGGTAGCTCTGCTTCAGCTTCACCTGAATACGGTCATCGCTGATCTGGCGCACTTTGATGTCATCCACATTCAGCTCGATCCATTCCGGCCGGGTGACGCGGGTGCTCCGCATCTGTCGCCACTCATCCTGACTGCGACCAAGTTCCGGTCGATAGTTTTCGCTGTAAAAGGAAAAGTAACCTGACAGGTCCTGGCGCGCCCAGGAATCTGCCCAGCGCTGCACAGTATCCAGCACCTCCTGACGGAGCATTTCCGGCAGATGCTCGCTGACGGTTTTCCCTTCCAGCCCCAAGGCAACCTTGATCTGTTCAATCGGAATCGCCGCGGCGGAGGAAAACTCCGAACCGGCTGGCCACCAACTTTGCGTCTCTTCCTCAACCGGCATCACCGGCTCGCTCTGCGTAACGGTCACCTCTTCCGCAACTGTCACCTCAGTATCTACGGCAGCAACAGCTTCTATCTTCGCCTGAGGTTCAGTCTCTTCTACATGTTGTACCTGCTGCTTTTCCGCCGGCCGCCAGGCCGCCGTTTTTATCAGTTCCTCGTTCTGCTGAAGCTTGGCCAACAGCTCATCACGAGTCTGTTCACTGTAGTAGTATCCGTAACTTCCAGAGAGAACAAAGCCAATAGCAAAACCACCCACCGCCCAAATCAGCGGCCGCCAGCGATCGTATTTTTGACCTGCAACCAGCTCCCAGGCAACAGCGGCCTCTTCCTTGACGCGAGCAATTTCACGTTTGGCCAGTACCAGCTGGCGCTCACCTTCATTCAGCTTCTTTTCCGTCTGGCTTCGGCTGTAAAGGGCCTCGTCGAGCGATTTTTGCAGGCTGTTCTTTTCGGCCACCAGTTGCCGGACATCGGCAATCATTTTTTCCGCCTGCTGAGCCTGCTCCTGCTCTTCCTGCCGACTTTCAGTTGCGGATTCTGTTTCAAACCCGTCAAAACTGCCCAGCTCATCCCTTAACTCTGCATAACTTTCAAACGGCCATTCTTCAGGTAACAGAAAGCGTGCAAGTAACTGCCGCATACGCTGATTGTCAATCTGCTCCAGCAAATCTGCGACCGCATTTTTCGAAGAATATCGAGGGCCCAGCAGCATTTGCAGCAGCAAGTTGCCAAGCTCCTCAAAGATTGCCGAAAGATTTTTAGGCTCGGCACTGGCGTTGGTTTCAAGTTGATAAATCAGACTGTCAATACCCAGGTCGGTCATCACAGCCCGTCCAGTCCCATCAAAGCAGATCGCTTCGGGCTGCAACTCTAGCTGCTGGTAATCCTGGCCGGCGGCATACTCCAGCGCCAGGACCAGCTCCAGGATAATTTTCAGACTTTCCTCGGCCGTGAGCGGCTGCTGGCTGAGGTAGCGTGCCAGGTTTTCGCTGTTGTAGACAGCTGACGTATAGTAAAAGTAGCCCTCTTCGCTGCCTGAATCATAAATTGGCGCGATAGACGGATGATCAAGAAGCGCCAGACGTTCCAGCAGGAGCTCCAAACGACCCAGCTTTTGTTCATCGGAAAACTGGTCACCGGGGTAGAGTGTTAAACTAACTTCCCGGTTAAAGAAGGGGTCTTCTGCACAATAGCAAGCATGGTTGGTAGAAGAATCGATGACATCTTTGATGACATACAATCCGAACTGTTGACCTGGTTCTAGCATTGTAACTCCCGCCATTTATGACCTGAATCTGCGGAGAAGAGTTGCCTCGTCATTCAGCGATAGATTCAGACATTGATCTGAGTAAGGTTAACTTTTCATTTGGTCTCAGACAGAGGCCGGCAACATGGCCTAAAACAGGTATTCCACCCCTCAAAGCATATCAATGTTATAGGAAAACATTAACAATTTCTAGTTTTTTCTTTAAAGACAGCTAATTTATCGTGCCCGGTCAACTGTTTTCCGTGGGCACAACTCGAGAACTGGGCACTGACTGCAGACTGGTATCGGTGCTTTACAGCAAGCCCGGCCGTGAGCAATCATAACGTGACCAGCCTGGGTCCAGACCTCAGGTGGCAGCAGTTTGCTCAACTCCTTCTCGATCTGAACCGGGTTATCCGATTTGGTCCAGCCAAAACGCCGCGAAAGCCTTTTGACGTGTGTATCAACGACCATTCCCGGAACATCAAAAGCGTTGCCAAGAACAACATTTGCCGTTTTCCGCCCAACTCCCGCCAGGTCAACCAACTCCGGCATGGTCCTTGGCACTTCCCCCTGGTGCTTGCTTAGCACTTGCTCGGCGCATTGAATCAGGTTTTTCGCCTTGTTGCGGAAGAAGCCGGTCGTGCGAATCAGGCTTTCCACCTGTTCCTGGGTCGCCGAAGCCATCTCTTTGGGCCCCGGTAAAGAAGCAAAAAGATCAACAGTTACAAGGTTCACCCGCTTATCGGTACATTGAGCAGAAAGGATAGTTGCTACCAGCAACTGCCAGGCGTTCTGGTAATCAAGTCCGCATCTGGCACCGGGATAGGCTTGTTCAAGTTGATGGTATAGGTAGAGTGCGCGGTCTTTTTTCTTCATTTATTAACAGTTTTACAGTTTTGCCAGAAAGGTTATCAACAGCATCAACAGGGTTATCCACAAACAGGGTCGGCCTTTCGCAACCGAATCCGCTCGTGTAACTTCAAAAAACGCCGGTTATCGCAGGACTCAACCGTCAGAATCAAAGGCAGATGAGGGGATGCTTTACGCGCATCAGCTGTCGCTAGAACCGTTCCGGCCAAAGCCCTGATAGGACCTCGGAAGTATATGCGATCCCGTCCCCAGAGAGGGAAGTTTCCGGGGTAGTTTGCTCTCCAGAGGGGAAAACGGGCTCGGCGTAAATGCTCCGAGAGGCTGATCTGCCCATATCCCCAAAGCGGCAAGGTAAAATCGCCGCTGATGATGGTTGCGCAAGGCAATGACCGGTTATTCAGCAACTGATCGCTAAGCAACGCCCGCACCTGATCGCGCCTTTGCCAGGGATCGAAGGAAAGGCAAAGGTTGAACAGGTGAAAGCGCTCGCTTTCCAGATCGAGGTCAGCACGCACGCAGCGGCCGCCGTGACCAAGGGAAAATTCCTGAACATTGTGCAGGGGATAACGGGAAAGGAAACAGCAGGAGCCTTGTTCGTCCGGTCCGTAAGCGGCAAGTCCGACCTGATCGGAAAACTCTTCCAGAGTGCCAGCAGCAACCGGCGAGCCCAGTTGTTGCAGCATGACAAGATCCGGCATTTGCGAACGGATAACACGCGCACTGAGGGAAGAATCGATCTCCCCCGATGCACCGCGAAATCCGTTAACATGATAACTCATGATCCGGAAGGTTGCCATCCCCTCATCCTTTCAGGTCTAAGCTATCGATTATAATCTGAAAATCAAAAAGAACCAGCGCTTATGTGTTAAAAAATGCCAAACTGTAGAGGTCAATACTCAATCGATCCGGCGCACCGATTCGATGATCACCTGCCTTTCCGGATAATCTCGGAAAGCTGGACTTTTCACAATAGTGCGTACCTTGCCGATCTTTTCGACGACATCCATCCCTTCGACCACTTTACCGAAGACAGCATAACCGTAAGTATTGCCGGTTTTACCACGATGGTTGAGAAATTTATTATCAACCAGGTTGATAAAAAACTGGCTGGTAGCGCTGTCTATAACACCGGTACGCGCCATGGCAATGGTGCCCTTGGCATTGAGCAGTCCATTATCAGCTTCATTCTTGATCGCGGCCTTTGTCTGCTTGCGGCGGGGGAACTGGTCAAAGCCGCCACCCTGAATCATAAAACCATCGATGACACGGTGAAAAATAGTGCCATCGTAGAACTTTTCATCTACATAACTGAGGAAATTTTTTACCGTAACCGGCGCTTTTTCGTCTTCCAGCTCAAACTTGATAACACCCTGATTGGTTTTCACTTCTACCAACGTCCCAGCCTGAACAACGCTGCAGATAAAAACCAGGACAATAGCTGTTAGGATAACCTTTTTCATGACTGCTCCTGTTTTGGATGTACTTAGTTGTCGCTACGAACCGCTTCCGCTTTCAGGTCGCGCAGCATCAGATCACTGACCGCCTGGCGGGGATCTTTTTCCTGATAAAGAATCTGGTACATCTGCTCGATGATAGGAACCTCGACACCCAGCTTTTGCGCCAACTGGTAGGCGGAAAGAGTTGTTTTAACCCCCTCGGCGACCATCTGCATGCCGGCAAGGATATCATCCAACGTCCGCCCCTTGCCTAATTCCATACCGACCGTTCGGTTGCGCGAGAGGTCTCCGGTACAGGTTAAAACCAAGTCCCCCATGCCAGCCAGACCAGCGAATGTTTCCGCCCGGCCGCCCAGTTTCAATCCGAGTCGGGTCATTTCCGCCAGGCCGCGTGTTATCAATCCTGCCCGACTGTTATGTCCTAGGCCGAGACCATCGACCACTCCGGCAGCGAGGGCAATAACATTTTTCATCGACCCGCCAAGTTCGACACCAATGATATCGTCGTGCGTATAAACACGGAAGTTGTCTGTGCTGAAAATCGCCTGAATTTCTTCCGCCACTGCTAATTCGTGAGCAGCAACCACAACGGCCGTCGGCATTCCCTGAACCACCTCTTTGGCAAATGAAGGGCCAGAGAGAAAGCCGAGCTGATTGTGCATCTGTCGGGGCAGCAATTCCTCAAACACTTGCGACAGCAGCATCAAGCTCTCATTTTCGATCCCTTTGGAGGCACAAACAACCTTAGCCTCGGTTGAAACATAGGGTAATGCTTGCTGCAGGACTTGCCGTGTCACTTGGGAAGGCGTAACGAACAAAAGCATCTCTTTGTTGCTGACGGCCTGCTGCAGATCAGAGGTATAGGTCAAATTCGGTGACAGAGTAAAACCGGGCAGGTAGACATCGTTTACGCCGGTCTGCTGCATCCGTTTTGCCAAATCTTCCTCGTAAACCCAGAGGCTGACCGGATTTCCTTTTTCCGCCAGCAGGTTGGCCAGTGTCGTTCCCCAACTCCCCGCACCGATAACGGCATATTTTTGTTCGTTATTTTTCATTTAAATGGCCTTCTTTTTCGCAGCAATCCGTTTTTTCAGGTGTTCAATCTTCTCCTGCAGCAGCGCCGGACGAGGAAAATCCTGCAGTTCCTGATACATCTTCAGCGCTTCCTGCAGCCGTTCTCCCTCTTCAAGCAACTGTGCAAGATTAAAGCGAGCCTGAATACTTTGTTTGTTCTCCGGAAACTGTTCGATCAACTGCTGCCAGTCCTGACGGGCGGCTTCCAGTTTATTTTCCAACAGCAGCAGACTTCCTTTGCGATACAGGACATCGGCTAAAAGCGAAGTTTGCGGATACTCTTCGAGCAGAGTTTCCAATTCAATCCGGGCTTGGCTGTAATTATCGAGCCGGAAGTAGCAATCTGCAATCTCATAGTAAAGCTGGTCACGATCTACCGTCGACTGATCCAAAAGACGCTGATAAAAACCGATCGCACGGGAATAATCTCGCAATGAATGCTTGATGATCTTCGCAGCTGATAACTGTGCTTCCCGAACCTCCGAATGGCCGGAATAATCATGTTCGAGTTGCAGGTATTCGAGCAGTGCCCGCTGTTCCTGACGTTTATCGTAGTGCCAGATTTTACCGCTGCGCAAAAGAGCTACAGGAGCTAAATCGGACTGTGGATAGGAGGTGAAAATGCTGCGGAATTTTTCCTGTGCAGCATCGATTTTACCGCGGCTCTCCAGTTCGAGAGCTTTATCAAATAATCTTTCCGGAGCCGTTTTTTGCAGCTGCTGGTAAACCGGTACTGCGGCTGCTGCGATCAGCAGCAACAGCAATACCGGCAAAATCCAGCGGGATGCTTTATTCTTCCGCGCCGTCTGGCGCTGCTTGATCTTCAGCTGCTTCTTCAACCGCTGCAGTTTCATCAACTTCAGCCTCTTCCTTCTCAGCCAGTTTAGCGACGGAGACGATCAGCTCATCTTCTTCCAGCACCATCATCCGCACTCCTTGAGTGTTGCGGCCGATGGAGCGGATATTATTGACCTTGGTCCGCAACAGCTTACCACGGTCAGTGATAAACATCAGGTCAGAGTCCTCGTCGACCATCTTGATCGCGACCACCTTGCCATTACGCTCACTGGTCTTGATAGTGATGATTCCTTTACCACCACGACTCTGGACCCGGTATTCGGCAATGTCAGTCCGCTTGCCGTAGCCGTTCTCGGTCACGGTGACCAGTGCCAATGCAGTGTTTTCAGTCACCGACTGCAAACCGATCACTTCATCATCACCTTCCAGGGTCATGCCGCGCACGCCACGGGCCGGGCGGCCCATTGAGCGAACATTCCCTTCCGGGAAGCGGATCGACTTGCCGTTGCGGGTCGCCAGGATCAGGTCACGCTTACCGTCGGTCAGGCGGGCTTCAATCAGGCTGTCACCTTCATCAATGGTCAGGGCTATAATGCCGCCAGCACGCGGGTTGGAGTAAGCCATCAGTTCGGTCTTCTTGATCACGCCCTTGGCGGTGGCGGTGACGATATACTTGCCTTCTTCGAACTCCTTGACCGGCAGGATGGTGGTAACCTTCTCTTCCGGCGCCAGGTTGAGCAGGTTGACAATCGCTTTGCCGCGCGAAGCACGGCCGCCCTGCGGGATTTCGTGAACCTTCAGCCAGTAAACCTTGCCGAGGGTGGTGAAGATCAGGATGTAAGAATGGGTCGAAGCGATAAACAGGTTCTCGACGAAATCCTCTTCCTTCGGCTTGATACCGCTCTTGCCTTTGCCGCCACGGCGCTGGGCGCGGTAAAGGGAAACCGCGTTGCGCTTGACATAACCACCGTGGGTCACGGTGACGACCATATCCTCTTCGACGATCATGTCTTCGAGGGTAAGGTCGGCGGTGCGATCAATGATCTCAGTGCGACGCGGGTTGGCGAACTTCTCTTTGACTTCAAGCAGCTCGGTCTTGATGATCTTGAGAATTTCTACTTCGCTGGCAAGAATCTCTTTCAGTCGCTTGATCTGCGCCAGTACCTGCTCCAGTTCTTCGAGAATCTTATCCCGCTCAAGTCCGGTGAGACGATGCAGACGCATGTCGAGGATAGCCTGGGCCTGAATATCGGAGAAACTGAAACGCTCCATCAGGCGCATCTTGGCTTCTGCCGGATTGGCACTGCTCTTGATGATATCGATCACTTCATCCAGATTATCGAGCGCCAGCTTCAGACCTTGCAAGATATGGGCACGGGCTTCCGCTTTTTTCAGCTCGAAAACGCAGCGCCGAGTGACGATCTCGCGGCGGTGATCGATAAAGGAATCGAGCACCTCGCGCAGGGTCAGAATCTTCGGCTGACCAGAGACAATCGCCAGCATAATGATACCGAAAGACGATTGCATGGCGGTCATCTTGTAAAGCTGGTTGAGGATGACACCAGGAACCATGTCCCGTTTCAGCTCGATAACGATGCGCATGCCATCGCGGTCCGACTCGTCACGCAGATCGGAGATCCCTTCGATCTTCTTGTTCTTCACCAGCTCGGCAATTTTTTCGATCAGTTTTGCCTTGTTAACCTGATAAGGTATTTCGGTGACAATGATCGCCTCGCGCCCGCTGCGGCGATCGACTTCAACCAGAGCACGAGCGCGCATCTGGATGATACCGCGACCGGTCGAGTAAGCTTCGCAAATCCCCTCTTTACCATTGATAAAACCGGCCGTCGGGAAGTCAGGGCCGGGAACTTTTTCAATCAGCTCCTCAATACTCAGACGCGGGTCGTCGATCAATGCGACCAGTCCGTCGATCACTTCACCCAGGTTGTGCGGTGGAATTTTGGTCGACATACCGACGGCGATACCCTCAGAACCGTTGACCAGAAGGTTCGGGAACTTGCAGGGCAGAACCAGCGGTTCTTCCAGTGAATCATCATAGTTGGGGCCGAAATCGACAGTCTCTTTTTCGATATCGGTCAGAAGTTCGTGGGAGAGTTTGTCCATACGAATCTCGGTGTAACGCATCGCAGCGGCGTTATCACCATCGATGGATCCGAAATTCCCCTGACCGTCAACCAGTGGGTGACGCATGGAGAAATCCTGCGCCATACGGACGATAGTATCGTAAACCGCACTGTCACCGTGCGGGTGATACTTACCAATAACATCGCCAACCACGCGGGCCGATTTTTTGTACGGCTTGTTAAAATCATTGCCGAGATCGTGCATGGCGTAGAGAATCCGCCGATGGACCGGTTTAAGCCCATCGCGCACATCCGGCAATGCGCGACCGACGATAACACTCATCGCATAGTCCATGTAGGACTTGCGCATTTCGTCTTCGATATTAACCGTGACTTTGTTTTCTTCTGTGTGCATCTATGTCTCCGAAAACCTTAAACGTCGAGGTTGGCGACGTTGAGAGCATTCAATTCGATGAATTCGCGGCGTGGTTCGACTTGGTCACCCATCAAGACGGTAAAAATTTCATCAGCCCGGACGACATCTTCTATAGTCACCTGCAGCAGTACCCGTTTTTCCGCATCCATCGTCGTTTCCCACAACTGATCCGGGTTCATTTCACCGAGACCTTTATAACGCTGGATGTACTGGCCTTTTTTCGCCCGGGCGAAGAAAGTTTCGAGCAGCTCTTTACGGTCTTCGAGGACTTTATCCTCCTTCCCTTCACTGCGCAGAATAGCCGGTCCTTTTTTGCAGATATCTTCGACCTGTCTGTACGAATTCAACAGGAGTTTGTACTCGTGAGAAGAGAGAGTCTCAACCGTCTGCCGGTCGATGCGAGCATGCAGGTTACCGTAAGTGACGAGAATCCGATCCGGATCTTCCATCACTTCGAAACTGGCATTCGGCTCGACTTCACGCAAACGCTCCGCCAGAGGGCCAAGGTGTGCTTTATCAGCAAAACCATTTTTCACCTTGCCACGCAGGAAAATACGCAAAATCTCACTCGGCACACCACGATTAACGATTTTTTCAAAGTGCTGATTAAACTCGAGAATGTTGCGCAAGGTCGGAATGATCTGCTTGCCGCGAAGCACTTTTTCGCCCTCGTCCATCTCCAAGCTTACGCCATCGGTACCGGTATCAAGCAGATATTCCAGTAAAGCCTCGTCATCCTTGAGATAGAGTTCTTTTTTCCCTCGCTTGACCTTGTAGAGCGGCGGCTGGGCGATGTAGAGATGCCCGCGCTCGACGATCTCCGGCATCTGCCGGAAAAAGAAAGTCAGCAGCAGAGTACGGATGTGCGAGCCGTCGACATCGGCATCAGTCATGATGATGATGCGGTGGTAGCGCAACTTGGAGACGTCAAAGTCTTCCTTGCCAATGCCGGTGCCCATTGCGGTAATAAGGGTACGAATTTCGTTGGATGTCAGCAGTTTGTCAAAGCGCGCTTTCTCAACGTTGAGGATCTTACCTTTGAGCGGCAGTATCGCCTGGTAACGACGATCGCGCCCTTGCTTGGCGCTACCTCCCGCGGAATCACCCTCGACCAGGTAAATTTCGCAGAGCGCCGGATCTTTTTCCTGGCAGTCAGCCAACTTCCCTGGCAGTGACAAACCTTCAAGAGCACCTTTACGCCGGGTCAGGTCGCGGGCTTTCCGCGCTGCTTCTCTTGCCCGGGCTGCCTCGATGCCTTTTTCCAGAATCCGCTTTGCGACCTGTGGATTCTCTTCGAGAAACTCAGCCAGTTTCTCGTTCATCATCGATTCTACATAACCTTTTATTTCCGAATTACCCAGCTTTGTTTTTGTTTGACCTTCAAACTGTGGGTCGGACAATTTGACCGAAATGACTGCGGCAATACCTTCGCGCAAATCATCACCGGAAATAGAAACTTTTATATTTTTCAACAGGTTATTAGCGCTAGCGTAGGCATTCATCGTGCGCGTCAATGCGCCACGAAATCCACTGAGATGGGTACCACCCTCATGGGTATTGATGTTGTTGGCAAAGGTGAAAATCTTTTCGTCATAGCCATCGTTGTACTGAATGGCTATCTCTATTTCCACACCTTCTTTTTCGGCGTGGAAATACATCGGTGCGGTATGCAGCGGACTTTTTGCACGATTGAGATATTCAACAAAAGAGCGGATACCACCTTCGTAGATAAATTCATGTTTCTTTTCTGTCCGATCGTCACTGATGAGGATCTTCACGCCAGCATTCAAAAAGGCCAATTCTCGCAGCCTTTGTGCCAAAGTTTCGAAGGAAAATTCGGTGGTATCAAAAATATCTGGATCAGGCCAGAAGGTGATCTTAGTTCCTCTCTTGATGGTATCACCGTCAACGACTAAAGGTCCGGTCGGGACACCCCGCACGTAACTCTGTCTATGAACCTTACCATCGCGACGAATAACCAGATCAAGTCTACTTGAGAGGGCATTTACGACTGAAACACCAACACCATGCAAGCCACCAGAGACCTTGTAAGCCCCTTCTCCTTCATCGTTGAATTTACCGCCAGCATGTAGCACGGTCATGACAACTTCAGCAGCAGACTTATTTTGTGTTTCATGCATATCGACCGGAATACCGCGGCCGTTATCCTGTACGGTAACTGAGTTATCGTCATGAATGGTTACAGTAACATCATCACAGTAACCGGCCAGTGCTTCATCGATCGAATTATCAACAACCTCATAAACCAGGTGATGTAAACCCAAAGTCGATGTAGAACCAATGTACATCGCTGGTCTTTTACGAACAGCTTCCAAACCTTCTAGGACCTGAATACTATCCGCACCGTAATTCTTTTCTTCCGCCATACTACTCCTCTTACATCAATCAGCTGTGCTGACCGTGCCATCTATGACATGAAACACTTTACTTTTTCTGTACAACTCAGCCTGCTTAAAATCTGTCGAGGTGATAAAAACTTGTCCCGAATTCTGTAGCAGGTTTTCTAACAGGATATTTTTCCTTTTTGAATCTAATTCACTCGCCATATCATCAAGAATTAAAACCGGATAATGACCTTGAACAGCTTTATAGTCAATAATCTGAGCCATTTTATAAGAAATAATCATCGAACGTTTCTGGCCTTGAGATGCATACGCATCAGCTGGGCGATCATTCAATAAAAAAATAATATCATCGCGATGCGGCCCAACCAGGGTATAGCCAAGTTGACGTTCTCTTTCCTGCTTACGGTTTAATTCTTCGGCTAATTGTTCTTCGATTGAAGAACTTATTTTTTTTGAATAATTTAACTCATAATTTTCTTCATTTATTTTTTTAAAATTTTCATTTTTAAAAAATTTATTTATTTTATCAATATATCTTATTCTTTCCCTAATAATCTCTGCACCATAATTTATAAGCTGATCTTTCCAACAATCGATCTCAGAATTTTTCTTCTTAAGAAAAATATTTCTCTGCTTAAGACAGCGAACATATTTTTTATAAATATTTATATAATTATAATTTACATAAAAAATAGACCTATCTATTAAGCTTCTCCTAAAAGATGGATAAGAAGATATATAATTTATTTCATCAGGAAAAAAAATTACTACATTTAAATATTTGTAGTTTTCAGGTTTTTTACCATTTAGTCTTATCTGTTTTTTATATTCAGAAATATAAAGATTCGCTCTATCAATAACTCCAGAATTAACAATATCAATATTTATATTAAGTTCATCTTTACCATATTTTAAAAGCTCTAAATTCTTTTCCGATCTAAAGCTTTTCAGAAAAGCAACTGAATAAATAGCTTCTACTATGCTTGTTTTCCCCTGAGCATTATTTCCTAAAATAAAATTTAATCTTTTATCAAATGAAACATCTAAAAAATCTATATTTCTAAAATTTTTAATTTTCAGATGATCTATATACATCTAACTTATTAAAGTCTCATAGGCATAATAACAGCTAAATAATCTTCATCATTTTCAGGCTGAATAAGACCAGGAGAAATATTATCCTTTAAGAAAAGAATGACATTTTCCTTATCAATCGATTGAAGAATATCGATAATATACTTAGCATTAAAACCTATTGAAATTTCAGCTCCAGTATAAACGACGTCCAATTCTTCTTTAGCATCCCCAATGTCTGGATTTGAAGAATAAAGTGTAAGACAATCATTAGATAAATTTATTTTAACGCCTTTTGATTTTTCACTCGAAAGTACAGAAATTCTTCTTAGAGAATGTAAAAAAAGTTCCCTGTCAATAACTGCTGAGTTGGTAGTTTTTTCTGGTACTACTCGTTTATAATCAGGGAAATCACCATCAACCATACGCATAATTAGTTTTGTTGCATCAGTGCTAACAGAAAAATTATTATCTGATATACCTATATTTATTTCTTCTTCAGTACCATCAATCATTTTTCTTATTTCATTTATTCCTTTTTTTGGCAATATAAAGCCATCTTTAAATTTATCATCAAGTTTACTTGATAAATTTCTTTCTATCATTGATAGTCGATGGCCATCGGTTGATACAAAAGCCATATTGTTTTTTAATTCATCTACTTCTGATTTAATAAAAATACCTGTTAAATTAAATTTTGTTTCGTCATTAGATACAGAAAAAATAGTTTTATCTATCATTTCTTTAAATATTTCCGTATTTATTTTACTTAAATTATTACTTAGATCAGGAAATTTAGGAAATTCATCTGGTGATAAACCAACAAGGTTAAAAATCGATTTTTCACAGGTTATTTCTACCCAAAAATTACTTTTAGATGTGAATTTAATTGTTTTATTAGGTAATTCTTTAATTATCTCAAAAAGTTTTTTTGCTGAAACTGTCACCTTTCCTTCTGTGATAACATCAGCATTGTAATTTGATTTTATACCTACTTCGAGATCTGTAGCTGTAATAATTATTTCATTATTTTTAGCTTCAATCAGGACATTTGCCAAAATTGGGATGGTATGTCTTTTTTCAATAATTCCTTGAACCTTTGTTAGGCCTTTGAGAAAAGTCTCTTTGCTGATGTGAAACTGCATGCATTCCTCCGTCCACAGTTATCTATTTATTATTATTTAATTATTTAAAAAATAGTAGTCTATATATAGCAGCTGTGAATTTGTGGAAAACTCAATAACTGCTTATTTTTACGCTAAAATTTTTTCCATAAGAAATGTTTATTGTCTGTCTATTTTTTATCTCAGATTGTTGGTTGAGTTTTTTTTGACCTGTTATCACCAATCGATAACATTTTTATAAACAACTTATGGTTTTATGCTGTTTATAAGCTTTTCAACTGTTGTCCTCAGTTGCAAGTCTTCTTCCAGGTTTTTTTCTATCTTTTTAATAGCATGAATGATTGTTGAGTGGTCTTTACCACCGAACTTTGTGCCAATTTCCGGATATGAAGAAGACGTTAGTTTACGGCTTATATACATTGCTACTTGACGCGGTAAAACCAGAGTTTTTAATCGTTTAGAAGATTTAAGGTCGCTGGTTTTAATCTGATAATGCGTCGCTACAGTTTTCTGGATATTCTCTACTGTAATTTCTTTATTTTGTTCGATGATAATATCCTTGAGGATATTCTTGGCCATTTCAAGGTTTATAGGGGTTGATGTCAGACTTGAAAAAGCTCCTATTCTGATCAGGTAACCTTCGAGCTCGCGAACGTTGCTTATCACTGAATTAGCAAGAAAGAAAGAAACATCCTCTGGTAGTTCAATATTATTTTGATCTGCTTTCATTTTGAGAATAGCTTGTTTTGTTTCTATGTCTGGTGCTTGAATATCAGCAATAAGTCCCCATTCAAAACGTGAGCGCAATCTTTCTTCAAGATCTGGAATTTCTTTGGGAAATTTATCAGAAGTAACTACAATCTGTTTATGTGATTCATACAGAGCATTAAACGTGTGGAAAAATTCTTCTTGGGTACTTTTTTTCCCTGCTATGAACTGTATATCATCTATAAGTAAAACATCTATGGAACGGAATTTATTTCTGAATTCGTCCATTTTCGCATGACGTAGTGAGTTTATAAGCTCATTTGTAAATTTTTCTGACGAGTAATAGCAAATTTTAAGATTATTATTTTTATTCAGAATTTCATTGCCGATAGCATGAACAATATGAGTTTTACCTAAACCAACACCCCCATATATAAAAAGAGGATTATATGTAGTTGCTGGGTTATTGGCGACAGCCATAGCTGCTGCATGGGCAAATTGATTTGATGGTCCGGAAACGAAGCTTTCAAACGTGTATTTTTTATTTATATTTGAAAACTGATCATTTCCTTTAAGCGATAAATTTTTTTTATTAGTTTCTATTTCAGTTTTTTCTTGTTTTTCTGGTTGTGGTTTTTCTCTTATCTCCGGATTATCGTTAATTGAGATGCTTATCCGATAATTAACCGTGCCTATGTCGGAGATGGCTTCTTCAATGACTTTTTGGTAATTATCTTTTATCCACCCTTTGATAAATTTATTTGGGACTTCTAGATTTACCTGATCATCAGTGATGCTGATGAAATTTATTGGTTTTATCCAGGTGGAAAAATTTTGTGGACTTATATTTTTTTCCAGTTTTTTAAGAGTTGTTTGCCAAATATTCTTCATTTATATTAATCCACAACTTATAAACATCTGTTTATGAAACTTAAATATCTGTTTTTACTTAATTTTTAAGAGAAAAATAGTATACAAATGCTTATGAAATATATTTGAATATTTTCATTTTAAGCCAATTTTAAAGCAATATAGAGTATCTCTTAGAATAATCGAAGCAGTATAAAACATTATCCTAACTCTCTGCCAGAATATTTTGTTCCCTGATTTTGATTGACTTAAACGAAAAGATATGTTTTATGGACTACTTTGTCAGCACTAAGAAACTGGAGGATATAAAAAGATGTCTAAGCCTAAGCGCACTTATCAGCCGAGTCGTATCAAGCGTAAGCGTACTCACGGTTTTCGCAAGCGGATGCAGACCAAGAGCGGTCGTCTGGTTATTAACCGTCGTCGCAGTCGTGGCCGTAAATCTCTGTCGGTAACCACTCCGCAGAAATAAAATTACATGCATCAGAACTTTCCAAAACTTTGCCGTTTGCGCAAGTCTTGGGAATTTCATCAGGTTTGGAAAATGGGGTGTAAAATACATACACCCCATTTTATTCTTTTATTGGCGGAAAATTCGTCATTGCGCTGCCGTTTAGGTCTTACCGTAAGTCGCAAAGTCGGTAATGCGGTTATGCGCAACCGAGTAAAAAGAAATGTTCGTGAATTTTTTCGTCGTGAGCAGAGTAAATTTACTAACGTTGTCGATTTTTCCGTTGTAGCAAAACGTGGTGCTGCAGATCTGTCGCATAAAGATATTTTTGCAGAACTACAAAATGCGTTAGAAGCTAAAGGACATCTCAATGGTTGAAAAACCTTTTGTGTTGTTGATTGATTTCTATCGCACCTGCATTTCCCCGCTGTTGCCGCAGTCTTGTCGTTTTTACCCTTCGTGTTCCAATTATGCCCGCGAAGCTCTTCTGACACATGGTCTTCTACGAGGCTGTTTTTTAACTTTAATTCGTTTGTCTAAATGTCATCCATTTCATCAGGGTGGGTTCGACCCTGTCCCTGTGGTGAATAAACAGGAAAGTTAAGATGGAAAACAATAGAGCTATTATAGCTATTGCACTGATAATTCTTCTTTGGTCCGGTTACAGCATGTTTTTTCAACCGCAGCAGCCACCGGCTCCGGTAGTAGAACAGCAAGCTGCTGAACAGAAAAATATAGCTGTAGAGCAAACTTCACCTTTTACTGCAACGAACATTGAAGCAGTGGTTGAGCAGAAGATTGATCGTTCTAATTATCAGGAAAAACTGATAACGGTTTCTTCTGAACTTTTCGAAATGACATTGTCGACAACAGGCGCAACTATTCGTGGGATTACTCTAAAGCAGTTCAAAGAGTCAAACGACGAAGATGCTAAACCGTTTGAATATATGGTGATGTCGGACCTAAAAAACGCAACCTTTCAGACCAGTGGCAGCGAAGGATTATCTATACCTACTGATATGCCTTTCAGTCTAGCTGATGGTACCCCGACATCTGTTTCTGTCGATGCAGATAAGAAGGTTGTTTCCTTTACTGCTCAGACGTCATCAGGTCTGACAATTGTAAAAAGTTACATTTTTCATGCAGACAGTTACCTGGTTGATGTCAATGTTGAGTTGATAAACTCTGGTTCTACGTCTTTAAAGGGATATTTCAATCTTTCTCTGGTTTCTCTCGATCCGAGTGCTGAAGGCGAGGGGATGCAGAATATGTATTCTTTTGTTGGGCCACTCTCTTTCGATGGCGAAGAATTAATAGAAGATAAAGTTGAAGACCTTGAATCCTCTGCAAAAATTTATGGTGAAAATATTGTCTGGTCCGGTAACGTTAGCAAGTATTTCCTGACCATTATGGCGGCTGGTGATTCCGCTAAGCAAATACAGATTGAAAAAGCCGATACTCTTATCCGTAATAAGTTCATTTCTCCTTTTATTTCTCTTGATGCTGGGCAGAAGACTGTACTTGATTATACGTCTTTTATTGGTCCTAAAGATTATGATCTGCTTCAGGCTGCAGGACATCAGTTCGAATTTGCTAAAGATTATGGTTTCTTCGCTGTTTTGGCCAAACCGCTGATGCATGTCCTCAAGTTTTTCTATGGTTATCTCGGCAATTACGGACTGGCTATTATTCTGCTGACCATCTGCATCAAAGTTATTTTCTGGCCGTTAACACAGAAGAGTTATAAGTCGATGAAGGGTATGCAGAAACTGCAGCCTGAAATGCAGAAGATGCGGGAAAAATACGGCAGCGACAAGCAGCGCCTTAATCAGGAAATGATGACTTTTTATAAAGAGAACAAAGTTAATCCGCTTGGTGGTTGTTTGCCGATGCTTATTCAGATTCCGGTTTTCTTTGCTCTTTATCAGGTTCTGCTCGGTGCTATCGAATTACGTCATGCTCCTTTTATGTTCTGGATCGCCGATTTGTCCGCGAAGGATCCCTACTACATAACTCCGCTGATCATGGGTGCAACCATGTTTATTCAGCAGAAGATGACACCGACCAACATGGATCCGAATCAGGCAAAGATCATGTTGATGATGCCGGTTGTCTTCACTTTCCTCTTCCTGAATTTTCCTTCCGGTTTGGTTATTTACTGGATGGTAAACAACCTGCTGACCATTTTGCAGCAGTATCTTATTAAACGTCAGCCTGACTGATTTACCAGTGAGGCGTCATGAACCTGAGTGACACTATAATTGCTCCGGCTACAGCAGTCGGAGAGGGTGGTATTGCCGTGGTCCGTATTTCCGGACCACGTGCATTAGATTCTCTGAAAAAGTACTTTCGACCGACCACGCACAATATCAAATTTTCTTCCCAACGCCTTTATCATGGCACTCTAGTTGATCAAGATGAACAGCATATTGATGAAATTATGGCTGTTTATATGTCTGCCCCTCACACTTACACCTGTGATGATGTTGTTGAAATTCACTGCCACGGTAGCCAGCAGGTTGTAAAATCTATCCTCAATCTTTATTTTGATTATGGGCTGCGTCTGGCAGATGCTGGGGAATTTACTTATCGTGCTTTTGCTAATGGTCGTCTCGATTTATCGCAAGCCGAGGCTGTTGCACGCCTGATTCATGCAAAGACAGATTCTTCTCGAAAGTTGGCCCTTTCTCAGGTAGAGGGACAACTTAGCCGCTGTATTGATGACTTCACAGAGCGTTTACGAAAAATTCAAATCCTGGTTGAAGCATGGATAGATTTTCCAGAAGAGGAGCTACCTCGAGAAGACCTTGAACACATTGAGCGGACTGTTTCATCTGTTATTGAAGAAATTAACACTCTGATTGACACATTTAATTCTGGCAAAGTGTTGGCCGATGGTGCTTCTATACTTCTAGTTGGCCGCCCAAACGCTGGCAAGAGCTCTTTGCTTAATAAGCTTCTGGGTGAAGAGCGGGCTATCGTTACCGATATACCTGGAACAACACGCGACCTTTTGGAAGAAGGGATCACCTTGGCAGGCGTTCCCGTCCGATTGGTCGATACTGCTGGGTTGCGCCAGTCTGATGACCCGGTGGAAATGGAAGGAGTAAAGCGAGCCATTGATAAAATTGGGCACGCTGATCTTGTTCTCCTGCTGATTGATGGGTCGAAAGAGGTTGATGATCAAGATATTTATTCTTATCGATCTTGCGAAACTGCTCCTACTTTTGTTGTTGAAACAAAATCAGATTTAGAAAAAATTGCAGATCTTTCTTTTGTTACCCATCCTTTATACTCGATATCCATAAAAACGGGAGAAGGGCTTGATGAGTTGAAAGAAGCGATAGGTGAATATCTTTTGGGTGATTATATTGCTGCAAATGAATCTGTCATGCTTTCTGAACAACGTCATTATGACTCTCTTGTCTCGACATTGAAAAATCTTCAAAATGTTCTTATTGCTCTGTGTGAAGGACAGTCTCTTGAGTTTATTGCCTTTGATATTCGTGATTCGCTACAATATCTTGGGCAGATTTCCGGAGAGACCACTACAGATAGTGTTTTGAGTGGAATTTTCTCTCAGTTTTGTATAGGCAAGTAAATGTTTCACGTGAAACATTTCACGGGTTGTGAAAATGTCTAGTTACGGTAAAAAATATGATGTCATTGTTGTAGGGGCAGGGCATGCCGGGTGTGAAGCTGCTCTCGCTACAGCGCGGATGGGTTGCCTAACTCTTTTGCTGACCATGGGGTTAGACACGGTTGCTCAAATGTCCTGTAATCCATCAATAGGTGGTCTGGCCAAGGGACATCTGGTGTCAGAAATCGATGCTCTTGGTGGGGAAATGGGTCTGAATATTGATGCCACCGGCATACAGTTCCGCCGACTTAATACAAAAAAAGGCCCTGCAGTTCGGGCAGGACGGGCACAAGCAGATCGTATGGCGTATAGTGCCCGTATGAAATCAATCGTAGAAAAAGAACCGTTGCTTGATTTAAAGCAAGGAATGGTTGTCGATCTGTTGTCTGAGGCTGATCGGATAACAGGGGTGAGAATTCGTGAAGGATTGAAATTCGAAAGTCGGACAGTTGTTTTGACAACTGGCACCTTTATGCGTGGCCTGATTCATGTCGGTTTGAATAATTACTCTGGCGGCCGGGCGGGTGAACCGTCATCTGAAGGATTGTCAGAATCTTTAAGAAGATTAGGGCTAAATGTTGGCCGTCTAAAGACAGGGACACCAGCTCGACTGTCGTCTAGGTCTATCGATTATTCAAAACTGGAAAGTCAGCCAGGAGATGCAGTGCCTAAGCCTTTCTCCTTTATGACCGATAAAATTACTTGTGAACAAGTAAATTGTTATATTTCTTACACTAACGAAGAAACACATCAGATTATTCGTGACAATCTGGATAAGTCTGCTCTCTTCTCAGGGAATATAGAAGGAATAGGCCCAAGGTATTGTCCATCCATAGAAGATAAGGTCGTGCGCTTTCCCGATCGTAATTCTCACCAGACTTTTATCGAACCGGAAGGGCGGATGAGCAGTGAAATGTACCCGAGTGGTATGTCGACTTCTCTGCCACCAGATGTACAGCTTAAATATTTCCGCACAATGATTGGTCTGGAAAAAGTCGAACTTATGCGACCAGGCTATGCCATTGAGTATGATTTCGTAGAGCCGACACAGTTAAAGATGACTTTGGAAACCCGCAACGTGAATGGCCTTTACCATGCTGGACAGATTAATGGGACTTCCGGATATGAAGAAGCGGCTGCACAAGGATTGTTGGCCGGTATTAACGCCGCTTTGCGCTGCAAGGAAAAAGGTGAATTGATAGTTGGCCGTGATCAAGGATATATCGGCGTCATGATTGATGACCTGGTAACTCAGTCGACAACCGAACCTTATCGGATGTTTACTTCGCGTTCTGAATATCGCTTGTTACTGCGTGAAGATAATGCTGATCAAAGATTTACCGAGTTGGGTCGTAGTATAGGCTTAGTAGAAGATGATCGCTGGGAACTGTATCAGGAAAAGCAGGAGCAGGTTGCCAAGGGTGAAAGGTTTTTGCGCGAAAATATGATTACCTCTGCCAATAAAGAGTTGGTAGAAAAGTTCGGTCTCGGCCAATTGAAAAGCGGTCTCGATCTGGAGTCGCTGCTGCGCCGCCCGGAGATGACAATTGAAAAAATAGCAGCTGAGCATGCTGACCTGCAGACATTGAGCCCAGCAGCACTGGAGCAGTTAGAAATTGCGATCAAGTATTCTGGTTATATAGAGCGACAACTCGAAATGGTTGAGCGCTCAAAAGAATACGAAAAAATAAAAATACCGGAAGATATAGACTATGCTGATGTCGATAGTCTGTCGACGGAAGTGCGCGAATATTTAGATAAAGTTCGACCAGTTAATTTGGCCCATGCAGGACGAATTCAAGGGGTAACTCCAGCCGCTGTTGCTATTTTAAATGTCTACTTGCGGAAAAAATATCATGCTAAAAATTCTGCAAGATAATCTGCGAGACAATGGAATTGATCTATCCATAGGTATTCTGGAAAAGCAAGTTTGTTTCCTTCAGGAAATGTTGCGCTGGAATAAACGGATAAACCTGACCGCAATAACCGATCCAGCCGAAGCTTTAGAAAAACACCTGATAGATTCCCTCCTATTGTTGAAATTCATAGAAAAAAAAGGCCGCATGCTTGATATGGGATCTGGGGGCGGACTTCCTGGGATTCCCTTAGCTATAGCGCTCGCTGAAATGGAGGTTGTCTCCGTAGATAGTGTCGGCAAGAAAATAAATTTTCAAAAGCATGTCAGACGAATTTTGGAATTGGAAAATCTGCTACCAGTTTGCTCGCGTTTGGAAAAGATCAATGCAGCCGCTGATTTTGATTTTGTTATAGCTCGTGCATTGAGCAATTTCTCCGATCTTTTGCGGTGGGCAAAACCAGTACTGAGAAATAATGGGTTGCTCTATATCATGAAGGGCCCAGAAGGTCCGAGCGAGTTGGATGCATTCTTAGGAAAAGAGTCTGCTGAAGGGTTTGCGTTTAAGCAGCAGCATAACTATTTTCTTCCGCAAAGTAAGGCAGAACGGCAACTATACGTCCTACAAAAATCCTGTTGATCTGTAGTTTTCGGCTAAAATCCACTTTTAATCTATTTTTCAAGGAAATTGGCTGAATTCAGGGTCCGTCTATGATAATCTCTGAAATTCGCGTTTGAAGCTTCAAGGAGAAGAGAATGGCAAAGATTATCGCCGTAGCAAATCAGAAAGGCGGAGTTGGCAAGACCACAACCGCCGTCAATCTTTCAGCCTCCCTGGCGGCAGCGGAAAAGAAAACTCTGCTGGTTGATATGGACCCTCAAGCAAATGCGTGTAGCGGTCTCGGAATAGATAAAACAGAAATGATTTCAACGGTTTATGATGCTCTTTTGGGCGAAAAATCAGCCTCTGAAGTTATTTGCCAGACGGACCTTGAATGCCTCCAGATGATGCCATCGACAACTGACCTGATTGGTGCCGAGATTGAATTGATCGAAGAAGAAGATCGCGACAAGAAACTGAAAAATGTTTTAGCCGAGATCGTCGATCAATACGAGTATATAATTATAGATTGCCCCCCTTCTTTAAGCCTGCTTACGGTCAATGCCTTGACGGCAGCAAATTCGGTTTTGGTTCCATTGCAGTGCGAGTTTTATGCAATGGAAGGTCTCGGACAACTGATGCAGACCATCCGTCTGGTGCAGCAGGAACTGAACCCTCAACTTGAAATCGGTGGCATTTTGCTGACCATGTATGATGGACGTAACAACCTCTGCAAACAGGTCAGCAGCGAAATCCGTGATCATTTCGGCGACAAGGTTTTTAATGCTGTCGTGCCACGGAATGTCCGCCTTTCTGAAGCCCCCAGCTACGGTCAACCAGCACTGATGTATGATATTGCCTCACGTGGTGCACAGGCCTATATGGAACTTGCCAAAGAGATGCTGACGGGAGGGACCCATGGCTAAACCGAAACGCCCGGCACTGGGAAAAGGAATTGGCGCTCTGCTCAGTTCTGCAGCGCAGGAGGGGGGTAAAAAATACTTCTCCTGCCCAATAGAAGAGTTGCGACCACACAGCCAGCAGCCGCGTAAAACCTTTGATGATGAAAAAATGGCAGAGCTGGTTGCTTCCATTAAAGAGAAGGGCGTTATTCAACCCCTTGTCATCCGGCAGATGTCTGACCACTATCAGATCATCGCCGGAGAACGACGCTGGCGAGCTGCCCAGAAAGCAGGCCTCGAAAGGGTTCCGGTTGTTATTCAGGATGTTACAGAAGACTGGGCGCTGGAAATTGCACTGATCGAAAATATCCAGAGGGAAGATCTCAATGCCGTAGAAGAGGCGACGGCGTATCGTCACTTGATGGATAGTTTTGATCTCTCCCAGGAAGAGGTTGCCAAGCGTGTCGGTAAGGATCGCTCAACGGTGGCCAACGCTCTTCGCCTGTTGCGCCTGCCGAATAAGGTAAAGGATGATTTGTTGGCAAATCGCCTTTCGATGGGACATGCACGTGCTTTGCTCTCGCTGGAGAATGATGAGGATATTTTTGAAGCGAGCGAAGAGGTTATCCGTAAGAAACTCTCGGTGCGTGAAACAGAGAAACTGGTCAAGAAAATCAAAAATTTTACCGGAGATAAAAAACCGGTAGAAAAAGTGATCAAAGAAGTTGATCCAAATATTCTCGAGCTTGAGTCCTCTTTAAAGCAGACTTTGGGGGCACAGGTTAAGCTCTCTCCTAAGGGGAAGGGAGGGAAAATAGAAATCAGCTACCACGATCAGGTTGAATTGGAGCGATTGCTAGAAATGTTCGGGGTCACAGCCTGATCCGCCTCTCTTTTAAATGGTGAAGTAAATGTTCGGTGGAAAAAAACAGGAGCAGCTAGAAATGAAAAAACCGGTGTCGATTGAAAAAGCAGATATCAAAGCGTTTCTTGGACCAGGCAGCAAGTTTGAAGGTAAGCTCAGTTTTGATGAGATGGTAAGGCTGGATGGCAGCTTTGTTGGTGAAATAAACTCAAGCGATACGCTGGTGGTTGGCGATACTGCCGTTATAGAAGGTGAAATCAATGTCGGAGCCTTAATTCTCAGTGGTCAGTTCTCTGGCAATGTCAAAGCGACGACGATGGTGGAGTTGCGCGCTCCAGCAAAGGTAGAGGGGACAATTGAAACCCCGCAATTAAAGATAGAAGAAAAAGTTATTTTTAATGGTCAGGTAAAGATGACGAGCGGGCCGCTAGATTTAAAAGCAAAAAAGTCGGAAAAATAAGCTGCTTATATGATTTTTAATATGAAATGTCTTTTGCTGCAGCTGTTCCGTAAAAAGCGAACACTGTTGTAGAAACGAAGGAATCTTTCTTGACACGATATGCGCGTTGTGGTAGCTATGCGTTGCTTTGCCCCAAGGGCAGGCTTTTTTGATCTCAAATCTTGTATACAGTATACCTAAAAACTAACCATAAACTTACAAAATGAGGTGAGTTAGGTGATCAGTGTTGACTGGACTCTCGGTTTACAATTTGTCAATTTTATTATCCTGCTGATTATTCTCAACAAAATGCTATATAAGCCGTTGAGTAATATCATTGCTGAGCGAAAGCAGGCGATTGACGGTTCGCATGAACATGCAAAAAGCCTTGAAGCGGATATCGAGGATAAGATGCAGCGTTATCAGGAGCAGCTAGGTGAAGCGAAAAAAGCTGCAAATGAAGAACGCAACAAGCTGAAAAAGACCGCAACGGAAGAAGAAACTAAAATTCTTTCCGATGCTCAGGGCAAAGCGACTGCCCGCCTGCAGGCGATCAAGGCTCAGGTAGGTGAGGAAGCAGCTTCAGCGAGCAAAACTCTGAAAAGTGACGCAGAATCTTTGGCCGGCCAGATTGCCACCAAGGTTCTCGGACGTGAACTGGCATAAAGATCTGGAAGGGTTGAAGGTAGTTATGTACAAGAAAACAAGAACAGTTCTGCTGACGTCCTTGCTGCTCGTGTCGATGACTGGTGTGGCGCTCGCTGCTGGTGGTGGTCATGCGGATAGCGGTGTTCTGCTGAAAGACTTCCTCTGGCGGATTCTGAACTTTGGCTGTGTTGTTGCAATTCTGGTCTATTTCCTGCGCAAGCCGCTGAAGAAAGGGCTGGCTGGCCGCACCGAAGAGATCGAGAAAGCTCTGGCAGAAGCGAAAAAAGCCAAAGAAGAAGCCGAAGCTAAATTCGCTGAGTATGATCGCAAGCTGGATCAGGCTACTGAAGAGATTGCCGAAATCAGCGATGCCATCCGCCGCGAAGGTGAGCTGGAGAAGCAGAGAATCATTGCCAACGCTAAAGAGATGGCAGTCAAGATTGAGCAGGATGCTGAAAAAGCGGCCGAACTGGAAGTTGCCAAGGCACGTCGTGAGTTGCAACAAGAGGCGACAGCACTGGCCGTTGAGTTGGCTGAAGGTTTGCTGAAGAAGAACTTCACCAAGGACGATGATGCCCGTCTGATCGACGAGTATATGCAGAAGGTGGGAGAGTTACATTGAGTAGCAGTGCGATTGGAATAAGGTACGCCAAGGCGTTGCTCAACATTGCTTCCGAGCAGAAAAAGGTTGAGCCCTACGCTGAAGAGCTGGCGAATGTTGCGTCGGTCCTGAAGAGCGAAGATCTGTTGCGTCTGTTGCTCGACAGCCCGACTTTTCCGCTGGAAAAGAAAACAGCGATCATGAACGATCTTTGTGAGCTTCTCAAGTTGAGCGAGGGGATGAAGACTTTCCTCAGCCTGCTCCTTGAAAAAGACCGGATCGGCTATGTTCCGCAGATTGAACAGAGCTACCGCAAGTTCGCTGATGAGCAGTCCGGCGTTGTGCGGGCAACGATCACTTCGGCCAACAAGCTTACCAAGGCACGCTCTGAGGCACTGAAGAAAAGCCTTGAGCAGCAGACCGGTAAAAAGATCGTACTTAGCCTAGAAACAGATAAGTCTCTCATCGGTGGCCTCAAGGCCGAGATGGGCGGCAGACTTTTTGACGGTAGTGTGAAAACCCAGCTGAAACGGATTGAAGATACCTTAGCAAAGGGGTAACAGGATTATCATGGAAATCAGAGCAGAAGAAATCAGCGCGATTATCAAGAAGCAGATTGAAGACTTCGGTCGCGAAGTAGAAGTCAGCGAAACCGGTACCATCATTTCGGTTGGTGACGGTATCGCCCGTATCCACGGTCTTGACAAGGCGATGTCCGGTGAGCTCCTCGAGTTCCCTGGCGGCACCATGGGTATGGTTCTGAACCTCGAGGAAGATAACGTCGGTGCGGCGATCCTCGGTGATTCCGAACACATCAAAGAAGGTGACCTGGTCAAGCGGACCGAACAGATCGTGCAGGTTCCGGTTGGTGACGCCCTGGTCGGCCGTGTTGTTAACGGTATCGGTATTCCGATCGACGGCAAAGGAGACATCAAGACCGACACCTACAGCCAGGTTGAGATCAAGGCCCCGGGTATTGTTTCCCGTAAGTCTGTTCATGAGCCGATGCAGACCGGCCTCAAAGCGATCGACGCCATGGTTCCGATCGGTCGTGGCCAGCGTGAGCTGATCATCGGTGACCGTCAGACCGGTAAGACCGCTGTTGCCACTGACACCATCATCAACCAGAAGGGTAACGGCGTTATCTGTATCTACGTCGCTATCGGTCAAAAGCGTTCCACGGTTGCCCAGGTTGTTGAGAAGCTGCGTCAGCACGGTGCGATGGATTACACCATCGTCGTTTCCGCGACCGCTTCCGACCCGGCTCCGCTGCAGTTCATCGCACCCTACACCGGTGTTACCATGGGCGAGATCTTCCGTGACAACGGCAAGCATGCTCTGATCATTTACGATGACCTCTCCAAGCAGGCGGTTGCTTATCGTCAGCTTTCCCTGCTGCTGCGTCGCCCGCCAGGACGTGAGGCATTCCCGGGTGACGTCTTCTACCTGCACAGCCGGTTGCTCGAGCGTGCAGCGAAGCTCTCCGATGCAGAGGGTGCAGGTTCCCTGACTGCTCTGCCGATCATCGAGACCCAGGCGGGTGACGTTTCCGCGTACATCCCGACAAACGTTATCTCGATTACTGACGGTCAGATCTTCCTCGAGACCGACCTGTTCTACTCCGGTGTTCGCCCGGCGATCAACGTTGGTCTGTCGGTTTCCCGAGTCGGTGGTTCGGCTCAGGTCAAAGCGATGAAGCAGGTTGCCGGTACCTTGCGTTTGGCACTCGCTCAGTATCGTGAGATGGCAGCGTTTGCACAGTTCGGTTCCGACCTCGATGCTGCGACCCAGGCCCAGCTTAACCGTGGTGCCCGTCTGGTTGAGATTCTCAAGCAGGGCCAGTACCAGCCGATGCCGGTTGCAACTCAGGTCCTCGCTATCTACGCAGCTAACAACGGCTACGTTGACGAGTACCCGACCACCGCCGTTCAGCGCTACGAGAGTGAAATGCTGGCTTTCATGGGCGCTCAGCACAGCGATATCGTTAAAGAGCTGACCGAGAAGAACAAGATTGACGACGATTTGGAAGCAAAGATCAAGTCGGCTTTGGATGAATTCAAAGGTCAGTTTGTAGCCTGATTCGATAAGGGTTTGGACAGATGCCAAGTCTGAAGGATATTAAAAAACGGATCGGCTCGGTTAAAAATACCCAGCAGATCACCAAGGCGATGAAAATGGTCGCCGCGGCCAAACTGCGTCGTGCCCAGGACGCCGCTGTTGCTGCCCGCCCTTATGCGGAAAAGCTGCAGTCGGTACTGTCGAACCTGGCTGCACGGGAAGAGGCTGATGCCCATCCGCTGCTTAGCCAGCGGGGCACCAGTCGCGCATTGGTCGTGCTGATGACCGCTGACCGCGGTCTCTGTGGCGGTTTCAACGCCAACGTCTCGAAAGAGGCGGAGCGCTTCATCCGTGCCAACGAGCAGGGTTTCGATGACATCGACCTGATGATCATCGGCCGCAAAGGTCGTGATTTCCTCAAGAGTCGCCTCGGTGACAAGATCGTCAAGGTCTATGAGAACATCACTACCGACGCGACTTACAAGACGGCCCAGTTGATCGGTCAGGAAGTTGTTGATGCTTACAGCGAAGAGAAATACGACGCTGTTTTCGTCCTCTACAACGCGTTCCAGAGTGCCATCGTACAGAACGTGACCCTGGAGCAGGTGCTGCCGATTCAGCCGAAAGAAGCTGAAGAGGGTGCCGAAGATAGCATCGACTATATCTACGAGCCGGATAAGGCTGGGGTTCTCTCCGATATCCTGCCGAAGATGGTTGAGGTGCAGTTCTTCCGTGGTCTGCTCGAGTCGAATGCATCTGAGCAAGGAGCTCGGATGTCGGCGATGGACAGTGCCAGCCGGAATGCTTCGGAGATGATCGGCAAACTGACACTGCAGTACAACCGCGCACGTCAGGCAGCTATCACCAAGGAGCTGATGGAAATCATCTCCGGTGCTGAATCGATTAAGTAAGTTAGGTTTCAGACATATAAAGCTTATTCCGCTGGGATAAGGAGGAAAGGTTTAGTTATGAACAAGGGAAAGATCACACAGGTTATTGGTCCTGTTGTTGACGTCGAGTTCGAGCCCGGCAAACTGCCGGAGATCTTCCACGCTGTCAAAATTACCAACCCGTCGTTGGACGACCGTGAGTGGAACCTGGTGTGTGAGGTTGCTCAGCACTTGGGTGAAAACACCGTCCGTACCATCGCTATGGACGCCACCGAAGGTTTGGTTCGCGGTCAGGACGTTCTTGATACCGGCGATCAGATTCTGATGCCGGTCGGCCCGAAAACTCTCGGCCGCATCATGAACGTTGTCGGTGAGCCGGTTGACGAAGCTGGTCCGGTCGAAAATGACAAGGCTTGGGGTATTCACCGCCCGGCTCCGGAATTCGTTAGCCAGTCAACCAAGGTTGAGGCGTTCGAAACCGGTATCAAAGTTGTCGATCTGCTCGCTCCGTACTCCCGGGGTGGTAAGATCGGTCTGTTCGGCGGTGCCGGTGTTGGTAAGACCGTTCTGATCATGGAGCTGATCAACAACGTTGCTCAGCAGCACGGTGGTTTCTCGGTTTTCGCTGGCGTTGGTGAGCGGACTCGTGAGGGTAACGACCTGTGGGAAGAGATGAAAGAGTCGGGCGTTCTCGACAAAGCTGCTCTGATCTACGGTCAGATGAATGAGCCGCCGGGAGCACGTGCACGTGTTGCTCTGTCGGCACTGACTGTTGCTGAATACTTCCGTGATGAGGAAGGTCAGGACGTTCTGCTGTTCGTTGACAACATCTTCCGTTTCACCCAGGCAGGTTCCGAGGTTTCGGCGCTGCTCGGCCGGATTCCTTCCGCCGTTGGTTACCAGCCGACCCTGTCGACCGAGATGGGTGAGCTGCAGGAGCGGATCACCACCACCGACAAAGGTTCCATCACCTCGGTTCAGGCGATCTACGTCCCTGCTGACGACTTGACTGACCCGGCCCCGGCGACTGCATTTGCTCACTTGGATGCGACCACCGTTCTTTCGCGTCAGATTGCCGAGCTCGGTATTTACCCAGCGGTTGACCCGCTCGACTCCACCAGCCGGATCCTCGATCCGCAGGTTATCGGCGAAGAGCACTACAAGGTTGCCCGTGACGTTCAGTACGTGCTGCAGCGTTACAAGGACCTGCAGGACATCATTGCCATCCTCGGTATGGACGAACTCTCTGAGGATGACAAGCTGGTCGTCGCCCGTGCCCGTAAGATTCAGCGTTTCCTCTCGCAGCCGTTCCACGTTGCCGAGGTCTTCACCGGTTCCCCGGGCAAGTACGTTGAGCTGAAGGACACCATCAAGGGGTTCCAGGAAATCCTCGATGGTAAGCACGACAATCTGCCAGAACAGGCTTTCTACCTCGTCGGGACCATCGAAGAGGCGATCGAAAAAGCCAAGGAAATGGCTGCCTAATCGGGCTAAGAGACAAGATTCAAACGTAAAGGACAGTCGCAATGGCTGATAAGCTTACACTCGAAATGGTGACCCCCTATAAGAAGGTGCTCTCGGAGGAGGTCGATGAGATCACAGCTCCCGGTTTTGTCGGTGAGTTGGGTCTGCTGCCTGGCCACACCCCGCTGCTGACCACCTTAAAAGTGGGTGAGCTTTCCTATAAGCGGGGAAGCGAGCAGTTTCACGTTGCTGTGAACTGGGGCTATCTTGAAGTTGCTGATGACAAGGTCACAGTGCTGGTCGATACTGCTGAAAAAGCTGATGAAATCGACCTTAAGCGAGCTGAGGCAGCTCTTGGCCGCGCGGAAGATGCGTTGAAAACCCTGTCTGAAGAAGACAAGCAGTTTAAGGTTATGGAAGCTGCACTTGAGCGGGCCTTGATCCGTATTCAGGTTGCTGGCAAAAAGTAATCAGCGCTTGTCAGATAATCCTAAAAAGGTGTCCGAATTTTCGGGCACCTTTTTTTTGTCAAAATCAGAGGGAAAAGCAGACAAGAGCGATAGGTTATTGACAAGAGGTGCCGCTTTGTTATTAATTAACAAATAGGGTGTTTGCTTGCTCGCTACCCCTTTGTAATTAAATGATTTTTTGAAGAAGGTGATGTTGTTGCGACATCATCCAGGTCAAAGTCACTCCCCGGTGTCGGCCTGTCAGTTACGGCTGAAGTGATATATTCCCTGCAATCAATCGTTATACGGTAGGATTTTATGATTGCGTATAAGAAGCCAGAAAAGCTGACATGCTACACGATTGCCATTTCTTACGCCTCGCTTGGTGGGATGTGGACATTCTTTTCAGATAGCCTTTTCGCTGTTCTGCTGAATCAACCAGAAAACTCACACAAATCTGTCGCCCTCAGTCACTGGCTGTTTATCGCTTTTTCAGCCATCCTGCTTTACTGGTTGCTGCGTTTTTGGGATGTCGCTATCAGCTATTCGCAGGAATCTCTACGTGAAGCAAACCGAGCACTGCGCAGTATCAGTGAGTGCACCAAGGCTATTACTCGGATCACCGACGAGCAGGAGTTGATGAAGGAGATTTGCCGTATCTTCGTCAAGGTTGGCGGTTACAGATGTGCCTGGGTCGGTTTTGCTGAGCAGGATGAAGACAAAACCTTGCGTCCTGTGGCTTATTGGGGTTTTGAAGATAATTTTATCGACAACATGCAAGCGACCTGGGCCGACTCAGAGCGGGGCCGAGGACCTGCTGGTACGACGATAAGAACTGGGAAAACAACAGTTTTTCAAAATTTTAAAACAAATCCTGATTATCTGCCCTGGCGTGATGCTGCACTGAGAAGCGGTTACGAATCCGGGATTTCATTGCCGCTACGGGAGGCTGGGGAAGTTTTCGGTGCTCTGGTGATTTTTGCAGACGAAGTTAATGCTTTTGATCCCGAAGAGATCGTCCGTATGGAAGAGCTTGCCGATGATTTGTCTTACGGTATCAAGACAATCCGTATGAACGATGAACGTGAGCACGCGCTGGAAGAAAGGATGCTCCTTGCAGCGGCCATTGAGCAGGCATCCAACGGTGTATTAACGTTTGACCGTGATGGAATCATCCAGTACATGAATTCTTCGTATGAAGGAATATGTGGTGCTGCTGCCGAAGACTCCGTTGGCAAAAGTATCCACAGTTTTGAATGCTGCCTGCGCAACCGAAGCTTCTATGAATCGATAAAGATGGCAATCGATACCGGCATGGTGCAAAGCGGACACTTTGATAATGAGCGCAGTGATGGAAACCGCTATGTCGTTCATGCGCGGATATCGCCGGTACGAGGTGCCACCGGAAGCGTCAGTCGCTATGTGGTTATCGTGCGAGATGTCACCAATGAAACTCAGTTGCAGCGTCAACTGAGACAAGCGCAAAAGCTGGAAGCAATCGCCACACTGTCCGGGGGAATTGCGCACGATTTCAATAATATTCTTGCTGTTATCATTACGAATACCGAGATGACCCTTGAAGACATCCCCGATGATGACCCCCTGAAGAAAAGTCTCGAGATTGTATTAAAAGCAGGTTTTCGCGGTAAAGACCTGGTTAAACAGATCCTGACTCTGAGCCGAAGAACAGAGCAGGAGAAACAGCCGGTGCAGATAGCTAACATTGTCGAAGAATGTTTCAATCTGCTGCGCGCTTCTTTGCCAACAACGATTGAAGTGAAGAAGTGGGTTGCTAATGATGTTGGTGAAATTGCCGCCGATCCGACCCAGATTCATCAAGTCGTGATGAATCTCTGTACCAATGCTGCTGATGCCATGAGAGAAAATGGAGGCAGCCTCGGTGTTGTGCTGGAAGAGGTTGAGCTTGACGAAGATGCATGCAAGTCATATCCAGGTTTGGAGCCGGGCGAATATATTGAGTTGCAGGTTTCTGATACCGGACATGGCATGGACAGGGAAACCATGGAACGAATCTTCGATCCTTTTTATTCGACCAAGACACAAGGAAAGGGAACTGGACTTGGCTTATCGGTAGTTCACGGTATTATCAAGGGCTACGAAGGCGCTATCACAGTTGATAGCGTTCCGGATCGTGGAACAATTTTTTCAGTACTGTTTCCAAAGTTGAAAGAAAAGCTGAATATTATACCGCAGCGCGTTGTGAATTTTGAACATCAGGGAAATGAGCGTATCCTGTTTGTCGATGATGAAGAGGATTATGTTCGCGGCAAAGCGAAAATGCTAAGTCGGATGGGCTATAGTGTCACCCCGCAAACCGATAGCAGGAAGTGTCTAGAGCTGTTTCGCGCAAACCCGAACGATTTCGATCTTGTGATTACTGACCAGACTATGCCGAACATGACGGGAGAGGCGCTGGCACGTGAGTTGTTGGCGATCCGCCCAGATCTGCCGATAATTCTTTGTTCTGGCTCCTCGCCGGAAACAGATCCAGCATTGCGACCGGAAAATGCGCAAAGTATCGGTATTCGGGAAGTGCTGCTGAAACCGGTCGGTAAAGATGAAATGAACGATGCAATCCGTCGCCAATTGAATGCCCAAGTGATTGAAATGCCACGAGGAGAGTATGCCAAATATTCTTATCATCGATGACGATGACATGATGTGCACAACCCTGACCACGCTGGTAGAACGCAAAGGCCATACTGCGCACAGCTGTATGACCTTGCAAGAGGGGATTGCTGCCGCTAACTCACAGGACTTCGATGTTGTTTTTCTCGACGTCAAGATGCCGGACGGAAATGGTCTGGACGCCTTGCCGAAGATAGAAGCTAGCCCATCTTCACCGGAAGTCATCATTATGACTGGCTTCGGTGATGCCAGCGGGGCTGAACTTGCAATCAAAAGCGGCGCCTGGGATTACATCGAAAAAGGGTTCTCGGTCAAAGAGATCACTCTCTCGCTCGAGCGGGCATTGCAGTATCGGCAGGAAAAAAGGGAAGTATTACAAGCGCGCAAATCGGCGACATTGAAGCGTGAAGGCATTATCGGCTCCAGTGTCAGTCTGAAAGGGTGTCTCGACATGATCGCGCAGTCGGCGGAGAGCGACGCCAATGTCTTCATTACCGGAGAAACCGGTACAGGGAAAGAGCTCTTCGCCCGAGCTGTCCATGAGAACAGCCACCGCAGCAAAGAAAATTTTGTTGTTGTCGATTGCACCTCGCTGCCGGAAACGCTGGTCGAAAGCCTGTTATTCGGCCATGAAAAAGGGTCCTTCACCGGCGCCGACAAAGCCCAGGATGGTCTCGTCCGGCAAGCGCACAAAGGGACTCTCTTCCTTGATGAAGTGGGCGAGTTACCGATGTCGCTGCAGAAAGCATTTTTGCGCGTTCTGCAGGAGCACCGTTTCCGCCCTCTCGGCAGTAACCGCGAAGTAGAAAGCGATTTCCGCCTGGTTGCAGCGACCAACCGTGATCTTGATGAAATGGTCAAGCAGGGAAAGTTTCGCAGCGACCTTCTGTTCCGGCTGCGTTCTTTTATTATCGAACTGCCTCCACTGCGCGAACGGCGGGAAGATATCAAAGATCTGACCCGCTACCATATCGATAAATTCTGCGCCTACTACGGGTTACCATCCAAGGGCTTTTCGCCGGAGTTCATCGACACGCTGTGCAATTACTCCTGGCCGGGCAACGTTCGTGAGTTTGTCAATACGATTGATCGTGTGTTAGCAACGGCGCGCTTTGAGCAAACCCTTTTTCCCAAACACCTGCCCAGTCATATCCGAGTGCAGGTTGCTCAGTCTTCCCTTGAAGGAGGTTCGCAACCGCTCCCTGATGCCCCTCAGCAACCGGTTCAGCGGCTGCCGAAACTGCAGGAGTTCCGTGATACGGTCTATGCCCAGGCCGAGCAACAGTACCTGACCGATTTGATGGAGGTTTCGGGCAAAGATATCCCGGAAGCCTGTCGCATCTCCGGATTGTCACAATCGCGACTGTATGCGCTGCTGAAAAAATACGCCATTAATCGCAATAGCTAGCTTCCATAAATCTTCCTCGGCAATAAGAAAAATTCCTGTCCCGCAAGAATTTTCTTGCGGGACAGGGGATCTTCCCTCCCCTGTAATCACCCTTATATTTCCATAAAAACAGGTAGTTAGTCGTTTGTGCCGGGTTGGCATGCGTAATGCTAATTAAGCTGTGCGTATCGGAGTAACAATCGAGAGGTGATTGTGAAATGAAAAAAACGCAAGTTTATAAAGCGACTGAAGAGAAGAGTGTGCCCGGCCCCGGGAATCGTTACGAACTGGCAATTGATGAATCGGTAGCTACGGAGCTGCTGCACCATTTGATTGTCTGGGTGCAGCTGCCGGACGTCGAGCGCCGGCAGCTCGATATCCGGTTGGCGGGAAACGTTTTGACGATTAAGGAAGCTGAGGAGAAAGTCATTGATTTTACGAATCTCCAGCGTTCCCAGATCGTTGGTAACAGCCCGGAGCTGAAGACCTGCCTGAATCAGGTCGCAAGAGCCGCATGCAAAGAGGATGCGGTTCTGATCTGCGGTGAAACCGGGACCGGCAAAGAATTGTTTGCCCGCGCAGTGCATCAGAACAGCCGCCGCGATGGGGAGAACTTTGTCGTTGTCGACTGCCGATCCATCCCCGAATCTATTGCGGAGAAGCTCCTGCTGGGGCAGCCCCGCAGCGCTCGTTTCGGTCATCACGGTCTCCTGCCGCAGGCGAATAAAGGGACCCTGTTTCTTGATGAAGTTGCTGACCTGCCCAGTTCGACGCAGAGATTGTTTTACCGGCTGCTACAAGATGAGAAATATCGACCGGTCGGCGCAGTGACGGATATCCGCGTCAACTTCCGCCTGATTGCAGCGACGAACAGAAACCTTCAGCAGTTGGCAGAGCAGGGAAAGTTTGATCCTGTTTTGTTGCACATGCTTCAACAGCACGTTGTCGAAATCCCGCCTTTGCGAAAGCGCAAAGGGGATATTTCTCTACTCACCGACTACTTCCTGACAAACTTCTGCAAATCGAGAAATATTGCTTTGAAAGAGCAGTCTCCCGAATTCCAGGAGATGCTCAATTCCTACCCCTGGCCGGGAAATGTTCGTGAGCTCGAAAACAGTCTCGTTCAAGCGCTGTTGGCGGCGCGTAACAAGAAGACCCTGTTCCCGAAAGATTTGCCGTCTCACATTCGTGTGCACGTGAAAAAATCATCTGTTGGCCGGAAGAAGAAGGCTGTTGAAGATTTCAGCTTCGATGATGATCTGTTCGGCGGCCTCTTTGCGACGGACAACCCCCTGTGAGATGTCACCAGGTGACCTTATTCCTTTCTCGCAACAAAAATTCCTGCAGGGCAATTCTTGTCGAACAGGAATTTACTGCTGGGCAAGAATTTTCTCGCAGGAAAAGAAGGGGGGATGGTTCGGAAAGGTAATCCCTTGAAGAAGTTAAAGTGCTGATTTTTAAAGGTAAAAAACAAAAAAATAAAACATTTTACAAGTTGGTACGTTGGTTGCTCATAGAAATAATTACAGAAACAACTTCATGAAATGAAAGGAGTTCGAGATGAAAAAGAAGCTTATCTATTCCGTGGTCGCAGTGGTCGTTGCCGCCGTTGCAGCAGCTGGACTGATGGCTGTGGATTTCGGTCCGAGTATGACCCCTATGGCAAAGTTTTTCCTGGTCTTCTTCGGAGCCATCATTGTTTTGCAGGTTGTTCCAGCAGCCATTCTATTCGGTTGCATCGTTAAAGAAGTTCTCTTTGGTGCCCGCAAAAACGCTCTGAGCGAAAGCCAGAGCGAAAAAAGCGCTGCTTCTTAAATAGAGGATTGCATTATGAAGGCACGGAAAATTCTCATTGTTGATAAAGACCCGGTAGCTCGTCAGCAGTTGGCCGACTTCTTTGAAGAATCGAACTACCATGTGGATACCACTGCTTCAGCTGCTTTTGTGGTTGCCCATATCATCAAAAAGAATCAGCCGATCATTCTGCTGGGTAACAGCTTCGAGGAAAAGATCAGTCCGGCGGAGGTCGTTTCCCTGCTGAGAGAATGCAACAAAGAATTGAATATCATACTGATTTCTGATGAGAACTCACCGGAAATGCTTCGCAAGGTGAGGGAAAAAGGAATCTTTTATCACTCCCTGAAACCCCATACCCGTGAAGACAACGAAGAGCTTCTGTCTGTTGTTGAGTGCGCGGTTGGGGATTTGGGAACAGCTCTAACTTAATGGTTTAACGACCATACAAAACCTGGAAAAGGAGAAAACGATGAAAAAGGTATTGAGCGCAGCATTCAGCATGATGGTACTGGCGACTCCTGTTCTGGCCGAGACCGGTGCACGGGAAGATAGCAGTAATGTTCTGGTTTGGGCGTTTCTGGGCATTTGCGGTTTGATCATCTTCCTGCAGATGGTTCCGGTTGCCACTTTGGCATTCGGCCTGATCAAGGGCGTTTTCAGTAAAAAGGAAGCCATGGAAGACGAGCTGGAAACAGCGACCAGCAAGTACCGCTAATCGGACGTTCGATGATGCCGCAGTAAAGAGCAGGAGTGTAACGATGCAACAGCCTCTATTGAAATCCCTTTTACTGGGAAGTTATGTCGCGAGCCTGGTTCTGATCTGGTCGCTGCACGAGAAGCTGGATGCTTTTGTTCTGCTGCTGGCGGTTTTTGTTCTGGCTTATTGCAGCATCATCGTTCTGTCTCAGTTAGCTTCAATATTGGGTGCATTATGTCATTGGAGAGTGGCGGAAAGCCGGGAGTGTCGGGAGGAGAAACAGGAGGCACCCGCGGTTGTTTTTGAAACAGAATCTGAAGCCACCTGAGCCTTCAAGTCAAAGGATATGAAAATGAAGAACGCTTCTAAACCACGCTTTATGTGGCTCTGCATACTGCTTGTGCTGCTGTTCCCACTGGGGGCTTTAGCAATGGATAGTGAAGAATGTCAGGGCTGTCATGGTGATATCGATTCAGTTGGTGAAGACCTTTACATCAATGAAGCGGCCTATGGCCATACCGCGCATTCGGGGATGGGCTGCATGGCCTGCCACGAAGAGGTATCGGATGAGCATCCGGACGATGGTGCATCGATTTCAGCCTCAAGCTGCAGTGATTGCCATGAAGAAGTCGAAACCGAGTACATGGCAAGTGCGCATGCCGAGAATGCAACCTGCGGTGATTGCCACAATCCGCATACAGCGCTCGGACTGGCTGATGTTTCTGGTCATGATATGAACCAGCAGTGTTCCAACTGTCACGAGAATACCGACGTGGTTGAAAGTCATGCCGACTGGTTGCCGCAGGCCGATCTTCACGTTGCAAAACTGCCATGTATCTCCTGCCATACAGGTTCGGAAGACTATGTCATCATCCTGCATATTATCCAGAAGGAAAGCGAAGCAGCTTTCGGTGACTTCGAAATCTCCAAGCATCAGGACCTGCAAGCGCTCGCCGGTGACAAAAAAGTTCAAAGCCTGGTCGATCTGAACAGCGATAACTTCATCTCCCTGGCGGAATTGCGCACTTTCAATCGTAATCCAGACTACAAGTCGATGCGGTTGCAGGCAACCATGACCCCGAAGGAAGCCAGCCACTCGGTCAAGACCCTGGATAACCGTTGGGATTGCAGCTTTTGCCATACCTCCGGAACTGAAAATATGCAGACCAGCTTCCTGGCGCTGCCGAACGATGAAGGGACCTTCTCTCGCATAGAAGTTGAAGAGGGAGCAGTTTTGCATGCCCTGACCGGTACCCCTGACTTTTACATGATGGGCACCACCCGCAGCGCTTCGCTGAATATCATTGGCCTGCTCATCATCATCGGCGGAACCTTGATGCCGATCGGACACGGTACTCTGCGCTTCTTGACCCGTAAAAACAGAAAACACTAAAAGGGGAATATCGTCATGGCTGAAAAGAAAATGATCTACCTGCAACCGACACCTGTTCGTATCTGGCACTGGCTGAACGCCCTCGGAATCGTGACTCTCTGTGTTACCGGAGCCCAGATCCGTTTCCCCGAATACGTGCCTTTGTTCGGTAACTACAAAAACGCTATCCTGCTGCACAACACAGCTGGTTTCGTGGTCGCAATCTCTTTCTCGATCTGGTTCTTCTACTATGCTTTTGTTGCTCGCAGCATGGGTAAGATTTATGTCCCGACCAAAGACGATCTGCAGTCCGGGATCCTGCGCCAGGCCAAGTTCTATTTCCTGACCTACTTCCTTGGCTGGGAAAACCCGCACCATCCGAGCCCGGAAGACAAGTTCAATCCGCTGCAGAAGTCAGCTTATCTGGCCATCATGTTTGTGCTGGTGCCGCTGGTCAGCCTGTCCGGTATTCTGCTGACCAACGTTGACCCACTGCGCGGCCTGATCATCATGGTCGGCGGACTGAAGATCTTGATGGGGCTGCATTTCCTGTTGGCCTGTTCGCTCTGCGCGTTTCTCTTCACCCACATCTACCTGGCAACCTTGGGCCACACCCCGTTTGCCCACTTTAAGCCGATGTGGACCGGTTGGGAAGAAGAGCTGGAAGAGCATCATTCACCGGCAGCACACTGAGAAGTAGCGGAACTAAGGGAAGTCGGATTATCAGAAGACCTCGCAAATGAAAACGGAGGTAAGCATGATCAGACAGAATCAGCAGAATGCGATGACAGCTCGGCAGAAGAGCTTGGATATTCAGGCCGTTTCACGTCGCAGTCTCACGGAAGCTTTGCTGTTTATCCTGGTCAGCATTGAGGCTTTCGAGCTGAGAAGTTTCGATCTGCTCGCCTCCGTTTCCGCTCCGGTTCGAGATCTTCTTGGCTATCCGCCACCGGCTTATCTCGTCAGTATCGCTTTAGCAGTCTACTGCTTTTCGGCCCTGACTATCGCATTGACCCAGCTGGCCAACAATGCCGAGCCGACACCCCATTGGTCGCACCTCGGCTACCGGTCGATGTTCTATGTGTTCTACGGCGTTTCCGGGTCGCTGGCGAACAACTTTATGGCAGTCTTTTTCATCGGCCTTTTCCTCTATGCCGTTGAGCAGGCACATGTCTGGATATATGCACAGCATCTGGAACATAAAGAGGAAGAGCTCCTGGGACAACGCTAGTTCGGGGTTGAATATGCAGTAGAAAAAAGGGCCTGCCCTTGGGAGAGGGGGCAGGCCCTTTTTTGTTCAGATGCTCGTGGTATAGGTGGGAAGTTGCTGCAGAGAAATTTCCAGGTCGCCAAGACTGTGGGCTTCAAGGGTCATGGTCGGGTTGAGTTTGTGCTTTGCAAGCAGAGAGAATAACGCGGAAAAATCGATATTTCCCGCTCCGACCGGCAAATGCTGGTCGCTTTCACCGAAGTTGTCATGCAGGTGTAGATGTTTCACGTGGCGACCGAGCCTGTCGAACCAATCCTCCAGAGCCTCATCACAGAAGATATTCCAATGGCCGACATCGAAACAGTGCCCGAAAGTGTCTGATCCCAGACTGGCGAAGAGTTGCTGATAAACGGCAGAGGTGCTTTCGTAAATATTTTCCATCGTGATGATGGTGCCGATTTCGCGCGCCTGCTCAATATATTCAGGCCAGAAAGCAAGGGCATGTTCGAGCCAGCTTTGTTGTACCTTTTCTTTTGATTGATAGGGGATGCCGGGGTGAAAGACGATACAGCGGGCTTGAATCACTTTTGCCAGTTGCAGCGATTGCTGTACCAGGCTGTGAGCGGTTTTTTGCAGCCGTTTTTTGCTGCTGCCTGGGTTGAAGCCACTGAATGGCGCATGCAGAGTGGTGTTCAGCTGTTTTTCCCGCAGCTGGGCAGAAGCTTCTTTTATCTCGCCGAAATCGAGCTGTTCGATGCTCACTTCCTGGCAGGCGACTTCGGGCTGCAGGTTGCGATTGAGCAGAAAATTCAGCCGACTGCTGAGCAAATGAGCCGGGGTATGAACAAACAGCTTTTCAGACATTTTTTATCCGTTCAATGCGATCTTTTCCAGTTTTTTGATATCGGGAGATTTTCCCAGCGCAATCAGAATATCATCTGCATCAATGGTGACACCAGGATCAGGGTTGAACATCATCTGCTGATTTTTCTTGATGCCGACGATGATCAGTCCCAGGTTTTTTCGGATTCCGGAATCAATCAGATTTTTTCCGACCAGTCGGGAAGCGGCATTCACCTGAATTTCTTCCATTTGTAGCTCAATGTTGTTGGCTCCGATGGCGATTTCAATGAAATCGACGACCGAGGGCCGCAGAATTGCCTGAGCGATCCGTGATGCGCCTATTTTGTAGGGAGAAATGACTTTGTTGGCACCAGCGCGCATCAATTTCACCTGGGCACTGTCCTCGCTGGCGCGGGCAAGGATAAACAGGTCCGGGTTGATGCCGCGTGCGGTCAAAGTGATAAAAACATTGGCTGAGTCGGAGGTGACGACGGTGATGAGCCCCTTGGCTTCGCGAATCCCGGCCTTCTCCAGCACATCATCATTGGTTGCGTCGCCCTGAACGAACAGTATGCCGGCCTCTTCCAGCTGTTGGCAGCGCTCAGGCTCCTGCTCGACAACGATGAAGGGGAGCGGCTTGGCGGAGAACTCCTGACAGACCATGCGACCGATTCGCCCGTACCCGCAAATGATGTAATGATCTTTCAGGTTACTAATCTGCTTCTGCAATTTTTTCCTCCCCAATACCCGGCGCAACTGGCCTTCAACCATAAACTGAAACATTGAGCCGATGGTGTAGGCAAGGGTGCCTGTGCCCGTTACGATCAGGACGATAGTAAAAACTTTGCCCTCGTAAGACAGGTCGTACACCTCTTTGTAGCCGACCGTTGCCAAGGTGATGACCGTCATATAAAGGGCTTCAAAGGTTGCCCAGTCTTCGATGATGACATAACCGGCTGTGCCGCCGCCGATCAGGATGAACAGGGTCAGCAGGGAGAGCAGGACTTTACGCAAGGGATCCATCGGAGCTCCAGTGAAAAAGACGTTTTATGATAGCTATCCGGGGCGGAAAAAACAAGGAAGAGCTGGGCAAAAGCCGCGTATACAGGGGGGCTCAGAAAATGATTGACTTATACTGTATACTGTATACAATTTACAAAATTTACGATGGGGAGAAGCAGCTGTGAAGAGCAAACCGATTGAAAGACACCAGACGCTGCGGGAAAAAATCCTCGAAACGATCCGCGAGGCAATCCTTAAAGGGAATTTGAAACCTGGGGAAAAAGTTGCCGAACCGGAACTGGCGGAACGTTTCGGGATCAGCCGAACACCAATCAGGGAAGCCTTTCGACAACTGGAATCGGAAGGGTACCTGACCGTTATCCCGCGAAAGGGGGCCGTGGTTGCCGCACTATCTGAGCAGGATGTGCAGGAGTACTACGCCATCAAGAGCATCCTGGAAGGGTATGCTGCCGAGCTTGCGGCTGACAAGCTTTCGGAAAAAGAGCTGGAGAAGCTTGAAGGGATCAACGACAAGCTGAAACAGCTGGCTGAAGAGGGGGATGTCAAATCCTTCTATCGGGTGCACAACGAGTTTCATGACCTGTTTCTGAAAGCCTCCGGCAACAACAAGCTGGTTGAGCTGATTCAGCAACTTGGCATGAAGTTCAATCGCCTGCGGATGGCCTCACTTTCGGTTGAGGGGCGCATGCACATTTCGGTGGCGGAACATGACAAGCTTCTTGAGGCTTTCCGTCGTCACGATGGCGAAACCGCCGAGAGCCTGGTAAAAAAAACTGCAGCGATTGGCGGGAAGGTGTTACTCGAGAGCTTGAACCAAGCGGAAGGAGGTCAGGGTAAGAAATCTATTCTTGAACAACGTATCGACGTTTAATTTGGATTTAAAAATTCGCGACCTCGTCGCTTGAATATATAACACTGAGGGCCCCGGTTGATGATCGGGGCCCTCAGTGTTTTCAAGTCAAATATTGAGAAATTCCTTCTTTAAAATCAGTTAGTTCCAGCTGTAGATCTTTCTGCCATTCTGCCGGGTCACAGATATTCTCTTCCAGCAGCATTTGCAGTTGGTCGCTGGTCATCGGAAATTGTGGTAACGACTGCATAACCGATACGACAGGTTTCATCAAAAGCAGCGGTTGATGGATTTTGCAGACCGATTTTTTTCCTAATGTCGCTCCTATCAAGTCGAGAATCTGATTGTAGCTGTAAGCTTCCGGGCCTCCACAGTGGTAAGTTTTGCCAGATGTCTCTGGTGTATCGAGGGCGTTGACGAACCCCGCTGCAACATCCGTCACGGCGACTGGTTGCAGCCGATATTTGCCATCTCCCATCACCGGCACGACCGGCAGTTTGCGGATCAGCCCGGCCAGCATATTCACAAACATGTCATCCTTGCCAAAAATCAGTGACGGCCGGAAAATTGTCCAGTCAAGCCCGCTTTCGCGCACGAGTTGCTCTGCGGCCCACTTGGTTTTGTGGTAACCCGTTATGGCGTCGGAACGAGTGCCGTTGGCACTCATCTGCAGGAAACGAGACACTCCCTGCACTTTGGCTGCGTGTAACAAGTTTCTGGTTGTTTCAGTGTGCAAGCGCTCAAAGGTGATGTTGCGACCGGGAAACTCACGGATGATGCCGACCAGATTTATAACGACATCGCAGCCTTGCAATGCTGCCTGCAGGCTTTCTGCTAGTGTTGTGTCGCCTTGAATGATCTCGACATCTGGATTTTCTGCAGTCTGCTTTTGACTATGGCAGAGGAGTCGAACCTGATGACCTTTCTGCAGCAATTGCCGTTGCACTTCCTGACCAACAAAACCTGTCCCGCCAGTAAGAAAAACTTTCATAGAGCGCTCCTTGAAAACCCGGAAAACAAAAGTATAATTGGTTGTTAGTAAAACACTGTTCTTTGAATTGTTGCCTTTAAAATGTTCTTTTCTATGCTTTATAAATTAGTTGTTCATATATGCCTATAGATAAATTTTTAAGTTTTCGTGATGGGTTTATTTTTATGGTCCCATAACGTTGTTATTGTCTTGTGTGTCTTTTCCAGCAGCGACCTGTATGCCTCTAGTGTATCAATTTGTATCGCCGCTCGACAGGGGTCGGGAAAATTTAGAGAGGAGGATGACGGATGCACGATCAGGAAAAAGTTTCTCAAACTGGTGCTGTCTCTGAAGAAATCCTGAAAAAATGGGAATTGCGCGGTGTCAGCCGACGCAGTTTTCTCAAGTTTTGCTCCTTGATGACAGCAACCCTGGCGCTGCCAGCAGGCTTGATGGGGCAGGTTGCCGAAGCGCTTGAGGCTGACAATCGGCCACCGGTGATTTGGATGGAATTTCAAGGGTGCACCGGTGATTCCGAGGCTTTCCTGCGAGCCAACCAGCCGACAGCGGCCGAGGTGATCCTCGATTACCTGTCGATCGATTACCACGAAACCATCATGGCGGCCGCCGGTCATCAGGCTGAAGAAGCCAAGCACCAAACCTTTGAAAAATATAAAGGCAAGTATATCGCCGTGGTCGAGGGTTCAATCCCAATGGCGGATAACGGTGTCTATTGCACCATCGCCGGTGATTCGGCGCTGAACATCGTGCGTAAAATCTGCAGTAACGCCGCGGCGACCATCGCCGTCGGTTCCTGCTCTTCCTATGGCGGTATTCCTGCCGCCAACCCGAACCCGACTGGTGCCGCTTCTGTCGCTGAAGCGGTTCCCGGGGTAAAGGTGGTCAATATGCCGGGCTGCCCAGTGAATGCGGATAACCTGACAGCTGTCATCGTTCATTACCTGACCTTCGGCAAATTGCCGGCAACAGATCGCTTCGGTCGGCCCAAGTTTGCTTACGGCAAACGGATTCACGATAACTGCGAGCGCCGCGGTCATTTCGATGCAGGCCAGTATGCCGAGAGCTTCGGTGATGCCGGGCACCGACAGGGGTGGTGCCTGTACAAGCTGGGTTGCAAAGGGCCGGAGACCTTCCACAACTGTCCGACGGTACGCTACAACGAGGGCACCAGTTGGCCGGTTCAGGCTGGTCATGGCTGTATCGGTTGCAGTGAGCCCTATTTCTGGGACAGCATGACTCCTTTCTACAAAAGGCTGCCAGAGGTGCCCGGTTTCGGTATCGAGTCCTCCGTCGATAAGATCGGACTGGCCCTTGCTGCTGCGACCGCCGGGGCTTTTGCCGCCCACGGCGTCGCCAGTTCGCTCCGCAAAGGCGATAAACTCGAGGCCGATCAAGTGGTGAAGGAGGATTAGGTTATGGCGAAAAAAATCGTTGTCGATCCGATCACACGCATTGAAGGTCACCTGCGGATAGAGGCACAGATCGAAGGGGGCAAGATCCAGAATGCCTGGAGTTCTTCAACGGCCTTTCGCGGTATAGAAACCATCCTCAAAGGACGAGACCCGCGTGACGCTCATCACTTCGTCCAGCGTTTCTGCGGGGTTTGCACCACGGTTCACTCTATGGCCAGTATTCGTGCGGTGGAAGATGCCCTGGGGATCCAGGTCCCGGATAACGCCCGGCTGATCCGCAACCTGATCATGGCGATCCAGAACGTGCAGGATCATGTGATCCATTTCTACCACCTGCACGCCCTCGACTGGGTCGATGTGGTCAGCGCTCTGTCGGCCGACCCGAAGAAGACAGCCTCGCTGGCACAATCGATCTCCGATTGGCCGATGGCCAGCGTCAAATACTTTCAGGGTGTCCAGGAACGGGTCAAGGCCTTCGTCGGCACCGGTCGCCTTGGCCCCTTCGCCAATGCCTATTGGGGGCACAGCGCTTACAAGCTTCCGCCGGAAGCGAACTTGATGGCGGTTGCGCACTACCTGCAAGCGCTCGAATGGCAGAAAGATATCATCAAAATTCACGCTATTCTCGGCTCGAAGAATCCGCACCCGCAGACCTTCCTCGTCGGTGGCATGTCAATTCCGGTCGATCCCAACAGCCAGAATGCCATCAATGCAGATAAGCTGGCGCTGATCAGTAAACTGCTGAAAAAATCCCGTACTTTTGTTGAACAGGTTTATATCCCTGACCTGCTTGCCGTCGCTTCTTTTTACAAAGACTGGGCCGGGATCGGTGAAGGTGTCGGAAACTATCTCAGCTACGGTGATTTCCCGATGGATAACAGCGGTGGAGTCGACAGCCTCTACTTCCCGCGTGGCATCATCATGGGTAAGGATCTGGCCAATGTGATGGCGCTGGATGAGAGCATGATCACTGAGTACGTGACTCACAGCTGGTACAGCTACAGCGATGGCGATGACAAGGGTAAGCATCCTTACGACGGCGAGACCAACCACAACTACACTGGGCCGCAACCGCCCTACGATTTCCTCGATACCGACAACAAGTACAGCTGGGTCAAGGCGCCGCGCTACATGGATCACCCGATGGAGGTTGGTCCGCTGGCGCGGGTGCTGGTGGCTTACGCAGCCGGCAACGCCGACGCCAAGGGGGCGGTCGATTCCGTTCTCGAACAGCTGGGAGTTGGCCCGGCAGCGCTCTTCTCAACCCTCGGCCGAACGGCGGCACGTGGTGTCGATTGCTTGATGCTGGCGCAGAAGGCTGAGCACTGGTTGAATCAGCTGGCCGATAACATGGGACGTGGCGTACTTGATGTGCATAACGGTGAAAAGTGGGATCCGGCGACCTGGCCGAAAGAGGCACAGGGCTTCGGTTATCACGAAGCTCCGCGCGGTGGTTTGGGCCACTGGATCCGCATCGAAAACGGGGCGATCAAAAACTACCAGGCGGTGGTTCCCTCAACCTGGAACGCTGGGCCACGCGATCCGAGCGGGAACCTTGGGCCTTACGAATCGGCCTTGATCGGTACGCCGATCGCCGATGAGAAGCAGCCGCTGGAGATTCTGCGTACAATCCACTCCTTCGACCCCTGCCTGGCCTGTGCGGTGCATCTGCTCGACGGCCACGGCAACGAAATCATCAGGGTGCGGGCTCTTTAGCAGAGGAGGCGAAGCCATGTTACAGATACGTTACGTCTGGGAACTGCCGGTTCGCATCACCCACTGGGTTAATGCTCTCTGCGTGCTGGTACTATCGGTCACCGGCTATTATATCGGCAATCCGTTTTACACCGCGGGCAGCTCGGCAGAATACATTATGGGCTGGAACCGTTTTATCCACTTCCTTTTCGGCTATATTCTGCTGGTGTCGATGATGGCGCGTGCCTACTGGTTTCTCGTCGGCAATCAGCATTCGTCCTGGCGGATGTTTTTTCCCTGGGCGACGTCGGAAGGGCGCAAGAATGCGCTGACGTTTTTCCGCTACTACACCTTCACCGGGCCGAAGCTGCCCTATGAGGTTGGCCATAATCCACTCGCCTGTATGGCTTATGCCTCTGTTTTTACCCTGTTTGCCGTTCAGATCGTCAGCGGCTTTACCCTTTATGGTCAGTTTCAGCCGGACAGTTTCTGGTTTGCGATCTTTGGTTGGCTGCCACCGCTGATCGATCTGCAGACCTTGCGTCTGGCTCATCATGTCGTGATGTGGCTGTTGATCGGTTTCTTCATCAACCACCTCTACAGTGCCTGGCTGATGGACGTCAAAGAGATGAACGGTGTCATGAGCAGTATTTTCAGTGGCTACAAGTTTGTCGAAAAGGACGATCTCTGATGTCGATCCTGATACTTGGTTTGGGTAACCTGCTGATGACTGATGATGCTCTCGGTAGCCGATGTGTGGCCGAGCTGGAAAAGCGTTTTGTTTTTCCAGAGTCGGTCACGCTGCTGGATGGTGGAACTCTGGGGCTCGATTTATTGCCGCGATTGGAACCTGTTGACAGGCTGCTGGTTATTGATGCCCTGCAGATGAAGGCAGAGCCGGGAACCCTGTTCCGTTTGCACGGGGATGAGGTCCCGCGCGCGTTTGCCAACAAGCTTTCTGTTCACCAGATGGGGCTGCAGGACCTGCTGGCGGTCGCTGAACTTCAGGGAATTCTGCCGTCACAACTGGTTGTTCTTGGCGTACAGGCTGAATCGATCGAAATGGGACTGGAAATGAGTTCGCCAGTCGAGGCTGCCCTCCCCCGATTGCTTGATGCGGTTGCGGCCGAGTTGCTTGCCTGGGGGGTGGATGTGTCTCTAGCAGCTTGAATCTGTTGCGGTTGAAAAGTCAATCCGGACGGGAAAACGGCTATGTTTTAGTGAGGCTAAAAACAATAGTCGTTTTTCGTTTCATTTTTCTCTCTGCCGAAATTATGTCTATTGAAACAAAAAAAGTGATTTTTCCCCGAAAAAATAGCCATCTGGGCTTGTCAGGACGTAGCTGATTAAGCTATAGTCCGGCCCGTTACAGGCCGGTCACAGCAAAACAGCGTTCGCTTTTGATTCGTGGCTGGCTAAAATTTTTTCGCTTTCCAAAAGAAAAAAACCGATATGGAGGAATTGATGAGCGAGCTGACAGCAGAGATGCTGGGACTGAAAAGTGTGGGCAAGGTTTATCGTAACCTCAGTTACGACGAGTTGTTTGCCCATGAGACCGACAACGCTGAAGGTAAGATTTCTGCGAACGGCACCATGATGGTCGACACCGGTAAATTTACCGGTCGTTCACCGAAGGACAAGTATTTTGTCAAGCAGTCCCCGTCTCAGGACAACATTGCCTGGGGCAACATCAACAAGCCTGTCTCTGCTGAAATTTTCGACGAACTCCATGCTGAAGTTATCGAGTACCTGTCGGGCAAAGATGTTTACGTCACTGACGGTTACTGCGGTTCCAACGAAAGCACCCGTCGCGATGTTCGTTTCATCACTGAGATTGCTTGGCAGTCCCACTTTGTCAAGAACATGTTCATCCGCCCGGATGACGCCGATCTGCCGAACTTCAAGCCCGGTTTTACCGTTTACAACGCCGCCGGCCTGACCAACCCCAAATGGGAGCAGCACGGTCTCAACTCCGAAGTCTTCGTCATCTTCAACATCGAAAAAAATGTCGCTATCATCGGTGGGACCTGGTACGGCGGCGAGATGAAGAAGGGCATCTTCACCATGATGAACTACTGGCTGCCGCTGGAGAACATTCTCTCCATGCACTGCAGCGCTAACGTCGGCAAAGACGGCGATGTTTGTCTCTTCTTCGGACTCTCAGGCACCGGCAAGACCACCCTGTCGACCGATGCGGCCCGCAAGCTGATCGGTGATGACGAGCACGGTTGGGATGCCGACGGTATCTTCAACTTCGAAGGCGGTTGCTACGCGAAATGTATCGACCTCTCCTCCGAGAGCGAGCCTGAAATTTTTAACGCTATCAAGCGTAACGCCCTGCTGGAAAACCTGGTTTATGACGAGGATACTGGCGAGATTGATTTCGCCGACGGCAGCAAGACTGAGAACACCCGGGTTTCCTACCCGATCGAGCATATCGACAACCATGAGCCGAGCCTCAAAGCCGGGCATCCGCAGAACATCATCTTCCTTACCTGCGATGCTTTCGGTGTTCTGCCTCCGGTCTCCAAGCTGACCAAAGAGCAGGCGATGTACTACTTCCTCTCTGGTTACACCGCCAAGGTCGCTGGTACCGAGCGTGGTATCACCGAGCCACAGGCAACTTTCTCCGCTTGCTTCGGCGAGGCTTTCCTGCCGCTGCACCCGACCGCTTACGCTAAGCTGCTGGGTGAGAAGATGGAGCAGTACAACGTTAACGCTTACCTGGTCAACACCGGCTGGGCCGGTGGCGGCTACGGCGTTGGTGAGAGGATGAGCATCAAGGCGACCCGCGCCTGCATCAACGCTATCCTTGATGGCAGCATCAAAAACGTCGAGTTCGACCAGACCCGTTTCTTCAAGCTGCATATTCCGAAAGAGCTGCCGGGTGTCGACAGTGACCTGCTCAATCCGCGCAACGCTTGGCCAAACAAGGATGACTTCGATAAAACCGCCAACAAGCTGGCGACCATGTTCATCGATAACTTCAAGAAGTACACGTCCGATAACGATGATTTTGACTTCACCAAGGCCGGTCCGCAGATTTAAGCCTGCAGCGGTTTGAAAAATCAAGGCGACCAGCGAACAGCTGGTCGCCTTTTTTTATGCTCATTCACTTGACAGCCAGTAGAAGAAAATTAATAATTAAAGACTAAAAATTAAATTTTGGTGATATTTTATGCACAACGAAAAATTACAAGATGTGGGGGAGTTCGGACTGATTCGACGGATTCAGCGCCAAGTCGGCGGTGGTGATCATCTCGTTTTGGGGATTGGCGATGACTGCTCCATCCAGCGGCAGGATAACAGCTGGGAGTTATTGACCAGTACCGATCTGCTGATTGAGGGCGTTCATTTCAATCGGCAATGGATCTCGATGGAAGAGCTTGGCCGCAAGTCGGCTGCAGTCAACATCAGCGATATTGCCGCCATGGGTGGACGACCCAAGAGCCTGTTTCTCGGGGTTGCCTGCCCTGGCGATATCCCGGTCGATGAACTGGAAAGTTTCAGCCGTGGCTTCGTTGCCGAAACCAATGCTTACGATGCCGTTCTCGCAGGTGGGGATACCTGCCGCTCCCTCGGGCCATTGATGATTTCCGTGACTGTGCAGGGCGAGGTTGAAAGCGGGAGGGCAATCCGCCGCGACGGTGCCGAGGTGGGAGACGCGATTTACGTCTCCGGGACTTTGGGAGACAGTGCTCTGGCGCTGCAGCAACTCTTGGCAGGCAAGCAGCCAAACCGTTACCTACTGGCGCGGCACAATACGCCGACAGCACGCGTCGCACTCGGTCGCCGCCTTGTACAGGAGCAGCTGGCCTCGTCCATGCTTGATGTTTCTGACGGTATCCTCTCTGACTTGGGGCATATCCTCGAAGCAAGCGGCGTCGGTGCAGAAATTGAGTTAGCCCGATTGCCGCTGTCGGATGAATTCCGCGCAGCATTGCAGCAGGACGGAAGCTTGCTCGATCTGGCATTGGCTGGCGGCGAGGATTATGAATTGTTGCTGACTTCCCCATTGAAAAATTTGTCTGAAAAGACACTTTCAAGTGTAGATTTGACAAGAATTGGCACGATTTGCTCTCAGCCGGGATTGCAGGTGAAGAATCAGGACGGATCGCTGTATCGCTGCTCGCGAGGTGGTTTTGACCACTTCGGCTGAAGAGCACAAATCCCCTTTTGTTGGTGGTGATGTGCCCGACGAGGCCTATCGACAAATTAGCGAGGTCCTGCGCGAGCAGCAGAATTTTATTCTCGATGGGTACAAAGATCTCTGTATCAAGAGACGGATCGCTGCGCGTATCAGGGCGGTGGGCGAGAGCTGTGCAGAAGGGTACGTAGAAAAACTGGCGGCAAGTGAAAAAGAACAGCGCCAGCTGCTGACGGCGCTGAGTATTCACGTGTCACATTTTTTTCGCAATCCGAGCACGTTTCGAATGTTGGAAAAAAAAGTGCTGCCTGAGCTGCTGCGGCGAGCCGTCCAACAGAAGAGTAAATTGAGAATCTGGAGTGTCGGTTGCGCGAACGGCGAAGAGCCTTATTCGTTGGCTCTGCTCTGCAAAAAAATGAAGATTGAGGCGGAACAGATGTCGATTATTGCGACCGACCTCAGCCCTGAGGCTCTGCAGCGGGCTAAGCGGGGCTGCTATGAAGCGAACCGGTTACGTGAATTGTCGGAAGAACAGTTGGAAAGCTTTTTCACTGTGCGGCAGCAGCAGTATTGTCTGCATGAGGAGATAAGGCGCCTGGTACGTTTTTTTCGCCACGACATTCTCAGTGATCAGCCCTTTTATCGGGCTGACCTGATTCTTTGTCGCAACGTACTGATTTACTTTTCCCGCGAGCAGCAGCAGCGAATTTTACAGATTCTGGCCGCAGCACTGCCTGAGGGGGGCTATCTGGTCCTGGGGCGGGCGGAGACTCTGGTCTCTTCGTGCCGCGAGCTGTTCCGTTGTATCGACCCGGCAGAGCGGGTTTACCAGCGGCTGAAAAAAGAAGAGCAGCTGTTGCCGACCTCACTGGTGCAGCAGCTACAGAATTTTTAGATATTTTGCAGTAAAGGGAAAAACTACCCGGCATTTAAATGATTCATGCTGTCGGCTTGAAGGAGAAAATTCATGCGCGTTGAGATCAGCTACAAATTTGTCATCGGTTTCATCTTCGTGGTGGCTTCGGTGGTGTTTCTGAACCTGCTGGTTCCGAAAATGGATGTTCCTGAGTGGACCCATCAGTGGATTACCATCGTTGGGGCCCTGCTGGTTGGCCTGGTGTTCGGATGGCTGTTTTCCAAGGCCTTTACCGCCAATATCAGCATTTTGACTGAAGGTGCTGACAGGCTGAGCAATGGCGATCTGAGCCGCAAGGTGAAACTGCGCCAGGGGGTATTCAGTGATGAAACGGAAGATTTGTCCAACTCTCTGAATCTCGTCGTCGACAGCTTGCGCAACCTGGTCGGGCAGATTCGCAGCAGCTCGGTGAATGTCAACGAGTCTTCGCTGGGGCTGGCGACGACGGCGGAGGAGATGACCGCGACTTCACACGAAATAGCAGGGTCCATCGAACAGATCAGCCGCGGTGCCGAAACCCAGGCAGAGATGGTCGAGCGGGTCTCCAAAGTAACCAAAGAGATGGCCAGCGAAATCGAGCTGATCGCGACTTCGGCCGGCAAGCTGTTTCAGTCTGCAGAAGAGACCACCATGACGGCCCGCCAGGGTGAAAATATGGCGACGACTGCTCTCGGCAACATGAAATCGGTGCTGGAGCAGGTGGAAGAGAACAGTAAGCTGATCGTCTCTTTCAGCGAGCAGGTCCAGCAGATCGGTAGCATTATCGACGTGATTACGACGATCGCGCAGAAGACCAACCTGCTTGCACTTAACGCCACCATTGAGGCGGCCCGTGCCGGGGAATATGGTCATGGTTTTGCTGTCGTTGCTGAAGAGGTCAGCAAGCTGGCCGACAGCACAGGAGAGTCAGCAGGGGAAATTACCCGCCTGATCGAATCTACGCGCGAGCAAAGCTTGAAGGTCCATCAGTCGATGACCGAAAGTGTCAAATCGATCGATGAAGGACGTGAGGCGATCGATATCGCCGGTAGCTCTTTCGCTGCAATTATCGATAAAGCCGAAGCAGCCCAGATTAAAGCATCCAAGATTACCGAGCTGACCGGCAATCAGCACACCGGGGCTCACGCCATCGTTGAAGCGATCGAAGAGATTGCCCGCGTTGCCGAGGATAACGCCGCCTCGACCGAAGAAGTGTCAGCGGCGACCGAAGAGCAATCGGCCTCGATGGAAGAGATGACTTTTGCTTCTCAGCGGCTGTCGAAACTAGCGGATGAACTGTTGACCTCGGTCAGCCGTTTTAACCTCGGCGCCGATATCGGTAACGGTCAGGCATGAGCCAGCTGCTGCCGTTCAATCTTGGCCTGGAGATCTATGCTCTGGAACTGGCCGATGTGCAGGAGGTCGTGGAGCATCAGGCTGTCTTCCCGCTGCCGGGGGTGGCCACAACGATCAGTGGAGCCATTGGCTTCCATGGGCGAATTGTGCCGGTTGTTGATCTGCCATTATTGCTCGGTTTCGACGCAGGTCCACGCTCCGACCGAATGATCGTGCTGACCGACGTGCACGGCCCGGTTGCTTTGAGCATTGACCGACTGCAGCGGATTATCACTCTCGACCTGGCGCACTGCACCTTGTCGCAGAGTGAGTCGGAAGAGGATTGTATTCGCGGTGTCATCGACCGCGACGGAGAAATGATCAGTCTGCTCGATCTGGAGCAGCTTCGCCTGGTGCTTGACCGGGTGTGCAGCGAAACAGGGGGCTGAAGTGGCAAAACAGGTGATGATCGTTGACGATGCGTTATTCATGCGCAGCATGTTGCGCGATATTTTTGAAGCGGCCGGCTGGCAGGTGGTGGCTGAGGCAGAAAATGGTCAACAGGCGGTTGAGCTGTTCGCTCAGCACCAGCCCGATCTGGTGACCATGGATATTGTCATGCCAGAGATGAGCGGGCTGGACGCCATGCAGAAAATCCTCAGTGACTACCCTGAAGCAAAAGTGGTGATGTGCAGTGCTCTCGGTCAGGAAAGCATGGTGATGGAAGCGATCAAGGCCGGAGCCAAGGATTTTATTGTGAAGCCGTTTCAGGACGAACAGGTTATTGACGTTGTTGATCGGGTCTGCGCTGCTTGAAAACAGGCTCCCTAGGCAGGATTTTTGATGGATATTGAAAAATATCGCAAAATGTTTCTCAGCGAAGCCGGCGAACATCTTGAGAAGATGGCCGAGCAGCTGGTCGCGGTAGAGGCCGATCCACAGAACAGTGACGGAATCGATGCTCTTTTCCGCGAGGCTCATTCTATTAAGGGGATGGCTGCAACCATGGGCTACGATGCCACTGCGCGCGTGTCCCATCGCCTGGAAGACGAGCTGCAGAATTGCCGCGAGCAGGGAGAAGTTGACAGCGAGATGATCGATCGGCTGCTGACCGGGGTCGACCTGCTGGAATCCTTGCTGGAGGATATTTCCGAGGGACGTGCCGAGCGGAGTGTTGACGACTTTATCAATGGCGTGATGCTGGTAGAAGAGTTGGAGCCGATCCCTGAAGAAGACAGCTGTGATTTGGCTGGTGAGGGGGTGTTGGTGCGACTGAGGTTGGCCGACAGCGTTGCCGCACCGGGCCCACGCCTGCTGGTTTTGCTGACACGAATGGCCGAATTCGGGACTGTTCTCGAAGCCAAACCGAGCGAAGAGCAGCTACTGCAGGGGGAGATCAGTCGAATTCTGCTGGTGCGATTGGCGACCGAGGCATCGCAGGAAGAGATCCGGCAACGACTGCAATGTTACCGCGAGCTGAACGCTATCGAGTTCCCCGTCGCTGTGCTGGAAAAGGACCAGCAGCGCAAGGTCTCACGGAAGAGTGGAACAACAGTGCGGGTCGATACCGATCTGCTCGATCGATTTATCAACCTGACTGGCGAACTGTTGACCAACCGGTACCAGTTACAGAGCGCTGCTGGAGAACGTAACTGGCGCGAAATGAACGAGGGATTAAGCCAGCTGGCACGACTGGTGAAAAACCTGCACCATCAGGTTCTGCAGGTGCGGATGATGCCGTTGGAAAGCATTACCGGACGTCTGCCGCGCGCCGTGCGCGATCTCTGTCGCAGCAGTGGCAAAGAGGTTGAGTTCAGCGTTGAAGGCGCATCTATCGAGTTAGATCGGGCGATCCTGGAAGAATTGGCCGATCCTTTAACCCACATGATCCGCAACGCCATCGATCACGGTATTGAGCAAACAGGTAGTGTGCAGATTAAATCCTGGCGGGAGCGGGATCAGGTCCTGATTCAGGTGGCGGATGATGGGCGTGGGATTGATCCTGAAAAAGTGCGTAAGCGGGCCATTGAGCGTAATCTTATCAGCCCGGCGCAAGCACAGGTGATGCGCGACTATGATGTGCTGCAGCTGATTTGTCAGCCCGGCTTTTCAACCGCCGAGCAGGTGACCGAAACCTCCGGTCGCGGCGTTGGCATGGACGTGGTGAAAACTTCTGTAGAAAAGCTTGGCGGAGTGCTGCTGATCGATTCGACTCCGGGCGAAGGCACCCGCATCAGTCTGAAGTTGCCATTGTCGGTCGCGATTATTCGTGTGCTGATGATCGAGTGCGCCGGCTGCTTGCTCGGTATCCCGATCACCCGTGTGTTGCAGACCGTTGAAATTTCGCCGAAAGAGGTCCAGACCAGCGGTAAACAGCTGGTGATTTCCCTGCATGGTGAACTGCTGCCGCTCCTGTCATTGCGGAAAATTCTGCGTCAACCGAAAGGGCCGGCCTCAAACCTGCTGTCGCTGGTGGTGACCGAGGTGTTTGGTCGCAAGGTTGGGCTGGTGATTGATCGTCTGGTTGGCCAGCAGGAAGTGTTCGTGCAGCCACTGCCGAGCCCTTTTGATCGCTTACGTGGCAACAGCGGCGGAGCGATCCTCGGCGACGGCCGGATTCTGTTTTTGATCGATCTGCAGTCGATGCTGGAAAAGCGTCGGACGAAAGGGAGCTGAATGGGGAAGGAGCTGCAAAAAGTCAAACTGCGGCAGATGACCCAGAAGGGTCTGGATCAGGCCGCGGCCATGCTTTCACGCCTGCTGCGACAGCAGATACAGATCGAAGTCAGCGGGAGTTGGTCGAGAGATTGTGGCTGTCTTGGTGATGCTGATTCCGTTTGGCTCGGGGTTTATATGGGGGTCTGTGGCGAGCTGCAGGGCGGTCTTCTGCTGGTCCTGAGCGAAAAAAGAGCCCGGAGTATGGCCCAGCAGCTCCTCGGCATGCCGGTTGGTGCAGCCTTGACCGAAGAGCCTGCTTGTTCAACCCTGCGTGAAGTCGGCAATATCGTTGCCTCCGCCTTTCTTGCCAGCATTGATGATCAGCTCGGTTTGCGGGCACTGCCGGAACCACCGCAACTTCATGTCGCACAGCTGGACAGATTGCTGGAACAGCATCGGACACAGCAGAAGGATGCCTGCCTGGCCGTGCGTACCGACCTTGTCGGCGCCGAGACTGGACCGGTGGAAGGGGCAATCTTTCTGCTGCCGGAGCAAGCTTCACTCGATCTGCTCTACCAGCGGATCGACCAGGCCAGCTGAACTATCCCCGCCGGGGAAAACCTGCTACTATCCTGCCGATGACGTCCTATCAGGAGTAAATTGATGAAGTATAAATTGTTCGCCTTGCTGCTTTGCTGTTTGTTTCTGCCTGCTGTCGCGTTTGCAGAAATTACGCTGGAGGATGTTGTCGCTGCGCTGGAAGCCCCTTTCAAAGCGGGAGCACAGGTGAGAATCCATGATTTCCAGGCCGATTTTCTGCAGCAGTCGCACCTTGCCTCTATCGATCGGGTCCAGCGCGGTCGCGGTGATGTCAGCTTTAAATTCGCAACAGAAAAGGCGATGTTCCGCTGGAACTACAGCGAGCCGGAAGAACAGCAGATTATTTCCGACGGCACCAGTATGTGGGTCTATCAGCCGGAGAATCGGCAGGTGATTGAAAGCGATATCAGCGGAGTCGCTCAAAGTGATAACCCGGTGACCTTTCTCAGCCATCTTGGGGATGTCTCGCGTAATTTTCAGATCGGTTGGGGCGCGCCGAAAACCGATAGCAACGATAACCTGATCCTGCAGCTGCAACCGAAAAAAGCCTCGCAACTGATTCACAGCCTGCGACTCACTGTCAGCCGGAAGGCGGTCGTCGATTTTGTTGAACATCAGCGCAGTGGCAAGTATTTCCCGATCCTCGCTACCAGCCTGACCGATCCGAACGGCAACCGTACTGACATCGAGTTTCAGTCGATAAAGCAGAACACCGGCCTCGTCACAGAAGAGTTTGTTTTTCTGCGCCCGCAGGGGGTCGAGTTGGTGCGCCCGGCCGATAGCTATCCTGGTTTTTAATCGAGCAGAGAAAAAAGAGAGATAAATTCACCGCCCCGATGCTTTCATGCCGGGGCGGTTTTGTGTTATAAGGCTCTGATTCTTTGAGGATTATTGAGAAATAGACAGATATAAAAGGAGTAGATAAATGCCAAGTTTTGACATTGTTTCCAAGGTTGACCTGCAGGAAGTTGACAACGCCATCAACCAGGCAACCAAAGAGATCGGCCAGCGCTACGATTTCAAAGGCACGACCAACGAGTTAACGCTGGAGAACGAGACCCTGACCATACTCGCTGCCGATGATTACAAGCTGCAGGCGATCAAGGACATCATCATCGCCAAACTGGTGCGGCGCAAGGTGTCGCCGAAATGCTTCGATTACGGCAAGGAAGAGCCGGCCTCTCACGGTGCCGTGCGGGTCAAGGCGTCAATCCAGCAAGGGATCAGTAAGGAGAAGGGCAAGGAGATCGTCAAGCTGATCAAGAATACCAAGCTGAAGGTCCAGGCACAGATCATGGACGACCAGGTACGGGTGACCGGCAAGAAGATCGACGATCTGCAGGCAGTGATGCAGGAGCTCAAGGGCAAAGATCTTGGCATCGAGCTGCAGTTCGAAAACATGCGTTCGTAACGGGAAAATCTGTGGAAAAATTCAAAGTCAGTTTAGTCAGCCTCGGCTGTGCGAAAAATCTGGTCGATGCCGAGGTGATGCTTGGGCATCTGCCACTCGATCGTTACGAGATTGTTCTTGATGACAGCCAGGCTGATATCATCATCGTCAATACCTGTTCCTTCATCAACGATGCTAAAGAAGAATCGGTCGACACCATTCTTGAAGTGGCTGATTTTAAGCAGGAGGGTCATTGCAAGCTGCTGGTGGTGACTGGATGCCTGCCGCAACGCTACAAGGAGGATCTGGCCAAGCAGCTGCCGGAAGTCGACCTGTTTATCGGTATCGGTGAGGTGCCGCGTTTGGTCGAACTGATAGAGCGTCAGTTGCAGCAGGGCAAGCCGAGCGTTGAGGTTGGCGAACCCGATTTTCTTTACGATCACCAAACGCCACGGGTCAACTCGTCTCCCTTCTACAGCAGCTACATCAAGATCGCCGAAGGCTGCTCAAATTACTGCTCCTACTGCATCATCCCGCAACTGCGTGGTGGGTTGCGTTCTCGCGCCATAGATTCGGTAGTGAAAGAAGCGCGCAACCTGGCAGCCCAGGGGGTGAAGGAGATCAACCTGATCGCTCAGGATATTACTGCGTACGGGATGGACCGGGCGGACGGCGCAACGATCGAGACGTTGCTTAAAGAGCTGGTAAAAGTCGAAGAGATTGACTGGATTCGCCTGCTTTATGCCTATCCCGAAGGTGTTTCCGACGAATTGATCGACCTGATTGCCACAGAGGATAAAATCTGCAACTACCTTGACATACCACTGCAGCATATTGATGATCAGGTGCTGGCGGCAATGAATCGGCGCCTGGGCGAAGAGGGTATCCGGGCGCTGCTGAAAAAGCTGCGCGAACGGATCCCCGACCTGACCCTGCGCACCTCTTTCATTGTTGGGTTCCCTGGCGAGACCCGCGAGCAGTATGACAAGTTGCTCGAATTCGTCAAAGAGGGGCACTTCGAGCGAGTCGGCGTCTTCCGCTACTCGCGTGAAGAGGGGACCGGGGCGGCTGAGTTGCCGGACCAAGTGCCGGGCCAGACCAAACGAGGTCGTCTCAACCGCCTGATGAAGGCGCAGGCGCGCGTTTCCTTTAACAAGAACCGTGCTCTGATCGGTCGCACCGAGACAGTTCTGGTGGAAGGTTATAGCGACGAAACCGATCTGTTGTTGAAAGGGCGCAGTGCCCGGCAGGCACCAGATGTCGATGGCCAGTTCCTGATTACCTCCGGACAAGCCGATGTTGGCGAGCTGGTGCAACTTAAAATTACCGATTCCTCCGAATACGACCTGATCGGTGAGATCATCGAGGAGTAAGCGATGTTCGGGCGCCAATGGGTGACTCTGCTGCTGGTGCTGATTGCGGCGCTGCTCTGGTGGCGGTTGCCTCCGGGTGAGCAGCAGCTCTCCCGCACCGCACTGGTGATGGGCACTCTGGTTGAGATCAAAGCTTTCGGCGATGACGAGGAGCAGCTCGACAGCGCCATCAGTAAAGCCTTTGCCGAGATGACCCGGCTGGAAGCTTTGCTATCCAGTCACCAGCCGAAGAGTGAGATCTCCCGCCTGTCGAATTCGGCTGATGAATTTGTTGCCAGCCCGGAAACAATTGAATTGATCAGCTTGGGGCGAAAGATCGCCGAACGCAGCAACGGCGCGTTCGATATGACCCTCGGAGCCTTGAAAAAGCTTTGGGCGATCGAGAGTGAGAATCCACAAGTTCCCAGCGAGGAGCAGATTGCCGTAGCCTTGCAGGGCGTCGGGCCGGAAGCTTTGCAACTGGATGGCAACCGGGTGCGCAAAAAACTGCCAGGCCTGCAGGTTGATCTCGGTGGTATCGCCAAAGGCTACGCTGTCGATCGGGCGCTGGCGCTTCTGCGCGCGGCTGGAATCACCTCCGCGTCTGTCAATGCTGGCGGCGATATCGCCCTGCTGGGCGATCACGATGGCCGCCCCTGGCGCATCGGCATCCAGCATCCGCGCAAATCGGGCGAACTGCTGGCGGCTCTCGAGCTGAGCGACCGGGCGGTGGTTTCCTCCGGTGATTACGAGCGTTTCTTTGAGCAGGATGGCATCCGCTATCATCATATCTTCGACCCCCGTAGTGGCCAGCCGGCCCGACTCTGCCAGAGTGTGACCGTGGTTGCCGCCGATGCCGCCAGTGCCGATGCTTTGGCCACTGCTGCCTTTGTGCTTGGCCCGGAAGAGGGGTTACAGTTGCTTGAACAATTGCCGGACGTCGAAGGATTGATCATTGCGAACAACGGCAAAGAATGGCAAACGAGCGGTTTGCCACAGAGCCAATGATGAAAGTCTTCGGTTGGCGACGGCGGTTGACTCCGTTCGATCGAAAGCTGACGGCCATACTGGCAATTTGTGTTTTCATAAGCTTTCTGTTGCCGCTGCGGCAGGGGATTGGGGCGCGAGTCCTGGTTGAACGGGATGGTAAGGTGATTTATACCGCTGATTTAGATCATGATCAGCAGGTTGAGCTGCAGGGACCGCTCGGTGTTACCGTACTGCAGATCGAGGATCATGCAGCGCGGGTTATCAGTTCCCCTTGCCCACAAAAGATTTGCATCGGGCTGGGCAAAGCGAAGCACTCCGGCGACCTGCTCGCCTGTGTGCCGAACAGGCTGGTGATCCGGATCGAAGGGGACGAAGAAAAGGAGCGGGGTTATGACCTCCTCAGCCGTTGATCCGGTTGCCCTTGAGCAGACCCGGCAGCGGGTTTTCATGGCGCTCTTTATCGCTCTGGCAGTGGCGTTGCACACTTTTGAGGCACTTTTGCCGAACCCGTTGCCCTGGTTCCGCATCGGTCTGGCCAACATTATGGCACTAACAGCGCTGTTTATTTACGGAGTGCAGGCGCTCTGGATCGTCAACATGGCGCGCATTCTGGTTGGCAGCCTGTTGCTCGGCAACCTGTTTTCCCCGGCATTTCTGCTCTCTTTTTCCGGTGGTCTGCTGGCAACCTTGCTGATGGGGTTGTCGTTTCGTCTCTTTCGGCCGAAGATCGGCCCTGTCGGGGTTTCGCTCTGTGGTGCTGTCGGTCATATCGGCGGTCAAATGCTGATCGCCTGGCTGCTGATTGTGCGTCACCCCTCAATCTGGATGATGCTGCCTTTCTTCCTGCTGTTCGCCCTGATCAGTGGTATGCTCAATGGGTTGGTCGCCGATTATTTGCTGGAAGCCTTGAGCGGACATCCGGCCTTTGGCCGATTGCGCACAATGTTTGCAAAACAGGGGTGAGATGTTTTTATTCAACCCTTACATTGATAATGGAGAATCAGAATGAAAGTTGTTCTTCCCGTCGCTGGCAAAGGCACCCGTTTGCGCCCGCATACGCATACCAAGGCCAAGTCACTGGTACATGTCGCCGGTAAGACCGTCCTGGAACACATCATCGAACGCCTGCAGGCGATCGATGTTGAAGAGTTCATTTTCATTACAGATGAGAACGGTCAGCAGGTTGCCAATTTTATGCAGAGTAAGTTTCCCGAGCTCAAGTGCTCTTACCTGGTGCAGAAAGAGCGGCTCGGTCCGGCGCACGCGGTTGCTCTGGCGGCTCCACAGGTCAGCGAGGGGGATGATTTGCTGGTGGTCTTCAACGACACTATTTTTGTCACCGATCTGGCGAAGATCCCCAAGCTTTGTGAAGATGCCGACGGCTTGATTTATTCGAAAGAGGTCGAAGATTATCAACGCTTCGGCGTCAACGTGATGCGCGATGGTTACATTGTCGATATGGTGGAGAAGCCGGATACGCCGATTTCCAGGCTGGCGCAGGTCGGTCTCTATTATATGAAGGATGGCGCCGGGTTCATTCGGGCGATCGAAAAGACGATCGAAGCGGGTGAAACGGTCAAGGGTGAGTATTATTTGCCATCGGTGTTCATGCGCATGATCGGCGAAGGTGCCAAGTTCAAAGCACCGGAGATCGATGACTGGCTCGATTGCGGCAAGCCGGAAACTCTGCTTGAAACTAATCGTTTTCTGCTCAAGGGACGGCATCACATTCATGGCGAAGCGGTCAATTGCGTGCTGATCGAACCGGTGCATATCGAGCGCGGTGCGATCGTCAGAAACTCGATTATCGGCCCGAACGTTTCAGTCGCCGCCGGCAGCCGGATTGAAAATTCCGTTATTAGCAATTCGATCATCAACGCCGAAAACAAAGTCAGCAACCTGATTCTGGAGGAGTCGTTGCTGGGAGATTCCGTGACGCTCGTCGGCTCTCCCCGTAGAATGAACATCGGCGATCATTCGTTGATAGAAATGGACCAGTAAAAGAAATTATGGACTACCAGCAGTATCTGCCATATCTGATTCCTCCTCTGCTCGGGGCTTTGATCGGTTACGTGACCAACTACATTGCCATCCGCATGTTGTTCCGGCCGCTACGCCCCTGGCGCTTTCTCGGTATCCGCATTCCGCTGACGCCTGGAATTATCCCGTCCAAACGGGGTGAGTTGGCGCGCAAGATGGGCGAGATGGTTGGTGAACATCTGCTGACGGTCGATGATGTCGGCCGGGCGTTTGAAAAAGATTCAATTCAGCGTGAGCTCCGGCTGGCAGTGACTGACAAGCTTGGTGTGTTCCTTGACCGTGAACTGGGTCCGTTGGAGTCGCTGATACCGGATCGTTTCCGTGCCCGTTTCCGCGAACTGGTCGACCTGCTGCGTGGCAAAGTGGTCAAGCTGGTGTTCGATTACCTGCAAAGCGATGCCTTTGAGCAGAAGCTGCGCGATTACCTGCAGCGGCAGGGGGATCAGCTGCTGGCGCGCGATCTCGCCAGCTTCCTCACCCCGCAACGTTACCGCGACCTGCAGCTGCACCTCGATGGCAAATACGCCGAGTTCTTTCAGTCGCCGAAGGTAGCCAACGCCGTCGGCAACTATATCGATGCCAAGACCGAGAAACTGTTTTCCAGCGATAAGCCGCTGAAGGATGTGCTACCGAAAGATCTGGTCGAGTTGCTTCTGGCCCAGCTGGAGAAGGAACTGCCACCGTTGGCGGAGAAGTTCGGTGGCATGTTGTACGATCCGCAGTTTCGCAAGCGGCTGGTGAAAAAGGGCAAAAAGGCGATCGATTCCTTCCTCGATTCTCTCGGTGGGCTGGCCGGATTGCTCAGCGGTTTTATCGACCTGAACAAGATTTACGATAAAATTCCTGAATTTCTCGACAAGGCGGGTGACGAGATCGCCAAGTGGCTGCGCGAAGCGGAAACCCAGGAGCAACTGGCGAAGCTGTTGCGCGAGCGGGTCGATATGTTACTTGAACGTTCTCTAGCCAGCTATCTGGAGAAGCTACCCTACGAAAAAGTGGTCGGTACACGGCAGTTTATCCGCAACCAGGTGGTCGAGACGATTCAGTCGCGTAAAACCATCGACACCGCACTGATTCTCACCGAGAGCGCCATCGACCGGATCAAGGATCGCTCCTTCGACAACCTTTTGCGTACGACGATGCCGGACGGCGGGGTCGAGCGGGCACGCAATCAACTCGCTGAGAAGCTGCTGTCGGTGATCCGTTCCGCGGAAGCACGACAGGCGCTGGAAACCATCCTCACTGAACAGAGCGAGGAATGGATTTACCGAAAACCGCTCGGTCTGCTCTCCGCCCGTTTGCCGGGGGACCTGCGCAGCGAGCTGGAAGCGGCTGTTTGCCAACTGGTTGAAGAGTTGCTGAAAAAGGAAGCGCCGCGCCTGGTCGAGACCCTCAACGTCAAGAAGATGGTTGAGGAGAAAGTTAACGGTCTTGATATCCTGCAGGTTGAAGGCCTGTTGATGGGGATCATGAAAGAGCAGTTCAAGTACATCAACCTGTTCGGGGCGCTGCTCGGTTTCCTGATCGGGTTTATCAACCTGTTGGCGTTGCAGTTTATGTGATTTGAATTGTAGCGGTTCGTTGGGGAGCTCCTGCCCACTCTGAGCCGTGCTGAATGGTTACATTCAATGGTAAAAGGAGAGCCGGATGTTCGAAAATGACGAGGATCTGAAAGGGCAGTTACGGCGGGTTCTGGCTTCGGTGGAGCAGTTGCTGCCGCAGGCGGTGGGCGAGGTCGACTGGAGCGGGACCATAGCCGCCAACTGGCGTCGCCATTCTTTTGCCGGTTACCTGGAACCGGTCGATGAGGTCGATCCAGTGCAGCTGGATGACCTGCTCGGCATCGACAAGCAGAAGCGGGTCCTCGATGAAAACACCCGCCAGTTCGTCAGCGGCTATCCCTCCAACAACGTGTTGCTCTGGGGGACGCGCGGCACCGGTAAATCGACGCTGGTACGGGCGCTGCTTAACACCTATGCTGATCGTGGTTTGCGGGTTATTCAGGTCGATAAAGATGACCTGATCTATCTGCCCGATATCTTTTCCGCGATCAAAGGGCAGGAGTATCACTTTATCATTCTTTGCGATGATCTTTCCTTCGAGGCCGGGGAATCGAGTTACAAGATGTTGAAAAGCGCTCTCGACGGCTCGGTTTACGCCGCACCGCAGAACGTCCGTTTTTACGTCACCTCCAACCGGCGCTACCTCTTGCCGGAGTATGAGACCGACAACCTTGGTTTCAAAATGGTCAACAACGAGCTGCACGCTGGTGAGGGGGTGGAAGAAAAAAGTTCGCTGGCTGATCGCTTCGGTCTCTGGGTGCCTTTCCATCTTTTTACCCAGGATCAGTATTTTGAACTGGTGAAACAGATCACTGGCCGACTGGCGCAAGAGAGCGGAATCAGCGTAGAATGGAACAAGGAATTACGCGACGCGGCTTTGCGCTGGTCGCATGACAAGAGCAAGCGCTGTGGCCGGACGGCATTACAATTTTCCCGCTACTGGGTCGGTCAGCAGCTGTTGAAACGGAGTTGAGATGGAACGAGCAACTTTTGCCGCTGGTTGTTTCTGGGGCATTGAAGAAGTCTTCCGCACCACCGAAGGGGTGATTGAAACCCAGGTTGGCTACATGGGGGGTAGTGTCGAAAACCCGACCTATCAATTGGTTTGTACGGGCGAGACCGGCCATGCCGAGGTGGTCGATCTGCGGTTTGACCCAGAGGTGATCAGCTATGCACAGCTGCTGGATATTTTCTGGCGCAAGCACAACCCGACGACACTCAACCGGCAGGGCTGGGATATCGGCACGCAGTACCGCAGCGCGATTTTTTATCACAGTGAGCAACAGCGCACTGTTGCCGAGCAGTCGAAAACAGAGATGGACGCAAGTGACCGCTATGACGACGTGATTGTGACGGAAATCACGCCTTCAGGGCCGTTCTGGCGCGCGGAAGAGTATCATCAGCACTACATTCTGAAAAACAAGCCTTCCAGTTGCGGTGGCTAAAGGAGCAGAACGATCCTTTTTTCCTCGCTGCAAAAATCGCTGCGTTTAACCAATCTGCTTCAGTTGGCCGCCTTCCTGCTGGTCGTTCTCGGCTGCTTCTGGGGATTGCTGCAGGGGGCAGAAAACCTCGGTTATAGCTGGCACTGGACCCGGGTACCGCGCTACCTCTACAAAATCACTGATGAAGGCTGGCAGGCCGGCCCCTTGTTGCAAGGATTATGGCTGACGCTGGAAATTACGGTTGTCAGCCTGCTACTGTCGCTAGTGATCGGTCTGCTCACGGCGCTGATGCGCCTCTCCCGCAGCCCAATGGCAAAGGGGATCGCCTGGGTTTACCTGGAGGCGATCCGCAATACGCCGTTGCTGATCCAGATTTTCATCATCTATTTCGTCTTCGCACCGATCCTTGATCTCGGCCGTTTCAGTTCTGCGGTGTTGGCGCTCAGCCTGTTCGAAGGCGCTTACGCCTCGGAGATCATCCGTGCAGGAATTCTCGCGATCCCGCTTGGTCAGTGGGAAGCGTCCGCCTCTCTCGGCCTCAAGCCGCCGCAGATTTATCGCTTCATCATTCTGCCGCAGGCGATCCGGCAGATGATTCCGCCGCTGACCAGTCAGGGGATCTCGCTGATCAAAGACTCCGCGCTGGTGTCGACTATCGCTATTTACGACCTGACCATGCAGGGGCAACAGATCGTGGCAGAAACCTTCCTTACTTTTGAAATCTGGTTCACGGTGGCAGCGATTTACCTGCTGGTCACCACATTACTCTCTCTTCTGGTAAGATATCTGGAATCTTTGTTTTCTGTTCAATAACCTGAAATTCTCGGAGGTTTTCCCATGAAAATGCGAATCGGTCTGATTTTATTGGTGTTGTTTGCTCTGCTGGCATCGCCGCTCTGTGCCAGCGAAGTGCGCAAAGAGCTGACTGATGCGAGTACCCTGGCGAAAGTGATCGCCGATAACAAACTGCGAGTCGGCTTTTCCACTTTCGTGCCCTGGGCGATGAAGGATAAAAAGGGCGGTTACACCGGCTTCGAGATCGAAGTCGCCAAGCAGCTGGCGACCGATATGGGAGTCGAGGTTCAGTTCGTTCCGACCAAGTGGTCCGGTATCATCCCGGCGCTGCTGACCGGCAAGTTCGATATCATCATCGGTGGCATGGGAATCACCCCGGAGCGCAACCTGAAGGTGAATTTCTCCAACCCATACGAGTTTACCGGGATGTCGATTATCGCCAATAAAAAGCTGGCAGGCAGCAAGATGGGATTGGAAGCCTTCAATACTGCTGAGATGACAATCTCGGCTCGAATCGGTACGACAGCTGCGGCGGCCGCGAAGAAGTTTCTGCCGAAAGCGCAACTTCGACTGTTTGATGATGAAGGCCAGGCGCTACAAGAGGTGTTGAATAACCGTGCTGCTGCAATGGTCTCTTCACAGCCGTTCCCGGAGTTCCAGACGTTGAAGTATGCCGACAAAACCTATTTGCCGCTTGCGGGCAAAACCTTCACGAAAGAACCGATTGGTTTCGCCATCCGCAAAGGGGATATCGATTTTCTCAACTACCTGAACAACTGGGTTCTGGTCAAAAACTCCGACGGCTGGCTGCAGGAACGCTACGACTACTGGTTCACTACCCAGGACTGGAAGAGCCAGGTCGAATAGGAACAGATCCTCGTGATGATGCAACGGCGGCTCCGCTGGGGCCGCCTTGATACTTTTCTCTTGCTGCTGCTGATCTCCGTAGTCGGTTATCTCGGCTACCGGGTTGAAGCGGGCCTGGAGTACCGCTGGAACTGGTCGGTCATCCCCCAGTACTTGCTGCGTTTTGATGAAACTGATGGCTGGACTACGAACCTGTTGCTGCAGGGGCTGCTGACCACCATCCGGCTCAGTTTCTGGAGTCTGCTGCTTGCCTTGCCGGTCGGGTTGGCCGCCGGTCTGCTGCGCACCAGCCTGCACCTGTTCAATCGCCTGCTCGGCGGCACCTTTGTCACTCTGTTGCGCAACCTGCCACCGCTGGTGCTGGTACTGATCTTCTATTTTTTTCTCAGTGATCAGATTTTGCCGCTTCTGCAGGTTGGCGAACGCTTGGAGGCTGCACCTCAGTGGCTGAAAGCTCTTTCTGTCGTATTGCTCGCACCGGCTGATCAGCTTGAAGCTTTTCTTGCCGCGGTGATGACGCTGGCATTATTCGAAGGAGCGTACATCGGCGAAATCGTTCGGGCCGGAATAAACTCGATAGAAACCGGACAGTGGGAAGCTGCAAAGGCTCTGGGTTTGAGGCGTTGGCAACTGCTACGGTATATCGTGTTACCGCAAGCGTTCCAGAAGATGATCCCGCCGCTGGCCGGACAGGCGATCTCGACGATCAAGGATTCGGCCATCGTTTCGGTCATCTCGATTCAAGAATTAACATTTCAGGGGATGGAGCTGATGGCCGCCACCTACCTGACTTTCGAGGTCTGGATCACCGTTACCCTGCTCTATTTCATCCTGACCTTCAGCTGTTCTCAGCTGGCTGGATGGGTGGAACTGCGGCTACGCCGGAGCTATTGATAAAGCGGCAACACCGCCAGTCGTTGATCGATGAGCGACACCACTTCTTTGTAGCGTTCGGTATCGACATTGCCATAGCGGTCGATGAACTTCCTTTGGCTCAAACCTTCTTCCAGCAGACTGATTTTTGGAAAAAAATCGCTTTCGTGACTGATGGCCAGGATTCTCTGTTGAAACCTTTTGGCTTCCGCAGCGGAAGCTGTTGCACTTTCAGCAAAGTGCAGCCCACTGCGATCGGCGGCCAGATCGATAAAGCTGAAACCGCTACCGCCATTGTAAGCATCGAGCATCTCCTTGAATTCGCCAACGGCAAAACCGATCTGCACGTCTGATATCAGTTTGATCCCGGCCGAAACAAGGAAATGTTTCAGCAGGTCTCGCCGACCCGCCAGGGTATAGCGAGTGGTGCGGTTGCGGGGGAAGGGCTGTTCTGGATTCAGCAAGTAGCTTGCCAGTTGGCGAAATTCGCGTCCGCCGAGATAGATTGCCAACGCATAGAGCGCTGCCCGATTTTCCTCTAACGCAGAGTGGGTTCTGGATTGTTCCACCACTTGCAGGAAGAGCGGATTGATAATGTTGCCGAATGAGACATATCGTTCTGTCTGGCGGTTGTTGATGTTTTCCAGTTGATGCAGGTAAAAATGGATTCGTTTTAGTTCCTCACTGCTGTCGGGGTCACCGCGCATCTTTTTCAGCTGGGTAATCAGGCGGTTTTTCAGCGTTGCAAACTCCTGACCGGAACGGAAACCGATCTGCAGTTGGCCGGGAGAAAAAGAGATCCGCTCAACGGTGCCGAGCAGTTGGCTGCCGAGCTGGTCGCCACTGAGCAGATCAAGCCCGCTGCGGCCGAGAAGCAGTAATAGTGAGCCCGGGACGGGTATACTGCCTATTTTGCAGCTGCCCAGGTCCAGTCCCTGTTCGCTGGGTAAAATGGTCATTTTGAGATTGATGTACTCACCGAAAGGAGTTCGGGGTATTTTGAGAGAAAATGTTCCCTCCAGCTGTTTTTGCTGCAGGTTAAATCCTCCAGAAATATAGGAGGTTCCACGGGCAAGAAAGGAGATCGCTGCATTGAGATCATCAACCGCGACGATCAGCTCGGCCCGCCGGTTCTGTTTCAACATATCCCAGCTGTTCTGCAGCAACCTTTTGGTTCGTTGTGCATCAGCGATTTCGGGTGTGCGCGCAGAAGTCACGGTCGGCTGGTCGTCGATAACCTGGCTGATAACAAAGATCGGCAGAAGGATTGTCAGCAGCAGGCAGATGATAATGGTTTTTCGCAGCATCGGATTAAGAAATCTCTTTCGTTCAAATGTTATCGTTGTATTATCGACCATCAAGCGCGCTTTTTGAACCCCAACGGAAATATGAGGCGAATGATGAGAAAAGGACATATTTTTCTTGCTCTGCTGCTTTTACTCCTCTGCAGTTGCGCGACCCTTTCACCGGTTTTTGAACAGCCGCAGGTCAGTCTCAGCAGTATTCGCATGCTCCCGTCGGACGGTGTCCTGCCGCAGTTCGAAATCGGCTTGCATGTGATCAATCCCAACCGGGTGCCGCTGAAACTGTTCGGTTTAAGCTACGAGGTTGAGCTGGAAGGGCATCGGGTGTTGACCGGGGTTGCCAGTGAGCTCCCCTTGATCGGAGCATACGGGGAGGGCGATGTCCTGCTGCGGGCGACCCCCGACCTGTTCAGCACTATCGGCCTGTTTACCGAGCTGCTCAATCAGCCGCGCGAGCAGTTCAATTACAATTTTTCCGCCCGACTCGATGTCGGCAAGCTCCTGCCGAAAATCAGTGTTGAAAAATCGGGTTTAATCTCATTTCCTGTCAAAAACCGCTAAAATGCTGAATATGACTGAAGAATGCCCCTGTTGCAGCGGCAAGCAATATGCTGAATGTTGTGGCCCGTTTCACCGTGGCGAAGCTGTGGCGAAAACCGCCGAACAATTGATGCGTTCGCGCTTTTCCGCTTATGCCAAAAAAGACATCGATTATCTCTACCAGACGACGCACCCGAACAAGCGGGATGAAAATTTCCGGACCGAGATGGAGGCCTGGGCCAACCGGGCGGAATTCACCGATCTGGAAATTTTGGGGAAAAAGCAGGGCGGCGCTCTCGATAAAGAAGGCAAGGTTGAGTTTATCGCCTACTATCGCCAGTTTGGTGAGGAAAAACAGATGCACGAACTTTCCCGCTTCAAACGTTACCAGAAGCGTTGGGTCTATGTTGATGGTGTCATCGAATAAAAAAGACCGGTTTGGAGAAAAGCAATGGCCATCGAAATAGAGCGAAAATTTCTGGTGACGAATGATAGCTGGCGAGAGAATGCCATGGGTATCCTGTTCCGCCAAGGCTACCTCTCGGCCGAAGCGGATCGCACCCTGCGGGTGCGTCTTGAAGGGGATAAAGGCAAGCTGACGATCAAAGGGAAATCTCGGGGGATCAGCCGCAGCGAGTATGAATACGAAATTCCGCAGCAGGATGCCATGGAGCTGCTTGATAAGCTTTGTTTGAAACCCCTGATTGAAAAAACCCGCTACCGGGTTGAACATGCCGGAATGGTCTGGGAGGTAGATGAATTCTACGGCGCCAACGAAGGATTGATTCTAGCAGAGGTTGAGCTTGATTCGGAAGACGCTGAGTTTGAGCTCCCCGACTGGGCTGGGCAGGAGGTCTCTGATAATCCGCGCTACTATAATTCTAATCTGGTGAAAGATCCGTTTACCGAGTGGTAGCAGCGATGTGGAAACTGACGATTATTGCGAATAGTTTTCTGATGCTGCTTTTCTGGGTTTTTGCTGCCTTGCTGGCCGAGCCGGCCTACAATCATTTCGTCCAATACGCCGATGCCGATTTGCCGCAACTGCCGGCGCTGACCCAGTACGTGCTTACTGCCCGGCCGCTCTCACTTCTGCTGCCAGCACTCTGGGCCATGGGGTCTGTCTCTCTGCTTGTTCGCTTGCGCGAAAAAGAACCGGGGCAGCGTAGAGAATGGGTACAGCTACACAGCTCCGTGACCTTGATCGTGGGGCTGCTATTGCTTATTCTCTCTCTGACTGCGGGGATCCTGCCTTTTTTGAATATTGGCACCCCGCTATAAAGTTTTAGTCGAAGTCAGGGGCCCATCAGCATATCGTACTGGGTAAAGGCCATAATGGCGCCGAGCAGTATGCAAATGATGATCACCAGAATGATTTGTCCCTGAGTCATTTCAATCCCTCTTTTTCTGTATCAATCAGATTCAATGATTCCTTGCTGAAGCAACGTACTACGTAGCTGCTCAATCCGCTTTCTGTTGACACCGAAATCTGAGTAGCCGAGCCTTGCGGCAGAACGCACCGCAACAATCTTCTTCTCCGGTCGCAGGTGCAGCTCCAGATCATCGACAAACTTGAACACCTTGCTACGGCATTCAGCATGCAGGTAGTTTCTCTCCGCTGTGACTATTTTACTGCCGGGCAAATTTTCTACTTCCAGCCGAATTTGTTCCCAGGCCTCCTCCGGTGAACTATTCAGCTGGAATGGTTTGGTGTGATGGTTTGCGTCCTGCGCATCGCTGGAGACACAATTCGGGGATGATGGGCAGTCCGCCAGTTTTCCGCTGTGGACACCGATGTCGGTCGGCTTACCTACGCAGGCGGCAAGAAAAAGACAGGAAAGAATCGTCATGGTTTTATACCCTCTGCTGTATCGCAGCATTCTGTCTCCTTTTGGAAGTAACCGAGCGCAAGTTAAATGTTAACAGAAATAATGCAGTCAGGGGTGCTGGAAGATAAAAGAAAGAGCCACCCACTCGGGTAGAGTCACTCTTGCTGCATTGAACCTGCTTGACACTCCTATGATCCCATATTATTTTGCAAAATCCTTTAAATTTCAGACTCTTTTGAGGCAAGAAACATTTGTTTAGTCTTGCTGAACAGGTGCTTTTTGTAAACACTTTAGGATCACGCTTCAAGGTTTTGACTGGTTTCATAAACTCGTAGGTAATGGGTGCCATAGAGGTTTAATTTTTGCTCAGGAGATTTCAATTTATGAAGAGATTGCTTTGTTCCCTTGTTATCCTGCTGTTTGTCGCATCTATTCCGACCGCTGCCCTGGCAGCAAAGGTCAAGTTCGGCCACATTGCTCCCACCTTCCATGGCATGTCCAAAGGAATTGATGCATTTGCTGATTATGTCCGGGAGAAGACCGACGGTAAGATCGATATCGCGACCTTCCCACAAGGTCAGCTTGGCAACGAGCGTTCCATGGCATCGCAGGTTCAGTCCGGCAGTCTGCCGATTGCGGCCGTGACAACAGCAGTGCTGCAGAACTTCGTCCCGGAAGTGGCTATTCTGGATATGCCGTTTCTGTTTCCGAACCGTGCCACGGCCTACGCTGTTCTTGACGACGAGGCAGTCAAAGAGAAAATCTTTTCCTACCTGCCGAAAAAAGGTTTTGTCGGTATCGGCTGGGTCGAAAATGAAATCCGTGATTTTTCAAACACCAAGCGTCCAATACGTCATCCTGAAGATATCAAAGGCTTGAAAGTTCGGGTGATGAACTCCCCGGCTTACCTTGACACCTTCAACCAGCTCGGTGCATCGACTGTCGGGATTCCTTTCCCCGAGGTTTACAGTGCTCTGCAGACAGGTGTCATCGATGCGCAGGAAAATCCGCTGATGACTGCAGTGCTGATGAAGTTCCCGGAAGTGACCAAATTCGTGACCAACACCCAGCACGCTTTGACTGAGTGCATCATTGTCGTCAATCCGGATTTCTGGAATCGCCTGAGCCCCGAGTATCAGCAGATCTTCCGCGAGGCCGCTAAAATTGCCACTGATGTCAATCGCGCCCGCAACGTCGAGATTAAACAGAGCCTGCCCAAGCTTGAAATTTCTATTGAAGAATACTGCAAGCAGAATAATGTTGAACTGATCAATCTGACCGACGCTGAGCGGGAAGAATTCAGAAAAGCGATGATCCCGGTATGGGATAAATATCGCGGCATCATCGGTGATGATATTTTTGATTTCGTCCTCGCCAAGATTGAAGAGCATAAGCAGTAAGATTTAGATTGTTTTGTTTGTTCCCGTTCCCTGGAGCGGGAAACGGGAACCAACATCGGATCATCGAGGGAGGGGTATCGACCCCTCCCTTTCATTTGGTTGGCTGGAGCAGTAATGAAATCGGTATTCTCTTTCCTCGGTAAAGTTGAGGAACTGACCCTGAGTTTAACCTTCCTGGGGCTGGCCCTGGTTGCCGTTGTTCAGGTGTTCTGTCGCTATGCCCTTGATATCAGCTTTACCTGGTTCGAGGAGGCTGGGCGCTATATCGGAATTTTCGCCACCTTTCTCGGCGCAAGCCTTGGGGTAAAATATGGCTCCCACTTTGCCATGGACCTCCTGGTCAGTAACGCAAAACCAGTTGTCCGACGGATTCTGCAATTCGTGATCGGTCTGCTGTGCGGTAGCGCCATGCTGATTCTCACCCGTTACGGCTTCGACCTGGTGATCAAAAACTATAACTTCGGTAACACCTCTGCTGCCATGCAGATGCCGATGTATCTTGCCTACCTGCCAATTCCGGTTTTTGCTGGGTTGATGGGAATTCGTTTCTATCGCCAGGCCTGGCTTGCCCTGCTCGGTAAACCGTTGACAAACGGAGAGCAGAACTCATGATGACGACAATTGTTGGCAGCTTTGCGACCCTGATGCTGTCAGGGGTCCCGTTGGCGTTCATGTTGATCGTCGTGACCATGATTGCCCTGCATTTTTTTTCCTGGACCCCGCTGCAGGCAGTTGTTGAGCAGCTTTTCAACTCCCTTGATTCTTTCGTCCTCCTGGCCATTCCGTTTTTTGTTCTGGCCGGGGCAATCATGACCAAGGGAGCTATTGCCAAACGGCTGATTGCATTTATCAACTCTTTGGTCGGCTGGTTCCCCGGAGGGCTTGGTATTTCCGGTGTTCTCGCCTGTATCTTTTTTGCTGCTATTTCCGGTTCTGGGCCGGCAACGGTTGTTGCTATTGGCTCGATCATGGTGCCGGCGCTGCTGCAGGCAGGCTATCATAAGCGATTCGCAGTTGGCCTGATTACGACTTCCGGTTCGTTGGGAATTGTCATTCCCCCTTCCATCCCAATGATTCTCTACTGCCTGGTAATGAATGTCTCGGTTGCAGAAATGTTCATGGCAGGAATTCTGCCTGGACTGCTTATTGGCAGTGTGCTCATTTTCTACACTTATATGCGGGCTCGTAAATATGGCTGGAAAATCGACAAAAAACCGTCCTGGGAGGAAGTCGTCAGGACAGGGAAGGAAGGATTCTGGGCTATCTTGCTCCCTGTCATTGTCCTGGGTGGAATTTACAGCGGTATATTTACCCCGACAGAAGCGGCCGCGATCAGTGTTGTTTATGCCCTGATCGTTGAAATCTTTATCTATCGCGAGTGCACCATCTGGCAAATTCCGGGAATCTGCAAAGAATCATCGATTATGGCATCCTGCCTGCTGTTTCTGCTGGCGGGGGCCATGACCTTCAACTGGCTGTTGACCGCCGAAGAAATTCCGGCCATGGTGGCGCGCTTCGTTATGGATCACATTGACAGCCCCTGGATGTTTTTACTGGCCATCAACCTGTTTCTGCTGGTTCTCGGTTGTTTTATGGACAGTGTCAGCGCCGTGCTGATCCTGTCGCCACTGTTTCTGGATACTCTGGTCGGTTATGATATCGATCTGGTTCATTTCGGCATTATCATGATTCTCAACATCGAATTCGGTATGCTGACACCACCTTTTGGGCTCAACCTTTTTGTTTCCATGGGGGTGACCGGGGAAGACATGCGTACGGTTGTCAGGGGCGTCCTGCCATTTCTGCTGCTGCTGATCAGCTGTCTGTTCCTGGTGACGTACATCCCCGATCTGTCGCTGCTGCTGCCGAAGCTGTTTTTGAGGTAAGACGGTTATGATTATCGATATCCCCTGTCACCGCGAACAGGTCACTTTCGAAATACCAGTTCAGTATGAAGAGCGGGTCAAGGTTCTCGGTACGGCCAATAGTGCGTCGTCTGCTATCGGGGTGGCGGAGATAAAAGGCGCGCTCAGTTCGCCGATTGAGACTGCTCCGTTGGCGGAACTGGCCAGGGGGAGAATGTCGGTCTGCATCGTCATTTCCGATATCACCCGACCGGTTCCTAACAAGTTATTGCTGCCTCCAATTCTTGACACTCTTGAAACGGCGGGTATTTCGCGTGAAGCCATTACCTTGCTGATAGCGACCGGGATGCATCGTCCGAACCTGGGTGAGGAACTGGTAGAGCTGGTCGGCGCTGACATCGCGGAAAACTATCGAATCATCAATCATGACTGCAGGGCACAAGAGGACCTGCGCGAAGTCATGAAAATTGATGGTGCAGCGATTGAAATCAATCGGCACTACCTCGACGCTGATTTGAAAATCCTGACCGGCCTGATCGAGCCGCATCCTTTCGCCGGATTTTCCGGTGGCGGAAAATCGATCCTGCCCGGAATTTCCAGCTTTGAGACCATGACCTTCATGCACTCTTTCGCCCTGGTCGATCATCCCGATGTAGCCACTGCAAAGGTCGAAAATAATCCGTTCCGCCATCATGTCAACAGCATCTGCCAGACCGCCGGGGTCGATTTTATTGTTAACGTTATTGTCGATCATAGCAAACAGCCGATCGCGGTTTTTGCCGGTGATGTTCAAGCTGCTTTTGCTGCCGGTTGTGAAATGGCTGAACGGAATGCGGTGGTCCGGGTTGGAGAACCGGGCGACCTGATCATTACCAGCGCCGGGGGCTATCCCCTCGACGCGACCTTCTACCAATCGACCAAGGGATTGATTGCTGCCGGGGAGATCGTTCGTCCCGGGGGGACTTTGTTGCTTATTTCCGGTTGTTGCGAGGGACTTGGCAGCGAGAGCTACTGCCGGATCATCAACAGCGCCCAGGGATCACCGGCACAGTTCAGGGAAATTTACAGCGACCCCGATAATTTCGTCATTGACCAGTGGGGCGCTCAGGCCTATTTTCAGGCGCTGGAACGTGCAGGTCGGATTCTGCTGTACTCCCCCAACTTGACCCAGGAGCAGGTCGCTCCTTTCGGTATCACCCTGATCCATGAGCTGGATCAGGCCATTGCTGAACTCTGTGCCGCAAGTTGCCACATTTATGTCGTGCCGGAAGGTCCTTACGTCGCTTCGGTGCTTTAACCGGAAGCGGGATAATTGTTGTTTTATAGCAAGCTGTCAGCTTGAAGGTCGGAAGCAAAATGTCTTTACCCAATCATGTCTCTTTATTTTTAACCTGTTCCGCGGAAACCCTTTATCCGGATGTTGGACGGGCTTGTGTCAAGGTGTTGGAAGCGGCCGGCTTTACCGTCGAGTTCCGCCAGGAGCAGACCTGTTGCGGTCAGAAATGGTTAAACACCAACGAAACCCGCGAAGCAAAACTGATGGCCCGACATTTCCTGCAGGTTTTCGAATCGGCCGAGGTGATCGTCGCGCCCAGCTCCTCTTGTGTTGATACGGTCAGAAATCAGTATCCGGATCTTTTCAGCGATGATCCGGGATTGCACGCTCGCTTTGTCGCTTTGGGAGAGAAGACCTACGAGTTCTGTGAATTCCTCGATAAGGCTGGAATCCGCGAGCTGCCAGTACATCCGAACCCTGTCCCAACCACCTATCACTCGACCTGTCGGACCTTGCGCGGAATCGGTCTGCGTGGCGTTGCTGAAAACTATTTACAGCAGTTACTGGGTGATAGATTCATTGAGCTGCCGGAAAGCGAAACCTGCTGCGGTTTCGGTGGGACGTTCTCGGTTAAACTTCCAGAGGTTTCCGGCCAACTGTTGCAGGACAAACTGGACAATATCTTCAGCACCGGCGCCGAGGTTGTGACTGCTCTCGATCTGAGCTGTATGACCCATCTTTCTGCCGGGGCCAAAAAGCAAGGCCGCACGTTACGCTTTGCCCATCTTGCTGAGTTGCTTGCCGAAGCATTGGATGGAGCAGAACAATGAAACCGACTGCCACACGACATAATTTTCGTGCTGCCAGCAGCAGCGCCATCCAGAACAAGCGCGTACAAAAGGCGGTCCGCAATACCGCAGGTCTGCTCGCCCGGATGCGCGCGACCACGGTTAACACCAAGCCTGAATTCGAAGAGCTGCGCAACTGGGGACGAAACCGCAAACTGCTGGTTTCAGAAAACCTTGAAAAATGGGTTGCGCAATTCAAGGCCCAAGTCGAACAGCAGGGTGGCGTGGTTCATCGTGCCAAGGATGCCGCAGAAGCGGGGCGGATTATCAGCGAGATTGCCCGGGAACGAGGGATCACAGCTGCAGTAAAATCGAAATCGATGACCAGCGAGGAGGTTGGTCTCAACGACATCTTGCAGGATGCTGGTATTACAGTCACCGAAACCGATCTGGGGGAGTTTATCGTTCAGCTTGCCGGGGAGCATCCGTCTCACATCCTGGCTCCGGCGATCCACCGCAACCAGGATGACGTGCGCAAACTTTTTACCGAGAAGCTCGGGGCACCTGCTGATCTCGATGTCGAGGGACTGGTTCGTTTTGCCCGCAAAGTTCTGCGCCACAAGTTTCTCGAAGCCGGGATGGGGATTACCGGAGGCAACTTTGCTGTCGCCGATACCGGGACCGTGGCGATTGTCACCAACGAAGGGAATGGACGGATGTGTACCACGGTGCCCCCGGTTCATGTCGCCCTGGTTGGCATCGAGAAGTTGATCCCCAGCATTAAGGACCTGCCAGATTTTCTTTCCCTGCTCACTTGCTCGGCAACCGGGCAGCGGGCCTCCAGCTATATCAGCATGACAACCGGACCTCGGCGAACGAACGAAACTGAAGGCCCCGAAGAGTTTCACGTTGTTCTGCTTGATAACGGCCGGAGCAGCATCGCTGCCAGTCCCTGGCGAGAGATGTTGCATTGCCTGCATTGCGGCAGCTGCCTGAACCATTGCCCGGTTTACCATGCCGTTGGCGGTCACGCTTATGAATCATCCTATCCGGGGCCGATGGGCAGCGTGCTGTCGACCTTGCTCTGGGGTAAGCAGAGTTACCCCGAGCTGGCGAATGCCTGCACCCTCTGTGGCCGGTGCGTGGACGTCTGTGCTGTCAAGATTCCTTTGGCCAACTATCACCGGACCCTGCGTCATCAGGGTGGCAGCAATAGTCAGACATCGTATTTAGCTGCCCGACTGGCATCTCATCCTGGCGCCTATCGCCGAGGCATCCATGCGCTTCGTCGCATGCTGCGGACGCAGCCGCTCACTAAAGTACTGCCGAAAATCAATAAAAGTGTGGCGAATTGGCAGAGCTGCCGCGTGCTACCTGTGGCCGGAGAGGAACAGCCATTCCGCGACTGGTGGCACCAGCATCAGCCCAAAGGTCAAGCTCCCAAGCTGAAGCGTGTGGAAACAAAAGAGGTACCAAGCGTCCCAGAAGATAAGAAGGCAGGAACAGCCGATCGCGAAGAATTGCTGGCTCTCTATCGGCAACGTGCTGGAGCGCTGGGAGTCGAAATTGTTGAGACGTCGGTGGCCGAACTTTCCGGACTGATCGGCAACCTGCTCAAAGATGAGTCTGTCTCCTCTGTCGCGCTCCCGCGTGCTGGCTGGCCACAAAAGTTGGATGAGCGAGTCGCTGAAATTCTGGCTGGGGCTGATTGTCAAACTGTCAGCTGTGAAGATGAAACCGGCTGGAATATGGCTGCGCTGGCCAACGCGCAGCTGGGTATCACCTACAGTTCAGCTTTTCTGGCGGAGACCGGTTCGCTGATCTACCCGGCAGGTGCAGGCAATGGAACCCTGGCGTCTCTTTTGCCCGAGGTTCATCTGGCCATCAGTGCAAGCTCGACGTTGCTGTCAGATCTCAATGCCTATTTCAAGAATGAGGCTGGTCCGCTGCCATCACGGCTGACACAAATCGCCGGACCCAGCCGGACCGGGGATATCGAGGGGACCATGACCGTTGGCGTCCATGGTCCGCGACGGGTAATTCACTGGATACTGAGCGATCTAGATACAGGACAGTGAAAAGAGAAAGGGCCCTTCGTTATTGAAAGGCCCTTCCTGTTTTACTGTGTTCAGATGCCGATTATTCAGCCATCACGAACTTGCCATCTTTCACCTGAACGATGACCATTGAGTCGACGCCAAGACCGTTGTGATCCTCCGCGGTCAGGTTGTAGGTACCCGAAATACCAATGTAGTTCTTGGTGTTTTCGATCTCCTTGCGCAGCGCTTGCGGCTCGGTGCCGACCTTCTTGATCGCATTGGCAATCATCATGATCGCATCCCAGGCGTAGCCGGAGTGTGTGTTGATCGGGAACTGCTTGTCGTAACCCTTCTCCTTGTACAGCTTGATGAATTCGAGGCTGACCTCTTTCTGCGGGTCGCTGTCAGGCAGCTCGTTGGCGACCATCAGTTTGGTGGCCGGCATCCTGTCCCCTTCGCTGGCAGCGCCGGCTAGTTCTATGTATTTCGGATCAGGCAAGCCGTGGCACTGGAACAGCGGAAGTTCGATGCCGAGCTGGACCTTGTTCTTGGCGATAATCGAGCCGGCCGGTCCGGTCGTCCAGGCAACGATCGCCTGCGGGTTCTGGTTCTTGACCTTGGTCAGCTGTGCAGTCATATCGGTATCGCGGGTACCGAAAGATTCCTCGGCGACCAGCTCGATTCCGTACTGCGGTGCAAGTTTTTTCACCCAGCGTGCACCGTCTTTGCCGAAACCGTCGGTTCCAGTCATCAACGCGATCTTGGTCATTCCCTTCTCCTTCAGGTAGATCAAAAGTCGCTCGACAGCAGTACCGTTGCGTTGCGGTGATTTGAAAATCCATTCGAAGGAGCCGAATTTTCCGCCCATGATGACGGGATCACCGCCGACCGTCATGACAATCGGAATTTTGGCCTGGTCGGCAATCTTTTTCACGTTCATGCCGGTGTCGGTCAGGGTTGGGCCGACAATCGCGACAACCTTATCCTTGTAGATAAATTTCTTGGCAATCGAAGCTGCTTTTGCCGGGTTGGCTTCGGTGTCACCAATTTCCAGCTCGAGCATTTTTCCGTTGATGCCGCCTTCGCTGTTGATTTTTTCAACGACCATCTCAGCGACCAGTTTGGTCGGTGTGCCGATAAAGGATGCTCGGCCAGAGAGGTCGAAAAAGGCACCCAGCTTGATGGTGTCAGCAGCCAGCAGCGGGCTGGCGATAATCAGCAGACAGGTGAGCAGTACAATGATTTTGCGCATAATCTTCTCCTCCATGTAATTTTTTAAAGGCGAACCTTGTATCCGCCCGAATCGAGTATCAGACAATCTCGTCCTGAATCCGGTTATCGAACACCCGCTGGCTCTTTTTTTCTGAACGGGGCAGACTTGAATAGTCGACCAGCTCTACTTCCGCGGAGACCAGCAGCTGTTTTTTGATCTGGTGCTTTACCTCGTGGGTCAGCTCCGGGCTGCGTTTGGCATCAACCCCTTCGGCGCGTTCGACAACTAACCGCATTTGTCCACGTTCCGATTCGTCGCGGGTGAGATGTATCTGGTATTCGGAGCCGAGGCCCGGAACCGCTGAAAGGATGGTGTCGATGCTGGATGGATAAATATTGACGCCACGGAACTTGATGGTGTCGTCGGAGCGACCTTTGATCCGTGAATGACGAGGCAGAATACTGCCACAGCTGCATTGACCGGGGATGATCCGGGTGATGTCGCGAGTGCGGTAACGGATCAGCGGCGCGCCCTCCTTGCAAAGCGTGGTGACCACCATCTCACCCCATTCACCTTCCGGCACCGGCTGCAGAGTCTCCGGATCAAGGATTTCGAGGATGTAGTAGTCGCCCCAGTAGTGGATGCAGTCGTGCTCTGAACACTCGATGCCGGTGCCGGGACCGTATAGTTCGGTCAGACCGGTGATGTCGAAAAGCTCGGCGCCGCCAAACAGTTCGGAGATCTTTTTGCGCATTGAGCGGCTGGAGCGTTCCGAGCCGTAGATGATCTTGTTGACGGCAATCTTGTCAGCGATGCCGCGCTTGTGGATCTCTTCAGCCATCAGCAATGCCATCGAGGCGGTTGAGCAGAACACCGTCGACTGGAAATCGAGCAGGAACTGGATCTGCATGTCGATGTTGCCCGGGCCGACCGGTACCGCCAGTGCACCGATCTTTTCGCAGCCAAGTTGAAAACCCATGCCGGCGGTCCAGACACCGTAACCGACAGCGATCTGCACCCGGTCAAGCGGGGTGACGCCGGCCATCTGGTAGCAGCGGGCAAAGAAGTCGGTCCAGTCGTCCAGATCCTTTTGCGTGTAGCAGAGCACCTTACGTTTACCGGTGGTGCCGGAGGATGCATGCACCCGGACGATCTGCTCGAAAGGGACCGAGCGCAGCGGGAAAGGGTAGCCATCACGCAGGTCGTCAGCGGTGGTGAAAGGCAGTTTTTTCACGTCATCGAGGCATTGAATCGAATCGGGAGTCACCCCGGCGGCATCGAAACGCTCACGATATTCGGCAGAGCCCTCGTAGGCGTGACGTACGGTCCACTGCAAGCCTTTGAGCTGGTGTTCCTGCAGTTCCGCTTCAGTTTTGAAATCGGGCATGAAGTTCTGTTGACGCATATCTGGTTTCTCCAAACGGATATTGGTCAGTCCGGCAGCACCGAGACGGCTTGCCGCGGGATTCTCCTGACTTGCGGCACCGAGAAAAGCGGACCGCAGGATCGGGTCGTTGAGCAGTTCGTCGCTCTTGCCCTGCTCAACGATTTTGCCGTTGGCCAGCAGGTAGGCACGGTCGGAACCGGAGAGCGCGCGGGCGGCATTCTGCTCCACCAGCAGGATCGTGGTGCCACTGCGACTGAGCTGATGGATAATCGCAAAAATTTCATCAGTGATGATCGGGGCAATGCCGAGACTCGGTTCGTCGAGTAGCAAAATGCGTGGCTTCGCCATCAGCGCCCGGCCGATCGCCAGCATCTGTTGCTCACCACCGGAGAGGGTGCCGGCCAGTTGCAGATGTCGTTCTCGCAGTTTCGGAAAACGATCGAATACCTCTTCGATTCGCTCAGCTTCCTCGGCTTTTGACAGCTTCAGCGGAATAGCTCCCAGTTGCAGGTTCTCCCGTACCGACAGTTCCGGAAAAACCTCACGCCCTTCCGGTGAGAGCGCCAGCCCCAGCCTCACCATCTGCGCCGGGTTTTTCCCGGTAACCGGTTTGCCATCAAGCAGGATTTCGCCGCCAGTCGGTTTGACCAGCCCCATCAGGCATTTGAGCAGGGTGCTTTTGCCGGCGCCGTTGGCACCGACCAGCGCCACGGTTTCGCCCGTTGAGATTTCGAGATCGACACCGAACAGCGCCTGGGCGGCACCGTAGTGGGCAGTCAGGTTGTTAATTTTCAGCATCAGGCTGTTGCCTCCATCCGTCCCAGGTAGGCTTCAAGCACCAGCGGATTTCGCCGTACCTCCTCCGGTGTGCCGGTGGCGATACATTTGCCACTGTCGAGCACTACTACCTGGTCAGCGATCTCCATGACCAAGTCCATGTCGTGTTCCACCAGCAGCATAGTGTGACCCGCGCTGCGCAGCAGTCTCAACTGCTCGCCAACCTCAGCCGTTTCTTCAGCGTTGAGCCCTGCGACCGGCTCGTCGAGGAGGAGAAGGTCGGGTTGGCTGACGGTGGCGCGGGCCAGTTCGACCCGTTTTTTATCGCCGTAAGCAAGAATTCCGGCAGGCCAGTCGGCTTTATCGCTCAGGCTAAACCGATCAAGCGCTTCCATTGCCCGCAGTTTCAGTTGTCGTTCGCGGTGGCGCAGGTAGGGGAGCCGCAGCATCGCCATCAGCATTGAGCTACCTCCTTCGCAGGTCAGCCCCGTCAGCACGTTGTCGAGCACTGTCAACCGCGGAAACAGCTTCAGGTTCTGGAAAGTCCGGGCGATACCGAGCCGGGCGACCTGGTGTGCCGGTAACGCAGTGATCTTTTTCTGCTGGAAAGAAACCGTACCCTTGCTTGGCTGCAGCACACCGGTGGTACAGTTGATCAGGGTGCTCTTCCCTGCTCCGTTCGGTCCGATCAGCGCAGTGACAAGACCCTGTGGCACCTCAAAGCTGACATCGCTCAATGCAGGCAGACCACCGAAGTTTTTACTGACATTTTCAAGCTTCAGCATCTTTTTGCCTCCGCAGCGCCAGTTTTGTTTTTCCTATGTCGATCAGCCCGGTGACCAGTCCCTGTGGCAGGAACATGAGGACCAGCACCAGGATGCCACCATGGACGAAGTCCTTGTAGGTTTCAAACAGGTCCATCCATTCCGGCAGCAGGGTGATCAGGGCGGCACCGAACAGTGAACCCCAGATCGAGCCCATTCCGCCGATCACGACCATGATCACCATGTCGGTCGCGGCGAAGATGTCGAAGGAGTCGGGACTGACAAAACTGTATGTGTGGGCGAACAGGCTGCCGGCGAAAGAGGCAAAGATTGCCGAAAGGACAAACACCTTCACCTTGGCGTTGCGGGTATTGACTCCCAGCGCCGCTGCTGCGGTTTCATCTCCAGCCAACGCTGCCAGCCCACGGCCGACTCCACTGCGCACAAGGTTCAGAGAAAACAGCAGGGCGAGCATGGCAAAAGTCCAGATCAGGTAATGCAGGCTGACCTCATCCCAGAATTCATATTCGCCAATCGACAGCGAGGGAATCCCGGAAAAGCCGCTCGGTCCGCCGGTGACCTCATCCCACTGCAGCAAAATCGTGTGAAAGACGAAGTTCATCCCGAGGGTCGCCATTGCCAAGTAGTGGCCGGAGAGGCGCAAGATGGGAATACCGATCAGCAATGCTACCAAGGCAACGAGAACCGCAACAATGACCATTGCCAACCAGGGATTGACTGAAAAATTGACCGTAGCGATCGCAGATCCGTAGGCACCGAGTCCGAAAAAAGCGGCATGGCCAAGAGATATTTGACCGGCATAACCGATGAACAGGTTGAGTCCGAGGACGACAATAGAATAGATAGCGATCAGGTTGGTGATGCCAAGTGTGTAAGGGTTGTCTTCGACCAGCGGGAACAGCAACAAAAGCAGCGACAGGGCGGTCACCCAGAGGCCGGTGCGATGCAAAGTGATGAAATAAAGTATTTTCTGTTTGCCGGTCATTGGAGGTCGCTATCCGTTCAAGCCTTTTTTAAAGGCTTCCAGGTTTTGTTCGACAAACTTCTTCGGCGCCAACTGACGAATCGCTTCCTCACACTCTTCTTCAGTGCAAAACAGCGCCTTCTTTTTTATCGCCAATCCCAATAGCACCAGGTTCGACAGCACCGGGTTGCCCATTTCGCGGGCGATGCATGCGGCATCAATCCGCTCGCCTTCACCATCTCTTTCAGTGCTGATAACCAATTTGCCATCAGCCTTCAACAGCCCCTTGTGCACCGGCAGGTTCGCGTCCCATAGCAGCAGGCCAATGTCGGCCTGACCGGCCCGAATCAGTGGGCTGGCGAAGTCGCCGACCTTGATGGTCGAGAGCACGGTGCCGCCACGCTGGGCCATGCCGTGGGTCTCCGAGGTCAGTACCGGGATGCCGCGGTTGACTGCAACCTGGGCGATGACGCGGGTGAGAAACAGCACTCCCTGGCCGCCGATACCGCTGACGATGATCTGCTGTTTCATCACTTCTCCTCCTTGACGATGGCATCGACCGGGCAGACCGGGAGACAGGTGCCGCAGCCGATGCAGCGATCCTGATCAACCAGCGCGACATTCTGCTCTGTATCGAAGATCAGCGCCGGGCATTCGAAGGCGTTGGTGCACTTGCGGCAGCCGATACATTTGTCGTTGATGGTGATAATCGTCGAGTCCTGTGCTTTACGCACGCTCGGGTCCATGATGCAGCCGTGGCGCGAGATCAGCACCGCAACGCCCCCCTCGGGGCTGCGGATGTAATCGTCGGCTTGTTTGAGTAGTCGTTCGAACTGCTGGTGATCGTAGGGATCGCAGGTTTCGAGGAAATCGACCCCACTTGCTTTGACCAGTGGTTCGATGGCGATCGCCTTGGTTTTCTTGCCGCCGGCGGCAACGCCCATGTGAGGTACCGGTTGACCGCCGGTCATGGCAGTGGTGGCGTTGTCGAGGATGACGACGATGATCCGCGCCTGCTGGACCACGGCATTGACCATTGCCGGGATGCCGGCGTGGAAGAAGGTCGAGTCGCCGATGGTCACCACTACGGTCGGGAAGTCGCCGTCCTGGGCGTAAGTCTGGTAAAAACCGGCTCCTTGGCTGATACAGGCGCCCATGCAGTGCACGGTGTTGACCGCGCCCAGGTTCATCCCCAGGGTGTAGCAGCCGATATCAGAGGGGAAAATCCCTTGCGGGAAACATTTTTTGATGCTGTAGAAGGCGGCACGATGCGGGCAGCCGGGGCAGAGAGAAGGACGCTGGCCGCGTCGCTCGTCCGCCAGCTCGGCCGGTTGTTCCAGTTCGAGGAAATCGGCCAGCACCTGATGCAGCACGTCCGGCACTAGCTCGCCTTCACGGGGAACCGCGCCGGTCTCTTTGCCGACCGCGCCCGGGTGGGCGAGTTGTAGTTCGATTACCGGGTAGGTCTCTTCCAGCACCAGCACCCGGTCGTAATCCTGATGCAGTTGCTGCTTGAAATTCGGGCTCAAGGGATAGGGCATCAGCACCTGATAAAGGTCGATCTGGCCAGCTAGGCCTAATTCTTCCAAAAGGTCGACCAGGTTACCATAAACGATGCCTGAAGCGACAAGCGCGGTGCGGGGTTGGCTGCCGTTACCCGGAGTCAGTTTCGGCTGCCAATCGGATTCAATGGCGATCTTTTCCAGGTTTTCGTTCAGCTTGCGGTGCAGCGCCGGAAGGAATGCCGGAGTTGCGCACCAACGGGCCGGATCTTTTTGGAAATCGGCTTTGCGCTCCAGTTTGACCGGTTCGCTCAAAGCGACGTTTTGCCGCGAGTGGCAGATGCGGGTGGTCGGTCGAAGCACGATGTTCATCTCGTATTTTTCCGCTAGCTCGAAAGCAGCCGGGATCAGCGTCTTGGCTTCGGCCGGGCTGGCCGGATCGATGACCGGGACGCGTCCCTGCAGGCAGAACAGCCGGGTATCCTGCTCGTTTTGCGAACTGTGTGGACCGGGATCGTCGGCGACGATGGTCAGCATGCCACCCTTAACGCCGAGGTAAGCGGTGCGCATGAAGGGGTCAGCTGCGACGTTCAGGCCGACCTGCTTCATCACTGCCACCGAGCGTTTTCCACTGTAACTGCCGGCCAAGGCGACTTCGAAAGCGATTTTTTCGTTGACCGACCACTCGATGTGCAGCGGTTCGACGGCACGTTGCTTATTGTCGATGACCGCCTGCAGAATTTCGGTGGACGGAGTCCCCGGATAGGCGGCGGCTATCTGGCACCCGGCTTCGATCAGTCCCTGGCCGATCGCTTCGTTGCCCATCAGTAATTTGATTTCTTCGTTCATTTCTTAACCTTTATTTGCCAAGCAGCCCTTTCGGGCGAACAAACAACACCAGCAACAGCACGGCAAAGGCGACCACATCCTTGTACGCGCTGGAGAGATAGCCGGCCGAGAGTGATTCCAGCAGGCCTAGTCCGACCCCGCCGAGAATAGCGCCGGGGAAAGAACCGAAGCCACCGAGGATTGCAGCAGCGAATCCTTTTAAGCCCAGCAGTACACCGACGTCGTAATTCAATGTTGTGATTGGTGTCACCAGCACCCCGGCCAGTCCACCGAGGGCACCGGCGATGGCGTAGCTGGTCAGGCGGATGCGTCCGGCGGGAATGCCGACCACCGCAGCAGCGGTGGTATTGCTGGCGACAGCACGCATCGAAAGCCCCAGCGGTGTACGATAGAAAAACCACATCAACAGGGCGATAGCAACGACCGTCAGCAACAGAATCCAGAGCGCCTGTGGCAGCACCGTGGCACCGAGAATGTTGATCGGCTCGTCCGGGGTCAACGGTGGCAGTGCCATACGATTTTTGCCCCAAACCAGCTTGATGATGCCGCGCAGGATGATCGACAGACCGACGGTGAGGAAGATCAGCACCAAGTGATTGTCGGAGCGGGCCGGGCGCAGGCCGAAACGTTCGACGATCATCGCTACAAGGCCGACCCCGGCGACTGCCAGCAGCAGTCCCGGAACCATCGGCAGGCCAAGGGCGAACAAGGCGGAGAACATCAGCATACCGCCCAGCGAGACGAAATCGACCTGAACGAAGTTGACGATCCCCATGGTGTTATTGACGACGCAGAAACCGAGGGCGATCAATGCGTAGATCGCACCGCTGGTCAGGCCGGAAAAGCTGAATTGGAGAAAATCCTGAAACATCTTCCTGTAATAAACTCCTGCGTCGATACCCGGTTCAGGAGCTACAGAAGCGGCGGCGCATGGCGAGAAAAGTGTTGACTTCTTTTTTCTCTGTACTAATGTACTAGTACATGGAAGCGAAGATAAAACACCTCGATAAGTTAGTCAATCATTTGCTGGACATCGATTCACCGGAAAAGATGGAGCGGGCGCTGTGTGCTTTGCTGACCTATGGTGAGCTGGCAGATGTTGCCAATCGCCTGCAGATTATCGAGATGCTGCAGCAGGGGGTACCGCAGCGTCAGATTGCCGAAAAACTGGGGGTGGGTATCGGCACCGTGACGCGTGGTTCACATCACTTAAAACGCCACGGCTACCTTTAACGTGGCGAAACTCTTGCCGGGTCAAACCAGCAACATCCGGTCCGAAACAAACTCTTCTCCGCGCACCGCGTAAAATTTCTCCAGCAGATCCTCAACCGTCATTCGGCTTTTTTCATCACCGGAAACATCGAGAATGATCCGGCCAGCGTGCAGCATGATCAGCCGGTTGCCCAGCTGCAGCGCCTGGCGCATGTTGTGGGTGACCATCAAGGCGGTTAAATGTTGTTCAGCAATCAATTGCTCGGTCAGTTCCAGAACCTGCAGGGCTGTTTTCGGATCGAGGGCGGCAGTGTGCTCGTCGAGCAGCAGAATTTCGGGTTTAACCAGAGTTGCCATCAGCAAGGTCAACGCTTGTCGCTGTCCACCAGAGAGCAGGCCGACACTGTCTTTCAGGCGGTTTTCCAGGCCGAGGCCGAGTTGCGAGAGTTGCTTGCGGAACAGGTTCCGATCACTGCGTTTAACTCCCTTGTTCAGGCCGTGTACTCTGCCGCGTCGGTTGGCCAGCGCCAGGTTCTGCTCAATAGAAAGAGGCCCACAGGTGCCGAGCAAAGGGTCCTGAAACACCCGGCTGATCAGGGTGGCGCGCTGGTGTTCCGGCCAGCGGGTGATTTCGCGTTCCCCGATTTTTATCTGACCGCTGTCGATCGGGTAGCTTCCGGCCAGGCAGTTGAGCAGGGTGCTTTTGCCGGCCCCGTTGGAGCCGATAACAGTGATAAAATCACCCCGGCGTACCTGCAGGTTGACGCCCGCCAGCGCGAGGACTTCGTTGACGCTGCCGCGGTGAAAGGTTTTTACCAGATCCTGGATTTCAATCATCGGCGCAGCACCTTTCTCCGTAGTCCCGGCAAGGTCAGAGCGATGACAACCAGCAGGGCTGTCAGCAGGTTGAGATCACTGGGGGTGAACGAGAAATTGCCAAGTTTCAGGCTCAAGGCCAGCGCGATTGCAAGGCGGTAGACGAGTGAGCCGAGTAGCGCCGCCAAAAGCGCCCGGCCAATGGAGCGGTGGCCGAATAAGGTTTCCCCGACGATGACCGAAGCCAGCCCGGCGACGATGGTGCCGACCCCCATGTTCACGTCCGCCGCCCCCTGGCTTTGGCAGAGCAGTGCCCCGCTGGCGGCAGCAAGTCCGTTGGAAAGCCCAACGGTGAGAATAATGATGCGGTCGGTGTTGACCCCCTGACTGGTGATCATCTGCTTATTAGCCCCGGTTGCCTGCATCGCCAGGCCGAACGCTGTATGCAGCAGCCAGAAAAGAAGCAACAGAGCGAGAACAGAGAGGATGCCGAAGAGAAGGGGGGCCGCGTTGAACATGCCGACTCCGGCGTTGGTGAGTGGCTCGAGGACCGTCGGTTTGCCGAGCAGGGTCAGGTTCGGGCGCCCCATCACCCGCAGGTTGATCGAGTAGAGAGCGATCATTGTCAGAATCGATGCAAGCAGGTGAAGAATGCCGAATTTCGTATTGAGGATGCCGGTCACCATTCCGGCGCAAAAACCGGCAGCCAGAGCGAACAGCAGGGACACAAAGGGGTCGATCCCGGCGCTGATGGCAACGGCAGAAACGGCAGCCCCCAGCGGGAGGCTGCCGTCAACAGTCAGATCGGGAAAATCAAGCACCCTGAACGTCAGGTAGACGCCGAGGACAAGGAAGCCGTAGGCGAAACCCTGCTCCAGGGCACCCATGAACGCAAAATAGGTCATTCGATGATTTTGTCCGCTTTTTTCAGAATCGCTTCGGGAACCTGCACGCCCATTTGCGCAGCCGACCCCGGGTTCAGGTGGATCTGGAATTCGCGCAGAGTTTCCACCGGCATCTCGGCGGGCTTGGCTCCCTTGAGGACACGTGCGACCATCTCTCCGGTCTGCCGGCCCATCAGATAGTAGTCGACAGCCAGCGCAGCGATGGCGCCACGAGCGACCGAATCGACATCGGCAGCGAAGATCGGCAGCTTGGCCTGGTAGCCGATCTGGGTGATCGCTTCGAAGGCGGAAACAACCGTGTTGTCGGTCGGGATGTAGACCGCTTCACTGCGGCCGATCAGGCTTTTGGCGGCCTGAAAAACGCCAGCGGAATTGCTGACAGTTGCTTCTTCAACCTGAATGTTGCGTTTGCTGGCTTCTTCTTTAAGGACCCGTACCAGGGTAACGGAGTTTGCCTCGCCCGAGTTGTAAATAACACCGAGGTTTTTCAGGTTGGGCATGAATTCGAGGATTAACTCCAGCTGACGGTCGATCGGACTCATGTCGGAGGTGCCGGTCACATTGCCGCCCGGTTTTTCCAGCGACTGAACCAGCCCGGCGCCAACCGGATCGGTGACAACCCCGAACACCACCGGAATCTCCTTGAGCACTTGGGCACATGCCTGGGCAGTCGGGGTTGCGATACCGACGGCGACATCCGGTTGTTCGCCGAGGATCTGTTTGGCGATCAGGTTGGCGGTCGCGATATTCCCTTGGGCGATGTGGTCGTGATATTGCACATTGAAGCCCTGTTCTTTCAATTCGTCTTTAACCCCCTGACGTGTGGCGTCCAGCGCCGGGTGTTCGACAATCTGATTGAAAGATACGGTGTAGCCAGCTGCGAGGCCGGCTTGTGCCAGGATCAGGCAGAACAATCCCGCCAAAAAAAGTATTCTTTTCATATAATCAACTCCTGTCATGGTATTAAAAGCAGAGGGTAATCTACTCCCGCGGGATAATAAAGGTCAAGAATTGGACGTTTGCATGCAGGAACAGTTGGAAATTATTTACCGGGATCAGTGGCTGGTGGCGATGAACAAGCCGGCCGGTCTGCTGGTTCATCGCACCAATATCGATCGGCATGAAACCCGTTTTGCCCTGCAGCTGCTGCGTCGGCAACTGAAACAGAAGGTTTACCCGGTGCACCGGCTCGACAAGCCGACGTCGGGTGTTCTGCTGTTTGCCCTTGATTCGGCAACAGCACGTCAGTTAAGCGATCAGTTTCGTGATCATCAGGTTGAAAAAAGCTACCTGGCGCTGGTCCGTGGCTGGACCGACGACAGCGATGAAATTAACTACCCGCTGGTTGATGGGCCGATTAAAGCCGCCTATGCGGTGCAGCAGAATTCAGACAAACCGCGTGAGGCGATCACCCGCTACCGGACAGTGCAACAGGTCGAGCTGCCGATCGCCGTCGGGCGTTACAGTAGCAGCCGTTACTCTCTTGTCGACGTCCATCCAGCGACCGGGCGACGACACCAGATCAGGCGGCATTTCAAGCACATCTTTCACCCGATCATCGGCGACACCACTTACGGCGACAGCAGTCATAACCGCATGTTCCGTCAACAGTTTAATTGCCATCGCCTGCTGCTGCATGCCACCCGGTTGAAGTTTGCACATCCGGTGAGTGGCGCACAGATTTCATTGGTCGCATCGCTGCCTACGGACTTTTCTGCCCAGCTTGGAGAGATCGGCCTTCATGGTGTTTGGGAAAACCGATAGCGACCATTGTTTTTATCGAAATTATCCATTTGTCACAACCACATAAATAACCGAAGATTCTCTCCAGTTTGCCATTGGGGAGAACATTTTGTTTCTGCAAAATTCTGCCAAATTTCTACAGAACCGTTTCGCTGAGGTCTTTTATCTTCTCGGCCGCTGTCTGTTGGCCGGAGTTTTCCTCTGGTCCGGGTTGAGCAAAGCTTATCGACCGACAGCCTTTGCCGAAACGGTTGGAGCCTACGGCCTGCTCCCTGATCCCCTTGTTTTCCCTGCAGCAATTTTGCTGATCGTTGCCGAAGTGATTGTCGGCATCGGTTTGTTGATCGATCAAAAGGGGGCGCTTTCTGCGACAACCTTGCTGATGCTGCTTTTTATGGCGGTTCTCGGTTACGGGATCTATCTCGGTCTGGATATCGATTGTGGCTGCTTTGGCCCGGATGATCCGGAGGCAACCGCTTTTCACGATCTGCGTGGCGCTTTTTTTCGTGATCTGCTGTTGTTGCTGCTTATCGCTTATCTTTATCTCTGGCGTTTCGCCAATCATTCCAACAGATTCTGTTCTGTTCTCAAGGAGGTCTGAAGATGCGTTCGATTTTTACCCTGCTGCTGATTGTTTTGCTGGCAAGCCCGGTTTCTGCCTGGGATAACAAGTTTGAAAAAGAGGTCAAAACGGAAACCGCAGCGGTCAAGCTGGTCCGTGAGGTCGTGCGTGGCGGATACGATGTTGTCACCACCGACGAGCTGAAGAAATGGATTGATGACGGCAAAGAGATGCTGATCATCGATACTATGCCGTTTGAATCCAGTTACAAAAAGGCCCACGTCCCTGGTGCCGCGCAGTTCCTCTTTCCGATTCCCGACATGAACGAATGGGACAGCAAAGAGACCGACGGTAAATCGCAGCAGGACTATGAAGCGTTGCTTGGCGCCGACAAAGACAAGCTGATTGTTGTCTACTGCGGTTTTGTTAAGTGCACCCGCAGCCATAACGGGGCTGTCTGGGCGAAGAAGCTTGGCTACAAAAACGTCTACCGCTATCCCGGCGGCATTTTTGCCTGGAAAGGTGCTGACTATGAGGTTGGTACGGTGAAGTAATGCCTCTTTTTACCCGGTTCCTGGTACTGCTGTTATTCCTGCTGCCACTGACAAGCGAGGGGGCGTTGGTGCAGCTGCTGCAACCGCAGCAGCTGCACCAGTTGCAGGATCAGGTGAAGATTCTCGATGCCCGCCCCTTTGAACAGTGGCAAAAAGAGCATATTCCGGGCGCCTTGCCTCTCGACTGGCAGAGCACCACGGCGACCGATCAGCAGGATGTCGCATATCGCAAGTTGGCTAACGAGGAACTTGCAGTACAGCTTGGCAAGCTTGGTATTGACGAGTCAAGTTCGCTGGTGATTTACGGTGATGCCGACAGCAGTTGGGGCGGTGAAGGTTGGACCTGTTGGCTGTTGCGCGTTTTGGGCCATCGCGGCGAGATTTACCTGCTCGATGGTGGCGTGCAGGCGTGGAAAAAGCAGCGTGGTGAGTTGGTCGCTGCACCCCTGCCGGCAATCTCTCCAGTGAAATACAAGGTTACGGAGCGGAGCGAACTCGATATAAAAACGGCAGAATTGGTGCAGTCTTCGGAGCTGCAACTGGTCGACACCCGCTCCTTCTTCGAGTGGCTACGCGGTTCGATTCCAGGCGCGGTACGGATCGACTGGACAAATTTTTATCGTGGAGAAGATCATCGCCCGCTCAGTCGGCAGGAACTGACGGTTTTGCTGCAGAAGCATGGCATCGATCCGCAAAAGCCGGTTGCTTACTATTGTTCAGGCGGTATCCGTTCCGCATACGCCTGGACGGTACACGAACTCGCCGGGTTACAAACGGCAAAGAATTACGAAGGTGGCATGGAAGCTTGGCGAAAGCTGCGCTGATATGCTACTCAACTAAGCATGCCCGAACGCTCTCCCCTCAAAATTCTTCATATCCTGAGTCAATTGCCAGCGGCAACCGGAAGCGGTGTCTATCTGCAGGCGCTGCTGAACCACGCCGAACTGCATGGGTATCATAACTATCTGCTGGCCGGGGTTCCCGGCGACTACGAGAGCCGGGTTCAGCTGAAAAAACTGGCCAGTCATGATTATTGCGTCGTCCAGTTCGAGCAGGACCTACCCTTTCCGATTGTTGGCATGAGCGATGTCATGCCCTACCCGAGTACGCGATTCAGTGAATTGACGGCATCGGATGTGCAACTTTATCAAGACTGCTTTTCCGCCTGCCTTGAAGATGCGGTCAAACGCTGGCAGCCGGACCTGATCCATTCCCACCATCTCTGGCTATTGACCTCTTTGGCCCGGCAGCGATGCCCGCAGATTCCCATGCTGGTCAGTTGTCATGGTTCAGATCTGCGCCAGTTTGTCAATTGCCGTCACCTGCAGCAGGAGGTTTTGCAGGGGTGCCGGAAGGTTGATGCTGTTTGTGCGCTTAGCGGGCCGCAAAAGGAAGATATTCATCAGCTTTACGGAATAGATGCTGGCAAGATTCACATTGTTGGTGCTGGATACGACAGAAAGAAGTTTTCTCCCTCTACGGCAGGTAAAAGCGGCAGATTGCAGATTATTTATGCCGGCAAACTCAGCCGGGCGAAAGGGGTGCCCTGGTTATTGAAGGCTCTGCTACCGTTGGAGGAGGATTTTATTTTTCACCTGGTTGGTGACAGTGACGGCCATGAAAAGCAGGACATTCTGCAGTTAGCTGAGCAGCTCGGGCAAAAAGTTATGATCCATGGCAACCTTGAACAGCAGGAGCTTGCCGTACTGATGCGCCAATCTGACCTGTTCGTGTTGCCCTCATTTTTCGAAGGCTTGCCGCTGGTTTTACTGGAAGCACTCGCCTCGGGCTGTCGTCTTGTTACCACTGCACTCCCGGGAGTGGTGGAGTTGTTCGGCAACCTGAACTCGCCATGGATTGAACTGGTGAACTTGCCGAAAATGGCTGGAATCGATTCGCCGGCACAGGAGGGTGAAGAGGTTTTTATCTCTGCGCTGCGAAGAGCTCTGCAAGCTCAGATTCGGTCACTGAAAAAAGAGCGGAACCAGTCTTTCCCGACGGAGATTCAGTCGTTGCTGGAGGAATACTCCTGGGGGGGGATTTTTTCTAAAATCGAAACGCTTTATAATCAGCTATTGCTGAAATGAGATAGCGACTGCTGCGATGTCGTCATGCATTTTAAAACGGGGATAGCGACGACATTCCGGGTCGTGTTTCTCCCGTTTGCGGATTTCCTGTTTGACTTTTTCCAGTCCGCCTTGCTGATAATAATCTGCCAGCCAGCAAAAATCCGGTTCTTCCGCCGGGTTCTCACCGGGCGGGAAGAGCCCGTCTGTAAAAATCAACAGGTGCGCTATTCCTGCCAAAGAGCATGAGCCGGTCTGGAAAAAATCGAGCGCAGCCTGTTCGCCGTTCAGGGCACCATAAGAACTGTTCATCTGGCGGCGCACTTTCACCAGTTGGGGGTGAAGGGCTTCACGGGGTTGGGGAGTGTTGTCCGCCAACAGTTGCTGCCACTTCTGCAGGGTTTCCCGATCGTGATTATGGTAGCTGGTGAGCAGGCGACAAGCACCGGACTCTTCAATTGCCAGGATCTGGCAATCTCCACTTTGCAGCCACTCGATGGAATCGTCCTGCAAGCGGCATACGGCGGCGCTGGTGCTCCAGCTTTTAAGGCGATCGGAGCTTTCAACGCCCATTGCGGTCATCTGCAGTTGTAGCTTTTTATTGGCCCGTGAACCGAGTTCGAAGAGAGATGAATCGTTTCTGGAAAATTCCTGGCTGACGAGGCGGGACGCCCACCATGCTCCGGTTTTACCGAGGTAGCGATCAGAAACCAGACTTGATGCGCCGTCAAACACACCGAACAGGTTGTCTGAACATGTCAGGCTGTCTTCGTTTAAAGCACTGGAGCCTTGCTCGTAAACAAGCTCGATATTGTTGATTTTCCCTCGCATCGGCAACCCTGAATCTATTTGATGATGCAATTGTATATTTATGTGACCGATTTGTGAAATTGATAAAATCAATAGCCAGGGGAGGATGTCAGTCTTTTTTCCGATAGATATTTTAGCTTTTTCTGGGGGTAGAGTTTGCCAGGTAGGAGCCGGTGACCACCAGTGCCCCTCCTGTCAGCAGTGAGAAGGTCAAGGGCTCACCCAGAATCAGGGTTGCCAATAGCACGCCATTAACCGGAACGAAGTTGATGAAGACCGCCGCTCGTGATGCTCCTATGATCTGAATTCCCTGAAAATACCAGAGGAAGCCGATGACGGTGCCAAACATTCCGAGATAGAGAAGCGCAATCAGGGCTTTCGGTGGATAATTGACGACAGCTGCCAGATCTCCCTGTAGCAGCATGGCACAGAAAAGTAGAATAGTTCCGGCAATTGACGAGTAGCAGACCGAAACCAGCGGGGAAAGCCCTTTCATCGCTGTTTTACCAATGATCGAGTAGAGCGTCCAGGAGATGACGCAGCCGAATATCAACAATTCGCCACGGCCAATACCGCTATCAAATACTGTCAGAGGTTGTCCTCGGGTTATTACGATGATGGCACCGCTGAGCGAGAGAAAAATGCCGAGTATGCGCCGTTTCGGCAGCGGTTCACGATAGATCAGCGCTGAAGCGATGGTGATAAAAACCGGGTTAAGCGCAATGATCAGTGAAGCGCGTCCAGCAGCGATCAGGGTCAGGCCGTTGAAGAAGAACAAGTTGTAGGCAAGAATGCCGCTAGCGCCGAGGGCGATCACCACCAGCAGTTGCTTGACATCGATGCGTTGCAGAGATTCCCGCGTGATGGTGATGGCCAGCAGCAACAGTGAGGCGATGGCAAAGCGGAAAAAGGCCGCCGAAACCGGATCGACCACACCGGAGAGACTGCGCCCGGCGACGAAAGTGCCGCCCCAGAAGAAGGCGACCAAGTAGAGGCGAATATACGTGGAAATCACAGCAGTTCTTTGCGCCGGAAGCAGTCGATGGTGTGGTCATTGACCAGCCCGGTCGCCTGCATGTGAGCGTAGATGGTAGTTGAGCCGATGAACTTGAAACCGCGTTGTTTCAGGTCTTTGCTCAACAGGTCCGATTCTTTCGACGTTGCTGGGATTTCATTTCCGCTAAGCGGTGCATTGTCGATCGGCTCGCCGTCAACAAAACGCCAGATATAATCGCAGAAACTGCCGAAATCGTCCTGAACCTGCAGAAACTTCTGCGCATTGTTAACCGTTGCGTTGATCTTCAGTCTGTTACGGATTAAGCCCGGATTCTGCAAAAGCTCGGCAATCTTCTTATCATCGAACCGGGCGATAAGCTCCGGGTCGAAACCGGCGAAAGCCTGCCGGTAGTTTTCACGCTTGCGCAGCACGGTATACCAGGACAACCCGGCCTGTGCTGATTCCAAGGTGAGAAATTCAAACTGGGTGCGGTCATCGTGCACTGGTACGCCCCATTCATCGTCATGGTAACGGATGTAGTCCGGTTTGCTCAGATCGACCCAGGGGCACCGACGCTTCTGGTCCATATTCTCCCTCTGTATGTGCCTTTTTCTCCAAATTAGCATGCGGCAAAGCGTAAGCAATAGTTAATAATTGTGTTAGACTTTCAAATTGAACCAAGCTTAAGTTGCAACCTGCGATGGGATGTTGCCATGAAGAAAAAAACCGCTGCTCCATTGATCGGTTTTCTGGTTTTCCTGTTACTAGTTTTGCTCCTGTTTTTTGTTGAGGATGCAGAAAAGCAGCGTTACCGGGAGGTGCTGCGTTCCCAGACCACCAGCAGGCTGAGTCAGCTACGGGCAGAAATTGAAGCAGGTATCAACGTCGATTTTTACCTGACACGCGGGCTTATTGCCTATATCGCGACCCATTCTGGACTCTCTCAGGACAGCTTTCAGCGCTGGGCGAACAATCTTCTTCAGCATCGTCATTCCATCATCAATATTGGCATTGCGCCAGATAATATCGTCTCCTTTGTCTATCCACTGGAAGGAAACGAGCGGGCGATCGGGCTGGATTACACAAAGAACAAAACGCAGTGGCCATCCGTCAAGCAGGCGATCGAAGCGCATAAAACAGTTGTAGCCGGGCCGGTTAATCTGGTTCAGGGGGGCGTTGCTTTTATCAGTCGAACCCCGATTTATATCGACAAAGGCGAGAGCGAAGGTGACAAAACCTATTGGGGCATGGCCAGTATCGTTATCGATAAAGACAGGTTATTGCGCGCCGCGGGTTATTATGCTTTCGCTGACGAGTTCCAGGTTGCACTCCGTGGTGTTGATGGCAAAGGCGCCGCTGGTGACGTTATCGAAGGGGCGACAGAGATTTTTGAACGGCAACCGGTCCTGCTTGACGTCAATTTGCCTGAAGGGAGTTGGCAGTTGGCGGCGATTCCGCTCGGTGGCTGGCTGCAGCCCTCCCCCCGGTTGTGGTGGTTTCGCAGCCTGGGCCTGTGTCTGGCTGTTATCGCTGGGCTCGGTATGTACGTCTGGCTGGTGAGGGTCGATCGAACACAGCGCAAAGTTGAGCAGGCGTGGCTGCGAGCCGAGCAGGCGAACAAAGAATCGCAGAAGCAGCAGAGTTTCCTGAATGCCGTTATCGAAAATATACCCCATGTTACTTTTGTCAAAGATGCTAAAGAGCTGCGTTATCTGCGCTTTAACCGGGCGGGAGAAAAACTGACCGGGCTGTTTGAAAAGGATCTGCTCGGAAAAAACGATTACGACCTGTTCAGTAAAGAAGAGGCAGACTTCTTTATCGCCGAAGACCGGAAGGTGCTCGAAAATAAAAAAATGCTCAGTATCGCCAGGGAGAAGGTTTCGACCAGGAACAAAGGCGAGCGGTTGATGCATACCAAGAAGATTCCGATCCTGGATGCGGATGGAACACCGGAATATCTCTTGGGAATCGCTGAAGATATTACTGAGAGGTGTCAGGCGGAAAGCGATCGGCTGAACCTGGAGAAACAGCTGTACCAGGCGCAGAAGATGGAGGCGATCGGCCTGATGGCTGGCGGTGTCGCCCATGATCTGAACAATATTCTTGCGGCAATAACCGGCTACCCAGAGCTGATACTGCGGAAACTGCCAGCAGACAGTGATTTGCGCAAGCCGTTGCAGACCATTCTCGAATCTGGAAAACGGGGGGTGGCGATTGTTGCCGATATGTTGACGGTTGCCAGAGGAGCTGCCAGCGTGCGGGAAAAGATCAACCTGAATCACCTGATTGCGGAGTATCTCGAGTCTCCAGAATGCTTGAACACGAAAAAACATTTCATAAACGGCTCGATCGATGCCGACCTGACCACTGACTTGGTACCGATTCTTGCTTCACCGGTGCATATCAAGAAATGCCTGATGAACCTTGTGAACAATGCTGTTGAAGCGATGGCTGGTAAAGGCCGGGTTACCTTGACAAGCTGGAACGAAACGGTTGTTGGCGAAAGTCGCAACGGTCACCACTTGGTAGATGGCAAGTATGTCGTTCTGCAGGTTGCAGATGACGGCCCCGGAATTTCGGGAGTTGATATCGAACATATTTTCGAGCCGTTCTATACCAAAAAAGTGATGGGGAAAAGCGGCACCGGCCTCGGACTGACTGTTGTCTGGAATACGGTGAAAGACCATAGCGGCAGAATATTTGTCAGCAGCAACCCAGGCGAAACCGTTTTTTATCTCTATTTTCCTGCTTACAGCGGTAACGATTCTGCTGGCGAAGTGACAGAAGAATTGCCAACCTTCTCCGGTCAAGGGCAGCGCGTTCTGGTCGTGGATGACGAAGAACATATGCGGGATATCGCTTGCAGAATCCTGGAGTTGGCTGGCTATCAGCCGATTGCTGCCAGCAGCGGGGAAGAGGCGATTTCCTATGTCGCTGCGACCCCGGTTGATCTGCTGGTGATCGATATGTTGATGGAACCGGGGATCAATGGCTGTGAGACTTACCGCAGAATTGTTGCACGTAATCCTGGCCAAAAGGCACTGATTGCCAGCGGTTACTCGGAAAGTGAAGAGGTTCGGGCCGCCTTGAAACTCGGTGCGTCCCGTTTTATCAGCAAGCCCTACAGCATCGACCAACTTTGTCAAGCTGTGCACGACGCTTTAAGTGAAGAGGGCGAAAAAACTGCCGGAGTCTGAAGTGGGCGAATCTCAACTTTATCATATCGGTTTCAGCAAACAGGACCTGGGAGAACAGGTGCAGGCTGTCCTGCTCTGTGGTGATCCGCAGCGAGCACGACGGATTGCACAAGAGACCGACGGTGTCGACTGCCTGCAGGTTTTATCGGAAAATCGTGGTCTCAACAGCTATCTTTGCAGGTTGCCGGACGGAACAAGATTCATCTCTGCGACCTCCGGCATGGGTGCGCCATCCCTGTCGATTGTGGTCAACGAACTGGTTCAGGTCGGTCTTCATCAGATTATCAGGGTTGGTACCTGTGGCGGGATTGCCGATCAGGTCAAGGTGGGGAGCCTGGTGATTTCGCAGGCTGCACTTTGCCGTCAGGGCGCTGCTGCTGATATCGCTCCGCGCGATTACCCGGCTGCTGCTGACCCTTTTTTGACCGTTGCGCTGGTCGAGGCCGCACAGAGGCTGGGGCTCGATTATCATCTTGGAGTGACCGCCAGTGTTGATACCTTTTACGAGGGCCAGGAGCGCACCGATTCCGCCAACCCGCAGCTGCTGCGATCGCTGCAGGGGGTGACCGAAGAGTACCGGCAGCTGAAAATCCTCAACTACGAAATGGAAGCGGCAACCCTGTTCAAAATGGGGCTGGTCTACGGTTTTTCCGCCGCCTGCGTCTGTGCTGTTCTGGCTGAGCGTTGCAGTAGTGAAAAGGTGAATGTCGAGATGAAAAAACAGGCCGAAGAGGGTGCTGTAAGGGTGGCATTAAATGCTTTGAAAAAATGACTTTCTGCGAAGATTTATTTTCTTGAGAAGCCGTCTTTTTGTGTCTATAATCGCCTAAAAAATGCTTTAAAGGAAATAAATATGCGCAAAATTGCCGTTCTCGCCTACGATAACTGCCTGCTCTCCGGGATCGCCGGACAGCTCGATCTTTTTACTATTGCCAACTGGGAACAGCGGCGCCGGAAAGAGCCGCCGTTTTGCCGCCACGAAATCGTCGCCCTCGACGGTGAACCGGTGACCAGTTTCAACCGTATGCCGGTGTCAGCGAATCGTTCGCTGGCCGAATGCCAGGATGCCGATTTGATCCTGGTCCCGGGGATGATGGGCCGACCAGAGCAGCTTTTCGAACAGAAAGAGTTGATTGCCTGGCTGAAACAGCAGGCGCAGCGCGGTGCGATCATCGCCAGCGCCTGTTCCGGTGCCTTTTTGCTGGCAGAGACTGGTTTGTTAAAAGGTCGTGAAGCAACCACCCATTGGCAGCTGGCTGACCGCTTTCGCCGCCGTTATCCGAAGATCACGTTGGACATAGATCGTCTGATCATTGACGGCGAGGACTATCTCTGTGCTGGCGGGACCAGTGCCCACCAGGACCTGGCGCTTTACCTGATTGAAAAATTTGCTTCCAAGCAGTTGGCCAAGGCTTGCGCGCGGATGATGCTGATTGATAACAGCAAGCGCGACCAAGCGCCTTTCGTCAATTTCCGTGGCAGCAAAAGCCATGGTGATGCACCGATTCTGAAAGTACAACAGCTGATTGACAAAAATTTCCGCGGCAAAGTGGTGGTCAAGGAACTGGCACTGGCTTCGGGTTTGAACGAGCGCACCTTTTTGCGCCGTTTCCGCAAAGCGACCGGTGAATCGCCGCTGGAATACGTTCAGCGTATGCGGATCGAGCAGGCAAAAAAGTTGTTGTCGGGCAGTGAGTGGCAGCTTGAGCAGATTACCAGAACCGTTGGTTACGAGGATGTCAGCTCGTTCCGCAGACTTTTCAAGCAGATTGTCGGCATGTCGCCGACCGTCTATCGTCAGCGCTTTTCGGCTGATTAAACCTAAGTCCTTTTCTCAGGCGGCTTTGCCAGCTCGCATGCCGAGCAAGGTATGAATCAGCAATGTGGTAAGGATGAGACATCCGGCGACCAGGGTCAGTGATTCGGGAATTTCGTGCAGTACCAGCCAGACCCAGATCGGGCCGAGAATGGTCTCGATCAGCAGAATCAGGCTGACTTCCGGGGCTGGCAGGTAGCGTGGTGCGATGGTGATCAGGGCGAAGGAGACCGGTAGCAGTAAGCCGCCGAGCAGCAACAACAGGCTGGCATCCTGTGGGCTAACTTGCAGCGGTGCTGCGCCACAGAGCAGGGCGATCGGCAGGACGCTGAGGTTGCCGATCACATTGGCCGGGATCATGTTGACTTCTTTGCCGCTGCGCAGAATAACCAAGTTAGTCGCCCACATGCAGGTTGCGCCGAGAGCGAGGAAATCTCCCAGCAGAAACCCACTGGAAAGGCTGCCGGAGAAAATCAGCACGATCCCGCCGAAACAGCAGAAAATGGCTAGCCAGGTACGGCGAGCGATCTTTTCCTTTAAAAACAGGTAGCTGAACAGGCTGCTGATGACCGGCGTTGCCGCTAGAATGATCAGGGTGTTGGCGGCGGCGGTCTGTTTCAGCGAGTTGACGAACAGGATTGAGCCGAGCAAAATGGTACTGGCAGAATAAAGACCGGCCGTGCCGACGGCACGGAAGCTCTGCAGGAAACGGCTGCGGTAGTTCAGAAACAGCAGCAGCGAAGTGGTCAGGGCGGTCAGCAGGCAGCGCCAGAACAGCAACGACCAGATATCGGCATCGATCAGGCGCACCATCAGTGCATCCGGGCTGAGGATCAGCACCCCGGCAATGGCAATCAGCAATCCTTTGGTATGTTCAGAGCGGCCCATGGCGGCGATTGATCGCACATGGACAAGCGAAAAGCAAGGAGAAACAGGCTATTTCTTCAGCCAGTGAAGAAACTCGCGATCGACCTCGTCCCCGTCACCAATGTTCAATTCCAGCAGGCGGCGCAAATGGCCCATGGTGGCTGCGTCTTCCGAGACGAAAAGGAAGCCGTAAAATGCCCCCCGCTGGTGGATCAACTCACCGTTAAACTCTAGGGTCAGGTTGGATGAGGGCAGGGTGATGCTGATGTCACACTGCTGGTTGACTGCCAGTGGCAACTCCAGTTCGCTTTTGAACAGGGCCCCTTGCAGGGCAAGATCGATCAACTCGCAAGGGTAACTGTTGTCGCTGATATTCAATTTTGCTTCAGTGTGAAAACTGATACGCCGATAAAATCTCTGTTCACTCATCCGCGACTCCTCAAGCAGGCGATTGCTGCGGTGATTGTTGTCTGCAACGCCTTCGACATTGAGCGGCAAAGTCATAGGCAGTGTGACCTGATGGTTAACAAGTCTAGCAGGAAATTGTACTATTGCAGGAATGCACAGTCCTGAATGCGGAATTCGCCCTTGCGGAGCTGACGGCTCAGGAGTACATTACCTTAATAATTTTAAATCTTCTGTCCGGAAAAACAACCTTCCCGGGCAAATTTCTCCGCCAAAGATTTGGAGAGCGTTCTATGCGGCACGTAAAAATAATCCTGATGACCTTTCTGCTTCTGGCCCTGTTGCTGCCGACAATCGGCTGGGGCAAGCAGGCGCAAGAATTTGACAACAACCGGGCGCGGCTGCTCGGCCATATGATCCAGCAGCAGTTGAGTCGTAACCATTACAGCCAGAAGCCGACTGATGACAATTTGTCGCATGCTGCTTTCGATCTGTACCTGAAGCAGCTCGATTTCCAGAAACGTTTTCTGCTGCTGGAAGATGTTGCCCAACTCAAAGGGTACCAGGATCTGATCGATGACTCGATCCGCCGTGGCCGGCTGGAATTGCCGAAGACTGGCCGCAACCTGCTGATTCAGCGCATTGACCAGGTAGAGAAGATGACTGAAGAATTGCTGCAGGAGAAGATCGATTATCAGCTGGAAGAGGCGCTGGAGACCGATCCGGAGAAGCTGACTTTCGTTGCCGACGAGAAACAGCTGCGCGAGCGTTGGCGGAAAATTCTTAAATTCCAGATTCTTTCGCGCTACCTCAACCTGCGTGAAGACGAGGTGGGTGTCGATGATGACGGGGCCCTGCTCCCGGTAACGGCGGAAAAAGAACAGGAGCTGTTGAAGCAAGCGGAAGAAAAGGTCGCCAAGGCGAATCAAAGCATGTTCCAGCGGATGCGTGACGAGACGGTTCAGGATCACTACGATCGCTATCTAAACGCCATCGCCCGCGCTTTCGATCCGCACACCAGTTATCTGCCGCCAGAAGGCAAAGAGGATTTCGATATCCAGATGAGCGGGTCGCTCGAAGGGATCGGTGCCACCCTGCGCGAAGATGACGGCTACATCAAAGTAGTGAAAATCATCCCCGGCAGCGCTGCTTACAAGCAGGGGCAGCTGGAAGCCGACGATATCATTCTGAAGGTCGGAGAAGGCTCCGCCGAGCCGGTCGATATCACCGATACCCGCATTCGCGATGCGGTTGCGCTGATTCGCGGCAAAAAGGGGACCGAGGTGCGTTTGTCGGTGAAGAAGCCGGACGGTCGCCGTCTGGTGATTCCGATTGTCCGCGACGTGGTTGAAATTTCAGAAACATTCGCCAAGGGAACCACTATCCGGGACGAAGAGAGCAAGCGGACCTTCGGTTATGTAAAGATTCCTTCTTTTTATCGTGATTACAGCGGTAAGACCAATCGCAATGTTACTGACGATCTGCGTGATGAGCTGAAAAAACTGAAGAAAGAAAACATCTCCGGTTTGATTCTTGACCTGCGCAACAACGGTGGCGGTTCCCTGTCCGATGCTGTCAGTGTGACCGGTCTGTTCATCAAAACCGGCCCGGTCGTGCAGGTGCGTAGCGGTGATGGTCGCATCCGGGTGATGAGCGACGACGATCGCGGTATCGAGTACGATGGCCCGATGATCGTGCTGGTCAATCGCTTCAGCGCCTCGGCATCAGAGATCCTCGCCGGTGCTTTGCAGGATTACGGTCGCGCCCTGATTGTCGGTGATGAACACACCCATGGCAAAGGGACGGTACAGGCGCTGCTCGATCTCGATCGTTATGTTAACCTGCGCGGGATGGAGAAGTACATGCCGCTCGGGGCGGTGAAAGTCACGATTCAGAAGTTCTACCGCATCAGTGGTGAATCGACACAGGAGAAGGGGGTGACCCCGGACGTGGTCCTGCCGTCGCGACTCGACGGGCTGGAGAGTGGCGAAAAATACCTCGATTATGCATTGACCTGGGACCATATCGGCTCCGCCGATTATCAGCGCTGGAAAGCCTCGCCCCAGAACATTGATAAGCTGAAGCAGCTCAGCAGTATGCGGCTGGGAAAAAGTGAAGATTTTCACGAGATCATTGTCGCAGCTGAAGAGGCGAATGCCCGCCGGGAGCAGACTGAGCAATCTTTGCGGCTGAGCGATATGGTTGCAGAGCGGGAAAAACTGCGAAATGCCGAAGAAGGTCTGTCCCCCCACAGCGCGATGGGCGCCGGCATGGATAATGATAAAGACAAAGATCCACCAAGCCTCGATGAGGAAATCGCTGAAGATCCTTACGTCACTGAAGGCAAGCTGTTGCTGTTGAATTTGCTGGCAAGTTGAGGTTGATAAAAGAGCCGCCTGGAAATGGGCGGCTCTTTTTATTGGTTCTGTCCCGTCCTGAAATAAGTTTACACCTTGGAGGCTTATGATGGACAAGTCAGACAGACAGCGAAAGAGACGTACTCAGCGTGATTACACCATGGGCTTTAAGTTGAAGGTGGTTGATGCCGTAGAAAAAGGCGACATGAGCTACAAGCAAGCTCAGAAGATCTATGGCATTCAGGGGCGCTCAACCGTGCTAACATGGTTGAGAAAGCATGGAAAGATGGACTGGACCCAGCCTGTGAGGCACGTTATGCCCCAATCACCCAAAGACAAAGAGACTCCCGCCCAGAAAATCAAGCGACTTGAGCGCGAACT